>CAWUVK010000012.1:0-2514 GCA_963926055.1 uncultured Patescibacteria group bacterium | reverse complement strand
TTGTGATAATTCTCATTGATACTGAAAAACGGTTCCGCTGGCAGAAATATCTACTTTTTTATCTGGAAGTGGAAAATTTATATCTTTGGTTCTGTTGATTTCAAATGATTTTGAAATATTCTTTAAATCAGCTAATCTCACAGAATCTCTCGAACTACTTGTGTACCCTTGAAATGATAGAAATGCAACCG
The DNA here is from genome assembly GCA_963926055.1 of uncultured Patescibacteria group bacterium. Lineage (GTDB taxonomy): Bacteria > Patescibacteriota > Gracilibacteria > BD1-5 > UBA6164 > CAJXJP01. Next base: position 2,323 of record CAWUVK010000012.1, on the reverse strand, counting down.
TTGCCAAAACGGCTAAAATCGTAATTACAACGATGAGTTCTACGAGTGTAAATGCTTTATTTAATTTATTTTTCATGTTTTGTATTTTTGTGTAAAAATAGTATTTTTTATTGTAACGTTTCATAAATATTATTTATTTCTGCCTGAGAAAGTGCTCTGTTGAAAATCATGATTTCATCTAGTTCTCAATTAAATAATCTTACACCTCATTCTCTTGATCATATAAATAAATTTATATCATTTTGTATTTCACTTAAGCTTTCAGAGATGATTTTTTGGTCAGTGAGTTGTGTATTATGATATAGAGTCAATTCAGTTCATTGTTTTTTAAAGGCTACTTGTTTTTTACTGTATACATCTGAACCTAAATAGACATTTTGACTTCACGAATTTCAATCATATATTGCACAATATGAATAATCTGTGGGTGTAATTTCACACTTAAAAGGGTAACTACCTCCTAATCATTTTGCAATTACCTGTTGATAGTTTCAATTATTTTTATAATCCATAAAATATATTATTGTATAGTCATCATTAAGTCAAAAATCAAATTTTTTAGATTCAACAATCTCTACATAATCATCTACTCCATCAAAAAACATGGCTCCATTTACAGGAGTTGCTAAACCTGAAGCATTTGCGTCATGTATCGTTCCATGATTGTTATTTCCTGATAAATCTGCTAATTTCCCATCTGAAGTGAGAGTTTCCATATCCCAGTATCAAACTAAAGATTCATCAAAAAATCATTTTTCTGCTGCTTTGAGTTCTATAAAATTATCTTCTCAAGTTATATTTATAAGATTTTCTTCTATTGCATTTGAAAAAATTACATCATAGGTTTGTGTAGCAAAATCTATTGTTTCTGGAAGTGTTTTTCCGTCACTATTTAAAATAATTCCAAGTTTATCTCATTTTGAATATGGGATATCATTTTGCGCAAATGTATTTTGAACTGGATTTTTTGAAATAAAATCTCCATTTTCTAAAAATCCGAGTAATTGATATTTTCTTTTATTTTCAGTGGTTCTGTAAAAATAATAATCTTTTGTTAATGGATCTGTAACTTCTCAAACTCAGATTTGACTTGTTACCGATTTTGCCAATGTTCATTGGTTTCATCCAGTTGGGATTGAAACTGGGTCACTCGGCTGAGGATAAAAATTCTTTTGAGTAAAATGAATATTGAGTTGTTTTTCTACATTCTTTAAATCAGCTAATCTCACAGAATCTCTTGAACTACTTGTGTATCCTTGAAACGAGATAAACGCAACCGTTGCCAAAACGGCTAAAATTGTAATTACCACGATAAGTTCTACGAGTGTAAATGCTGTATGTAATTTATTTTTCATGTTTTGTATTTTTGTGTAAAAATAGTATTTTTTATTGTAACGTTTCATAAATATTATTTATTTCTGCCTGAGAAAGTGCTCTGTTGAAAATCATAATTTGTTTTATTTCTCAAGAAAAATTTTCATTATTATTGAACGATGCTCATATTTTTAAATTATTCCCACTGGTACTACCAAGTAATCAATTTTGTTCTTGATTGCTGAATATAATATTATCATAATATGATATAAATGAACTTCAATTATAAGTATTAGCAATATAATAACTAGTATTTACTGCTAATTCTCTATTGAACTTAAAAGTATACCAATTTCAATCAAGATTTAAAAAACTTTCAAATTTATTACCATTAATCATTTGTTTTCATCTAATAGACATTGCATATCCACTTATCTCATTGTTAGAATATTTTGTTAAAATTCTTTGTCTTATATTATCTATATTATTTGTTTCAACTAAACTAATAAGAGTAATTTCTTTTCATCTTATATCCAAACTGTCACTATCAGGTACTTCTATATAATCATCTACTCCATCAAAAAACATGGCTCCATTTACAGGAGTTGCTAAACCTGAAGCATTTGCGTCATGTATCGTTCCATGATTATTATTTCCAGATAAATCTGCTAATTTCCCATCTGAGGTCTTACTTTCCATATCCCAATATCAAACCAAAGATTTATCAAATGAAAATGTATCAGTTGCTTTTAAAACTATAAAATTATCTTCTCATGAAATATCTGATAAGTTTTCTTCTGATTTATTTGAGAAAATAACATCGTAGGTTTGTGTAGCAAAATCTATTGTTTCTGGAAGTGTTTTTCCGTCACTATTTAAAATAATTCCGAGTTTATCTCATTTTGAATATGGAATATCGTTTTGTGCAAAAGTGTTTTGAATTGGATTTTTTGAAATAGAATCTCAATTTTCTAAAAATCCTAATAGTTGATATTTTCTTTTATTTTCA
>CAWUVK010000011.1:0-27277 GCA_963926055.1 uncultured Patescibacteria group bacterium | reverse complement strand
TACAAGCAGGGGGTCGGGGGTTCGAATCCCTCATCACCCACCATTTGAAAAATCTTTTTAGATTATCTACTTATTTGTAGTTAGTTTGAAAAGATTTTTTATTTGTCTTGTTTTTAACTGATAAATTTTATTCTTTTTTTTCTAATATTTTTCTGGTAACTGATTGTTCGTCTTATAATTAGATATTATTTATAAGTTTTTTATTTTTATATTTTAGTTATTCTTGAATTTTATTATAATAAGTAATAATAATTATTCTATTCAACATATAAAAAATGATTCAAAAATATTTAGAAAATATTACAAAAGAATTTAATACTGGTAGAGCGAGGGAACATAGTTATAGACCAGCAATAAAGGAATTATTAGAATCAATAAATCCTAATATTTTGGCAACTAACGAGCCAGCGAGAGTTTCTTGTGGCGCTCCGGATTTTATAGTCACTTGTAATAAAAATATTCCAAGAGGGTATTTAGAAGCAAAAGATATTCTCCCAAATATTTTAGATGATAAAAAAAATCAAGATCAAATTCATAAATACTTTGACTGAGAACTCGGATATAATTTTATTCATACAGATTATATCGAATTTCGTTTTTATAGAAATGCAGAATTAGTAGAGAGTGTAAAAATTGCAGATTTATTAAATAATAAAATTGTTCCAATATCATGAGAATTTGAAAAATTAGAAATGTTACTTAAAAATTTTCTGACTTTCAAAACACAAACTATCACTTCATCAAAAAAACTTGCTGTAATAATGGCAGGGAAAGCGAGAATGATAAAAAGAGCTATTTATTTATGATTACTCAATAATAAAGAAAGAAAAACTGAAATCCATAATCAATTTGAAATTTTCAAAAAAACTCTTGTTCATGATTTAGATGAAGAAGGTTTTGCAGATATTTATGCACAAACTATTACCTATGGATTATTTACAGCTCGTCTACACGACCCAACTCTTGAAACTTTTGATAGAGATGAAGCTGCGAGATTACTTCCAAAATCAAATCCATTTCTGAAAAGATTTTTTCAATCGTTGAGAGATGATTTAGATAAATGAATTGAATGGATTGTTGATGATTTAATCGAAATATTTTTAGCATGTGATGTGAAAAAATTACTCGACTGATATGGAAAAACTACTGCGAGAAATGACCCAATTATTCATTTTTATGAAGATTTCCTGTGAAGTTATGATGCAAAGCTGAGAAAAGCAAAATGAGTATATTATACACCTGAACCAGTGGTGAATTTTATGATTCGTGGAGTTGATTACATTCTCAAAAATGAATTTAATTTATCAGATTGAATTGCAGATACTTCAAAAATAGAAATAGAAGTTGATTCTCAAGAAGTAAATAAAAGGACAGGAAAACTGAAAAAAACAAAAAAAGAAGTTCATAAAGTTCAAATACTCGACCCAGCAACTGGAACGGGAACTTTTCTCAATGATATCGTAAAATATGTTTATGAATCGAGATTCAAAGGAATGACTGGAATCTGGAAATCATATGTTGATGAAAACCTCCTCCCAAGACTGCACGGTTTCGAAATAATGATGGCTTCATACGCTATGGCTCATCTCAAACTCGACTTAACTCTTCAATCAACAGGATACAAAAACGAAGACCAACAAAGACTCGGAATTTATCTAACAAACTCCCTCGAAGAAGACCACGAAGACACAGGAACTCTTTTTGCAAACTGGCTTTCGCAAGAAGCTCAAGAAGCGAGCCACATCAAGAAAAATATGCCAATAATGACAATTATCGGAAATCCACCATATAGTGGTTCATCTATGAATAATTCAGATTGGATTCAAAATCTTATAGAAGATTATAAAAAAGAACCTGGAGGTAAAGAGAAATTAAAAGAAAGAAAACATTGGTTAAATGATGATTATGTAAAATTTATAAAATATTGAGAACAATATATAGAAAAAAATTGAGAATGAATTTTAGCATATATATCTAATAATTGATATTTAGATAATCCTACATTTAGATGAATGAGATGGAAATTACTTCAAACATTTGATGCTATTTATATTTATGATTTACATGGAAATTCGAAGAAAAAAGAAATTTCATTAGATGGAAAAGCAGATCAAAATGTTTTTGATATCATGGTTTGAGTTAATATTATTTTTTGAATAAAAAATGGTAAAAAGAAAAAATGAGAATTAGCAGATATTTATAGTTTTGATCATTTATGAAAAAGGCAAGATAAATATGAAAAATTATGGAATTCAGACTTTAATACAGTTCAATGGAAAAAAATAAATCCAGTAGCACCACATTATTTTTTCGTTGAAAAAGATTTTGAATGAGAAGAAAAATATAATAAATGATTTTCTCTAAATAGTATTTTTAATGAAAATGTTACGTGAATTGTTACTATGTGAGATAATTATATTATTTGAGAAAATAAAGAAATTATTAATAATAGAGTTTCTGAATTTATAAATAATAATATAAGCAAAGAAAATTTTGATAAAAAATATTCATTATGAAAAAATTATTCTAAATGGATATATGAAAGTTTAGAAAATTGAAAAATAAATAATTTTGATACTAATAAATTAGAAAAAATTTCTTACAGACCATTTGATAATAGATATACTTATTTTGATAAAAACTTCATTTGGAGAACAAGATGAAAAGTAACGAGTCATTTTGTTTGAAGAGATAATTTATGACTTTTAGTTACAAAAGCATTCAGGGATAAAGATTTTAATCACTCATTTGTTACTAATACGATTTCTGAAGTGATATTTCTTTCACCTAAAACAGCTAGTAATGCAATTAATATCCCACTCTACATTTACAACGAACAAAAAGAACATTTACTCGATGAAAATATTCCAGAAAAAGTTCCGAACTTTAATATGGAAATAATTGGAAAAATTGAGAAAAAATTAAAAATGAAACTAGAAAAAGATTTTTCTCCGGAAGATTTATTTGATTATATTTATGCTGTTTTACATTCAAAAAGCTATAGAGAAACATACAAAGAATTCTTAAAAATTGATTTTCCAAAAGTTCCGTTTGATGTAGATAAAAAAGTATTTTTTGAATTGGTGCAACTTTGAAGAGAACTCAGAAGTTTCCACTTGATGGAAAATGAAAATCTGATTCCAAAGAATTTTATTACCAATTACCCAATCGATGGAAATAATGAAGTTGGAAAAATAAAATATGCTGATGAAAAAGTTTTTATAAACGATGAACAATATTTTGATGGAGTTCCACAAAATGTTTGGGAATTTCATATCGGAGGATATCAACCAGCACAAAAATGGCTGAAAGATAGAAAAGGCAGAGAATTAAATTATGAAGATATTTTACATTACAGTAAAATAATTTTATGTTTAAAAGAAACGGTGAGAATTATGGAAGATATAGAAAATATTTATGTAATATAATCAAAGACAAATAATCCCGGGAATATATTTGATATTCACGGGATTATTTTTATATTTTATTTAAATAATAATTTTTACTTTCTGCAACCCATATATTTACTTTTTTTTGCTTTGTATGTTTTTTTGTGTTAAAATAAGAACAGATTTATTATTGTAACTTATCGCAACCGTGTTATTACTATCAACTTCATCATTGCATTGATATGGGATTCATAGAATATTTGATTTTGCGAAAAAATCAGGTTTTGATGGACTCGATATTTCACTCAATAGTGTTCAACATGATTTATGGGATGAGGATTACTTAAAATATCTTTCTGATTCTTTTGATTTGCCTATTTTATCTATTACTGCTCCTTCTAAATGAATGAATGAAAAAAAGGTAGATAAGATTGTTCAAATTGCGAGTAAAGTTAAAGCACAAGTATTAAACTTTTCTCCACCACATTTTTCTGATAAAAATACAAATTGGTATTCTCGTTATCTTTTAAAGGTAAAAAGAGATACACATTTATCAATTTCTATTCAAAATGTAGATCCTAAATTTATATTTTTTATTATTCCAGAATATAAAAATACTGCATTAGTAGAAATAAAAAGACTCACGTGAGAAACAACTCTTGATCTTTGAGCACTTGATAGTTCAAGTGGATATGATATTTTAAAAGCTCAAAAATTATTAGGAAGTAGTTTAAAAAATATTTTCTTAAGTGATAAACATTGATCTCAACATTGAGTATTACCTGGATGAGCAGGAGGGGGAATTTCATATTTACCATTAGAAAGTTTTTTCTATAAATTAAAAACTTCAGGATATAATGGATTTATTACTCTAAAAATTAAACCTACTGAACTTGGAGCTGGAAATGAAGAAAGGGTAGTTCAAAACCTAGAATTTGCGAGATGATATTATGAAAAACATTTCTTACATTATAAATAAAAAAATCGAAGATTAATCATCTTCGATTTTTTTTAATTTAATTTTTCATTCTTTATATGCAAAATACCATAGAGATGTTTTAAAAACTTCTAAAACAGCTGTTAAATATCATAAAATATAAATTGCTATTATAAAGAGAATTGAAATAATTCATACAGCGATATATAAAAATATTTGTGAACTTATAAATATAATTGCTGCAGATATTAAAATTGGAAAGAATAAAAATATAGCAAAATTAAATATCACTCTAATATTGAGTATGAATACCAGTAAATAAAGTTTTGTTGTATCTGAAAAGTTTAATATTGCGAGTTTTGATGATTTTCCTATGGCAGTAAATACACTTAGATTTTCTAAAACTATGAAGTATTTAGAATATACAAATAGTACATTTACAATAATTGATAAAAATAGGAGTATAACAAATATAACAGTAAGTATTTCAATATATTGTATTCAAACAAAACGTATAACAAATAAGAATGCATTGAGAATACTGATAAATTTAAACTGACTAAATATATTATTGTATTCAAATATTGGAAAAAATTTGTACATTCACATTCAAAACGCTTCGCTTCATCTAATTTCTTCTTGATTATCTTTATGTTGAATATAGTGTATTAATCCTCATTCAAACATAGGGAGAGTGAGAAAATAGATTATCAAAAATATTATAGCAGCTATGGCGAGTTCAAATATATATTGAGAATGAAAAAAATCTAATATCAATACAAGAGCTTCTTCTTTTTTACCAAATACTTCTACGTATGTATAAATACTTTGGTAAACTAATAAAAATGTAAGAAAAATTATAGAGAGAATTCAAGGAAAAAGATAATACTTTTTTAATGAAGTATTATCTTTTACTATATTCCATCCTGGTAAAATAATTTTATCTTTTAGGAGATTATTCATAAATTTTTTGTGATAAATATTTTATGTAGTTGATAAAATTTTTATTTTCTAGATTCATTACTTTTTTTTCGTTTGTATAGAGTCTATCATATAAATAGTTTCTGAGATTTTTATGTGCGAGTTGTTCAGGAAAAGGAGTATTTTTAATACTTTTATCTACCATGAGATATTCAATTGGAGAATAGAGTGTTTTGACTACTTGTTCTTCTTGTAAAATATTTAGGATTTTATTTTCAATTTCTGTTTGTTCTTCGCTAGTATAAATATCTGATTTGAGATCTTCGAGAAATATATCCAAAGAAGTTTTTTTAATATTTGTGAAATTATACCCAGTTTCTACTTGACTAGAATGAAAATAAGGAAAAATATTTTGTGGAAAATATCCAAGGTTAATTCCTGCTAAAATCATATCATAATTATCTTTTTGTGATAATATTTTAATTAATGAATTGAGCGTGATTGGATGTATTTCTATACCAATACCATTGGTTTCTAAAGTATTTTTTATAAACAAAGAAGTTTTTTCAAGATTTTTGTCTGTTGCTACATAATAGAGATTTAGAGTGAGTTTTTGTAAGTCTGAATTATAATAAAAATTATCATCAAGAGCTCAAATTTTTTCTAATCTTTCTTTTGTAATATCAGGTTTATTTTCTATTTCTTCTTTTTTATTTTCTTTTTCTTTTTGAATTTTATCTTTATATAACTCATTGAGTAGAATTTCTTTTTCTTTTTCTAGTTGAGAGTTTGATGTATTATAAAGAAAAGTGATTTCTTCAATTGCTTCTTTTTTACCATTTTTCTGAAAATATATAATATAATCATTTCTTCATGGTTTTAGAGAATCAAAAGATTCACGTAGTCTATAATAAAATTTATCATCTCCAGATGTAAATCCTTGTAATTTATAATCATTTATAAATACCGCTTCTACTCAAGAGGTAGTTTTTCAAGTGAGTAAAATGTCATCTTGAGTTATAAAGTTATATTTTTCTACATATCCAGGAGAAGTAATAGTTTCAGAATCTTTTTGAAATTCATCAAATGATTTTTCTTCTGGAAGTTCATCTGGAGTTACTTCTCCAGAATATAAACTTTCCTCTGCTTCATCTGGAATAATATCAGAAATAAGTTTCGATTTTTTGTAATATCAGTAACGAGAAAGTATATTTTCATAGTTTTTATTTTCTGGTTCTTTTCCAATAGAAACATCACTAAAATATGGATTTTCAACGGGTTTTACTGTATTTTCTCATAGGTGAGTCAATAAATTTTCACGAGAGATACTATGGAGTAAAAATGATCTAAAATCATTATCTGGAAGAGTTTTTTTATTGAGATATAAAGAAACTTGCTGAGGAAGAGTATATTCTTGGATTTCAAATCTTGGAACACTGGTTCAAAGTAAATGATTATCATCTTGAAATACATTTATTGTTTCTTTATTTTTATTAAATGTATTTGTATCAGGAAACATTTTTATCACTAATTGATTAATCGCAATAGGATTATTTTTATAATGTTCATTTTTTTCTAAAATAAATTTAGTAATCCCAAGAGAATTATCTTGTTGAACATTTGTAATTTTAAACTTTCCTGAATATATTTGTCATATAGCTGAAAAATTCCCTCCAAGATTTTCTTTCCCAATATTATCTAGAGTTGATTTTGGAACAATTGGTTGAAAAAATATATTTAAAAAATTTATATCTTCATTGTTATTTTCAAATACTATTGAATTTTCTTTTTTTACAATAGTAGTCCCACTTAATAAATTAGAAATAATTGGATTTATTTGAGATTCTTTAAGTAAACTATAGGTTGCATAAATATCATCAACAGTTACTTCTTCTCCATTTGACCAATAAATTCATTCTTCAACAAAACATTCTATTTTTCAGAGAGAACTTGTATCACAGCTCGCAATATCTGAACTTATTTTTCCATTATTTTGATCATAGGAATGTATGCTACGATATAAAAGTTCCATAAAATATCCATTATTACCAGAAAGTGGTTCTAATGGATTGAGACTTGGAAAATTACCTATAAGTCATTCTGATATAGTTCCTCACTCTAAAGGATACATTTTTGCATCACTATAGAGATATTTATAACCTAAATGACTTCAAGTTATAAGAAAAAAGAGAATACTTATTAAAAATAAGTATTTTTTTAGTTTGGGTCCTCTCGATTCCTGATTTTTTTGTTCTAGTACCATAATAAGAATTTATTATTTAGATTATCCAATTAAGAAAAGAGCAACAGCATTGAGAATGAAAATTGTCCCAAGTACTTTTGTAGTTACGTCTAAAACTTTTTCAGGTCCTCTTTTTACGTTTTCTCCCATTCCACCACTCATAGAAGTAAGGTTTAAAGATACGTTTTTATTTTGAATAAGTACTACAAAAATAAGTAATACTGAAATAATAACCATTGTAAATTGTAATGTATCTAACATATTTAACGTTTAAAAAATAATAATGAATAAACCATATTCAAAATCGTAAAAATTGCAACAGCAATTACAAAATCTACGGTAGTTGCAAATTCAAATTTCACTCATGGAATTATTAAAATCACACTCATAATATAGGTGAGAAGTTTTAAAATAACTCCATTTACAATAAATACCACTAATCCAAAAAATATTAAATAAAATGGAAGCGATAAAATGTTTAAAATTGGACGAATCGTAATATTTATAATTCAAAGTAAAAACCCTCAAACTATAAATGTTTTATATTGATCTCAAGTTGCTTCTGGAAGAATTATTCCTGAATCAACGAGCTCATTGCCAGATAAAAAATATGCTAATGCCCATAGAATAAGAGCATTTATGAGAATAGAAAATATTAATTTCATAATTATAAATTTAGCAGACGAATAATTTTATCAGTTTGAGATAATTCTGTTTTTCAAGAATTTTCTATATATTGATCAAGTGTATGTTGAATATCTCAAAGTATTTGGTTATCTAATTTTATATCTAAAACAGCTACTCATTTTCTTTTGAGATAAATTCTTATAAACAATGCATTGTCTCATTGATATGCGGTAGAATATTTTGCAATAGATTCAAAGTCGTAAAAACTTTCTCATACGTAGATTCACATATCTGAAATTTTTGCTTCAATAATATCTTCAGAATTATTTTCGACGAATATCATCAATCCACTTAATAATAATACGATAAAACTCATTCCGTACTGTTTTGTAAGAAATCACCAAACTGCTAGTCAAATAACTATGGAAAACGCAATTATATACCATAATTGAGATCTATTTTTTTTATCCTCAAATTTCCAAGAGTATAAAATATTACTCATATTTTTATGATTAAGAAATACTAGAAAAATTATCTATCACTAATTTTATTATAAACCAACTCAGTGAAGCCAGACCAAAACCAATTAAAGCACTAATAATAGTATCTTTTCATTTCGTTGTGTTTTGTGTCAAAGAACCAAATAATATTTGATACGCTCAAATGATAATAAAAATAACAGAAATTGTCCCGGCAACTCAAAGTAAAAAATTTGTTGTTGATTGGATTAAACAAGGAATACTTGCAATATCTACGCTTCAAGTACGTAAATTATTTTTTGTTACATTACAGCTATTTGATCATAAAATTCATAGATCATTGGCAAAAGTATTTCCCGCAGTAAACGCTAAAATCAAAAATGTGTAAATAAAATGTTTCATATTTTTTATGGTTAAGCTACAAAATCCATAGTATCAACTCCTTGTTTAAAAGGAGTAAAGTTATTTAAAGAAGGGTTATAATAATCCGTTAAAAATGCAATAAGTTCATTTTTTTCAATAACGTCAGCACGGATTCAAATGTTTTCTAAACCAGTTTTTACTCCGTTTGAACGACTAGCTAATCATTTTTTTGCTTTTTGAAAATTTCTAATTTGAGACTTTAATTTAAGTGTTGTGACTCAACTATCAAAAACAGTTTCCTTAAATTGTTTTATAGCACCAAAAAAACTTGTATCTTTTACACTTTTATTTTCTTCATTATCATAAGGAATGACAATATAAAAATCTTTTTTCATTATTTGAGCTACTTCAATCAATTTTTTTAAATATTCTATATATTCATAAGTTTGATTTTGTAATAATTCATTTTTTTGTTGTAATGCTTTTTCATTAAGTTTTCATAAATATGAATCAATATCTAATTTTGTTGAACGAATCAAAATTTGAATAGGGAAATCTAGAGAATTCAGAAATCTTTGAAAACTCATAATGATAGAATCTTGTTCTTGAGTGTTTTTAAGTAGAAAATTTATAGTACTACATCTCATTATTACTCTTGCGCTGCCATCTTTCATAATCACCACATTATCTTTGATTTGAGAAAATGGGAGATAACGAGTTGTTGAGCTATCAGCAATTGATTGTTTTTTTTGTTTTACAGACACGGTTGAAAGTTTAATGACTAAAGTTTATTGAGTTTATCTTCAAGATGATTTATTTTATCAAGTTTTGATTTAAAATCGATTTCTTTATCTTTTTTCTGATTATCCAGAGAAATAAATCAAATATCAATTGGTTGGTAACTATCTACTCATTTTTCCCACCTTCTCTCAGTCCCAGTTCCATTATATCTTAAAAAAGCTAAAATAAATGGAATAAAAGTCATTCAAGAATGTTTAAATAAAGCAACTAGTAGAGTAAAACCAAAGATAAATACAGCTAAAAGTAAGGCAATTTCTTGGCCAAGACTTTGAGAAACTCAAATAAATATTTGATATGAAATACCTCATCAAACCATTAAAATAATTAATTGACGAAGAGAAAGTCATAAGATAATTGGATCCTCATTTTCTATTTGAACGGGAATTTTATATTGCATTTTTTATTGTAAAAAAAAGAATAAATTTATTTTGTTTAATTTTAATAATTTTCTTCTATTTTCCAAATACTTCTTGCCAAATAAGGCTTTCTTTTGCTTGCATTATCTCATAATCATGGTCTTGCTCGTGATCGTATCATAAAATATGTAAAATAGAATGAATAAGAAGTTTATAAAATTCTTTTTGATTTCAGAGTCAGTATTCTTTTGCTTGAGCCAAAATTTTAGTTTCAGATAAAATGATTTCTCCAGCAATATCTTCTGGAGATAAAGATGAAAAATCATCATAATAGTGAAAACTTAAAACATCCGTAGTTTTATCAATACCCCTATATGTTTTGTTCAAGTTTTGTATACTATCGTCATCTAAAAATACAATCGTGAGTGTCCCATTTTGATTTTCTGAAATATTATCAGATATATTTTTAAATATATTGTCAATGACTTTTTTATCTATCTCAAAACTTGGCTTGTTATTCAAAATATATTGAAACATTTTTTTATTTTTTTAGTAATTATTCTCATTAAATATTATAATTACTTTGTAAAATTTTACAAAGTAATTATAATAAATATGTCTATTTTATAGGTGGCAGGTTAATATAATTTTTTCCTTACACAAACTAAGCACAAATGAGGTTCTAGGGAGTTTATTTGATGAGGGTTCATTCTTTCTGACGATAAACAGGCTTCATTAAATTCCTATTAAAAACAAGGAATACAAAAATTGTTAACTGACCGTAAAATGGATAAAAATAAGTACAACGCAAGTTGTATTTTTTTTGTTTTTTCATATAATACGTACATTAATTTTTCTTGAAAAATTACTTAATTAAAAAATAAAAAATAATTATGACTCATAGTGAACAAAATCCTCAATCTTGAGATGTTTATGTAAATGATGATTGTATCTGATGTGCTGCATGTGTAGCAATTTGTGGACAAGTATTTGATATGGATGATGAGTGAAAAGCTTTCCCAAAGCCAAATACTCCTCAAGACGAAGATGTAGACGATGCTATTATGGCGTGTCCTGTAAATGCAATACATTACAAAGATTAATACATTTTGAAAAAAGATGTATTTTTTTTGACTGTAAATTGACATTGTAGTAATATATATATACTAGAACTAATAGATAGAAATAATATTTCTTCTAGAAACATTTATTTTATATAATAAACTATATTTTATGAAACTACAAAGCATAAAAAAAGGTTTTACGCTTATTGAGTTACTCGTAGTAATTACAATTATTGGTATTCTTGCAACTGGTGCTACAACTGTATTTACATCTCAAATACAAAAAGCCAGAGATACAAATAGAATTTCAGATATTAATGCGCTAAAAAATGGTGTTGAACAAGTATATCAAGATAATTCTGAATACCCTAAAGCAGATGAATTTTTAAGATGAGACTCGTCACAAGGTGTAACATGAGTATTAGCATATGTTGAAAAAATTCCAGCTGATCCAAAACATGGTCAACCATGTAATGATGGATGAGTTACTGCAAATGCACCAGATTGTGGATATGCATATATAACTTGACCTGATAATAATGGTATTGAATACGGTGAATATGAAATGTCTATCGCATTTGAAAATCAAGGTAATACAGCCGTTAAAGGAGGTCAAGATGGTGGTTGAACAGTTGTAGAATTATCTAGATTTGAACTAGGGATCGATATATCTAACAATAGTACAGCTGTTGCTAAAGATGCAATTACTACAGCAGGAAATGGAGCATGTACTCTTGCTGGTGCTGCATCAACTGCTTGAACGACTCTAATTGTTTTAAATGGAAATCCAGATTGAGCTACAAATGAATGTAACTAAAAAAAATCCCTTTCGGGATTTTTTTTATTCATTAAAAATTTCTGTGAACTTGAGTTTTTATTTCAAAGAGAAGATATTCTTCTTTTTGAAATTTTTTTTCGTTTAATTTCTTTTGCAAAACATCTTTGAAATCTTCTCCAGTTAAGAGTATCGGATGAATATTTGGTAAAATCAGGGCTATATTTTCATAATCTTTTTTGATTGCGAGGATTCCAGATTTTGATGGGTCGAGTTTTTCGAGAGTATTTTGTTTATCATCTAACACTTCACGAGATTCTATTATATCTAATCTGACTTTTATTTGTTCTATATCTTTGAGTTCAAGCGCTTCAAATCTTTCATCTTTACTCAGCGCATATACAGTGTTGTCGATTAGTTCAGAAACAACAGGACGTTTATTTCCGTTTATACATCAGCTACTTCCAGCTACTTCACCATTTTTATAAAGCGTGATGAAAAGAGATTTTTTTTCTTCCATTAAAGAAGTATCTTCCAATTTGAGATCACTTACATCTGGAGCTTTTTTATATTGCAGATAAAATTTTATAATTTGTTCAATAATATCGAGCATAATTTATTTTTATGAAATATTTTTAAATACTGTTTTTTAATTCTTCTTCACGTAATTCTTCTTTTTCTTCCATTTCTATTTGGTAAAAAATATCTCAAAGTCCGTCAGTATTTGTATAAATTGTGTAGTGATAATAAATAAATTCAAATCACGTTTTTAATCCAGTGATGAGCAAATTTATCAGTGGAAGTAAAATAACTAAACTCATCATTTTAGCTGTTCCATCAGGAAATTTTTCAAAAATCCATAACCCGATTAAACTGGCAAAAAATAATCAAATAAAACTTCCGTAAATCCCGATAAGCACATGTCTGTAATTATTGAGAATTTCTAAAATAACATTCACTCAAAATGTTACGGTAAAAGCGTGAATAAGGAAAATATATAAAAGATAATCATAATTTTGCATTCCAACGACTAAATAAATAGGAGTCATCAGAAAGTATGTCAAAATACTAAAAAAAGCTATTTGGCCAAAAATAATAATATTTCTTGTATATTTTTCAGGATTTATTTTATTGGCTATAAAATAGGTAAAATAAAGCATTACACTTGTTCAAATAAATGTTACCACTGAAAATATCATGGGAAAAAACGCTCATTTTTTTACTCAAATTTCTCCAGCACTAAATGTCGCTCAAAAATCTACTATATTTGATAGTATCGCTGTAAATATTACAATAATTATACTTCAAACGAGTCAGGCTATGAAACTTCCAAAAGCATTCATCCCTATATCTCAAGCAGAAATTTTTTGTGGTCAAAAATGAGTCATAAAAATATTTTAAAAATTATTTATTTTGAAAAAAACTATGATATATAAATAGTATAGCTCAAAGTGTTATACCTACATCTGCTAAATTAAAAATAGCAAAATTTTGTACTCACAAGAAATCTACTACTTTCCCATGAAAAATTCTTTCAAAAGCATTTCCACAAGCTCAAGCTAAAATCATACCAAAACTGATATCTAAAAGTTTTGTATTTTTTGCCGTTTTTCTTTCTGATTTATAATAATAATAAAGTGCAATAATCAAAACTATTGTGAGGATTTTTAATAAAAAGTAGGGAACTGGAATAGAAAAAGCAATTCCACTATTTTGCATAAATTCTAAATATACAAAATTACCAATTACAGGAATTTTTTGTGTTAAAAAACTGCTGGCTACAATTTTAGTAATTCAATCTAATAAAATAGTAACCACAAATGGAATATAAAAATACATATTTTATTTTATTATTATTTTAAAATTCAAGTAACAATATGGTTTCTTTGGATGTTTCAAGAAGTGATTTCAAATGTTTTTTCATCAGCTTCTATATAATTTTGTGTCCAACCTTTCCATTTTGTATTTCACTTATCATCAATTTTAACAACTTCAATGAGAACTTCAAATGTTTTTCCAATATTCCTATCAATAAAATCTTCTCTGATTTGATCTCAAATACTTGATAATTCCCACATTCTTTCTTTTTTTATTTTTTCATCTACTTGAGTTGGAAATTTTCCAGCTGGAACAGATTCTCACATATTATGAGCTGAAAATGGAAAAGCGTGGATTTTTGTAATTAAACCATCTTTTACGAGATTATATGTATCCATAAAATTTTCTTGTGTTTCTCATGGAAAACCTACAATTAAATCGGCTCAAATACTTACTTCTACTCAATCTTCTCTTTTGATATTTTTTGTGTTTTCTAATAATTTTCTCATATATTCTCCATCGTAATGTCTATGCATTGATTTAAGGATTTTACTCGAACCAGATTGTACTGAATAATGAAAATGAGGATAAATTCTTGTATTTTTAAATACTTCTAGACATCTCTCGTCAATAAATTCTGGTCCCATTGAACTAATTCTTAAACGAGGAATATCAGTTTTTTCTAAAATATATTCGAGTAATTCTGCGAAACGAGAGTTTCAAATATCATTTGTATGTTCTAGACCCCAAGCTGAGAGATTTACTCCTGTGAGTACCACTTCTTTTCATCCTGCAGCTTCGAATTCTAAAATTTCTTCTACAATATCATCTTTATCTCTGAAATAGTGTTTTCATCTTTTTTGAACTGTAAGACAAAATGTACAAAAACTGTCACAACCTCATTGCACGAGTAAGAATTTTTTTGTATAAATTTGTGGAATTTTAGAGAGCTTATTTTTAATATTCGATAATTTTTTTGTTCTTTCTTCCTGAGAATTATTTATTTCTTTTTTTAATTCTTGAGGTTTTTCATCAAGAATTTCTATTTGTCATTGTAGGTATTCTAAATCAGGATAAATTTGAAAAAAGTCATCTTGTGCATCTCATCTTTTAAATGCTCCACATCCACTGATAAATATTTTTTGATTTTCTCATAGATTTTTTGCTGAATCTTTTACGAATTTTATCCATTTTCTTTTTGCATTATCTGTTACAACACATGACGCAATAAAAAGACCATTTTTATCCGAAAGATAGTCTGAATTTAACCATTCATCTGTATAATATTTATTTACTTTGCACCCAAAAATCTTGTATTCCATAGTTTTTAATTTTTTATTAACCTCACCCCTAGCCCCTCTCCTTTGATAGGAGAGGGGGATTTATTAGTTTGACTTGTGATTTTATATATTGCAGTTATTATAAGGAAAATTTAAATAATGAAAGTCGAATATATATGAAAATTAAAATTTGAATTGATGAAGCAGGAAGATGACCTTGGTTAGGGCCAGTTTCAGCTTGTGCTCTATGTTTCAATCCTGAAAATATGCCAGAAAAAGATTTTTTAGACCAAATGAACGATTCTAAAAAATTATCAGAGAAAAAAAGAGAAGAACTCTATGAACAATTAGTGGAAATGAGTAGATGAGAAAATCCTCAAGTTTTTTTTGGTGTTTGAATCGTAGATAATTTTGTAATCGACGAAATAAATATCAGACAAGCAAATAGGGAAGCTATGCGCAGAGCAATTGTAGAAATTTCTAGAAAAATAGATGTAGAAAATATTTCTACGGTTATGATTGATGGAAACGATAATTATGAATTTGAAGAATTAAAGAAAAAACCAATATTTGTTATAGGTTGAGATGGAAAAATCACGGAAATTTGAGCAGCATCAATTATTGCAAAAGTCTTCAGAGATAAGTTATTAGTGACATATGCGAGTTTATATCCAGATTTATGAGTAGAAAACCATAAATGATATGGAACAAAAAAACATAGAGAATATTTGACTGATAAATCAAAAGTAACCGGAATTCATAGAACCAGTTATAAACCTGTAAAGGCTGTAATTGAAAAAAAAGAAAAATTATTGCTGCATATTTGTTGTGGTCCAGATGCAACGGTTCCAATTATGGATTTGAAGAAAGAATATGATGTTGTTTGTTTCTGGTATGATCCAAATATTCAACCAAAGCCAGAACACGATAAAAGAGTTGATGCATTTAAAAAAGTCTGCGAAATCGAAGATGTAGAATATATTATCTGAGAATATGATGTTGGGAATTTTTTCAATAAAATAAAATGACTCGAACATACTCCAGAAAAATGAGAAAAATGTACAGCGTGTTACGACATGCGTCTAGAAAGATCAGCTCTGGAAGCTCGTAAACTAGATATAAAATATTGGACTTCAACACTCAATACTTCTCCACATAAAGATTTAGATAAAATGTTTAATCTTTGAGAAAAATGGTCAGTTCAATCTACTTTTTATACCCCACCCTCAATCCCTCCCCTTACATGAGAGGGAAGTAAAAAAGAATTAAAAGAAAAATTAGAATTCTTGAAAATTGCATTCAGAAAAAACAAAGGTTTTGAACGTTCTGTTGCCTACACGAAAGAACATGACATCTATAGACAAAACTATTGTGGATGTATCTATTCAGACACTTTCCCAGGAGGAAAACAACAATTTTTAGATAAATTAGAAGAGAATAGAAGATAATAAAATAAATATTATGAAACTAGAAAAGCCAAATTTTTCACACAAAGAACAATATCTTGATTTAATTTCAAAATGGTCTGAAGAAGAAAATATAACACAAACTTCTCCAGGAGCATTATTTCAATGAGAAAATTTTGAAGATTTTTTAGAAATTATAAACAATAAAAGAGTAAAATTCCCAGGTGAAAGAGTTCCGGCTCAATTGTATTTTGCAATCATAGATGAAAAAATAATCTGAGCGATTGATATTCGTTTTCATATAAATAATGAATTTTTATTGCAATATTGATGACATATTTGATACTGAGTTGCTCCGAAATACAGACGAAAATGATATGCAACGAAAATGTTGTGACTTGCTTTAGTTGAATGTAAAAAATTAAACATTTCAAAAGCATTAGTTACTTGTTATACTGATAATATTGCATCAGCTAAAACTATTGAAAAAAACTGAGGTAAATTAGAAAATATTATTGATTGGAATGGGAAGAAAAATTCTCGTTATTGGATAGATATAAAATAATTTATTATTTACATAATAATACAAATATGTTTTTTAATGAAAATGAATATTTTTGAATAAAAATAAATAAGAATCAAAAAGATTTTATTAATGCTTTAGAATTTGTTTTTATGATTATTTTTCAAAATAGAATAATAAATTATCAAATTTGAATTCATGACAAATCACAATGAGATGGAAAATATAATGAAGTAACATATTTGAAATTAGATGAATACATTGAAAAATTTCCGATTTTGAAAAAAAATATTTTAAAATGGAACTCTTATGAAAAAATTTCTTGGGAAAATTTTATATATATTTTAGAATGAGGAATTCCTAATATTAATAAAAAAGAATTTTGAATACATATGTGTGAAAGCTTTACTGTTGAGGATGCAGCAATGATTCCAAGATTAGTGTCTGATTTTAAAGAGTCAGATTATTGGATTGAATATTTAGTTTCAAAAAAAATGGATACAAAATCCTAAATTAAAAAACGAAGTGCAATTTTCAGAGCAAAAAAAAGATATATGTTTGCTTTTTATTTCATTATTTTAAAATAAATCATAAAATCAGTTAAATATTTAATTTAACTGATTTTTTTTATGGAGCTTTGGGTTATTTATTCACTTATTTCTTGTGTTGCTGTTTGATTATTTGGATTTTTTCAAAAAATTGAATCTGAAAGTAAATCAGTTAATACAAATGGTTTTATTATCTATGCTCATGTGAGTATGATTTTATTGCCACTTGTAATGTTTTTAACATGATTTTCTCAAATAACGGTGAATCTTGAATTGATTTTTTATGCGATAGTAATGAATTTTATGTATATTATTATTCTTAAAACTCGTTTAAAAAGTTTAAAATTTTTGAGTTCTTCAACATATTTTATTAATTATAGAATTTTTTCTTCTATTTTATTATTACTATTTGGACAAATTTTATTTTGAGAAATTATCTCTCTTAGAGAATATTTAGGAATATTTTTATGATTTGTTATTTTTTATTTTCTCCTAGAGAAAAAAACAAAAAAAGAATCTAATCAAGATTTAAAAAAATGATATTTATTTCTCTCAGCAGGAGTAGGTTTACTGAGTGTGATTTGGTTAGCACAAAAACAATTTACACTCTGAGATTTTGATATAGTGAGTTATATTTTTTATTCATGATTTGCAGGAATATTTTCTACATATATGATGAGAAAAAAAGGTGAAACTTTAAAAGGAATTTTGAAAATAAGCAGAAAAAAAGATATTTTGTTTCTCACGCTTACTTCAATTATTTTCCCAATTTGAATGTATTGTAATTTACAGGCTTTAATGGCTGGAGGAGATGTAGCAGTAGTTTATAAAATTATTTCTTACTCATTATTTATTCCGATTATTTTATCAGTAATTTTTTATAAAGAAAAAATTACTCTGAATAAAATATTTGCATTTATTCTCACTATTGCGAGTATTTGGCTATTTGTGTAAAAAATATTTTTTGTTTTTTATATAGAGGAAATTTAAAATAACTTTTATTGACCCCATCAAACGATATTTATTTTATTATTTAAAATTTGCGCATCAATATATATTGGTTGATTATTTTGAGTATCTGTTATTTTTATTTTATAAAAATCAGGTATGATATAGAAAGGAGACTCTATAGTTAAAGAAATATTATTAATATTTTTTTCTTTACAGAGTGTTGTTAACTTATCTGATATTTTTCAATTCTTAACTTCTAATCCTCCATATAAAGCAAATAGATAATGTTGAGATACTTGATTATCTGAAATTATTATATTTCAATATCTAGATTCTTGTATAGCAATTAAATTACAACTAATTTCTGTCTCAATATAGCTATGAAGTTTTTTATTCATGTTATATGATAAATAATAAGAAATAGTTAAATAAATAATTATTAATATTGTAGGGATAAAGAAGTATATTTTTTTCATACATGTATTAAATATTATATAAAATATTTTCAATATTCTTTTTTATTAGAAAAATATAACAAAAGAATATAATAATAAAATTATATATGAATTTATATATTTAGCAATACAAAATATTTGCATTCATTCTCACTATTGCGAGTATAGCAATATTTTTTATTGTCATGATTTGAATTTTGAAAAAACATAAAATTCATAAAAAAGGATTTTTATGAATCATAATCGCAATTATTTGAATCATATTATGAAATAGTTATTTTAAATTTTTTGTAGATGAGGTAGATATTCCAAGTTTTATGTTTTTAAAATTTAGTTTCACAGCATTTTTTGTATTTGCATATTTAACTATAAAAAATAGATGGAAAAATTTTTCTGTTCAAAATGTTAAAAATATTATTTGATATGCATGAATAACAGCAGTCTTATTTTTATTTCAGTTTGCTTATGTTTTCGCGAAAATATATAGTTTATGACCTTTATCTATCTCCTATAAAATATTATCCTATTCATTAATAGTACCAATATTATTATCAATAATATTTCATAATGAAAAATTAAACAAGAGAAAAATCATGGCTTTTATTTTTCCTGCTGTGAGTTTATTATTTTTCTTTTTCTAAGAAAAAAATATAATAAATTAAAAATAAATTAAAAATAAATTAAAAATAAATTAAAAATAATTATGAAAAAAGTTTTTCCAGATAAAATTATAAATGTTGAAGATACAGATGTTTTTGATCAAACATTTGTATTTGATTATTTACAGTGTGATTATTCTTCAAATCCAGAAGTGGAGGTTGTGTATTTATCAAAACTTTTAGAAGAAAGAAAAAACGAAGAAATTTTAGAAAAAGCAAAACAAAAACCAGCAATGTATTCAAATGTGTATTCTCCTGCAGATGAATTAGAAATTTTTACAAAACTTTTTGAAGAAGCCATTCAAAATAATAAAAAAATTCATATTGTTTGAGTTACGTTGGACGAAGAAATAAAAATGCTCGAAGAATATTATACAAAACTTGGTTTTATGAGAGAAGATATAAACTGTTTTGATCCAGATTTTTGAGTTCCAATGGTAACGGTTTCTGTGAAAATAGAAAATATTATGTGGAAATGAAGTGATTATAAAAGAATGTGAAAACAAATATTTTTTAATCCACCGATTCGTGAATCTGGTCAAGTAAAAGCAATGTTTAAATGAATAAATAGGTGAGTAACTGCCGGGATTTATGTAGAAAACAAAACCCAAGAAATAGAAGATTTTTTATGAAACTGCATAAAAGAAGAAAAAATATTATCACTTCACATTTCTAAACTATTTAAATATAATTTAGAAAATATTTGATTTATAGGAGAAAATACTCAATTTATTGTAGATTATTCAAAATAAAAAAAATCACAATTTTGTGATTTTTTTTTATTACGATTCTACTCAACGTACTTGAGCAAATAATATAACTTGGATAATAGCTGAAATACCAACTATTCAATAAATTATACTTACTATTATAGGCATACTAGCGAAAATATAAGTTACGAGATTGAAATCAAAAAATGATATAAGTCCCCAGTTTAATCCACCAATAACGAGTAATAAAAATGTTACTAAGTCTAAAATTTTCATAATAATAAATAATTATTAAATAAAACATTAATATTATAATATATCTTTGTAAGACAACTGTATGAAATAAAATTTTATCTTACTTTTTTATATTTTTTTGACAATACATTAAAATATTATATAGTCTTTTCTAGAAATTGGAGGGAAGTGAAATGTTTGATACAATTAGGAAATCTGATATACCAAAACTAAAATGCAGTTTATTTTTAGTTGGATCAATAATATTTTTACAATTAATGGTGGTGTCACATAATCTAAATGATTTTAATAGAGCAAATATTATAATTTTTTCTCTATTGTTTATTATTTATATTGTTTCATCAATAACCGATTATGTTTTTTTTAAAAGTTATTTTTTAGAAACAAACTATGCTTGGTTATATATGCAATTACATTATTATTTTGGTAATTTTGTGTTTGTATATTTGATGATATGTTGTGTCGCTGAAATACTGTATTCAAATGAACGTTTGTTTATTTATAGTTTTTTGGCTCATGCAATATATATGTGGATATATATTTCTAAAAAAATTAATGCTTATATGTTTATAGTATTAATGGCTGAAAATACTAGAAAAAATAAACCATGTGTAAATATTTAAAAAAGGAGTAAAAATTCCATTATATTTGCTGGATACAATCTGTAGTTTATTATTTGCATATTTTAAAGGATATCCTGGATAAATAATCAAAATAAATTAAGACGTGAATTTTTATTCACGTCTTTTTTATTTCTAAAAATTTATTGACGAAAATAAAAAAATAAATATTATTTTAGCACATAAAATATTTATGTGCTAAAATAAAAAATAAATTTTAATTATTAAGTATAAAAACTATGTCTCAACACAATTTTGAAGCAGAAACTGGGAAAGTTTTAGAATTACTGACTCACTCAATTTATTCAAACAAAGAAATATTTTTAAGAGAATTAATTTCAAATGCATCTGATGCAATTGATAAAGCGAGAATTAAATCATTGACGGATACGAATTATTTAGGAGAAGATAGCGAATTTCAAATCACACTTGATGTTGATGAACAAAAAAATATTTTAATTATCCAAGACAATGGAGTTGGGATGAATGAAGAAGAATTACATAAAAATCTTTGAACGATTGCAAAATCAGGGACAAAAGATTTCATCGAAAAACTCCAAAAAGCAAAAGAAAATGCTGATAATAATTTAATTGGACAATTTGGTGTAGGATTTTATTCTGCTTTTATGGTTGCTGATAAAGTAGAAGTAGAAACAAAATCAAATGAGAGTGATACTGCATTTAAATGGACTTCAGATGGTAAATCTGCGTATGAAATTTCTGCGTGCGATAAAATTACCAGATGAACAACTATTAAATTATTTATAGATGAAGCAAATAAAGATTTAACTGCTGAGTGGAAAATAAAAGAATTAATAAAAAAATATTCAAATTACGTCGCAGTTCCAATTAAAATGGAAGTAGAAGAAAAAGATGATAAAGGGGAAGTAACTGGAAAAAAACTCGAACAACTCAATGATATGAAATCTATTTGGACAAAATCTAAAACATCTGTAAAAGATGAAGAATATAAAGAATTTTATAAAACTCTTTCAATGGATTTTAACGAACCATTAGCTCATATTCACAATAATGTTGAATGAATCGTGAGTTACAAATCTCTTTTATATATTCCAAAAGAGAAAAATATGTTTGTAAATATGGATGATCCAAATAGAGAATTTGGGCCAAAACTATATGTAAAAAATGTATTAATTTTGGATAATTGTAAAGATTTACTTCCAGTTTGGTTAAGATTTATCTCTGGTGTGGTTGAAACTTCTGATATTCCATTAAATGTTTCAAGAGAATTACTTCAATCAAATGCAACACTAGAAAAAATCAAAAAAGGTCTTACGAAAAAAGTGATGAGTGAATTGAAAAAAAATCTAAAAAATAATCCTGAAAATTACGATGCATTCTTAAAAAATTATGCAATGCAACTCAAAGAAGGGATTTACTATGAATCAGAAAATAGAGAAGAAATTGCCAGTTTAGTAAAATTTGAAACACTACAAGGAAAAACTCTCAGTTTAGATGAATATATCGAAAATCTAGAAAACAAATCAGATAAAAAAATATATTTTATAGCAGGGAAATCAAAACAAGAAGTTTTAGCGAGTCCATACTTAGCTCAATTTAAAGAAAATAATACGGATGTATTATTATTCTGTGATCCTGTTGATCAATTTACACTTCAAGTATTAAAAGAATTTAAAGAATATAAACTCATTTCAGCTACATCTGATGAAGTAAAATTAAAAGAAAAAACGCAAGAAGAAGAAAAGAAAGATGAAGAACTAAAAAAAGATTTTTGAGATTTCTTAGAATTAACAAAAAATACTATTTGAAGTGAAAAAATCGAAAAAGTGGAACTTAATGAAAATCTTTGAACAGCACTTTGAGCATTAAAAACTCCAGAAAATGGAATGGATCCACAAATGGAAAAAATGATGAAAGCAATGGGGCAAGAAGTTCCAGCGCAAAAAAGAATCCTAGAACTTAATCCAACTAATTCTTTAGTCACAGCGATGAAAGAAGAATTTAGTAAAGATTTAAAATCTCAAAAATTATCAGAAATGATGAATTATGCATATAATCAAGCAGTTTTACTCGAATGAGGAGAAGTTGAAAATATGCCAGAATTTATTGCAACACTCAATAAATTTGCATGAGAATATTTAAAATAATATAAAAAGTACTGAAATTTTTCAGTACTTTTTTGATTTTGCAAAAAAAATAATTTATGCTATAATTATTTTGCATTTCACAAGAGAGGATTTTAGAAATGAAGAAAATAATTTTTATAATGTTATATTTTATAGCTCTGCCACTGCTTGGCTATGAAGTAACTGGAAAATTTATCGGAGCATTAGCCTTTATGGCAGTTGTTGCTTTTCCTATGTATTTTTGTTTTCAGAATAAAAATATGAATAATTTTCTCCTAAAAATTGCGCAATAAAAATAAAGGGGAATATAAGAAAACACCGAAGGTGTTTTTCTTTTTGTAAAAAAATAATCTAAAAATTTGCAAAGCTTTCAAAAAAATCTATAATATATTTTGTCGCTTTTGACAAAAAGAAAAAAAGGGGAATTCTTATGATTACTGCAAATCAAAAATTAGGGATTATTATCTCTGTTATTGTATTAGCACTTGCGTTGTTTTTAATTGACTCAGGGGTTGCGCTTATATTATATAGTGCAACTAAAAGCCTGATTATTACGGTAACAACATTTACTGCTGAAATTATTGCTACATTATTTATGTTACATTTGTTTTTTATTAAAACAAATAAGTCATTCATGGTGATGAATGCAAAACAACCGATATAATCATTTGCATTAAAAAAGCCTGCGTTACCGCAAGGCTTTTTTGTTGTGTAAAAATTATTCTTCGAAAATTTCCATTTTTATTGTTTCTTCTAATACATTATTGTTAGCAAAATCAAGCTTTAAAGTCACAGTATAATTTCAAGCTTTTTGGTATGCATGTGTAGGATTAGCTTGTGTGGAATTATTTCCATCACCAAAATCCCAAAAATATGCAGTTATTTGTCATTGAGAATCATCAGAAAGAAAGTCTATTCATTGACGTACGGGAGCTTTTTTCATACTCGTTTTTATTTCTATTGTTTGTGGTTTTGGTTTTAAAACTAACTTTTGAGTGGTAGAAAATTGTTTTCAATTTTCTGTAGTAACTGTTAATTTTACATCATAATCTCAAGCGAGTGAATATTTATGTCCTGGGACAATTGAATCTCTTACTTCAGTTACCCCATCACCATAATTCCATTCAAATTTTACAATATTCTCATTTTTTACTTGTGATTTTGATGCATCAAATCATACAGTAACTGGAACATAGGTAGAATCTTTTTTAATATCAAAATCTATTTGGGCTTCTTTTTTTATTCCATCAATATAAATTTTTTCATTTACTTGTAATATTTTTTCTGGGTCTTTTATATGTTCAAATACAAAACGTGCTAAAATATGATGCCTTCATTCAACATTTACTGGATATTCAATTGACGTTTGCGTAGAATCTATATCATCATCTCAATCAAAATCCCATTGAATATCTCTGAGTTTATAATTTCTGTCATTTGGTCTGACTGATTTTGCATTTAAATAGAGAATTGTAGGAACTCCTACCTCATCAATTATATATTCATGTAACGGTGCATTATATTCAAGGTTTGAGACAGGCTTTTTATCATTAAGTATAAAAATACCATTGCTAAATGTTAATTTTTTTTCAATAATTATTTCTTTACTAATGGTTTGAGAATTTCATCTTGAATCTATAATTTCTAATTCTACATTATATTGACCGTAAGATTCAAAATCATATTCTATTTGACTTGATCATTCTAAATCTCTTTGGTCTGCTTTTTTTCTCATAGTTTTATCTTCGATTTTCCATAAATACTCCTCAACTAATCCATTTCACATCACTGTTTGGATATCTTTTGCTGTGAAAGTATATTTTGTGTCTTCATTAAGATCTGCTTGAGCTTGAATTTCAGCTTGAATTTCATTACTACTAGCATCATTGGAATAAATAAAAATTTTATCTAGAGGGCCATTGATGTTTTCACCAGTTTCTAATATCTTCATTCCAAGGATTAATTCTTCATCATAGAGAATTCTACTATTAAATTCATATCCTGTATTGGTTGCTTTTTCTAATGCTTGAGAAATAGTTTTATTTGCTTCTTCATCTGACATTTTAGAAATATCAGGAATATTGTACCAATGAATTTTTCATAAATCCCTGAGATTATTTGCATCAAAAATATATCAAATACCTCATCCAGAATAAGAATTTTGTTCCACATTAATTAAATGCTGAATATTTATTTTTGTATCGGTATTTTCAATCACTTCTTCTTCACCAGCAAGATTCGTTCCTTCAAAACGAATAATAACTTCATTGAGTCCAATAGTATCAAAGGTATGAATATATTGCGTTTCATCAATTGGTTTTTCTATTTCTTCACCATCAATAATCCAAACAATTTTATTTGCATTAAAATTTGCTTCTGTATTTATACGGTTGAGAATTTCTGAAATATCAAAACGAAGAGTAACAGGTCAGATAAAATTTTTAGTTGTAGGTACTACTGAGCCATTTTCATCAAAAATTGAACTTATATATTTTGAATTATCATATGTTATCATTTTTCCATAGTTTTGTCCTCTTAATTCATTAATTTTATTACTTAATATCATCCAAAGAGATGCCGTAACAAAAGTAATAATTAAGAAAAATACAGCAAAGATACTTCTTTTTATTTTTAAACCTTTTTGAATCTTTTTTGTTAAGATTGCTTTAAATGTAAAGGTGAATAAAAATAGCGTTTCGATGAGTAATACAATTGAAAAAACTATATTTACTAAACTCGCTGTAAATTCTTTTACACTCCCAACATCTACTCATAAATCTTGGAAAAATTCAAGTTGATTTACACTGGTTGCATTGAGCAAAATAAATGATAAAAATCATACTCAAATAATCATTGCAGCAAATAATGCAGCTCATAAAAATCACATTATTTGACCAATTCAAACAGATTTTTTAACAGTTTTTACTTTTTTATTTTCGATTTCATCAAGTTTCAAAAATAATTTTTCTCAAAAACTTCCTGGAGCAGTTTTAGAGCTTATTTTATATGCTTTTGTATTGTGTGAAAATTCTCATTTTCACTCTTGAGAAGCATCTGAAACATCAACTTTTAAATTCGTAAGTGTTTTTGCTTTTATAAGTATTTGTGTATAAACAGGATACTTTATATTTACGACTTCTTTCTCAATTTTGTCTTTTCTAAATGAAAGTTTTACATAATTATCAAATGGCTCAATTGTCATAAAATCATATTTTTGCTCGATGAGTTTCACAAAAATATCTTTTATTGTAGTCATGTTTATATCAAAAATAATTTTTTCTTTTTCTTCTTGATTATATTTTTCTGCCTCTAGTGAAGCTTGATGAATTTTTTCTTTATCGTAAGCAATTTCTTTCCCAGAGCCATAACTTTGAGACTCCTGATTTTCAACAACAGTATTATTTTTTTCTGCTATTGTCTCTATATTTTTTGTTTCATTTTCAGTTTTATTCTCATCTTCACTTTGAGATTTTTGTTGTTGTTTTTGAATAAGTTCTTCTGTTTTAATTTCTGTATTCTTTTGATTTTCTTTAATATTCATTTCATCTTTTTTTTCTTCTGATTGATTTTCATCAGGTTTATTGAGCATATCATCTAAAATATCTCCATCAGAAATTATTTTTTCCTCAGGAGTTTTTGTTTTGTTTTCTTTTATTTTATCGCTTTCATTTGCTTTGGGTTCTTGATTTTTCTTTTTTTCACTCGTATCTAAATCAAGGTCTAGTTTAGAAGGATCAAACATAAAATTTCTATAATTTAATAAATTCCTATTTATAATACCATATTGACGTAAAAATATCCAAAAAAAAGTTTTGACGATTCTGAAATTAATGGGAAAATAATGAAATATTTTTTTATAAAATGTTTTTTATAAAAGTAAATACAAAATATTTTTAATTCATCAAAAACTTATTAAAATAAAAATATAATTCTTAGATATAATACAAAACATGAAAAATAATTTTAACAAAGCATTTACACTGGTCGAAC
>CAWUVK010000010.1:0-28212 GCA_963926055.1 uncultured Patescibacteria group bacterium | reverse complement strand
ATCTATAAATTCTTCTCAATTTGAAAAAAATATTTCGCATCAAAAATCTGATGAAATTTCTGATTGTGTTTCATCTAATATTTTAATATTTATTTTACATTCTTCTTTCTCTGGATCACAAAAATATTCTTCTTTTTGAATATCTTTTTCGAGAATATAACTCGGATTTTGAAAATCTATAAATATTTCTGGAAAAACTATTTTAGGAGTTTCTTCATTGTTTTCGTCTGGAATTCAATCTTCTCACTCACTTGGACTTTCAGATTCAGGAGAATTATCAGGATTTTCGTCTGGATTTTCATTATCTTCATTTCAGTTTCCTCCAGAGTTATCACCTCAATTTTCAGAGTTATCTTCTCAATTTTCAGAGTTATCTTCTCAATTTTCTGTTGAATCATCTTCAGATATATTATTTTTTAAAATAATAATTTCTTTTTCTATAAAATTTTCTAGATTATTTTCTTCAAATAATTTAATATTTATAGTGTTTTCTGATTCTTCAAAAACGATAGAAGTCGGATTACAATCTGTAAATTCGTCTCAAGTTGAAAAAATTACTTCACATCAAAAATCTGATGAAATTTCTGACTGATTTTCATCTAATATTTTAATATTTACTTTACACTCTTCTCGCTCTGGATCACAAAAATATTCTTGTTTTTGAATATCTTTTTCGAGAATATAACTCGGATTTTGAAAATCTATAAATATATCTGAAAAAACTATTTCAGGAGTTTCTTGATTGTTTTCGTCCGAATTCTCATCTGAATTCCCTTCTCAATTCTCTGGAGTTTCCACTCAATTATCAGGATTATCTTCTCACTCGCTTGGAATTTCAGATTCAGTAGAATTATCTAGATTTTCGTCTGGATTTTCATCATCTTCATTTCAGTTTTCTTCAGAATCAGATTCTGAGTTTTCTGAACTTTCATCTCAACTATCTGCGTTTTCAAATTCAGATCAATCATCTGCTATTTCATTTGGAATTTCTTCCTCTTGAGTTCAATCCTCCACATCTGGAGATTTATCTTCTCAATCAAAAGAACTAGTAGATTCACTTGAATCTACGGAATTTTCTTGAGTATTTTGAATAATACTATTTTCTCAATCTTCTTTTATAATTATTTCTTGTTCAATTTCTTGAGCAAAAACTGGAAAACATTGCACACAACAAAAAAAGCATAATAATATGCCTGATATCCCCCTTTTTATCATAATATATTTTTCAAAAAAATAATATATATACACAGTATATCCATTGGATATTAAATGGACATTAAATTTTTGAACTTTTTTAAAAAAAATAAATACTTTTCTTTCGAAAAATATTTATTTTATATTTGCGAGTAACACTTGAATTTGTTTTTTATAATCTTTATCTGCTTGACGAAGGTATTTTTCCCCGTGATTGTCAAATTCATGAACCAATTTATTTCTGAGCTTATGTAATTCCCATATTTTTTGGATATCTCAAATTTCGTTTGGTTGCGCTTTTAAAATTTCTCAAAATGTTCCAGTATATCATAATTGTTTTAATATTTTATGATAGAGTTTATCCATATCTACGATTTTTTCTTTTGTAGAAACTCCTCTTTGTATTCTTTGTAATAAAATTTTTAAGTGGGAAATTTCTTGGCTTGTTAATTTTTTCTTTTTTGAAAATTTTATAACCATGAAAATCGCATATATAAATAATATTACGAAAAATCACAGTGCGAGATACATATAATTCATAATTTTTTATATTAGATTGTTTCTTGAATTAATTTTTTTAATTCATCAATATTTTGTTTTTCCAAAGCTGAAATATAAATTTTCTTTTTATCAGAAAAATTTTTATCAATAAAGTCTCTTTTTGAAGAATATGTAGCTTTTCCACTATCATCATCTATGATATATTCTCATTCTCAAATTTCATCAATTTTATTAAACACATAAATAACTGGTTGATTGGCTCAAATATTTTCTAAAATTTCTTCTACTACAGCAATTTTTAAATGCATTTTTTCATCTGCAGCATCAACTACATGTAATAAAATATCTGATTCAATAGAATCTTCTAAAGTTGACTTAAACGCGTCTACCAATTTTGGTGGAAGTTCACGAATAAAACCAATTGTATCATTTATCAGTAATTCTCTTGGTGGAATATATGCTCATGTTTCTTGATTATATTCAGCTGGAATAAACATTTTCCCCACCGAAGTTCCAAGAGTTGCAAAAAGTTTATCTTCTGCTAAAACTCCTTTATTTGTCAGAGCATTTGTAAGTGTAGATTTCCCCGCATTTGTATATCAAACAACTCAAACTGTATTCATTCATTTTTTCTTACGCCCTTGTCTATGTTGTTCACGCACTCTTGAAAAATGATCGAGTTGATCACGAATATGTTGTTCTTTTTTACGCAAGTGACGTTTCATTATTTCGGTATTTGTTTCTCATTTCCCTCTGGTACCAACTCAACCTCATTGTTTTGAAAGTTCCATCCCCATACCGTAAATTCTCGGTCACATATGTTTAATCGCAGCAAGTTCAATTTGTAATTTTGCTTCTGCAGATTGAGCATTTTTTTCAAATATTTTTAAAATTAAATCAACTCTATCCCAAGCTTTTGCTCCTATAGATTTTAATTTATCATTAATCGTATGAATTTGTTTTGATTTTAAAATATTTCATAAAATTAAAACATTCGCTCATTCTCTTTGCATTTCTTCGATGATTTCATCTAATCTCCCTTCTCCTATAAAAGTATTATAATCAGGAATAGATTTATTTTGAATATGTTTCACAATCACTACTCAACCGTAGGTATTTACAAGATTTTCTAACTCTATCATTCTATCTTCCATTTGTTTACGAACGTGTAATTCTTTTGGTAAAATATCTGCGATAAATACTTTTAACTCACCTGGAGCATATTCGATTTTGTCCTGAAATTGCTCTAAGTCTCTTTCTGATTTATTTTGTCTAGCCATTTTTTTTCTTCTTATTTTTCTAAATTATTTCTATTTTACCTAAATTTTGAGAAAAATAAACCTGAAATGCAAATTGCATTTCAGGTTTTTAATCTCACATTATTAAACTTTCTAAATCTCACACTTCTATTCAAGCTTCTTTGAGGTTTAATATTTCTCACATTATTTGGTCAAAATCATAACTTGAAACATTTTTAGAAAAATCTGATTGTAATATTTTTCTATATAATTTTGCTTTTTTTATAATATTTTTAAGCTCATAATATGAATTTTCAATTTCAATAATATCTTGAATATTTTCTTTTAATTCAAGAAAATTATTTTCTATATCTTCAAATTGTAAATCTAATTCATCTAAATTTTTAGATTTCATATTTGCTTGAATTTGATTTATTTTATCCTGAATTTTTCTATTGAGTAAATTTTTTCTAAAATCTATTATTTCATTTTCATATTTATCAACATTTATTCATAAACTTTTTGCCTTTTTTATTTTATTATTTATATCAATAAAATTATTAGAAGAAATAAATTTATTACTTGGAAGTGATGAAATAAGCTGTGAAATTTCACCAAGTAATTCAAAAGAATAATCTCATAATTCTTCTATATTGAGTTTTTCATTTTTCATAGGCAAATACTCAGAAAATAAAAATTTAATTTTATTATAACAAAGAATCAAAAAAATACAAAAAAAGCAGCTTACGCTGCATTTTCAGTTACCAAAAGTTTCCAATTCGCAAACCTGTCGTGAGGAATAAAAATTTTTGTGTTTAGTAAAAGTTTTAAAACAGAATTTTTCTGTAATTTTAAACTTTTATAATGTTTTTGATAAAAAACTATTTGATTATTCAAATGCTCTATATCATTTATTTTATCTAAAATAGAAAATCCTAATGTAGTTGATTTATAGACTTTTTTTTCAAAATTTGCTCGATTTTTCAAACGATTACACTTTTTTAATAATTTTTTCTTTTGTCTCGTAAGTTTGTTGGTTAGGAATTTATGTTCATAACTTTGCATGCATAAATTCCAGTAAACAAGAGTATATAAAACAATCCAGTCTATTTTCATATGGTTCTCCAAAAACTTTTTTGTATGTTCATAAATTATATAATAAAAAATAAATAAGTAAAAAATATTTTTACTTATTTATTTTTTTATCGTACATACCAAATTACATAGTCTGAAACTATTGGATTTAATTTTCAACCTAATTTTTTGTAAAAAACTGAGTACCCAGCATCATCAAAATCTACATTTCCGTTATTAGCTGCATTAAAGTATGGTCAAATTCCAGATCAATGATATATGTTATACATAGCACTATCTCAATCTTCTCAAATCATTTGTAAAGATAGATCTCATCTATTATTTACATCCGTTGAAATATTTGTTTTTTTCACTGGGAGTACTTGATTATCTTCATTATATTTTACTCAAATATAATAATCAGATAAACTTTTTGCTGTAAAATCATAGGTTAAAAATTGGTTATTTTCATCTGCAAACATGATTTCGTTTCACCCAACATAATTGTATGAATTTAAAATTGTATCTTTTGAGAAAATGGTTCATATATTTCCTAAAGTCGTAAAATTAAATATAGAATTATTTAATTCTTCTACTTTATTAAGATATAGATTTTTTTGTTCATCAGTAGTAGCTGCTGATCATACTACACTTGAAGGAGAAGTTGCTTTGAAAGTAAAATGTGTGTTATCTGCAATAGAAATTATACTTGTCCACCCTCATCAATCTGTAGTCATATCACAATATACATCATAAATTTCGGTTTTATTATAACTGAGTGTGTAAATACCATCATTATCTTGTAAATCTGAATTTTCATCGAGTAATTCTTTACACGATTTTGCAAATCCATATTTATTAAGATTTACTATTTTTGCTAAGAGAGTTTTATCTCCAGTTTCTATTTGTTTATTCATTATCACTCAAAAATTTTGAGTTGTAGTAGAAATATCTATCTGTGTATCACTGATAATTTTTTGAATTGGTTCGAATGTTATTTCATCTAATAGTATTCCTAAAGTATCTCATCTTGTTTGAGGAAATTTATCAACATTATTAGCATAAATATTGTGATTATTTATTTTTACAAATTCATTTTTATTCTCTAAAAAGGATAATACTTGAAATTTATTTCTTGCAGTATTTGTAGAATATATATATGGTTGTTTGGTCTGAGGATCAAATCATCCATCATAAATTCAAAGAGATCATTCTAAGATACTTGAAGATAATTCTCCTTGATATTGAAATACCGTTCCACTTGATGAAATATCTATTTTATTTGTTGGCATTGGAAAATCTTTTCAAGCAATTTTTAATAAT
Source organism: uncultured Patescibacteria group bacterium (assembly GCA_963926055.1). GTDB lineage: Bacteria > Patescibacteriota > Gracilibacteria > BD1-5 > UBA6164 > CAJXJP01. The sequence goes on along the minus strand of CAWUVK010000010.1, from coordinate 22,882 downwards.
TCAAAAGACTTTTCAATATTCGCTAAATCTGTTAATCTCACAGAATCTCTTGAAGTTGAACCATATCAAGAATAAGAAATAAATGCCACAGTAGACAATATTGCTAATATCGTTATTACAACTATTAATTCTACGAGTGTAAAAGCTAAAAAGTTTTGTTTTTTCATTTTTCAAAATTTTGTAAATATATAACTATATATATAGTATAAACATATTGATAAAATTAAAAATTTTTTTATAAAATAAATATTGAAATAATTTCTATTTTGAAAAATACATTATTTTTTTATTATACTTTAGAATTTATTAAGATTTCTGCTTAATATCTTGATATATAATATAATTTAATAAGAAAAAAATATGACAAAATTTGATTATGACGTAATAATTATTTGAGCATGAAGTGCAGGATATCCAGCTGGAATGTACGCATCAAGATACAAACTAAAAAACTTAGTAGTTTGAGGTCAACCAGGAGGTGCACTTGCTACTTCACATAAAGTTGAAAATTATCCAGGAGTACTTTCAGCTTCAGGAAAAGAAATAATGAATAATTTCAAAGCGCATGCTGAAAATGCAGGAAGTGAAATGTTAGAAGAAATGGTTGATGTATTAGAAAAAAAAGAAGATCATTTTTATGTAAAAACAGCTTCTGGAAAAGAATTTACTTCAAAATATGTTATTTTAGCAACAGGAAATAAATATAGACATTTAGGAGCAAAAGGTGAAGAAGAAATGCTTGGAAAATGAGTTTCATATTGTGCAACTTGTGATGGAATGTTTTTTAAAGACAGAGATGTAGTAATCGTAGGTGGTGGAAATACCGCACTTACTGAAGCTTTATATCTTGCTGAAATTTGTAACAAAGTATACATAGTTCATAGAAGAGATACCTTTAGAGCAGAAGATATTTGGGTAGAACAAGCAAAAAAAGCAGAAAATATTGAATTTGTATTAAACGAAGAAGTTGATGAAATTTCAGGAAAATTTTTCGTAGAAGAAATTAAACTAAAATCTGGAAAATCACTCAAAGCAGATGGAATATTTGTAGCCGTTGGTTCAGATCCAAATACTCAACTCGTTTCACACATGGACTTACAAAGAGATGATGAAGGATGTTTAGTCGTAGATGCAAGACAAGAAACAACTCTCAAAGGTTTATTTGCAGCTGGGGACGTTTCTACAAACTCAAATAAATTTAAACAAACTATTATGTCTGCAGCAGAATGATGTTTAGCAGCTGATAGTATTCATGAAGACGCCTTAAGAAATCACTAAAATATAAAAAAGATAGATAACATCTATCTTTTTTTTTGTATTTTTTCTAAATAATATTATTATAAATATACAAATACTAAAAGGAGAAATATATGAAAGTCAAAGGTCTATAATATATCGATATCTAAAAAACGAGCATTGCTCGTTTTTTTATTGACATATATTATATTTACGCTACATTATATTTGTTATTCATTTTCACAAAAAAAAGGAGAATCATGTGGAAAAATTAACAGCTCAAACAACAGGACCCAAAAATAAAGTAGAATATAATCAAAGATTATCGGGAACAAGAAAATTATTTTTTGTCGCGTGTATCTCTGGGTGTATTTTGTACACCTATATTTTTTGAGTAACCAACGTACCAAAAAGGCCAAGCAATGCTTGGCCTTTTTTTTTATGATTTGAAAAATTTTTCTTTTTTTTGTATCCAATCTTGTGATTGTCTTACCAGATTTTTTTCATCACTTTTATGTTTTAAAACTGCTTTTAAAACTTCTTCTGTAAAAATCGTATTTTGACTTCATTTAAATAAAATCACATATTTTTCATCAGTATTTTCTAAGAATTTTTTTAACGATTCTCAAGCAATATTAGATTTTGTAAAAATATTTTTTTCTCATTCAAATCCCTGTACATCTAGTGCTTGAAATAAAGGTGAAATTTCGCTTCCTATACAATATATCCCTTGCGCATGAATTACAGTGTCATTAAGCTCTAAATGCTTCCCTGCTGATATTTCTCAAAGTTCTCTCATGTCTCCTATAACTAAAAATACTTTATAATCTGAAAAAAGATTTTTTTGAAGTGCAAAAGTATTTTCAATCATTTTCACCATACTGGCCGGAGCTGCATTATATGTAGAATCTATGAGAATATTTTCTTTGATTCATTCTAAAATATTAAATCTTCCTGGTTGATTTTCTAATTCAAAAATATATTCTTTTTGAGATAATTCTATTCCCATATCTCTAGCAATTTGTAAAGCAAGAGCAATATAATCTAAATTTTCTTGACCAAAAATATTTGCTTTTATTTTTTTATTTTCGAATAAAAATTCACTAAAAATTTTTCCATTTTTTTGACTAAAATCAGAATTTTCTATATGTGGTAAAAATTGTTTTTTTTGTAAATATTCATCAAATATTTTTTTCAAATATTCATCAAAATTTCACACATAAATTTTTTCTTTTGAAGTATCAAGTAAAATTCTTTTTTCTTCTCAAATTTCTTCTTTTGTATCAAAAAATTCTGCATGAACAAAGTCTAGTTTTGTAAAAATTCCATAGTCTGGAGTCACTACACTCGTTAAATATTTCATATCTCCTGGAGCATCAATTCCATATTCTAAAACTAAAATATCGTATGGTTTTTTTGATAAAAATAATTTTTTTAATATCGTTCAAATATTTTTAACTAAACTTGAGATATTTGGTGTGTATTGTGTTATTTCGAAAATCGAAAAAATAATTCCAAGTTCTGAGTTAAAATTTTTCGGTGAAGTAGAAACTATTTTTTCTCATTGAATTTGTTGTAACACTTGAGCAATAATCATTCTTGCCGAAGTTTTTCCTACACTTCCAGTGATCCCAATAACTTTTGGATTATGTTTTTTTATGTATTTTTGTGCACAAATTTTTAAAAATCTGTAAATGATATGTAATATTTTTTGTTTCATTGTTTCATAAATAATCCTTCTTCTCACCTTATAGAAAGAAGAAAATAAATAATTTTTACTAGTATATATATTTTTTCACAAAAAGAAAAACCAAGTATAAAACTTAGTTTATTTTACTTGGTTATAAATTTTTGAAAAATCTAATGCAAAATTGTTATTTCATAACATTTCATCTCTTAACGATTTAAATGTTCACAAAAATTTTTCTACATCTTGCAAACTCCCTTCTGGAAAATATCATAAGCTAATATGTGCTTGTGATTTATTTCATATTTCGTTTAACAGTGGATTTTTATTATGAGGAAATAAACATAAGTAAACTCTGTTATTTACATAACTTACCATTGTCCCAATTTTATGAAATGACTCATCAAATTCTTGACTAGGATTTATACCATTAGCTACAAGTTTATTTTTTGAGAAATTATTCATTTGATCTTCAATTTTTTCTACATGCGTTTGAATATTTTTTATATTTCATTGATAATATTCAATTGTCGCATGAAAACATTGTCGTCTTGCTTGAAAATATAAAGAATTATCATCTGAGATTTCTTTAATTTTATGAGTAAAATCAACTAAAATTTTTTCAGTTTCTGGAGAAACTAAAAAACCAATAAAACCTTTCACATTATTATCTGAATTTTTATATTCTCAATGATTCATATCGATAAAAATAAGAATTAATTACAAATAATAATACTAATTTTTCTAAATAATTCAAAAAAAACCAAGTACAAAACTTGGTTTTATAAATGAATAAATAAATAAATAAATAAAAAAACTGAATAAACATTCAGCTTTAAGGTATAATCCATATGATTTAGATGTTTACATCTTGAGATACATGAACATATTCATCTAAATTTATCACTGCGATACTTGGCTGTGTACCAAGTTTATTCACATAATAAAACTTAGTTTTATTATCTTTTGTAGTTTGCTCAAAATTAATAACAATTCTTTTTATTTCATCAGTATATGAATCAGTATCATATAATGCTCTCAAATCAGAAAATTTATATGCACACATAAATGCTTTATATGGTTGTATATATTTAGGTATTGATATATCTTTTTCCTCAAAATATGAAGTCAAACATTCAAATAATATTTTGAATTGACTTACATATATTTTATCGTTTTGTTTATCACCTACCTGAATATCTAAAATTTTCATTTATCCATCCTTTTTTATTAAAAATCCCAAGAACCATTCATTGCACTTGATTGTGCATAGTTTGTCACTGTAGATTCGAAGAAATTCCCTTTTTCACCATTGTTATCTTGGATTCTATCTAGATGTTTATATGGATTTGCTGTTACACCATCATACAGAGGTTTTAAACCGAGAAGATTTAATCTTTCGTTTGCTAACCATTTTGTATAGTTTTCAATATTTTCATGTCCCATTCCGATAATATTTTTCCCTAAAATATGTTTTGACCATCTGATTTCTTGATCAACAGCTGTTTCCATCATATTGTAAATCATTTTTTCATCATAAATATCTGGGAACTCTTTTTTGATTTCTTTGATAATATTTGCAAAAATAGTTACATGAGTTAACTCATCTCTTCTAATATAATTAATCATTCTATCTGTTGCTACCATTTTAGCTTGATCCGCAAGAGTATCAAAAAATGCAAAACCATTGTAAAAATAAATACTTTCTAGCAAGAAGTTTCAAACTACTCATCTGAAGAAATTTTTATCATTTGGATGATCAATAAAATCTTGATAGATACCCCCTATAAATTCATTTCTTTCTAATAAATGTTTATCTGTTTTCCAGAAATAATAAATTTCATCTCTTTCAGCTGAACCTACAACAGATTCTAAAATTGTTGCATACGATTGTGAATGAATCGCTTCTTGATATGCTTGAATAGATAAAATAAGGTTTACTTCCGGAGCTGTGATGTATTCTGAGAAGTTTGGTAGATTGATAGTTTGAATAGAATCTAAAAATATCAAAAATGATAAAATACCTTTATAGGCTCTTTGTTCATCAGCTGTAAGTGCTTTTTTAAATTGAACTCCATCTTCTCATAGACCTCCAACTTTTTCAGGAAGCCAGAAATTCCCAACCATTACTTGATATAAATTTTTTGCCCAAGAATATTTTGTAGAATTAAGTTGAAATAATCCAGTTGAATTCCCTTTAATAATAGTTCTATTTGCTACATCATCATTCCCTTTTGCATTAAATATAGGGTTTGCTTTCATTTCTGACATGTATAAATTTTTAGTGAATATTTTATAATTATTTTTCGAGTTTTTTTGTTATAAATTCTGTGAAATCTTTTGCAGTTTCAAAGTTTAAATGAACCGATGCATAACGTACATATGCTACTTCATCTAAATCTGCTAACGCTTCAAGGACATCTTTTCAGATTTGTTTTGAAGATACTTCAGGTCCAGCATTCCAGTTATATTCTAACTTTGCAACTGTTTCATTTAATTTTGAAATACTAATATTTCTTTTATTTATAGCCTTTAATAAACTATCCTCCAATTTCGATCTATTATATTTTTGTTTTCTATTTCATGTCTTATTGACGATAAGATCTATGACTTCTAATTTTTCAAATGTCGTAAATCTATATTGACAATTTTCGCATTCTCTTCTTCTCCTTACCGTTTTCCCATCTTCGGCAATTCTTGAGTCGACTACTTTTGTATCTGTACTTCCACATTGCATACAATACATAATTTTTTATGTGTTAAGAAATAACATATTTCAAATAAATATAACTTTATTTATCAGTCTTTCAATCTAATTTTTATTTTGATGTTAAAAACTAGATATAGTTATCTCTACGTTCACATTATACAATATAGAGTATTTTTGCAAGAAAAAATATATTGACTATTTTAGAAAATATTTTTAATTAAATACCATATATAGTATTTAAAGTTATATTTTAGGCACAATATAAATACTATTAGGAATTTTAAAATAATTCTGAGTAAAAAATATTATTTGCTATTATCCATATATTTTATAAAATATCTTTACCTGGGCAAGGTGTCATATACATGGCGAAAAAGACCAAGACGAAAATTTCGTCTTGGTCTTTTGTTTTACAAATAAACACAAATATTTGTGTTTATTTGTAATATGCTAATGCCTCTTCTGGTGTTGTAACACCAACTTTTTTAAATTGATTCTCGATATCCCACTTTGAATAACATTCATTATGATTAACAGACCTTTGCTCATCTTGATCAATACCGTCATTTCTATACATTGTAATCATATATCTACCTAATTTTCATTTATCGTCATTGAATGAATATCATTCGACTATAGCTACAGGGTTAACTCCATATCAATGAACATTTCAATCCAATATTAATATATCTCATTCTGAGTATTTATGATGAGGATTTTCATCATACCACTTTCATAATTTAGTTTCTAATAAAAATTGCCCTGGGACTAAAATACTTACTATACTTCATTTTATTCTATCACTTAACAGTCAAATACTATTTACTTTTTTTTCAGGTTCACTAGAATCATGATTACCTCAAACTTTATCAATATCTCACATACATTATTATTAATTATTATTAATTATTATTAATATAAAATATTTATTAATATTTGTCAAATTTTTTTCTCATATAATAAACACAAAAAAATAAACACAAATATTTGTGTTTATTTTTTTATTTTACTTTCAAGTAATTAAATCATTCAATGATTCTATATTGTTTTCATCTAAATATGTACTTAAGTGCATATCGGATCTTCTCCCTAAATCAATACCATAATTTTCTTCTATTGTCCCGAGATGAGTATCTCATCTTTTTTGACGATATTGTCAATTTTTATTTCTACTTCTAGTCATAAGGTTTTTATTATATTTTATTTTTATCTCTAGGCGGAAATGGATCATTTCAATAAGAATTTCATCACTGAATAATTCAATCTAATTTTTGAACTTTTGTTTCTAGCTTTTGATTTTTTGCAATACTGATTGCAATAGCATTAGCTTCTGCTTTAGTGTTAACAAGAGCAGAAGCTCTTTCTGATCATGGTTTATGTACTTTCCATCCGTTTCATGCATTTGGTGAAACCCAAATTTGTTTATTTTTCGTTGCCATTTGTAATATATTTAGCAAATAATTGTCAAGTCGAACTCAACATAAATAATTGCAAATAACCTGAAATTGACTAATATTTATCTGCCGGGACAAGTATTTGTCAAAAACCTTTTAGTTATTGCTGAAAGGTTTATTTTTTTGTCCAAATTTTATACATTTGTACTTATTATTAATTAAAGTTATGCAGAAATATTATAGATATTAACTATAAATATTTCATTTAAAGGGACAATTATTATAATATATAATTTTTCAAAAATAACGACTTTTTGACGAAAGAAAATTTATTTCTTTCTAAAATTTAAAAGCTCCTCAAAATTACTTTGAGGAGCTTTTAATGTTTTCAAGTATGTTTGTAATATTTTTATTATTAGTCCTCGTGTTTTCGTGTTGTGTTCGTTTATTTATATTTATGTTTTTTACCCACTACAACTCGTACATTCTTTTACTTCTAGAGACATTGATCTCACGTAGTAAACTGTTTTGATACCTTGTTTCCAAGATTTCACGTAATATCTGTAGAGGTCTGCTGGAGAAATAGTTTGAGGGTTGATAATCCATTCGAATGAAGCAGATTGGTCAATCCATTTGTAGATTACTGACATCATATCGATTACGTCTTCCATATCCATGTTTACGTATTCTTTATAATACCAGAAATTTTCTTGGTTGAGGTTTGGAGCAACTACAACTGATGGAGCAACAGAGTTAGTTTCTACGAAATATCTTTTATAGATTGGTAGAAGTGCTGCTGTTGTACCAACAACTCATGCTGTTGAAGTATTTGGAGCTGGAGCTAAGTGGTAGGCAAATCTCATTCCATCTTTTTTGATGTTTTTGATAAGTTCTTTCCACTCAGGTGCCATAGTAGAGTTTTTATCAAACCATGCTTCATCTTTCCCAAGAATGATTCCTTTTGACCACTCAGACCCTTCATAAAGTTCATATGGAGCTTTTTCTGCTGCGAGTTCATTTGATGATTTAAATGTATGATATGCAAATTTTTCCATCATCAGGTCTACAACATCTCTTGCTTCTTTTGAATCATATGCAAGATGATTTACAGCAAGATATTCTGCTAATCCTAGAAACCCTACTCAAACAGATCTATATCTTTTTGCTGTTCTTTCTGCTTCTTTGATTGGATAGTAGTTTAAATCAATTACATTATCAAGTATTCTCATGATAACTGGAACTACTTTTGCAATATCTTCGTCAGTATTTACTTTCGCAACATTCACTGAAGCTAAGTTACATACTACTGAGTCTCCAGGAGTATATTTAATCACGATGTTTCCATCTTCGATTGATTCTTCTACATATTTTGCTGCTGAAGTATTTTGACAAATTTCAGTACATAATTGTGTAGAATAAATATTCCCTGCATGTTTATTTGGATTGAGTTTATTTACCGTATCTCTATAAAAAACATATGGCATCCCTGTTTCAACAGTAGATTTCATAAATTTTTTGAAAAGATCTTTTGCTTTTACTGTTTCGTTTAATTTTAGATTTGGATTTTTTTCACATTCTAAATAATGAGCTTCAAATTCTTCATTAAAACAATCTTGGATAACTTTTCCAGTTACATCTCTCACTTCTTTTGGATCCATTAATGTCCAATCTCCATTTTCTTCCACTCTTTTCATAAATAAATCTGGGATTGAAACAGCTGGGAAAACATCAAATGCTTTTCTTCTGATATCTCCAGTTTCAGTTTGAAGGTCCAAGAAATCATAAATATCTCTATGCCACATATCCAGAGTAACTGAAATTGCTCCGGCTCTTGCTCCGAGTTGATTTACAGCAATAGCTGTATCGTTAATAACTTTTACCCAAGGATTTACTCAACCAGAAACTCATTCTACATTTCTAATTGTTCCACCTTTTGAACGAATATTCCCAAGATATACACCAATACCTCCACCAAATTTTGAAATTTGAGCCATGTTTTCGATATTATGGTAGATCGCTCTTAAATCATCATCGAGATTTAATTTAAAACAAGATGATAATTGGTGATAATTTGTTCTTGAATTTAATAAAGTTGGAGTTGGAAGCGAAATTTTCCCAGTTGCACAATATTTATAAATTTTAAATGCTACTTCGAGTCTTTTTTCTTCTGGTTCAGGAATTGCTAAGAATAATGCAGCAGACATATACATTTCTTGAGGGAGTTCTTTTACAACTTTATTTGGATTTAAAAGATATCTTTTATTGTACATTAACATAGTTGTATAATTGTACGATAAATCAGTATCTTTATTTAATTTTTTCCCTGCTTTTAAAATATCTTCTTTTGAATAATATTTGAAAAAATCTTTATAGTATAGACCTTTGTCAATATAGTCTTCAAATAAATTTAAATATTCTTGTGGATCATAAATTTTATTTATATCCATATTTCTATTATATGAAGCTTGTTTATACAAGTCGATTAATGCTAATCTCCCTGCAATAAATTGCCAAGATGTATTTTCAACTGAGATAAGATCTACCGCAGATTTAATCATCATTTTTAAAATATCTGAAGTTTTCATATCCTCTACGATATATTTTTTTAAACTATCAGAAATTTCTTCAAATGGACAAACTCTTGCTAAACCAAAACTTACTCTTTTATAGGTGTTTTTTACTTTTTCAACATCAAATGGTTCTTTTTTTCCGTCTGTTTTTACAATTTTTAATGAATTTTTTTCGATTTTCTTTTCTAATTTTTCTTTTTGTTTTGCTCTTTTTTTCTTTCTTTCGTCTCTATAAATAATGAAAGCTTTTGCTACATCAAAATATTTTTTATCCATTAATTCTTTTTCAACTGCGTCTTGAATTTGTTCAATAGTTACAATTGAGTTTTCAGTATTATTTTCTATATATTCATTGAGTTTTTCTACTACATTTTCAGCTATTTCATCAACAAAACCAAGGTCTTTTAACCCCATAGATTCTGCAGCTTTTTCCATCGCTCTTTCAATTCTCGTTACATCAAATGGCACTAATTCACCATCTCTTGTTCTAATAACCTTTACCAACATATTCAAAAAGTTAACAATAAAATTATTAATTCCTTACTCTATTGATTTTTGGAGAAATTGCTAAAAAAAAGACTCGACTTGTGTGCACTTTATGTTAAAAACTACAATATAGTGTGTTAAAATTCACAATTCACCACAATAGAAATTTGTACACATATTTAATGTATACAGGATTTTTTCACACAAAAAAACCACTCAATAAAAGTGGTTTTTTCTATAAGATATTATTCATAATTTAGTCCGAATTTACTAAATTAAAATAATATGCCATTATATAACGCATATCTACGTCACTTGAACAAAATAAGTTTTGATCAAGAACAGTAGTTGCATCTAAAATATCATCATTATCAATTTCAACACGCAGAGTTGCATCAACAATTGTGATTTCATCTATATCAGATAAAGTAAAACAAAGTGTATGATTTTCATATCCACTCAGCTTGAAAATATCAGAATGCTCTAACAAAACACTCATCTTGATTTTAAGTACAATATCATCAAATTCACCTGATTCAGACAAACTGAATGTAAGTGGTATATCCGAATGTTCATTCAACAATGGAATAATAGTTTCGCCATTTACTACATCATAACCTTGGGGTCTATCAATATTTCTGCTTTCATAATTAGCAAAAAATGCTACTACCAAAGTCAGGATTATTTCATTTATTTCGTTTTGCTGTATTTCAGTCATAATGACCTCCTAAAAATAGAGCATTCTAAAAAAGTGGAAGTACTATAAAATAAAATTAAAAATATGCAAATCTTTTTTTCTTTAGTGATTTTAAAGCGAAAAAATAAGATAAGTATACATAAAAATAATTTATTTTTGACATTAACTCATTTTTTATTGTAATAATAATACTAATGTTAAAAATATTGGAGTGATTTTATGCAGATATCAGCTTTTTTTTCTGGACAGAAAATCTTGAAACAATTAAGTCAAAATTCTCAACTTAGTGAAAATATTGTTTACGTAGATCTGAGTAAAAATAGTTTTCAAATTGTTCGTGGATTATCAGATATTTCTGATGATTCAACAGATAAAATAGAAAAATATTTTAATTGTATTGAGTGTAGAAAATCACTAGAAAGTGACTATTGCTATGCAAATATGACCAGCGTAGCTCATGTTTATAATACACCATTTACAACGAATCAACACGAAGTATTAGTGTGGTTGTTTCAGCTTGGTTTTCGCAGTGAAACTATGAAAATCTTAGAAAAACAAGATGCTCATAAAATAGAAAATCCTGGTGAATATAATCCTGAATATAAACAAGTTTTTGATTTTATTCATGGGACTCCAGATGGTATAACTCAAGATAAGACTCACCAAATCCTCAGAGAATATTTTGGGAAATTTGGAGATGTTTATTTCTTCGGACATGCAGAAAGAGTTTTTATTCAACAATTCTTACTTGCACAAAAAAAAGCTACCGTTTGGTAGCTTTTTTATTTTATAAAAAAGATAATAACTTGAAAATAGATATTTTTTTTATAAAATACCTCAGTTATTATTATTAATATATTTATTTTGAAATATACAAACATAATAAACTGAAAAAAATACAAAAAAAAGTAGGGGTTTTTGCCCCTACTTTTTTTATGCTTACATTTTTAAAAATAAAAAAATGAAACTAATTTTTGTTACTTGAGGAACGGTATCTGGACTGTGAAAATGAGTAACTACTGCCAGTGTTGCAAAATTAATGCAAACAGCTTGATTGAAAGTCTGAGTAATGAAAATGGACCCATATTTACAGGTTGATGCGTGAACAATGAGCCCATATGAACATGGAGAAGTTTTTGTAACCGATGATTGAGGAGAAACAGATTTAGATTTGTGAAATTACGAAAGATTTTTATGAATATGACTGACAAAAGATCATAATATTACCACAGGGAAAGTGTATCAAAATGTGATTTCAAAAGAAAGAAATGGTGAATATAATGGAAAAACAGTTCAAATTATTCCTCATATCACTAATGAAATAAAAGAAAATATTTATAAAATTGCAGAAACAAATGATATCACTTTAATTGAAGTATGATGAACCGTTTGAGATATTGAAAGTCTTCCATTTTTGGAAGCTATCAGACAATGTAAAAGAGATATTTGAAAAAATAATGTTTTTTATGTTCATATTTCCCTTTTATTAAAACTCGATTTTTCAGGTGAAGTAAAAACAAAACCAATACAACATACTGTGGTGAAACTCAGAGAGTATGGTATTCAACCAGATATGTTAGTGTGTAGAACTTCTGATACTATTTCTAAACCAATGTTAGAAAAAATTTCGATGCTCTGTGATATTGATATGGAAAATATTATAGAATGAAAAAATGTTTCTACTATTTATGATGTTCCTGAAAAATTTGCGAACCAAAATGTAGATCAAATTATTTTACAACATTTTTGATTCAAAAATAAAAAAGCAGATTTACAAATATGGAATAGTTATATTCATAAAATTATTCATCCAAAAAATACGATTAATATAGCCGTTGTTGGAAAATATACATGACTTGAAGATACGTATAAATCTATCCATGAAGCATTGATTCATGCCTGAGCACATTGCAGTACACAAGTTAAAATACATTATATTGATGCTGAAATATTAGAAAATGAATTTTTTGAAGAAAAACTCGACAATATAAAAAAAGCAGAAAAATTAGATGGGATTTTAATTCCTGGATGATTTTGAAATAGATGAGTAGAATGAAAAATCCATGCAGTACATTATGCCAGAAAAAACAAAATTCCATTTTTATGAATTTGTTTATGAATGCAAGTTGCCGTAATAGAATTTGCTAGAAATGTTGCCAATATTTCTGATGCTGATTCTGCGGAATCAGAAAATAAATCTAAAAATTATGTGATAGATATAATGGATTCGCAAAAAAATATTAAAAAAATGTGATGAACACTCAGAGTTTGATCATATGATGCTGTATTAAAAAAATGATCTCTGGCTGAAAAATTGTATCAAACAATAAAAATTTCAGAAAGACATAGACATAGATTTGAAGTAAATCCAAATTATCATGACATATTAGAAAAATCTGGTTTAATTATTTCTGGTACATCTGTAGATAAAAAATTAGTTGAATTCATAGAACTAAAAAATCATCCATTTTTTATTGCTACTCAGGCTCATCCAGAATTTAAATCAAGCCTTGAAAAATCTCATCCATTATTTTTGTGATTTATACAAGCATCTGTAAAATGTAAAAAATAATTACAAAAAAACTCTAAAAATTAATTTTTAGAGTTTTTTTAGAAAAAATATTCTCATACTATTGGTCAGATAATAAAAAGAAAATATATATATAAAATGATAAATACTAGTAAAATTAATACCACTTTATATAAAGTAAATAAATATAAAATAAAAATATTTTTTTTAGAGAAATGTTTTAAAATTTTATAAAAAAATACAGCAAATAGTATTATTCCTAAAAATATCAGATATTTTAAAATAAAATATTTTTTTCATTCTTGAGAAAAATCAGAAAATTCTAGTTTTTTTAATCATTCATATCAACCATAATTGTTACAAATTTTAGTTGCAGCTCAAGATTTAGATAAATATACGTATTGTAAATCTGGCAGAGGAAAAAAAATATCTTCCAACATAAAATCATAAAAACTATTATTATCAACTGCAAAATATTCTCAAAGATTATTTTCGTATACTTTCCCAGGAAAATCACATATTTTTTCATCTGCTGAAGAAATTCAAAAGCAAAATCAAAAAATCAGTAGAAAAGTTAGTATTTTTTTCATTTTTTTATAATGTATTAATTATTTTCTCAAAATCATTAATATTTTTTTGTGAATAAAAATTATTATGATTTATTAAAATGTGACGAGATAAAATATAATTTCAAAGATAACTTGGTTGAAAATCTGAAAAATTTCCAGTATTTAATAATATATTTGCATTGTATTTTTTAACTTTCAAAATTTCTCACGCTGAATAAATCAAAGGGAAAATAAATGTATTTTTTGAATATGTAATTTCTTTTTTATATTCATAAATATACGAAGATTCTAAAATATCTTGTTTTATATCTTTATATAGAAATGTATTTATTTGAGCGTTTTGAGGTAAGTTTTCATTTACATTATACATCTGTTTTATCATTGATAAAGTATGAACTTTCAGGACTAAATCATAGTTTCACAATAAAATATTCTTATATTTTTCTTGAGAATTTTCTAATAAATTTTTTATAGAAATATAATCTTCTTGTTCTATATATTCTGCTATTTTAGTATCTAATTCTTCGCTAATTTGGATAATTTCATCTAAAATATTTTGTGAATTTGATGAAATAGTTTCATGATAATCTATATTTGAGAAACTATTTTTTTCTTCTAACTGAGGTATTTGAATATTTACAGAAGAAAATCAAAGGAAAATAATTCACGAAATTCCTAAAGTTATAAGATTTTTTTTATTCAAAAAATCAAATTTATTAAATAAAAAATATAATATGATAAAAAATAAAATACTTCCTATAATGAGTTCTCATAAAATATTTCAATTATTATTTAACTGAAATATAATATTAAAAATAAAAAACATAAATATATAAACTATAAATACTAATAGAATTATATTTAATAAACTCCTTTCTTTTTTCATACATATAAATAAATTATTAAATTACTCATACATAATATTTGCAAAAAAAAAAAATCAATATAATATTTTCACTTCTTTATGAAAAGAAGCAATCAAACCTGAAGAAAAGGAATATAATATGTTTAAAAAAAGTATAATTCTGCTCGGTCTAATTTCTGGATTAAGCTTAAGTACTAATGCAAATGCTGTTAGTCTTGATTCAGTACATTGCAAAAATGGTGATCCTGGTTCAATCTTAGTTTATTTAACTGGTACATTTTGGGATAGTGCTTGGGGTGAAAAGGTTTTTATTAATGTACACGATAAATCTGGTTCCGAAGTATGTTACGTAGAACATTCAATAGCCGTTGGTCGAAATTCATACAATTGTTCAAGTAATGTAGCGTTTAATCTCGATTATACATATACAATTACCACTAGTGATGATGATATTGATTTCTCTGGTAATAAATGTGATGGTTCTATTATTCAAAGTGTAATGGTTGAAGTCCCTAATATAAATTAATTTTTTTCAATAACTATTGAATAAATTTTAATTCAAACAAAAAACCCTCTCGAAAATTTCGAGAGGGTTTTATTTTTCTTCCGGTTTTTCTAAACTTTCAACTTCATAATCTCCTCAAACTTCTCAGTCTGTTATTTTTAAAATATCTTTGTCGATGAGTTTAAATTTATGCGATGCTTCGTTGAAATGAGAAACGGTTGTTCCGAGAGTTTTTCAGAGTTTATCTAAATACAATTCATAGGCATTTAAATGCTTTCAAAGTTTTTCAACATGCTTTTGGATATCTTTGGCAGCTTCTTCGATTTGAAGTGCTCTGAGTCCTTGCATAACGGTTTGCAGATATGCATAGAAACTCGTTGGACTGACAATAATTACTCTTTTTTCTTTGAATGCATATTCGATTAAATCCGCTGCGTGGACATTTCAAACTTTTGAAACGAGTAAATCATAGTAAATTCATTCACTCGGGAGAAACATAAAAGCAAAATCCATAGTTCCCTCTTCTGGTCTTATATACTTGCTGGTTTCATCGATTCTTTTTTTGAGATCATTTCTAAATTCTTTTTCGTATTTTTCTTTTTCTGGTTTTGTTTGAGATTCTAATATTCTGTTATAGTTCTCTAATGAAAATTTTGAATCTATTGGAATAATTTTTTCTTTTACAAAAATAACCGCATCTGGTTTTTCTCCATTTTTAAACTCATATTGAAGTCTATAATTTTCTGGTGGTAAAATATTTTTTAAAACAGCTTCTAAAAAATATTCTCCTAAAACTCCTCTTTGTTTTGGGTTTTTTAAAATATTCTCTAAACCTTCTAATTGACCTCAAATATCTTTGATTTGTTTGTTTGTTTCTTCGAGTGAAGTAAGTTTTTTTGTGATTTCTTCGATTTTTTGAGATGCATTTTTTGAAATATTTGCATTCACTTCAAAATTTTTCGACATATTTCTATTTGATTCTGAAAGTTTATATTCCACCAATTTATTCAAATGTAGAATATTTTCTTGTAATCCACGTAATTCTCCCGAATTATTTCCCGAAGAATTATTATTTCGAGTTAATAAAATAAAAATCACTCCAAATAAAAATATAACTAAAATGATTAATATTACTTCTAAAGACATGATTTTTTATAATTAATCTAATATTTTTTTATAAATCTCCCCTAGCCCCTCTTTAACAAAGAGGGGAACATGAAATTTTCTTATAAATTTTTTCTTGAACTTTTATAACATCATCTAATATTTCAGTATTTGTAAATCTGATAATATCTAGTCATATTTTTTCAATAATTCTGTTCGTATAGCATCATATTGAATTTGATTATCATGAATTTCTCAATCTACCTCAATTATGAGTCGAAATTTTGGTAAATAATTTTTCCATAAATATTTCTCAGCGATAGTCATATTTTTACGCATTTGAGAAGCTCGTTGTTTTAAATTAGGATTATATGGTAAATGCCCTCATCTACAGATTAATCAATTTGAATATAAATAATTTTCATCTTGATTAATTTCTTGATTCCCCTCCTTTGATAAAGGAGGGGTTAGGGGTGGATTTATTATAATTTTTTCCTTATTCATGATATTTTAAAATAATTACAACTTATTAATAACTAACTCAATTCCCTAATACAAAATGGTAAAATTTCTCAAATTTCGTGTAAATCTTCTGGAACTTTTCCTAAAACTTGATCAACATCGCTCGGTGAATATCACATATTTGTGAGAGTATTTTTGATATCCACAGATACGCTAGTGGATAAATGAACTTTTTGTTTTTGCTCTTTTTGAGAAATAATATTTGTATTTTTAATAAAATCTTTGTCTTTGAGTTCGAGAATAATTTTTTCTGCCATTTTTTTTCAGATTCATTTTATTCCTTCGATTGTTTTATTGTCAGCCATTTGTACAGCTCAGATAAGTTTTTCTACTCAAAGAGATAAAATGAGCATAGCAACTTTTCATCCAACTCCAGAAATTTTTATTAATTCACTAAAAACATCTTTGTCATTTTTTTCTAAAAATCCAAATAAACTTTCAGAATTTTCCGTTCTATGATGATAAATAAATAATTCTACATTTTCGTGTAACGCAATTTGGGAGTAAATAACTTCGTTTATCAAAACGGTGTAACCGACTCATCCAGAAGTTAAAATAATAACTTCATGTAATGATACTTCTATAATTTTTCCTTGTAAATATCCAATCATAATTTATTTTGAATAATAATATATACTCAGTATATACAAATAATTTAAAAAACAAAAAAAGCTTTGAAAATCAAAGCTTTTATCTGTAATAAAATGTGAAAGGAACAATCGTACTATTCCGTCCTTTGGTAACTCAATTTCATCATGTTGGTCAGATTCATGAATTAGAAAAATTCATAATTCAACTAACATATACTCATCCAGGTTCCCGAGAACTTTTACAAAAACTATAGCCTAACCGATAATAATCTACTATTCAATCAAATGAAGCCTTTCATCTTTGCATTGGTGTCATATAATTATTTCACTTAGAACATTCATAAGTATTTTCATTCATTGACATTTCTCCTATTCCTACAAAATCCGATGACACCCCCTTAACATATTGATCTCAAGCTTTTGCTGAAGCATAATCTCGATTCACTTGCACCATTAGATCATCTGCATTTACCATTTTCCCATGTGGATTGAAGCAATAAAAACCATCTGTTTTGACTACTCAATCAGAGTTATAACACTCCTCAGCGAGAGCAAAACTAAATTCATTTATTATTTCAGCATATCTTGTCCAACCACCTCAATTATCTGTCATATTACACTCTACTAGCTGTATAGTACCATCTCAGAACTCTATTAAATATTCTCCATTTGTATTTGCTGCACTTTTAAGTTTTTGTTTTATTTCTTTGCATGAACTTGCTGTAATTCAGCCGGATGTTAAATTTGTTGCATAAAAATTTAAATCTTTCATATTTCATTCAAATAAATCGTTTTGAGAATATTGAATCTTTACTGGAATATTTTGTGATGCTGTGTCAAAAGATTGTGTATTTACAAAGTCTTCACTTTTATGAATTACTTGACTATTTTCATCCATTATAATTCATAATTTTGATCCATATGAATATGGAAAATCAAATTGTGTATTTGCAAATCATTCAGTAATAATTGACACATTTTCTTGCATTGATATTTCATTTTCTAAATATCCTAATATTTGAAATTTATTTTTCGTACTATTCATCAAAATCGTGAAATAATCTCCAGTAAGTGAATCTTTTCCAGCTCATGTATATTCTATTGAGTCGAGTAATGTATTTCCAAAATCTCATTGAAATCAAATAGTTTTTCCATTAGATACAATGTCAATTTTATTATCCGGATCTCAAATACGATTCGAAAGACTATATGAAGTTAAACCATTATGAAGCTCGCTTATTTGCGTTAGACGAGTAGCATCTCTAATAGCTGAACTGCTACTTGTATATTGAAAAACTCAAACAACAGATAATACAGTTATGATTGTTACTACGACGATTAACTCAACTAATGTAAAAGCATTTTTTGATGAAGGCATAAATATTTTCAAAAAAATAATACTTCTATATTATCAAATATAAGCTATTTGTAAAGCTATTAGTTGAAAAACTTTATTGCATTTTTTATATTAAAATATATAATTCGTGCATAATTTTTTAGGACTAATAAGAAAAATTTATGATAGAACAATTAATAAGAAAAATATTTGGTGATCCAAGTGAAAAAAGAGTTCAAGAAATAAGCAAAATTATTTCAAAAATTCACGAAGCTGAAACACAATTTATTGATTTCAATTTAGATGATGTTAAAAATAAAACAGCTGAATTTAAAGCAAAATTTGAAGGTTTAGATTTTCAAAATGAAGATGATTCAAAAAAAATAAAATCAATTTTAGAAGAAATTAAAGTTGATGCTTTTGCTCTACATAAAACAGCTTGTAAACTTATGAGTGGAAATTCATATGAACTTTCTGATGGAACAAAAGTAACTTGGAATATGATTCCATATGATGTACAACTTGTTGGTGGTTTAGCTATTCATTCAGGGAGTATATCAGAAATGAAAACTTGAGAATGAAAAACTCTTGTAGCAACTCTACCAAGTTATTTAAATGCACTATCTGGGAATAGTGTTCATGTTGTAACAGTAAACGATTATTTAGCAAAAAGAGATGCCGAAGAAATGGGTGTTTTATATAATAATCTTGGTTTAACTGTTGATGTTGTATACTCAAATCAACCAAAACACGAAAAGAAAAAAGCCTATCAAGCTGACGTAATTTATGCCACTAATAATGAACTTGGTTTTGATTATCTTAGAGATAACATGGTAGTTACAAAAGATGATAAAGTTCAATCAAAATTATTTTTTGCTGTAATTGATGAAGTAGATTCTATTTTAATCGATGAAGCGAGAACTCCATTAATTATTTCAATGCCAGATTCTGAACCAACAACAAAATATATGAGATTTGCTGCTTTGGCAAAAAATCTTCAAAAATGAGTTGATTACAAAATCGATGAAAAATCAAAATCTGCAAATATGACAGAAGAGTGAATAACAAAAATCGAAAAACTCATGGGAATAGAAAATATTTATGTTTCTGCTCACTATAACGATATTCATCATATTGAAAACGCTCTAAGAGCAAACGCAGTATACGAAAAAGATAAAGATTATTTACTTGTCGATGGGCAAGCAATGATTATTGATGAACATACTGGGAGAGTCTTAGCTGGGAGAAGATACTCTGATGGATTACACCAAGCTATCGAAGCAAAAGAAGGAATTGAAATAAAACAAGAATCAAAAACTCTTGCATCAATTACATTTCAAAATTATTTTAGAATGTACTGGAAACTCGCTGGTATGACTGGGACAGCAAAAACAGAAGAAGAAGAATTTTATAAAGTATATTCTCTCGAAACTCTTGTTATTCCAACAAATAGACCAATTGCCAGAGAAGATAAAAAAGATTTACTGTTCAAAAATGAAAAAGGTAAATTTGATTATGTTATTGAAATGATATCAGAATTAAATAAAACTGGGCAACCAATTTTAGTTGGAACGGTTTCAGTAGAAAAATCTGAATATCTCAGTAAAAGACTTTCTCAAGTAAATATTACACATAAGGTTTTAAATGCAAAACATCACGAACACGAGGCACAAATAGTAGCAGAAGCTGGACAAAAATGAGCTATCACAATTGCCACAAATATGGCTTGAAGAGGTACAGATATTAAACTTGGCGAAGGGGTAACTGACTTAGGTGGATTAATTATCCTTGGAACTGAAAAACACGAAACAAGAAGAATTGATAACCAATTAAGAGGTCGTGCAGGAAGACAAGGTGATCCATGAATGACTCAATTTCTCATCTCACCAAATGATGATATTATGAGAATATTTGGTGGAGATAAAGTATTTAGTGTTTTTAACTCTCCAATGTTTGCTTCACTTCCAGATAATGAACCATTAGCTCAAAGTGGAATGCTTACAAAAAAAGTTGAATCAGTACAAAAACAAGTTGAAGGACATCATTTTGATGCCAGAAAACATGTTTTAGAATATGATGATGTGATCAATAAACATAGAGAAGTTATTTATTCGAAAAGAAATAAAATTCTCGATGCACAAGATATTGATGGAGATATTCAAATAATGATTCAAGATCAAATTACAAATTTTGTAAATTCTGAAATAGCAAAGTATCAAGAAGACGAAGTAAATAGAACAAAATTATCTAAAAAAGTAAATGATTTTTTATGAATTTCACTCATCGATGATGCTATTGAAAATGATGATATTAATGCAATGGCTGAAGAAGATTTAGCTGAATATATTTCTAAAATTGCTTTGGAAGAATTTGAAAAACTCAAAGAAAAAGCAACTGCTGAAAAATTTCATGATTTAGAAAGAAAAATTACTCTTCAATCAATCGATGAACTTTGGATGAGACATATAGATGCAATGAGTCGTTTAAGAGAAGATGTTGCATTCGAATGATATGCTCAAAAAAATCCACTCGTAGTATATAAAGAAAAAGCATACCAAAAATTTAGAGACTTGATGAATGAGTTAGAATATAAAGTAGTAAAAGCTATTTTCTCGGTAAAAAATATTGCTCAAGTAGAAGAAGTAAAAATGAGTGAAGAAGAATTAAAAAATAATTCTGCACAATTAGAAAAAATGCTTGAAAATCTTTCAGAAGAAAAAAAATCACAAGTAAAAAAAGCAGTAAATAGTGGTAATCCCCTATTCGCTCAACCAAATAATGCTCCTAAAAAATCAGAACCAAAAACTGATAAAAAAAGAATTAGAGTATAAAAAACAAAAAAAGAAGAAATTTTAAAATTTCTTCTTTTTTTATTTTTTTAAATCAGCTAATCTCACAGAATCACTCGAACTACTCGTATATCATTGAAAAGATATAAAGGCTACCGTTGCGAGAACTACGAGAATCGTGATTACTACGATGAGTTCGACCAGTGTAAATGCTTTGTTAAAATTATTTTTCATGGTTTATTTTATATTAATTATCTAACGAATCCAAAAAATTGCTTGTATTTGATCACCTGGATTTATGCTTGAATTAGTATCACAATAGGTATACTGTGGTCTATAATAAAAAATAACATCTTCATTCCAATGCCAAATATCATTTTCAAAATCTCTCGTTCATTGAGAATCTTCTGTACTAAACTGCATATGAGCATTATAAGACATTTCAATATAATCTAAAGTTTGTTCCCAATTACTGTCGATATCACATTTATGTTGAATATTCAAAGGTGTCTGATTATTTAATTCTTCATCTGATGAGAATAAATAGTTTTTATCAGGTATTCCAAGAATTCAATTATAGTAATCCATACCTTGTGTAGATTCAGCTAAATATCACTGGTTATTATTTTCAGTTTGTATAGTTATGAGCATTTCTAAACTCTTATCTACTATTTTATCTAAGTTATATGACCAATTAATTTTATTATTATAATTTTCTATTTTAGCTGTAGGAAATCAAACTCACTGAAAAAAGTCAATTGGATTTATTCATGGGTTATTTGAATAAATTCAAAATAATGTCCAACCTCAACCATCAGTAGTCATATCACAATAAACTGGTTGTTTACCAAATGAATTTTCAATTATATAATATCAATCCTTACTTTCTTGATTGTTTTCAAGAATAGATTTACAGCTCTTTAATGTTATATTTTGATTCAAATATTGTATACTCTTAATAATTCCTGAACTATATTCTATATTATTATTAAAAATAACTGCATTAAAATTATTAATATTATCATTTAAATCAATTTCATTGAATCAGTTCTGAGATGTAATGACTTCATTTGTAGTTTCATCTAATAAAATACCTAAAGTATCTCCTGAGCTTTTTACATATTTATCAGTATTATCTGCAAAAGCTGTAATTTGAGAAATATTTGCAACTGATTCATTATTTTCTAAAAATCAAATAATTTGAAATTTATTTCTCGCAAGGTTTACTGCATAACCATATGGATTTTTCGTAACTGGATCTAATCCTCAGTCAAAAATATTTAAATTTTTTT
>CAWUVK010000009.1:0-21272 GCA_963926055.1 uncultured Patescibacteria group bacterium | reverse complement strand
ACTATTTAAAATAATTCCGAGTTTATCTCATTTTGAATATGGAATATCGTTTTGTGCAAAAGTGTTTTGAATTGGATTTTTTGAAATAGAATCTCAATTTTCTAAAAATCCTAATAGTTGATATTTTCTTTTATTTTCACTTGTTCTGTAAAAATAATAATCTTTTGTTAATGGATCAGTTAGTTCCGAAACTCAGATTTGATTTGTTACAGATTTTCCTAAGGTTCATTGATTTCATCCAGTTGGGATTGAAACTGCGTCGCTCGGCTGAGGATAAAAATTCTTTTGAGTAAAATGAATATTGAGTTGTTTTTCAACATTTTTTAAATCAGCTAATCTCACAGAATCTCTTGAAGAGCTTGTATATCATTGAAAAGATATAAAGGCTACCGTTGCGAGAACTGCGAGAATCGTGATTACTACGATGAGTTCTACGAGTGTAAAGGCTTTATGTAAATTATTTTTCATGTTTTGTATTTTTGTATAAAAATAATAGGTTTATTTTAAGAGTTTTTCATATAATTAAAAATAATTATTGTAGACAATTTGAAAAAATATTTTATTGTTATTTACATGAAAAGAAATATAATAAAATAAATATTTCAAAAAAAATTATTATGGACAAAAATTATCATCAAAGCTGGAGAAATATTTTAGAAAATGAATTTCAAAAAGATTACTTTTGACTAATACAATCATACTTAGACGCAGAAAACTGACTATGAAAAAAAATATTTCCAAAGCAAGAAGATATATTTAATGCATTTAATTATACAAATTTTGATGATCTCAAAGTAGTAATTTTATGACAAGACCCATATCATGGCGAAAACCAAGCACATTGACTAAGTTTTTCAGTGCAAAAATGAGTAAAAATTCCACCGAGTTTACGTAATATGTATAAGCAATTACATCAAGATTATTGATATAAAATTCCAGAACATGGAAATCTAGAATCTTGGGCAAAACAATGAGTGTTACTTTTAAATTCTATATTAACCGTCGAAGAATCTCAACCTGCCTCTCATGCAAAAATCGGTTGGGAAAAATTTAGTGACAATATTATCTCAGCGATTTCTCAAGAAAAACAAGGAGTAATTTTTTTACTTTGGTGATCTTTTGCTCAAAGTAAAAAAATTCTTATTGATACACAAAAACATGTTATCCTAGAAACTTCTCATCCTTCTCCTTTTTCAGCTCACAGAGGATTTTTAACAAGCCAATGTTTTAAAAGAACAAATGAAATACTCGAATCTCACTGACAAAAAATTATTAACTGGGAAATAAAAAATAACACTGATCAAATGACCTTTTGAATATAAAAAAATAGAATAATTAAAATTATTCTATTTTTTTATATTATTTTTTTCTAAATCTTTTTTTATTTTATTATTTGTTTGGATAAAAAAGTAAAAAATCACACTTATAATCCAAATGATGATACTAAAAAATGTTCCAGCTAAAAATGTATGAGTGAAATTTTGAGTTTCATAAATATATTCTGAGTAAATAGTATTTCCAATTAAATATAAAAAGGGATATGAAACCATTGCAAAAAATATCATTGTAATAACTTTTTGAATTTCGTTCATTGGTAACTGTTTATAGTTCCAATGTATTATAAATCCAGCATATATCCAAAAGAATAAAATACTTGGTATTATAAAAAATAAATCTCATACAATATCTCATGTTTGATTGATATCACAACCCGACCAAGTTCATAGAAATGGACAGATAAATTCACTGGCTAAAACCCCCATAACTAAACCATGCCAAATAAGTACAATGTAAAAAATTCAGAAAATTATACTAGTTAATAAAATTTTTAAAAATTTCATAGGAGTAATTAATAAATATTATTTTCATGCTACCGGATTTTTTATCAAAGTCAACGATAGTTTCCAGATATAATCGCAATACAGTATTATATTCAAGAAACATAATTTGTAGAGAAATTATGTTTATTTTTTATATATTCTTTGATTACTCTATGAAATGCAACTGGCATAAATTTTTCTGGAAAATTTTCTACATCAAACCAAGCTAAATTTTCGAGTTCAAAAGCGTGCGATGAATCTTTCCAAGTATGTACTACATTTTCAAAATCTTGATTATTTTTGAGCGTACAGAAATATTCCATTGCATGGATTTTTCATTCTTTTCTCTCGTCTAAATAATCTTGGATAAAAATAATTTTATCCATTTGAGCAGGAATATTTAACTCTTCGATCGATTCTCTATTGAGAGCTGTTTCTATAGATTCTCAAATGTCTATTCCTCCACCTGGTAAAGCCCAATATCTTTTATGACGGGCCAATAAAATTTGATTTTTTGAATTTACAATAACCAAACGAGATGCTGGACGAAAAAATCTTTCCATACTTTTTTAACTAGAAAATAATATTTTTATTATAAATATATTTGTTATTTATGAAATTATTTTATTAAATTAAATTCTCTGGCTAATTTTCTCACACAAATATCAGCATTTTTTTCTTCTACCGCAAAAATAATCGCTCATTTTTCTCTTTCTCCTCAGAAGTGATGAATTTTTACTCAAATATCTTCGAGAGCTAAGATTCATTTTGCTAAAGAAAGTTGATATGAATCATCTAAATTTTGTCAGATGCAATGAATTAAAGCCATATTATTTTGAATTTCAACTTTATTTATTTCAGAAATATCATTTTGAAAAAATTCATTTTCAAGAGTTTGTTGCAACTCAGATAATGTAGAAATATCTTTTGCTTCAAGAGAAAAACTCACTTGTGTTTCTGATGTGATAATCATATCTATAGAAAATCCTTTTTGTCTGACTATTTCAAATATTTTTTCTACATCCCCTACTCATTCACTAAATGCTGCTTTTGTGACTTTCACGAAGCTAATATTTTCTCTTTTATTAACTATTTCTACTCATTGAGAATCAGGATTTTTTTGTGCATTTACGCTCGTTCATAATTCAGGAAATTTCGGATTAACGATTTTTAATTCTATTCCTGCTTCCATAACTTTTTGTGAAAGTGCATATTCATGAAGAAATTTCGCTTTTCAACCGATAGAACCTCCGGTTAATTCACGAGCCGTTAAGTAATCCATATGAGAAATTAAATCTATTTTTTCATTTTTTCATAATGCAAAATCACAGCTAAATAATCTTGGATCACAGGCTAAAATACCATCTACAGATTTAAAAATATTCAAACGAGTTGATTCAAAATATTCATTTTGAGAAAGTGCCACGAGTGAAGCTGTAGCATCCGTATATCATCTGTCGATATTTTGTAAAATCCCACCTGGAATATTTCCTATAAATCCTGGAATAACAGGAATTTTATTTGATGACAAAATATTATTTACTTCTTGAGAAAAGTATTCTCTTACTTCTTTCGTATATGTATTTGAATCAGAAATTTTTATACTATTTGTATCAACCACTTGCGAATCCAATCATTGAGATTCTAATAATCTCATGTGAACCAGTGCAGAAATCTCTTCTCAAAAACCTAACAGAGAAATATATTTTTCACCAGTAAAAACAGAATAATCATTTTCTAGAGAAATATTTTTCCCAGAATTATTTTCAAAACACTCTAAAATATCTAAAAATATTTTTTCTATTTCTGGAATTATTTCTGATAAATTTTGTTTTTCTAGAGCTGTTTTATGAAAATGTAAAATTTCTAAAAAGTTATTTTTTGCTCATTCTAAATCATTATTTTTTAATAATTCTGCAGTATTTTTTAATTCATCTGTCGAATTAAAATCTTCATCTCTCATTGCTGAAACGACTAAAACTTGAGCATTATCTCTATTGTTTTTTACAAAATTTCCAGTTGTTTGCAAATCTGTACCAGCATTTTCTCAACCAATTTTTATTATATCTAAATGATTCATGTTATTATTTATAAGTATTAAAATACAAAAAAAACTATCCTCTCTCGAGAATAGTTTTTCGTTAATTATTTATCTGCGTAGCATCAATAAATATTTTTTACACGAAAAATAGACTATTCTCAAATTTTGTGAATAGTTTCATTGTCTTCTTAGAAATGTTTATATTTCTTGGTGAATACATGTGCTTAAAATTATTTATTAAGTTGTTTAGACAATAAGAGATAGTTCTTATTTGTCAAAAAAAAGTTTCATTTTTTTGTTTTCTCTGTAAGAATTTTTATCAGTTCATCTGTCTTGGTCGAATATGAAAATGCAAAAAAAGGTATTTGGTACACTTGTGCTAAAATCATAGAGTGTAGACGCATTGAAAAGCAATAATCGATAGTTGAATTTTTAAAAACAGAATATGATTTTCACATATTTTGTGATATTTGAATTTTATATTTTTCAGAAAAATATTTTAAAAATACATAATCATTAGACGCAAGATCTCTTGGATGAAATGACATTGGTATTAAAATGATTTTAGCTTTTTTTCGTTGTAAATATTCTATAATTTCACTCATTGATTGAGCGTCTTGATGAAAGTATCATTTTCTAAAAGCTATTCAAATAGTTTTATTTTTAAAATCATAATTTCCTAAATCCTCTACATGAAATTGATTTGGATTTATTTTTTTTATGAAATAATTTTGAGCAAAAATTTCTTTGTTATTTTTTTTATCTGAAAAAACGGGATCCGGAATAATACTTGATTGTATATTGATTGAATCTAATAATTTTTTTGAATAGTTATCTCTCACTGTTATTTCTTGATTGTTTGAAGAAAATATTTTTTTCAGATATTTTAAATTTCATGAATTACTCAGAGTTAATCAAATTGCATGAAACAATATTTTTTTCTTATAAAACTTTGTAATTTTCACTCTCATAATCCATTGAGAAAATGGATTTTTTACATGTTTTTGTTCATTATCGAAAATAATTCCACCTCATCAAATTACAACTAAATCAGTACTTTTTATAATTTTTATAAAATGAAAAAAATTTTTTATATTTCTAAAAAAATTTTTTATTTTTTTTGCGTCACATGGAAAGTATTCAAAATATGTAATATTTTTACTGATTATAAAAGGATTTTTTATATCATAACTGGCCACAAAAAATTCTGTATCATTACCATATACAGTTTTTAGATATTGAATTTCGTTTTTAAGAATCAATTCATCTCAAAGATTTTTTGCTCAAATGGCAGCTAAAATAGTTATTTTCATATAAATATTTTATAATTATTTTTATTACTATACCTAAAAAATACTAAAAATCTAGATAAAAAGAAAAACTGCGCGAACGCGCAGTTTTTTTACATCTAATCATAACCATAACCCAGCGAAGATCTCGCTTGCCCAATGACTCTCATAATTTTTTTATTTTCCTCAAGAGTAACTACATCTTGAGGATTCGATTTAAAAAAATATGTTTCATGTCCTTGGTTTAGCTGAATCGTTGAATTTACTTGATCATGATTGAATATTAATAGTTTATTGTCAGAGTTTTGCATAACAAGTGTATCGTTATTTTTTGAAATATACATATCAAAATTTTTCGTAACACACTTATCAAACATATCATGACATTCTAGACGATTGAGAAAATAACTAATTTCCTCAATGTCATTGTTATCAACAAAAATTTGGTTATTGTATTGCACTCTACTACTACACGCAGTAAGCCAAACAACAACAAACAAAATAAAAACTTTTTTCATCTTAACACCTTATTTTGGAAAAGATAAAATATTTATACAATATTTTTATGAATTTGCAAATTAGTTTTCCTGTTTTTTTCTAAAACTTAATGCTTCTGCTACATTTTCAATAGAAATATTTTCATTCCCTTGCAGATCTGCGATAGTTCTAGAGAGTTTTAAAATCCTATAATATCCACGTGCAGACAAATTCATAGTTGTAACTGCTTGTTTGATTAAGGCATCCGTTTGTTGATCTAGTTTACAAAATTGATTGATTTCTTTTGTTGTCATTTCACTATTACTAGTAATATCTAATTGCTTAAATCTATTTAGTTGAATATCTCGAGCAGCTTGAACTCTTTTTTGAATCGTTTGAGAATCTTCTCTGTCTTCGTAATTATCATCAATCTGTAATTTTTGTGTTTTAACTTTTGGGACTTCTATAAAAATATCAACTCTATCTAGGAGTGGTCATGATAATCTTCCTCTATAATTTTCGACTTGTTTATGAGAGCATATACAATCTTTATCTGGATCAGTTAAATACCCACATGGGCATGGGTTCATCGCTCATACAAGTGTAAATTTAGCTGGGTATGCATAGCTTGCATTCACTCTATTAACGGTAATTTCTCCGTCTTCAAGTGGTTGACGAAGAACTTCTAAAACTGATTTTTGAAACTCTAAAATTTCGTCCAAAAATAATACTCACTTATGAGCCAAAGAAATTTCTCACGGTTTTGCATTTCTTCCTCCTCATACAATACTTACAGAACTTGCAGTATGATGAACGGTACGAAATGGTCTTTTTTTTATAATCGGATTATCACTATCAAGTAATCATGAAATACTATAGAGTTTTGAAACTTCAATAGCCTCTTGAATTGTTAGATCTGGCAAAATCGTAGCAAAAGCTTTTGATAACATAGTTTTTCCGCTCCCAGGAGGACCATCCATAACAATATTATGCGAACCAGCAGCTGAAATTTCTAATGCTCGTTTTGCATGTTCTTGTCACAGAACATATTTAAAATCTGCTGTATTTTTTGACTGAATATCTTTTGTGATTTTTTTAAAATCTAAAACTGGTGAAATTTTTAAAGGAATCTCTTTATTGAGAAATTTTATAATTTCAGCTAAATTTTCTACAGCAATTACTTCAATGCCTGGAATAATAGATGCTTCTAAAGCATTTTCTTTTGGTACAAATATTCTTTTAAATCATTTTTCTTTTGCTCAAATTGTTGCAGGTAAAACTCATCAGACTTTTCTCAAATTTCCATCCAAAGATAATTCTCACAAAAATAATGAATCTCAAATATATGTTTCGTCTATAAAATCTTGATTTAATAAAATCCCAATAGCAATTGGAAGGTCAAAACATGGTCAAGATTTTTTAATATCCGCAGGTGCTAAATTTACAGTAATCCTGGTTGTTGGAAGACGAAAACTACTTGACTTCATAGCAGAACGAAGACGTTCTTTACTTTCTTGAATACCTTGATCTGGAAGACCTACAATAGTAAAACTTGGTAAACCTTGATTTATATCTACTTCAATTTCTATAAGAGAACTTTCTAACCCGTTTACGGTAATAGAATAAACTTTTGCAATCATAACTCCTTTTTTATGAATATATTTATATACCCTTTATATACTTATTATATACAATTGCAAATATTTTTTTGCTTTTCTTCTAAATAATACAAAAAGTTGGTTGCATTATAGTGAAAAATTGTTACTATTTTTATATATTTATATATTGATATTATAATATGAAAAAAGTTATAGGAATAATTTCTCTGGCAATTTTATTAACAAGTTGTTGAGCAGAAAATCAAGAAAATCAAAGTGTTTCTGGGAGTGTTGTTCAAAGTTGAAGTGTAGTAGAAACTATTCAAAGTGGCTCTCAAGTAGAAGAAAATCAAAATGAAAATCAAAGCATGGAAGAAAAGCAAGACACTCAAAGTGGTTCTCAAGCTGAGAATATTCAAACAGATGAATTATTACAATATTCTTTATCAAGCAATTCAAGTGGAAGCGTAGTAATTGAAACTCAAACTGGTACACAAGTTGAAACACAAATAGAGGCTGAAGTTGAAATATCTGATTCTCAAGAAGAACAACTGATACAAGAAACTATGGATGAATTAAATGAATTTTTTGAACTTTTAGAAAACACAGATGGATAATAAATCATTCAAACATATACAAGATAAAATAAACAAGAAGCAAGCAATTTCTCCTTGTTTATTTTTAGGTAAAAATATGGAGCTAGTAAATGCTAAAGTACTTGATTTTGCAAAAGAAATTACACAAAAACACAATATTCCAAAAGATTATATTTACACACTCAAAGATAATTGAGAAAAAATAAAAATTTGAGAAATTAAAGAATTTATAAATGCGAGTAATTCACTTCCAGGATATGATTTTCAAGTATTTATTATTGAAAATATGTCTCGTTTAACGATTCAATCATCAAATAGTTGTTTAAAATTTTTTGAAGAACCGGGAAAACATAATATTATTTTCCTCACAAATAACTCTCAAAGTGGTATTTTAGATACTATTTTATCTCGCGTACAAACAATTGAATTAGGATGAATAAATCAACAAAATGAGAATGCATATTTTCAATCACTTTTACAACAAATCGCAGAGTGAAATCCTCAAGAAGCACTTCAATATTTTTATAGTTTCAAATGAGATAAACAAGAATATATAGATTTTTTAGAAAATATTATTTTATACGCAAAAAGACATTTTGTTTTTTTAAATTCTTTAGAGGATGTTGAATCTGATTTACTCGGAATTAAACAAAATAATGTAAATGCAAAATATATCATCGATAAATATTTATTGACCCTTTAAATATGAAAAATAATTCCGCTTTTACTCTCGTGGAACTCATAGTTTGAGTCACAATTTCAATGCTTTTAATGGTGAGTGTATGAATTATTTTAAGCTCTTGAATTCAAAATATTTTAAAACAAGAAAAAATTATTTCAACTAGTGAAAATTTTTCTGCTTGATTTCAAAATATGTATAATAATTTTGATTGAGTTGAAAATAATTATATTTTTTATTCTCAATCATGAGCGTTATTTCAATCAAAAAATTATTTCCAAAAAATATGATTTTGATATTTATGATTGATTGAACAAAGTGACAGTTATTGCCCCTTAGATTCTCAAATAAATAAAACTCAACACCTCAGCTGGAATTATTTTCTTCCGTTTGAAGAAATTTGAGAAGATTTTCTCACTGATTTTTCAGATATTCAAAATGCGCAAGTCTGAGATTTTACCATTGATACGATACATCATCAAATATTAGAAAATTGAACAAAAGTAATTTGATGAAATAATTTTTGACATGAATTTTCTCAAGGATCAGATGGGTCAGAGGTTTCACTCAATAATCCAACTGGAGCAGTTGAGGCAGAATGAGGATTATTTTTTTCAGACACTGGAAATCATAGAGTGTTGTTTTATAAAGATTCTAAAGTATATCTTATTTTAGATAGATTTGATGGATTACAACATCCAACTGGTTTAGCTTACAATAGCGGCAGCTTATATATTTCCAATACTGGAAAATGAGAAATTTTAAAATTTTCTTCTCAAATTTTTTCTCAAAATCCTCCTTTAGAAATAAATTTTTCTCCAGATCAAGATTATGGAAGTATAAATAGATTTGAGTTGAGTCTCACTGGTTCGGAATTTATTTCTGACAATTCATTTACGGAAGAAGATTTTTCATTTGATGAAATAAATTTCACTCAAAAAGAAGATTTTTTAAAAACAGAAAATAATATTTTAAAATATTATTTTAGTGATTTTAATTCTACAGTAGTCAATATAAGTAACAGTTCCATACCTTGATGTAGCCATAATATTGAATATAATATTACGAATAATAATGAAGTAGAAAAGATTGAAACTATTTGTACTTCAAGTGGTACTTGAAGTCGTTATACTCACACTTGAAATAATTCATATAATTTATTACAAGCAAATGAATATGAAATAAATCTAGAAAATATTTCTCCGGATATAACACAAGCCGGAAATTATCTCACACAAATAGATTTTTATGATTATAATACTTCAGTATACTCAAAAACATTTCCATATTTCTCACAATGAACTGGGCAAATTTCTGATTATTCACAAAATTCTTTAGAAGTGTTTGTTAAAAATTTACAATATCCTACCGGTTTAGAAATATCTGGAAATATTTTAAAAATAAATGACTCACTTGAAAGAAAGCAATATGAATATGAGTTAGATACTTGAGATCTCAGTAATACAATTAATATGTCAGATTTCACAGCAGAGTGACTCAAAAACATTATTTTTAATCCATTGAGTGATGAAATCATACAAAATCCTATTTCAAATATCTCCGTAAACTATGAAAATAATTATTTATGAATGAATATAGAATATTTTCATTATCTCAACTGTTATAATCCAGATGAATTTATTAAAAAAGAAATTATTTTTTGAAAAAATTTAGAAAATTAAGAAAAAGAAGAAATTTTTAAAATTTCTTCTTTTTTTATCTCACAAAAATTAATTCTTGATAATCTTTAGAGTTGAATGCATATGACCATAATTTTGTCTCATCATAGTTTTCTCTATCTCAAATATAATCATTTGAATAGTAAAAATATTGTGTTCATCTTTTATTATCAGCTCAATTACTACAATATCCATAATTTCCTCCATATCATGGACTTAATCGTCAATTACAAGCTGAATTATTAAAGTGATTATTTCAAACATATTTCCAAACAACATCTGTAGTGTCACATTTTAATTTATCTAAAGAACATACACTTTTAATTCAAATATGTTCTAAACCAATAGTATCTGGAAATAAATTATTTTTCGTAGTTAATATATACGCATCATCTTCATCTAATACTCATTGTGAATTATATTGTTGAACCATATATTCAGAAGTATGTAAATTTAATCAAAATTCTCATAAGGAATATGAAATATTATCTAGGTAATTTCAAGATTCAAATAAATTTTTATTACATGGTTTATGAAGAAAATCATTTAAATTTTCACCACAACTTTCTATATTATTTGAACTATGTTTTCTTTTAATTATTAATGTCCAACCTCACCCATCTGTTTGCATATCACAATATACTTGTGTATTATTTACTCAATCTATTTTTATACTATAAAATCCCGTAGTTGATTTTGGATTATTTTTTAGGATGTTATTACAGCTTGAACTTAGGTTATGAGTGGAAATTAATTTTTTTTGATTATAGATAGAATTTTCATTTCATGATAATTTTAATAAATAATCAGTTGATGAATTTACTACATCAATTTCAACCAAACTTGCACTTTGAACAATTATTTCATTAGTAGTTTCATCTAATAAAATTCATAATATATCCCCTGAAGTTTTTACATATTTATCTGTATTATCAGCGAAAATTTGAGATGCAGAAATATTTGCAACTGATTCTTGATTTTCTAAAAATCAAATAATTTGGAATTTATTTCTTGCCGTATTTACTGCGTATCAGTATGGTTTTTTTGTAACTGGATCTAGTCATCCATCAAAAATATTGAGATCTTTTTCTAAAATATTTTGTGATAATTCTCATTGATATTGAAAAATAGTTCCACTCGCTGTAATATCAATTTTTTTATCTGGAAGTGGGAAATCTATGTCTCTAGTTCTATTTATTTCAAATGATATTGAAATATTTTTTAAATCAGCTAATCTTACTGAATCTCTCGAACTACTTGTATACCCTTGAAACGAGATAAATGCTACCGTTGCCAGAACTGCTAAAATCGTGATTACTACGATGAGTTCTACCAGCGTAAATGCTTGTTTAAAATTATTTTTCATGCTTTGTATTTTTTGTGTAAAAATAATAGTCTTATTTTAATAATTTTTTGTTTATTTTAAAGTATTTTTATATTTACTTTTAATAAAAATATTGAATAAGAAAAAGAAGAAATTTAAAATTTCTTCTTTTTCTTATTCAACTATCACTTTTAGTGATTTTGAAAATCATGATTGATTCATTCTATTTATATAATTTCAAATATTTTGTTGAAAATAATTTGGATGTGATTTTTGTATTTTTCCTATTACATAATATCAAATTGCCATCATTCCAGCGA
Source organism: uncultured Patescibacteria group bacterium (assembly GCA_963926055.1). Lineage (GTDB taxonomy): Bacteria > Patescibacteriota > Gracilibacteria > BD1-5 > UBA6164 > CAJXJP01. The sequence continues at coordinate 9,449 of CAWUVK010000009.1, read as the reverse complement.
GTCAAATAGTATCAGGAAGTGGGAAATTAATACGAGAATTCTCAAAATCAAATTCTCATTTTCAAAATGAAATGGCGAGTTCTTTTTTATCTGGCACAACTGTTATTGCATGTTTCATATGTTCATAAGAGAATACATCTCTAGCAATTTTTCTGCCGAATAATTCTATAAATTTTACACGAAATAATTGATTGACTCCTGAAAATTCATCCGGAGTAACGAGTAAATATGAAGAAAAATCTGAAAAATTTATTTTTTCTAAAATTGGATCAATTTTATTTTGAATAAATTCATAAATTTCTTGAGGGTTTTCAGCAGTTTTTGCAAAAATCCATCCCATATACGTAGAAGTATTGTAGGTATATGGTTCCCTATTTTTAGGAGTTATAATAGTATTTTTTTCTCAAATAATTTTTTGAGCTGATGAATTGTTATTACAAGTTAATAAAAGTGTTTTTAGTTTTTTTTCTTGAGCTTTTTTTGCGAAAATAGGTGCATGTTTTTCTCCAGAAGCAGAAACAATAATCACTCAATCAATATTTTTTTTCAATGATTCGTCAAAATTTGTTTCATCACAATAAATAGCATCTAAATCTGAGAAAATAATTTGTGCCGTTACAATAGCATTTCAACTTCCTGCAATCAAAGGACGTTTTAATGTACTTAAATCTAGATTTTTTATTTCATTTATTGAAAATAGTTCTAACGCAGCTAAAACACACTCATCGAGTGGGATTACATTATCTTGAGTAAAACTTTTTGTTTTTTCTAAATATTTCATAAATAATTATTTATTAATAATATTTTTTAATTTTCTAACTTTTCTTCTATAAATTGTAATAATTTTTCTTTGAACACTTTTTTATCAAAATTTTCAGAATGATTTTTTATTTCTTGAGAATCAAATGAAAGTGTTTCAAATTTTTCTATTGTTGTATTTAAAGATTCTACGGTTTGTTCTTCAAAAAATATTCACGTTTTCTGGTCTACAACTGTTTCTAATGCTCATCATTTCCCATATGCAATTACAGGAGTCCCAGAAGCCATTGCTTCGAGTGGAACTAATCCAAAATCTTCTTCTGGTGGAAATAAAAATGCCTTTGCTTGTGAAAAATAATTTTGTATTTCTTGTCTATTCGCATCAAATTTCCATTGAATATTTTCGTTAGATTTATCTTTTAATTCTTTATATAATTTATTATTTGTATTTGTTGCGATAATAAGTTTTTTTCCGTTTTTATTAAACGCATCAACTAATAAATCAAATTTTTTATACGGAATACATCTTCAAATATAAAAATAATAATCTGATTTTTTTTCTGAGATTTTAAAATTTCAAGTATCTATACAAGGATGAATCACTTCAGATTTTCTTTTATAATATTTTTGAATTCTAGAAGCTGAATTATACGAATTTGCTATAAAATAATCTGGACGTTGCGCTGCGAAAAAATCCCATTGTCTGAGAGAATGTATTTTTTTTGGGGCTACTTTTTTTCAGATCCAATTTAAAATCCCTCAAAATTCCATCATTTTTAGATATTCATGATAGTGTGACCAAAAATATCTCGTTGGAGTGTGACAATAACAAATTTGAAGTGTTTCAGGTTTTGTGATAACTCATTTGCTTTCGGCACTTGTCGAAGAAATCACAATATCATACTGCGATAAATCAAAGCTTTCAAAAGCTAAAGGTCTAAGTCCTAAAGCTAATTTATGAGATTTATTTAAAAAAGGAATTTTTTGAATAAAACTCGTCGTTATTTTTCTTCATGTAAATAATTTGTTTTCTTGTTGCCAAAAAACAGAAGTAAAAATATCTGCATTAGGAAATATTTCTAATAATTGTTCTAATACAACTTCTGCTCCTCACCAATCTTTGATCCAATCACAAACAATTGCAATTTTTTTATTTTGAATTTTTTGAGACATTTTTATACGAAAAAAAATATTTTCCCTCATTGTAATGAGAAAAAATATTTTTCCAATAAATAATTATGTAGATGGCAGTTTGTACATTGCATTATATAATGCTTGTTTACTATACACATCTGTAACTATTTTATCACCTTTAAGTTCTTTATCGTATAAATGCGTAAAATCTAGTTGTTCTTTTTTCATAACTTTGATATTATTTGCAACTGTATCAAGAGTAAGTTTATCTGTAGCTCTGATGGTTATAAATGTTTCACCTTCTACTTTTATATCTCTAGTAAAATCTGTTGGAGATTTCATTTCTCAGGCTAAAAATTGTCTGTTTTGAATAATAGCAAAGTCTTGTTGTTTTATTTCTGGAAAGTTTTTTAAATTTTTTGTCAATTCTGGTAAATCAAGACGAAACATTTCTGAAACGTGTGAGACTTTTCATGCAAGTCACATATCCATAATTTTTTTCACGGTTTTTCCTGGGATTTTTGCATCTTCTATTAAAAATCTCATTTTTGCAATAACTTCTTTTTTGCTATGAGAAAATAAATTTCACGGCATATGATGCGCTTCTACTATGTCATGGATCTGTCTATAATTAAGTTCGGGAAAGTAAGATTTAATTGCAGTCATTCTTTCCATATCATCTAGTTTTCAAAATGCAATAATTTTTTTTGGATCAATTGGATCTCAATAAATAAGAGCATTACTAATTTCATAAAAATCTGCATCTTTTTTTATTTGAGAATTTCATCTATCATAGATATTTTTTTCTTTTGCAACTACTTGTTCCATTTGAAAAAACTTTTGGAGCTGATCTATATTTATTCATAAATGTCATGACATTTTTCACATAGATTTAAATAATTGTCCTTTTGACATTCCCAGAGCTACAATTGCTTCAAAAAATTCTGCTATTTGTCAACTTTTTGCTAAACTACGCATTCCAATAAGACCTAAACCTGCTGCTCAAATTTCAATTAATCTATCTCACCAAGTAGTTTCTACTTGATATGATTGATCAAGATCTGGACGTACCGATTTAATAAAATCTATATTTATGTCATTTCAAGTCACAGAATTTAAAAGTGAATTTGCTGTTCCTATAAATGGAAGAGCAAGAAATAATTCTAAAGCGAGTCAAGAAACCATATATTCTAGTTCTGTTTGTTTATCTTTTTCATTGAGTACTGAAACATGCTCTAAACTTGAAATATCTTGAGTGATAGTAGAACCATCAAAATTTATATCATTATTTACTAAATATAAATCTCTATATCCATTTCGCACTTTATCTGCAGTCCAAAAACTATCATTTCTAATAATATCTTTTGGAATTTCGTCAATTTGCTTTGTATAATCACTTTGTTCATGAAAATCAAAAAATCAATCTTTATGATGAATCATCAACTGTTTATCAACAAAAGCTTCATGAATTTCTCTGATTCTCATATTTACGTGTAATTTTCCAATTTTATCACTCAAAATATTTTTTACATCTTGATTTTGCATTTCTAAATAAAATTGTGCAGAAGACATCACACTTTCTCTTACTGGTTCTAAAGTTGATTGAATAGCTCAATTAACAATCCATTGCATTCACTTTAAACTTCCATTATTATCTTCACGAAGTTCGAGTAATTTTTCGTTGAGTTTTCATAATTCCATCACGATAATTGTTTGAACATTTTTAATCAAATTATCATATTCTCACTTTGTTATTTCTCTTCACTCAGGGAATTGTAAATACTTACAAATATAATCATCATACGCTTTGAGTGTCTGAAATATATCAATGTCTAATTCACTTTTGAGTTCATAATAAAGTTTTTTGATATCTTGATTATTTCAAAATTTTTCATTAATCATATCAAATTTCAAACTCGATAAATCAAGTTTACATTGTCATTTAATAGACTCAAAAGCTATATTAGAATTTTGATCTAATTGTTGTCTATCGCCTTCCACTTTGCTCGCTAAATCAAGTATATCTTTATCTCAATCCAGCTGATACCTTTGTGAAATTATATAATTAATATTCTCAATATTTGCATTATTAATATTTGCAATGTTTTTTTGAGCACTTTCAGAATACACCTGATTATTTTCTCTATTTTCTAAACCCATAATGTAACTAATAATATAATCTTTAATATTTTAGCACATCAATGGGAAAAACAGCAAAAAATACGACTTGACTTTGCAAATATTTATTTTCGTTTATAATAAGCGAAATAATTTTAATGATGAAAATATGAAAATTTTTGATATTCCCCTTGATAGACTCAACTACACAGATTTTTTTGCAAAAATTACAAAACTAGAAAAACAAAATATTATTTTCACACCAAATCCTGAAATATTACTCAAAACTCAAGATGACAAAGAATTTAAAAATTTAATCCTACAAGCAGACTATAAAACTCCCGATGGGATGGGATTATATTTAGGATTTCAAATGTTAGAGGAAAAAAATAGATTATTCAGATTTTTAAAAACTCCGTATTATTTTTATCAATTATTTTTTCATAAACAAAAATTATATAAAAAATATTGAGATAGAATTTGTGGATCAGATTTAACCAGTGATTTACTCTATTTTTGTGAAAATAAACAAATTAAAATAACTATTTTGGATTTATATAATCCAAATGATACAAACAAAGTAGCTTCTCAACAAAATTTTTCAAAATTATTTCAAGAAAAATTTCCAGAGTTACAATTTGATTTTTTTATATATAATCCAGAAAAAAAATCTGAAATATTAGAACAAATAAAAAGTTCAGATTCACAAATTGTTTTTTCAACATTATGAATGAAAAAACAAGAACAATCAGTTATAGAAGTGATGAATTACTGTAAAAATATAAAATTATGACTTGGAATTGGGTCTAGTTTTGATTATTTCATAGGATTTCAAAAAAGAGCTCCAGATATATTTAAAAAATTATGATTTGAATGGTTATATAGAATCTTTACCTGACCACAAAAAATCAAACGTCTCAAAAGAGTATATAATGCTATTGTTGTATTTTATATCCAAGTACTCAAACAAAAGTAAAAAACCACGCGAACGCGTGGTTTTTTATTATAAAATATTCTATTCACTTGCATACGCAGGAATAGGTATTTCTATTTTTTTTACACTATCGCTAGTAAATTCTACTTCGTCTGAAGTAGTCAAAACTTTTTTTAGTGTTTGAAAGAAACTGTGAATAAACTCTGATTCAAAGTTATTCAAGTTTCCATCTGAGTTATGGAATGAAAGTTGCATTTTTTCATTCATAATCCAATCTGCAGTAATAATTTCTACACCGGATATACCAGGATACCTAAATTGTACTCCATCTATTTCTATTACGAAGCTACGTGACTCTGTTATTACTTGAGCCTTTTTGCCATGTAATTTTTTTAAGATCAGAATCAGTTTTTCTTCTGCAATTGATCCAATTTGTATCATATTATGGTTTTTTGGTAACATATTATTTCTCTCCTTCCCTGAAAAGGGAAAATTTTATTTTTGTTTAAAATTAAAGTACAAAAAAACTCATCTCACTTTTTGGTACATAGCCAAAAAGTTTGATGAGTAATTATAAAAACAATATTATTTTTAGAATCTCTTAAAACTCCCTAGTTATGTATTAACTGGAAAAAAGTAAAAGAATCTAAACCATAATGCTGCTTTCATATTTTGAAATTTAATTATATTTTTTCTCGCTATTTTGACGAGAAGTAAACTAAAAGTAATATTTTTTGAAACAATGTCAATATTTTTTTCAAAAAAATAAAAATTGTAATAATTTACAAATATATTATTATATATAGTAATACTCATTAAATTTTTGAAATATGAGAATTATATACCAATGAATTCCTGGTTCTTATAGCCATGTTACTTATAAAAAGAATAAGAATTTTTTCAATAAAAAAATTACAAAAGTTCAATGATTCAATACATATGAAGATGTTTGGAATAATATAGATGATAAATCTATTGCTATCATGCCGTTTGAAAATAGTTATGTATGAAATATTTGGAAAAATTATGCAAGATACATTGAAATGATGGACCATATTGATATAATTTGAGAAGTTATGGTTCAAGCAGAACATTGTTTACTTTCAAAAGAAAAATCACTTGATGATGTTAAGCATGTATATTCTGCACCTGATGTACTATCTCAATGTCAAAAATTTATCAAAAAGCACAAATTTTCCACACACGAATATTTAGATACAGCTATGGCAGCTGAAGCTATTAGTTTATGAATCAAAGAGCATGGTGCTGCAATCGCTCCCAAACTTTCTGCAATTGAATATAAACTCAATGTATTAGCAGAAGATATTCAAGATATGGATGATAATGTAACTCGTTTTTTAATTATTGCACAAAAAAAAGCAAATATTGATTTTACGAAAAAACAAAATAAAGCTTCTCTACACTTTACACTGAAGAATTGATTTGAGGATTTTAATCATGTATTTAGAATTTTTGATGTGTATAAAGCGTGACTTATCAAAATGAATCTCTACCCTACTGGTGAAAAACCATTTGAACAAAGTGTTTGTATGGATATTAAATTTAATGATAACATAGATGAAGCAAAGGCGTGTATAGATAAAATTGCTGAATATTGTAAAGAAATGAATATTTTATGAATATATTAAAAAAATTGAACTCTTTATTGTATAAAAATAATATACAAAAAATTGACTTTTTTGTTAAAAAAAATACTATTTTTATAACCACAACACATAGGAGTATGGTTATGAAATATTTTATTGGTATTTTGTTATTCATCTCTCCATTTGTTTGGGGAAATGATTTAAGCGATTTTGAATTCAAGGATAATAGTAAAACTTGGGTACAAAATTTAGAAAGAAACTATATTCAAGATGGATGCACAGTACGTAAAAACATTTTGGACATTAGTGAAAAATCGAGTTTTTCTATCGAAAGTACTTGTGATAGTGGTTTTTTTTCAGAAAAATCACCTCAAATGAGTTTTTCATATAAGTACGAAACTATTCAAACGAATGATTTCGGTATGCTTATGAATTATCAAAGCTTTAGTTTTGGTTTAACTTTCGATACAAAAACATACCAAAATGGAGACCAAGAATTTGTAGTGCATAGACCAAAAATCAATGCAAGCTATAAAGGAATGTTTCATTTTGGAAAATACAAAATTCATCATAAAGTCACTGCTCGCTGGATAAATCCAAACAAGCTAATGAATTTTGATGAAAATATATTTCCAGCACTTCCTCTCATGGATAGTCGAAGTGAAGTATCTAGCCGCGTTATTTACGTTGGTTGGCACTGGAAATTTTAAAGAAAAACCACGCGAAGCGCGTGGTTTTTTATTTATACAATTTTATATTTTCTCCCAATAAAAAATAGTCCTAGAAATCATATTAGACAGATTCACATCCATAAAAATTTTTGTCAAAATGTCATTTTATTGGTCGATATTCATCAAATACTGGCATAATTTATTTCTTTTTCAACATCAACATTTTTAATTTTGTCTTCTTGAGTTCAAGATATTTTTTTCTTTTTTTTCTTTTGAGAACTTTTTTTTGATTTTTTTTGAATATTTTGAGCTAATTCTCAAATATATTCATCACTAATAGATACATTTTTATAATTATTCGTTTGAAAATAATTTCAAAACTCATCAATCACATAATAATCTACTACAAAATTTCAACTCTTTATATTTGATTGTTGTTTCCACTCATATTTCCCTTTTTCATCTGATGAAAGTAAAAATATTTTTTCTCCATCATCTATATAAACCGTAGAATTTGGAAAAGTTTTCCCAGAAAATTTAAGTGCTTTTTTTTGTTGTGAAATATTTCGAGTTAATTTTATACGTGATTTTTCTGATGCATCTTCAAAATAATCAATTTTAGATATTTGTGAAGAAAAGGATTTCTGAGTATTACTTAAAATATTTTTTACTTTTTCTTTACTGGTATTTCTTATATGAGAAATATTAGATCAATCTATTTCTAAATTCTTTAAAGATCATAAAAAATTATTTTGTGTAGACTCAAAAGCTTCTATTTTTTCTGCAATATGTACAATATCTTCCTTGTCTTCAGGAGGAACAACTTGTACAGTAATATTTTTTTCAAATATTTTTTCTGTATTTTTATAAATTTCTAAAGTAATATTATGAGCCCCAGAGCCAAACCATTCTCAAGTTGGATTATTTTTTTCAATAATTATATCCCCTGGAAATATCCATTTATATTCGAGATTTTTGAAGTATTTTGTAGTGAGATTAATATTACATTTTTCTACTCACAAACAAACAATATCATTTCATAATTTCTTTCTAAATTCAGTTGGTTTTCATTGTAAAATAATTTCAAAATTATACATTTCCGCTGTTTTGATTGGTTCATAAATATTGGTAATAAATAAAATTTTTTCATGCTGAGTTTGCGTTTTATTATTTTGTACATGAAGAGAAATTTTATGACCTCCTGCTGGGAGATAAATATTTCTTGGGTTACATGTTTTAGTATATTTATCTCGAGATTCTAGAACTCAAAAATCCCAAATACATTCTTCATAACTTGCATTTTTGTATTGTAAATTAAGACTACATTTTTCAGAATTACATGTATTATTTTCAGCTCAAGATTGAATAATAATTTCTTTGTTAAGTGTAATATTTTCAATATTTTTCATATCTCATTGCGTATTTCAAGAAGACTTTCTTCAAGATTTTTTTGTTACTTTTTTTGGGTTTTGTATGATAAATATTTTTTTGATAAAATTAGTTTCTTTATTTTTTTGATAAATTTTTACTGATAATTCAAATTTTCATATCCCATATTTTACATAGCCAGGATTACATTTTTTATCTGTATTTTGTGAGCTAAAGATTCATTGTGAAAAATCCCAATCACATCAAAAATCTGATGCATCAAAATTATTTCAAAAGTTCTCCTCGAGATTTAAATTAAGACTACAATCATTCTTATCACAATATAAAATATCCCCTTGTAAATTAGCTCAACTTTGTACTTCTAAAATAATTTCTGGAAGTAAAATATCTTCTATATTCTCTGGATTTTCTTCTGAATCATTTCATGAATTATCATTTTCTTCATTATTTTGAATATTACCAGTTCATGTTGTTGTTTCTGAATTTTCATTTCAAGATACACTTCAACTCGCTGTGACATTATCATTATTTGAGGCTCAAGAATCTTCAGAATTTGAAGTATCATCTGAATTATCAGTTCAATCTTGAGTATTCTTTACAATAATTATTTCTTTTTCATAAAAATTCTCTCCGTTATTTACTTCGAATATTTTTATGTTTATGGTATTTTCTGATTCTTCAAAAACGATAGAAGTTGGATTACAATCTATAAATTCTTCTCAATTTGAAAAAAATATTTCGCATCAAAAATCTGATGAAATTTCTGATTGTGTTTCATCTAATATTTTAATATTTATTTTACATTCTTCTTTCTCTGGATCACAAAAATATTCTTCT
>CAWUVK010000008.1:0-20050 GCA_963926055.1 uncultured Patescibacteria group bacterium | reverse complement strand
TTTCCACTTCCAGATAAAAAAGTAAATATTTCTGCCAGTGGAACTATTTTCCAATATCAATGAGAATTGTCACAAAATATTTTAGAAAAAAACTTAAATATTTTTGATGGAGGATTAGATCCAGTTACGAAAAAACCATATGGTTATGCAGTAAATCTTGCGAGAAATAAATTTCAAATTATATGATTTTTAGAAAATAATCAAAATGTAGCAAATATTTCATCAAATACAACTTTTGCAGATAATTCTGATAAATATGTTAAAACTTCTGGGGATAACCTAGGAATTTTTCTAAATGAAACTACGAAAGAAATAATTGCAGCCAGTGGTAGTTTTGTTGAACTTGATGTATATAATACACCTACAAACTATACATATATTCAACCTGGAAATACGGTAGCCAGAGAAATCACATGAAGTGGGTATACTTTAGCATGAGAATTTCAAGAATTAATTTTTCCAAGAGCTGATTGTAATGCTTTATTAAAAAATGGTTTAGCAACAAATAGTGGATTATACAATATTTCTCCTGATAATATAAATACCTATCAAGTGTATTGTGATATGGAAACTGCCTGAGGTGGTTGGACTTTAATAAATGGATCTTGAGAAAAAATTGGTGGAGAAAATTATACATATAATGACTCTAACCCAAATTTTGATAATTATAATATGTCTTGAGCAATTTTGGAAAAACTTCTTGTTAATACTGGTGACAAAACAATAAGACATGTATTTAAAAGACAAGATGAAGATATAACTACCGATATAACGGTAAATATAAATCCAAAACTGATTCAACTCGATACAGATGAAACATATTTATGTTTTAATGATAAAAGAAATGATTATTCATTTGATAATCTGGATCACTTAAATGGTAATATTTTACCGATTTCAAAAGCTACGTATAACTGATGAAAAACCGTTTATAATTCAAAAATAAATGATATTTTAAGAGTAAGGCTTCATTGTCCAGAGTTTTTATGATGAAATCATTATTACTCTCATCTCAAGGTATATAAAAATTGACTTGCTCATCATTTGCCATGGGATTCATTCAATCCAGATAATACAAACTTAAGGTATTCTCAATATTATATTCAAGATGGATATTTGGAAATTCCTCATACAGATTTACCCACTTTTTGAGGTAATTTACAATGGATGAAATATAATTCAACTGGAACTCATAATTTTCTTAATGGTTTAAATTCTACTCCAGAAAATGCTAATCAATCGATTTATACATTTCCAAATGTAGAAAAAAATTTATGATTTGAAGTTTATATGATGGTTCGTTAAAAATAAAAAGAGCAAAAGCTCTTTTTATTTTTTGTATTTAAATAAAAAACAATATACTAAAAGTGAAGATATTTTTCAGATTATTTTGGAGTAAATGATGAAATATTTTTGTTTTTCTAGAGAGGAAAATAAAAATATTTCATTATTCAATAAATTTTCGAAAAAATATTTTCATAAAAAATTATTTATTAAATATTTTATATGAACGGAATTTCAGATAGAAATGCTGCAAGTATGCTCAGCTTAAAAAAAACGTATACAATCGGTGGAGAGGAAATCACATTAGAAACAGGGAAGTTAGGACTACTTATTAATGGTGCTGTTACTATTTCTGATACAAATGATAATATTTTATTTGTAACAACGGGTTTCAAAACAAAAGGATTAAATGAAAGCGCGAGTTTTTTCCCATTGGTTGTTGATTATCAAGAAAAATTTTACGCTACTGGTAAAATCGGTGGAAATAGATTTCAAAGAAGAGAGGGGAGACCTAGTGATTCGGCTACTCTGACTGCGAGACTTATTGATAGACCAATTAGGCCAATGTTCCCAAAAGGAATTGTAAACGATACTCAAGTAATCGCTACTGTTCTTTCTGCAAGTGGAGAAAAAGAGCTTGGTTTTTGGGGAATAGTTGGTGCAAGTTTAGGATTACAAATGGCAGGAGCTCCTTTTGAAGGTCCAGTATCATCTTGTAATATTTGCGTTATGGATGATGGAAGCTATATTTTTAATCCAACGGTTCAACAAGAAAAAGATTCAAAATTAAACCTATTAACGGCTGGTACGGTTGACGCAATCACGATGATTGAAGCAGGTTGAAAAGAAGTAAGTGATGAACTTATGCTCGAAGCAATTGAATATTCTCATAATATTATCAAAGAAATTTGTGCTGTTCAAGACGATTTTGTAGCTGAATATGAAAAACAATTTGGTGCTATTACAAAAATAGAACCGACTCTCAATCTTCCAGATGAAAGCTTATACGATATCGTAAAAGAATTTCTTACAGAAGAAAAAATGACGTGCTTATACAATAAATCTAAAATTGATTTCCAAAATGAATTAGATAATTTAGATGAATTAGTAACTGAATTTTTAACTCAAAAAGGTCACATTTCAGACGAAATAAATGAAGATATTGTACAAATTGATGCTTCAGAAGTTGGAAATCTTGTATACAAAAGAGTGAAAGAAGTAATGAGAAGTAAAATTCTTGAAACAGGAGAAAGACTTGATGGAAGAAATCCAAAAGAAGTAAGAGAAGTTTGTAGTGAAGTAAATTTACTTCCAAGAACTCACGGTTCAGCATTATTTAGAAGAGGGATGACTCAATCATTATCTATTGCTACTCTTGGTGGTCCAGATGATGAAATGACTCTTGACGGAATGATGCCAGAAGACACAAAAAGATATATTCACCACTATAATTTTCCACCATATTCAGTTGGGGAAGTTAGAATGATGAGAGGAACAGGGAGAAGAGAAATTGGTCACGGTGCACTTGCTGAGAGAGCGCTACTACCAGTTATCCCAAGTGAAGAAGAATTTCCATATGTTATGAGAGTAGTTTCAGAAATCACAACTTGTAATGGTTCAAGTTCTATGGCTTCTATTTGTGGTTCAACTCTGAGTCTTATGAATGCATGAGTACCAATTAAAACTCCAGTTTGAGGGGTTGCAATGGGAATGATTTATGATGAATCAACTGGTAAATATGTAATTTTATCAGATATCCAAGCGCAAGAAGATTTCTTAGGTGATATGGATTTCAAAGTAGCTAGAACGAAAAATGGTATTACTGCTATGCAATTAGATGTAAAAATCAAAGGTTTAAAAATGAATATTTTTAAAGAAGGTTTTGCTCAATCTCATGGAGCTGTTGAATATATTTTAGAAAACATGCTCAAAGCTCAACCTGAAGTTGCAAGCGAACTATCAAAATATGCTCCATTAATTATGAATATGGAAATAAGAGTAGACGATATTAGAATTGTTATCGGAAAAGGTGGAGAAAATGTTCAAAGAATGGAAAAAGAATATGGAGTAAAAGTTTCGATCGCTGAAGATGGTATGACAACCATTACAGCTGAAACTCAAGAAGGTGGGAAAAAAGCAATTGCTGATATTAACGCACTGCTTTGGAAACCAACTGAAGGTGAAAAATATACTGGTGAAGTTGTGAAAATTATCGATGGTGTTGGTGCTATTGTAAGTTTTAAAAATACTTCGGGTATGATTCATATTTCTAAACTTACTCCTCTAAGAGCGATGAAAGTAGAAGATTATGTAAATGTAGGTGATAGTGTTGATTTCACCGTTATTCAAGTAGATTTAGCTAAAGGAAGAATTGGACTCGAAAGAACTCCAACTCAAGAAGAAATTGATAAATTTGAAGAATACAAAAAACAAAAAGATGCTCAAAAAGTAGAAGTTAAAAAAGCTGATAAATAAAAAAACAACTCATAATTAATTATGAGTTGTTTTTTTATTTACTTTATTTATTTTTAAAGAAGAATCCTTGATATCTAAATTCGACATCTGGAAATTCTGATTCAAGCTTTAGTGCAAAATCATACTGTTCTTGGCTTTCTATCCATTCAATTGTAATTTTTTTCATATTATAATAATCAATTATATGATTCATTAACAATATAAATATATTCGAATCTTTTGTAGCAGAAGTGTTATATTGATGATACATTTCTTGAAAAAATTGTCCATCCATTTTATGTCTATCAATTCTCAGTCACAGTTCTTGAAATTTCTGTAAACTGTCCATACTCATATTTTCTTTTGTCGGAATTGGGTGAATGTCGTCCATCGCTATTTCTACTCAATATTTTTCTTGAACATATTTTAATTTTTCAATAGATAGATTACTCCATTGATATTTTTCAGTTAGCTCTATGACTAAATATTTGGAATATTTAAAATTTTCTATTGATTGTAAAAAATAAGGGTGTTCTATATCTCCAGGATATGCATTTATTGAATATTTTTTATGTTTTTTTGGATTATGCTCTATTTCTTTTTGTACTAAATAAAGATTATGTAAAAATAATTCAATAGTAAGATTATTATTTTCTACGAATTTTAATAAATAATATAATGCTTCTTTATGTTTTTTATCAATAGTAAGATTATTATTATTTCTTATATGTGGTATATACTCAAAATTTGGACGAGCGAGTGCTTCAGTTAAATTTAATTTAGTTTTTTTATGAGAAACGATTTCCTCAAATTCTGCATGTGTATTTTTTAAAATATACTGTAATTTTTGATGTACAGTATATTTTAATTGATCCTTTGTAATAATTAATGTTGGTTCTTCCAGGAGAGGAGAAAAATCGTTCATAGAGTAGCCAGTTAGCCCAATAAAATAAAAAATTATTTGATTATATTTCTAAAATATAACCTTCATTGATTTTTGTTTTTAATTTAAATTCACTTCATAACTTTTTTCTTAAATTAGAAATAGTTACGTTTATTGTATTATCACTTACTGATAATTCATCATCACTTTGCCATACTTTTGAAACAATAGTTGATTTTTCGATTAAACAGTTTTGTTGCGATAAAAATATTTTTACTAATAACCTCTCCTTTTTAGTTAGATTTATAATTTCATCACTTAATGTGAGTATATTCTTATCCTCATCAAATACAATATTTTTATATGTTAATATTCAACTTACATATACTTGTGTATTAGATTTTCTACGTAAGTTAGCTTTAATTCTTGCTAATAATTCGTCTGGATTACATGGTTTTGTCATATAATCATCTGCTCAAATATCAAGCCCGTAAAGTTTTTTGTCTAGATCTCAAAATGCTGAAGTAATAATAATATATGCGGTTGATGCTTTTGTTTTTCTCAGCCATTGTATGATTTCAAAACCACTTCCGTCGGTCAATCATATATCTACAATATATAAATCACTTGAGTCATATTGAGATTGATAAAAATCAGTACAATTATGAAAAATATTTACAGCATACCCATTTTTTTCTAATTTCTTAGAAATGTTTTTTGCGAGTATAACTTCATCGTCAATTATAGTGATATTCATCTTTTTTTCATATAGATATTATTATGCCTACTATATTGATTTCTGTCAAAAATACAAAAATATTTACGTTCAACATTACTAAGATAAATATATTGTACTCATGGGATATTAAATGGACATTAAATTTTTGAACTTTTTTTCATTTTGTAACAATTTTGTAACTTTAATTATTTATATTACAGATATTATATTCTTAATATAAATAATTATGTCATGAAATGTATTAGAAAATATACAGCATTTAAATACTTCTACTATTTCTGATAATCAAGCAGAAAGAATAAGGGAAATTGAACAAGATATGTGGGCACGCTGAATAGGAGAATATATACAATGTAGAGATTGTGATCATATAGATGGGAAAGAAGAAGTTTTTTCTAGCTTATGTGATGAAATCAAAAATTTAACCGTAAAAAAAATTATTGATGTATTAGAAATTTCAAATATACAATGTCGAAAGTGTGGCTGAGAAACTCAAGAAATTTATGGTGCACAATACTTACAATACATTAAACAAAGATATAGTTCATATAATTCCTATCTGACAACATATCAATCTGATTGAGAAATTCAAGGTTTTGCAGATTGATATACAGCAAATTTTGATGAAATATATTCGCAAGAATTTGAAGCATATTATCATAAAATTTGAAAAGAAACGATTAGAAAAAAAATAGAAGATATTTTATGACTTGAGGATTATCAAGGCGAATATATAACTATAAGTTCTATTTGACTCACACAAAATTATTCAAATTTAATTACTTTTTTTAAATTATTAAGTCAATTATTCCAATCAATTCCAGATAGATTAAACAATATTCCTGGCATTATAGAAGTTGATGATAGCAATTGTCTATCATTTATTTACCAAAAACTTTGAGCGAAAAAACTTGATCTTTCTGAATTATGAGAAGTAGAAAACAAAAATCCTCAACACCATTCAAGTTTATATATTATCGATTCACCTATAAAAATATTAAAACAAAAAAATACACAATCTATTAGAAAAATTTTAAAATCCTTTTAATTATTTCAAAATAAATATATACTGTTGTACATATAATATTTACCTGTACACCAATGAGTTTTTATATCATATTATATTTGCTACTTATCACCACATTTTTTATTTTATGATTTTCTATTTACAAAAAATATCAAGATGTAAGTGGATATTATTTTTTACTATTTACCGTGAGTTGATGACTTCGGCTATTTTTATATTTCATTTCATTTTACATTTTTTCAGATCCTCAAATTCATCATTTTATTTCAAAAGCATGATATTTTTTATCTATTGTTTGTATTTTTAGTTTTGTATATTTTATAGAATATTTTAGTTCTTGAATAAAAAAATTATATACAAGAAAAAATATAATTATACATCTTTCTGCAATAATTTTATTTTTTATATATTTTATCAGTGATTGGATAATTCAAGGAATGTATTTAGATTGAATAAAAAATGATTTTTATGAAATAGAGGGGGAAATCTACTTATTGCATATTTTATTAAACTTATATTTTTTCCCATTATTTATCTATACAACATATAAAAAATATAATGAAATCACATACCTTAATAAACTTAGATTAAAATATATTTTATTTTGAGTTTTACTTTTGATTATTCTCACACTTATTTTTCAATTAATTTTACCTTTGTTTGATATCTGGATTTTAGAAAAAGAAATATGATTTTTCTTTATTCCATTTATTATTTTAACCTTTTATTCTATACATAAATATAATCTTTCAAATATTAAGGTAAAAATATGAGAGATAATTGTTTTATGATTATCGTTGTTATCAACAATATTTTTTATTAATATATTTAGGTATTATATTGGAGTATTAGGAAGTCTGTTTTGAAGCTATTGGTGAATAAATAACGAGTTTTGAGTTGTTGATATTGTTATTTGAATTGTGTGTTTTTCAATTATTAACAAATTTTTTAATACAATATTTCTTGGAAATAATAAAAATAATTATTTACGAAACTTTATTATTCAATTAAAAAAAGAAATTCCTTATATTACAAATTTGAATGATTTAAATAATCATTTAGAAGTTGAATTTCAAAAGAATATGAAACTCAAACATATTCATATTTGATTATTTAAATCAGAAAAAAGTGAATTATATAATTTTTTTGAACAAAAAAATAAATTAAATATTTTTATAAACGATATAGTTTTTATCCAAGAAAATAAAAATAAATTTGATGAAGAAAAAATTATTTCTGAGATTTCTAATAAATCATATTTAATTTTCCCAATGTATGATAATAAAAATAAATTAATCTGAAACCTATCAGTTGGGAAAAAACCTTTTGAAGACCATTATTATAACGAAGAAATAAATATTTTAATGGATTTTAAATTATTTTTAGAATGACATTTAAAATATTTAGATATTTATAAAAAAATTCATGAACTTTCTGTAAATCTTGACCAACAAGTAGATAAACAGACTATTGAATATAACCAATTAATTAATAAACAAAAAGAATTTATTAATGTCATTTCACATGAAGTAAAATGACCGATTGCAAGTTCGATTTTTCAAATTGATAATATCATAGATGACTATAAAAATGATGATTTAAATAAACAAGAAATGCAAAAAGAATTATTTATACTCAATGAATTACTTCTAAAAACAGGGGATTTAGTAAATAAACTTTTCTCGATTCAACAATTTGAAATGAATTCAAAGTCATTATTTGTGCAAAATATTAAAATAGTAGAACTCTTAAAAAATGAAATTTCTATTTTTCAAAAAATCCACCCAGAAATTGTATTTCACACAAATTTTGATGAAGATATTCAATATATTCCTCTTGATAAAGTACAGTTTCGTCAAGTTATTGATAACTTAATGAATAATGCTCTCAAAATTATTCATCCTCAAACTTGAGAAATGTATATTTCCTGTTTAGAAAAAGAAAATATGATTCAAATAATCATTGAAGATAATGGAAAATGATTTACACAATTAGAAATTAATAATATTTTTGAAAAATATTCTACTGGAAAATGAAGTTATATCTGACTTGGAATGTGATTATATTTGTGTAGAACTATAGTAGAGCTACATAATTGAAATATTCAAGCTTCTTTTTGAAAAAAATTATGATGAGCCCGTATAATAATTAATATACCTAGAGTATAATTTAATATTATGGAGGTATGAATATATTAATTATAGAAGATGATGAATTTTTATGAAATAAAATAAAAGATGTTTTTGATAAAAGAGTAATTTCAAATAAAATTACTCTTTTGTCTACATTTGAAGAATTTATTCACGAATTAGCAATTATTGAGTCATATGATATCGTATTAGTTGATATAAAATTATGATATCAAACCTCTCAGAGTGGATTAGATATCGTCAAAATAATTCGAAATAAACAACTTAAAATGCCAATTATCGTGATGAGTTGATTCGATGATATAGAATATATAGAAAATTCTTTTAATCTTTGAGCCAATGATTATCTCACAAAACCATTTCGATTGAAGGAACTTGAATTAAGAATTATGAGATGGTTTAAATCATATTGTATCAATATTATTTGCCATGATACGCAAATCTTACAATATCATGGATTGAGTTATAAATTTCATGAAAACTTATTTTACTACAATGATACCTTGATAGAACTTTCAAAAAAATCAAAATTTATTTTATTTCAATTTTTACTCAGAAAAGAGCATATTATTTCTGAATCAGATTTGTGTTTAAAATTATGGTGAGATAGGGAATTACTCAAAAATAGAAATATTAGAATTGTTATTCTACGTTTAAAGAAAATACTTGAAGAATTTAATATAGATAATTGGATCAAAAATATTAGGTGAGAATGATATATTTTAAAAAAATAAAATATTGTACATTTTAAAATATTATGTTATAATTAATTTAATATTTTTTCAAATCAACCATTATGCTAGAAAAAGAAATAAAAATATTAGAAATAAATATCCAAGAAATTTGTGAAAAATTAGAAAAATTTTGAGCTAAAAAAACATTTGATGGAGTAATTCATGATGTATATTATGATTTTCCAAGTGATTCAAAAAAGGCAAAAATGCAACAAAATAATAGAATGTTTCGTGTAAGAAAAAAATGAGAAACTCATTTATATACTATCAAAAATAAACGTTTTGATGTAGAAGAAAATGAAGATGTCATAGCCAAAGACGAACATGAAATGGAAATATCAGATGTCGAAAGTTTTTCATCTGTTTTAGAAAAATACGGGATGGTGAAAACGAGAGAAAAAATCAAACATAGAATTTCATATAGACTGGTTGATGCAGAATTTGATATTGACAAATATGAAGATATCCCTGCTTTACTTGAAATAGAAGAAGAAAGCCAAGCAAATATAGATTTTTGGTTAAGAAAACTCAAACTTACCGATAAAAAAATATTTCTTTGAGGTTCAAAAAAATTATTCAAACATTATAAAAAAGAATATACTTTTTTATAAAATAAAAACCATTCAGTCAAACTGAATGGTTTTTTGTTTTTCTTGGATTCTACCATGAAAAATAAATCCTGCAATAATAAATACTACAAATATATTTTCACATAGCATTACCCAGCCAACTGATGGTGGGAAAAACCCTTCATCATAGCTAAATATTGCTTCTAAACTGCATAACCAGGTTAAAGATAGTCCCCAGAATATCCAAGGAGATAATTTTTGTTGTTCAATTTTAGAATAAATTTCTTTTCTTGCTAATAAAACAGCTGCAATATCAAGAATAATAGCAATTATAGCCATTGTCCATTGATAATAACTTTCATCAGAAAAATCAAAAATAAATTCAAAAATTATAAATAAACATAAAAAAATACTAAAAATTATCAGCGCTTTTCTATCATCGGGATCACTTTTTTTCCAAATTTTTTTTATAGAAAAATCTTGAGACATTATTTTTTTCATCAACACGAGTGCTGTAAAAAAAATAAGTCCAAAACTAACGTATCCTGCAAAAATTTCATTTGTAGTACTTTTGGGATCAAATATAATATTTACTAAATCAGCTCCAGCTTGTACCACTGAGGCTAGCCAAAAAACAAAATACCCAACTTGAGCATCATGTTGTAAGTACTGCTTTGTAATAATTATATAATATCCAATAATAAAAGCTATAAATGATGGAAGTAAAATCAATACATCTACCATTAAAATATTCCTTTTATTTGAGGTAATAAAATTATGCAAAAAATAAAAAATAAAGCAAAATTATTTTGCTTTATTTTTTATTTACTTCTTGGATTTGTTTTTTTATTTCTTCTATCTCAGCAATAGTTTTTTTAAAGGTTGAATATTTTTTAGCAAGACCGGCGTAAACAATTCAAAGTGAATATTTACTACAAGAACTGGCTTGCTTTTTATGATTTTTTTTCAAAATTTCTAAACTCGTACAATTTTCTGCTAGAGATTTACTTTCCACGATAACTAAATTTTTTAATTCTATATTTTCTGCTTCACAGTCTCTCAAATCAAGCGTTTGAATATTAAAATCAATAGTGAGTCTTTCTCAACCATTTTTTTCTACCAGAGTGATTCTATTATATTTTGTTTTCATTGCTGGAGAAATTTTTGGCGCTTGTGGATCTCATTGATACATACTTTGCCATACTCACTCAAAAAATCTTGTTTTTCATTTTGTCATTTTTCCATGTTCTTCGACAGGGAATTGATATCTAAATTTTTGCGTAACTCCATTGATTTTTTGTTTGTATTCAAAAAATGCCATTTGAGCATCTTCATATAATCTCGTTCTGACTTTTGTTCTAAATTTTAATTTATTTTGGTGTTGATTATAAAAGAGATAATCTTGAGTATCCATATAAATATTATCATACGAAAAAACTTTTTTTCCTCAGATTTCTAATACTTGAAAATCATTTCTTAATTCTTGTAAAAATTCTCAAAATTCTCCAGTTGTGAGTAAAAATTTCCTATCAATTCTTTTCAAAAAACTTGCTTGAGCATTTAATTGTGTCAAAGTAAGTGGTTGAAAATCATGTAATGTTTCAGAAAATTTTTTTCTCATATCTTTCATCTTACAAAAATATTATATAATATCATTTTACCATATAAAAAAAATCGAGTCAAAAAATAAACTCGATTTTTTATTCATTATTAGGCAAAGTTATATAAACCTAAATATACTACAGCAGCTATAAATCATGTTGCTGGAAGTGTAATCACCCAAGAAAGTACTATATTTTTTATCATAGCTTTTTGAATATATATCTTATCTTTTCCATGAGATCTTTTAATATATTCTCTAAATAAACCAATACCAAAAATACCTCAAATCGCAATATGTGTCGAACTTACAGGAAGTCATAATTGACTTGCAATAATAACAGTAATAGCAGCAGCAAGTGCAACTGAAAATGCTCTTGATTGATTTAATTTTGTAATTTCACCTCAAACAGTTGTAATGAGTCTACTTCAAAATGTCATCAAACCTATAACTAATCCTGTGGCTCAAAGTACCATAATCCAAAAAGGGATTCTCGCACTTTCCACGCTCACTCAACCAGTTGTAACTGCGTCATAAATCGCTACCAATGGTCAAATTGCATTTGCTACATCATTTGCACCATGAGCAAACGAGAGCAAAGCTACAGAAAATATAAGTGGAATATTAAATAATCTATTGATATGTTTTTTATCATCTTGTAATAATGATTTATGTTTTTTTAAATATAATCTTACGAGGAAAAATACTCAAAATCAGATAATAATTCATAAAAATACTGAAGTATTTGTCGTTAAAACACCAGCTAAATCAGCATGTGATTTTAAATATGGTTTTAATCCTTTGAGTAATAGATAAATAGTAAAAACACTTGTCATTAATCAAACATAAATAGGGAGCCAATGTTTAGCAGCTCTATCCATATGTTTTTTCTTAAAGATATTTATACGAATTGAAGCCATAATCCCGGCAGCAATAAGTCATCCCATAAGAGGTGAAATAACCCAAGAAGCAGCGATTTCTCAAACTTTTCACCATGAAACCATACTCATAGTAAAATTCATCATTGATCAAAAATCAAATACATCATTTTCTACAATATATAATGTTGCACTCGCTGTCATTCCAGCTCAAATAAGTCATCCCATAACAGAATGAGTTGCTGAAACAGGGGCTTTAAAATAAGTAGCAATATTTATCCATAATGCAGCTCACAAAAGCGTAGCCATCATAATATATATCAACGTAAGATTATTTGGAATCATCGCTGAGTCAATAATACCTCATTTAATAGTATTCACTACATCTCATCCAGCAATAATAGCACCTGATGCTTCAAAAATAGCAGCAATAACTATCGCTCATCCGAGAGTTAATGCTTTTGATCCAACGGCAGGTCACATATTATTAGCAACATCATTTGCACCAATATTCATAGCCATATAAATTCAAAGTACACAAGCAAATAATAAAATTAAACTTGTATTACCTCATTGAAAAAAATATACCCATGCAATGAGTCAAAAAATAATTGCAGCTGATATTTCATATTTATATGAAGCTGATTCTTTAAAATATTTTAGATTAATTTTCACTTTAAATATATATTATAAATAAAATACCATAATAGTCTATCATATTTATTTTAACAAAGCAAAAAAAATCTATAAATTTGTAAATCATGAAAAAAACTATATTATTTATAAAACATAACTAACATTTTAAATAAAATGAAAAATAAAAAAAATGCATTTACATTAGTTGAATTAATTGTTGTAATAACGATTTTGGCAATACTTGCAACCGTTGGGTTTATATCATTTCAATGATATTCTCAAGATTCTAGAGATGTAAAAAGAACAACAGATATAAAAACAATTGAACAAGGTTTAAATATATTTTTGACAAATAAAAATTATTTTCCTGTACCTGATTCACAATCCAATGTAACACTCAGTTGAACACTTACAAGTATTCAATGAGAAGTAGGTAAGTGAGTTTTATGAACACTGAAAGTTTCTCAAAATACTTCTGATCCTGTAACGAAAAAAAGATATTTTTATTCAATAAACAGTCAAAAGAACAACTATTCTTTGAGTGCAAAACTAGAAAATAGCATTAGTTTTTTATCATGAGTAAAAGCATCAAATAATATATATCATACAAAATGAGGAAATGTTTGAATTATTTTAGACGATTCTGGAAATATACTATCAAATGATTTAGAAATAAATACTATATTATCAAACTCATATCTGCTTATAAACAATAAATGAACAATCGATACTGTATGAGCTGACATATTATCAACTCACGCTATTTATAATAATAAATCTGTTGCTAAATTTTCAAATAGTCTCATTTGATATTGGGATATGCAAACACTTACAGAGGATTGAAAATTAGCAGATTTAAGTAATAGTGGAAATCATTGAAATTCATGGTGAGTAAATTTTTGAGATACTACATGAATCTCTTGAAAATCTACAAATTTAAATTGATATTCATGTATAAAGTTAGATAAAATAATTGACTTTAGAGAAACAAATAAGTTTACTATTTCTATGTTTGTTAACAATATAGATCCTATAAACTCTACTGGATACTTTTTTTATAACTGACAATTTTTTACCAGAACTAGGCCAGAAATAGAAAATGGAAATAGAAATTATGAAGCATTTTTAAACGATGATATCTCACCCGAACCAAGATTATTAACAAATACATCTACTTTAAATGTAAATAACTGGGATCATTTATGAATTACATGGGATTGAGAAAAATTTAAATATTATATAAATGGAAAACTATCTAATGAAATTCTTAGAGATATTGAATTAAGATCTCCATCAAATACATCAATATGATGTGTTGTAAATTCAACTGAAAGTAATGTAGGAGGTATATCTGCAGATATAGATGAAGTTAAGATATTTAATAGAACATTAGAAAGTATGGAAATATATAATTTGTATCAAAATAAATAAAAAACAAATCTATAAGATTTGTTTTTTATTTATCAAAATATTTTTCTATAGTTTTCAGTGATTTGAAAAAATCATTGAGATTTACTCCAGATTTTCTTAAGGCTTTATATTTTTGTAATAATCTAAATATTTCTAAACTCAGGTTATTATTTTCATCTAAAATATTACTTCCAAATTTATTTTCAAAATATTGTGCATTTTTTTCTTGATGATTTCCTGCACTTTCTGGAAGAGGAACAATAATACTATGCACTCAAAAATTATATAATTCCCAAAGAGTTGTCGCTCATGCTCTTGTAACTGCGATATCTGATTTTTTATAAATTTTCCCGAGTGTTTTTTGATCAACAAAATCATGAACTGTTACATTAAAAAATCTTTGAAAATCAGATTTAAAATGCATATTTTTTTCCCCTAAAATAACGGTAAAATTAATATCTCACATATCTGGAAGTGATTGTAATACACTTTCAAATAAACGAGTAGATCCTTGGCTTCCGGCTATAATAAGTACTTCTAATTTATCATTTTCCTTAACTTCTAAGCTTGTTATATATTCTAATAAGTCAGGATTTAGGATTTGACCAGAAAAGATATGTTTTCTTTCGTCAGACATCTTTTGATCGTCTTTTTTCGTTTTATTATTTTCAAATGAATAAAATGTTTTTGTCGCGATTTTGCTAATAAGTTTATTTGCAATTCCTCACACACAATCCGATTCATGAATATAAATTGGTTTTCTCAAAATGTATGCCGCAATACACAAAGGTAAACTTACATATCATCATTTAGAAAATATAATATCAATATTTTTTGAAAGTATAAAATATATTCCAAAAAATATTCCTGAAAGATTTTTGAGTGGTTCATAAAAATTTCTCCAGTCAAAATATCTTCTAATTTTTCCACATGGGATATCAAAAAAATCTATAGCATTTTCATCTGCAATATTTTCTTCTAAACTATCGGCTTCTGCTACCCAATAAAAATTATATTTATCCTCTTGCGAAAAATAATTATACAGTGATAAGAGCGGAAAAACATGTCCACCTGTTGAGCCTCAAGTCAGCGCAATATTTTTCTTTTTTTCTGACATAAAAAAGTGTTTCAAAAATAAAAATTATACTTACTTACTAGTATAATTTTTATTTACAGATTGCAAATTTTAAATGTTATTTTATAAGCGAAAAAATGCTGATAATTTTAAAATTTGAATATTTAATTTTTTAATTATTTCGAAATGTTGGACAATTTTATAGACAAAAATTGCAGACAAAAATCATATAACTGTACCAACAATAACATCAAGTGGCCAATGAACTCATACTACAATACGAGAAATATTCATAGCAAGTGCAAATGGTAAAAATATTAGAGCTACCTTTTTATAGCCAAATAAATATAAAGCCGTCACAAAAGCAATACTAACGGCCGTATGATCAGAAGGGAAACTCGCATCTGGAATATGATCAAGAATCAGATTTCCAGAATTTTGTAATGCTGTTTCTGGTCTTTCAAAATGGACAATTTTTTGGACCAAAATATTTATAAAAAGTGCTACAAAAGTAGAATAAACTAAAAATAAAAGTGATATTTTTTGCTCATTTTTATTTTTTATGACATAATATAGCCACATAAAAACAAGGAAAAGTGGTAAGAAAAAAATAGGAAGATCTGCAATATAAGCAAATATTTTTATTCATAGATCTCATTGAGCAAAATTATTAAAAAAAATCAGCCAAGTAGTGTTAAAATTTTCTATCATTTTTATTTTTTTATCAAACTAAAGAATTATTTAACCTTAAAATTATATAATTCTACAAACATGGGAATAATCTATTCTAATTAGAGAAAAAATCAAGGAAAAAGATTTATTTTTTTTGTTTTTTGAGTATACTAGTAATAGTCCTTTCTCAAATATTTAAATACTAAATAAACAAGCATAAAACATGACTAATTTTAATCCATTAGAAGGTACCAAGGATTTATTTCCAAATGACCATCAATATTTAACATTTCTTAAAAAAGTGTTTCGTCACGAATTCAGAAAAAACTGATTTAGACGTATCTCTACAGCAATTTTAGAAAGACAAGAAGTTATTGATGATGTATTTGGGGAAAACCAAGAATCTATCTACAAAACAAATAATGGATGTCTAAGATCACACTCAACTGTTGGTATTCTCAGAGCTTATTTGGACACTGATATGAGTGAAGAAATTCAACCGGTTTACTACTATTTTATGGATCAATATTTTTCACATGATGAAGGAAAATATAGTGAAATGGAGAGATTTTGAGGTGAAATTATTGGTGAAAATGATCCAATTTTAGATGCTATTCTTATTTATATAATGTTTAGTACGCTTAATAAAATTGGTTTAGAAGATACTTTTAAAATAAGAATTAACTCAATTTGAGTAGAAAAAGAAAAATTAAAATATAGAGATGAACTTGTGTCATTCTATGAAAATAAAAAACACATATTAAGTGAAAAATCTTTAACTCAATTAGAAAAAGACCCAATGCAACTGTTGCTTTCTACTGATGAAGATGAACAAATTTTAGCTTCTCAAGCGCCAAAATTTGCACCAAAATTTCTTAAAAAAGATTCAAAAGCGCATTATGAAAAATTTAAAGAATATTTAGATTTACTCGAAATTCCATATCAAGAAGATCATACTTTAGTAGGAAGATTTAGTTATAATACGCATACTATTTGGGACTTTAGGAATGTAGAAACAAATGAACAAATTGCACTTTGAGCAAGACATAATGCACTTTCAACAAAACTCGGAACTCCAAAAGAAATTCCTGCAACAGGTTTTTTCACAAATCCATACATTCTTATAAAAATGCTTCAAGAACAAAATACTACTCTAAAAAATAAAGATTCTATTGATCTATATTTTGTACAATTATGAGATGAAGCGAAAAAAGTTGTATTACCATTATCTCTACAAGCAAGAGAAGCCGGAATTAATACCGTTGTTTCGCTATGAACACCTTCTATGAAGGAACAAATGCTTAAAGCAAATCGTTCTGGAGCGAGATATGTTGTAATGGTTGGTCTTATGGAAGCTAGAAATGGGTTATTCCAAATAAGAGATCAGATTGCTGGTAGCCAAGCAGAAGTAAAAAAAGATGATTTAATAGAATATATAATTGAAAAAATAGGTTCTGATAAATTAGATTTTTATTGTCCTGCTAAAGATTTAGTAACAAGTGAAAAAACAACTGATTAATCAGTTGTTTTTTTATTATTGCTATTTTTATTATTTATTGTATAATAAATAAATATTTATTATTTTCATATTTTTATGAGTCCATTAATTTCATCTATGAGCGAAATAGATATTATACTTCGTTTATCAGTCGCTGGTATATTAGCTCTTTTAATCTGATTTGAAAGAGAATATAAAAATCAACCTGCAGGTGTAAGAACGCATATTCTGATTTCCATAGGTTCTGCACTTTTTATGATAATTTCTATTTTATTACCTGAAATATATAACTCAAATGTGAGTGATCCAGGAAGGATTGCTGCACAAGTAGTTTCGTGAGTTTGATTTTTATGAGCATGAGCTATTATGAAAATCTGACTCAATACAAAATGACTTACTACTGCTGCGAATATTTGGGCAACTGCCGCGATTTGATTAGCAGCTTGAGCGTGATTATTTTTTATAGCAGCTATTACTACGGCTTTTATACTTGGTAATTTAGTATTTGTAGAGAAGTTTAAAAATAAAATAGTAGCAAAAAAACGTTTTTGCCAAGTTGAATTAGAATTTAGAAAATGAGAACTCAACAATAAATCTATGGAACAAAGATTATTAAAAATTCCAATGAATATTATGACAAAAAATATAAAAGAAGATATGAAAAAAATTGATATCAAAATAATTGCAAAAATTGATAATCATTTTGATATTTCTCAAATCCATTCAACTTTAAATGGATTAAAATGACTTACAAAAATTTCTATATGAGAATATGTAAAATAATTACAAATATTTTTTACAATATGACAAGTTAAAAAGGATAAAAAATCTATGATTTTTTATCCTTTTTAAGATTTTCTTAACTTGACCGAGTATTATAATAGTATATTATTTTTTAACTATATAAGGTTCGTTCTATTTGAAAATTAATTTTTAAAAACAGAGGCTATGAATGAAAAATGGAGAAATTTTTTACAAAAATTTATTAAAGGAAAAGAAGCAAAAATATTAACAAATCAAGCTGAAAATGTTATTGAGGATAAACAAAAAAAGGAGGTTATTATAGAACTCAAACATAAACATGCTCTCAATAAATTACAAAAAAAGTCGCTTCTTGAGCAAATGAAACAAAAAGTAAAAAAAATTTATGGCCAAGATTTTTCATTATCATTGAGGTTAAAGCCAATTAGAACCCAACATAATAGGGAAATGAACATACCCCATGGCATTCATTACTAAAAAATAGTAAACAAAAACTCGCAAATGCGAGTTTTTTTATTTTTTATCTAAAATATAATAACATTTGAGTTTCTTGCCCGCTCGATAAAACTTCATTTCACCACATTCATCCCGAATAACGATTTTCAGGATTTAAGTCTCACATGAAAGCATATCACCAATTTTTATATGCAGAATTTGTTCTAGAAGGGTATTGAGTAATTCACCATCATTCTGAACCACTTTCTTCACAACCTCATCTATGTGAACATGAACTAAAATATAATGTTTCTTTATTATCAACATCATATACTTCTGCGTACGTTCTATGTAAGTTGGTAACTCATAAAATACCACAAGCTGTTGGGTCTTCCATTCATTGCCATCAACACCATTTTAAAATTTCAACAGATTTAAATCTTCAAGTATCTGGATGTACTATCATCAAAGACATAGGTTCATATTTATAGTCATCAAATCATCTTGAATATTTTGAAGTGATACTAGGACTATATTCTTGTAAATCTTGAATAAATGGAGATGAAGAATTTGGATATTGATCACTCGCATGCATTTGCGATATAGCTAATGTCCAACCTCAACCATTTGTAGTCATGTTACAATATACTTTTATTTCATCTCAATCGATTCATGTTGGATTGATTGTATAAACTCAATCCTTTTTTCATAATCAAGCTTCTAATAATGACCTACAATTTGCTTGTGGGTTATATCTTTGAGATAATATACTTTCAATATCAACATATTTTCAATTATAAATAAAATCCTCTAAAATTACTGAATAATTTTCTGTATTATTTTTTATATCTATTTCTAATATTCCATTCTCATCTAATATAATTTCGTTATTTGTCTCATCTAATAAAATTCCTAAAGCATCTCAACTAGATTTTACATATTTGTCACTATTATATGCAAATGCTGTATTTTGAGAAATATTTGTAATATTTTCACTATTTTCTAAAAATCAAATTACTTGAAATTTATTTCTAGCCAAATTAACTGCGTAACCATATGGTTTTTTAGTAACTGGATCAAGTCCACCATCAAAAATATTTAGGTCAGATTCTAAAATATTTTGTGATAATTCTCATTGATACTGAAAAACGGTTCCGCTGGCAGAAATATCTACTTTTTTATCTGGAAGTGGAAAATTTATATCTTTGGTTCTGTTGATTTCAAATGATTTTGAAATATTCTTT
>CAWUVK010000007.1:0-146985 GCA_963926055.1 uncultured Patescibacteria group bacterium | reverse complement strand
CTTATAAATATAACTTGAGAAGATAATTTTATAGAACTCAAAGCAGCAGAAAAATGATTTTTTGATGAATCTTTAGTTTGATACTGGGATATGGAAACTCTCACTTCAGATGGGAAATTAGCAGATTTATCTGGAAATAATAATCATGGAACGATACATGACGCAAATGCTTCAGGTTTAGCAACTCCTGTAAATGGAGCCATGTTTTTTGATGGAGTAGATGATTATATAGAAGTACCTGATAGCTCAGAATTATCCCTAACTGGATATGATATAACTCTATTAACAGTAATAGACTTAGGTGAAATAAATGATAATAGACAAAGGATTTTTACTAAATATTGAGGAACACCTCTAGCGTGATATGCATCAACAATTAAAAACTCTTCAGCATGATGAAGATATGAACCTTTTATTAAAATAAATGGTTATTGGGTTGCTCCAGATTATGAAAAATCTGTACCTCTTAATACAAAAACACTATTAGCAATGACTAAAGACTTTCAAAAAATATCAACTTATCAATGACAGCATTTGTTAGGAGAAGAATATTATCAAAATTGAGATATGTGAGATTCAGGTTGATGAAATGCATTTATTTGATCATTTGACTGAAATAGAGAATTTTTTAATTGAAAAATAGATGAAATCATGATTTTCAACAGAGCGCTATCTCAAGCAGAAATAAATAATATTTATGAAACGTTACAATAAACATGAAAATATTTTCATGTTTATTTTTTTTGCGAAAAATATTTGTGAGGCTTCTTTGACTTTTTTGAATTTATAACTAAAATGCTGGCAAATTTAATCAAATAAAATTATATATGAATTTAGAAAATATTAGAAATTTTTGTATTATTGCACATATCGATCATGGGAAATCAACTTTGGCTGATAGACTTTTAGAAATCACAGGGACACTTGATAAAAGAGATATGAAAAATTCTCAAATGCTTGATACCATGGAACTCGAACAAGAAAGAGGGATTACTATAAAACTTCAACCAGTTAGAATGAATTGGAAAGGCTATGAACTCAATATTATTGATACTCCTGGACATGTAGATTTTCAATACGAAGTTTCTCGTAGTCTTGCCTCAGTTGAATGAGCTTTATTAATAGTTGATGCAACTCAATGAATCGAAGCTCAAACGCTTTCAAATGTTTATATGGCTATTGAAAATGATTTAGATATTATTCCTGTAATTAATAAAATAGATCTCCCAGCAGCTGATTTTGATAAAGTGGCAGAAGAAATAATTAATTTACTTGGATGCGATAAATCAGAAATCATTTGAGTTTCAGCAAAAACATGAGAAAATGTAGAAGCGGTTTTAGAAGCAGTTTTACAAAGGGTTTCTTCTCCAGTAGTTTATGGTGATAAATCTCCTGAAAATGATGAATTAAAAGCACTTGTATTTGATTCTCAATACGATCCATATAGATGAGTCGTTTCGTATGTAAAAGTTTTTCAAGGTGAAATCAAAAAATGAGATTCTTGTCATTTTCTCAATACTGATAAAAAAATCGAAGCACTTGATGTTGGACATTTTTCTCCAAGTTATATTAGCGACTCAAAAATTGGTCTTGGTTCAGTTGGATATGTAGTAACATGATTAAAAACTATTCGTGATGCAAAAGTAGGAGATACTATGTGGAAAGCAGAAATAGTCAATGGTCCGAAAGCAAAACCAGAAGATGCAAAAGCAATTTCAGGTTTTGGAGAAGTAACTCCATTTATTTACGCTGGAATATTTGCGATGGATTCAAGTGAATATCCACTGCTGAAAGATGCAATGGAAAAACTCGTTTTAAATGATTCTGCTTTAGCAGTGGAAACAGATGTTTCACCAGCACTTGGACATGGGTATAGATGCGGATTTTTAGGTCTTTTACATTTGGATATTGTAAAAGAAAGGCTCATGAGAGAGTTTAATATGGATGTAATTCTAACGGCTCCTCAAGTAACTTATAGAGTAGTATTACTCTGAGATAAAAAATCTGAATATTCAAGATATTCGGCAGAATTTATCGAAAATCAAAGAGGTCAAAAATGTACAAGAATCCTTGTTTCAAATCCTGAAGATCTCCCAGCAAGAGAAAAATATCTCTATATAGAAGAACCTATTGCTAAAGTTGAAATACTCACTCCTAATGAATTTGTCTGAAATTTAATGACACTTTCTCAGGATAGAAGAGGGGTTTTTAAAAATCAACAATATATAGATTCTGATAGAGTTATGTTGACATATGAACTTCCGATGAATGAATTAATCTGAGATTTTTATGATGAAATAAAATCTCTGAGCTCATGATATGCTTCACTTAATTATGAATTTATTCGTTTCAATGAAAGTGATTTAGTAAAATTAGAAATACTTATTGCTGAAGAAAAAGTAGATGCTCTTGCATTTATTTGTCATAGATCTCAATCTCGTATATTATGAGGAAAAATTTGTGCTAATCTTAAAACTTCAATACCAAAAGCACTTTTTACTATAAAGATTCAAGCAGTAGTTTGATGAGATGTTGTGGGAAGAGAAAACCTTTCTGCGATGAGAAAAGATGTAACAGCAAAACTCTACGGTTGAGATATTTCAAGAAAGAAAAAATTATTAGAAAAACAAAAGAAAGGGAAAAAGAAAATGAAACAATTTTGAAAAGTTTCTCTTCCAAGTGAAGCTTTTGTTAATTTATTGAAAAAATAGAAAATACACATATATTTAAAATATATGTGTATTTTTTTGTATCTATTTCTGCTGAAATTTATTTTTTGATAAAAAAGTATTATGAAAAAAATTATTATAACTATCATATTATTCAGTACTTTTTCAACTGTGGATGCAGCAAATTGATGTACTCGTGAAAATAGCCTGGAAGTAAAAAATATTTCAAATTTTGTGTATGAATTAATTTCTCAAAAGAGATCTCAAATTTCAACTCCTCTCGATAAATACCTTTTTACCAAAGCTATTTTTTCTCATATATTTGAAATAAAATCACATAGTCAAAATGATATTGTTATGTGTAGCATTTCTGGTGTTTGATATAGATTAAATGGAGATAATATTTGATTCACAAAACAAATAGATATTTCCTCTCAAAAATTCAAGTTATTACCTCAAGATATACAACAAAATATTTTAGATTCAAAAGACGCAATTTATTAAAAATATATTTAATTTTCTTTTGACAACTAAGTGAGTTTCAATATAATCACCCTGCTTTTGAAAAAAAGTTCAAATATGGTGCCCGTAGTTCAGTTGGTTAGAACGCCAGGTTGTGACTCTGGAGGTCGAGGGTTCGAGACCCTTCGGGCACCCCATTTTTGAAAAATTAAAAACCGAATAAAATATCTATATTTTATTCGGTTTTTTTGACATTATAAAA
The DNA here is from genome assembly GCA_963926055.1 of uncultured Patescibacteria group bacterium. Lineage (GTDB taxonomy): Bacteria > Patescibacteriota > Gracilibacteria > BD1-5 > UBA6164 > CAJXJP01. The sequence goes on along the minus strand of CAWUVK010000007.1, from coordinate 143,592 downwards.
TTAATCAAGTATAATAATTATGTTCACTATACCCAGTGAACTACCACAACCACAAATTATTAGGAGTCCATCATGGATTTATTAAAAATTGTTACATCACAAATGCTTACTTTCAAAGAAAAGAAAACAATTTGCATGAGTGTAAATGAAGTTTCTCGATTATTTTCAGTTAAGGCACTTGATTATAAAGCTATAGAAGAGGGGAATGTCTTAAAAGAAACTGAACATCTTTCTCGTGTTATTATTAATTTACCTCAAATTAAAGATTTAATAATCGAGATTAAATTAGATGGACGTGATCCTCAGGAAACAAATACAATAGCACAAGAAATACAAAATAATTATATTGTATTTCTAAATCAATTACGAACTTTGATTCACTTCAATAAAGTAAATGATATTATTGATTTAATAGAAAAAAGTAATTTGTTTAATTTTGTGGATAAAAAATCCTTAGAGTTAATCAAAGAAGAGTTAAAAAAATCTTCTGAATAATCTCTATAGATTTATTATTAGAGGGCGATATTTTCGTTCTCTTTTTTAGTGTTTTATTTTTAATAATTGACAAAAAATAAATTTACCTATTCTAGTAGATACAAAATTCAGCAGGGAGTTAAAATATGAAAAGAGAAAACAATATAGATGATTTATTAAAAATAATTTTTCAATCATCTGTAAAAATTCCTTTATTTCAGGTAAGTAAATTTTTTCAACTAAAAGTGTTAAGTTGTAGGAGTTTAGAAATTATTTCTAATGAAGTAGAAAATAAAAGAATTGTTTATATTCTTAATGACAGACAAGTATACGTGACATATTCTTTTGATAAAAATGAATTTAAAAAATCGTATATTGAACTTTTAAATATAGTTTCAATTTTATTGAAAAAAATTTATGAGAAAAAAAATATACAATTATTTTATGATTATTTTTTAAGTGAAAATGGTCGATATCAAAAATTTTTCATTTTTGATAATCATGAAATTTTATTAAATCAAGTAAAGAAATATTTAGATTACAAATAAATTTCAAAGTTCTGAAATAGGGAGAAAGTAATGTCTGAAATCCAAGAAGATTTTGAAAATTTTTTTCAATTAGATATTTCTATTAAAAAATTTGAAGAAAAAAAATTTTTTAATATGAAATTTTTATTGCAAGAGGATTTTCATGTAGAAACTCAAGAAATTAGTGCTCATCAAATAATATTTTTGAGAATTACTAACGAAACTCTCGCAACATATAGATTTAATATTTCTCACTTTAACGCAAGTGATATTGAATTAATACAACGTTTGAGTCTAATTTGTAGACAAATTTATCGTCAAAAAAATATTAATCTTTTATTTACTGAAGTTTTACATTCATCAGGGAAATTTAAAGATTTGATATTATTTGAAAATCCAATTTTAGCAGGAAATATTATCCATTCGCTAAAAGAAAAAAAAGCAGCCTAGGGCTGCTTTTTTAGTTTTTCTCAAATATTTATTATACCATTTGTTCTCCAAGAAGTACTTGACCTAATTTCCCAAGCTAATCTCAATCAGCAGAATTGACGTTCCCATTTGCTTTGTAGAGTCATAATAATCATATTCAAAAAGTAATAATATTATTATATCAGATAAGCTTAAGAAAATCTAAAAATAAACTAAAGAAATATAAGAAAAAAAGACGAAAAAAGTTTTGACATTTTTGGCTTTCTGAATATATTTAGGCCGCGAATTTCACACAACGCACAGGAGGATTAAAAATCTGAAAGTAGAAAGTTTGCTTTGTTAAGCTTTTTACTAAGGAGATTTTTAATCTTACTTTTCTTAAAACTATTCGTAAAAATTTATTTTACGGATTAATTTATTTTTTAACTATATGCTATTATGGCAAAATTAGATTTAGCTCTGTTTGAAGAGTTATTCGAACAATCACCTGAAATTAAATATCCAAAAGAAGGTGAAGTAATTTCTGGTACTATTGTAAAAGTAGAAAAGAAAAATATCTTAGTAAATGTTAATAACCAATTTACTGGGTTAGTAGTGTCAAAAGAAGTAGGGAATACTGTTGATTTAAACACTTTAGAAGCTGGTCAACCTATTGACGTAATGGTTCTTGGTGATTCTGTTGAAAGAGGTTTATTAATCCTTTCATTAAAAAGAGCAAACCAAATCAAAAATCTTTCAAATCTTGCAAAATACAACGAATCTGAAGAAGTGATTACTGTTACTCCTACAGAAGCAAACAAAGGTGGGCTACTTGTTGATATTGATGGATTAAAAGGGTTTATACCTGTTTCTCAATTAACTCCTCTTCATTATCCTAGAGTTGAAGGTGCTAATGCAGATAAAATTCTAGAACATCTTGAAGGATTAGTTGGAAAAGATTTCCAAGTGAGAGTTATCAATGTTGATGAAGCTGGTAAAAAAATCATCTTCTCAGAAAAAGCTGCTATTGCTGAAAATAGAGAAAAAGCTCTTGCTACTCTAAAAGAAGGTGACGTAGTTGAAGGGGTTGTATCTGGTATTTTATCATACGGTCTATTCGTTACTTTTGATGGATTAGAAGGTTTAGTTCATGTATCTGAAATCGATTGGGGACATGTTAACGATCCTAGTAAATTTGCAAAAGTTGGTATGAAAGTTAAAGTTAAAGTTATTGGATTAGATTCTGATAAAATTTCACTTTCAATTAAAAGACTGAAAGAAAATCCATGGGATGTTCTTGCTAAAAAATATAAACTTGGTGATTCAATCACTGCTCCAATTTCTAGAATTTCTAAATTTGGTGCATTCATGGATCTTGAAGGAGGTATTCAAGGGCTTATCCATTTATCTGAAATTTCACACGGTGTAGTAAAAGATATTAGAGATTATGTTAAAGTTGGAGAAGAAGTTACTGCAAAAATTATTAACTTTGAACCTACTAAAAAAAGAATTGGTCTTTCATTAAAAGCTCTACAAGAAGCTCCAGCTAAAGAAGAAAAAGCTGAAGAAAAAAAAGAAGAAGCTAAAACTGAAGAAAAATAATCATTTTTCTATAAAACCTCACACTAACCCTCTCCTTTGATAGGAGAGGGAATATAAAAAATTATACTTACCTTCTCCCTCGAGGGAGAAGGTAGCCGTGAGGTCGGAAGAGGTCTAAATTAAAAATATTTTTGGGAAGCTATATATGCACAGAAATATTTATTTAAAGATTGAAATAAATCTTGCTTAACAATTAAAAATCAAAAAATGTCTAAAAAAGTATTAAACACAATGTTTGACAACCTATTACATATCGGGAACAAAACTAACTACTGGAATCCAAGAATGAAATCATATATTTATGGTTCAGTTAACGGTATCCACGTAATTAACTTAGTAAAAACAGTTGAAAAAATTGAAGAAGTAAAAGCTCAATTAAAAGAATACCACGCTGAAGGGAAAAAAGTATTATTCGTTGCTACTAAATTACAAGCAAGAGATGCTTTCTCAAAATTAGCTGAAGAAACTGGTCACTACTATGTAACTGAAAAATGGGTTCCTGGACTTTTAACAAACTTCAAAACTATCAAAAAAAGAATTGCAACATACTTACAATTATTGAAAGATTCTGAAGCTGGAGCATTTGATGTTTTAACTAAAAAAGAAAAAGCTGCTAAAATGCTTGAACTTGAAAAATTAGATAAAGCATATAAAGGGTTAAAAGAAATGAAAAGAGTTCCTGATGTTATTTTCGCTGTAGATGGAATCTATGAAGAACAAGCTATCAGAGAAGCAAATTCATTAAGACTTCCTGCATTTGCTGTATTAAATACAAATGGAGACGATACTGTTGTTGAAAACTGTATTCCTTCTAATACAAATTCAGTAAAATCTATTGAATATATCGCTTGAGAATTATCAGCAGAATTATCTGGTGTAAAAGTAAAACCTGCTGTTGCTAAAACTGTTCAAAGAAAAGTAAGTGGTGATAAAAAACCAGTTGCTAGAAAACCAAAAGCTGAAGAAAAAAAAGAAGAAGCTAAAACTGAAGAAAAATAATTTTTTATAAAAGAGTCTAGTTATTTTTATATCTAGGCTCCTATAATATTTCAAATATTATATATTATGGAACAAAATAAATCAAACAGCGATAATCTTAAAAATGCTCTTTGTTATGTGCCAATAGTAGCAATTATTTTATTTTTCACTGAAGAAAAAAAATCTGATTCGTTAAAAAAACACATAAAATATTGAAATTTTTTATTTTTTGCTTACATTATTGCCAGATTTATTATAACTGCTGTTTTGCCCTTATGGGCACTCAGTGGAATACTCTTCCTCGCATATGCTGGAATTACCTGATTTTTGGGATATAAGGCATACAATTGAGAAGATATGGATGTCGAGTACATAGATAAATTTGAAGAAAAAATTAAAGAAAAATTATAAAAATCAAAAAATTAATTTTATACTATAATATAAAAATATTATGGCAATTACTGCTGCTCAAGTAAAAGAATTAAGAGAACTTACAGGTATCGGAATGATGGAATGTAAAAAAGCTCTTAACGAAGCTAACGGAGATATTGATTTAGCTGTAGAAGAACTAAGAAAAAAAGGTTTAGCAAAAGCTGCTAAAAAAGCTGACAGAGAAACTACTGAAGGTGGAATCAAAATCGTTACAGAAGGTGGAAACGCTTACATAGTATCAATTGGTTGTGAAACTGATTTCCTTGCTAATACTGATAAGTTTACAACTATGTTAGAAACTGTTGCTGCTTTCTTAAAAGAAAATGGTGTAGACTCTAAAGAAGCTGCTCAAACTATGATTAACTCTGACTATGCTCTAGAAATGGGTGAAAATTTAAAACTTCTTGATTATGAAATCGTTGAAGGTGGATTAGCTGTTTCTTACTTACATTCAAATGCTAAAATTGCTGCATTAATCGTAGCAAAAGAAGGATCTGATGAAGAAAAATTAAAACAAGTAGCTATGCACGTAACTGCTGCTAACCCTGAATACTTAAGAGCTTCTGATATTTCTGAAGAAGTTATTGAAAAAGAAAAATCTATTCAATTAGAAATCATGAAAAATGATGCTAATATGGGAAATAAATCTGATGACGTTTTACTAAAAATCATTGGAGGTAAAATGGGGAAATTCAAATCTGAAATTTCTTTATTAGAACAAGCATTTGTTATCGATCCTAACGTTAAAGTAAAAGACTTTATCGGAGAAGATACAATTACTTCTTTCAAAAGATTTGCTATATAATTAGCTAACCTCACCCTAACCCTCTGCTTTAGAGCAGAGGGAACAAAAGGTGGGGAAATTTAGGCCTATAGTTTAACGGTTAAAATTCGGGACTCCAAATCCCGCGCTCTAGGTTCGATTCCTAGTGGGCCTGCCATAAAGGGTACAATCTTCTGATTGTGCCCTTTTAGTTTTTGTTAAGCCACGCAGAGAGTTGGAACATTTTTTTTTAGGGTTATCCTCTAAATGATTAAATGTTACAACTTTTTTTTTATTATATGCTAATTCAAAGACTGGGTTAAGCTTAAAATCCACAATTTTTTTATTTTCTAAAACTATTCTTTCAAACATTGCTCTTATAAATTTTTGTTTTTTATATTTAGGAAACAATTTAAAATGGCTTCATAATTTATTAATATAAAACACATAATCATTTATATTATTTGAATCCTCTTTATTTCCTTCCGGTAGGTTTTCTATTTCCGTCTCAATTTTTTTATAGTCATTATCTATTTTATGTAAATCTTCTAATAACATTTCTTTGATTAAACTATCAGTTTCACTTCTATACTCTTTAAATGCTTTTTCTTTCTCTTTTTTTAAATTAACTAATCTTTGTTTCAATTTTCTACTAGTATTTTCTTTATATTCTCATAATTGTTGTAGTTTGTATGCAATAACTTTTTCAAATATTTCTTTTTCTTTATCACTAAATTGTATTCATTTAATAAAATCAGTATAAATAATTTTTTCTAATGCAATTTCTGATATTCTAGCTTTTGATTTATCACAGTTTATCGTTTTTCATGTTTCTTTACTTTCTCTTTCATTATTTGAACATCTATAATTATTATATATAATTCAATTATCTTTTTTAGTAGGATATTGTGTATAACTTAAATATTTATTTGGATTATTCTCAATATTTTGCTTACAACTACATTTTATCATTCATTGAAATAGATATAATTCTTCAAAATTTTTAAATTTATTTTTTCATCTTTTTCAATTTCTTATATCTTCAGCTGCTTTAAATAGTCTTTCTGATATGATAGGAGTAAAAGTATTATTTTGAGATATATATTTTGTATAGTCGATTACTATGTTTTCTTTTATTTCTTTATATGGATAAACTTCTTGAAAATATTTTAGAGATTTTTCTGTAAAATCGGTATATTTAACTTTAACTCTTCAATAATAAAACTCATTAGTTATGATATTTTCTATATCTTTTTCTGAAAAATTTTTTCATGCAATTTCTCAATTTCTTTTGATATATATTTTTTGATTTCAAGTTATATTTAAATGATTTGCTAATTCTTTATATGTGTATTCTCATTTAGAATACTCATTAAATACTTTCTTGATTATATCTGCTTCTCAATTTTCATTATTAATTTCAAGTTTTTTATATCTGCTAAAAATATATCAATATGCGGCTTTTCTAGCTATTTTTCATTTTTCTCTATAAGTTAAATCCATATTAATTTTAGCTTCCTCGCTTTTTTCCATGCTCTCATATATTGCATCTATTAAATCATGAATTAGCCTTTTCTGTCCGTCTAATCATTCAGAATAATCGCCATGTATGCTCTTAATTTTTATTTTTCATTTTTCTACTAAATCTTGAATAATTCTTGCCTCTTCTGTATTTCTACATAATCTTGATGCCCAATACACATAGATATAGTCAATTTTCTCTCATATTCATTTTATATTAGCTTTTTTAATCATATTGATCATATCATTAAATTCAGGTCTAATTCACACTCTAAAACCCGATTGATTATCTTCATATATTCATTCAATAATATATCAATTTATTTTACACTCATTTTTAATTGAACTTATTTGCTTCTCAATAGATACAGTTCATGATTTATTTTTTTTACTACTTCTTCTCGCATATATAAATATTCTTTTACTCATGATTTTTTATTTATTTAAAAAATTAATAATCAGTTTATTTTCTTTTTCTGTTAACATTCATTTATTAAATTTTTCCATCATATTACTACTTTCTAAAAAATTTTTAATATCATCTTTTGATATGTGCTTTAATATACTTTCACTTAAATTAGATTTAATTGTAATATTTTCTAATACTTTAAACAGATTCTGCTCTTTATTTAAAAGTTGTAATTTATTTTGAACTATCTGATTAAAATCATCCGTCACCTCTAATAAATAATTTACTCTTAATTTTTTATCAGATTTAATTCAAAGGTTATTTACTAGTTGATCTAATATATTTTCAGGTTTAATAAATTTTAATCATATAGGCGATGATGATAATATAAATTCTTTAAATTGAGCATTTTCAATTTTTTGTATTTCACCCTCTAACATTGCATTACTTATTTGTATAAATCATAAAATTATAGTTTCGATATTTTCATCTGTTATTTTATATCAAATATCTTCCAGCTCTTTTTTATATTCTTCAATAAGATTTGATATATATATATCTTCCATGATGTAATATTAATAATATAAAAGTTTTTTTAACATTAGGATCCTAATTATTCAAAGTATAATTAAAAAACCAAAAATCTAAAGTTTCAAGTGATAATTTACACACTCCTTTGATTTTTGGCTTTCTACACAAATTACACATATTACACACTTTCAGAAATTATGTTATTTATAATATCATTTCATATTTTTCTATACTCCTCAATAAAGTATGTTTTATGTTGGTGATTATTTTCAGAAATAATAATTACTAACTTTTCTTTTAAAAATTTATATAATTCTCTTGCTCTACTTTGTGATATTCATAATTTAATAAGGTTTCTTACACTCAATTTTTTCTTTTCAATAAGATCTCATATTTTTTCATAAAGAGTTATTCAACGAGTTACATTATATCGAGGAAATTCAATACATGTATTCGTTTTTATGTATCATACTTTATCTTTTTGAGAGTTATATAGGAAAACACAGTTATTTATCATTACATCTCAAATTTTAACATTATTAAAAGCTATATTTTTAAAGTTATAATTGGTTGTTTGATCAAAAGAATATAATATTTTTTCAAGGATTTTTATAAACTCATCAAAGTTATCTTTTATATAGTTTATTTCTCTTATATTCAAATTCAGTGCTATTAAATAAGATCATTTCATATCTTTATGTATATTTATAATATTATCATTTGTATAAAGAAATTTATTCAAACCAGAATAATATAATATATCTAATAAATCATTCATTGTATTTCATAGTTAATTTTATCTATATTATCAAGCATATCTGATATTTTTATATCCAGATATTTCAATTCTAATTTCAATTTTTTAATTTTTGTAGAGTTGCCTTTTTCTTTTTCAAAACTAGTTGAAGCATCAAATGTAAGTTTTTCAATTTCATTTTCCGTTTCTTCTTTTTTAATTTCTAATTCCTCCAAAGTAAGATTAGCTTTTTCAAGTTTCTTATACAACTTTGCATTATTATTAGCTTTCTTTGCAAGTTCAGCTCAATTCTCTCAATATCATTGTTGTTCTGTGTTGTATCATTGTCAGCCTGTTGTAGCATTTAAAACTGCAATAATTATTATACATAACACAATACCCCAAATAGCAAATTCAATTTCACTCATAGTTTTTTTATTAATAAATAAGTAATAATCTATAAAAGAAATAGGATAAAAATTCAAGTAATATTATTTTTTATTGGAAAAAAGTTTTAATTTTCTATTTAGTAAATTATTAATTACTAATTATTAAAAATAATGTGAGAAGTGAGATTTAATATAGAACTTTTTAAAATAGAAGAATATAAAGATGGATACAAATATTTTTTAGTATTTTTGATACGATATTTTTTTTCATGAAAAGATTTTAGTGGAACTATAACAAAGTTAGATTTTATCAAAAAAGGAATAGAGCTCTGATTTGAAAAAAGAAATTTAGAAAACATTTACCAGAAATGAAAAAATGAGAATCAATTTATATGAGAAATAAGACCTAAAAAAAGGAATCAATATATAACATTAAAGAGTTTGTTTCATAAAAATCATACCAGTAATTACTTGGTATATATTGATAAATTATTAATCAAAAAAATTACAGACATTAAAATATTTCGAAGTTTTTGTTATATTGTGATTGCATGTAGACCTGTGAAAAGTGATTATTGAGTAAAAGCAAAAGAGTATTTTTATAAAAATCCTTCCAGACTCATAAATACTATATGAAAAGATTTTTGATGAACTGAAAAATCTACTATGAGTAAGAGATTAACAAAAGCCAAAGAGATATTCCCAGATATATTTAATATTACAAATAGATACACATTTTATCAATGATTTATGGTGCAATTATCAAATTTATACAGTATAGAATGAGTAAGATATAAAACGCAAAAAGATAAAAAACAAGAATGAAATATTTGAGATAAAGAATATTCAGGTTCTTGTATTAAAAATAAATTTATAAAGAAACAGACAGAAATATTTTGAACCAAACCAGAAAAATATAAATGATTTTTGAAGGAGGAATATTATCAGGATCTCTATCTGACAATAAAAGCAGAAGTTTTTAAATAACTTCTGCTTTTTTGCCTTTATAATCTTAAGTTTGATTTTTTTATAACTATGAATAAAATTATTTTGCTGTTCTAAAATTAATGAAATAAAATGCATCCTATTTGGGTTGAAATGCGTAAAGAGTTGAGGTAATAAATCCTTCCAACTTTTTTTGCGTATTTTAATGCATCATTAGTTTTGGAACAGCAGGGATTTATTACCTCTGCTATTTAAATAAAAAAAGTTAACTTTTTTTCAAACGAATAAGTAGAGATAATTTATCTCTGCTTATTTTTTTATTTTACAAATATGTGAGAAATATTACATAACCACTGAACTGATTATATAATTCATAGTTCTAATTGAAAAATTTATAAAATTCAAGAAGATCAATTATTAAACTTTGCCAAATATATTAATTACGAGAATAGTTTAACATTTTCACAAGATGAAATATATAATAACGACATATATAGCTGTTTTGATGAATTATATAATGGAAAATTTAATCTTGAATATGCAGATTTACATTTTTGAAAAGAAGTAATAGTGTTTGATTATAGAACATTTATATGAAATGAATCTAATAAAATAACTCCTTACTTGATAGAGGAATGCTATAAAAATAATAAAAATGAAACTATACAAGCAGAGTTTGATTTAGTTGATACAAAAAATGATAAATATTACAATTTTTGAACTTATGAATTTCATTTTTGATATGAATGAGCTTGATTATTATCTCCTGAATACTTTAACTTATCAGTAAATACATATATAAATTTTAATACAGATGAGTTTGTTAAATGGTTTTCAAATAATTATCTATGAGCTACTATAAATTGAGAAAAAGAAGAATTTATATATGTAGAGAAACTTACAAATACAATTTAATTGTTCATTATGAAAACTGAAATAGAGCAAGCAATAGAATTTTATTGATTAGAATTACCTCTGAAAGATAGATCTGAAATAAAAAAGAACTATAAAAAACTTTCTATGATACATCACCCAGATAGATGATGAAAAGAAGAAAATTTCAAACTTTTATGAAAATACAAAGATTTACTTGAACAAAATTTCTATAAGCTGAATACATTTTCACATAAGATTAAAAAGGAAAAAGAATACGTTGCAAAAAAAGAAAAAGAGACGAATAGTAAATTAATATTAGCATGATATAAAATAGTAAAATTAAAAATTGGAATTTTTTCTTTTTTAAATTTATTAATAGAAAGAGTTATTATTTATACATTAAATATAATATTAATACTCACATTTTCGATTTGTATTTTTTCTATTCTATTTTTATTACCCATTTGATTTTTATGAAATTTATGAAGTATACTTGAACCAAATTATGTATATGGAATTGTTAATGTAGAAGCTCTATCATTTACTTTAAAGGTTATTGTGCTTTATATATTTATAGTATGCTTATATTCGATTTTTTATTATAAATTTTTTAAAAAAAATATATTAAAATATTTAAGATATGATAAATTACCAAATATATTTAAGTCAACAATTATATATTATTTTATTTTCCTTTATATATCAGTTTTCATAATAGACCGTCTGATAATAATAATTTTTTAGAACTTACATTTCAAACTTAAATTAATAAAAAAATTATGAAAAAAATATTTATATGTGCATCAATATTACTTACAATATTTCTATTAACGTCATGTGGTTCTGAAAATGTTGTAGATATTGAGACAATAAAAGAAAAACAAGCTCCAATTAATACAATAGAAGAAAAACAAATACTTGATAAGACAGAAATAGAAGTAAAAAAGATTGAAAATAATAAAGAATTAATCAAACATAACGATTGAAATATTTATTTATATGAAAATTGAAAGCAAATTGATTATTTAACTACAAAAGCTAAAAAATGTAGTGATGAATATTGTATGTCGGAGATAAGATATAATATAATCAACTCAAAAAGAAATTACTGAATAGTTCACAAATATGAAAGAGCTGGGGAATGTAGCCAAGATACATTTTACTGATATAATTTCAATGGAAATAGTGATGTATTAACAGAATTATACGAAAATTGAAATTGTTTTTTATGATTAAATACTACTCTAAATTGAAATCAATTAGAGTTACAAATAGCATATCCAGAAGATGTTGTAAAAAATGTTCAAAATAAATGAGAAATAGATGAATCGTTTATAATTGAGGAATGATTTAATAATATTTGAAATAATTGGATAAAAACTATTGATGTAACTAAATTATTAGAAGAAAAAAAAGATATTCCAAATACTTTAACTGGAATATATTCTCATGAAAACTTATTAAAAGATTGATATAAATTCAATAATCTATGATCTATTAAAGAATATTATAAAGAAGTTTGAACACCTCCAAGTGAAGAATTTGGAAGATGATTTACCACATGGAAAACCATTTATGTTGAATGAACTAAAATATTAGATTTTGAAGTCAATAATTGGTGAGGAAGTAATTTAATTATTACAAATCCAAAATCAGCTCATCAAATAAATTTATCGGAATATAATTATCCTATTCAAGCTATTTTTACTTCATGAGAATGAGCTAAACTTATTATCAATGATTTAGATACTATTAAATTAATAGATAAAACGAATGGAATTAATAAAACAATATGGAAAAGATAAGAAAATAACAATTCTCTTCATAACAATATTTTTTATAACATCTTGCTCCTTATCCCCATGAAAAGATAAGGAGATTTTTCAATTAAATAATACTATTTCAGAACAAAACATAGAAATAGAAAAACTCAAAAAAAGACAAGAATTAAAAGAAAAAATAGATAAAATTAAAAATAATACTTATTTGAAAAAACAAAAATATTTAAATGAAGAAATTCAAAAGTTAATGAATGAAAATTCTAATAACTTACAAGTGAAACAAGCATTAAATATTGAAAAAGAAAAGGAGTTAGATATTACATTTTATTCTCAATTTCCACTCGATATAGCAACATGAGTAAAATATGACGAACCATATCAAAATTTTTGTGAAGAAGCGTCTCTACTCAATTGATATTATTTTCTTACAGGAAAAAATCCTGATTTAGAGGAATATAATTTGGATCTTTTAAAATTAAAAGAATTAGAAGATATATTATTCGATGGATGATATATGCACACATCACTTCAAGATACTCTCAAATTACTTATTGCTTTTCAAGCAGATGAGCAACAAATATTTTGAGATATAATTGAAAATCCAGATGTTAATATTATGAAAGAAAATATTTCAAAATGAAATCCTATTATAGTTCCAGTTTACGGAAAATGACTTTCTAATGACTTATTTATTTGATGATGACCTCTTTATCATAATTTACTCATAAAATGATATACAACAGAGCAAAATTTTATAGTTAATGAGGTGTGAGTGAGTAAGTGAGATTGATATAATTACAATATTCAAGAATTAATGGAAAATATTGTGAATTATGACGAAAATCTTTATCCAGATAATTTCAAAAAGTGAAAAAAAGAAATTCTTATTTTATATAAATAACATTTAAAAAATGAAAAAAATAATCAATATATTAATAATTGCTTTTATAAGCATAATTTCAGTAACAAGTATTAATGCTATGGGAACACTTTCTAATAGTGAAAGTATAATACTCAATTGAGAAAAAGTGTGAACTTGGAGTCAAATTAATTTTTATCCTGAAAATAATAATATTATATATTTTTGGGCAAGAACTTGAAATAGATTAGAAGATGGATCACCAGAACAAAAATATTTTCAAATTAAAAATTGAGAATTACAAGAAATTAATGAAATAGATATTATATCTAATAATAAAGAAACTGATTATGTTCAAGTTGAAGATGCATTAAAAAAATATTTTAAACAAGAAAATCATGATGACTATACAACTACTTTATATATAGATTGAAAAGATATTTGAACTTTCAATTATGATTATATAAATATCAATCATTTATCAGAAAAAGCCTTTTGGTATAAAATGGGAAATTTTGAAGACTGAAAATGGAATGATTATTATTATCTTTACGCTTATTTTAATCAAGAAAAAAAAGAAATAAAATCAAATCCACAAATCGATGAATTATTAAATAAAGTATTTTTACAAGTAGATAAAAAATGAGAAGAAAAATCTAAAATTATTTATGATGCTTTAATTACTAAAATTGATAAATTACTAGCTAAAACTAAATCTGAAAGTAAAAAAGAATTATTGAATTATATTAAAGAAAAAATAGAATTAAAATTACTTACTTTTTAATAAATGATACAAATGGAAAATAAGAAATTACGTATAAAGTATTTATATGAAGATTTTTTTGATTGAATATGATTTTTATTTAAAAAATTTATAGAACATAAAGTAATTTCAACTTTCATTATATATCTTTTTGGAGGATTTATAACATCTCTTATTATAGGGCAAATCAATATTTGATATATTCCAATGTTTTTAGATACAACAAATATATTAAATATAATAATTTTTTCACTATATTGAATTGTTGTAATTATTATTTTTATTATGGTAATATTATGAGTATTAGATATACTATTTTGAATATTAAAAATTTTAATAATTCCCAAAAGATTAATTTATAAATATTTCAAAAAAGAAGACTTATCATTTACGTTAAATGAGTTTAAAATAAAAAAAATTATTCTTTTTATTGCAAGTTTAATTAGTTTTTGATTAGCATTATTTTTTTTAATGAATTGAGCAAATAATAAACCAAATATCGATATTAAGTTATCAAGTAACGAGAAAATTATAAAATGAAAAATTATCTATAATACATGAGATGGGTATTTACTTGAAATTAATAATAAAGTGAAGTTTATTCCTTATACTAAAATCGACTATTTAGGTTTTAAGGATATTAAATGAGAATAATCTTATTATACTCAATGAGATTGAAACTATTTATATAAAATTGAAATCATTGATAATATTATAAATCCAAATAAAGGAAAAAGTTATATAGAAGGTTGAGACAGTTTTTAAAAACTTGTTTTTAAATCCAAATAATGATATAATCATAGCAGTATAAGTAATTATAAAAATATGGCAGATGTTCCATCTACATGACCTGATAATTATGTTGAACTCATAGATCAACAAACACCTTCTCATATAGAACAAAAAGTTTGACCAGAATATGGTAAATTAAATTTTGAAGTATGAGGAGTTATTTTTGATATGAAAAATAATATTCTTACTATTTTGAATTCACCAGAGATTAAGGAAAATCCAAAAAATGAAATTCAAGAATTAAAAAGTGAAGTTTCATGAGAGTTAATTTGAGAGGCAAAAGAACAATTCATTCAAAAATTACAAGAACTTCCAGATTATGAATGAAGTAAAGTTCAAGAGGCAATAGAAAAGCAAACTATTGAAATTAAAAAAATTCCTTGAAGAGATGGTTTTGCTGTTTATGAAAGTAAAGTCTGAAATTTAGTATATCTAACTAGATTAGATTCAACAAGATATACAAATGTTGACTATTTTAGAGTTACTCCATGATATGAGGATGCATTACAAGCATGATATTTAAGAAAATGATATTCAAAAATAGAGCTAAATAATTGATTATGGGAATTATATAACAAAGATTGAAAGAAAATTGAAATATATTCAGATGAATATATGGTTGCCACATTAAATGCAATTAATGAAATGTGGGATGTAGCAGATTACATAACTAATCATAAAATAGAAAAGAAGGAAAATTAAATTTTTCCTTCTTTTTTTGGTTTTAATCAAGATTCTTTATTGAAAATATTTTGAATTTTTATTTTTGATTCATAACTCATATTTGGGAAAATATCAGCCATTTTTTCTCACCTAGCAAATCTATTAAATCAATCTTTATATTCTCTATAAATTATCATATTAGCACTCTCCATTTCCTTAACAGCTTTCTTTTCAAATTTTGTTTTAGCTTCTATTTTTTCTCATTTTTCAAATCACGATTTTTCAAGTAATCATTTTCAGATATTATCTCATTTTTTTCAAATTCAATTTTCTGCTAATGATTTTCAAATCACTTTATCATTCAAAGCATAATCTATTTTTCCACTCTGTGCTTCTTTTGAATATTTCTCTAAATTTTGAAATTTTGTTTCTCTCAAAGTAGTAGAATATGCTGATTTTCATCATCTTCCACTTTCAGGTTTTCTGTATTGTTCGGTTGCTATATAGTTGACCTTTTTATTTAATTCAACGAATGTTGCAAATTCTTTATTTTTTAATTGGTCTACCTTATTTAATCCTTTATAAAAAGCATATCACTCTGAAGTTTCCATGATGGTAAATCATTTTTCTTTGAGTGTTTGTAATTCCGTGTTGAGTTGTTTATTATATCACGCAATAAGCATTTTTTCAGCTGGGATAGCTCACATTTTTACTGCGGTGATAAATCAGAGATTATAAATAAATGATTTTACTAATGCGTCCATATTTGGGATTTCAGAAAAATCATTTAAAATTTCATTCATATTTCCATCATTTTTTACCGTTTCTTGTAGGTTTTGTGATATAACAGAATAATACGTAAATCAAACTGCTTCGATTGGTGTTTTTAGTGACATTGACGCTATTTGACTATCTATTTTAGGAAATTTAGCTTCTAATCCACCAACCATTTTAAATATT
The DNA here is from genome assembly GCA_963926055.1 of uncultured Patescibacteria group bacterium. GTDB lineage: Bacteria > Patescibacteriota > Gracilibacteria > BD1-5 > UBA6164 > CAJXJP01. The sequence continues at coordinate 127,183 of CAWUVK010000007.1, read as the reverse complement.
CAAAAAAGTGCTGTATTTCCACCTAGTTCAAAAAGTTTTTTTCTTAATATATCATTATGGGTATCATTTTCTTCTATTCCTACTCATGCTTTCCAACCTCATTGTATATCAAAAACTTCATACATTCCAGCTCTATATCCATTATCTAAAACGGTAAAAGTTGGTCATGCAATCAGTGGAGCTGTGATAGTTCCAGATCCTTGTGAAGCCAGAACAGCTCCGAGTCATGCAAATATAACACTTGTCACATCAATAGTGGTTTTTCATGGATTTTCTTTTACCGAAGTCCAAATTTCTCAAATAGTATCAGAAATATTTTCTAAAATATTATTTCTATAAATATTATCAAAATTATTTTTATAGAGTTCTAAAATTTCATCTGTATTTAAATCTGAAATATCTCATAATTCAGAGAAATCTAATCTGACATTTTCACCATTTCAAATGGGGAGATTAAAAATTCCTCCTTGTGTAATGATAGAAGCATTATTTTTAATGAGATCTTCTCAAACTTGAAAACTATACAGCTTAATTTCTTCTCAAATGGCTTCTTCTAATTGATTTGGTAAATCATGATGAAGAATATTTTGCCAAGTAATATAATCTCTGGCTTTTAAACTTTCTTGGTTTTCTAAAAAATCCTGGATTCTTTTTTCAAATTTTTTTTCAATGACTCATAGATTGAGTAATAATCCTTTTGTATTATTTTCTATATTAAGAGTAGTTTCATTTTCTGTTTGCTGTTTATATCCAAGTTGTTCTGATATATCTGATTTTAACCTACTCTCAAAAGAAACAAAAGCTGTATTTGATATAATAAGTCTTCCAGCATCTGTTGAGAGGAGTTTTTGAAGTTCTGCTGCCTTTGGTGCAAAGTTTTCTAGTATTTGTTCTTCTTTTTCTGCGTGTTGCTTGAATGCGTATAAACGAGCTTCGGGCATATTTTGAGGTGCTGCTTGCATACGAGTTGAAACGGCATGCAAACTCTCATCGAGTGTTTTTTGTGCCTGTGATAATTCTTTATAAGCTATTGCTTTAATAAGAGGTTCTTGATTATCTCAATATCGAATAAATGCGTTATAAACATCATTTTTTAAAATGCTTACTTTATTTCCATTTATTTCTTTTTCTTGTAATAAATCAGAATAATTCGAAAAATGTTCGTTGCTTTCAAAAAAAGATGATTGTGAGAGTAAAAGCTCCCCAGTTTTATTTGCTTCTGCTTCGAATAACTTTTGTATTTCTATTGATTCTAATTGTTCGTCTAAACCTTGAATATTTTTCCAGAAGAAATCTTTGAGTTGAGTGTATAATTCATTAAAGTGAGGATCTTTTCTTGCAATTGCTTCAATAAATTCAGCCTGTTCTTTTGGTGGCATATTTTGATATTCTTTTAATACAGCATCAAAATCCCTATCTATTTGTTCTTGTTTTATAGAGGGATCAACTGATTGTTGTTCTGGATTATTTGAACTTTCAAAAGCCATTATTTTTTATTTAATTATAATACGTCATCAATATTTTTATCTAAATCAAAAAAATCATCTTCTTCACTTGCTTCGAGTGCTCTGATTTTTTCGAAATTTTTCTGCATGAGTTCTCATTTTAATTGTCAGATACTGATATTATCCGTATCTGATTTATATTTTTTTAGAAGTTGAAGTAAAAAAACATTCTCTGATTGTAAATTTTTTAGCAACCTATTAGTGTATGCTTGATCATTATTTTTTACTTGTTCCATTAAATATATTTTTTGAGATTCATTTAGCAAAAACGAGTTATGTATGACATCAATAATCATCCTTTTTTAATCATAAATATATACTTTATATTTTATCATGCTTATAGAATAATATCAAATATGGAGATATTTAGATATTAGATACATTTTATATTCAAAAACATTCATAAAATCATTTCAAAATTAGTTAATTTGATAAGGTTAATAAAAAAAATAAAACTTTTTTCAAAGAAAGTTTTAGCTATTTAAAAAGAAAAATTTACTTTTTTCTCTTTTTTTTGTTAAAAAAATAAAAAAAGCTTGAAAAAAAGTTTTGAATCTCGTATTAGAATATGTGGATTTAAAAATATCTGCATAAATATGCAAGAAAGTTAGAAGAAAAGTGCTTAAAAATATTTATTACACAAATTTTCAACTAAATGAAATGCAAGAAATTATATTATTATTTAATTTATATATAACTATGAACAATATAAATAAAGAAACACTAGTGAACGAATACATTGATACTACATCTATAATTGAAGATAATTATAATTATAGACAAATTAGTATTTATAATCAAGTAGATAAAAATGCTGATTTTAATAATGAAATAGTAAAAACGTATATTAATGATTATTTATCATTTTTATGTAATTCAGAAGTATTAGACTATGAAAATTTAGAAACTTGGATTTATGATATAAAAAAAACTGATGTATCTGAATCAGCAGATAGTGCAACAGACTTTTATGATACTGACGTGATAAATTCATATGAAGTATTTGAAAATTGGATAGATATCAATGAAGAGAATAATTTAAGTATTTTTAAGACTATGCAAGCTGGACAGTTTGATGCATATAATGAATTATTTAACAATATTAAAGAAGATTTTATTCAATATTTAGAAGACATATTAGATACATTTGATGAAGAATTATAAAAAAGCCTTGAAAAAAATATTTAAATCTTTTATTAATAATAGAAGATTTAAATATTTAATTTTTCAAACAGGATAAAATATATTTTATAACTTAATAATTTAAAATGAGAAAATGAATGATTACTAATTTAGAAGTTTACTCTCAAAGAGGAACAAATTATGATGGATATGTAGACTTTATAATATGAGATCAAAAATACCATTGTTGAGATATAACAAATTTTATTAGAGCTTTTAATAGATTTAAAAATGTTGATTTTACACAGTTAAACGGATGTGATTTTAAAGTTATAGATCAACAAAAAGATGATAAGTGAATATTATTTCAGATTGAACTATTGAATTGAAATATTATTCAAAGAAATACATATTTAAGGGTGAATTATACTTATTAATTACAGAAAAATGACAGATTTAGATAGATATATTCATTCATTTCTAGCTCACAAAACTACAAATGATTTTTTGATAAGTAGTATATGAGATAATGATATTTTAAAACATTATTCTCAAAAAACATGAAGTCTAGAAATGAGAGGATTATTAAGAGACATGATTTATTGAGTTTTATTAAAATATAAAAAATGAGATGATATAAGTGAAAAAGAAATCATTCAATGGATTTCAAATATAGAAAAAAATAGAAATAACTTATTTGATGATACTATAAATAATTTATTGGATACGTGATTGTCAGATTTATTAAAACACCAAAAATACTTTTATATTCATCAATATATAACACCAGAAAATACAGATATGGAATTAGCTGAAATACTAAAAAAATCTCAATATTTTTGATACAAGAATTTTTTAGATATGTCTTTATTCTTATTTATTCAGTTTTTAAAAGAAAACTTTTTAGGGAAAACGTGATGGTATATCACAAATAAGTTAATAAAATAGATAAGGTGATTTTATAATTTAAAAGAAACATATTATATATAATATGTTTCTTTTATTCTTTTTATTTTAGCTGTATCAGGTTTATCCATATTTTCAAGTTCTTTTAATAGAACTTTCATATTTTCTTGTTCAGTAATTTTATCAGCACTATCTTGTAAAAAATCTATAAATTTCTTTTTTAGAGTATCATATAATTCTTCATATCAAGATATTTGTGTATATAGATATTCTTTTCTTTTAACATTTTTGATACTGATTTTACATGTTTTACTCGGTTCAAATTCTCAAAAATATTTTTTATTTTCTTTTAATATATCATCTGCTAAATCTAAAAAATTATATTCTGTTTTATATGCTGGAAATTCACTTTTTTTAATTAATTTTATCCATTTCTTTAAGGTAAATATATTAATTTCTACATCTCATATTAGAGGAATAAACATAGTATTAACTATAACTTTTCATGCATCATTTTCATAATCCATATTATTATGTATAGATTGAATTAATATTTTATCTTTAAAATGATTTAATACGTTTTCTAATTTATCATTTTTTAATATTTCATTCGTATTTGTATTATAAAAAAATACTTCATATATCATATTAGTTGTCATTTTTTCTGTTACAACTCTTTCAAACATTGACTTATTTTCCATATTTTTTATTTAACAATTAATTATTTTTAATAATATGAAATATATTATATTATTCAAAATAAAATATATTTATACTATTTTATATCTTATTCAATATATTTTCATATATTTTATACATAGCCAAACTATCTTGACCACAATATTTTAATAAATTTATAATTTGTTTCTCTTTTTCTTCTCCATCAATATGTCATTCAATGATATTATTTAAAACTTGCATGGCAACCAGTCAATTTGGGACTTCCATTCAATCATAACTCATATTTGGAACCATTGCTGGTAAAACATATTTAATTGAGTTAGAACCTTTAAAATCGAGTGAATAATAAAATCCTTTTTTGAAAATATCCATTAAGTCATAAGTATTTTTATTAATTTCTTGAAACTTACTTTCTAATTCAGGAAAAATCTCTGAAATTTCATCATTTCTTGTATTTTCAAATGCTTTATACCAAACAATAAAAGTTTTATCTAAATCATCTCAAATATCAGCTATAAATTCTTCTAATAAATCTTTATATCATCATGTGATTATTTTTTCACTTTCAAAATCAACTTTATTTGGATTTTCTTCGATAGTTATTTGTTTTACAGATTTTTCTCATGTTCAAGATAATACACCACCAAAATGTTCTATTTTTCCATCTTCATACACTTTATGAAGACTGTATTGAACCACAGCGTGTTGATATGGAGTTACATGATCTAAAAAAGGTATTGGAACGCTACAACTTTCATAATCATAAAAACAGATAGGATATTTTATATCATCAAGTTCCAATTTAATACTTTCGGTATCTATTAAATCTTTTCCTTGTTTTTTTGCTTCTAAATAATTAATCAGGTATTTTCTGGCACTTCAAATTTCTCATTTTGAAGTATTAAAATATTCTTGTTCTTCATATGATAGATCATCTAAAATAATATTATTTTCAAAATGAAGCGTTTTTACTGCTCATGGTGAAGTTAATCATTTCCCATAAATAGTTCCAAATTCTCTCTCTTTTCAAAAATATTCTATAAATTTACTTCCTGAAAACGGATGTATTTTATTAAAATTATCTTCATTTAAAACAAGTTCATTTCTCATTTTTTGCAAAGTATCTTCAATGATTACTTGATTGAGTAAAAAATCAGATCTATTAAATTCTTTATCAGACTCTTCTCATTCTAAAATCACAGTTTGTGCTATATCTACTTGATCTAAAACTACTATCTTTTGCAGTTGAATATCTCAATTTTTTCTATATTTTCAATTTAAATATGCATAATAGAAATTTTCTAATTCTCATAATCAATTTTCCGATAAAACTTTATTAATAACATACTTTTGAAAAGATATATCTGCTAAAAACTTTGGTTCTAAATTTCATACATTTTTATTTTTTACTTTTTGATGCGACTTTACTTTTCTGACTCATGTTTTTGCTTTTACTTCTATTAAATCATAATTTCAATTTTCATTCAGTTTTAAATAATCTCATCTTACAAAGAGGTTATCAACTAAAAATCATGGTTGATATATAAGTTCCTCTTTATTTTTAATAGCTTCTATTGTTTTTCTTAAATTATTTTCTCTTCTCGTTTTATAACTATCAGTTATTAATTTGATATCTTCATCTTCTTCATCAAGGGGATTTTTTGCTGTATTGTCTTCAAATACATCGAGTTTTATTAATCCGTGTTTTTTCAAAAAATATTCTCCTACTAAATCTTCGACTTTTTGACCTAATTCTATTAAATTATTAGATGTATCTTCATCATCTAATCCTTTTATTTTCTTATAAACATCAATATTATTATATTTCCACCAAGCAACCTTTGGAAAATCTGCATAGTCTACAAAAAGTGATTTAGTAATCAGCATAATTCATAAAATAATCAATTAAATATATACACTATATATATTTTTGTATATAAAGTCAAAAATAAAATTGCAAAATACTTTGAAAATGCTATATTTAAAACATATATATCGCATCACAAATACCTATGGCTCAATTATTTAAAAGAAATATATTAAAAGAAAAATTAGAAACTTTTCAAATACCAGATTTGGAAGATAAAATTAAGATACTTGAAAGTTGGAATAACCTTTATAAAGAGGGGAAACTTCATGAAAAAAAGGAAACTTCAATCCAATGAGAATTTGCTTCTCATATTTTGGGATCAGTTTTATGATATGACGATTTTGTAGAAAATAATGATGAGTGGAATAGACAAAATGAACCATGAAGTCCAACAGGTGGGCAAAGTGCTGATTATGGGTTATGATATTTTAAATCTTCAAAAGATTTTACTCAAAATAAAGTAAACGTCGTTGTTGAAGTAAAAGACACAAAAACCTCTCTCGATAAACCTCAAAAAAGAGAATGAAATCTCACACCAGTGCAACAAGCATTTAAATATAAACCATTCTTTAAAGAATGTGATTTTATTGTGGTTTCTAATTTCTATGAAACAAGGCTTTATATAGATAGTTATTATGATTATGAGAGTTTTACTTTATCAGATTTGGTAAATCCAAAGGATAATTATTTTAATTTTAGAAAATTTTATTATCTCCTTTCAAAACAAAATTTATTATCAAAAAGAGGTGATAGTAATACAAAATCCCTTCTTTCTCTGATTAGAACAAAAGAAAAAGAAATCACAAAGCAATTTTATAAAGAATATACTCTGTTAAGAAAAGAGTTATTTAAAGATATTATTGCAAATAATTCAGTAAAAAAATCAGAATTAGATTTTATATTAGGAAAAACTCAAAAAATAATCGATAGAATTATTTTTATACATTTTTGTGAAGATTTAGATTTACTTCCAAATGGGAAACTCAAAGAAAATATATTAAGAGCAGAAGAAATAGGATTTACTCCTTGGGAAATGCTCACAAAATTCTTTGAATTTGTAAATAGTTGAAGTGAAAAACTTGGAATTCCAGATGGATATAATGGAGGACTTTTTCATGTGGATGAAAAATTAAATAATCTCAAAGTTTGAAACGAAATTTGTAAAAAATTCGTAGATATGTGAGATTATGATTTTGCTGATGATCTCTCGGTAAACATTTTATGACATATATTTGAGCAATCAATTTCAGATATCGAAGAACTCAAAGATAAAATCAACAAAGAGGAAGAAGTAACTCTTTCAAAAAGAAAAAAAGACGGTGTTTTTTATACACCTGAATATATCGTTGATTATATAGTCAAAAATAGTGTTGGGAAAAAGATAGACGAATGGGAGGAAAAATTAAAACAAAAACATAATTTATCCGAAAAAATCACAGATAAAAATTATGAAAAAAGAGCAATATTAGTGTATAGTGAACTCCAAGAAAAAGTTCAAAAAATTACAGTTTTAGATCCAGCATGTGGATCGGGGGCATTTTTAGTAAAGGTGTTTGATTTTTTACTGGATAAAAATAAAGACATAGCAAATAAACTCATTGATTTAAGATGATGAAGCAAGCAAATCGGATTAGAACAATCTGATAATCATTTCAAAACTATCCTTCAAAATAATATTTATTGAGTTGATTTAAACGAAGAAAGTGTGGAAATCACAAAACTTTCTCTCTGGTTAAAAACTGCTCAAAAAGGGAAGAAACTCGCAAATCTTGACGGGAATATCAAGTGTGGGAATTCTCTTATTGATGATCCAGAAGTTGCAGGGGACAAAGCCTTTGTTTGGGAAACAGAATTCAAAGAAATCTTCGCTGAATGATGATTTGATGTAATTGTGGGGAATCCACCTTATTTAAGAGTCCAATGACTTCAAGCATATCATCAGGAAAGTGTAAAATTTTATGAAGATAATTATGATTCTTCTACATGAAATTATGATATATACATATTATTCGTAGAAAAAGCATGAAAAATACTAAAAACTGATTGAAAATTAGGTTATATTATTCCTCATAAATTTACTAATTCTGATTTTTGAGAAGGAATGAGAAAAATTTTATCTAAAAATAAATCCGTTGAAGAAATAATTAACTTCTGACAAAATCTAATTTTTGATAACGTTTCAACATATACATGTTTATTATTTATAAATAATAATATTAAAAATTCTTTAAAATATATAGAATTTGAAGATTTACAAAGCGATAGTTCTAAAATATTTGAAAAGTTATTTTCTCTCAATAATGAAAGTTATACGGATATATTATTTGAAAAGTTATCAGAAAAACCGTGGGTTTTAACAGATGCAAAAACATCAAATATTTTAGAGAAAATCAATAATATGCCTCAAAAAGTATGAGATGTTTTTGAAAAAATATTTCAATGAATTGCTACTAGTTGAGATAAAGTATATTTAATAGAAGGGAGTCAAGAATGAGATAACGTGATATGATTTTCAGATCAATTAGATAAAGAAGTTCAAATTGAAAAATGATTACTAAAACCAATATTAAAATGAGAAGATGTGAAAAAATATGCTCATCTTGAAAATAGATATTTTGTAATTTTTCCTTATTTAGTTGAGGAATGAAAAGCAAAAGAAATGACAGAAGATTATATCAAAAGTAATTTCCCAAAATGATATGAATATTTAAAAGAAAATGAAGATTTTTTAAGATGAAGAGAAAAATGAAAAATGGATAAAGACGGTTGGTTTTTATATATTTATCCTAAAAGTTTGGCTTTATTTGAACAAGAAAAGATTTCTACACCAGAAATATCATTATGAACAAATATGACTTTAAATAATAGTTTATATCATAATACTAAAGTTTATTCATTTATTAAAAAAAATGATTTTAAAGAAGATTATAAGTTTTGGTTAGCAATATTAAACTCTTCTGTAATGTGGTTTTTCCTTAAAAATACAGGCTATATATTAAGATGAGGATATTTTACATTTAAAACTAATTATTTATTACCTTTCTGACTTCCAAAATTAAATAATTTAGAAGAACAAAACCCTTTCATAGAAAAAGCTGATTTTATGTTGGAAAATAACAAGATTTTACAGGATAAAATTAATAAGTTTTTGAAGAGATTAAATGGAAGTTTTGAGATTGATAAACTGACAAACAAATTAAAAAATTTTTATGAATTAGAATTCTCTGATTTTGTAAAAGAATTAAAAAAGAAAAAAGTAGTTTTGAGTTTGAAAGACCAAGACGAATGGGAAGAATATTTTGATAGTTATAAAAAAGATATTTTAGAGCTAAAATCTCAAATTGATGCTTGTGATAAAGAGATTGATGAAATGGTTTTTAATTTATATGGTTTAGATGAAAGTGAAAGGGAAGTAGTTTTAGGAAGTTAATATTTAATTATAAAAGAACATGGATTTAAACTTTATCGAAATTTTATTGATCATAATCACCTTTTTCTTATGAATTATTGTAGTAAGAATCAGTTTTAATTTTGATATTAATAAATATCTTGAAAGTAAAAAGAAGGATATAAAACATAAGCTAAAAAATACTTGCACTCATGTAAAAGTGATAGAAGTTGATTGAAATAAATGATTTCAATCAACTTCTATATCACCAAGTTGAACTTTAAGCTATTATTGTGAAAAATGCGGACTTATCAAAAACGTAATGGATAAAAAAGATGAAGATAGCAGAATGAAGTATTATATGGAAAATATTAAAGAATATAAAACACAAGAAAAAAAGTTTAAAAAATTATTAAAAAAATGATGATTTTTATAATAAAAAAGATTATTAATTGTAAATAGTTATTCTTAATATAATAAATTAAAAATGGGAAAAGAATTACTAAATAGCCAAATTATAACTATCTTATTTGCTGCTTTATCAGTTTTATTTGCGGGCTTATCTTTTTGGTATTCAAAACTTGCTTATTCCAGAAATCAATTTAATGGAAAAGTTGCTATGAATTATGCTCTTGCCGATTTTTGAATTCAAGGATGGAGAGATATCATAACTTTTTCATTTACTAACGATTGACATAGAAAATGAATAATAAGAAATGTCTATTTAGAGACAAGCACAAAGAAAACTTTATGGTTTTCAACTATCAATCAACAATTTTTTGTTAATTGATTATGATTACCTAAATTTCCAGTTGAATTAGATGAAATGTGAGATATTTCTTTTTCAATTTATAAAGATGATTTTGAAAAAATTATAGCGGATAGCTTTGAAGGTTGAAAAAATTGAAAATTAAAATATTTATGTTTTTCTGATAATGTTTGAAAAATATATAAATATAAAGTCTCTAAAAGTAAATGGAAATTTCTCTTTAATTAAAATAATTAATCATAATAAAACATGGATACATTATTACAATATTTTTATGAATTTACATCAGAAAACTGGAAAGATTTAATTATTTTTATAACTTTTATTGCTCTATTTTTTCAATTACGAAGTAATCAAAAATCTATAAAATTAAGTATGGAAGGGAATGAGTTAACAAAAAAAGTTCTCAAAAAAGATATTCAAATAAGAGAAATTGAATTAATGCCTAAAACTCATTTCATAATTCAGTCTCAGGTTATGTTGGAATGATATATTAAAGATATTAATGAAATAGCTTCTATTTTAGAGAAAATTAAGAAAAATCCTGATAATAGTGATTTGATTGATAAAATATCTAAATTTCATAGAGATAAAGAATGATTATTAATAAAACATGAGAATAAGCCAGTTTGGATTGATGAAATTGAATTATCAGCTACACAATATTATTACAATTTAATTTCTTGTATGAAATCTTTTAAAACATGAAATTCAGAATTTAATAAAAGTTTTTCTGAAGATATGATTATTAGAGCGAATGATTCAAATTATTATATAAATAAATTACTTGATTATATAAAAGACTTGGTTCCTGATGTGATTTTAAATTGTCCAGCATCGGTAAGAGATTCAGATTTTTATAGGTAAAGATCAATACGATGTATTTTTGTATTGAAATATAATCATTTTAAAATTTAAAAAGGAGATTTTATGAAAGAACACTCGCAAGATTACTTATTAGAATTTGTTGATTCTAATAATATAGATTTATGGTTAAAAGGCTTAATCTATGAAACAATTAACACTAATGGAAATATTTCAAAAGAATACTTAGATGCTATTTATTATAACTTTTTAAATGGTGATAATATTACTATTAATTTACCTACAAAAGTAAATAATGAAAATAAGAATGTTATAAAATATATTTCTCTTAATCATATAAAATGAGTAAATGCATTAGCTGCTAATCAAATAATTAAGTTTTCTGATGATATTACAATTTTACATGGTTTAAATTGAGCTTGAAAAAGTAGTTATTTCAAAATAATAAATGAAATTTCTGGATGACATCAGCAAAAAAATATTATGTCTAATATATATACTTGAAACAAGGAAAATATTGATGTGAAAATTAAATATAAAGATTTAAAAGGTGAATATGAAATAAACTGGGATGGAACAACAAGAGATTTACCAATTCTAAATTATTCAAGGGTATTTGATAGTAGCTATTTAACAGGATTAATTACTGAAAGAGAAACTGATACTACATTAATACAACCTTTTGGACTGCATTATTTTGAGTATATTATTACACATATAGATTTAATAAAAACTAAACTTTTACAAGATAAAAGCACATTAATTAGTAACCAACCTCTTATATCAACAGATAAATTTACTAATGATATCAAAAATATTTTTTTAAATAATAAAATTAATAATGAACTTAAAGAAAAATTAATAGAAAATTTTAATTTCACTAAAATAAATGATGATAAGTTAAATCAAATTAACGAATCTATTCTAACATTACAAAAAGATAATATTGATGATAAGATAAAAATTGAACAAAGAAAAAAGGATGATATTGAAATAATTAGACAAAAATTAATCAGTAGCTTTACTGTATTAAAGAAAAAATCCGAAGAAATACCTACATTAGTAAAACAATATAATTCTTCATTAGAAGAGAGCTTAAAAATTAAGGATCAAATTAAAGTTTTAAAAGATATTCCTAACTCAGATTCATTAGCATGGAAAAATTTTATCAAAACATGAGATACTTTTTCTAAACATATTCATGATGATAAACAAAATTGTATATATTGTCATCAACCGTTGGAAGAAAAATCATTAGAAATAATTACTTCATATAGCTTGTTTTTAAATAACACATCTGAACAGAATGTGGAAAAATTAGAACAAGAAATTAGAGAAAGATTAAAAGATCTTAATTTATTAATCATAGAGTTCACAATAAATAATGATATTATACAAATTCTTGAATCTATTACTATATGAGAAAGCCATTCACTATACAAAGAAATATTAAGTGTAATTGATATTTTTATAAATAAAAAGAGAGAGTTTATTCAAGATTTAACAAACAAAACTCTTACATCAGATTATAATTTTTCATTAGTATGAACAGGAATAAAAGAATGATTAAATTTGATAGTGAATAATCAAGAAAAAATTGTTAAAGACTTATTAGTAAGTAAATGAGATAAGGATAAAAAAATATCTGAACTATTAAAAGAACAAGTAACTCTGAATGAAAACAAATCAATTTATGAACAACAAAATAAAATATCAAATTGGTTAAGCAATTGTGAGAAAATTAATAAAATAGAATGAAAAGAGAAAAGTTTAAAAACTCATAAAATTACCTCTATTTCTACACAAGCTCATAATGAACTTTTAACCGAGAAATTAAAAAATATATTTATTGAAGAATTAAAATGATTTGGATTAAATTTAGATGTAAGTTTAGTGAAAGCAAGAAGTTCTAAATGAAAAATTTCTACTGAACTACTAATATGAAACGATTATTCGGTAAATTCTATTTTAAGCGAAGGAGAACAAAAAGCGGTATGATTATCATTATTTATTTCAGAATGTAGAATGTCTCATATCAAATCTCCAATTATTTTAGATGATCCAATTAACAGTTTAGATCATAAAATTGCTTCAAAATTCACAGATAGATTAATACTTTTAGATAACCAAATTATTATATTTAATCATAATAAACTTTTTATAGATGCTTTTAAAACTTGAAAATGACATCATGTATGTGATAAGTTAAATAACAAATGATGTTCTAAACAATGAAAACATACACGTATATATGATGTTATAAGTCAATGAATAAATTTAAAGGGTATATTAAAGTTACATAAAGAAAATAACCTAAAATCAAATTTAGAAGAAGTTACTAAATTATTAGAAGCAATCCCTTTTAATGAAGATGAAAAAGTAGCTACTTTATTGAGAATATCTATTGAATGCTATATTGATGAAAAAATACTAAACAATCAAATTCCTACAAGATACACTTCTAACAATATTAATTGGCAATGATTAAAAACTATAAGTATTAACCATGACTTAATTGACGAAATACATAAGATATATCGCAGATTATCGTGATGATTGCTACATAATAGTATTGAAAGCATGGAAAATCCTATTGAATTCGAAGACTACCAAAAGTGTATTAATTTATTACAACAGTAATATAGTATTATTCAATATAATAACTTCTATACATTTTGTAAGAAACTATATTTTGTGATAAAATAAACATATATTAACATAAATTATTATGAATTTTAATAAATTATCTAAATTCTTTACTTGAAAACTTCCAAACTCTGAAAAAATTAATATTTCAGAGTTTGTTAAAGTGTTAGAAAATATCGATATCGAATGAGATTTTTCAAGCACTTATTGAAGTAAATTTGGTAGTATAAAAACTGATTTCGATAATTTATTTGCTGATATTTTAGCATCAGAAAATTGAAAAAATAAAATTCTTAATATATTAAAATATTTCGAACTATCTCAATCATTTATTGAAAATATAGATTATAGTGAGAATATAGATTCTATACTTATTAATACAGATTTAAAAGAAAAAAAAGAAGCTCTTTTAAATGAATTTAATGAAGAGTTAGAAAAATTAAAAAAATCTACAAGCAATAAAGCAAATTGAAATAAATTTGAAGAATTAAGTGAAAAATTTTTATTAAATACTTCATATTTTGAAAAATGATTTAAAGAATTTTCATTTGAAGATTGAACAGAAAAAATCGATAGATTATTAAAATTAAAGAAAGATATTTGAAATTTCTGAAAAGATACAAATTATTTATGATATGCTATACTTGAAGCAAAGTATAAAAAAAATGCTGAAAGTTGAGCATGAGAGGTAAGTCAGTTGAAAAGTTATATTGAAAGATTAAATGAACACTGAATTTCAAAATATGCTATCGTAATAACGTCCACTGCTTATAAAGAAACCTATAAAACAGCAATTTGAGACTATTGTAGAAAAAAGGTTATATCAAAAGAAAATCCATTTTATCTATCTTTAATAACTGTTGAGGAAATTAAAGAGTTTTTAGAAAATAAATGAAATTTTGAAAATATGACATTTGATGATTTCATTGAAAGAAGTTTTATAAAATGGTTAAAGTAAAAAAAGAGATAAGAATTGATTCTTATCTCTTTTTAAGTGTCTTAATATATTCTATTTTGTCATGTTTTATTACAAAGGTATTAGTTTTTGTCAGTAATATTAACTGTTTTTCTGTATTTTCTAATAAGTATCATTTATACTCTTTATTATTAAAATAAACAGCAACATATTCTCAAAATTTATTTGAAATGAGATTAAGAGATATATAGATAATAATGAATACTAAATGTATATAAACTAACGAAAATATATTAAAGTTGTATAGAATTCAAATAATAGGTGTTATAATTGATAATATAAAACTTGTAGTAATCAAAGTGGGAAGTAAAAAGAAAAATAATAACATTATGTTTAAATCTGATTCCTTATCATCTTTTTGAGAAGTATTTGTTAGATCTTTCATTAATTCTGATATTTCCTTTCTTCATTGTTCAAAAACTAATTTAAGAAAATCTGGTTTATTATGTATACGTATATAATCTTGATTAATTTTATGAGTAAGCGGGAGAATAACACTCGAAATAAATAGTAATATTATGATTTCAAGGTATCAAATATAAAAGATAGGTAACAATAAGATGAAAAAGAGTATTCCTCAATATATTTTTAGTAATAATGGATGTTCTGTGCTAAATTTCCATACTTTATCTGATATTATAAATGAATAATTAATAAAA
This sequence comes from uncultured Patescibacteria group bacterium, assembly GCA_963926055.1. Classification (GTDB taxonomy): domain Bacteria; phylum Patescibacteriota; class Gracilibacteria; order BD1-5; family UBA6164; genus CAJXJP01. The sequence continues at coordinate 111,836 of CAWUVK010000007.1, read as the reverse complement.
AATATTATTATAAAGAAAAATTCTTGGAATCATATTCAACAAGGGTAAGCATTTACTGAAAATAAAAATTTTAAATGAAGTAGTAAAAAGAAACTTACAAACTGATATCATAGTAATAATGCTCACCCGTATTGATTCGTAATTCCACTTTGATCCGCACTAAATATTTTTCATTTTTTCCTTCAAATAAATGATAAGAATATTAAATATGTAAATCATAATGTAATTATATATTTAATATTCTGATTTATATAATCTATTATATCTTGATTGATATAAAAATTTTCAAGAAAATTAAATACATAATCATGATTCCAATAAAACATTGATAATATTAATAGGGAAGTTATAAAAGATATAACTATATAGAGTATGAAATTTCCTGCAATTTGTTCGATATTAAATCCCTCCTTTTTTTGAGACATTGATGTATTTATTAGTAATAAAATTTATTAGTTAATAGTAAATATTATCAAAGTATTGTCAAATTCAATATTTTCCTTGCAATATATTTTTACTCTATATAATCAATATGCTCTATGCATCCTGTATAAAGCATATTGATAGAGGAATTATTATGATTCAAGCTGCTCGAAAAGCCGTTGTGCGTGAAGTAAATACTCAAAAAATTATTGAAATGCACGAAGGTGGTTGTAAAAAACATGCTATCGTTGGAACTTTCCGTGATAATGGTATCGAAATCACTCCTGCATATGTAGAAGCTGTAATCACAGTTGAAACTGGTAAATTTGCTACCAAATTTTTGCCAAATAAAGCTGTAAAAGGTGCTATTGCTTCTGTTCAAAATACAAATGAACCACTTACCACTGAAGGTATAGTGTTGGCATAGTGCGTTATAAAAAAAGACAATTGGATTATTTATCCATTGTCTTTTTATCTATTAAATTAAATAACTATATCTTCTTGATAATCTAATTCATCCCACAATAATCGTAGAAAATTAATACCTGTATGATTAGCACTTTCGTAAAGTTGTAACATGATACTATTGGGGCTGCCATTGTCTAATTTAAAGGAAAACACTTACATAATCGTAAGTGTTTTTTTGATATAATTGCTATATATCATATTTTTCTTATCATATAAATATTAATATATTTAAATAAAAAAATGGAAAAAAAGGAATTAATTAATCTTCTAGAACAGTATAAATCAGATTCTGAAAATCTAGATTTAATCAACTTAATTGCTATATGATATTCTGAAAACTTAGAAATGATTCAGGATAATGAAGATTACCTTTTTTTTGAAAAAGCATATAAACTAAAAAAAACTGTAAAGACTACTAACAACTTTGCAAGTCATCTTTTTTATGAATGTTATGAAAATCAACAAGCACTAGAAGTCCAAAAAGAATGTATTACATTAAAACCAAAATCATATTTACCATATTTATTTTATGCGACTACTCTTATTGAGCAAAAAGAATACATAAAAGCAATAGATGCACTAGAAACATCTCAAAATAAACATGAAACATGGGATGCCGAACATAATTTATGATATTGCAAATATATGATATGAGATTATAAATCTGCAGAAAAACATTTTTTGAAAACATCACAAGATAAAGAAAGAGATAATGAATTAAAAAGTATGTTTTGATTAGCATTAGTACAATACAAATTAGATAATAAGGAAAATACTTATGAAATTTTAAGACTAATGCAAGAGTCAAAAAATTTCGATAATGCGATAAATGATTATGATATATGAATTTTATACTTCCTCTATGATGATTATGAAAATGCAAAAAATAATACGCTAAAATGTGGAATGCGCATAGATTTATTAGACCGGAAAGAATTATGATATTCAATTTTTATTAGCGATAAACAACTTTTTCTTAAAAAGATTAATAAGGATATAAAAGAATTACAAGGGTATATCCAAGAAATAAAAAATAGTACAGGTATATGGAAAGATGCACCTGATGAAGAAAAAAACGAAGATATGTCAAAATTTTTAACAGAAATAATGGAGAAAGAAAATATGGAGAAATTATTTGAAACTAAACCAATTGTAAACATTGATAAACATTTAGTTGCAGAGTATTCTTGATGTTCAATATTTGGCTGTTGCAGACATGGTAATCCTGAGAATGATTATTAATATTAACTTATTATAAATTCTCTATTAATTCAAAAAGTTCCTTATTACTAATCTCTCAGTCCTGCCAAAAATAACTTGTGTTAAAAAGTACTAATTCTTCTGAATTTAGTGCTTTTTTAGTTTAAAAATAAGTTCTATTCTGATAGGGGGTATCAAAGTTAATTCTTTTGATTTTTATATTTTTATTTTTTTGATAATAGTATGTCTAATACTTTATTTAGCACAGTTTTTTTTCTATTTTCAATTATTTGGTTTATTTCTTTTTTTTCAGCTTCATCTTGAATTCTAACTTCTAATGAAAGAGGAGGGATAATTCATGTTTTTACAAATATTTCTTTCATTCTTTCGATTGTATTATTTTCAAAATCAATCTTAGAATTTATATCTTTTTGCCATTGTTCTATTGGTGATTTATACTTTTCACCTCAAAAAGAATCATACCAATGTTGAGATTGATGAGGATGATTATTAGAAAAAAACTCAATTACATCTTCTTCAGAATCAAATACAATAGATAGATATAATGCTAAGAGTTCTTTTCCTGTATTATATTCAAAACAGTTTAGCATATAAGTCTCTAATACTCATCTATTTTTTCAGTTTCAATATTTTTTTGCTCAAGGTATATTTGCAATGTCACAAAAAACTAGTTCAGCTCTATTAGTAATAGATCACTCTTGTATTCAGTAAATATTATCTTTATGATTTTGCTCTAAACTATTCGTTTTTCAGTCGTATTTTGTCATGTAATGTGATATTTTATCAAAGCTAGCATAAACATAATTTTCTGCTCTTACCATATGGTCAGTATAATAATTTCAACCTCATGATTGATTTCATGTATGGATTGGAGCTTTAAATGTATCTGTTCAATTGCTATCATGCCTTATAACAATAAAATCTTCTACAAATTTATTAAATTTTTTTAGTTGTTTACTTTGGAATAGTTTTTTTAGTTCCTGAACCTGTTGTTGAGTTTTTTCTTTTAATACTGAAGGATCCCTATTGAGAATAGCTTCTTGATAAATCTTATATAATTCTATATTATCATGTTTTAATAGTTTTTGGTCTTCAATCAATTCATCTGAATCTCAGTATTTATTTATTCAAATATCCATATTATGTTAATCATAAATATATATTTATGATTATATCATATTTTTTTATTATAAACAATTAGCATTTTATTTTGTTTGATTTCTAACCAATTCTATGGTCTACCCATTTTTTATACAACCCCTCGTAGTCCATAATCGAATTTAGAACTAAATATACAATCTGCTGCCATTTAAGACAAAATAAAAAGCACTTATAGACATATAAGTGTTTTTTAATGTTTATTAGACTTTTATATTAAAATAAATATATTATATATGAGATATTTATTTTAATAAAATTAAATTAAAATTTTATGGATAATAATATAGAAGTAGACGAATATATAGAAAAACTAAAAGAGGAATTAAAGAAATTATCTTCAGATAAAATTACTGAATTAGAGAATAAAATTTCTGCTATTAATAATTTTTATAACAGTTTTTTTGAAGGTGAGCAATCTTTAGAATGAAAAGTAAGAGATATTGAATATAAAATTAATCAAAGTGAAGATAAATATGAATGAATAAAAGATTATTATTCTGAATTATTTGAATGAGATGATGAAAACAATTCAGTAAAACAAGAGATTTTAAGTTTAATAGAAGAACTCAATTGATATAAAGAAAAAAATATTGAAATTAATAAATATTATTTTGAATTATTTGATTGAGATGAATCAATAGAAGAAAACATTAATGATTTAGTAGAAAAGATTGATAGTTATAAACAAAGTCTTTTTGAATGAGATGAATCATTAGAAAATAAAGTAAATAATCTAATAGAAAAAATACAAGATTATGAAGAAAAATATAATTCTATTATAGAATATTATAATGAGTTATTAGAATGAGATGAAGAAAATGATTCTATAAAAGATTTAATTCATGATACATATCTAGAAATAAAAAAATATAAGACTGAATTACTGGAGTGAGTTGAATGAAATAAATCTATAAAAGAAAAAATAACTCATTTATATAATGAAATAAAAGAATATCATGATTCTATTTTTTGAATAAAAGAAGAAACTGATGATAATTGAAAGGTTATAAGAAAATGAGTTAAATGATATAAAGAAAAATTAGACAATTTATACAAAACAAAAAATACTGAATATTCTGAATTAAAAAATAGAATTGAAACACTATTACCATGAGCAACAAGTGCTTGATTATCTAGTGCTTATAAAGATATGAAAGATAGTTTTTTCTGGTGAAATATTATATGGAATTTTTTATTCTTTTTTTCACTGCTTTTAGCTATATTTATTTCAAAAGATATCAAGGTATGAGTTACATTAGAAAAAACTTTATTAAATATAATTGCTTATTTACCAATTATTCTTCCAATAATATGGTTAGCTTATTTCTCTAGCAAACAACAAAGCCAAAATAAAAGATTACAACAAGAATATGCTCATAAAGAAAGTTTAGCTAAAAGTTTTGAGTGATATAAAAAACAAATTGATAATTTATGAGAAGATGAAAAATCCATAGAAATCAAAAAAATGTTAATGGAAAATATAGTTAAAATGACTTGAGAAAATCCAAGTGATACACTTGATAAAAATCATTGAACTAATCCTCCGGTATGGGAATATATATTTTGAACAAACGATAAATAAGTAATAATCATGTATCAAGAGAAAAAGACACTTACTCTCGTAAGTGTCTTTTTACTACAACATCCCTCTATATTTCTCAAATTCTTGCTGTATAAATTCTGCTGTAATATTTGGATTTAAATTTCCAAAATCTGCGTGTTTTTCGTCTTTGATTCAGATACCGTGATTATCACTTCAAAAAGTTATGAATAAATCATATTTTTCAGCAACTTGTTGCATAACTTCAATCCACTGTTTACTTGCGCGAGAGTTGATTTCTACTGCGTTGAGTCAAGCAGTTTGAATATAATGCTCGATGGTAGAAACAAAGGTTTGGATATCTTTTTTAAATGTAAAATTTGGATGAGCCATTGACAAAATGGCATTATTTTTTTCTTTGATTTCTTTGCACATTTCGAGACTCGGCTCATATTCTGGAACCAATATTCAAAATGTTGAAAATTTTTCTCAATTTCTTTTGAAATATTGTAAATAAAATTCTACAAGTCAGATATCTTTACCATTATTTAAAGAAATCCATATTTTTTTATTCTCTGGATTTTCGTATAAAATCCTCGCAATATCAAATTTATTCATCGCTTCGATTGGTCGTTTCATTTGCTCAGCAAAATCTTGTAAATCTTGAAGAGAAACTTGAAAACCACTTTTTTTGAGTGACTCAATCTGAACTTTTAAATTGTTTTTTCTACTTTCTCTCACTCAATCTAAAATATCAAATACATCTTGAGAAAATTCTTTTGCATAACAAGTAAGATGTAAACTTTTTTCGTGCTGATAATTTCTCGCTGAAATTTCTACAGATTGAGTTGATTGAATTCATTTATTTTGTGCCTTTTGTTGGAATTCTCCTGAAATATGATCGTGATCTGTTAAGGCTATAAATTCTAAACCTTTTTTCTTGGCTTGGTCTAATATTTCTTCGTGTGTGTTTTTCCCATCTGAACAAGTAGAGTGGAAATGCATATCTAATTTATTCATAAAAATATGATTAATAAATAACAACTCAAGTATATATTTTTTTAAGAAAAATAATTAGAAATAAACTAAATTTGTAAAATAATATTACAAAAAAATATTTTTTTGCTTTAAATTAAATAAAAATTTATTAAAATAAAAGTGTAATATATTTTTACACTTAATTATGAATATAAAAATATTAGAAAAACTCGGCCTTTCTGCAGATGAATCTTTGGTGTATATGTATTTGTTAGAACATCCACAAAAGACACTGAGTGAAATCTCAAAACATACAAATATACATCGTCCAAAACTGTATAAAATCATGCCAAATATGCAAGAATCTGGTTTGATTTGAACAACTATTCAATGAAAAAGAACTTTATTTATTGCAGAAAATCCACAGGTTTTAAATAATTATTTTGAATCTATAAAAGAAGATTATGCAAGTTTTATCCCGCAAGTGGAAAGAATCTATAAAAATTCTTTTGATAAGCCAGTATTTAAACATTTATCTGGAAAAACTTGAGTGAGAAATGTTTATATGGATATAGCGCATACACTCAAAAAATGAGAATCTTTTTATAGATATTCTTCGCGCAAGGATATAGAAAATACAAATATTTCTGAAAATTTTCATAGTAAATATAAAAAAATTAGAAACGAAAAACAATTACAAAGATATGTAATCACAAACGAATATTTAACGAGTTTAAAACCAAAAAAGCTGGATAAAGAAGTCGTGGTTATTCCAAAAAAAATAGATGATTTCGAAGATAATATTACCAAATTAATTTATGCAAATAAAGTCGCAATTATCGATTTTAACACGGATGAAAGTTTTATTATCGAAAGTGAAATTTTTGCATCTTTTGAAAGAAAATTATTTAAAATGTTATTTAAATTTTTACAATAAATTTTATTTTGTATATTATAAATAATATGTGATAATATAATGTATATAAGTAGTTTAATAATATTTTAATTTATAATAATTATGGATAAAATAAACATCCCTCACTTCTCACAACAATGATTAGAAAATCTCACTCATTCACATATAAATTTGAATCAAGTTGAAATGTTATTAGAGATTAAAGATTTTGATTCATTGAGTGATTATATTTGATTGAAAGAAACACAAGATATGTGTGATTTAAGAGAAAAAGCAATACAAAATATGAAAATCAATAATGTTTGATGAACTGCTTACAAAGAATATGCTGAACTCTGAGAGAAATACATTTTAAATATAAATTGAAATGAAGAATCTGATGTATTTGTTGTATTAAATATTGCCTTAGGACTCAGACAAACTATGATGTACTATGAAGCGTGAATAGTAGAATATCTGGAAGAAGATATCGATAATATTCTTATATTTGAGGAGAGAATAATTGAAAATTCTCCGCAATGGAAAACTTTTTTTGATTGATTAGCTCAACAAATCAGACAAATAGTAAAATCAATGAAAACTCAATAATATTTTTTATATTTATATTTTATGAAACTTATTTTAGTAACTGGGAGAGCAAATTCAGGAAAAACAACGTTAGCTAAACATATAAGTAAACATTTCAATATAAAACGAATCAGCGCTTCTGACTATACAAAATCGCTTACAAAAGATCATTCTAGAAAATCTTTAGAATCTCTATTTAACAATATTCTTCAAGAAAAATGATTTGAATATTTAGCTGAGCAAACTCTCGAATTTGCATTTAAATGAGAAAAATTTGCTATTATTGATTGACTCAGACATTGAGAATTTTTATGTGCATTCAGTAGAGTTTTATGAAAAGAAAATTGTTTTTGTATATGAATTTCTCTGAGTAAAAATAATAGATTTTTACTCGCACAAAAAGCAAATAGAGTAGAAGCTAAAAGTTATGAAACATTTTGTGAATATGAAAAAATCTCTACTCATGAAATCCTGGCAGATGAAATTTTTTGATTGTGTGATTATAAAATATATGACGAAATAATTCAAAATAAAAAACCAGTATATGATGAAATTCTCAATAAAATAAATAGCTTTTTATAAAAATAAATTTTAAAGTAAAAACTTTAGTAAAAAAACACTTATATTTCTATAAGTGTTTTTTTTATTATAATCTTTTTAATAACATTTCTGCTACAAGTTCTGAAGATGCTGGGTTTTGACCAGTAATTAATAGTCCATCTTCTACTGCATATGGATTCCATGCATCAGTTTTAGAGTAAATTCCTCATTGTTGTTTTAGCATATCTTCAACGAGAAAAGGCACTACAGATGTGAGTTGTACACCATCTTCTTCTTCATTTGTAAATCAAGTAACTTTTTTTCATGTAACCAGAGGAGTACCATCAATATTTTTTGTATTTTTAAATATTGCTGGAGCATGACAAACAGCACTTACGATTTTACCATTATTATAAAAATCTTGTATCAAATTAATAGAATTTTCATCTTCTGCTAAATCCCATAGAGGCCCATGTCATCCTGGATAAAATACAGCATCATAATCTTCATGATTTATTGATTCAAGTTTATGGGTTTGAGATAATATTTCTTGTAATTTTTTATCTTCATTAAATCTCACTGTTGCTGGAGTTTGAAAATCTTCTTGTTCACTTTTTGGATCAATTGGTGGTTGACCTCCAAGTGGAGAAGCAAGAGTTATTTCCATACCTTTATCATTTAAAAGATAATACGGTGCTGCAAATTCTTCTATCCAAAAACCTGTTTTTTCTCATGTATTTCCTAATGTATCATGACTCGTAAGTACGAATAATATTTTTTTCATAAGTATCGTTTGTTAAAAATTAACTATATAAAGTATAGTAACTTTTATAATAGTTGCAACTTTTTTTCTGAGGTTTTTATATTTTTATTTATAGAAAAGAGCATGAAAGCAAAAAACACTTATACGAAATAAGTGTTTTTTTTAATTCTGTTAAAATTCTTCAATAATTTCAATCGTTTGAGAAATTATTTTATCTAAAATAATTTTTTTATCTGATATTTTAAATTTTCCAGCATCATAAATTTTTGTTTTACTTCATTTTTGCGTCACTATAAATTGAGGATCAATATATCCATATTTTTCGTCATTTTTTTTATAGGTAAAATTACACGCGATGAGTTTTTCAACCATGAGATTTTTATCTTTTATTTTTATTTTAAAACTATGATTTGAAAATTCTGTGTATTCTACTCCATAATGTTTAATAATTTTTTCGCGAACCAGAGGTTCACATTCTTCTACTAATTTTTCTACTTCTTCTACAAAATTTCCTTGAAACATTACTTTTGATTTTATGTTGAGTCTGTTGATTTCAGCTTCTCTTATTTGGTCTTCTATTGATGCTTTATATATAGTCATTTTTTATAATAATTAATTATTTTATAGATTATAATTTATTATTTATATTTTACAAAAAATAAAGCATTTTGAGTATATTTATAAAATATTTTATATAAAAATATTTTATAAATATTTCATACAAATTTCTTACACTTTTACTCTATACTTGCTAATGTTTATTCAATAACTATACGATTATGAATTGGGATACAATAAAAGGAAATTGGGATCAAGTAAAAGGAAAATTAAAAGAAAAATATGGTGATCTCACAGAAAATGAACTTATGCAAATGGAAGGAAGTGCTGACCAAATGAGTGGGAAACTTCAAGAAAAATATGGTATATCTAAACAAGAAGCTGAAGATACTATGAAAGAATTAGAAACATCTTTAAACAAATAAAAAATCACGCAAATGCGTGATTTTTTTATTATTATCTAAAATATGAAAAAAAGTTATATTTTTAAAAATATAACTTTTTTAGGCTCTTTTAGCTAATTTTTGAAATCCTATTTTGCAAAAAAATACAAACATACAAATCGCTGCAATAGTTAAAAATTTCATTGCGTTTGGAATACTTGAAGTGGTAACTTGTAATACTGATAATCAGACAAGAGTAGCATACAAAAAACTAAAAGCCAATGGAAAAGAGTTTGAATATGTAGACATAATGTAATTTTTATCAATTAAACAAATATACTATAGCAGTCAATTGTATGAAAAAAGTAAGAATTTATTTTTAAATTAAAAAAAACTGTTTATTAAAACAGTTTTTTATTGAATCATAAATGTATCTAATTCAAATCAAATATTTCCAATGAGTAAATTAAATTTATTCTTTAAAATTTCTTTTTGAGGATTTTTATAAGGCATTTGTCAATAAGATTCTAAAAAAATTTTAATATGATTAACAATATTATTTTCAATCATATGTATTCATATTTCATCGGAAATATTTTCATATTTTAATTCATTTAATTCTTGAATTCTGTTTTCAATCAACTCAAGTTGTAATTTTGCTTCACTTTCATGAGTCAATGCTAAGCTAGATATTAAAGATTCATTAAAATATATTTTCACTCAATACAGTGGCTCTCAAGGAATCGAATAATGCGCTCCCACGGACACTCATGCAGTTAAAATCAGGGTTATTCAAACTACTATTACATTAAACATACCATCAACTCATTAACAAAATTAAGCTTTTCTTCCAGCTAATAAATAAATAATTAGACCTAAAAGAGGGAGAAGTCATACAACTAATATCCAAACAAGTTTTTGGATAAATGTCATTCCTGAGTTAAGAATTTGTAATAAAGCCCAGATGAAAATGACCAAATGAATGATTCCGAATATTCCTCCAAATGGAGTTGTAAATACTTCCATAATTTATAAAAATTATAAAATAAACACATTTATAGTATAAAATTTTTGTAAGAAGTTTGTATGAAAAAAATAAAAAACCAATCATTTTATTGGTTTTTTATTTTTTATTACTTTGTTGGAAATATACCGTTACTTTTGTAAATATATCTTTTTCACTTTCGATTTTTATATGCCATTTATAAATTTTGGTAATATGTTTTATAATAGAAAGTCAGATTCAGCTTCACTTTTCTGCATACGATTCTCTGAAATATCTATCAAATATTTTATCTAAATTTTCTTTTTCGATTCAAACACCATAATCTTTTATTTCTAAATAATTTCTATCTAAATAAATATCTATTGTACTATTTGGATGAGAATACTTTATAGCATTTTTCATTAAATTTTGAAATACTAAAATCACAGGATCTACATCCATATATTTTATAATTGGTTTTTTCGTATTATATTTTTTAATAATATTGATATTATGTTCGTCGAGTAATAAATCAAAATCTCTCAAACATTCATCAATTAATTTTACCAAATTTACCTTTTGTTTCCTGTAATCACTGTTAGCAAAATGAATCAGCATTCCCAAAGTATCCAAAGTTGAATTGAGTCTATAAGCTGATTGAACTGCAAAATCATTTGATTCTTCATAATTTTGTATTTCTTTTGCTAGTTCCAAAGATGAAATAATCTCAGTTAAACCTGTTTTAAATTCATGATTTATATTTCCAGCAAATGATTCTAAATTTATAATCATTTCACCAAGTGGAGTATAAATTTTTTTAATAATTTCCTTACATGAATAATAAATAAGCATGAAAATAAATGGTGAAAACAACAAAAGTATAGCAAAAGTCATCCAAACATCTTGTAAAATATTTGTATGTTGGGCTGTCACAATAATATTATAAACAGTTTGATTACTTACACTTGAGGTTTTATAAAATTTTTTTCATTCTATTAAACTTACTACTTCAGGAGGAAAAATATATTTATCAAAATTTTCAAATTTTATCGAATCAATAATAACATTATTATTTGTATAAATATATGTTTGTGTAAATATTTCATCAATTATAGAATATATTTTTTTATCTCAAAATAATTCATTTTTTTCTAGGGATTCTATAGTTCATTGAATTCTTTGAGCCTTTAATTCAAGCGCTTTATTTTCATTTTCATTAGTAATGTAACTACTAGTAAATTGAAAAATAACTACTCAGACATACAAAAACATAAATATGAGCAAAGAGAGCAAAATACAAACTCTTTTTTTATGATTATTTAACAGTTCTAAATTTTTCATAATTTTATTTTATTTTATATCAAATTCCTCTGATTGTCTCAATAATATCTTTTCCTAATTTTTTTCTTAAATATCATACATGAATATCAAGCGTTCTACTTTCTTTAAATAGATCTGTTTCTCACCAAACTTTTTCATTGAGTTGTTGTTTTGATAATACTTGATCTTTATGTTGTGTGAGATAGAGCAACAGATTGAATTCTAATTTTGATAATTCTATACCAATTCATTTTTGTTCGACTCTTAACTCATCAACATAAATCGTGATATCGTGAATTTTTAAAATATTTCATTTTAAATCATGATCACGACGTACAATTGCTTCCATACGAACAATTAATTCTTTATAATCAAATGGTTTTGTAAGATAATCATCAGCTCATGCTTCAAATCAAATTATTTTCTGTTCTGTGAGAGTTCTGGCTGTGAGCATTAAAACTGGTATTTTATTGCCTTTTTCTCTCACTTGTTTACATATATCCAACCCATCTGCATTTTCATCTCATAAACCTAAATCTAAAATGACAATATCATAGTTTCCAAGCATTATTTTTGAAACAGAACCTTCATAAGTTTTATGTTCTTCCACTTGATGATCTTTTATCTCCAAGTATTTTTTGATATTTCCACGAAGAATATCATTATCTTCAATTATTAAAATATTCATTTCTATACAATTAATAAACTATTATTCCTATGATTATGATTTATCAAAAAAAAGCAATATAAAAAACCCTCAAGCGAGGGTTTTAAAAAATAGGCTATAATACTTCAATCATTGTTGCAGTATATTGTTTACGCAAAACAATTAAGTCATACGTAATGCCATCTGTCGTTTTTAAGCGAGCTTTGAATCCAGTTTCTATATGCTCAGTACCCGGAGAAATTCCATAGGTTATTTCAAACGAATTGTATTCTACTAAATATTCAACAGTCGAATCAAATAATGAGCCTTGTTTAAAGACTCTTAGTAATTCTGGGGCTTCGCCTAAATCAATATAGGCATGTTGCGATTTTTTTTTCACACGATTTCTAAAATTCGCGTAATTGGTATTTTTTTCTTCCTGGGTTTCGATATGTTTCTTTCCAGGTGCATGTTGAACGGTATACATATATAAAATATGTTTACGTGGTGTATCAGCCATAATATTTTCTCCTTTTTTATGACGAATTTTTACAAAAATTGTAAATGAATTATAAAAAATAATATAATAAAGTCAATAATTAGAATTTTTATGAAAATATTATAATATATTTTATTTTTTTCTTCGCTTTACGTATTGCACTTTTGGATATTTTTCATATAATCTGCTGACAAAATACTCACTAATACCATCAGATGAAATTCAGCGAATTAAAAATTATTTCTCCTCTTCAAAAAGCGCTTGCTAGACAAGGATTTGGAACTCCTACACAAATACAAAAAGAAGTTATTCCAGTAGCAATTCACGATCATGATATACTTGCAACAGCCCAAACAGGGAGCGGAAAAACTCTCGCGTTTACACTTCCAACGCTTCACAAACTCTATACTAATAGAGCTGAAAAATGAGCTCCAGATGGTTCTAAAAAAAGAATTATTAAAGGATTAATTTTAGCTCCAACCAGAGAATTAGCTGTTCAAATAGGGGAAACTTTTGCTCCATATTCAAGCGATACAAATATGAAATCTGCTGTTGTTTTTGGTGGAGTGAACGATTTTCACCAAATTAAAGCTATGGAAAAATGAGTAGATATACTTATTGCTACTCCGGGGAGACTCGAAGATTTTATTTCTAGAGGATTAGTGAAACTTTCTTATGTAGAAATGTTTGTAATGGATGAAGCTGATAGAATGTTAGAAATGGGAGCCATCGATAATATTAAAAAAATATTAAAAAGATTACCAGAAAGTAAACAAACTTTATTTTTCTCTGCAACTATGCCAAAAGAAATCAAAGAACTTTCAGATACAATTTTAAAAAATCCAAGAAGAGTTGCTGTGGCTCCAGTTGCTGCAACAACTGATACAATTACACAACAAGTGTATCACATCCATAAAAACTTCAAAAGACAATTATTACAACAAATAGTGAGAAAATCTCAATATAAAACTATTTTAGTATTCGTAAATACCATTGATGAAAGTGAAAAAGTCTATGAATATGTAAAATCAGCAAACGTAAAATGTGCTGTTTTAAATAAGAAAAAATCTCAAACTGGGAGACAAAAAGCACTCAACGATTTAAAATCTGGAGAAATAAAAGTATTGGTAGCGACTGATTTAGCTTCAAGAGGTTTAGATATTAATGATTTATCTTGTGTGGTAAATTATGAAATTCCAAATGATGCAGAAAGTTACGTGCATCGTATTGGGAGGACTGCAAGAGCCGGAAAAGATGGTTTAGCTATAGCTATGTGTACACCAAATGAAAAACCTAAATTTCAAAACATAGAAAAACTCATCGATCAAAAAATAACAGTAATTGATGATGAATCTTATAAAGAAATTGTTGTTGCTTCTGGGAAAAGTGAAAAAATTAAAAAAATAGACGCAAAAAATAAACCAAGAATTCAAAATGGAAGAAAACAATATGGAAAAAGTGGAATGACAAATTCTACTTCATCTAAATCTTCTAAATCAAAGAAATCTACTCCTAAAAGAGCGCCAACTCAATTTTCAAAAAGAACCCATAAAAAAAGAAAATAAAAATTATTTATTTCTACAAATATTATTTTATCAAAGCTAAATTTTATAAAAATATTTTTATAAAATTTAGCTTTTTTCGCACTATTTTTCAAAAAAAATATTATATAAGAAAATAGATTTAAGAAAATGTTTATTTTTTAGAATTTTTCTATATAATGCAGCAAATTTATACTTATAATTATGAAAAAAAATGAGTTCTAATAATCAAACGGTTATCAGTTTTAAAAATGTTGATTTCCATTATGACTTAAAAAGACCTATTTTAGAAGAAGTAAATTTCAATGTTAGAAATGGTCAAAAAATCACAATTATGGGACAAAATGGTGCAGGAAAATCTACTATTTTCAAACTCATAAATGGGACGTTAAAACAAAATCTTGGTGTAATAAATGTCGACGCAAATTTAAAAATCGCTACTTCGTATCAAGTAGTAAAACCTGAGGATAAAGAATTAAGCGTACAAGAATTTTTCAGAAAATATTCTGGAGATACGGAGTCATTTAATATTGATAAACAAATCGCAGAAGTTTTAAAAGCGGTTGATTTAAAAGCTCCATTAGAAAAACAAATAAAAGCTTTTTCTGGAGGACAACAAGCAAGATTATTACTTGCGTGAGCATTAATCCAAAATCCTGATATTTTATTACTAGATGAACCAACGAATAATCTTGATTCAGCTGGTATTTGGCATTTAACTGACTTTTTACAAAACTACCCAAGTACGGTTTTAGTTATTTCCCATGATGCTGAATTTTTGAATAGTTTTACTCAAGGAGTTTTATATCTTGATGTGAATACAAAAAAAGTCGAACAATTCGTAGGGGATTACCACGATGTAGTGGAAAAAATTAAAAGAAATATTGAAAAAGAAAATATGGCAAATGCTCGTTTAGCAAAAGAAGCACAAGCCAAAAAAGATCAAGCAAATGTCTTTGCTCATAAATGAGGGAAACTCAGACAAGTTGCAAAAAAAATGAGAGAAGCAGCTGAAGAATTAGAAGATGAAATGGTTGATACAAGAAAAGAAGACAAAACTATCAAACCGTTTACTATTCCAATGCAAGAAAATATCGGTGGAGTATTACTCGATATCCATTCGGTTCATATTATTAAAAATGATGAAGTTACGGAAAAAGACGTAGATGTTCAACTGAGAAAAAATGATCATTTATTACTTGCTGGTCCAAACGGGATTGGTAAATCAACTCTTTTAGAAAAAATTGTAAATGGTGATGAATCTGGATGTAAGTTGAGCCAATGAGTTAAAATCGGATACTATAGACAAGATTTCTCAAACCTTGATTTTAACCAAACTGTATACGATTGTTTAAGATCAGCTGCAAACGAAGACCTTACAGAACAAGATATGAGATCAAAAGCTGCTGGTTTTCTTATAAATGGTGAAATCATGAAAGCAAGAGTTGGAGATCTATCTGAAGGACAAAAAGGACTGGTTGCATTTTGTAGACTTGTGTTTTTAAAACCTGGGATTTTAATCTTAGATGAACCAACAAATCATATTAACTTTAGACATATTCCTGTTATTGCAGAAGCTCTTGATGCATTTGAAGGTGGTATGATTCTTGTTTCGCATGTCAACGAATTTGTATGGCAAATAAGAATGGATCAATATCTTGATCTTGACTAAAAAAGAAAATAATATTTTTATACCTCATTTTTTTTACTTATAGAAAAAATGGGGTATTATTTTGTAAATTTTTATATTCTTTTTTTCGTTTATGAAAAAATATTCTACTATTTTGTCTGATTTAGAATTTCAACTATTTATAGAAGAAATCAATAAAAATATATTTAATGGAGAGTTAACAGAAATAATTGAAGTAACGTACGCATATAAAAAAATCTGAGAAAATCAGTTTTTTAATACCACATTATTTACTGGATTTTGATGAGAAAAATATCATAAAAATTTAGATTTTGATCTACTATATCATAAAATATACACAAAACTTTCACATAAAATAGAACAAATAGATTTCTTTTCTCAAAAAATTAATAATGTTTACACTCAAGAAAAACAAGATAAAATCAGAATAAAATTTTTAGAAAAACAATTTACTTATGTAAAAAATACGCTTTTAATAGCTCAATATTGACTCGTTTTTGAAATACAAAAAGCAGATTGAAAATATAAAATTCCTGCTTCTGAAATCAAAAAAAATATACAGAATATTAAAAAATTGGAGAAAAAAAATTTTTGATGACAAATTCAATTAAAACCAGATGAAATAATAAAATGTTTTGAATTTTTAGAAAAAAAATCATATAAAAAATCATTAAAAAATTCTCCTGATTTCCAATATTTTTTAGAAAAAATTGAAAATATTTTACCAGAAAATTATTCTGCTGGAGAAAAAAAATTTACGAGGAAAAAAATATTTCCATGAATTTTTCAAACACATATAAATAGAGAAGATTATTGTGAGATTTTTGATTTAATTTTTGAAATATATTGACTCCCTCAAAGAACAAAAGTAACAAATGTTTGAAGTATTTATGATGGAGAAAAATTTTTAGAAATCCCAAATAAAAAATCTTATCAAACCAAAACACTTAAATCAATTCTCAAATTATCGCTTCATGAAATCATGGCTCATAGTGTAAATTTAGAAAATACAAAACGTAGGCTCGGTGAATTTCGCTGATCTCATAATCTCGAAAAGGAAGAATGACTTGCCGTTTTATTGGAAAAAATATTTGAATGATATGATATTTGAGATATTTGAATTATAGCAAGTTTACCAACTCTTTTAATAGGAGAAATCTGCGATACTCAAGAATTTAAACAATTCTTACAACTCAATTATAGCGAACCAAATAAAGCATTTTTACGTTTTAAAAGAAATTATTCTAAAGATTATTCTTGAGTACAACATAAAGATACTTCGTATTCGCGTGGAATTCTTAAAACGGTACAATATATTCAAGAAAAGAAAAATTTTCAAGATTTATTTTTATGAAAAGTATCATTTGATGAAATAAAATTTTTGAAAAAAATAGATCTTTTAAATGAAAACAAACCCTTAATACAGCCATTATTTATCGCAGAGTTTATTTATTTTTATGTAAAAAATATTTCTGAAGATATTTCATTAGAAAATTTTTTGTCTTATATGAATGAAAAATATTATTTTATGGATACAAAATATCTAAAAAAATATTATCAAAAAAAATCTACGAAAAAAAATATTTATAAAATTTCTGATATTTTAAAAAAATATATTCCTGATTTAGATATACATTATTAAAAGAGCTATTGCTATTTCATAAAAAGAAGTTATATTTTGAACCTTAAAAATTTTCAATATAAATATGAGTGAACATGACGTTCAAAATTTAACAAAATGAAATATAATTTCTCAAATATGGGCTATTGCCTGGCCAATGATGCTGACAATCTTTTTTTATACGATGTATAATATTGTCGATACTTTTTGGGTAAGTAAAATTTCTGATGAAGCAATTGCTGCAGTGAGTATTTCTCAAATCGCGCAGATGGTGATGATGTCATTAAGTATGTGAGTTTCAATTGGTTCGAGTGTGCTGATGTCGATGCATATTTGAGCGAAAATGAAATCTGAAGCTGCCAGAGTGATGGCTCAATCATTTGTTTTAGCTGGATTATTTGGGATTTTCTTTACGATAATTTCTCTGGTATTTAGAGAATGGATACTTGTTTCTTCTGGAGCTGTTTGAGCTATTTATGAACCAGCATTAGAGTATTTTACGATTGTTTCAGCAGGTTGATTACTATTATTTTTTCTGATTAACATTATGATGATGTTTAATGCAGAAGGTGACACTTTTACGGTCACAAAACTATTTGCTGTTTCGACTGTGGTAAATATTGTTATGGATCCAATTTTAATATTTGGGAAATTTGGCTTTCCTGAATTATGAGTTGCCTGAGCAGCATATGCGACGTTAATATCTCAAACAATTTTTATTATTATTGCTATGAGAGTATTATCTTCGAAAAAAAGGAAAATATTTTTTGAATTCAAAAATTTATCCCTCAAAAAACAGTCCGTAAAAAAAGTATTTGATATCTGAATTCCAGCGGCGTTTACTCAAGTTATTAATCCTGTGTGACTGGCAATTTTAATTTATATTGTTTCTGCTAAATTTTTAGAACCCGGAGCTACTGCATTTTCTCTCGCATTTCGTTTAGAATTTTTTGCTTATCTTCCTGCAATCGGGTTTTGAATGGCTGCGATGTCACTGATCTGACAAAATATGTGAGCTTGAAATTTTACAAGAGCACAAGAAGTATTTAAAAAATCTATTCTGCTTTCATTTTTTTCTGCTTTAGGGTTATGAATTATTTTAATAATTTTTTGAAAATATTTTATTTATATTTTTACAAAAGATCCAACAGTAGTAAATTATACACTTTCATATCTTTGGATTGTAGCGCTTACGTATTGAGCAATGGCTATTTCAATGGTTGTGGCAAATAGTTTCCAAGCAACTGGAAAATCTTGGCCTGGTTTTTGGATTATGATTATTAAATTTTTTATTGTTGCTATTCCGGGAAGTTATATTGCCGTAAATCATTATAATTTTCCTATAGAATCAGTTTGGATAAGTTTGGCAATCAGTAATATTATTGTTGCGATTATTTGATATATTTGGAATCAGAAAAATTTTAAAAAATTAGAAAAAACCTCTTAAATTAAGAGGTTTTTTCTTTGCAAAAATCTTACAAAGCATAAATATACTTTGTATAATAATCACTTATTTATTAAAAATATGTACGCTGGAATTATAATTTGAATTTTTGTTTTACTTACTGGTTGAATATATCTCGCTACAAGTGATATATATCAAAATACTACGAGTGTGCGTGAATATCATATTCAAACACAATTCGAATCAAATCATAAAAATATCGCGATAAATAAGTATAAAAATAGAGAGTATTGAGATTCTAAAACGGATGAATTTATGAAAATAATTGATGGATATGATTTAGTGGAAAATCCATATTTACAATGAAATAATACTGACAAAATATCATGAACTATTTTAGAAAATTCAAAATATGATATCGATAATCAAACTGATTTACATTCTCAAGATACTATTCACTCACAATCTACAATAGATTTTTGATTATATCGAGTTGATATTCAAGAAGAAAATATAGTAGAGTGATGAGATTTAATTGATGATTTATAAAGAAAAATTGTCACAAAAAAATATTTTATACGTTTACATGATTTGTATAAAGTTATTTTACATTTATGGTAAAAAAATTATTATATATATATTATTTTCTTATTTTTAGATTATGAAAAAATTAGCTGGTCTTATTTTAATGAGTATTATTATGTGATTTTATAGCGTTTCTACAACATTTGCCTGTAGTTGTATGATGCCTGAAAATCCAACAGCAGAATTAGAAAAAGCTGATAGTGTTTTTCAATGAACGGTTACAAATATTTCTACTCAAAATCCAGATGCGGAGTTTGGAAAACAAAATATAGTAGAATTTGATATCGCAGGATATTGGAAATGAAATGTTAATAATTCTACTGTTACAACGCAAGATTCATCTGCAGCATGTGGTTATAACTTTCAAGAATGAGAAGAATACGTTGTATATTCTTGGTTTGATAGTGATAATGATCAACATTATGTAAACTTGTGTTCGAGAACTACTACTCTTGAAAATGCAGGTGATGATATTGATGAATTATGAGAATATATACCTAACACTCAAGAAGACGTAATTGACGATATTATTCCTGAAAATAATGAAAAAAATAATATGATTTTTATTATTTTAGCGTTTTTAGCAGTTTGTTGAATAATATTTGTATGAATTCAAAAAGCGAATCAAAAAAAATAATCTTTTAATAAAAAATTTTCATGAATAATAACAAATATATTTTAATTCCACTTTGGATTATCGTAGTGTGTCTGATATTTTTTATATTATATATTTGAAAAAGTATTTTATCTTTAGTATTTTTGACACTTATTTTATTAATATTATTTTCTGGAATATTTCGTTTTTTCTTTAAATATTCTAAAAATACTATTATTTCATTTATCATTTCCATAGGGATTTTTGTATGATTTTTTGCAGGAGTGAGTTATATTATTTCTGTAGAATTAGAATCTTTTTCACAAAATACAGATAAAATTACACAATGATTTGAAAAAGTAACGCAACTGGTTTGACCATATGTAGGAAATATTCAAGAAATAAGTTTTCAAGAAATTTCTCAACAAATAGATATTAAAAAAACAGGAACTTTTATTCTCAATATTGTCACATGATTTTTTGGATGATTGATGACCGTTTGAATTTTAGCAATATTTTTATTTTTAGAGAGAAAATTATTTCTCAAAAAAATAAGAAAAATATTAGATAATTCTGGGAGACAAAAATTCCGTATTATTTCTCAAAAAATTTACGAAGATATAAATATGTTTATATTATCAAAATTTTTCATAGCATTTCTTAATGCTTCGATGAGTTATATCGTGATGTTATTATTTTGAGTTGAATATGCACTTTTATTCGCTTTACTCGTATTTTTCCTTGATTTTATCCCAACAGTTTGATGAGTTGTAGCAATGGCTTTACCATTTTTATATTCATTTGTTCAATTTGATAGTAATTATACTTCTGTATTTTTACTCGTTTGTTTATTAATTCCTCAAATGATTTCATGAAATTTTCTTGAACCAAAAATAATGGGAAAAAGATTAAATCTTTCTTCTACGATAATTATTTTATCATTATTATTTTGGTCCAGTTTATGGGGTATAATCGGTGCATTTTTATCGGTTCCAATCATGGCCGTAATCACGATTGTACTTTGAAAATTTGAACCAACTAAACCATTTGCCATTTTATTTTCCAAAGATGGAGAAATAGAACAAAAAAAATAATCCCTGAGGGATTATTTTTTTTGTATAAATTTCCAGATTCATACCATCAGAATCAAAAATATTATTATAAAAATAATTATATATTTTGTCCAAATATTCCAATCAAAAATAATAAAATCATTGATTCATAAGAAATATTTTATACTCATAGTTGCTATTAAAATAGCTAAAACAAACATAAATATTCCTAAATAAAAATATTCAAAAAATTCTCTTTTATGATTTTGTTTTTGTGTAGAACCAAGTAAATAATACAGTTTTGATTTTTGTTTTGCAAAAAGTGTATAAAAATTTGTGACTACAATGATACTTAAAATACAAAAAATTACTAAATAGAGAAATAAAATTTGAATAATTCCAAGTACTTTTAAAGAAATTTCTTTTACTTCTGCTAATATTTTTTCAACTTCTATAAACTGAGTACTTCCATTAGAAAGATCAAAAAAGTATTGTTTCACTTCTGGGATTTTATCACTTTCTACTTGAGTTGATAAGAAATATTGTTTCGGAAATTTTTCAAAATCTTGTGGAAAAACTTGAAAATAAAAAAATGGAGTTATTGCATAATCTTGGGATTGACGAATATTTATTACTTCGAGTGTTTTTTCTAAACCAAATATTTGAAATGTAATTTGATCTCAAATTTTAACTCATAATTCTTCAGAAAAATTTTTATCCACTGATACACTTCCAGATTGAATTTTTTGTCATTTTTCAATATCAATATTTTTGAGTAAATTATCGGTAATATTAAATTCTCTCGAAAATCTTCTAGTTGGATTATCTCATAAAAATTCTTGTAAAGATCGTCCATTTATTTCACTTATTCTCCCTCGAAAGGTTGAATAGGTTTCATCTTTATAATTTTCATCTATTTGATCGTATACTTTTTGATCGATATTGAGAACAAATAAGTTATTATCTGATCATAAATTTACTTGTAATCTATTATAAAAATTTCAAAACAGTAAAAATATAGCAAATCATACAAAAAATATGACAAAAAAACTTATATTGAGTAAAAAAGTTAAATTTCCCGGTTTTAAAGTATTTCTCAACGCATCAAATATTTCAAAATTTTTCGACTTTTTTTGTGAATATATTTTAAAAATTCAAATATTAATTCACTTCGTAATAAAAGTAAATATTCATAAAAATACTGAAATTCATAAAGTTATTATAAAAGCTTGAAATAAAGAATAATCGAGCAATAATGCAAATAAAAATACGGCACTATTACAAATAATAAATAATATTATTTTTTGTAATTTTGAACTTCCTGAGAAAAAATTTTCTTTAAATCCACTTAAAGGATTTTGAGAAATAAATTGATATATTGGCCATCCAAGTCAGATAATTCATAAACTCAATGCAATAAATATAGCTTCGTAAATACTACTTATTTGCAATGTAAATCATTGTGTTTCTTCGATAGTTTGTAAAAATAAAAATCCTATTTCTACTAAAACCCAACTCAAAATTCCAGCTGTGAGGAAAATAATTCCAAATATAAGACTAAAAAATCAAATAAATTGTTTATTTTGAAATCATAAAACTCTTAAAATTGCGAGATCTTTTCTCTGTTTTATAAAAAATCCTCGCATCGATAAATAAATAATTACACTCGTGAGAAGCAGAGCAAAAAGCACGCTGGCATTTATATAACTCACGATATTTTTAACAATATCTTCAAATCTTTCTCCTCCTGAAACATAATCTCTGACTCTAATTTGGAGATTTTTTTCTTGATTTTCTAATATATCATTGGTACTTTGAAAAATATTTTCTGGAGTTTGTACAAAATATTTTTTTTCTAAAAATAACGACTGTTGATTTGGAATAATTTCAGCAAAATATTCCATTGGAATAAAAATATTTTCACTCGATAAAAATGAATCTATTTGTGAAGGTAATATTTTATAGGTTCCATAAATTTCTTGATCTTTATCAAAAATTTGTAGATTTTTTTCTTCTGAAATTCTATTATACAAATCATCAGAAATAATTATTTTTCATTCATCATTTTTCGTTTCAATCTCAAGCGAATCATAAAAAGGGTAGAGTTGTGAATAAAATAAAATATTTGCAGAAATAATTTCATCTTCTATTTTTGCACTACTTCTGATATTAAAAATTTTCGCTATTTTTGCTTGAGGAGAAATATTTTCTTGGAAAAATTCTTCGACTTCTTTTTGATTATCGCTTTGCAAAGTTATCGTAATATCTCAACCAAGAGATTTTTTTGAATCTTTTTGTATTTCTGCTAGGAAATTTTTACTTAACGAGTCAGTAAAAATAAATCAAAAAAGAGAAATAAAAATAGCAAAAAATAAAAACAAAAATAGTGAGAAATTTTTAAATATAAAATTTTTTAACAGTTTTGAATACATATTATTTTTTGAGGATTAATTGTTTATCTTCGAGCGTATAAATTTTGTCTGCATATTGCGCTACTTGCATGTCATGAGTAATTAACACAATAGTATTTTGGGTTTCTTTATGCAGTTGCAATAAAATATCCATAACATTTTTAGCATTTTTTTCGTCTAAATTTCCTGTTGGTTCATCAGCTAATAAAATACTTGTTTGCGCTGCAAATGCTCTTGCCACGGCAACTCTTTGTTGTTCTCATCATGAAAGTTCATACGGATAACTTTCTGATTTTTCGCTTAATCAAACTTTTTTGAGTATTTGATCAGTAGAAAAAGCTGGTTGAATTTTATTTATTTCAATTGGTAAAGTAATATTTTCACTCACCGTTAAATTTGGAATTAAATGAAATTGTTGAAAAATGAAACTCATATTTTTTCCTCTTGTTTTTGTCATTTCATCTTGAGAAAGTTTTGTAATTTCTTGATTATCAATACATATTTTTCCACTATCTGGGGATAATAAACCAGAAATTAAATTTAAAATGGTTGATTTACCAGAACCACTTCTTCATACTATTGCTATAAATTCTCAGCTTTTTACTTCAAAATCCATATTTTCGTATAAAATATTTTTTGAATCTGATTTTGAAAAACTTTTTGTAATATTTTTTAATTGTATCATTGTTTTATTTTAAAATTATTTTTTCATTTTCGAGAAAATTATATAAATTTTCTGCAATTATTTTGTATCATTTTGCATTCGGGTGAATTCCATCAGAAAGATTTAGATCTGATTCTTGAGCGACATCTTCGAGAAAAAATTCATAAAAATATATATTATTTTTTTCAGCTAATGTTTTATAAATTTCTTTGAAATTTTTTGCGTAACTCAATCAGTAATTTATAGGAATTTGCATCCCAGATAATACTATTTTTGCATCTGGATTTTGTATTTTAATATTTTGAATAATTGCTTGAATATTTTGTTTCAAGTCTTTTACACTCATTCTTCTTAACGCATCATTTCCTCAAATGGTAAGTAAATATATATCTGCTTGAGTTTCAGAATACAAATCCATTCTATCGAGTAAATTTTGGCTTGTATCTCAACTTACTCATGCATTTATAATTTTGTAATTATAATTATTTTCTTGTAATTTATTTTCTAATTGCGCTGGATAAGATTCAGAAATATCTAGATTATATCCTGCAGTAAGACTATCTCAAAGTGCTAAAATATTTATTGGTGGAGTTTGTGTGTTTTGAGAAATTTCAGTTTGAGGAACCTGAGTTCCACAACTTGCTAAAAAACTTATAACAAACAAACTTAACATTATTTTTTTCATATTTTTTATTTCATTCAATAGAGTAATATACTTTAAGAGTATACATACAACTTAAATTTATCTAAAGAAAAAAGAAGCTTTTAGCTTCTTTTTTCTTGGTAATTTTGAAATAATACAATTCCATTCGCATTATTTTTTACTTTTTTTCTTTGTTCGATAATTTCGGGATGAGGTGAATATACAAATGCTAAAAGTTTTTTTCTCATATATGATATTTCTTTTTGTGAAAATAATATTTCAGTATCAATATTTTTCAAATCTGTATTTATATATAAATGTGGAATAAGCGATTCCATAAAATCAGAAATATTTTTTGATAAATTTTCATCATAATTATTTGTATTTTGTGCATAATATATTTTATCTGCGATATCACTAAATTGTGCTGAATACTCACAAAAATCATGTACTTTTTGTAAAAATTCTACACTTCAATCCCAGACATAATGTTCAAAATCACAAAAAATTTTTCTAAAAATTTCCTCTCTGTAACTTTGTGACTCGAAATAATCGTGATTATGTAATGATTTATATGTTTCCATAGTTTTAAAAATTATATTTTAAAATATGCCTCCTTTGAAACAAAATAATTATATATATTTATACTTAATGTAAACTTAAGAGAATATTAAATAATTATTTCAATTATTGGAAAATTTTTGTACAATATGTTACAATAAAAATAATTATCTTTCAAAATTATTCTAATGGCTATAAATTCACAAAATCATTGACTTGAAAAACCTAAAAATTTAGATGAAAATAATATTCAAAATCCTGATATTTCTAGCACTATTGGATGAGTAAAATATGATTTAGAATCTGTTTTATCAAGTATTTCTCAAGCATATGATTTACTTAGAGAAATAGAACAATCTACAAAATGATATTTATTTAGACAAGATACTTTAGAATCAGTGTTTAAAAAATACCCTGATATGAGTATAGAAAATTTTCAAAAATATTTTCTCGAGGGGATTTATAATAAAAATATTTTAAGAACAAATCCAGAAATTATCAATCTGTTAGATTTGGATAATATAGAGCCTTGAAGTGATTTAATTGAAGTGCTAATAAATAAAATTTCAATGTCTCAAAGTGATTTTGAAAAATATACACATGGAAAAATTGATAAAATCACTATTCCAAACATGTCGAGCACAGATGTAGCTCAATGATATTTTAAATCAAAATTGGAAGAATTTTTACCTCAAAGCGAAGTGATATTTTGAGATATGGAAGAAATGCGTGAAAATTTAGGATATAATCAAATTTCAGCCGATAGTGTTGGATTTATTGATATATTATGAAATGGACACTTAAACTCTTGTTTATTTAAACTTTTTAAAACACAACCAGATCCAAAAAAAGTACAAGAAATAAATGCTATTTTTGAAAATAATCAAAAAGATATTTTTTTAGGATGAAGTACATTTGTGATTCCATTTGATACTCCAGACGAACTGGATGTTATAAAAATGCCAAAAATGGAAATAAATAGTAATCCATTAGAATTGTCAAAAAGTAATACTTTACTCAATAGTATGTGATACTTAAATTCTGCATATTATGCAGATAAAGTAAAAGGAAGTTTTGTATTATGAAGTCACAATATTGCT
The DNA here is from genome assembly GCA_963926055.1 of uncultured Patescibacteria group bacterium. Lineage (GTDB taxonomy): Bacteria > Patescibacteriota > Gracilibacteria > BD1-5 > UBA6164 > CAJXJP01. Next base: position 85,039 of record CAWUVK010000007.1, on the reverse strand, counting down.
GAACCAATGCATGCAGGAAAACTTACTGTGATAAATAACGACACAGAAAATAGATACAATCACAATTGGCTCACATCTTATTTTTGAGAAAAAACAGGATTACTAATGTATACAGGTGATAAACTTCAAAATAAAGATGAACTCGAGAAATTTCTAACAATATCGCAAGCAGAAATTCAAAGAAGAAATCAAGAATTTGAAAGACTTTATAATGAAAAAATTATTCCTCTGGTCTATTGAATTTTTTATAAAAATTTATCAAAAACATTTCCAAATAAAATAAAAGCTGTGTAGTTATTACACAGCTTTTATTTTATTAATAATTATACATAATTTTTTCTTATTTTTTTATTTAACTGCGGATGTTTATGTTTATCTTTTTTATATTCTAGAAGCATTTTAACGTCGGATTTTTTTCAAAACTTTTTAATGACATCTTCAACAGCAGCATTTATTTCATTATAAAAATGTGATTTTCAAAATTCTTCAACAAATCATATTTTTTCCAATTTTTGGTAAACTTTTACTCTCATATTTGTGATATAGAGCTTTATTTCCATAGATTTGAGTCGAAATGTCAGGTTTTTAAGCATTTGAACTCAAGAAGAATCAATGTTATTCATCCATTCAAAATCAAAAACTATTGCTGATAATTTTGATTTTTCTGCAACTAAATTCAAAATTTCATCTTCAAAATATCCACTATTGGCAAAATAAATATCTCCATCTATTCTCACAATACTCACACATTTACTTGTCTTTAATCCAAATAATTCACAATCCCTATATTCTCAATCTTTATACATGGAAACTTCGACTATTTTTGGACGCATAGTTCTGTAAATATATAATGCAAGCGAAACTACGACTCAAATCAAAATCGCTCTTTCTAAATTTGGTGATAAAACAAGAGTTAAAATAAATGTTCCGATAGCAACAATAGCATCATGTTTTTCAACTTTCCATGCATCTATAATTGGTTGAAATTTTATTAATCAAATCACTGCAACAATAATAACAGCTGATAAACTCGCAATCGGAAGATGATATAAAAGGGGAGTGAGAAATAATAGAGTAATGATTACTCATAATCCAGTTATTACACTCGAAAGGCCAGTTTGAGCTCCATTTCTCATATTTACTGCTGTCTTTGAAAACGATCCTGCTACACCATATCAACCAAATAAACTTGATGAAATATTTGCTAATCATTGTCATATTAACTCTCGATTTGCAGATATTTTTTGCTTTGTTTTATATCAAACAAATTTAGCAACTCAAATCGTTTGAGTAAATGCAATAAGCCCAATAATCATAGAATATAAAATAATTTTTCATAGCTGATCTATAGATAATTGAGTAGCTCATTGTGTTAAAAATCAAAATCAAAATTCCGGCAAATGATTAGGAATTTGGTGTACAATTGCTCAGCCAAAATTTTGTTCGTATCAAAAATAATACGAAGATCAAATACAAACAATCAGTAATATCAATACTTTAGGTAATTTAGGAAAATATTTTGCTAAAAATAGTAATACTAAAATACTAGATAATCAAACTATTAATGTCGGAAAATGAAAGCTTCAAAAAATAGCAAAAATAATATTTAACATATACTCAAAAAAATTATCTCACTTATCTATTGAAACTCAAAATATTTTTCATATTTGTGATAATATAGTCAAAATACACACTCAATTTGTAAATCATAAAATCACAGGATGAGAGAGAAAATCTACTATCATTCATAATTTTAAAAAACTCAAAATCAAATAAAATATACCTGTAGAAAAAGCTAAAACAGAAGCCAAAAATATATATTGTTGTGTTCAAATATCTGCGAGTGGAGCAAGCGCTGCTGCACTCATAAGTGAAATAATAGTAATAGGTCCGGTAGACATTTGAGAACAAGATCAAAACATCGCAGCAATTATAACAGGAACGAGCGCTGTATATAAACCAACCTCTAAAGGAAGTCATGCTAGCGTAGCATATGCCATAGATTGTGGAATTAAAACTAATGCTACACTTATTCAAGCTACAATATCAGATTTAATAGATTGAGGATTTTTCATTTTTTTTCACCACGACAAAAAAGGGAAATATGAATCCCATGATTTTTTTCATACAGAAATATTTTTATTTTTCATAAGTTTTTTAATGGTATTTATTGTTCTTAATTATAACACATAAGAGTATATATTCGCAAAATAATTAATTGTAAAATACGAACTTGACATATACATTATTTATATTTATAATAAATTTACTTGTATTTTCTAACTATAATAGATGAATAAAACACAAAATGCATTTACATTGGTCGAACTTATTGTGGTAATAACAATTTTAGCTGTTTTAGCTACTGTAGGATTTATAAGTTTCACTTGATATACTCAATCAGCACGTGATTGAGCAAGAGTTACGGATATTAGAACGGTGGAAAAAGCTTTAGTTTTTTACCAAACAAAAAATAATAAATTTCCAGATCCTAGTGATGCACAAAATGTCACTATAAATGATTCTTGAACTGTAAATTTATGGAAAAATTGAGTGATAGATAAAAGCGTTATTAATGAAGTTCGTAGTATTTCTCAAATTCCTAAAGATCCAAATACTCAAGAATTAATTAAATATTCTACAACGCTTAATAATCAAGAATACCAAATAATGTGATATTTAGAGGATAGTTATGTTAAAAATAATTTTTTAAATAAAACGTATGCAAGAACAGATTTCCCAAAAGTAAGTGGAAATTATAATAAACATTTTGTTTTATGAAGTGATAATAAATATTATGCAACGCCTAGCTTATTCGCTTCAGGAAGTGATGTTTCTAATCCAATAGTCTTTGATATTAATTCAAAATCTATAGAATTTGAAGTAATAAAATTACAAAATTTGTCTTGAGAAGATATTACTTTAGATAATATTCAAGATAATTTTAGTGATTTTTGAAAAGCTTTACAAGATACTTATTCTGGTTGAGTAATTGAAGATGAATATGAATACTTGCTCAATATTAAAAATAATCAATGACTCAACGATTTTGCACAAATAATTACAGGAAACAAAGATGGGAGTATTTCTCAATTTTGATGAAATAGTTCTGGAGTATGATGTGTATTTAATTCTTCAAATTTTTGAAGTTGTGACTTTCAATAATATTTTCTAATAATAAAAAATGACTTTTATAAAACAAACTCTTAAAAATACAGCATCTTTGATGCTTGCTGTTTGAATAATCGGTTCAGCCTACGCTGCGATTTCTACGGTTTCTTCTGGAGATCCTTTAACAGCTGATAGCTGGAACCAAATCGTAAATAAATTCGATGGAATTTGAGAAAATTCTGTAAAACAATATGTAGACGCAACTGTGTCTGCAAATTCTGGTGGTGGATGGAGTAATTGTGAAGCTAAAAATTCTAACTCATACTCTACCGTAACACTTACTTGTTCAGCAGGAAAATCTATACGTTCTCATAGTACCTCTTGCTCTAATCCTAGTTGAGGTAGTAATGTACAATTATTTGATACCAATTGTGTAACTACTTCTTTAACTACTACTGAAATTAAATGAACTTGAGGAGGTAATTCTGGTTATTATGCTTCAAAATATTCCGCATCAATAATATGTTGTGATGATTAAAAAAATAAAAATAAAAAAATAAAATGAAAATACTAAAAAAAATCTTAATAAATAGTACAATAGCAATTATTACAATTGCTGTGATCGGTTCAGCTTACGCTGCTATTTCTACGGTTTCTTCTGGAGATCCTTTAACAGCTGACAGTTGGAACCAAATCGTAAATAAAATTAGTAATACTGATACAAATTCTGACGATTTAGTTACAAAATCATATGTAGACGCAACTGTGTCTGCAAATTCTTGAAATACAAGTGGAAGTATTGATTGGAATGATTGTAACTTTAAATCAGCGCGTTATCAATATAATGACAATACAACTCTAACTTGTGATAGTTGATATGCATTGGTTACACATTCTTGTATATGAAATAGTGATCCAAATGGAACATGTCAATTAAATTGAGTAAATTCACTCTATGTAAAATGATGATCATCTAATTCAGATTCCACTACAATGTGATCAATAAAATGTTGTAAAGTACATCCATAATTCAATTCATTTAATATAAAATTATGAAAAAAAATATTGTATGTATAATAATCTGAATATTTTTTTGTGTGGGAATATTTTTCCACACTTTTTTTAGAGAATATTTATTTTGAAACTGTTATACTCAAATAGAAAAAAATATTTCTGGGAATTCTATGAGTCCATTATTTAAAAATGGTGAAAAAGTAAATTTTTTCATTTGATATTACAATTGTAATACATTACAAAGAGAGGACATTATTGCTTATGATTTTGCAAATACGGGGAATATTTATATGAAAATATTATATGGTTTTCCTGGAGATAAAATAGTTTTTGAAGAAAACAAAATAATTATAAATAATAAAGAATTAAAAAATTCTGCCTGAAATAATTATATTTTTACAGATGCAGAAATAAAATTAATGAAATTATTTATAAAAAATAATGTTTTACAAAAATGATCATATTTTATATTTTGAGATAATATTTGAAACAGTGATGATTCTAGAAAATTTTGAGCTATATGAGAAAAAGATATAGTCTGAAAATTTCAATAAAAAATACTTTTATGTAACTTAATATTTTGATCACTCTAAAAATTCTGTACAATATGCCGAATAATAAGACAAAAACTCAAACACCAAATTTTTCATGTGAATGAGAATATTTTATTTCATGTTAAAAACAAGAGAATATAACTAAAATTTATATTCTCTTGTTTTTTTTATTTTCCATCTTTTTACCAGCATTTAGAGGATAAAAATTACTTTTTGACAATGAGTTGTTTTGTATTTAATAATAAACTTGCAATATAAAATAAAGTCCATATAATCTCGGCGTAACAAATAAATAAGAAGTTCCAAAAACTCAAACTTAGCGTGATATTTTTATGAAAATATATTGAGTTTTACGGAGCATAACTCGCGTAAAAAAATATATACATAAATATATTATCTAATTAACTTTTGGAAGTTCTCTTAAAAAAAGAAGAACTTTTGCGCGTTCTTCTTTTTTTGTTCTTTATTTCAAAATATCCAGTATCTACATATAAAGATATTGATGATATTTTAATCATAAAAACAATGGAAAATATTGAAAAAATTGAGAAAGTTGAAGAAAAAAAAGTAAAATTTTCTGACTTAGGACTTTCTGAAAAAATGCTTGCTGCAATTACTAAAAAAGGATATGAATATCCATCTCCTGTTCAAGCTGGAGTTATTCCTCTTTTACTTAATGGGGATAAAGATATTATTGGTCAAGCTCAAACTGGTACAGGGAAAACTGCATCTTTTGGGATTCCTTTATTAGAAAGATTAGATAAAAATGCTAAACATATTCAAGCTATGATTCTTGCTCCAACAAGAGAATTAGCAATTCAAGTAGCAGAAGAAATTAAATCATTTGCTGTAGACGGAGTAAATATTCAACTTCTTTACGGTGGACAAAATGTAAGAGATGAATTATCAGGATTAAAAAGAGGTCCTCAAATCGTTGTTGGTACTCCTGGGAGAGTAAAAGATCACTTAATCAAAAGAAGAACTCTAAACTTAGATCATATTAATTACTTCATTCTAGATGAAGCTGATGAAATGTTAAATATTGGGTTTAAAGAAGAAATTGAAGAAATTTTAGAACATACTCCAAAACAAAAAAAAGTTTTACTTTTCTCTGCAACTATGCCTAAATCTATCCAAGATATTGTTCATAAATATATTGGTGATCATGATAAAGTAACGATTCAAAGAGAAGAAAAAACAAATAAAAACATTACTCAAGTTTGTTATAAAATAAACGAAGGTGATAAATTTGAAGCACTATGTAGAGTAATCGAAGTAGAATTTGATTTTTACGGAATTATTTTCTGTAGAACAAAATCTGATGTAGATGATGTTGCTGCAAGATTAATGAACAGAGGATATAAAGTAGAAGGTATTCATGGTGATATTGATCAATCTATGAGAGAAAAAACTCTTGCTAGATTTAAAAATAAAGCTATTTCAATTTTAGTTGCTACTGATGTTGCAGCAAGAGGGATTGATGTAAATAGTTTAACTCATGTAGTAAACTATTCACTTCCAGATTCAGCTGAAACATATACGCATAGAATTGGGAGAACTGGGAGAGCTGGGAATAAAGGAGAAGCAATTTCTTTTGTTTCAAGAAGAGACTCAAGAATGCTTATGTTTATTGAAAGACTTATTAAACAAAAAATCGAAGTTGCTACACTTCCTGAAGTTGCTCAAGTTATTGAATTTAAGAAAAAAAGACTTATAACAAATACTCAAGAATTTATCGCTGCAAAAGAAGGTGAAAGATATTTTGAACTAGCAAAACAATTATTAGAACTTGGTGAAGCTCACGAAGTTTTAGCTGCTTTAATCAAAGAAGGATACGGAAATGAATTTTCTGAAACTCACTATAATATGATTAGAGAAGATTCAAGACCAGCAAATACTCCAAACGGAACAAAAAGATTATTTATCGCAAAAGGGAAATTAGATAATTTAACTCCTGGAACGCTGATTAAATTTATCGAAAGAGAAGTAGAAGCTAAAATTGGTGATGTTGGACAAATTGAAATCATGAATGAATTTTCATTCATTAATGTAACTGAAAGTGATGCTGAGCTTATTCTTGCTATTTTTAAACAAAAAAATCCAAGAAAACCATTAGTAGTAGAAGCTAAATCAAAAGATGGAGGTTCTTCTAGAGGAGGTAGATCTGGAGGTGGATTCAACAGAGGTGGAAACAGATCTGGTTGAGGAGGTTTCAGAGGCGGATCTTCAAGAGATGGAGGTTCTTCTAGAGGTGGATACAGAGGTGGTTCTTCAAGAGACGGAGGATCTTCTAGAGGTGGTGAAAGAAGAAGTGGTGGTTCTAGATACTAGAAACTACACTGAAAAATCATACTTTTCAAAACAAAAAAGAAAGTTTTTAAAAAACTTTCTTTTTTGTTGACTTTTATTTGTTTGGTATATAATATTTCAACTAACTCAATCCCGAGTTAGAAACAATACTGGAGAAATATATGTCAGATAATCAAACATCTTACCAACTTAAACAAGATCTAGAACTTCGTGATGAGGGATATAAGTCTGGTTATAGAGATGGTAAGGAAGATGGGATAGCTGAAGCTGAACGAAAAGCAGAAGTTGCTATTCTTAAAGCTAAAAATGCAGAATTGGAAGCTAAAAATGAAGCCTTAACTGCGCAAAAAGAAAACGCTGAGTTAAAATTACAAATAGCAACTCAAAACGCATAAATTAGATAGTATTTTATTTATCTAATTTTAAAATATTAAAAGCCCAATCGGGCTTTTTTTCTTGCATAAATTTTCACACATATGAGTTTTTAACACAAGTTTTTTATGTACTTTTTTGTTAAAAAGTGAAAAGTAATAAATACTGACTCAAGAAAATGAGTTTTTAACAATGTTTTTACGAGTTTCGGAGTGTAAAAAAGTAGTGAAAAAATTTGATTTTCTTTTCTTTTTGTATACAAATAGTATAAGAATATAGAATGGAATATTTACTCAAGTAATCCCTTTATATTCAAAAAACCAACGATACACGTTGTTTTTTTAATACATTTATACTTACATTTTTTATGTAAATATAAATTTAAATAAATACATATTTTATGTAAATATAATTTATTTAATTAATAATGGCTTAATAGTGAGAATAAGTGTATTAGAACAAGTAAAAGCATTTTTAAAGAGCGCAAAACAAAATAATGAGTATGTGTATGAGTCAAAGAAATTAAAACTCACAGTAAAAAATTATTTAGTGCAAAAAAATATGTTATATTCTCCTATTCGAGGAATATTTATTTTAAAAAAATCTGAACAATTTGATTCAGAAATTTTAGAAAAATATAAATATAAAATACTCGAAAAATTAGGATGAATTTTAAGCTGAGACTTTGCTGCCTCGTATTTTTTATGAGATATTTGATGAGTTAAAACATTTGAAATTATTACTAAAACTAAAAATTTTGAATCTAATCTATCAGAAAAATATTCTATAAAATTTAAAGCCAGTAGAGTTCCAAGGTATACAAAAGATATAAAAATTGTGGAAACGACACTAAAAATAGAACAACCGTTTTCACTCTATATAAACAATTATAAAAATATTTCTGAAAACTCAGATTTTTTGCGTTATATGATGAGTTTAGATATTTCACAAGAAAATATACATAAAATGATTCAAGATGGTTTTAAATCTAGCTGAATAGCTAAATTAGCTCTCTTATACAAACAAAACTGATTTTCACAACGACACAAAATGATTATGACAACACTGCGTCAAGCAGGGAAACAAATCGATTATAGAAAAGCAACGACACAAAAAAATACGATGAAAAAAACTCTAAATTCTCAAACACATGAAGATTTAGACAGCTTGATATAATATGTTAAACCAGTCTCTTATGCTCGATAGAAACTCGATGAGATCAACAAGAAAACAACCTTTTTGTTGGCAAGAAAAAAAGATAAACAGACTGATAAGAAAAATTTATGCTGATGATTCTGCTAAAAAATCAAAAATGTTACTTCTGTACCAAACACTTACAGAAATAGACAGTGATTTTAACGGAAAAGAAATCTCATTCTTTACTAAAACTATTTCTACCTATTCAGGACTCTCTGTGAGATTCATTCCAAGCGCTTTGGAGGAATTTCAAGACTTGAAAATACTAAAAATAATAGAAAAAAAAGACTGAGGTAAGTTTGCATGAAAAGATCTTATCTTTACACCGGATGAAGTAATTGATCCAAATGAAATTAAAAATACTGATAAAATAGCGAAAAAATCCGTTAGTCAGGAATCGACATTCGGAGACTCTCTTACCGATAGTCGATTATCTACAAACGGGAAAACCACACACGAAAATACTGCAAACCAAATACATACAAATGTATCATCAACAGTTGATACTTCTGCCAATGGTATTTCCGCTGTTGGTCAAAATACACCATTAGAAGATAATAATTTACAAGAAGATATTATTAATAAAAATAACAACAAACAAGAAGAAGCTGAAGTTGTGTTGTTGTTGGAAAATATAGGTTTTAATAATTCTCTGATTTATAAATTTATTCAAAACTATTCACTTTCTAGAATTCAGGAAGTAGTTTCACAACTATCAAAAAATTCAAGTTCTACAAATCCTGCAGGTTTTGTGAGAAAAGCACTTGAGGAAAATTATGTTTTTGATATTCAAAAAAAAGCAGCTGCAGAAAAAAAAGAAATTTCTCAAAAAAATAATTTCTTAGCTGAGCAAAAACAAGAAGCTAAAAATAAATTAGAATCCTTTATTTCTCATCAAGTAAACTCTTGGATTGAATCAAATAAAAATCATTATCAAGAAATGCTCGAAGAAAAGAAAAATAAAATTCTCGAAAAATCACCAACAATGAAAAATGTCGAAATACTCGCAAGAAGTATGACCAAAGCTTTTATCAAAGAAAATGTCTTAGGGTTGTAAAATTAAAAAAACTACATACTATTTGTTTTAATTAGAATTTAATAAAATTACTATGAAAAAGATTATAATTTGACTATTGGGTTATCTTTTATTTATATCTGTTGTTTTTTGAGCCTGACCAAAGTGCGGACTGACTGAAAAAGATTTTGAAAATAAAGATAATTATTATGAAGCTTGTGATACTTATGGAATAAACTGTATAGAAGTATCAATATCAGAGGCAGTTTTAATGAATAATTATAAACTATGTCCTCAAAATGAAGTAGGGAATTTAAAAGAAGATTATTTTAAAATACAACTTAAAATAAAACATCAAAAAGTAACAGAGATAAATTCTGATTTGAAATATTCATGGATTTATGAAATAGAAAATAAAATAGATAAAATTGTAGAAAATAGAGATAAAAGTAAGTTGAAAAATAATTGGAAACAAATTGTAAAAGAAATAGACTATCGTTTAAAAACTGAAAAATCAGAAAAAATAATATATATATTAAATTACCTAAAAGATAAAATAAACATTGATAAAATTACATATTTAACAGAAAATAATAATTTACCTGAGAATTTTAATTCATTATCATTCTTCGAAAAAATAAAATTTTCATCAACTGATAGTAATCAATACACAAAAGAAATTCTTGATAACGGTATTACTTATTATAGATTATGAATTTGAAATGGAATAGGTACAAAAATACTAAGAATAAATACAAATTTAGAAGTAATAATTATAGATAATTTTGATAGTTCAATTGATAAAAAATACCCTTCGACACTTTATATTAAAAATAAATGAATCATTTCAAATAAAATTAAAATACCTTGATTATATGAGGATTTTACTTATGTAAGTATTGAGGTTTACCCAAACTGAGACTTAATTTATAACTCAGGATGATGACATGAAGGAGAGTGAATAGAATATTTGTATATATTGGATACAAATAAAATATATAATTTATATACTGACTTAATAATTCCATATTTAGGAGAAAATATTATTAAATTTTACGTAAATAATATCACAAATGATACTATTGTTATAGAAGAACATGGATGATGTTGTTTTTTTGAACCAAATGAAAACTGATTAGAATATCTTACTTTTGACAAAGAAACCTTTAAATTATTAAAAAGGGAACAAATAGAAAAATAAAATTATCGAAAACTTTCCAATATTGAAAAAACTATTTTTTTATGTATAAATAGAGTACATAAAAAAAAGGGGAGAATTGGCTTATGAGAGTTTCGAAGGTTGCTATTGCTGTGTCATTGCTGCTTTGTGGAAATGATACGGATTCATACTTGTATGAACCGTATTGGTCAGGAAATCTAGATTATTTTATATATCCTCTCGCAGATGTATATAAAATTTCATAAAATACGAAAAAGAGTTGTACTTATATTAAGTACAACTCTTTTATTTTTTATTTCAAACTACAGCTTCCTCCAGGACAAGCTGGTCTTATGGCAGGTTCTTTGATTATTTTTTTGTTTACGAGGAAATAATATATTTTACATCCTACACAGATTCAAGCACTTGATTCGAGCCACATGAGTGTGAGACAAGTTCCACATAAAGCTAAAGGAAGAGCTCATTTTATACCAAGAAATATAGAAATGAATAAAATACTTCCACTCATAATAAGTCAGAGTGTCCAAGCAAAACGTTTTTGAATGGCTCAAACATATTCTGGTTTTTGTTTTGAAACAAGTTTTTTTCCTAAGAATGCAATGGGAGAATATTTTGGCCCCCATAAAACTTTTACGAGAAAATCAAAGAAAAACGTTGTTACAACTATTTTTAAAATAGTGAAATCTTGTGTGAAAAAAGTATACATCATAGTAAAAAATCAAACAGCAAACATAATTCATGCTGTTGCTCTAATTGATCTTTCGTTTAATACTCCATAAGGAGCTGGTTTTCCATTTATTTGTAATCATGGAATTATTTGTCAGATATCTTTTGCTATCATGTTTTTTTATTTATGTGATAATTGAAATAGTTTTAATAATTCTGCTTTTTTTTCTTCAGCAGAACTATGTGTGTCACAGTTTTGCAAAAATGCTTCGATAAGTTTATTATTTGATGATTTAATAAGTCCAATCGCAGCCATATTTTGTACAATAATATCTCCACAATATTCATCATTTTCTATTGATTGCTCTATTTTTTCTAAAGAAGTTTTTGCTTTTCTAATAGAAATCAGAGCCTTTTTTTTATTTTCGTTCATAAAAAATAATTATTATTAATTACCCCCTGGGTGGGTATAATGTATTCGTAAAATAATTTTAGTCAAATAAAAAAAGATGCGCAAAAAATCCCAGGAAAGAGTTCTTAATTTTAAGAACTCTTTCCTGGGATTAAAATATATATTTATTCTTCTACATGAAACTCTATATTATTTGGAATACTTGAAGTTTTTTTCATAAAAAATGGACGAACTTCTATATCAACATTTGATATTTTAGAAGTATTTAGAAGCATTTTTTCTGCTTCTTCGATGTCTATTCCAGTTATAGTACTTTTGAGTTTTTCTACATAATTATTTTGCTTACTTAAAAAGTTATGCACAAATGATGCTTGAACTTCCATCGTTGCTTTTATTTGTAGTGGATTTGTTTTTCTATTATCAAATTCATATCAAACTCTCAAAGAATCTTCATCAATATAACGAATATTTTCTATTTCTTCTACGAGTGTTTCTCTGAGTACTCATTTAAGATGATTGAGAACTTCTTGAGTGTTATAAATATATGTTTGTAAACGAATATTTCCATTGAGTGTAAAATTTTGCATTTTATCTCCGATTTTTAAATTTTCAAATCAAGTGATTCAAAGATTTGACCGGAATAAAATATCATCAACTCAAATTATTTCATAGGTTACACTATTAGTTTGATTATCTTGAGAAATTTGTTTTTTTACTTCTTGGAGTGCTTTATTTTTTAGTTTTCATTCGAGTAAAATTTTAGCATTATCTATATCTTTTTGATTGAGAATATTTTTATATTCATTACTTCATCCAGAAATATTTGTTTTTGTGTATGCATAAATTTTATCTTGATCCGATTTGAGCCCTGGAAGCATAAGTAATTCTCAAGATCCTGTATTACCTCTTTGACCAATAAAATCTCATTTTTCATCGTAAAGATTAGCTTGAATATATGCAATTTTTTCACTTGGAATAATTGCTCCAGTAGAACTTACACTTGCTGGAGGTAAATCCACAGATTGATTAATAGTATATATAGAGCCATTTTTATGTTGGAGTCTTGTTTCGGCTCTTAAACGAACTTTTTCTTGAAAAGTATTGTATAAAGTTATTGTTCCACTTGCACGTGAAACTGAAGATTCATCAATCCCAGTTGCTCAAAAAGTCTCACTTAAATAGACTAATTTAGATATTTCTTTTAATCAAATAGTATTAACTTGATTAAGTACTGATCATTGATTTTCTGCTTGAAATGTAAAATTTTTTGCAGCTGTTTTTATTGTAACTTCAGGAGTAATGTAAATATCTGTTTTATTTACTGCAAAATAAAATACAAATATAAACAATCCAATGGAAACTAAAAGTCAGATTAAAAAGAATCAAATTTTTGATTTATGTTCTTGTTTTTTTCTTAAATAAGGATTATAAAATTCTTCAAATTTATTATTTTTAAAAATATTTTTAAGTTCTCAAATATAGTTTTTTAGGAGTACTTTACAATATTCTCAAAAAGTATAATTATGTTCTAAAACATCTCAATTATTAATCATTGAATATTTTATTCATAATTTTTTTCAGATTTTTTTTGCCGTAATATCCGATGTAATAATTATTAATTCTTTTTTTCCTGCATTATTTTTGAGGATTTTTAAAGAAGTATAATTATGTAAAACGGGATGTCAAAAAGGAAACTCAAGGATAATTTCTTTATCATTCACGAGTTTCATTTTTATAATAATATCAATAATCGAATCTTGTTTGCTAACTTTTATCATATATTTTCTCAGATAAATAATTTTTCTTTTTTAAAGAATATAAATATTTTTCAAATTATCAAAGTTTTTCTTTACAAACGCAATAGAGTCCGTAATATTGGAGCCATAAAAATATATTTTTCAAAAGTTATTTCCATGGAAAAAATTCAAAAAGTTATTGACCTCATAGATTCAGCAATAAAACCAGATGCAGATGCTCTGATTACAGGATGAAATATTATTGCAGATTGATATAATAGCGAGGTTGACGAGTATAGGCAAAAAATCCAAACATCAAATCAGTGGCTCGCTGAATATCAAGCAAAACTTATACAACAAACGGGAATTACTACTTTGAAAATAAAATTTACATGAGCTTCATGATATTTTTTAGAAGTTCCTAAGTCACAAACCTCTAAGGTACCAGAAGATTTTATTCAAAGACAATCTTTGGTAAATGCCAGTCGTTTTATTACTCCAGAATTAAAAGAATTTGAATCTGGATTACTCGAAGCACAATGAAATCTTGCAAGTTTAGAATATGAATTGTTTTCTCAAATCAGAGAAGATATTTTAAATGAATTTGAAACTATTAAACAAACCAGTGAAACTGCAGCACAAATAGATTTTATTTCAAATCTCGCATTTGTAGCATATGAAAATAATTATGTGAAGCCAAAAATGATAGCTTCTTGAGATATAAAAATTTCATGATGAAGACATCCCGTAGTCGAAAAAACTGAGAAAAATTTTATTTCCAATGATCTTTCACTCACAGATAAACAATTTGTACATATTATCACAGGACCAAATATGTGAGGGAAATCTACATTTCTTCGTCAAAATGCATTAATTATTTTGATGGCACATATGTGAAGTTTTGTTCCAGCAAGTGAAGCTCAAATACCACTTACTGACAGAATTTTTTCTCGTGTCTGAGCGAGTGATAATTTATTTTTAGGACAATCAACATTTATGGTAGAAATGCAAGAAGTTGCAAATATTCTCCATAATTCTACAAAAAAGTCATTCGTTATAATCGACGAAGTATGAAGATGAACTTCAACCTATGATGGGATGAGTTTAGCTTGGGCAATTTTAAAAGAAAATCACGAAAATATCAAAGCAAGAACTCTTTTTGCAACCCATTATCATGAACTCATTGATGAATCAAAAAAATTATCATGAGTAAGAAATTTTTCTGTCGCAGTTTGAGAAAATGAAGAAAATCTCGTATTTTTAAGAAAAATTATTCCAGGTGGAATCAAGAAATCTTTTTGACTCGAAGTTGCCAGAATTGCTTGAGTTTGAAATAGTGTCATTTCAGAAGCCAGAAATATGCTTCGCGAGCTCGAAAAATCACATATGTGAAATGCGCAAATGAGCCTCTGAGGTTTATCAGAACCACAAGTTCAAGTCGTAGAAAAAATTATCGAAAAAGAATCTGAAATAGAAAATAAATTAAGAGATATTAATGTAAATAACATGACTCCGATGGAAGCATTGAATATGTTGAGTGAATTGAAAAGTAATATTAAATAAAAAAATAATTATGAAAAATGTTTTTACAGATTCAGAATTATCAGTTATTAGTTTATATTTAGAAAAGTGAATTTGTCCTTTGAAATATGCTTATAAAACAGAAAAATGAGCTAATTCATGGGCTAAAATAGAAAAATTAAGAGCAGTAGACGGTTGAAATTTTGCTGAGTATGAATTGTTAATAAATAATGTAGAGATATATTTACAAGAATTATGAAACCCAAAAGAAATTGCAGTATTTGATTTTTGAGCTTGAACATGAGATACAACAAAATGACTACTTTTGAAAATTTTAGATTTAGGTATTAGTCTACATTATCATGCATTTGATATATCACCAGAAATGTTAAAATTATGCGAATTAAATTTATGAAATTTATGAAAAAACTATACTTTTAATTCTACTATACTTGATTTCGAATCTTCAAATTTAGTAAATATGCTATCAGATATACGTGCTCAATATAATAATATACCAGTTCTAGGTGGATTATTATGAAGTACAATTTGAAACTTTGATTCAATGGAAAGAATTATTACAAATATTACAGATGCATTTAGAATTGAAGATAAACTTGTGATTGGAATAGAAAAAGTAGATGTCTCAGATGATAGAAGAAAAAATGAAATTATTGATATCTATACGAATAATATTACAGCGGATTTAACTTTTTCAACTCTAGAATATTTTTGAGTAGATAGAAAACAATGAGAATGGAAGGTTATTTTTAATAATAAACATACTACAATAGAAGTATATTTTGAAGCAAAAGAAAATATTAATATAAATGTATGAATGAAAAAAATATCATTTTTAAAATGAGATAGAATTAAATTAGCACAATCAAAAAAATTAAACGAATCACAATTTTCTCAAATGTTTTTAGATTTAGATTTAAGAATTGCTAGCATGAGGACAAATAAAAAAAATACATTTATAGAAATGTTGTTATCTCCGAAAAAATATTAATATAAAGAAAACCAATAATAATCCATCACCCTTCGGGAGCTTTCCCCCAGGGGATATTCTTAACCTTACCTTTGAGAAAGGAATCTAAGTAAATAAAGTATGAGTAAAGTTTATCTTCTCTTCCCTTAGTATAAGGGAAGTACCCGAAGGGGGGATGGGATTTTTAAAACATTCCTCAATAAAGAAAACCAATAACAACCCATCGACCTCGTTCCTCGGCCACTTCCCTTAGATTAAGGGAAGACTAATATTGAATAATATTTTTATATGAGAGTTCCAGAAATTATAACAAATGCGGCTCGAAATTTGAGGTTAAATATGACTAAAGCTGAAATAGAATTATGGAGTCATATAAAAAATAAGAATCTTTGAGCAAAATTCATGAGACAAAGGCCTATCTATGTGTATACTGAAAATAATTGATTAGATAGATTTATAATTCCAGATTTCTACTGTGCTGAGAAAAATATAATTATTGAACTTGATGGATGAATTCATGAAAATATAGAAGTTTTAGAGCTAGATAGAGAAAAAGAAAAATTATTAAAAAATAAATGAATTAAGGTAATTCGTTTTAAAAATGAAGAAATATTCGAGAATATCTCTCAAGTATTATACGAAATTAGAAATAATATATAAATAAAATCCAACTTCTCTTCCCTTAGTATAAGGGAAGTACCCGAAGGGGGATGGGATTTTAAAAATAAATTTAAACTACCATGTCTAAACCAGCACTTTACAATATTTCACTGAAATGTTTCTTACATAATTCAAAATGAGAAATTTTTATTTTGAAAACTCCAGAAACTTCGAGTTTTTATGGAATGTATGATTTCCCAGGAGGAAGAATTGACGAAGATGAATTTGAAACTGATTATATTGAAATACTCAAAAGAGAATTATTTGAAGAAGCATGAGTGGAAAATATTGAAATTGAGAAAAAAGTAGTCGCAATTGCAAGACATAAAGCTGAGGGAAAATTTACCAGTAAAAATATTCCAGAATATTTATATTATAATTTTTTCGAAGCATTTTTGAGTGAAAATCAGGAAATAAAAATTTCTCATGAACATAATGATTTTTTATGGGTAAAACTAGATGAAATAATTTTAGAAGATTATTTCTGTAGTGGATATTTAGAAGCTGCGAAAATGTATTTAGAAAAATAATGATTAGTAAAAAAATAAAATATTTAAAAATATAAAAAAAATGACTAAAAATAATAAAAAAACGATAATTCTTCACGATACTTTTTTGTATAAATGAGGATGAGAAAGATTAATATTGATGATGTGAAAAGCCCTTTGAGCGGATATTGCGACAGGTTTTTTTAGTAAATGAAGCTTTGATTTAAGAAAAGAAGGATTTACGGGGAAAATGATAGAAGTTTCGAGTGAAATTTTTGCAAAATGATTTAGGCATTTAAAATTAAAATGGGCTTTTTTAACGAAAACAAAATTTTTACAAAAATATGATACAGTGATTTTTTCATGAGATAGTATCAGTGCTGTGAGAAATTGTGGAGAAAAACAGAAAAAAATCTATTATTGTCATACTCCACCGAGATATTTATATGATTTAAAGCATATTTATCTTGCTAAGATCCCATTTTATATGCGTCCTGCATTTCAAATTTTGAGTTATTTTTTCAAAAAAATGTATGAAAGAGATATAAAAAAAATGGATATTATTCTTACAAACTCTCAAAATACAAAAGATAGAATTAAAAAATTTCTTGATTTAGATTCTCAAATTTTATATCCACCAGTAAATTTAGAGGAATTTAGATTTACAGGACAATGAAATTATTATTTATCTTTTGCACGTTTATCAGATGCAAAAAGAGTCGATAAAATAATTGAAGCTTTCAAAAATCTGCCAGAAAAAAAACTCGTTGTTATTTACGGAGAAAATGATCCACAAAGAGAAAAAATATTTGAATTAGCTGATAATGCGAAAAATATTGAATTTAAAACATTGCCAGGAAATGTAGGATTTACTGATTATGTAGGGAATAGTATTGCGACTATTTATATTCCAATTGATGAAGATTTTGGAATGAGTCCTGTTGAATCAATGGCAGCAGGGAAGCCAGTTATTTGAGTGAATGAGTGAGGTCTAAAAGAAACAATTATTCATGGACAAACAGGAATTTTAATTTCAGATGAAGCAAAAGTTTCAGATTTACAAGAAGCTGTTGAAAATCTCACAGCTCAAAAGTCTTTAGAATTAAGAGAAAATTGTGAAAAAAGAGCACAAGACTTTTCTTTAGATAATTTCTCTGAACAATTAAAAAATCATGTAAAATAAAAAACCAGTTATAAAACTGGTTTTTTTAATACTTCGATTTATATCACATATTCACGATAAAAATCAAAATTTTCGTTATATTGTTCTTGTTGAGCATAGAGTTTTTCGCGTTGCATTTGTCGGTCTTGAAAAGCTTCAGCGATTTTTTTATTCATTTCAAAATTATTTTCTAACTCAAGAAGTTTTTTGAAATTATCTTCAACTGCCATTTTTATTTCTCCTGAAAATTATGACATTAAAAGTATACAAAAAATTGAAAAAATAAAAAATCTTATTTTATTAAAATAAGATTTCTATCAAATGCACTACGGGTTTAAGGCGAGAACATTTATTTGTTATGCTAATTTTTCCATAGCTTCTTCATTTGTATCAACTGTATCGATAATTGTTGTAATTCCTACTAATTCTAAAATATCTTTTACTCCATCACTACAGTGAGAAATACACATTTTTCCATCAGATTCTTCGATATTTGAAAATACATCTGCGATGTAACCAATCGATTTAGAATTTAAGTATTTTAATCCTTCTAAATTAAATAGAATTTTTTTATTATCAAATTCACCAATTTGTTCGTAGATATTTTTAAATGTTTTGTCTGCATTTGTTTCATCAAGTTCTCCTGAAAATTCAAATACTAATACATCATTTTGTTCTTTTTTGTTTACTTCTATTAAAGTTTCCATAAAATTTAGACATTAGATTAATAATTTGTATACAAGTATTATACCTCAATAAAATTTAATACGCAAATTTTATAACATAATTTTGAATTGAAATGAAGAAAAAATATTTTTTAAATAACATTTGAGAGTTAGATTTTCCTATTAGTAAGCCATGTATAATTTTTTTAAAATGAGATTTATGAGCAGGAAAAACCACTTTGAGTAAACATATTTTATGAAATATTCTTTGAATATCAGAAGAAGTGACTTCTCCAACATATACATATTATAATAAATATGGTGAAAATTATCATTTTGATTTGTATAGAATTTGAGATTATGATGAATTTTTTGCTATCGGATGAGAAGATATTTTAGATAATCTTGAGTGAGTTGCTTTGATTGAATGGCCAGATAAAATTGAAAAATATTATCAAGCTGATATAGAAATACGTTTAGAAAAAACCGATGACCCAAATCAAAGAGAAATAGAAATTTTAAAAAAAGCTGATTAAAATCAGCTTTTTTTAATTTTAAAAGGTTTGAATATATAAAAAAAAAACTATAATGAATATATTAAAATTTAAAAAAATAATATGAAACATACTGGTATTTGAATATTTGCTAAAATGTGAATACTGAGTGCAGTTGTTTTGGTTTGATTCGGAGGATATAGTTATTTTGTGGGGAATAAAATCAATCCTGAAACATCATTTTTTGATACAATGCAACTATGAATGCAAAATTTAGACACATCATTTGAGACAAAAAAAGCTGCCTTTGATATACAAGGAACTCTTGAAATCAATAGATCAGATGCATTAATATTTTCTTGATCGATGGATGTGAAAAATATAAATATTTTATCTCAAAATCAAGCACTTCAACAAAGAATTTCAGCAGACGAAATAAGTATTGAGACAAATAATTCGCAACAAAATATAGTATGACTAGATATAATTTCACAAAATACAAAAAATTATTTTTATGCGAAAAAATTAGAAAATATTATTTCTCAACCATTCGAAAAATATAAAAATATTTTAGATTCCTGAAAATATATTTTTGTAGATAATAGTAAAACAATTGAAAATACTTTTGAAAATTTTGATAAAAATAATATTTTTATTCAAATGCTTATTGCTTGATCAACAGCCAATCCAGAAAAATATATGGAAATAAATAAATTTAAGTCTCTATTCTTACAACAACTTTATAGGGATGATTGGATTGAATATTTATTTCAAAAATCTGAAAATTCTCAAGAAAATTTATATAAAATTTCTCAAAATATTTGTAATGATATAGAAAAAATTTCTCAAAATATTTCAGAAAATAATTTTTCAGTTACAAAAAATCAGTGTGAAAATACTATTAATCAATTAAATTTTATTGTTTCTTCTGGATTGAATATTTCTAAAAAATGAGATATTGCAGCAGGGAATTATACTTTTGAGATTTCAGGAGATGATATTTTAAAAATCCAGGCTGAATACAAAAAAAATATTTTACAAGATTGGAGTATAAATTATTCACAAAATGATATTTTAGTTGATATTCAAGGAAATAAAAATAAAATAATTTCTTCAAATATTGATATAAATATACAAAAATCTCCAGATGATTTTATCACTGGAAATATAGTTAATGGTTCAGGAAAAATTACAATAAAAACAAATAATAATATTTCTAAAATACAAGGAGAAATCATTTTTGAAAATTATACATTATTTCAATATGTATTTGATGGAATAAAAAAATCATCTCGTAGTGAATTTGTGTTTTCATGAAAATGAAATGATCACTCAGGAGAATTATTTTTCGAAGAAAAAACGGCAGAAAAATCTTTGTGAGAAATTTCTTTAAAATACAATCGTTTGAATCATAATTTTTCACTCAGTTCAGAAAATATAAATATTTCAAGTGTATTGAAAAATAGAGATTTTGCAGTGAGTTTTGAAGAAAAAAATGTTTCAGGGGAAATAACTTCTCAAGCAAAAATCGTTCACAACAACCAAGTAATAAGCGGATTTATAAAACATAATAATATCGATGTTACGATGGAATGAACAATTCAACCATGAAGAATAGAAATATTAAAAATCCAATGAGATGTAGCATGAAATGATATTTTATATATTTTAGAAACACAAGATTTTTCTAAAGACTCTGCAAAAATAGCAGCATGAGCGACCATAAATGATGAAAGATTTTTTGATTTCATTCTCGAAAAAAATACTACAAAAAATACTAAAAATATAAAAAATAGTGTTATAACTTCTCAACTTGATGCACCATTTTTAGAATTACAAGCAGATCTGACAGTAAATATTTCACAAAAAAAACCAAATATATTATTTGAAATCCCAAATAATTATGAAGAAATCGACTGAAATATTTCAGAAATGTTTGTACTTCCAAATATATTTGAAATTTGAGAAAAAACGTATCCTTTTGTTGCAGAATCAATCATTACTTCTGCAGGGATGTTTGGAAGTATTTGATATATTCAAGATGTTGAAAATAAAAAAATACAAAGAAATTATGTTCGTCAGGAATATAACCAAAAATTATTTTGAATAATTCAATGAAGTATTTTGTCTGGAGAAATACAAATCGAAGATATAATTTGAGAACAAAAAACTGATGAAAAAAATCAAATTCGCTTTGCCTGAACGAAAATTGGTTATTCTCAAAATTATGTAGAATGAAATTTGAGTGATAAAATTATTCAGCTTGCAGATTTTCCACAAAATTTTAAGCCAGATGAATTTCGAGTGGCATACGTAAAAAATAACTATCAAACAGTATTACAACTTGCTACGTTTCTTGAAGAAAAACCTGGATATAAAAAAATATTTATAAATGGAAATTATTCTCCAAGAAAAATAGTTCGTTATAATTTTTCAGAATATTGAGAAGAAGATTTTTCAGAAAATCAAGAAAACAAAGAAAATAAAGACGAAGAATATCAAAAAAATATACAAAATGAAAATACCAAATCTAAAATTTCAATCGTTTGATTTCCACATTTTGCAGTTTGAGATATGACAAATATTTGAAAAGTTACTCAGGTAAATGATGATTTTATTTGAATTGATAGCCAAATACCAAACGGTGCAACAAAAATATTTTTACTCTGAGATGACTCACTAACTTTATTTCACGATGAAAAAAATAATGTGCTAGAAAATAATGAAATTTTTCAAGTTTCACAATAAAAAAATAAATCAAACATTTTGTTTGATTTATTTTTTTATTCTTTGGATAATTACTCAAAAAGTTTTGAGAATTATTTTGAAATCTAGGAGAAAACTCCAGTTTTCTATATAAAAAATATCGAGTTTAGATTCTGTTTTAAAATCATTTTCTTCACGACCATTTACTTGCGCCATTCCTGTGATTCAAGGCTTAATAGTCAGTAATCTTTTGTCTGCTAAATCGTATTTTTCTACTTCTCTTGGTTGATGAGGTCTTGGTCAAACCAAACTCATATCTCAGATGAAAACATTAAAAAATTGAGGAATTTCATCGAGAGAATATTTTTCTATAAATGTCCCAATTTTTGTTTTTCTTGGGTCATTTTGTATTTTATATAGAGGTCATTTTCTACTGCTTTGTTTTTTTATGAGTTCTTGTTCAAATTTGAGTCATTCATCTTTTTCTGCTCAAACTCAATAGGCGTCTTTTACACAATATTTCCATTTCATATAACGAAATTTGTATAAATCAAATGGTTTATTATTTGTTCAAACTCTTCTATTTTTGAAAAATATTGGTCATTTTGGATCTTCTATTTTTATTAAAATTGCAATAATAATTATAGCTGGTAAACTCAAAATTATTCCAAAAAATGAAGTGAGAATATCAAATATTCTTTTTCCAATTTTCCCCCAACTGCTCAACGAGGTGTTTTCGATTTCTATAACCGGGATATTGTGGATCAATCAAAGGGAAGTATTTGTTTTGGTAATATCAAAACTATTGGTTAAATAACGGTATCTGACTCAAAATATTTTTGATAATTCCCAAAGTTCTATAAGTTGTTTTTTTGAAAAATCTGAATCAATATATAAAATTTCATCACATTTTTTTTCTTCAAACATTTTTTGAATATTTTCTAAATCTCATTTGTATTCTAAGGAAATTTCATCAATTTTTTTAGAATTTACATATCAAATAATCTCGTAAATATTTGCATTTTGAATATCTTGTAAAATATTTTCTATTTTTTTCTCTTTTTTATTATTAATGAGTAATAATTTTGTTTTTGGAATACTTCATCTTTGTAATAAAAAATATTGAATATTATTGAGAATATATCTTTCTAAAATAATAAAGATCATTCAGAAAAAATACGCATATGCAAGAATCAATCTTGGAATATCAGTCTCAAAAATAAATCATTTCCCGAGATAAATAAAAACGGCAAAAAATAAAAAACTATAAAAACTATAACGAATAATTTCTAAAAATTCTTTTATTTTTGAATGAAAAATTTTGAGCGAATACAAATTATGAAACGTGAAAGTGATGAGTAATAATCCTGCTCAAAATAGTGAAAATCCAAATAAATCAACCGTAGAAATAGTTTGAATTGGAAGCTGTATTCCTGGAATTCAATCGGTTATGAGTCTGATTTCACGAGCCAAGAAAAAAGCACCAAAAATCAAAAGGAAATCCAGTGGAACTTTCAAAGATCAGAAAATAAGTTCGTGTTTTTTCATGACAAATATTTGCAAAATATGTTTCTAACCTATTTATACCTTTTTTTTTGATTAAATCAATATTTGAGAAAATCCAAAAAACTTTCAAAATTTAATGTCCATTTAATGTGTTATCATTATAATAGATAGATTAAGTATTAGTTTTTGTTTATTTTAAGCCAAAAAATAATGAAAATTTATTTGACTTTGAAAAAAAAGAATAAAAAGGTAACACTAATATTTGCAAATTTAGTAATTATAAAAAGGATATATATGAAAAATACACATATAGGTAAAAATTTTTATGTAATAAGTTTTTTGATAGCACTTATTTTACTGGGAACTTATTTATATCTGAATCAAACAGATTCAGATGAAAAGATAAGTATTTCAGAAAAAAATGTTGAAGTCGAAAAAATTATTTCACAAAAAGCTGAACAAACTTCGAATAATCCAAAAATTGAGGAAGGTCAAAATAATCTTCCTGAAACTGATGAAATCGAAGAATCACAACCAAAAGAAATTCGTATAGTCGCAGAAGAAATTTTGTATCCAGATGAGTATGATTTTGGGGAAATTTCAGAAGTAGCTAAAGTTGTTTCAAAACCAATAAAAATAGATGTATCATCATTATTATATTTAAATAATAATGATTCTATTATATTAGAATTAGAAGGAAATTATTATGAAAAATTAATTAATTCGGTAAGAAGTAATACATTTTTACCTAATCAAACAGATTCAGGTTTACAAGAGACGAGTATTTATTTTGATTCAAATTACGATGAATATTCATATAATATAAACGGGAGAGTGTCATATAATAAAAATGGTGTAATTGATGGGAAAATAGTTATTAATAATAAACTAGATACTATAACTATACTAGTACATAATCAAGTAGCACTCTATTATTATAATAACGAGTGGCATAAAGAATTTTATAAACAAGGTCATAAAATAGATTAACTATTTTTAAATCGAAACTATACAGGAGAAAAATTATGTTTCGTACTACATTGTGTGCAGTGGTATTGTCAGCTATAAGTTTTGTTTCAAACGCTGTTGAAACTTTAGATGTATTGGTAGTATTTGATCAAAATACTGTAACTGATCTTGATGACTTTAATACAAGTCGTAAAAGATTAGATTATGCAAGATTATTGATTTCAAATATGAATAATACTCTTGCAAACTCAGGTTTAGCAAACAAAATACAGTTTCGTTTAGAAAACCAATTATTAACAGCATATACTGGGTATTCAGGAGGGAAAAGAGAAAACTTAAAACAAATTTGGGATAGGTATCAATCTAACTTCCAACATGTTTAAAATAATAAAACTTCAACTGGATGGCTATATAATTTACAAAATCAACATAATGTGGATTTAGTAATCGCTGTTATGGAAGAAGGTACAAATTCTGGATTATGTGGAATAGCTGTAAATGCACCAAACCAGTCTTTTGTAAATTCCAATCGAAATATTATAGAAGTAGCAGAGTCTGCTGCATTTGGATTATTTTGGATATCAGCTCATTCAGATTGTTTAGATGAAAGTACGTTAGTTGCGCATGAATTTGGTAACACTGCTGGTCTATATCATGGAAATTTAACTGATGGTATGGGTTATTATGTGTATAGATCCGATTTAATTCGACCAGATGCAACTGGATATTCAAATTCTATACGTGGATATCAAACAATAATGTCATCTTATGCTCGGCCTAATCACATTAGAAACAATAATTTTTCAGATATTAATGCTAATGATTGTGGTCCTTTAAATGATCAAAATCATTCTTGCGGTGATGTAAATGCTAGTTCGGTATATACCTTAGGTGGATTTTATCGAGCTTATAATAAACGTGGAGATTGGTATCAATAATAAATTGATTACTAATTTCTGAATGTAAACACTACAAAAACCACGATTTTTTTCGTGGTTTTTTCTTGGTTTTGATTTTTAAACTTTACAAATCAAAAGGATGCTTTAAAATACAAGAGAATTAATTTATGATAATAAAATATGTTAACAAATAACTGAACTAAAATAGGGAATATTATATATAGAATTTTAACTACTATATTATGCTTGATTTGATTTAATCTAATATCAGGTTTATTTCTTTGAATTATATCTTTGATTCTGAATATTTTCTGAATAAATATTCTTTCTATAATAAATATTTATTTTATTTGATTTATTGTAATAATATTTCAAATTATATCTTTATTTTTTTCTTGGAAGTATTGAAAAAATTATGATTTTATAAAAACAACATTTACAGATGTAGGAAATGTATATAAAAATTTTCTGCATTGGAATCTTTCAAAAGTTTCTATTTTTATATTTAGCTTATTAATAGCGCTTACTATTACCTTACCTGTAGTATTTCTCAGTCTTATAATATGTTGGATTCTAGGAATAGATTGGGTTGGATATATGATGACATTTTTCGCTGGAACACTCAACGCAGCTGCGATTTATACAGCAGATTTTTTCATTTTTATGTTTTTTGTGATAATCTCAGCAATTACATTTTTTCTTTCTATGACCTATGGAAAAATAATGTATTTTGATTTGAACTTAAAATATTTAGAAAATAAAAAATCAGATTTAGTAAAAACAAAATTTTTTAATCCTAAATTATTTTGAAAATTTTATGCTATTTCTCTAAGAGTATTTTGATATTTGCTTATTCCAGTGGCAATATTTATTATTGGGATGATAGTTACCATTGTAGTAAATGGGTGAGTAAACGCAACATGAGTTTCTCTTGATAATGGGAATACTACACTTGCTTTATGAACATTTATATTTGCAGGGATTTGAATAATTTTATTTTTATATTTAAGTTATAGATTATATTTTTCTTATGTTGGATTGGTTGATGAACAAAAATATCCAGACATTCAATCAGCAAAAACATATGTAAAAAATTCTTTTGAAATCACAAAAGGTTGGAAAAAAATTATGAAATTACTCGGAACTTTATTATTATTTGCCATAATTATTGCTCCGTATACGTTTATCACTCAAGCAATCGAAAATACATATAATGATGTAAATAATGTAGCTGCATTTCAACAAATGTGAGAAGAAGAAAAACTGGCAATCATTCAAGCAAATCCATATTTTTCTGGAGTATTAAATAAATATAAAGATATCTCAATCGATGATTTGCAAAGAAATATTTCTGTGTATAATTATTTACTTATTTTTATGAGTGTAATAGGATTTTTACTCATAACGTGAGTGATTGAAATGGTAATGGTTTCCCATTACAAACAAATAAGTAAAGAAACAAAAACGAAAAAAATATCAGAAACAAAAAAAGAATTATAAAAAAATAAATAAAAATATTATGAAAATTTTAATATTTGGTGATGTCTATGGAAGAGTTGGGAGAAATGCTTTACTCAAAGAACTGCCAAAATTACAAGCAAAACATCAGCCAGATTTCACGATTGTAAATGTGGAAAATATGACTTCAGGAAGAGGTCCAATTGAAAAACATGTCAAAGAATTGGATAAATTACAAATTGACGTAATGACTGGTTGAGATCATATTTTTGATAATCAAAAAAGTATTGCAGATTATTTAGACAAAAAAGATTCAAAACTCATTCGTCCTGCAAATTATTATGAACAAGAACACTATCATATTCCAGGAAAATGATATAAAATAGTAGAAAAAAATGGAAAAAAAATATTAGTGATTCATCTTATGTGAACAGCATTTATGAACTATAATGTAGAAAATCCATTTTTAAAAGCAGAAAAAATTATAGCAGAATTATGAGAAAATAATTTTGATGCAATCATCATAGATTTTCATAAAGAAACAACAGCCGAAGGATATGGTTTAGCTCATTTTCTTGATGGTACAGCGAGTTTTGTGTTTGGAACTCATACACATATTCAAACAAATGATGAACTTATTTTACCAGGTGGAACGGGAATCATTTCTGATGTTGGGATGAGTGGACCTTTATTTTCTGTGATTTGAGCAGATTTTCAATCAGTGAAAAAAAGATTTCTCACAGGGATTCCAAAATGAAAAATCGAACAACAACTTGATGAAAATTATGTAGTGAATGGAATTTGTGTAGAAATTTGAGAAAATAGAAAAACAACACATTTAGAAAAAATCAGAGTAAGAGGAAAATTATAAAAACTTTCAAAATTTAATGCTGATTTAATGTCTCATAGATATAATAAAAATAATATTTTTATTAAATGTGTTATATGAAAGAAAAGTTTTTCCTTTTGTTATTTGGTTTTTGTTTTATTATTGCTATGCATTTTTTACATTTTGAACAACCAAATAAAATTATACAAACTTGAGAATTTGAAGACAATACCGGTACCGAATAAATGGAATAATTCATTTTGGGTATCGGTATTATTATGTAAAAAAATATGTGGAATTTTCCCATTGAAAAAAATTGAAAAAAAGGTATATTAATCAAAACAAATTAACAAACATATATGAAAAAAAGAATTTTACTTTTGATTATCCTTTTTACATTTTTTGTAAGTATCGGTACATTAATGCTTACATATAATTATGTGGATCCGTATGAATATACTATTTTAGCACTTTTTTTAGCGTTATTTAGTTTTATTTTAGGGGTTTCAAGTTTTATTGCATTTGTATTATATTTTATAAAAAAAATATATTTCAGATGAAAAGTATACGTACAAAATGTCCTCACTAGTTTTAGACAATGATTTTTTATATCATTATTTATGGTGCTATTGATGTATTTTCATCACTTAGGTGCAAGTATTTATGTCGTAGCTATACCATTAGCTTTTGCATTATTATTTCTCGAATTATTTTTTCAAAATTTACAAGATTAATTATGAATATGAAAATACCATTTTTCCTTCAATACATCATTTTATTTACATCATTGTTGTTTTACTTTACAGCTCAAGCTGCATTGACGAATGAACAAAAGTGAATGATTTTAGATAATTTTAAAGATAGACAACAAGAACTACTTTTTGAAACAAATGTTTGAGATTTTGAATCTGAAGATTTAAAAATATTTGATACTTCAAATAGGATGAATATTTTTGGTGATATTGCGAGTAAAATAGAATATGAAAGATGAACTATAGAAGACAAACAAGTATACGAACTAGGGAAAATATTATCGCTGAAAGAATCTTTAGAAACTTTGGAAAATGATATTAGTACTTCAACCAATAATGTAAATAAAATAAATGGGAAAATTATCGAAATTAAAAATGATATAGAACTCAACAAAAAATCTCTAGATTTAGTGAGAAATAAAATAGAAGAAAATAGAAAGATTTTACTCAAGTATTTGCAATATATTTATAAAAAATCAAATAATATTTATATAGATGATAAATTTGATAATCTCAAATGAATATTATTAAATGATGAAACAGTTTCGGATATGATTAACGATTTGTATTATAAAAATATTATTCAAATCACCGGGGAGCAACTTATTGAAAAACATAAAAAATTGGTAGCTCAAATGTATACGGAAAAACTCCAATTAGAAAAAAATGAAAAAGATTTAAAACAATTGAGAAAACTAGAAGTAATTGATAGAAAAATTCTGAGTGATAAAAAAGAATTTAAAGAAAGATTATTAGAAGTCTCTCAAGGAAAACAAGCTCTGTATGAAGAATTTATTGATGATAAATTAGAATTAGAAAAAAAAGTAAAACTTCAAGCGTTTAAAGAAAAAGCACGTTTTGAAAAAATTCAAAAAGACCTTTTATGAAAATATGATTGTGAGTTTGTAAATATATGAAATGTTGAGATTGAAGAATTAAATCTTGATCCACAATGTGAAGAATTAAATAAAGTTCTTTACGCAGAAGAAAGGCTTCAAAAAACACAAGTATTTCAAAATAATTTTCTTGATTGGCCAGTAAATCCAAAAGTTTGAATCAGTGCATTTTTTAAATGAATTGATTATAAAAAAATGTTTGGTGCTGACCATGATGCGATAGATATCGCGGTGAGTCAATGAACTCCAATAAAAGCTCCAGCTGATGGATATGTTTTATATCTCAATCCTGCGGATACTTCAGATTATTCTTTTATGGCTATTAAGCATGCAGAATGATATGTAACCGTATATGGACACTTAAGTGAAGTAGATGTGAAACCATTTGAATTTGTCCGTAGAGGTCAAATTATTGCAAAATCTGGTGGAGAATATGGTTCAAAATGAGCATGACTTATGACTACTGGGCCACATCTACATTTTGAGGTATTTCAAGAAGAAAAACCAATTGATCCTCTTAATGTACTCGATCTTTCATATGCAAATTATAGTAATCTTCCTGAAAAATATCTGACAAAATTTCAAACAGATTTTAGAATCAGAAAATGATATGCCTATAAAACAGCTGTGAATGATAAAAGGATTTTTCGTTTAGATGGATATTCAGAAATTGAAAGACAAAAGGATTTAATTGCGAAATATACAGCACCAGCTTTTAGAAATTGGGAAATGTGGGTAGATGAATCACTTAACGGAAATATAGATCCTACATTTACTATGTGTATTTGATTAGCAGAAAGTGGTTTAGGAAGAAATCTGAAAACTCCATTTAATGTGTGAAATATATGAAATACCGATTCAGGAGCCGTAAGAGAATATCAATCAGCTCGCGAATGAGTATATATGATGATTCATACACTCAATAATAGATACTTAGGACACTATAATGAAATCAGATTATTGAGTCGATATGGGAATCCAGATGGAACTATTTATGCTTCAAGTCCTGATCATTGGCATAATAATATAATAAAATGTATGAGTGCCATTAAATGATACCAAGTACCGGATGATTATAATTTTCGTTTAGGTCAACAATAAATTTATCATTTTTTGCAAACCAAAAAGATATATGTTAAGATATTTATAACTTAATATGTATCTTTTTTCTTATGAGAAAACTCAAAATAATCTTATTTTCATACTTAGTATATTTTTTAACAGCACCAGCTCTATTTGCTTCAAGTATAGCAATGAGTGCTTGAAATTGAGCAGTTACTTCTGGAAAAGACAATGCTAATTTTATTCTGAGTTTTTTCTCAGCAGATAATTTCATGAAGCTATTTATGGCAATTATTGTAATTATTCTAACTTTTTTCTTTTCAAAAGTTATTAGTGGAAAAATAGTTTCATATATTGAAAAAAATGCAACGGAAGAAACTAGTAGGGAAGAACTCACGTGAGTAATTTCTAGAACCGTAAGTGTAACGGTACTATTAATCGGTTTTTCTATTACTCTTGGGATTTTGTGAATTGATATGTGAATATTTATGGGTTGAATCTGATTTGGGATAGGGTTCACCTTAAAAACATTTTTAACAAATTTCGTAGCTGGGATTATGATGGTAACTCAAGGGTATTATCATAATGGAGATATGATAAAAGTAGACGATCAAATAGGTAAAATTAGAAAAGTAAATGCACTGTTTACAGCTGTAGAGCAATTTGATGGAGTAGTATTTTATGTTCCAAATATACATTTTATCGAAGATAAAGTTACTAATTATCATACAAATGATAAAAGAAGGATTGAAGTAGAAGTTCTTATTGATTACACAGCTGATGTTCATAAAGCGAAAAAAACAATTCAAATGGTTATGGATCAATTTCCAAATATACTTCAGGCTCCAGCAAGTGATGTAATCGTAGATGATTTATCAGATAATGGTATTTTACTCAAAGCAAGATATTGGACGCCAATGAGTGATAATTATTTTCATACAAAGTCAAATATTTCAGAAACTATAAATATGGCTTTAAAAAGACAAGAAATTGAAATTGCTTACCCACATATGAATATTACTCATACAAATTTACCACCAAAAATGTAAAAAAAATATATTTACAGCCTGAGAATAATAATCTCAGGTTTTTTTGTATTGTATAAATAAAAATTAATAATAATTTTTATAGGAAAAAATATTTGATTTTTATAGGAAAATGTATACTATTTTTATAGATAGTTTTTATTTAATTTAAGCGAAAAATAAAAATGATTACTTTTGACAAAATTGTAAATAAACTGTTAAAAAAATGATGAAAAGTTCTCTGGAAAGAAGAGATTTTTAAAACTATAGATCCAGAGCAAAAATCTCAATATCAAAAAAAAGTTGATAATTATATTTATAGACTCAAAGCAGAAAAAATTATTTTTCCTATTAAATCATGAGTCTATATTATTCCAACGGCTGATGATAGATTGTTAAATGAAATAGATTTAATTGAGAAATATTTTTATATACTTGTGAAAAAATATGTTAGTTATTTTGTGTGAAACCAGTATTGTGTCATCTGACAGAAATCTCTTGAAATACATTTAAAAAATTATTCTATTTCAGAAAAATTATATATTCTCACGAGAAATCTAGATAAAAAAATAAAAATCTGAAATAAAGAAATTATCTTTAAAACTATTTCTTGAAAATCAGAAAATAAAAAAATAAATTTATTTACAAAAATTTATAAATATTCTCAAAATAAATCATTTGAAAATATTGAAATTAAAGTTACTTCACTCGAACACGCACTTTTAGAAACCGCTTTGATGCAGGAAAATTACGGATGAGTATCAGTGGAAATTTTAACTCAAGCAATAAAAAAATATTCCACGATTTTTGATGATGAAATATTCAAAGAACTCGGAAAATATAAATATATCATGAGTTTCAACAGACTCAAAGAAATTTCCAAATCACTCGATACAGATTTTTCACAGCTATGTTTACAAATAATCAAACAAAATGGCTGATTATTTATATGAGAATGATTAAGGGGAATGTAAAATAATTGACATTATATATATATTAATTATAAATAAATAAATAAATAAATAATAACTTTTAATATGAATGACTTAACGAGTAAAGAAATAAAACAAGAACAAAACCAAGAATTACCACAAAGCCATAGTATTCAAGATGAATATATAAAATTTTGTAAAACAGAACAAGGGAGGATACTTGATGAGAATTGTCCAATACCTAGATATATTGATAATCAACAAGAAAAATTATTTCAGAATCAATTAAACAATTCTGATTTTAGATGTGCAATGGGTTGAAAAATTTTAGGAGCTACTGATGGAATTTGAAGTCTTATTTATAATCAAGAAAGTAACGAATTTATTTTTGTGCATAATGATAATAAGCCAGATGAACGTAAAACTAATGATATTAGGGAAGTAGAGATGAATTCAATGGAGAAGATTCATAATATTTCAGAAATAGGGAGAGGTGATAATAATTTGTTGTGAGTATGTTTATATACTATATCTGTAACTTGAGACTATAGTATATATACTTTATGAGGTTTTAATACTGGGGTTGTTTATCAAAATATTTTGGAAAAATGTTTTTCAAAATGAAGTGCAAAGTTAGATTTTCCATATGATTGAGCAAGGAAAGTTCCAAAAAATTTACCCTTGAATTTCTTTGAAGAACTACAACAATAAAAAACACTAGAAATTAATTTCTAGTGTTTTTTATGTTTTATAATTATGCATTTTTTTGTTTATTCATAAACATAAATCCACCTACGAGTAGGGAAATGAGTAATAGGATAATCATTTCAGGACCTGTTTGAACTTTTGTCATTTCAGAATATGGAATTTCTTCTGAAGGAACGAGTTCTCCACTGGCAGTTTTTACAATTGGTTTAATAGCAAAATAATCATATTTTATTTCATCACCTGTAATTTCAATTTCAAATCTTGCTTCATTTACATCTGTGATTTTTTCGTTTTCGCTCTCAGATATTTTTTTATATACTTCATATCCTTCAACTCATTCTAATTTATCCCAAGTAACAATTGATTTTGATTTTAATTGAGTTACTTTGATGTTTTTGATTGTGTAATCTGGTTTTTCTTCAACTGGATCTCCAGCTGCTGGAAGTGGTTCTATTGGTTCAGCTTTTACTTCTTCTTTTTCAAAAACAGTGATACTTCCAGCTCCTAGTTCTTTTGTTTCTAATCCTAGTTCATCCTTGAGTATAACATCAATTTTAAATGTTCCTGATTGATTTGGAGCAAATAGAGTTGCAGTATATATGCCATCAGCTGTTTCTTCTAGAAGTTCAACTACGTCATTTACAACTACGCTTACATTTGTTAATTCTTTTGTAGCAATTACTTCTACTGAATATTCTCATCATGTTTCAACTTCATCCGGTGTAGATTTTACACTTTTGAAGCTAGGAGCAATAGATTCTACTTTGATTTCTACCATGTTTGATTCGCCAACTCTTTGGTCATCAGCATCGAGAACATAAGAAGTAATAACATTTTCACCATTTACGAGATTTGTAAGAGATGTTTCAAAGTCACCATTATTATTACTAATAACATCAATAGGTTCTAAGTCATTTACAACAATTTGAACTTTATGATTTTTTTGAGTTTTCCCTGAAATATTTACTTCATTTTCTCCGATAGTCAGACCGTTTTCTGGAGAAAGTATTTCAATTTTAATTACTTCTTCTTCAGAAGAACCTGTAACACTAACTTCTCCAACACCTATGACAGTATCATTATTTAAGTCATATATATATATATCTTGTAGACCTTCTTTTGTAAAACTTACTGCATTTTCAAATTTTACTACTCATTGATCAGCAGCAGTAAAGGTATATGTGTTTTGATCAAGAACACTTGGAAGTTTTGCGTCCATGTCTGATTCAGAAAACATAAGAATCGTTCCGTCATAGTCAGTTACAACTGCATTGTTTGCGTCAACTGCTTCTACTACGAGATCTACAGATTCTCATACGTTTATGCTATCAGGTGCCATAGTAACATTGAAACTATCAACAGCTGCAAGTACGCTCGAGATAGATAAAAACCCACCAGTGACTAAACCTGCAATTATTTTTAGAAAACGTTTCATAAAAGGAGAAATTAATTGCTAAATATGAACTATATTACTAAATTTTTGTCTCTATAAAAGTAAAAGACATTATTTTGACTTTACAAAAAACAATATTATAGCATAATATTGTTTTTTTCTTCGAGAATTTCTATCGAACTTATAAACGTTTGATAGTATTTTAATTTTTTTGTCAGCATTTGTTTATGAGACTCATCAAGTTCACTCATGAGATCATCTATAAGCAAAATTGGTTTTTTATTATCTCTTTTTTCTACAAAAACTGTTTCAAGCATTTTGAGCCAAATAATCACACTTTTAGTTTCTCAACGAGAAGCAAATTGGGTAATATTAATTCCATCTGCTAATATTTTAAAATCATCTACATGAGGTCCAATAGCTGTTTTTCAGAGAATAATATCTCTTTGAATATTCTTTTCGAGATAACTCCTGATGTCTTGCGAAATATTATTTGGATCAACTTTTGAAACATATTCAAAAGAAATATTTTCAATTTTTCATGAAAAATATTCTCGAGCTGTGGAGATATGGGCAGAAAAATATTCTCAAAGAGGGAATCTATATCTATAGATTTTTTCAGCTATATTGATAAAACTTTTATTCCAAAATTCTAAATCTTCGACCTTACTTCTTCATTCTGCGATACTTTTGAGGAATTTATTTCTGCTGGTTGTAATTTTTTTATATTCTTTTAATGCATCAGAATATTCTGGGTAAGAATTTATGAGTATTTTATCAAAAAATTCTCTTCTGAGACTTGGAGATAAATACATGAGATTCATTTCTTGAGGTGAAAAAATTACACACTTATAAGTGACTTCAAGAAATTTTTTCTTTGTCACATTTTTTCCATTGATCCTATAATTTTTTTTCTTTTTTTCCGCGTCAAAAGAAATCCCGACACTTCAAATTTGGTCATCGAGATATTCTATATAAAAGTTATTTTTTGATTTTTTTACGAGATTTTCAATAGAAATATTCCCAATAGAATTATTTCCTAACAAACTCAAAGCTTCTAAAATATTTGTTTTTCACTTTCCATTTTCTCAAATAATGAAATTTTTTTCTGTGAGGTCACTTATTTTTTTAGCTTCAAAATTACGAAAATCTACGAGTTTTAATTCTCTTATCAATGCAATAAATGATTATTTCATAATGTTTTGTACTGCGATTTGATCAGCAATAACTTTTTGTTGAGTACATCCAAGTAATTCTTTTTTTGTTGAAATTTTTTCTTGAGAAATTTCATCTTTTCTTAAAATAGATTTTTGGTTTACAACACTTACTGTTGGATGAACTCCACTTGTATCTACTTCATTGAGTAAATCAATATAATCAAGAATATTACTTACATCTTCACCAAGTTTCGGATCTTGGGTTTTTAATTTTGTTAATTTTTGAGATAATTTTTCAATTTGTTCTTGTGTTAGGCTCATTTATCTATATTATTAATACAATTAATTTTTCTCACTATATTTTTAAATTTAAAAAAATCAAGTATGACGTATAAACAAGTCCTACAAAAACAGATGCAAAATATACAGAAAAAAACTTTTTATAGATATAGAGCATCTAAAATCCTATTTATTACCGCAGCATTTTTGTTTTTCGTAAATTTCTTTTTTGTTTGAGCAAATTTTTATTGACATATTTTTGAGGTGGCACTTCCATTCACATATTTTTTATTTTGTTTGAGTTTCATGGCATTAATTTATTTTTTCTGTAGAGATAAATTTTTACAAAATAAATCATTTAGTATTTCAATATGATTTATGGTTGTGTTAATTTTGCTCTTAATTATTTTATTATTACCAGTATATTTCCCAGGAGGAATATTTTATTTTTTCTAATTTTTAGAGATGTTTAAAAAATTATTCGTTTTTATTTTATGTGTATGACTTCTTACTTCATGTTGAGGGGAAGAAACAGTAGATCTTGAAGCACAAGGATTGGTAAATTTTTCCTGAGATAGATTTGATATTTCTATTCCAGAAAATTGGAATATTTTAAATGAAAAACAAAACTTACTTCCTCAACCAAGTGAAGGAAAAATAGAGCTTTCGGCACAATCTCAAGAAACTAAATGAGGTTTTTTTAATAATGTTTTAATTTTATCTGATACACTCAAAACATTCACAGATTCTCAAGAATTTGCTATAGCAAACAATGTCTGAGCGAGATCACAATATATTGATTATCTAGAGTTGGAAAATAAATCATTTGATTTTATTGATGGGACTTCATCACAATTATATATTTTCGAAGCAAAATATAATATGGAAACTCCAAAAATTAAATTTATCCAAACAGCATATGTATGTAATCCAAATATAGGATATTTGCTTACTATGGCTGTTTCTCCAAGCGTAAAAATCACTGATAAATATGAAACACTTCTCTCAAGTTTTTCATGTTCACCAGATGAATGAGATTTATAAAAATAAAAAAAGAAAATTTCAT
The DNA here is from genome assembly GCA_963926055.1 of uncultured Patescibacteria group bacterium. Lineage (GTDB taxonomy): Bacteria > Patescibacteriota > Gracilibacteria > BD1-5 > UBA6164 > CAJXJP01. The sequence continues at coordinate 47,854 of CAWUVK010000007.1, read as the reverse complement.
TTGAAATTTTCTTTTTTTTGATTATAGTTCCTGGGCATTTACTTTTACCGGTGCCTTGGTAGAGTGGTTATACAGCGGTCTGCAACACCGTATACAGCGGTTCGAACCCGCTAGGCACCTCCATTTTGAAAATTGCAAAAATTAATAAGATTTAAAAACGAGTTATCCGCAAGCGATAGCTCTTTTTTTGTGTTAAAAAAAGTTCGACACTTTTGGGAATCAGTAGTTTATCCTTTTTGCTTGAAAGATTTGTTTTTTTCAGATTCTAAGTGATTAATTTCAAAAATAATATAATTTAATTTTTTATTATATATATTTTTTGTATTACTAAAATATTTGACTGGTAAATTAGATAGTTATAATAGGTATTAAGAAAGTATAATTTTTTAATTTTTATAAAAATATGTGTATATCAGATCATAAAGTTCTAGACGAAATATCCATAATAAAATATTATTATTCAGAAAAAATCTATGGCGAAAATAGTTAAGAAAAATTGAAATACACAGTGAAGAGATTATACAGAACACTGATTTGTAGAATTCTCAGAACCTAGAGTTACGATTGAAACGACATATTCTGCTTCGTATAATCCTAGAGATAAATATCATAATAATATTGCGAATAATTCTTTGAATTCATATTTTACGGATATATATATAGACTTTCTCGAAAAAATAAAATATGAACTATCTATTTTTAGTTATTTATTATTTGGTCTGGGATTTGTTTTTGATTTTTTGATTTTCACCAATCATTTTTTATGAGTAAAAATAAAAAATATATATTATTTATTATGTAATATAATAATAATAATATGAATATGATTTTCTTTAAAAATATTTTTTAACCATATTTTTCAAAAAATTTGATCTTATCATATGGGGAATATAAATTTTGCTTTTGAAAATGGAAATATTTTAAATGTCATATACCACACACTTTTATGAAGTTGAGTTATTGATAAATATATCATAATATTAGCACTTTTATTAATAATTTCATATATTGTAATCGGAATATTTAATTTAATGGATATACTATTTTGATATAACTTTCATCATATAAAATACACAAAAAATAATTATCATATTTATATCGCAAAAAAAACATTTAATATAAAATCAATAGAATATCATAATGAATTTATTGAAAATAACTTTCGAAAAATCTTGATATATTGAGTATCAATAGGAATTTTCATCTATAGTCTCATATATTTTCCTGTTCTGGGTTATATAGAATCATTACGAATAATGTTTTGGCTGAGTATAGTATTTTTATTATTATTTATCGTTATTTATATATTTTTTATATTTATTTTTTATCTGATAAAAAATCCGATCATTTTTTCATTTCATAGATTGATGATACAATTAGATCAATTTGCATTTTTAGATAAAGAATTTAAATATAATATTGAACGATTTAAACAAGGGTATATAGAGGAATCATTTTGACAGTCTCTTGGAAATACATTTATACATGCGAGTAAAATAAAAAAAATGTTGAAGGATAATCCAAAATTACATTTTTACTCAAGAAATAATAATTTTCATACATCAATTCAAGATATTATTGATTATAATATACAGGAGTATATGGTATTATTTGATGAGGTTTTAGAGTTTATTGATGAAAGAAAATCTGATATATATTTTACTTCTTTTCAGGAAAAAGCAGAAATGTATAGAAGAAAGGTATTAGATATGAAGAAAAAATTTCTCAATATTAAATCCTCATAGAATTTTATATAAACTGAGTCCTATAAAAAAACACCTCATTTATAAATGAGGTGTTTTTTTACACTTAAAATTTTTTTAATCCACACTAATACCAAATTCTAATAACATTCTTGGGAGATAATCATCCAAATTATCTATATGTTTATTTTCAAGTTCTATTAAATTTAAATGATATTTTTTGTAAATATCTTGTTTAATTTTTTTTCTGTCTTGGTATTTTTCTTGATCTTCGATACCCCAATATTCAATATATACAGCTTTTGATCATTTTTGAGCAGGAATATAAAAGTCAGAATACACGTCTTCTTCGATTGGAAGTTTACGTTCGTAGGCATGCGAAATATTATATCCATAGAGATAATCATCGATAAGAGTTTCTCATCTCGATCTCACCATATGTCCGTCTTTTGTCCTATATTGTGCTGGGAATGCATCTCTAAAATTTTGAGAATCAGCTGGTTTTTCTTCGGTTTTATTTTCTGTTTTGATTCATAGAGAGTGTAGTAAAGAACTATTTTTTGTAATTTCTTCTGGCCATTTTGTATAAGTTGCTCATGTTTTTTGGATTATAAATTCTTTCCCTCAGATTTGTTCTCCAAACTTTGTGAGTTTCCATCCTTTCAGGTTTGGTTCTATCCAGCCAAGTTCAGAAAAGATGAGATTCATTTTTCTCGCTGAAGTTTGAAATTCTTCTGCAATATGAGAAACAGTCACATAATCATCTGGCTGTACAATTTCGTTATCAAACGGATTAAAATCTTCTGGCCAAACGATATAGTCACCATATTTTGTCCCAGTTTTTAGTTCTCAACCGTTTTGAATTCATTTATTGGTTAAGATTTTTATCTTATCCGATGAAAACAAAGATTTGTTTTTGATTGCTATATATCAATTTTCTTCGAGCAAATTAGTAAATTTTTTACTCTCTATGTTTAACTTTTTTGTTAATGCAGATGTAGAGATTTTTTTCATTTTATAATTTTTTTAAAATAAATATGTACATATAGTAACATGTTTATTTTGTATAGGCAAAAATAGGTTGAATATTGAATAATTATTTGGAGATTGTGAGAGGAGAGGTATATTGGGGGGAATAGAGTTTTATTTTTTAGTTATATTGAAAGTGAGTAAGTCAGAAATAAAAATTAAATTACCAGATTATATAGAAAATATATTTCATAATGCTTCAATTGATTGAGAAATTGATCATTTAAAGAGTATGTTTGATGATAGGAATATAGAAAAATTTATATATTCTAAAATAAATAGAGAGTTATATTATAAATTATTATTAGCTTGAAACTTTCATGACCCATATTTTTTAAAAGCAAAGAAAAATTTATTTTACTTAAAAGATACTTGTGAACAAATAAACTTTCATTTATCTGAATTTTTTGATGAAAAAAATCTTGAAATATTTATAAAAAAAGAACTTGAAGAAGTGAATACTCATTTTGATAAGTATAATAAATATTATTATTTGGTATTTAATAATGAAAATAAATCAGATAAGAATTCATACCATAAGCTTATAGAAAAATATTATTTTGTTCAATTAACTCGTTATTCTAAAAAGCTATCAATAAGAGAAAAGTTTATAAAAAATCTTGATGTAGATAGTAAAATAGATATTTCTCTTTGATATTGAAAAAATATGGAACTTTTTGTAAAAACACTAAAATTAGAAGAAGAATTAAAGAAATGATTTAAAGATAGAGATAAAAAAGTATTAAATTTATTTCGTTGGAGTTTATATAAAAAGGAATGAATAGAATTTATAAAAGAATTAGGATTAGTAGATCAGCTAAAAGAATGATTTAAAGAAAGAGATGAAAAAATATTAGATTTATTTAGTTTTACTTTAAGTTCAAAAGAATGAATAGAATTTATAAAAGAATTAGAAATAGAAGATGAGCTACAGAAATGATTTAAAGAAAGAGACGAAAAAATATTAGATTTATTTCGTTGGTCTTTAAATGCAAAGGAATGAATAGAATTTATAAAAGCATTAGGATTAGTAGAAGAGCTAAAAGAATGATTTAAAGAAAGAGATGAAAAAATATTAAATTTATTTCGTTGGAGTTTAGTTAAAAAGGGATGAATAGAATTTGTAAAAGAATTAGGATTAGTAAATCAGCTAAAAGAATGATTTAAAGAAAGGGATGAAAAAATATTAGATTTATTTAGTTGGTCTTTAGATAAAAAGGAATGAATAGCATTTATAAAAGAATTAGAATTAGAAGATGAGCTACAGAAATGATTTAAAGAAAGAGACGAAAAAATATTAAATTTATTTAGTTTATGAATTTATTCAAAAGAAAAATTCTTATTTATAAAAAAATTAAAAATAGATAAACAATTAAAAAACTGATTAAAAGAATGAAATAGATATATTGATAATCTGATATATAATCATTCTCATTATATGTCAGTACAAGAATTAAAAGATTTTTTAAATGTTGATAAAAATATAATTAAATGTGATTTAAAAGATTTTGTTAAAACAACTGACTCAGGTTCATGTTTATTATCTTGATATAGATGAACATGAAAATCTTCACTATTATCACAAGTTGTTAATGATTTGGAAAAGGAAAATAAAGATACAGATATAGTAAAAGTTGTAATAAATATACCAGAACAAAAGTTTGACGAAAAAGGTGAAGTGAAATCTTTTCAAAAAAATGAATTGATAACTAAAATTATTAGGGAAATATATCATTCGCTTATCAAAAAATGATTTCCTAAAAAAGAAATATTACATTTTGAAGAACAATATGTTAGAACATTTAGTCATATAGAGGAAATAAATGGATTTTTAAGAATTAGAAAAAAATGATTTATAAGATTAGCAATTGATGTATTAAGTTTTTCTTTTCCAATTGTTTTTTGATTACTTATAAATTATATATTATGAAAATTCAATATTGAAATATTGTGAATTAGTTTTTGAATTTGATCAAATGCAGTTCAATTATTTATATCTCTATTATTAATAGTTTTAAGTTTTTTAATTTTTAGAACTATTTTAAATGTTCATTTTAATTCTAAAATAGAAAGAAGTTTATACAACGATGACATAGCAGAATATAAACTAAATGAAAATATTCGTAGTTTTTCTATCAAAAAATGATTAATTGACTACTTTGTATACATTAAAATTACTTTTACATCAGTTTATAAAAATCTTTTTCATTTTTATTTTTGGAAGAGAAATTTCAAAATAATATTATTTTGAATAATTATATTTGTTTTAGTAATTATATTAGAACTAATATTTAAGATTATAACAATATGAATTTGTGTATTATATTTTGTTTGGAAATATATCTATAATAATTATTGGAATAATAAAAAAAGAAAATTTGTAATTATTATAGATGAACTTGATAAATTACTTGATTTTGAAAAAGCATCTTGAAAGCATAATTTAAATATCAAAGATATTTTTGATATATTATGAAAATTAAAAACATTATTTTTTGATAATACTTGAGCTGTATTTTTTGTTGTTACAAATAAAGATGCTTATGATTACTTCTTAGAGCATAGACATGCAGAAGATGACTTAATAAGTAATATTTTTAATAAAGTTGTTTATCTTCCTATGAATAGGAAGGAAAATTTTCAATTTAATAATACTTTTAAAATTGAAGTATGAACCGATAAGGAAAACAAAGAAAAAAAGGAAGAAATAGAAAATGGGTTTATGGATTGGTTATACTATAAATCTCATTGAAATTGGAGAAAAGCGAATTTTATATTAAATCAAAACTTAGAATCAAGAGATATTATTTTCAATAAAAAAGAGGTAGATTATGAAATGAAATTCTATAATTTTATGAATATTTTATATGATATGTTTTTTTATAAAACAAATAATAAATTTAAAAAATATATTAAACCAACTTGATGTTTAAGTCTTTGTGTAAAACATTTAATTATTAATAAAGATAGTGATTATAATGATATATTAAGTGAATTAATTAAATGAATATCAGAAGATGATAATAAATTAATTTATGATAAAATAAATATTTTAAAAGATAAATATTTATCTAATGAAAGTAATTTTACTAAATATTCGTATGTTTTTTCATCTGTAGATAAAATTTCATGAGAAGAAGCATATAGAGATTATATATTTAATAATATTCTCAATGTTATAGAACTATTGAAACATGATAGGACTATAAATATTCAAGATATTTTTCATAAATTGAAATTTTGAAAAAAAGATTTTAATTATCCTGTATTTGAAGATCTTTTATTAATATGGATACCATTTTTAATATATTACTTTGATAAATTCGAAAACAATGACTAATAATATTATTCAATTTAAAAACAATAGTTTAGATTGTTATTCTAAAAGTGAGGAGGATTTTCTTGATTTTTTAAAAGAAGATATAAAAGGGAATATCGAATGAATTAATAATTTCTTTAAAAATATAAATATTGATATTAAAATTCAAAAATGATTAGAAGAAAAAAATCATGAACTTATAATAGGACTTATTAATAAAGAAATATATGGAACTGAAAAGATATTTTATATAACAGAAATTTTAAAAAAAATAGATAACATAAAAGAATCAGATATTTTAAATGTAAAATTAGCAATAATTTGTCACAGTAATCCTTCTCAGGAATTATGAAAATATGAGGAGGAGGGGAATGAAAAAAAATTATTTTGACCTAATAGGTATAACATTAGTTGAGGTCATAATTGATCATTTACTAAATTTGAAAATATCTCAGAAGATTTTATAGTTTTGCACTATATAACTGAAAAATGAGCTAAAGATACTGACTTTATGAAAGATAAAGATAGTAAAGATATTAATTTATTTTGAAAAATAGTAGCAATTTCTTTGATAGACAATGTTAATAAGAATTACAAAGAAGAAAATAAAAGTGATAATTACAGAACTAAATGTGATTTAAAAAATACTAAATGGTTAAAAGATGATATTATAAATTGAAAATGATTTATTACACTTTGAAACTATTCAAATATTTGATTTTATGAAACAATTACAACTAATTCACCTTATAATAGTAAAAGAGAAAAAAAAGATTTCGATAAATCTAAGGAAAAATTATTATGACAATTAAAAAAATATTTGAAAAATGTAATTACAGAAAATTATATGTAATATATTTAAAATTTTGATTGATATAATATTCCTTATCTCTTTTACAAACAAATTGAAGCCGAGAAGAGCAAAAAATAATTTCTCAACTAGAAAAACTCACTTAAACCCCAAAAAAAGTATATCTATTATAGATATACTTTTTTTAATCTGTATACAACATATCGTCATTTACATTATCTGTACTACGTTCATATGCTAGAATTCATTTTAATGCAGTAGGAGATAATCAAATAATATCTCAAATAATTGAAAATTTTTGTTTTACATTATTGAGTAACCATTTCCCATTATGTCTGATAAAAATATAATATTCTTTAAATTCATGTGGTTGAGTCATAGCTCTGCGTTCATAACTACTTTGAGATTCTTTATCATTTCTTGGAAGAGTCGAAGTGAGAAATCTTCCATCAAATTCATCAATTGTGTAATCAATCATTGAAGCTGTTACTTCCATCGCAAACATATCTCCATCTTTGCCTGGATTATCTCTTACAGACATGAGTTCTAAAGAATGGAGTTGAATTTTTTCTAAAATATTGATTCTTCCACTGAGTTTGAGTTGAGTATTTAAAATACGATTAGATTTTTTATAATATTTTTTTGTCATATATGGTTCTAGCGTAGATATATCTTTCTCACTCCAAGCTTTTTGATATTTATAAAATACTTCTCAAACTACTTTATCGAGGTTTTTAATATCCCATGAAGAATCTTCTTTTAAAGCATTTTCTAAATCTATTTTAGCTTTTTTTATCATTTTCATTCTTCTGATTTTGTAGATAGCGAAGTATAAACCAGCTACAACAGCAGCTATTCATTCTCCTTTTGAACTTCCTGATCATCCACCTCCTCCTCATCATCCAGCTCTTGCGTCTACTCACAAGTAAAAACTAAAAAAAAGAATTGAGATTATCACAGCGAAAATTATTTTTTTATTCATATTTCTTATATATCATATATTTTTAATATTTTATCATATATTATTTGTATGTACAATTTTTTTTTGTATAATTTTATTAAAATTATCTAGAATAATCTTAGAAAATATACTTCAAGAGTATATAAATAATGATATTCTTAAAAAAATGAGATAAAATATATAATATATAAATTTTTTAAATTATGAAAAAACTACTTGTGTGTCTAATTATATTTTTTTCATGCTCTCAAACGTATGCACTAGATTATGTCTTAAGTAAAAAAGACCTTATATTGGTAGAATCTCTAGAGAAAAAAATACTGAATATTACAGATGAAAAAAATATTGAAGCTACTATTTTTACACTTCAAAAATATACAAATAAATCTAAAAATATCAGAATAAATAAAATTTTAGAGGCTGTGATTGATAATTTAAACGTACAAAAAAATACAGTAGTTATTTTAGAATGATGGAATATATATGATATTGATAATTATTTATACTCAAAAAAGTTGATTCAAAAATGAGAATATATCAAATATGTAGAAGATAAAAATAAAATAATAGCATTAAGTAATTTTTTTGAATTTTTAGGGAATCAAGAAACATTAGAATGATATTTGTACCCAGATACGTACTATATCAATAGTTCAAATTTTAAAATAAGTGAATTTGTTATACAACAATTAGAAGCTTTTGAAAAAAAAGTCTATATTCAATTATTTTTAGATGAAAATTGAAAAAAGAAGTATATAAATGATATTACACAAAGTGTCATAAATTTATCATCTATAGTAGAAAAAGAGGAGAAAAATATTTTAGAAAAACCTGTTGTGGCTTGAATTTTAAAAAAAAGAGTGAAACAACATTGGAATATATGAGCAGATATCACAACATGTTATTCTTATAAATTAACCTCGAAACAATGTAGTTTGGTGATTTCTAAATATATCAACGTACAATCAGATTATAACACGAGATTCATTACTTGACTCCCTCCAACTCCTATATCAAACCCAAGTTTTGAAACAATATATGCAACTTTATATTCTCAAGATACAAACTATTATTATTATTTACATGATATTAATACTTGAAAAATTTATTATGCAGAAACGAATATAGAGCATAATAAAAATAAAAATCTTTATATAAATAATAAAAAATAGAAAAAATATTTTCAAAAAAATAAATAAAATAATATAATATAAAATATTTTATATTTAAAGAATAATATTATAAATAACTTTAGCTCCTATCTACAGTATTATGAAAAGTATAGAAAAAAATAATATGCAAACTTTAGCAACTCAAATCGAAGGGACATATTGAGATAAAGAAATCAAAATAAGTACATTTCCAGTTATGGGAAATAAAAATGTTGTTATCAATATTCATGGAACTTTTGGGAGTATGATTTGAGGAAATAATAAATATTTAAATTTTGCTGAAAAATTGCAATCGAATAAAGTTTCAAATGTTTTATTGTACGAATCAACGAGACAAGATATTGCGCATGATAATTCTATAGCGGATAGATATAAACAAAAACAAGCAAGTTTCATTTGAAAAACATTTTCAGATGAACTGGATGATGCAAGAAGAGTAGTGCAATACTGTATTGAAAATTCAAAAGATTTATATGCAGTAGATTCACAAGACTTAGAAATCACTCTTAATGGAAATTCACTTTGAGGAATATTGGCATTTTATCTTGCCAGCGAATTTCCACAAATAAAAAATATTTCTACTGTTTGAACTGGTTTGAGAGTAGATATAAAAGATGTGCCTATTTTAGATACTTTTCCAGAGACTTCAGAATTATTAGAAAAAATGCATTCATTTGGAGGAAAATTTTTAATGAATTATGGGACACAAGATGATGTTTTTACTCCTGAAGCTTTCGATGACTTTTATAATGAAGCGGGAGCCAGTGATAAATTTATAGCTGAATTACCATGAGTTGATCATACATTTTGAAAAAAACAATGAGAAGTCTCAACTCAACCATTTCAAGATGTTTATAATAATGTTGTTGAATTAATACAAAATTGAAATTTTGAATCAGCTCAATGTAGTGCCATAAAAATGGAAGTGAAACAATCTGTTGATACTGCGTTTAATGCAAAATAATATTTATTTTTTCATTTCTAAATATGTCAAAAATTCAAATTTTTTTAATAATTATACTCACATTTATAATTATTTTTTGTATTTTTTTATTTTCTCGTCAGCCATCATTGGACAGAGATTGGGAAAAAGATCAATTAATTCTACCTAAAATTACATTTTCAGGAAGCAATATTCAAATACAAAATATGAGAGATTTTTCTTATTCGAGTGTCAGTGATTATGAAGAAAATTATTATGATAAAAAATTAAAAATTGAGGATATTCAAAGTTTGTATTATATCATCGAACCCTTTGGTGAACATGATTGACCAGCTCATACGATGTTTTCATTTGGATTAAAAAATGGAGAATATATTGTGGTTTCTGCTGAAATTCGTAAAGAAAAATGAGAATCTTTTAGTCCGTGGAAATGACTAATGAGAGAATATGAAATGGTGTATATGATTGGAAGCGAAACAGATTTTGTGAAACTTAGATCAAATTACAGGAAAGACGAAGTAATTGTTTATCCGATTAAAACTCCAGCAGAAAAAATTCAAAAATTATTTGTTTCTATGCTCAAAAGAGCAGATGAATTAAGTACAAAACCAGAATTTTATAACACTTTGACTCAAAACTGTACTACGAGTATTTTAGGACATGTAAATGAATTACGTGAAGAAAAAATTCCATGGAGTTTAGAAGCACTTTTACCATCGCATAGCGATAAAATAATTTACGATTTAGGTTTAATAGATACTGATTTATCTTTAGAGGAAGCCAGAGAATATTATAAAATAAATGAATTATCAGAAAAATTTGCAGAAGAAGAAAATTATTCTGAGAAAATTAGGAAACAAATAAAATAATTATCAAAAATATCATGATGATGTTTTGATGGAAATATTAAAAAAAGTAGATAAAATCTATGAAATGTGTGAATGAAAATTAGTTGACAATACCTAATATTTAATAATAATAACAATATTAGTTATAAAATTAATTTTATGAAAGAAAAAATTTTTATTTGAAAATGATCTACTACATTATACCCACCGAAAGAAAAAGTCTGAGTAACAGGTATACCTCAAAAAATAAGATTAGATATCTTAGATAATAAAGAATCAGTAATAGCGCGTTTAGACAATCATCAATGTAATGTAAGTTATTGAATTACAGATAATGTAGGATGAAAGACTCATCATACAGAAAAGGATAATCAAAAAATAGTATGGGTCGCAAATGGAAATATACACCAAAAACCGGCTTTGACAATTTCGTATTTAAAATGAAAATTTGATAACATTTTAAAATGAGATTCATTTGTCGTTACTCAAAATGAAGTTAAATGATTAAATTATGATATAATACAAGAGGTTTCAGCAGATATGATTCAAGATATTATGAGAAGTAAGAGTTTTATAGATTCTTTAATGAATAAATCTATGTGATGTACTCAAGAAATTGATTTACAAGACTTTTGAAATTTTAAAGTTATCTCATTACTCGGGAATCATAATTATATATTTTTTCAATTTAAAGGAAAATACTATAATCTAGAAATATAAATATCATGATAATGTTTTGATGGAAATATTAAAAAAAGATTATGAAAAATAAATTTTATTTTTCATAATCTTTTTTAGAGCATATATTATAATTTTCATTTGGGAGGAATTTATGATTTTGAGGAAATCAAAATTGTTCTTTATACTTTATGTCTTCCAAGCCAAGGTTTTACTATAAATGACATTACTAATCATACTACTATACCTAATGGGAGAGATTTTATATATAAAGTCATCCAGCTTATAAAAAATCATTCATTAAATCAAATATTATTAAATATAGTAATAAATGACATTACTAATTCAATAGTAAATCAAACACAGATTGATAGAGTTATTTTTTTTGCTACATCTGATAATTTATTTCAAAATAATTTTTCAATTATAAATCCGTAAACAAAAGTTGAACTTAATGCGATTGGTGAAATTAAGAAAAATGCAAAAATAAATCATTTAAGCCAAAGGTTTACAAAATTTTCTCAAAACCCAGAGTTTATATATGTAAGTATAAACGTTATACTTGCTCATATTACTATCATAACCAAAAGTATTTCCAAGGCAGGAAGTGCTTTTTTAAAGATTTTTTTTATTTTATGTTTCATATTTTTAAGTTTTAATAAATAATTTTTTTAATAGTTTTTAAACCTTACTTATATTTAATAATTTTTTAAAAGCAAAAGATATTTCTACTAATCTAAGGTGCTAATAAATGAAAATAATCAAAATATATATATTATTATTACTAATAAACGAAATAAAATTATTCTCAAAAAAATTATGAAAATAAAAAAAAATGTCACTTTTTTTAATATGTATCGTTGTAGATAATACAATTATATTTTTATATTTTAACTATCGAATATAATGAAAAAAATAATTATAGCATGAGGAATAGTTTCTTTACTTGCTTTAGCTTCTTGTGGACAAGAAATAGCTACAAATAATCAAACTAATTGAAAAAATATAAATGATAATTTAGTTGAAACTAATGTAGAAAATACTATTGAAGTCACATGAGTAGTTTCGGAAGTAATGAATTGAAAAGATTGATATACAGCAAAGTTGATGAATGAGAATCAAGAAGAATATTTTGCTACGATGAGTGTTTCAAACTTATGAGAAAATAGTGATAAATATGCAGTTTATGAAGAATGAGATGAAATTACTGTTATAGGAGAACTATGGAATTTAGGAGAAGAAAAACATATTACAGTAAAAGATATAAAATAAAAAGTATTAAAAAAAGTTAACCAAAATGGTTAGCTTTTTTAGATTTTAATCTGTATTTCATTTCAGAAATGACTGTTGACTGCGTATAAAGAAACATTTCCGTGAGAAATATTTTTATTTTTTATTTCATTTAATTCAGAAAAAATAATTTTTTCTATATTTTTTTGATGTTCGAGAAATATTTTTGAGTCTAAAATTTTAAGAAAATTTATATGTGCCGTATATTCCAGATTATTTTCGTGAATTTTGGAAAAATTATATTTATTATGAAAATCTGAAAAAATCTTAGGTAGATTATTTTGAGTTTTTACAGCAAAATAAAGATGAGAATAATTATTTTGATTATTTCTGAAATATCAAATATTTTCTGAAAATATTTCGGACGATATTTTTGTATTTTCAATATCTTTGAAAAGTAGTTTTTCTTGATTATTTGTAATATTTTCGGGTAAATAATACAGTGTAATATGAAGAGAAAGTATATTTTGAAAAATAAAATATTCCAAAATATTATTATCTTTGAGATATCAATACACTGTAGAAAAAATATTCGAAAATAATTTCGGATTTATTTCTATTGCTATAAATTGTGAAGTTTTTTTCATTTTTTATGATTTATATTGTAGTATCAATAGTATATTTCATTTTCAATTTCTGCAAGAAAAGATGCTATAATTTTCTCATAAAGTCTTTTCCCATTGACAGAATAAATTATTTTTTATATACTCTTGTCAAAATATAATACTATTATGAGTGAAAAATATGAACCCAGAAATGAATCTAAAAATATATTGAGTGGTAACAATTTGACCAAAAGGTCAGGTAATTATTCCTAAAGATGCCAGAGATGATTTTGATATAAAAGAGTCGCTACAACAGAATATTGCAGTAATCGATAGAAAAGGTTTTGCGATTTGAACGAAACAAAATATTGAAGTTGAATGTTCGATTGATCATAAACTTATTGAGCAAGAAGGAACTATTAAAATCGGTACAAAATTTCAATTTGTTATTCCATCAAGTGTGAGAAACAAATTAGAAATTTGACCAAAAGATAATTTACTCGTTATTTGAAAATGATGTGTTTGAATTGGTTTTATCAAAAATGATAAAATTGAATATGTTCTCAATTATATAAAAGAAAATTCTCAACAAAAAAAGTCTGATAGTTAAATATCAGATTTTTTTTATTTTTTATTTGCAAATGTATAAAAAAGTATACAATATGTATGAAAAAGTATACATTTTAAATAAAATTTATGAAAAAAATTATAGCAACATTGCTTTTGGTTGCGTTTATTACCAGTTGTGGGAGTCAAGAAATATCAACTTCTACTGAAAAAAAAGATATGCAACCTGAAAATTCTGCTGAATATATTGTTGGGGGAAAAGATAATGCACATATAAATGTGTATGGAAATATTTTAAGTAATAATGTAAAAAATATTACTTCAAATATTGCAGGTACTGTAAATGTATTACAGTGTGAAGAATGACAAAGTGTGAATTCTAATACTATAGTAGCACGTATTACTCCTGATAAAAATTCGCTTTCGTATCAAAATAATTTAGTTCAACTAAATTCTTTGAAAGCACAATTATCAAATTTAGAACAAATAAAAACTACAACGATTAATAATTTTGATTCACAATTTAGACAACTTGGTCTCAAAGAATCAGAAATAGAAAATCAACTTGATTCAGTAAATAATAATATTTGAAACGAAGATAAAGGATTAAAAAATCAATTAAAAATCATTGAAGAATCAATTGTATTATTAGAAAAAAATAAAGAAAGTTCTTTAAAAAATATTGATGATTCAATTGTAAATCTTAAAAATACAGCCTTTAATACTATAGAAGGATGATTAAAAAGAATAGGGGAAATTTATGATATCGTAGATAATGGAAATGACACATATGAAGATTATGAAGATTATTTATGAGTAAAAAACACAGGATTGAGAAATCAACATATTTTAAATGCAAAACAAACTATTGAAAAATTTGCTACAATGAATTCAAATTTTGGAGGCTTAGATAATCAAGAAGTTACTCAAAAGTTAAATGAAATTTCACAATTATTTAAACAATCTTCAGATGTAGTAAATAATTCAGTAAGTTCAGTTGGATCATTATCTCAACAAGATATTGATGGATTATATAATGAATTTTTATGAATTTCTACACAACTCATTGAGGTTAAAAATAAACTCGATAGTTTAGTAAACTCAAGAGAAACAACACAATTACAATTTCAAACTCAAGCAAAACAACTTGAATCACAAAAATCTCAAATTCAAACTCAAGAAATTAATTTAGGAAGTAATATAAATACTCTGAATAATAATTCTGAAGAAATTAAAGAACAATATAATAATCTCAAATCGACCAAAGAATCATCAATAAAAGAAATGGATATTAATATTTTATCAACAAAACAAGCGATAAATCAACTCAATATTACATTTCAACAAGATGTTTTATATGCCGGGACAAAAGGAATGGTGAAAACAAAACATGTAAGCCAAGGAAATAATGTACAAGCAGGAAATCTAATTTGTACGATTGTACCTGATGATAATTCTTTAAAATTAGAAATATATTCTCCTCAAACTTTACAAAAAGATATGGAATTTAAATATTTTTATGATGGTGAATTTGCAGGAACTGGAACAATTGTTTCTGAATCTCCAGTGAGAAATGCTCAAACACAAAACTATACATATGAATGAAAAGTTGATATGAATCAATTCAAACAAGGAGATTATATTGATGTACAAGTTATCTCAAGTGTATCTCAAGAAGAAATTTGGATACCAATTGATTACGTTTTTCCAAAACTAGAATGATATTTTGTGAAAACCAAAGTGGGAGAAAATATCGAAAACAAAAAAGTAGAAGTCGGAAAAATGAATAATGGAGAAATTCTTATAACTCAATGAGTGGATTTCTGAGATACTTTACAACAATAATCAAATCAAAAAATATGTTAGTGGAAATTATCAAAAAAAGGTTAACCTTTTTCTGGCTGTTGATTTATCTTGGATTTATCATCTGAATAGCGAGTTTTTTAAGTATTCCTAAGGAAGAAAATCCATCAGTAGATTTACCAATGTTTGTAGTAAATACGGTAAATATTTGAGGAAATCCTGAAACAATTGAAAAACAAATTACTAATACTTTAGAAGATGAAATAAAATCTATTTCTGGAATTAAAAAAATTGAATCAGTATCAAATTTTAATTATTCTACAATTATTGCTACTTTTAATGATAATAAAGACATTACTGAAGCAAAATGAGATTTAAAAGATGTAATTGATGAAGTTTCTATTCAATTTCCTGCAAATACATCAAACTCAGTAGTAAAGCAAATTTCACCAAGTGATACTCCAATATATTCATTTTGAGTATCAGCAGATGCAACATCAAAAACTATTTATGATGTTGCTGAATCACTTGAGGATGATATTAAGTCATTAGAATGAGTATCTGAAATCATCGTTACGGGGGAACCGTCTGAAAAAATTAGTGTATATTTAGACTATGAAAAAATTAATCAATTTTGAGTAAATATTTCTCAGGTTTATAATGTTTTATCAAATGTTTTTGTCAATCAACCAGTTGATAAAAAAGATATTTGAGGAAATTTATATAGTTATGAGATATTAACCTTCTCTAAAAATAAAGAAGCTCTTTTAGAACAATTAAATAATACAGATATTGTAAATATTGATTCGAGAAGTATTAAACTCAGTGATATTGCACAAGTATATTTTGAAGAAAAATCAGAAAGACAAAAGTCATATATCATGTGAGACAAAGAAGTATTAAACACGGTTTCATTTGATATAAAAGTAACTCCTGGAGCAGATATAGAACAAATTATTGAAAATGTAAAAATATCGATTGACGATTGGAAAATAGATCATCAGGATATGCAAGTCTATGAAACATATTCTAAATCAAAAGATATTGATAATATGTACGGGACATTTGTTTCAAATTTCCGGCAAACAGGTCTCACGATTATGGTGATTTTATTCTTATTTATTTGAGTAAGAATTTCTTTATGAGTAACTATTGCGTTTCCTTTAGTATATTTTATTACTTTTATTCTGCTGAGTTTTCTTGGATATTCGTTTAATTCTGTAGTATCATTTGCCTTGGTTCTCACACTTTGAATCATGGTGGATAATTTGATTGTTATCACAGAATGAATTGTATGAGAATTTAATCTCCATAAAAATATTACGTTTTGGGATGCTGCATCAAATGCAATTAAAAAATATATGTGGTCTATTATTCCTGGGACACTCATTACGGTATTTATGTTTTTACCCATATTATTTATGGTAAGTGGTACCGTTGGGGCATTTATTTGACCACTGAGTATTACGATTTGATTTACCCTGATTACATCATTGGTAGTTTCAATATTTATGTTACCGATTATTTTATCAAAAGTTTTACCAGAAAATGTTGATAAAGCAGAGTGAATTCTTACAAAACCATTACAAAAAGTTTGAGTAAAAATAAGTCATTTTACGAAAAAATTAATAAAAAATAAAACAAGAGCATTTCTTACTATAATACTTTTTTGGGTAGCTTTGATATTTTCATTTATATTAGTTGGTTCAGGAGTGGTAAAAAATGATTTTCTTCCACAAACGGATAAAGATAATATTTTTATAAATGTAAAATATCCACTAGGATATTCTCTTGATAAAAATGCTCAATCTACAAGTGCTATACTTACAGATATTCGTGAATATCTTGATGAAAAATATCCAGATTATGTAGAATTTGTATATATAAATGTTTGAAATGTATATTCAAGTAGTGCTATTTGAAATGCATCAAATCCAACTGCAGATTATCAAGCGTACTTCAATATCAAACTCATAGACTGAGATGATAGGGAAATTTCATCTATTGAAATTTCTGAAGGATTACAAGAATATATAAACCAAAATATAAAACCAAAATATCCGTATGTAAAAGATATTTCCAATGTAGTGGTAGGTGGAGTGTGATGAGGAAAAGAAATTTGATTTTTTATTGTTTGAGATGATATTGAAAAAATTTCTGATTATTTAGACCAAATAAAACCAGAAATTGAAGCCATCGATGGAATTTATAATTTTTCGAGTAATTATGAATTTACAAACGGAAAAGTTTCTTATGTTTTAGATCCAAATAAACTCAACAGGAATGATATAAACCTAGGTTCTATTGCACAACTTTTTACTTCTATTGAAAATTCTAAATATGTACCAAACGGTTTAACTCTTCATAATTTTACTGAATTATGAGATGATACCATTCCATTGAAACTCTACACGAGTTATCAAGGAAATGTCGAAGACGTGAAAATCTGAGATACATTTATTTCAAGTGTCACACAAGAAAGAACACTAGAACCAGAACTCAAAAATATTCAACATATTGATGGGAAAATGCAACTTTCATTTGAAGCAGATAAAAAAGCAAGTGTTGCGCTTGGTTGAGTTACAGCAGAGATAAATAAAGTGATTGAAAATAATCCTCTACCAAAGGGATTAACATTTAGATTTAATTCTAACATAGAAGATTCTGCAGGTTCAGGAGCAGATTTATGAGCTGCAATGTGAGTAGGTTTAATTTTAATGTTTATTATTTTAGTATTAAAATTTAACTCATTTAAATACTCTATAATTATTGTAACTTCAACATTTTTATCATTTATATGAGTTGTATTAGCACTTATGTTAATGGGATTACCACTAAGTTTTCCAGCTCAATTATGATTATTTGGTGTTATCTGAGTATGAGTAAATAATGCTATTTTATTCATCGATTGATATCTCGGAAAAGTTTGATTTACACTAAAAGAATCACTTATAGAAACCATTCAATCAAGATTTCTTCCAATATTTTTAACTTCATCAACAACTATTGCCGGACTGGTAACTCTTGCTCTCAAAGACGAACTTTGGGGAGGACTTGCTATCGCATTTATCGGATGATTAATACTCAATGTATTTATGATTTTAGTTTATGTACCAGCACTTTTGTATTTAGTTGAAAAGAAAAAATAAAAAAAGAATATGAAAATATTCTTTTTTTTTTTATTTTTGTAGAAAATTATTTGGTAATAAAAATATATTTTTTATTTACAGTATTTTTAATTGATTTTTTTAGTTGAGGTGGTATATTTATAGTAGATTTAGAAAATTAGTATGAGTTAATATGAATATAAAAAAAATATGAAATTACAAATGAATAAATATTTTTATAGATTCAAATAGTTATGATGATTATTCAATTTTTGAAAAATTAGAATGATATTATTGAGAAGAAAAAATAAATATTTATGAATTATATCAAGAAAGAAAAAGTAAAATTTTACCAAAATATAAAGTAGAACATTTAAACAATTTTCATGGAGGATGAGTAGATTTTGAATATTTTAATAATAAACATAAAACTTGGTCATCTCACGCTATGTTATGAAAAGATGGTATTAAATTAATGACAAAGTGTATATTTTGAAAAGTAGATGATTATAATATTAAATTAACAGAAAATTTATTTATATCTGAAACTTTTATTGATAAAGAATATTTAACTTTATTTATTACAAATGAAAACTCTGTTATTAAAAAGAAAGATGAAATATATAAAAGAATTAAAAATTTAAATGTAGTTGATTTAAGTATTGCGGAAGAAATTTTTTGACTTTTTTTGAGATGTAATTGAAATTATAGATTATTTAAACAAAATAATTTCACTTTTAATGTAAATGAGTGATTATATTATTTATATTCTTATAGATACTATAATTCATATTTTTTAATGGACGATAACAACTTAAGTTTAACAAATGAAATATTATTTAAATGAGAATCAATAATAAAAACATTAGATGAAATTTGATATCTATTTTATTGATCAATAAATAATGATACATCTTTTGATACTAAATATTATTTTTATCATTATTTAGTTTTGATTTGTTGAATATACGATAAAATAGCTATCTATATAAATAGAATTTATAAATTAGAATTAAAAGAAATTGGTCTTAATCTTAATTCTAAATGAAGTTGATATAATAATTTAATAGAAAAATTAAAAGATAATGAAAAAATAATAAAAATTCTTGAAACCAATAAGAATAGTATTGATTTAGTGTATAAAATGAGAAATTTAGTTGTTCATACTGAATGATTTAATCTTATTAATATTAATTGAGATATAATTGCTTTAAAAATAGATAATGATATTAAGTGTTTGTTATTATGAGTTGATAAAAGTGTAAATAAAATAAAAAATACTTATAATAATTGAATAATTAAAGACTTAATTATTGAAAAGGACTCTTTTTTAATACCATTTATATTTTCTAAATTTTATTTTAAAATATTTTATAAATTATGAAACTCTATTTTTAAAGAACTATGAAATAACAAATTTATAGATACTTTAGATAAAAAAAGTGATTTTTATAAAAATTTAAAAATTTTTGAAGAATATACATTAAAACTAGATTTAGATTAGAAAATTAAAATAAAAAAACATGAAAAAATTAATTATCAGCACAATTGTATGAATTATGTTATTGTGACAAATGACATTTGCAGATTATGAGCCAAATGTGGAAGACGAGGTAAAATTATATAATATTACCAGAGATTTATTATTGCGTTTAGAGAAAAATGATAATAAAGAAAGTATTATTAATAAGATGCAAGAAAAAATAGTAGATTTATCATGAAAATCTGAAAATGAATTAAAAAATTATGATAAAAATGAATCGTTTAATAATTTTCGTGAATATATATTAAAATATTTATATCGTAATATTCAGCGTGATATAAATGATTATTATTTTGACGAACCAGGAAAAATTATAGAGAATAGTTTTGCAAAAGCTTTTGTAAATTCTTCAAATATTTACATGACAGAAAAAGAAATTTATCTGGAATATAAAAACTGATGAACATGGAAAATGGTGGAATTTTTCAAAACAGATGAAGATATAGAAGAATTTTTAAATAATACTGTATTAGAAGAAAAATATCATGGGAAATGTAAAGCAATAAAAAGAGCAGAAAAGTGAGCAAATTTTACTCAAAATCAAGTGTATACTATTTGATGATTTGGAGATTATAAATCTACAACGAGAGATTCAAGTGATTGTGGAGAATACTGAGAATGAAATTCGATTAAATATTTTGAAGTAAGAGGGGATTATATTTGGTATATAAATGCAGGACAGGATTTTAATGGATTACATTTTAAATTTATAGACATGAAATAATTTATTTTTAATATATTAATTTTTTCATTATGGAAATACAAAACGCGTGGTATAGAATCAGTGTAAAAGCATTAATATATAATAATAAAGGAGAAATTTTACTCATGAAAGAAAAATCTTGAGTTTGGGATTTTCCAGGTGGATGATTGGATCATGGAGAAAATCCGATTGAATGATTAAAAAGAGAATTGCACGAAGAAATGTGACTAGAAGCTCTAAAAATAAATCCTCAGCCAGTTGAATTTATAACTACACATAAGCCAACGAGTAAATCAAGACAGTGGATTTGAAATGTTTTTTATGAAACACAAGTGAAAAATTTTAATTTTACTTCCAGTGATGAATGTGTGGAAATATGATTTTTTGACAAGCAAACAATAAAAAGTATAAATATTCTCCCAAATGTAAAAGATTATTTTAATACTTTAAAATAAAAAATTATGCAAGGATTTGAATTTGAAAAGGCTATGAAATTATTGGTGAAATATTTTCCAGAAGAACCAATGAAAAAACCTACCTTGTTTCATTCTATGAGAGTTTGAAGCTATTTATGGACTCATAATTATTCTGAAAATATTCAAATTGCATGATTATTGCACGATGCTTTGGAAGATACTAATATGTGAGCTGAAATTATTTTAGAAAACTTTTGAAAAGAAGTTTTAGATATAGTAGAAGCAAATTCAAAAAATACTCAGCTTCCAAGAGAACAAATGCTCGAAGATATTGTCAAAAGATGCTCAATGGTTTGAGAAAATGCAATGATTGTAAAAATGGCAGATATCTGGGATAATTATTTATTTTACTCAAAACAAAATAATATTTGAGAATTAGAAAGATGTGAATTTTTAGCAAACTTAGTTAAAAAATATCAAGACGAATCTCGGAATGATAAAATTTTTCAAAAAATAGAAATTATTTGTAAATAAAAAAAAGAATATGAAAATATTCTTTTTTTATTTATTTCTAAAAATCATTACAATAGAAACCGGAAGGCAGAAATTTTATTTTTATGACTCTATAGAAAATGGAAATTTTAAAAATATTCGGAGTATATTTCGTAGGTTTTATGACATTACTTATATTAGATTATATTTGGCTTGGAATTGTGACGAAAGATTTTATTATTCGTGAATTTTGAAATCTTGTATTAGTAGAAGATGGCAGTATTAAAATTAATTTAACGGCAGGTTTAATTGCGTGGGCTGTTATTAGTATTTTAGTCGTTACGTTTGTAACACTTCAATTTCAATGATACGGAAATATCGTGATGTATGGAGCATTAATTGGATTTTTAAGTTACGCGATGTATGACCTCACAAATCTTACTTTTATTCAAAATTATTCACTCAAATTTACTTTAGTCGATATCGCGTGGGGAACATTTGCCTGCAGTATGGTCGCTTTAACGAGTTATAGTTTTTATAATTTTATAAAATAATGATAGCAGAAATTATTATCATACTTTGATTGAGTTATTTCGTTTTATTTTTAATTTCATTAAAAATAAAAGATAATTCTATTGTTGATGTGTTTTGGGGGACTGGATTTTTAATTTTTGCAGGAATATTATTTTTTTCTCAAGAAATTTTAAATAT
This sequence comes from uncultured Patescibacteria group bacterium, assembly GCA_963926055.1. GTDB lineage: Bacteria > Patescibacteriota > Gracilibacteria > BD1-5 > UBA6164 > CAJXJP01. The sequence goes on along the minus strand of CAWUVK010000007.1, from coordinate 25,213 downwards.
TTTTGAAATAATATTTTTTACATTTTTTTGTATTTGGTGAATCCGTTTAACCTATCATATTGGGAAAAGAAAACTATTTTCAAAAGAAGAAGATCCGAGATATGCAGGTTGGAGACAAGATTGGAAATATTTTAAAACACGTAGTTTTTTTCAAATTTATGTTCTACAAATGTGATTATTACTCATAATTTCAACACCTGTATACTTTATTTTTCAACAAGAAATTTCAGCGAATATTTTCACAATTTTATGAATTATTCTTATGATTTCTGGTTTAATGTATGAAGCAACTGCTGATTATCAACTCAAACAATATTTACAAAATACCAGTGAAAAAAATAAAGTTTTTACTGGATGACTATATAAATATTCACGTCATCCAAATTATTTTTGAGAATCAGTATTTTGGCTTTGAATCAGTATTATTTCATTGCAAAATTCTTTATTTTGAATCACTTGATTTCTGGTAATTACGATTTTATTATTATTTGTTTCTGGAGTTCCACTGCAAGAAAAAAGACATAAGAAAAAAGATAACTGGGAAGAATATTCTCAAAAAATTCCAAAATTTATTCCAAATTTTTTCAAATAAAAAACTCAAGTTAATTCTTGAGTTTTTTTTATTTATTTACTTGCAATGAGAAAAAAAATAAATAAAATAGTTTCCTATGCAACTAATTTGTAAATATAAAAATTATGAAATGTACAAACCAACCATTTTTAAAAAATATATCTATTTTGTATAGAATGTGACATATTTTTTTCCAAAGAAATTTAGAAAGTTTAGCATTACCAGTGAGTCAAATTCCTTTTTTAAGAATTCTTGAAAAATTCCCAGCAATCAGCCAAGATGAAATTTCTAAAATATTATATATTGATAAAGCAACCACAGCAAAAGCTTTAAAATGTATGGAAAAATCAGGACTGATTTTTAGAAAAAAAGATGAAAATGATAAAAGAATGATGCATATATTTTTAACACAAAACTGAAAAAATTTATTACCAGAAATTCATAAAAGTACAAAAAAATTAGAAGAAATTTTTACGAAATGATTTTCTCATGAAGAAATTAAAACATTTGAAAAACTCAGTGAAAAAATGTCACAAAATGCCATGGATTTTCATGCACAAAAACCTTAACTATTAAAAATAAATAAATTTATGTCGAATAAAAATGTAGATATTTCCTTAAACGGATCTATCATTAAATCTATTATTGTAATCTCTATTCCTATAGTTTTTGCAAATTTACTTCAAAGTGCGTATCAACTTATAGATGCTTTTTGGGTAGGGAGGCTTTGAGCAGATTCAGTCGCAGCTGTATGATTAACTTTCCCAATTACTTTTCTTACTATCTCACTCTGAACGGGTTTTGCTATAGCGGGATCAACTTTGATTGCTCAATATGTTTGAGCTAAAAATCAGAAAATGGTCAATCATGTAGCTGCTCAAACCATACTATCAGTGGTTGTAATTTCATGCTTACTGTGAGCCATTTGATTTATTCTTGCTCCATATATTCTTACATTTATGTGAGTAGAAGCGTGAGTTTATAAAGCTGCCTTAGAATTTATGAGAATAGGGTTTGTTTGAATTATTTTTGTATTTTGATTTGCAATGTTTCAATCAATTATGAGAGGTTTATGACAAGTTTCTATTCCTTTATATATAATTTGAGCAACTGTTTTTTTAAATTTCTTTTTAGACCCATTATTTATTTACGGATTAAATATGTGAGTAGCTGGAGCTGCGGTTGCAACTTTAGTAACTCAATCTCTTGCAGCATTTACAGGATTATATATTTTGTTTAATGGAAAATATGGTATTAAATTAGAAAAAAAAGATTTTATTCCAGATATGAAATATATCAAAAAAGCATTTTTTCTTTGACTCCCTTCATCAATCGAAATGTCAGCAAGAGCTTTATCTCTTGTTGCGATGACATTTTTAATTACTAGTTTTGGAACGCTTGCAATTGCTGGATATTCGGCAGGAGCTAATATTTTACAACTTATTATTATTCCAGCGATGTGAATGTCTATGGCAACTTCAGTATTAGTTGGGCAAAATATTTGAGCAAAAAATTATCAAAGAGCCGAAGATATTACTAAAGTTTCGAGTTACATTTGATTTGGATTACTTACATTTTTAGGAATTATAATTTTCTTCACGGCTCCATATTTAATATCTATTTTTGTTCCAAATGATCCAGAAGTTATTAAAGTTTGATGAGAATTTTTAAGATTTATTGCATTGAGTTTTTGATTTATAGGTATTCAATTTATTGTAAATGGTGCATTTAGAGCAGCTGGAAATATGAAAACTACCTTAGTTTTAACTATTTTGTCTCAATGGGTTATACAATTTCCTCTTGCATATTATTTATCAAAATATACGTCTTTAGGAATTGAAGGTATTTGGTATTCTTTCCCAATTAGTTTTATAATATCAGCAATTGTGACGGTTGTTTGGTTCAATAAATGAACTTGGAAAAATACTAAAATTACTTCTGAAGAAAAACAACAATCAAAAGTTTTTGATGAAACTTTAGCCGAAGAAGTAATTCAATAAAAAAACACTCTCGAATTTCGAGAGTGTTTTTTTATTTATTATTCAGCTGAAAAGTTCAGTCTTACAGAATCATCAGAATTTGAAAGCGTAAGAGAGTTTCTAGATATTTCATATTGAGAAACATTTTGAAGATCTGCTAAGATTTGAGTTTCATACGAATTTACTTCTTCTGGACACATTTTTTTTGTAGAACCAAGTGTTCCAATTTCTAGAGAACTTTCATTTTCAGAAAATTCTCCAAAAAAGTTATTACACATTGCATTTCCTGAAACTTTTCCACCTTGAGAAAATTCGATAAAAGCATCTGCAAATACAGCATCACTAACGATACCACTATTTATAAGCATACTATTGAGTTTCCATTTTGTATCAGTCAGTGAAGCCATTTTGGCTGCAGAAAATTCTATTGATTGAGTATTATTTTTTAATACTAATTTTTTATCAGTATATTCAAAACTATTTACTCATGTTAAAAATGATTGAAGTTCTTGTTCATTTTTCATTGTTTCTTCGTCACATAACATCATTGTTGAAACTCCATCTTCTAAAGTAATTTCACCACTTTCTCCGATAGTATATCCTCCAGAAATTGAGTTACATCCAGCATTTGCTATATATCTTCCATCTTGAAAATCTATTTGGCTTATTTGGTTTTCCCATTTTGTCGTATCAAGAGAATTTATGTTTTTTACTTGAGTTGAAATATCACTACTTGGAGTACAAGAAGCTAGTGCTATAGCTGATAATCCAATGATAGTTATTGCTTTATACATATATATTTTTGTTATTTATAAAAAAATTGAAACCTGTGATTTCATATGCGTTGTAACGAAAGTCTAAGAAAATCGTGACAAAAAAGTATAAATTAATTATAAATATTTTATTTTTTCTATACAAATTGACAATTTTAAATATAATAGAATAAATAATTTTATTTTGTTGTTTAAAAAATATATTATGAAAAAAATAGTGTTTTTTGTTTTCCTATTTTTTACTTGTATTTCAAATACTTTTGCTAGTATTGAAATACTTTGAGAAGTAGAAAATATTAAAAATATAGTAAAAATCGAAAAATGAGTTGCGATAATTAATGCTGATGTAATTATTTGAGATTATGAAAGTATTGATTATTCAATGAAAATTTTATGAAACCTAGAAATCAAGTCACATGTAAAAATTCTCAAAGATTTAGAGGTAGAATGAAATCTAGAGATTTGAGATTATTCAAAATCATATGCTAAAATTACAGCAAAAAAAATAACAACCTGAAATAATTTTCGCGGAGATATTTTACAAGCTGAAAATATTGTTTTATGAGGAAACAATACAGTAGTTTGAGGTTTTTATGCAAAAGAAAATTTTGAAGCAGGCTCGAACTTTTTATCACAAGGAAATAGTTTTGTTGGTTGAAATTTTAAGGTCTCAATGGGATGAGAAATATCTGGAAATTTAGTAGTTTTGTGAAATGCACGCTGACATTTTGATTTTATATTTGCATGAAAAAAAATGGTTGTTCGTGGAAATTTTAGAACTCTAGAAGATTCAAAATTATCTGGAAGAATATATATGTTTGCTGATGAAGGTCACAAATATAAATATGGAAATAAACTTTGGAAATATAGATATCAATTTTCAAAACTTATTTATAATGATTTTTTTGGTGCTGTAGATCCATTTTTACAATATGATTTATCTGATAGTACTTTATCTTCTGTGAGAAATATTATTCAAAAATATGATAGATCTTTACAACAAATCCAAGAAAAATATATTGCAAATCTCAATACTATTTGAGATGATCAAATACGTGATTTGAAAAATAAAGCTGAAAAAATATTAGATGATAAATTTGCTTATATTTCAACATTTGTTTGAGATACTGCGTGGCAACAAACACAATTAAGAGTATTACATTATGAACAAAAAAATGCACTAACAAGAGTTTTTGGACAATTAGAAAGGTATTAAAAAAATGAAAATAATTAATTATTTTCATTTTTTTTGTGCTCTATATTTAGCATAAAAATAGTAGAGTTCTAGGTCATTTTGAGTGATTTGAGAATCAAGGTGTATACATTGAATAGTTAGTTGTAACTCTAAATCAGTTTTTACATCTTGATAATCTAAATAAGAGTTTGCTTCTTGAGAAACTTGCAATATTTTTTTGATATGTCTCCAAGCTTTTTGTTCTCAATTTTGATAAATTTTTTCAAGATCTTTTCAGAAATTTTCACAGAGACTTGTTTCTTCTTGAATATAATTATTTTTAATTTTTTCTATAACTTCTAAAATTTTTTTTCTTTTGTTTACTATAGAATTATTTTCAGATTCTGGAGAAAATAATTCTTTTTTATTCTCTGATGTTTTGGGAAAATATTTTTGAGTTATAATTTCTTGAATATCTTGTTGAGTTTTTCATCTTTGAATGAGTGTTCAGATTTCTGCAATTTGTGTTTTTGAGATTCATAAAGTTTCAGAAACTTTATTTCAGGTTTCTAATATAACGTCTTTTGAAACTTTGATTCCTGAGTTTTTACAGGCATCACTAAATGTTTTCATCGCCTGAGCTGCTGCAAAAGCTAATATTATTTTTTCTTGATTATTCATATTAGGAGGTGGAAGGAAATATGAAATTAAATATATTATAAATAAAAATTAATTAAAGTAAAATTAATGTTTTATATCTATATAATTTAAAATAAAAAAAGTATAGAAATATTTCTATACTTTTTTTATTTTACGAATAATAACATTCCATAGTCTGCTCATACTGGGTCATTCCAATCTCAACTTCATGAACTGACACCAAAAGGTCATTGAGTATCTCATCTGGTTTGTATTCATCAGATATATCAAACCTCTTTTACTGCAGTACTAATCATTGCATAATCATCAATAATTTTTCATGCAAATCAATCACTTACTTTTATAGTTAGTCCTCAAAATCTTTCCTGGTTTCTTTGAGTGTTTTCAGCTCAATAAAATGCATGATCAAAACTTGTTTCTAAGTCAACTTTTGATTTATCACATATTTGAGAAGGATTATCGGTTGACCAAGGAGTTTGCGTAAATAATTCAGGCATTGATTTAGCTAATTTACATCATGAAGTTTCCAATACAGTCGCTTTGGTATGTTGTTGTACAAACATCATATCATCAAAAGCAAGTGAATTATAACTTGGATATTTTTGTTCAATATTTACATATGGATTTGCAATACTTGTAGTTCCGAAAGTAGATTGATTTGTCCAATTTCATAAATTACTACTGCTTGAAATAGACCAATCTCAAGTACCTAGTGAATCATATACAGCTAATAAAGTCCAGCCAGCAGTATCTGTCATATGACAGTATACTTGTATATTTTCTTTTCCGTTAGGAGAGATAGTGTATTCTCAAGATATTTTTTTTCAAGCATCAAATAATTTTTGACACGAAGTATTTGGCAGAATTTCATTACGAATAATTGTATCATTTTGAAGATTTCCTCTTCTTTTTTTACCAATTATTATTTCATATTCATCAGTTGTATTTACAATATCTATTTGTTGAATACTATTTTCATCAATTATCACTTCATGAGTATCTTTATCTAAAAGTATTGCTAAATTATCTCCAAATCATTTTGCGTATTTTTGAGTATTATTTGCAAAAGTTTTGCTTGAATAAATATTTCAAAGAGATTCAAAATTTTCTAAAAATCAGATGACTTGAAATTTATTTCTTTGTAGATTTACTGCGTATCAATACGGTTTTTGTGTTACTGGGTCTAATCAACCATCAAAAATATTTAAGTTTTTTTCTAAAATATTTGTTGATAATTCTCATTGATATTGAAGTAATATTCCACTTGCATAAATATCAACTTTATTATCTGGTAGTAGAAAATCTATATCTTTGGTTCTATTTATTTCAAATGATTTTGCAATATTTTTCATATCCGTAAGGCGAACAGAATCTTTTGAACTGCTTGTGTATCCTTGGAATGATATAAAAGCTACCGTTGCTAAAACAGATAAAATAGTAATCACTACGATGAGTTCAACCAAAGTAAATCCCTTTAATTTTTGTGTATTCATGTTTTGTATTTATAGTAAAATAACGTAAATATTGTATCAAAAAATAAAAATAATAAAAATTTATTATTAATAATAAAGTAAAAAAGTATAGAAATATTTCTATACTTTTTTAAAAAATTCTGTTCTTAAGACCATTTTTCCAGATTCGATTAATTCTGCATCATCGGTAAGTTTGATATTTTTAAATTTATCTCATCTTTTGATGTCTGCAGAACCTTTAACTTTTAAGTCTTTTGTCGCAACTACTGTATCACCAGCTTGTAGCGTATTCCCATTTGCATCAACAACTTCTAGAGTATTTGAGTTTTCGTCATCAAGTAACCAACTCATGTCTTTTTTCTTCTTTGCCATAATTTTCTTCATTAATAATTAGCAATAAAATTATATACAAAAAATATAAAAAATAAAATTTTGTTTATTTTCTAGAAATAGTGTACTATAAAAGTAATATAAATAATTTTTATTTTATGCAACAAGTTGCCTCAAAATTATGAGATTCTATAGGAATGATCCGTGAATCTAATAGTGATGTTTATGTATCTCAAGATGAAAAATGTATCAAACATTATTTTGATTTAGATTATGATACAGTAAAAAAATATAATGTCCTTCAAGAATTACTTTCTCATATTCCGATTTCATTAGATTTAAAATGGGGACAAAAATATGATGTAAAACCTTTTTCACTTCAAAAAAAAGATATGTTTCAAAACAATATTTCTAATGAAAAAATAACGATTAACGCGATTAATTTTTTAGCAAATCCTGCTATTGATAATACTATTTTATTAGCTTGAGATATTGAAACAAAAGAAAACATAATTACACAAGAATCTAAATTTATTTCAGGGAAAACATTGTTTGATATCTGCCTGGATGAAAATGTTGATTATGAAAAAAAAATATATTTTTACAATATTTTAAAATGGGTTAATGATGAAATCCACAAAAAAAGTTGAGTAGATACAACATGTGATAATCCTCAAGATAAATTTCAAATTCATGATATTAACTGTAAAGTAATTGATTTTGCGCACTGAGTTTTATTTATAAATATTACAGATATTGCCAGAAATATTTGAGAAATGGTAGAAAAAAATAAAGAAAAAATTGAAGAAATTATAAACAATAAAAAATAAAAAAAGTTCTGGGGAATATTCCCACGAACTTTTTTTAATTTTCTAAATAACGAATTTTTATATAGTTAATGATTTCTTCAGCAATATTTTGATTTGTGGCTTCTTCGAGTCATTCAAAACCAGGACTTGCATTTACTTCGCAGATTTTATAGCCATTATTTTTATCAAATAACAGATCAATACCAGCAATATCTAAACCGATAATATTTGCTGCCTGAATGGCAAGCATCTCTTCTTTTTCATTTGGAATATGATTATTTACACTTCCACCTCATGAAAAATTTGATTTAAAATCTCATTGTTTTCCTTTTCTTAACATACTTGCAATTACTCTTCATCCAACAACAAATAGACGAATATCTTGTCCTGCTTTTTCCCCAATAAATTCTTGGAGAATAAAGTTTTTCGAATCAATAGATGAAGTATCTTCGAGCATTTCTATAATATCTTCAAAATCTTCTTTTGTATTTGCTTTAATAATACCTTTTCATTGAGCTCATTCAATTTTTTTTATAATAACTGGAAATCCAAGTGTTTCTTCAATAAAACTTGTATTTGGTTTTCATTTTAATAAAACTGTTTTTGGTACGGGGATACTTTCTATGGCTAATTTTTGAAGAGATAAAAACTTATCTTTTGCGAGAAAACGAGCTTGATTTGAGTTAATCACAGCTACAGATTTATTTTCTAAATATTCCATTATAGATTTCATGTTATACGAAACACAAACTCTAGGAATCACTAAATCAGGGAGTTTTACTTTTTTATTTTTTACATAAAAATCTTCTTGCATGTGACTATCAATCACTAATTCTATATCTTCTATTAACACTTTTTTTATCACAATATTATTCTTTTTTGCTTCTTCAATAATTCTTTTTGCACCGTACGCTTTTGCGTTTCTTTTATCTGTAATAAGCCAAATTTTCATCTCGTAAAAATTAACTATAAAATAGTGTATGAAATACCGACCGATTTTAAGATATTTTTTGTTTTTCGCAAATCAAAAAAATATTTTTATTTTTGAGTGGTTGCGTCAAAATATTCTCAAAATTTTAATCAAATATTATACGCGCCATCACGAGTGGTTTTATGATACTGTTGAAAAATATTTCCAACATATGAAGTTTGGTCACTTTTACCAACCAATACATATGCTTGAGCATTTATTTCTCAAATTTCTCATGTATCTGGATTGAAATCAAAATAATCAGTTGAATATAAATCATATTTTTCTTCACGTAGAGCATAATCATGAAATTCATCTTGATATATTTCTACTGCTAATCCATTTACACTTTGGCTTGGATTTCAAGTATATTCACAATTTAATACATGATAATTATTTTCCAAATATTCTTGAAATGTTTTTTCGCAATTTATTCCATAACGCGTGAGATAATTTTTTGCAAATTTTTTCCACTCAGGAGTAATTTTATTTGGAACACATGGAAGATTATATTTCCTTATAAATCAATAAAATATAACTGGATGAACTTTGTGATTGCTATGATGTGTCTTTGTATTGAGTAAACTGCCATATCAAATTAATGTAATTTTTTGTTTTCCTGATTGAATTAATTCTTCCCAAGTGATCTTTTGCATATTTTTTATTCAATTATTTGTGTAATGATATAATTTAAGCATAAAATTATTTTTCTAAAATTCAAGAAAAAATATAAAATATTGTACTTCTCAAAAATAAAAAAATACATATAATATATAAGAATATAAAAAAGATAAAGTAAAACAAGATGGAATATAGAGTTTATAAGAAAATTAGTAATTATTTACGAATACATATCATTATTCGATGTTTTTTAGGTGCAGTTTTAGCGGTTGTTGCATTAGTGCCTTTGCTTTTACCTTTTCCTGGCTCTTTTCCTGTTTGAGTCCTTATGCTTATTTTAGCACTTTTAACGGTTGTTCCTGGAAAAAAAATTCGTCATGTCATAAAGATAAGGAAGTGATTTCTTTATTTAGTCAAAAATTTTCATAGAAAAACAATTATCAGACATAAAATGAGAGATTTTTCTTCACATATAAAAGAAATTTTGAATGATAAAAATGATAGAAGAATCCAAAGATTATCTCGATTAAAGGCTTTAAAAAAAATAAAAAAATAAATAAACATTTTTTGTTTATTTATTTTTTTATTTTAGATTTCATCTGAAATAAAAATTTGATTATTTAATTGTTCTAACTTTTCTCAGATCTTATTTTTTTCTAAATCAGGAAATTTTTCTAAAATATCTTTTCCTGTATAAAAATTTTTATTTTTTAAAATTTCTAAAAATGTTTCATAAAATGTTTCTAGTTTTTCTATTAAATCATAATTTGCAGGAATTCTTCCCATATGATCAGCTTGAGCAATTATTATCAAATCTGGCCAATATTTATGCATCATGAGTTTTCTTGATTTGAGTTTTTTCATCTCAAAAACTTTAAAAACACGTAAATGATTTTCTATAATCCATGAAATTTTATGCTGAGATTTTTTAGAAAAGGGTACTATTTTACAAATAGTATTTTTAAAATATTCAGCTCCAGATTTTTCGTGTCCGTAATAATGTCATTCTCATTTTTCATCTTCCCAAAAACACATCGGTTTGGTCACATCATGAAAAAATAAACACCAATAATAATCTAATTTTTCTTGTATAGAAAATGAAATATTCATATCATTAAAATACTCAATTGTCATCAAAGTGTGGGTCCAAACATCTCATTCTAAATGATGAGAATTTCCAGGAGTTTGAGATTGTTTTTCCATTTCAGGGAAAAATAATTGTAAAAATCATATTTTTTTGAGATCCTTCCACGCTTGGATATTATTTGGATTTAAAAATATTTTATCGAGCTCTACTTTGATTCTTTCAGGGGAAATATTTTTGAGCAGATGAATATTTTGCTCTAATATTTCATAATAATTTTCTTCTGAAAACTCAAAATTATATTGATTTTTAAAACGAATGGCACGTAAAATTCTCAAAGCATCTTCTTGAATTCTTTCTTGAGGATTTCAGATAAATTTTAATTTTTTCTTTTCAATATCTCAAATTCAATTTTGAGGGTCAATATATTTTTCAGCTAAAATATCATAATACACTGCATTACAAGTAAAATCTCTTCTTTGAGCATCGAGCTGTAAATCAAGTGTAAATTTAACTTCTACAGGTTTTCTATTATCTAAATTTCATATATCGCTACGAAAGGTTGTGATTTCAAAACTTTGATTATTTTCTTGAATAATTTGCGTTCAATATTTTTTTCAAATATGTCAAATGCAACGAGCAATATTTTGTACTTCATCCGGAAGTGCATCAGTTGTGAAATCAATATCTGTAGTATTTTTTCATGAAATTCCTAAAATTTCTTCACGACAAAAACCTCCAACAATGTAGAGGTTTTTTTTATGTCCTTGAAATTTTTTTGCCAGAGAAATAATATTTTTATCCATTATCTATTTTAAGTAACTATGTGAGCTTTTCCGTTATTTTTTGCTTGATAAAGTTTTTGATCTGCATCATGAATAAAGTCATCACTATTTTTATGCATATTTTTTTGAAAATATGATATTCATGCTGAAAAACTGGTATATATTTTTCATTCTTTGTTTGATTGTGAATCAACAGGGTTTTTTGATAAAAAATCCATAATTTTTAATAAAATATTTTTTATTTCATTTTGATTTAAGCGAGATAATATAACAAATTCTTCTCATCAATAACGAAAAACAGCTGTAGAGTTATCAACTTGAAGAAAATCTTTTAAAGTTTTTCAAACTAATTGTAAAACTTTATCTCAAGTGATATGTCAATATACGTCATTAATTTTTTTAAAATCATCTAAATCAATTAATACTAAAGTGAGATTTTCTTTTTTACCATTAAGGGTTGCATTAAAAGCTTTTTCTAATAATTCATTAAATTTTTTTCTATTAAATACTTTTGTAAGAGCATCATAATTTATTTGAATTTCGAGCTCTTTTTTATCTTGTAATAATATTTCATTATTTTTCTTTAATTCTTGAATTTTATATGCTAAATTTTGTCTAGTTGATTTTTTAGTTTTCAATAAAAATTGAAAAGATGAAATAATCTCATCTAAAGTATCTTCTTTTATATCACCATTTTTTAATGATAATAATGTATCAATTTTTATATTGAGTTTTTGTATTTCAATTTTTAATCCACTTAATTCTCGTAATATTCTTTCAGTATCAATATTATTCATCTGAATAATATCTAGAATTATATTTTTGATTTTATCAGCTGAGTCTTGGACATTAAATTGATTTTGATAAATATTGTGAATTATAGATTTATCAGGTAATTTTTCCATATTTTTTTTATAAAAAATTATTTATTATATTTTACCATCATTTTAAAATAACACAAGGGTGAAATAAAATGGAAAAAATATTTTGACAAATATAAAAAATATATATACTTACTATATACAGTATATAATAACTTCCTCACTATGCTTACTGAAAAACAACAAAATGTCTTAGATACCATCACTGAATTTATCTCAAAATATGGGAAATCTCCGACAATCGAAGAACTCAAAGAACTCCTTCAACAAAAGTCTAAAAGGGGAGTAACTCAATATTTAGAAGCTCTTGAAAAAAAAGGGTTTATTTCTAGATGATATGGATTCCGTTCTATAAAATTATGAAATTCTATTTGATTTCAAACAACTTTAAATATACCAATTTTGGGATATGCAAATGCGGGGACACCTCTAGCAAATGCTGAAGAAAATGATTATGGAGTATTACCAATCTCTAAAAATATTATTTCTGGAGATGAAAAAAATTATTTTGTTCTAAAAGTTGAAGGCACTTCTATGAATAATTATGAAGTAAATGGGAAAACTATTGAAAATGGAAGTTATATTCTTGTAAATAAACAAGCAACTTCTTTAAATAACTCAGATGCATTTTTATTTGTAGTAAATAATTCTGCGACAATAAAAAAGTATAAAAAAGATGGAGCTCATTTATATTTGCTTCCAGAATCAAATGATGAATATCATAAACCAATTATTTTATCACAAGACGATAACGTAATTGTAAACGGAAAAGTAGAAGATGTATTTAATTTCTAATTTATTTCTTCTCATAAACAAAAAACTCAAATAATATTATTTGAGTTTTTTGTTTTTAGTGAGAAAATAAATCTTGATCTACATCGATTTCTTTTTCGAGAGATTTATATTTTTCTTTTCAGTCAGAAACTATGTTCTTATCATATTGTAAATATTTTGAATCAATTTTGTCTTCGTAATCAAATTGATTTAAAACATATTTGATAGCATTAATTCTGGCTTGTTTTTTATCATCAGAATTTATAATAGTCCAAGGAGTGTATTTTGTGTGTGTATTTTTAAAGTTGTGATATTCAGCTAAAGTATATTTATCCCAAAGTTGTTGAGAAAATTGGTCAATTGGAGAAAGTTTGAATTGTTTTAATGGATTTGTTTTTCTTGAATCAAATCTTTTTGCTTGTTCATCTTTTGATACAGAAAAATAAAATTTTATTATTTTCATACCTGAATCTGTCAGCATTTTTTCAAATTTAGGAACATCATCTAAAAATTGTTCATAATTATGTCTATTTACAAAACCCATTACTGGTTCAACTCAACCTCTGTTATACCAAGATCTGTCAAAAAATGCCATTTCTCATCCAGCAGGTAAATGCTGAATATATCTTTGAAAATACCATTGAGTTTTTTCAACATCACTTGGTTTTTCCAAAGCAACGATTCTTGAACCTCTAGGATTTAAGTATTCTTTAAATCTTTTAATAGTTCCTCATTTTCAAGCAGCATCTCTTCATTCAAAAATAATTAATACTTTTTGATTGTTTTCTTTAATATATTTTTGTAGTTTTAATAGTTCAACTTGAAGTTTTATCACTTCTTTTTCATAATCTATAGTTGATTTTTTTATACAAGCTTGAGTATATTTTTTTCTTTTTTTATCAGAAATATTTTTACATTTTTTGTATCTATTTTCAACTTTTTCAACTACATCTACTAATACTTGTTGTTTTTTCTTAATGTGATCAATATTTTCTATGTATTCATCAATTTCTTCTAAAATGTGATACAATGCCTTAAAAGATTTTTTTGTTTTTTTATTGGCATTCGTAGATTTATCCTGCAATAGACTTTCGAGTCTATTTCTTAGCACCCTCAAATTATCTTCATCAGATTCTTCTTTGAGTTGATCAAAAAGCTTGAGTAAAGCTTTTTCTAGCTCTAAAATAGTCTTAGAATTCAGAATAATTTGTTTATTAAAAATTTCATAAAATATAGCAGGCATATTTATTTCTTTAAATAATAATTTTGTTTTTGTTTTTGGGTCTATTTTGTTTGTTTTTATTTTGCGATAAATATATAATACAATAAATATACATAAATGTCAATATAAATTTACTATTTTCTTACTTTTGTGTTAATATAAAAAAATAAGAGATTAAGATAATTTTATTAAGATTAATAATTAATATGATTTAGCATATAAAAAATTGACTTTATGATATATATATACTCTATTTGCAAACATATAGTTTGTAATTAAACAAAACATAACACGAAAAAATAGAGGAAAATTATTATGCAACGCATATGTATATTTTTATTAGTATTGTTTACGAGTATTTCTGTAGTAAGTGCAAGACAGTTGGATTTCTCCTATCTTGAAGTTAATGAGCAATTGAAAATTTCTGGTTATTCGGTGTCAATCGATTCAATTATAAATGATCCATTGTATATTGACTTGCCTCATTCTAAAGAAATTGAATTATTAAAAGCAGAAAATCCACACCTTTCACCTGAGCAATTAGTTGAATTTATTAATAATTTGCAAATTTTTAATTCTAATATTGAGGGCCCATCTATTCATTCTTACTCTTCATCTTCATCTGGATATGAGGTAGTAAAGAATGCATGGCTACAAATTAATAACTATGAAAAAGTATTGGTAGTATCAAATCCAGGTAAAGCGTATATAACTGATTTAACCAAGCATAAAGCATATAGTTATACTATAGGATATAATGGATTGGGAGATATATCAGATGCCTTTCGTCATGCAATTTGGAATGCTTTAATGAGTAAATATATTAGTGAATCATGGGCATACCAATTTGCAACTGCACATGAAATGAAGTCAGCTGATGTGGTTTACAGTTAACTAAATATTCATTTTTGTTTCTCATTACTTTTTAAGTAGTGAGAAACAGATTATTTTTAAGAGAAATATTATGAACAAATTTTTGAAGATTATATATACATCTCTTTTATTATTCTTCATAGTAAGTTGTAGTGATTATAATGATAGCATTGATGTTATAATAAAGAATAACAGTAAAATGAATCATACAGGTTCTTTATATGTTGTGGATGAAAAACTTGGGAATGATATATTTATTGAGCCAGAAAACGAAATAAATATATCATTTAATATGTTCGAAGTAAATTCTTTAATAAACCAACAAGGATTTTCAACAGGCGATGTATCATTCAAATTGAATAATCAAAAGCAGGATAAATATTATATATGTGGTTACATAGATGGAGATGTTACTAGCATGTGTGCGGCAAATAATTTTACACTTACCATAAACGAGGATATGACTTATGAAGTTACAAATTAATAATGTTATATCCCCAAAAAAAATCAAAGTCAACGATGTATATCGTTGACTTTTTCATTAAATAAAAAATTTGATTTCATAATATATATACTTTTTGCAAACATATAATTTACAAATACACGAAATAAAATATAATATAAAAATTTTTAACTCTCATAATATTCAAAAAAATATATTTTATTAAAGTTGCTATAAATATTATTGAGAATAATTTCTTCTTGCATTTTCAAAATTATCTTTATAATTCTAACCAAAGCATTTGAACAGCAAACAACTGTGAGCTTCGGGGAAGAACGGATTTTTATCTTACTAGAACCTCGCGAAGACGAAATTCTTCGTTAAAATAATAAAATAAAGAAACACTTTAGGTGGCACCTTTCAAATTAATTTTGAACCGAAAGTACAAAAATACTCCTCAGAAATGAGAAATATTTTTGTGCTTTTTTAATTATTATAATTTTAAAATAAATAAATTATGTTAAGAACACATACATGTAATGAACTTTCGAGTGCAAATATTGGAGAAGAAATAACTCTTTCTGGTTGGGTTTCAAATAGAAGAGATCATGGAGGGATTATTTTTATCGACTTAAGAGATAGATATGGATTAACTCAAGTAGTTTTTGATCCTGAAGATAATGCAGAAGCTCACGAGTTAGCGAATACTTTTAGAAGTGAATATGTAATCAAAGTTACAGGGAAAGTAAGACCAAGACCAGAAGGTCAAGCAAATCCAAATATGGTTACGGGTGAAATTGAAATTATTACATCAAAAGTTGAATTACTTTCAAAATCTAAAACTCCTCCATTTGAAATAGATGACCATGGAGAATTAGCAAATGAAGAAATCAGATATAAACATAGATATATCGATCTGAGAAGAAAAAAAGCATTAGAAAATGTTCAATTTAGATCAAAATTCTTAAACCATACTAGAAATTGGTTTACAGCAAATGATTTCTTAGATGTTCAAACTCCTATTTTTACGGTTTCTTCACCAGAAGGTGCAAGAGATTTCGTAATTCCTTCAAGATTACATCCAGGTAAATTTTATGCACTTCCACAAGCGCCACAACAATATAAACAATTACTTATGGTTGGTGGTATTGATAAATATTTTCAAATTGCACCATGTTTTAGAGATGAAGATCCAAGAGCGGACAGACATGCATGTGAATTTTATCAAATTGATTGTGAAATGTCTTTTGTTGAACAAGATGATATTTTTAAAGTAGTAGAAGATTATTTCTTTGATATGGTTCCTGCTGTTTCTAGTAAAACTATCATGGATAAAAAATTCTACCAAATGACATATGAAGAAGCTATGGAAGTTTATGGTACAGATAAACCTGACCTAAGATATGAAATGAAAATGGTTGATGTGGCTTCAATTTTTGCAAGATCTACAAATGAAATTTTCTCTTCAATTGCTTCAGATACAAATGAAAACAGAATTAAAGCCTTAAGAGTACCAAAAGGTGACGAAGTATTTTCAAAAACTCAAATGAAAAATTTTGAAAAATTTGTGAAACAACACGGTGCAGCTGGTTTAGGATATTTTCAAATGCAAGAAGATGGATTAAAAGGTCCACTCAATAAATTTTTCTCTGAAGAAGATTTAGCTGAAATTGTTGAAACTACTGGATTAGAAGTAGGGGATGCTGTATTTTTCGGTGCTGGAGAAAAAAGAACAGTTCAAGGGTATATGGGGAAATTTAGAATTCACTTAGCTGAATTATTAGATGCACACTATAAAGGAGAATTTATTAAAAAAGATATTTTAGCATTTTGTTGGATTAAAGATTTTCCATTTTTTGAGATGAATGAAGAAACTGGAAAACTTGATTTTGGTCATAATCCATTTTCTATGCCAAAAGGTGGTTTATCAGCATTTGATAAAGAAAATTTATTAGAAGTAGAATCAGTGCAATACGATCTTGCTTGTAATGGATATGAAGTTTTATCTGGTTCTATTCGTAATCACGATGTTGAAGCGCTTGTAAAAGCTTTTGAACTCGTAGGAAGAACGGCTCAAGAAGTGAAAGATAAATTTGGTGCGATGTACGAAGCGTTCCAATACGGCGTACCTCCTCATGGAGGTTTCGCTATCGGTATGGATAGAATTATGATGATTTTAAAAGATGAACCAAATATTAGAGAAGTATATGCTTTCCCAAAATCTGGAAAAGCTCAAGATATAATGATGAATGCTCCAGCTTTTATTGATGATGAACAATTAACTGAACTTGCTATAGAATTAGTGAAAGAAGAAGATTAATAAAAAAACAGATAATTTTATCTGTTTTTTTTATTTTGTTATTATAGAAAATTATAATCTGTCTATTTAAAAATATTGATATTGAATCAAAAAAAATTATATTTAAAATGTTATTTATAAATAAAATTTATGAAACAAATAAAAACAGCTTTTACATTGGTGGAACTCATAGTAGTTATCACAATATTATCAGTTTTATCAACAGTGGCATTTATATCATTTCAATGATATACAAATGATGCGAGAGACGCAACTAAAATCAGTGATTTAATAAATATCTGAAGAAATATTTGAAATGCTTCTACAGCAGGAAAACAATTCAGAATAAATAATTTACAAGATATTACATATAAAGTTCACCCATGAACTGTTAATGTAAAAATTTGAGAATTAACTCAATGAGTTGTACCAGGCTTATGAGAAACTCCTCTTGATCCATTCACATGAAAACCTTATATAGTTTGATTATATACTAATAGTGACAATACAGCTAATTTTGGTCAAATCTGAGGAATATTAGAAAACAGATATGGTGAAGTGAATATGCTTGGTTCTGAAGCAAAAATTCCTGCAAATGTGCCAGTTCAAAGAGTCGTTTGAAATTATAGAGCAAATGATATATATGGAATATCTGGACTTATCCCAAGGTGGGCAATTGAAGATTTTGAATGATTTAAGAATACATGATTTTATCAATCATGAACATTAATTTATGGAATAACTATATGAAGTAATCCAAATAATTATATTTTTGCAATGGATAGAAATCCAGTTCAACAAATAGTATGATATACTGATGAAAAAACTTTAATTTATGAATCATTTGAAAATATAGCAGTAAAAAATAGCGGGGAACCAGGTAATCCTGACAAGTATCCACGTTGTATATCACAATCAGCATCAGTTAAACTTGGTTTTGAAAATGATTCTACCAGAGTAGATTATTTACAAACACTAGATTGTAGTATTGATAGAAACCAAGGTGTCAGTTCGAGCTCTTCTCTTTATTTAAACTGGCTAAGACAAGGTGCATGAGATGGTCAATATAGTTATATTACCTTAGATAATCAAAAAAAATATGAAATGATTTATGATGTCAAAGGAACTATGGATACAGATTTAGTATTAAATTTTTATTGTAAAGCTATAAATCAAAATGGAGGAACTGTAAACTCTGCTGGTAAAAACTTATCTATTACTTTAGATCCAAATAATTTTACTAGAATTCATGCGTATGTGAATGAATCAGATTCTTATGGAAATGACTTATCTTTAGATATTAGTTGATATGTTGATCCAAGTATAGTATCATATACTTGTATTTTTTACAGAACTTGAGATCCAAAAGCTGGAGAAGAATTGTATTTTGATAATTATATTGTCAGAGAAATAGATTAATTTAATAATAAAAAATAAAAATGAAAAAAATAATTACACTTATATCTATGATATTTATTTTAGTATCATGTGGAGAAGAAAAACAATATGATTATTCAGGAGTTTCTACTTTAGAAGACGGTCAACAAGAAATTCAACCAGCGAAAATCAAAGTTACAAATATTGATGAAGCAGAAAATTTTGATGAACCTGGAGAATAAAAAATAAATGAAGGATTTTTATCCTGACATAGATTACTTTAAAAGATAATGAAGAAGCATAAAAAAGAACTCAGAAATTATTTTTCTGAGTTCTTTTTTTTTAATTTTTTAAAAATAAAAAGCCTAGATAAATCTAGACTTAATAATAATTATTTTATACAGATAAAATTTACTGTAAAAAATTTTCTTTTAGAAAATGAATTATTTTCTCATTATCACTCTTACTATTTATATATTGAGAACATGTATTCTTCTCATATTCTAAGTGAATTAAGTCTGTATGATCAATAATATATATACTTAGATTTAATCCATTAAAATACAGTATTAATCCAGTCCCTGGTATATCACCATCCATTTTTTTACTTGATCTTTTGTTTTGATATTTAATATTTAATTCATCTAATAAATCAACTATATATTTAATATTATCACTTCGTAATTGAAGCATTTGTTTATGTTCGTTCTGACGTTTTATTTTTGTTTTTCTTTCTTGCCATATTACATAAGCTATAAAACACCCTAGAATTATAGCAATTCCTATTATTATTTTCATAATAATTACCTAAATATTGAGATAGAAAGTAAAAATATAATAACGTCATATTTAAATATGTCAATGCCTGAAAATGAATTCAGATTAATTTTCTTTCTTTTCTTATTAAAATTCATATTATATTTTATAATTAAAATTAATATTTTTTCTATGATTGATTTTTTTAAAAATCTTGTGAAACCTGATATAAAACCATTAAATTATATTAAAATTCATAAAAGTAATATTCTACATAATTTATGAATTATCCAATCGTGGCAAAAAGATGGAGAAATTTGGCCAGTTTTAAAATCAAATGCATATGGTCATTGACTCAAAGAAGTTTCAGGAATTTTAAAAAATACTTCTGGAAAATATATCTGTGTAGATAGTTTTCCTGAATATCAAATTGCAAAAAAATATTCTTGAAAAAAAATTCTTGTTTTATGAGAAACAAGAAACCAAAATTATAAATATTATGATTTTTCTCAAACAACATTTTGTGTTTATAATATTCAAACTCTCAATTTTTTAGAATCTCTTAATAAAAAAATTACCATTCATTTATTTGTAAATACGTGAATGAATAGGGAATGATTTCAAGAAGACGAATTGAGATTAGCCTGCGAAAAATTTAAGAATTCGAAACTTATTTTAGAATGAGTTTGTTCACATTTTTCGAGTGCAGATGAAGAAAATTTTGAAGTGAGTGAAAAACAAATCGAAGAATTTAAATGATTATATGAAATCATAGTCAGTTATGATTTAGATCCAAAATATAGACATATTTGAGCATCAGGTTGAGTAGCAAAAATAGAAGATGATTTTTTTAATGCATTTCGTCCTGGAGTAGCACTTTTTTGAGTAAATGTTTTTTGTAGAGAAGATTCATATTTTAAAAAAGCTGAAAAACTATTACCAGCTATAGAAATATTTTCAACGGTTTTAAATACACAAAAAGTTGCATCAAATTCTGGAATATCATATAATCATACATATTGTTTTTCGCAAGATTCTCATTGAGCAGTTATTGCATTTGGGTATTTTGAAGGATTTACAAGAAAAATGAGTAATAACTATAGTGTAAAAATTTGAAAAAACTATTTCCCAATGCGAGGAAATATTTGTATGAATTTATCTACCATTGAAATCTGAAATGAAAAAATTCATATTTGAGATGAAGTGGAAATTTTATCAATTTCTAAAAAAGCAAAAAATAATATTTATCATTTTGCTGAATCTTCCGGTACGAGTCCATACGAAATACTCGTAAAAATTCAACCAAATATTCGTAGAATTGTTGAATAATTATTTTAATTCACAAAACAATTAATAATGTTCAAAAAACAAAAAATAGATGACATAAAATGGATTGATTGAGTATCTTTATGAGAAAATGATATCGTCAAAACATTAGAAAAATACAATATCCATGAGTTAGATTTAGAGGCTTGTTTGGAGTGAAATCAACGTTCAAGAGTTGATAGATATGAGGATTATACATTTGTTGTATACAATTTTCCAAAGTATAATAGAAGGACAAAAGTATATGAAATAAACGAATTTAATATCTTTTTTAATACAGATTTTTTAATTACATTTCGTGATTATCCATTTTCAAAAATAAATAAAATTTTTGAAAATTATTGAGAAAAAAAAGTAGAATGAGAACATATGGAAATAAAAATTTCTACCTGATATATTCTCTATGAAATTACTCAAGCGATGTTAGAAAAAATGTTTAATGTAATTAAAAATATTAAACTAGATATTAGGCAATTAGAAACAAAAGTTTTTGAAACAGGTAATACTGGTTTGGTAAAAGATATCATGATTAAAAAGAGAAATATAGTTGTGTTAAAACATATGTTTAAACCTCAAGTTTTGGTATTAAAACAACTCGAAAATGCAATTAATGAAATGTATCAATGAGAAATGGAGGTATATTTTGAAGATCTTGAAGATAAATTAGATCTTATCATTTCTGAAATTGATATTTTATCAGAATATATTGATTCGGTTGAAGATGCGTTTAAAACTATGATTGATATAAAAACCAATTTTGTTATTAAAGTTCTGACAATATTCTCGGCATTTATGCTACCATTGACACTTTTAACAAGTTTTTACGGAATGAATGTAGCTGCACTTCCTTGGGCGCACACATATTTTGTAATGATTTTTATGTGAATTAGTGTTCTCATAATGATATGAATTTATGGGTATTTAAAAAATAAATGAAAATTTTAAAAAACTATCAAAATTTTGATAGTTTTTTAAAATTTTTCACTTTGCAAAATAACATTATTTGGTTATTATTGTCAAATAATATGTAGTTATAACTTCTTTTGATGAACTATTTACTTTTAATTTTTTCATTATCACTTGCTGGAATAAGTGTATTTTTTTCATATAAATATCGAGTATCTTTTTATGTAATGCTGGGGTTTTTCTTAGTGTTATGTTTTTTTTCAGGTTTATATTTAGTCGCAAATAATTTTACATGAGTTGGAATAAATCATGCGGTTATTTATCATTTACATGCTCCAATTGCAGGTGCGGATATTCAATGAAATATAGATAAAGTTATTATTTGATTTGCATCAACTATTTTTTCTATACTTTTTTTATGGTTATTAATTAAATACTCTCATAATCATAAGTGAAAATGAAATGGAATTTTGACTTGTTTGTTTATGTTATTTGCAATTATAATGCATCCAGCAACAAAAAATATTTATGAACTCACTCATGGAAATTATCAAATTGATGCTGAAAATCTCAATCAACTAGATTCAGATTTCATCACTACTTCACAGTATAAAGTAGAAGAAAATACAAAAAATCTTGTTTACATTTATTTAGAAAGTTTAGAAATTGGATATTTGGATGATGAAAAATTTCCATGATTAACTCCAAATTTACAAAAATTATCCAAAGCAAATACCTCATTTAATAATGTCAGACAAATGCCTGGAACTGGTTGGACTATTGCATGAATGGTATCTTCACAATGTGGAATTCCTTTAATTGTAGGAAATAACGAATTTTGATGAATGGATCAATTTTATCCAAAAGCAAATTGTATATGAGATATTTTGAAACAGCAAGATTATTTCTTATCATATGTTTGATGAGCTGATAAAACATTTGCAGGAAAAAATTTATTTTATCAAACTCATAAATTTGATGAAGTGTCTTGAAAACAGGATTATTATTGAAATGATAAACAAAATTCTTGGGGATTATATGATGAAACGACTCTAAAAATATTTTTAGAAAAATATAATACCTTAGCACAAAAACAACAAAAATTTTGACTATTTTGACTCACGCTTGATACTCACGGACCAAATGGATTTGTTTCTCCGAGTTGTCCTGAATATATTCAAGAAGAAAATAATATTCTCAACGCGGTGCATTGTACTGATTTTTTAATCGGAGAATTAGTTGAAAATATCCAAAATAATCCTCATTTTAAAGATACATTAATTGTATTAGCTTCGGATCATTTACAAATGTGAACTCAAAAAAATCATAAATTAATTTGAGCTGAACATGAAAGAAAAAATCTTTTTATATTACTCGATAAAGAAAAAAATAGTATCGATGAACCAATGTCGACTCTTGATATTTGACCAATTGTTTTAAATAATTTATGAATACAAATTGATGAATTATGATTTTGAAAAAATATTTTGAAAAATTATGAAAGTTTTGTAAAAAAATATTATAAACAAGATGAATCAAAAGATGATTATTTTCACGCAAGAAAAATGTTGTTTTCATATAAAAAAAATATTGCTGAATTTTTAGATTTCCCATATTTAACAAAAAAAGTTTTGATAAATAAACAAGATGAAATTCTCATTTTATGAGATAAGCAATATAAATATCCAATTTTAGTATTTTTTGACGAAAATAAAAAAATTTACGATATTATTTCACAAGTTTGAAATAATTACACACTAGATAGTTATGAGAAATCAGGAAATTACCTTTGGATAGACAAATGTGAAAATATGGACGCTTCACAAAATTACCTTGAAAATAATTTTTGTTATAAACAAAATATTCAAGATTGAATTGAAAAAATTCAAAAAAATCATGTTGTTAAAATAAAATAAGCATTTACTCATTATTTGAGTAAATGCTTATTTTATCTAATCTCCCATAGTACTCATATTTTCTATATAATCGTAATAACTATTTAAAATTTCAGGTGTTCTATATTCAGGTAAAATTATAATATCTTTTTGAAGATATATATCTTTATAATTATCCATAATATTTTTACGTATTAAATATATCTCATATTGAGTTACTCCTTCTAGATCTAGTTGAATATCGTAGCTTCGGTCATCATCATCATAATATATCCCTTTTTCGAAATTTTTAACAGTTAATCCACTTATTTTTTCGAAGTATTCAATTAAATTTTCATTATTTTTTGATGAACCTAATGTGGTTAAATAAAATTCACCTGGTTTTACTCCTAGTATAGCATCATAAAAAGGTTCTTGTGGATTAAATTTTTTTTCCATAAGTGGAACAAGTCCATCAGCTCTAATTTTTGACTGTATAAAACCAGAATTTTTATAAAAATGATGAATATAATTTTGACCATAGACATCATAATTTTCAGAAAAACCATTATCTTTTGTTTTTTCAATATTTTCAATTTCTGTTTGTTCAAAAATTTCATAGTCAGGAAAATCTGGGTGAAATAATGGTTGAGTCTTTTCCACTTTTTCAGGTATGAGTGAATTGTTTAATAAATCCATGTAATATTGAGTCTGATATTCTGGTAAAATCCCAGAATTAATATCTGACCATATAACATTTTGAAATTGAGAAATATTTGCTTTAATATATTCGACTTCTTGAGCTGTTAATCTTTTATCAATTTTAATCATAATTCCTGATGATCCTGATACAATAACTTCTTTTAAATTAAAACCTAAAAAATTTTCTAATTCAATCTTTAGCGCTGAAA
The DNA here is from genome assembly GCA_963926055.1 of uncultured Patescibacteria group bacterium. Taxonomy (GTDB): domain Bacteria; phylum Patescibacteriota; class Gracilibacteria; order BD1-5; family UBA6164; genus CAJXJP01. The sequence continues at coordinate 344 of CAWUVK010000007.1, read as the reverse complement.
TATCAGTAATTTTTTTATCAAAAGTTAGATTGTATTGATTACTTATCTGGCCATAAAAAGCAGGAGAATAAATATCATTAATATCAATAGGTTCTAAATAATAGGGAATCCAGCCATCATCTCTGATAAGATATGTCATATTTTCGACACGTTCTGCAGAGAGGTTATTTGTATATCTCTTTACGGATTTATTTGTATCTTCGATTTTTTCCTCCTGTTTTTCTTCAGGATTTTTTGTATTTGTATTTATTTTTGTTTCTGTTTTTGAAGGAGCTTCAAGAATAGAAACAACGTTTTGTATATTTTGATGATTTGGTTGTATATCATAATTTTGACTCGCAAAA
>CAWUVK010000006.1:0-66353 GCA_963926055.1 uncultured Patescibacteria group bacterium | reverse complement strand
CGCTGAGTAATGTTTGCCTTGAGGTGGAAAAGGGCTCAACGGTTGGGATCATAGGCAGAAATGGGGCTGGTAAGTCCACTTTATTGCAAGTTATTTGTGGGACATTGATGGCTTCGACAGGCGACGTGCAAATAAACGGGCGTATCGCAGCCTTGTTGGAACTTGGAGCTGGGTTCAATGATCAATTTACAGGTAAAGAAAATATATATTTAAATGGTGCGATCCTTGGTTTTAGCCACAAAGAAATACAAGAAAAATATGAAGCTATTGTTTCGTTTGCGGAAATAGGTGATTTTATTGATCAACCTGTTAGAACTTATTCCAGCGGAATGATGCTTAGGCTTGCCTTTGCAGTCGTCGCACATGTCGACCCTGATGTATTAATTATTGATGAGGCACTAGCTGTTGGAGATGCAAGATTTCAGGCAAGGTGCTTTTATTTCCTGGAATCTTTATTAAGAAAAAAGAAGTCTATAATTCTTGTCTCCCATGACATGGATTCCGTTGCTAGAATCTGCACAAAGGCTTTGCTTTTACATCAAGGCAAAGTTGTGACTAAAGGGCAAACCATAGAGGTAATTAACGAATATCACAAAGTGATTACTGATCAGTAGGAAGAAAACCTAAATGAAAACAATATCTCTAGAAACAATCAAAAACAATCAAAGGACATAAATTTAAAACTCAAACTTGAAAATCAAGAGAAAGAAAGATGGACCTACGGAGGCGAAATGGGTGAAATATCAAAATATTGCTTAACTAACAAAAATAATGAAGAAGTTTCAGTATTAGGTACTGGGGAACCTTTTAATGTATATTTCAGTATAAAATCTCATCAAGATATTATTTCCCCAATCTATGCTATGAAAATAAGAAATGCGAAGGGGTTAGTTATATATGGAACTAATACTTCAATAAACAATGTAAATACGAAGAACTTGAAAGCTGGAGATAACCAAGAAGTTTTATTTAAACAAAATGCAAATTTATGTGCAGGTGATTATTTGATATCGATTGGTTTTACTAGATATAGAGATGGAAATCTAGAGGTAATTCACAGAAGACATGACACAATAAAACTCAAAATTATCAGTAATAACAACTCGTTTGGAATTACTAATTTATTTTCTAAAATAGAAATTAACAACTTATAATTTTCTTTTAAAAAGTTTTAGCAAACTTGGTAAACCACTTATCTTAGAAAAAAAGATTGTCAAAGAGCAAAAAATTAGTACAGAACTTCTATCTATTACACTGAGTATAAAAACTTTCTCAAAATTAAAATCATAAAGAGAAGCAACCCCAACGAAGAAAGATTCTCTGATTCCAAGACCTGCAGGTGTAATTGAGAATAACAAACTAAGTTGTGCAGATGACGCTAGGTTTAAGGCCATTTCAAATGGATATAAAACAACTAATAAATTTAGGATTAGATGATATCTAAAAATTACAAAAGTAAACGAAATTGTCGTAAGTACTAAAATACTGAATAAAGTAGTTAAAGGTAGTTCTATATCTGAATATTCTCCTTTCAGGTTTTTTTTAAAAAAAGTTATAATTTTTACAGATAATTATTGATTTTAAATTTATGAACGAAATATTTTTTTATAGCTGCTTATTTATTTTTGGAACTTTATTTGGAAGTTTTTGATCGGTTTTAATTTATAGATTAAAATCTGGAGAAAAATGAATTTTAAACGGTAGAAGTCATTGTCCAAAATGTAATACTACCCTGCAGACAAAGGATTTAGTTCCTATATTTTCATGGCTAAAAAATTTATGAAAATGTTGATATTGTAAAAATAAAATCAGTCCAGTATACCCTTTTTTAGAAATCTGTACTGGATTGTTATTTATGTGAGTTTGATACTTTTTAATAGATATAAATCTTTTATTTAGTTGAGTGATTCAAGAATATATTGTATTATTATTTTGGCTCATAATTGCTTTTATAACTATTTTATATATTTTTTATGATTTACTATTTTTGGAAATTCATGAAGGTATGATGGCAACTGGGATAGGATTTATGATTGTATGAGTCATTGCTCAAATGCAAGTGCCAGGATTAGTGTTTTTTGATAATTTGAGCAGCACAGCTATGAGTTATTGACTATTAGCAATTTGGATAATAATAATTTCAATTATTATAGTGGGAGCATATATTATTATGAATGCTCAACTCGATGAAAAGTATGACATTTGAATCCTTGTATTGAGTTTTGTTTTGATGTACTATGGAGCATATTTTACTGGAACAGAAATGTGATCCTATGCTTTGACAAGTGGATTAATCGCAGCAACATCCATATTTTTATTTTTCTTTTTGCAAATTTTTGTTTCTAAATGAGCATGGTTAGGTTGATGAGATTTGAGAATTGCACTCATGATTGGTTTTGGATTATGAATGAGTTTAGGATTTGCTGGAATGATGCTTACATATATTTTATGAAGCTTTATTTCTATTTTTTACCTTATTTATCAAAGAATAAAAAATAAAGGTGCAGTTGTAGAAACACAAATTCCATTTGGACCATTTCTGGCTTTAGGGTTTTTTACTGCAATTTTTTATCAAAATGAAATTCAAAATTTTATTAGTCTATATATTTAATATTTGTAAAGACAAAATAATTTACAAATATGATTTTTTTTCATACACTGTATATAAAGATAAAAAATAAATACAAAAATTATGGAAAATAAAAAAACTATTGAAGCCATTCGTGATTTTATTATCACTGCTGAAAAATCAATAAAAAATGCAAAAAAGTTATTACGTGATGTGATGGAAGAAGAAGGTATTTCTTTAGATTCCCCTATTGATTTGGATACATCAGGTTTAAATAGTTATGCAAGCCATGATTCAAAAATTATAGAAGGTGTATTTACTGGAGAACAAATGCTCTGAGCAGATGGAAACAAATATCCTGTTCCAGTAAATTATGCTTCAAAATCAAAAATGGTTCAATGAGATAAACTAAAATTGACTATTATGCCAAATGGAAAAATGTTGTATAAACAAATTTTACCAATTGCACGTACAACGCTTACTGGTTTACTCACAAAAGATAAAGATAGATATCAAGTAATAGCTGACGGGGTTACCTATGATGTTCTTACTGCAGCTGTGACCCATTTTAAGGCTGAGATTTGAGAACATATTTCAGTTATTATTCCAGAAGGAAAAAAAGCAACGTTTGCAGCTATTGATGCAGTTATTCCAAGCGAAACAGAAAAAGAAGACAATTATTAATAAATAGTTTAAAATAAAAAAAAACTTGAGAAATATTCTCAAGTTTTTTTTATTTTATTTCAAGGTTATAAAATTCTGTATTGTCTAAAGGCATTTCAGATTTTATTTTTGCAACAGGAATTTCTTCTATATGTTGACCAAGAGTATTTAAAAATACATCTTTCCCTTCTCCAAATGGCACTACCACTTTTGCTTCAATATTTTCAAATAATTTTGCAGAAGCTTTTGAACCATGGATAAGTAAAATATCTACATCACCAAAGAAAGCAACAATTTCTTCTTTAAGTTCTAATGATTCAGCATTTACAATCACTAAGTGTTTAGAGTCAATTACAAAATGGTAAAATAATTTTTCTTCATATTCTTTTACTTCGAGTAATACTCCAGATTTTTCATATTCACCTGGATATGTTACATCAAAACCTTCGATTTCTACTGTATTAGTTTGAGTATCTAATGTAATCTCTACATTTTCATCACTTTTTAATAGAACATTATTTCCTTGATATTTAACTTCTATCATACTTTTTTATAAATTATATAAAATAGGTTTTATTTTTTCCGATAATTGATCAAAGATCAAACATCACATCTACATCTTTAATTTTTTCTATTGGAAACCACTGGTACCCAACAAATCTTTCCTCCTTTTGTACGACAGGAATTTGATTCCCATGATATTTAACTAGAAACAAATATACATCTTTATCTATCACTGGATTATCTTCGAGATATCCAGCTGTAAAAGTGTAATTTAATTTGGTAATAAATTTAATTACCTCAAGCTCTTTGGTGTCGAGTCCAGCTTCTTCGCTGATTTCTCTAATTGCAGTATCTTTGGCAACTTCTCATTGTTCGATATGTCCTTTTGGAATAACAAAAATTTCTTTATTTCTTGAGTTTAACCATTTTAATAAAAGAATTTCTAACTTCCCTTCTTTTTTCCTATACACAATACCACCAGAACTTTTTTCATATATTTTTGCCATAAGGTTATAAATAATCACATCTGATAAAATCTGTTTTTAATATACCAAAAAATACGAATTTAGCAAGTGTTTTTCAGGAAAAATGTTCCCAAAATCTTTTAATTTTAAAATTTAGTACAATACAATAAAATATAAATTTAGCAAGTGTTTTTCAAGTAAAACGGCCTTAGAATTTTTGCATTAAAATTTTTGATATGATACTATTAATTTAGTAAAGAAATTACAAAAACAAAAATAAAAATTAATACCGTGCTCTATGGAAAACAAAAAACAAATAACAAATAATGACTCTTTGATTTTAGAACTAGAAAACTTGATTGATAGTGATAATGTTGTTGAAAATAAAAAAGAAGAAAAAATTGTGGTTGCTGCGGTTACACAAGAAGTAAAAAAAGAAATACTTGCATATGAAGCAAAAAATAAAGCTTCAAAAACTCCTCTAGCAAAAGCATTATGATTTGTATTTTTTATACTTCGTTATTCGCTGACTACTTCATTAATTTTTGGAGTATTACTTATTTCTACAAATTATTCAGCATATTATAATATCGCAATGAGTTATATTAATGCAGAAGAATTAGAAAATCAAAGTAGAGGTCTTATCTCATCAGTAGAAGCTGCGAATATTAAAGAAAAAATTCAAGATGAATTTATCCAACAAAAAACATTCATTGAAGATGATCAAAATTCAGTAAAAACAAAAAATTCAGTAAAGCATTTATTAGAAATTTCAGAAGAAAATGGTGTTGGAATGGAAATTGACATTGCACCATATCAAAATAGAGTTATAATCCCAAAAATTTGAAAAAATATTCCTCTAGTTGAAATAAAAAATAGAGTTTTAGAAGATGATAATGATCTCAATAATATCTTTATGAAAGAGTTAGAAAATGGAGTTATTCGTTATCCTGGAAGTGCAAAACCTGGTGAAAAAGGAAATTCATTTATCTTTGGACATTCATCAAACTTCCCTTGGATTAAATGAGATTATAATGATGTATTTGCTCTTTTAGATAATGTATCATTTAATGATGAAATAATTATTTATTATAATCAAAAAAAATATAAATATGTTATTAGAGAAAAAAATGTAATCACTCCTGGTGATACTAGCGTTTTAAAAAGAAATGATAAAAAAGCCGAAATCACTTTAATGACTTGTTGGCCTATTGGTACAACTCTCAATAGATTAATCGTAACTGGTGAATTAGTAGAAGAATTATAAAATATAAATATTTACAATTTAAAAAAATCGGATGAACGGATTTGAATACAAATACAATACTCCGAATGATATATTTCAAAATATATTATTACTTCAAGAGATTTCCCCTATATATATAGGGGTCTTTTGAGTGATTCTTATATTATTTATTTGTCATATTTTATATATAATTCCCACAATAAATATCTTATATACTGAATTCATAAGAGCAAAAAAAGCAAAAAAAAGAAAAGACTTTATCCGTCAAATTGCTATACAAAAAGATATTGAAGATCAAATTATGCAAGAAATTGATGCACATTAAAAAAAATCCCCTATGGGATTTTTTTTAATGTATTTGATTTCCAAAAGTATCAAATATATATATATCTGCTTGAGAAGTAAAATTTTCAAATTCAAATGAAATTTCATATTGATTGCTTCTAGTAGAAAATTGTGCTGGTAAAATTTTTATTCCTTTAAAATAATTATTATCAATATTTATTGAATCTATCCCTAATCTTGTATTGAAATCAACTATTTTTTGATTTCAGTTTTCTTCGATAATAATAGTATTAAAATTATTTGTATCTCTTAGAGTTGAAATATTTAAAGTCAGAGAATTTAGATTTTGTATTTTAGAAACATTATAATTATTGTTTTGAACTTTTTGAGGTAAAAAAATCAATGGATTTATATGTGGATCGGCATTATTTGGAAGTATTTTTGAACAATTTGATTTAGGATTTTTAAGTTGATATTCTCGAGAACAAGTAGTTGCTACTCTAATTTCAAAATGTAAATGTTGATAATCAGTAGTTCCAGAACTTCACATAAAACCAACTATTTCTCATTTATTTATTTTTTTTCCATATTCTTCAAAAAAATCATTATTAATTTCAGATAAATGTGTGTAATAAGAATAAATCGTATTTGTATTTTTTCAATGAAATTTATATGGTTTTGTTAATGTATGTTTAATTATAAGTGTGGTTCAAGAATTTTTATACGGATTATTTGGATCAGATTCCAAATATGTTTTATAAATTTCTCCATCAGCAATTGCATAAATATTTACATTTTCTGCATGATGATAATCGATTCATCTGTGAAAATCATAGGAATAATTTTTCGAAGCTTGCAAACGAGATCAAAAATATGAACTGATTTGATATTCTTCTACTGGTGAAATTGAGTCTAAATAATCTGATAATACTAAATCAGTATTGAGAATATTTTGCTCTATTTTTTCATCAGAAATTTTATTATTTTCTTGAGAATTTTTAAAATAAGTTTCAAGAATTTCTTGAGATTTTTGACTGTTTATAGTATTTTTATTATTTTGTTCAGGAACGAATTTTCAATCTGCATTTTCAATATTATTTTGAAAAGTTTGTTCTTTTTGTACTGTATCAGAATTATCTATGAGTGAAATTATTGCGTGAGAATATTGATAATAAATTCATCCAACAATGATCAATAAAATGACTAAAAACTTCATATTTTTAAAGTAATTTTTTTAAATTATTATTATCATATATGATAATAATAAAAAGACAAGAAGTAATATTTGCAATAATATATTATGCTGTTAAAGTATACAAGAAGAAATAATAATAATAATATATAAATATAGATATAGATATTATGGACAAAAAAATAAAAGGATTTACAATTGTAGAATTGATAGTTGTTGTGACTATTTTAGCAGTTTTATCAACAATATGATTTGTAGCTTATGGAGGTTATTTATGATGAGTAAGAGATGCAAATAGAGTTTGACAATTACAATCAGTGGTGGATGCGATGAATTTGTATACTACAAGATATACTCTTCCTACTCCTGAAAATTATATAGAAATTAAATCCGATGACATAATAATTTGATATCAATGAGAAATTTGAGAAAAGACTTTAAATTTGATAGAATATCAATGAAAATGAATTGATCCAAAATATGATGAATATTTTACCTACAGAACAAATAAAAATAGTAATAATTTTGCTATTATGACATATTTAGAAGAACAAAAAATAAAAACATTTTCATCTTTCCATCAAAATACGTTTGCAAATAATTATAAAAAAAGATATCCGTATATTCTTTGATCAAAAGTATGAATAATTATAAATGATCAAAATATTCCAATAAATAAAATTTGAGATATTACGGATATAGGATATTTTGATATTCAAAATGTATGAAGTATGTATTATAGTGCAATTTTTTCAAATAATTATACACTCACAGCAAATACAAAAGGGTTGTTACCTATTCTACCAAATTATGATTGTAAAAGGATAAAAGACATGAATCCTCAGAAAAAAAGTTGAATTGAACGAATTGATCCAGATGGAGATAATATTACTCATGAAGTGTATTGTGAAATGAATTATGATGGTTGAGGTTGGACGCTTTCAACTATGCTAGCAACAAATAGAACATCAACAATCAGCGAAGAAGCAGCAAATTTATTTGATACTCAAGACACTAGTTTTATAACTTCTATTGATGAAGATATTCGCGATAAATGAAATTTAAATAATGTCTGGACGGATAGTTATAATAGAGATATATTATTCCAATGTGTATCTAAGTTTGAAGAATTTAAATGATACCAATCCCCTTTTATAATTTATAATTTTGAGGCAATTGATAAATCAAATCTCACAAAATTAAATAAACAATGAACTCAATTTTCATCAAAAAATTTAGAAGCTTCTTGGAAATCACATAATTATACTCTTTCGGAAAATTATTGAGATTCATCAAAAGATAATGCAATGTATTTTGTAAGACAAGAAGATGAAGATGCTCGTTTATTTATTCTTCATGCAAGAATTTGAGCTGGTAATAATGCTGGAACATCCTATATTTATGATGAAAAATCACCTGCATATTCTCAATTTATTTCAACTGGAACAACAGAATTTAAATTAATTTCTCCTACCAATTATTGTTATTCTGCAACACGTTTAAATCTATCAAATTTTAATAAATAAAAAACTCAAGAATTTTTCTTGAGTTTTTTATTTTGCCACTGATTTTTTTCACCAACAAATTACGTATTCTTCATGTGATGAATCTCGACAAGCAAGTGGTTTATAGGTTGTCATGTTATCAAATCTCTTTTTTACTTGTTGAGCTAGATCATTAAAATCCTCTCATTTGAAAACTTTCAGAATCATATTTCCTCATTCTTTGAGAAACCAATCACTAAATTTACAAATTTCAATATTTAATTCTACAGATGCATATTGATCTACATCAAATCTACCAGTAGTATTTGGTGCAATATCAGAAGTAATTAAATCAAATTGATCATTTCAAACTATATTAATAACTTCTTTTGAAAGTTTATCGTAGTCAAAAATATCACATTCGATGGTAGATACATTTGGATATGAAAATGGAGCAACTTTTTTAAGATCAACTCAAATTATTGTTTTTTCTCTGACAATATTTCTAATTGCTTGTAGGAAACTTCCTGGAGCACATCAAATATCTATAACAGAATATTCAGGTTTTATGAGTTCAAAACGCTCTTGCATTTCAAGAAGTTTATAAATACTTCTGGCTCTAAATCATGCTTTTTTTGCTTTAATAGCATAATCGTCACGAATAATATACTGTCCTCTTTGTACTTTTTTCTTTCTATGAAAACCTGTTTTTGGAGCGACAGATTTTTTATTTTCAACTCTATTTTTTTTAGCCATAATATTTTATTTAAAAATTTTGATGTATCATATTGAAAAATATCTATATGACAAGTAAAATCAATTTGAAAACTCTTCAAAAAATACTATAATTTTATGGTAATATATTTTTAATATTATTAATATGAAAAATTTTTTAGGGATCTTAACTATTTTTACCTTATTATTTGCTTGAGTATCTGCAGAATATAAAGATGCAACAAAAGAATATAAAGAAACTGAGAAAAAAATTACTTATTCAAATGAATTAGATTTTGAAATCTCAAGAGATGATTATGAAGTTGAAGCAAACTGGAATGAATATGAAAAATCTGATTTTAAATATTATAAATTAGTAAAATCTTATACACATGATAACCCAGTATATCCAAACGATACTACTGTATTTGTTGGAATGAGTGCTCAAGATGATGAAAATACATTTAAAGATTGGTCTACAAAAGTTGGGTATTTTAGAGTCTGTGTAGTAAAAACTGATGAATCTATAATCTGTAGTAATGTTGAAAAACTCGCAGCTTACGAAAATGTAAAAGAATATGAAGAAAAACCAGTTGAATATTGCATCCAAGTTATTCAACCTGCGTATCATCCAGTTACGTGAGAATGTAGAGACTTTTCTACTCCATGTAATGTAAAAACAGGTTGGAAAAAAGTAAATTCTTGTGATGCTAAAGAAGTGATAAAAAAACAAGAAGAATATAATGATAGAAAGAATAATGTAATTGAAGATGAAGATGAGGATGAAATTAAAAAAGATGAAATAGAAGAAGAATATCTGCTCGATAGAGTTATGAAAAAAAGAGCTGATAGTGCAGTAAACTCTCTTGTTTTAAGCTTAGAAAAACAAAAAGTTTCAACAGAAAAAAAATTAGAAAAATTAGAAGTTCTTATCACAAAACTAGATAATTTAGAAGGAAAATTATCTTCTAAACCTGCAATTTGATTAGTGAAGTATTTAAAAAAAGAATTAAAATCTAAAAAAGAAATGTTTGAACAAGTTGATGATATAGAAGAAATATTTAATATGTTTTGAGAATAAAAATAAAAAACGAATTGTTTCCAATTCGTTTTTTATTTTTTTAATTTTTCAGCAATTATATCTCATTGTGATTGAGAACTTATTTTATTGTTTTGTTGAAAATAAAATTCAGCAATAGTAAGATTATTTTCGTGTAGATATGTAGATAGATCTACTCATAAATATCTCCAATGCCACGGTTCTATTTCGTATCAATCGATTTGTAACCCTTTTTGGTATGTATTATGAAAACCGTAAGTATGTGCATTTTTGTCTAACCAGGTATAATATTCCCAAAGAGTCGAATTATTTTTCCAAGTATACTGATTTGAAATAGAGAAAATATCAAATCCTAAACCTGATTGATGTTCTGAAAATCATGCTTTTGCGCACAGATTATCTGGACAACCTCTGTCTTTGATTCATTTTTGGTAAGCATATGATCTATATGCAGAATTAACTTGAAACTTCACTCAAAATTCATTATAAAAATCTTCTGCTAATTTATTTAATGCGGGAATTATAACAGCTCTTAGTTGAGGATTATATTTACTTGATGAAATATATTTTCCTGTGAAATTTACTAAATTTTCTGGAATATATGATTTATTTTGAAATGAAACTTTTGAATTTACAAATTTAGTAATTGAATCATCGGATTGCAAATCAGCATTAAAAATATTATTATATTTTTTAGCTTGGTTTTCCCAACTTTTTTTATTTTTAGCATCAAGCATAAAATATTTTTGTTCCCCTGATATTTCAGAAATTTCTAAAAATTCTAAAAATTTTGTTTTGAGAGCACTTCCGTAAACATCCAGAATAATATTATGTCCATATCAATCAATTTCTATAAAATATTTTTGATTATTTTGAGAATTTGTTCAATAATTTTCATATACATCTTTTCCTTGTTGAAAACTTACAATATTATCTTGATTTCCATGTACCATCAAGACTGGTTGACTAAAATCTTCTACTAATTGTTTTGTGTTAAAAGAATTTTTTTGAAATAATAATTTTTGTAATGGAATTCAAAGAAAACTTTTACTCATATCATAGCGAGATGCAAAAGGTGAAACTAAAACTAATTTTTCAAAATCATTTTTAGAGGCAAAATCTGTTGCAACAGCTGTTCAGACTGAATATCCCCAAATAATTAATTCTTGAGAATTAAGATTTTTTTCTTCTTTTATATAATTATAAAACGTATCTGAAAATTCTTCTACATTTTCTTTATACGGAAAACCGGTAGATTTCCCATAAGCTGGGTAATCATACGCCATTACATTATAGCCTAAGTCTCAAATATATTGGATTTCAGAATAAAAATAATTTAAAGGCCCTCCGTTCCCATGGAAATAATAGACCGTTTTTTCAGCATTATTATCGAGATAAAGACCATTTATATTATTTCCTTGAGAATCAGAAATATTTATTTCTTCAAATTCAAAGTCAGCTTTTACATGTCCTACAACGTCTTGAACATTGATTCTCACACCAGGAAAAGTGGCAAGAGTTTCTAATCTTTTTGCTTGAGTTAATAAAATAATATATAAAACTATTAGAATAATAATAACTCCAAAAAGAGTATAAAATTTCTTTTTATGTTTCTGAAAAAATAATTTTTGTTTTTTGTTTGGAAATTTCATTTATATATGAATAAAAAATATTAGGTGCATTGTATCTAAAAAAAAATATCTGCAAATGAAAAATAAATATAGAAATATTTTCCAACATATTATATTTTTACATAAAATTAAGTTGAAATTTATAAATCTATTTCAAAACGTGTTTCATCTCAAGAAAAAATATTTTCTACCGTAGATAAAATATCTCAAATTTCAGTTTTTTGATGAATATCCATAGAAATATGAGAATTATTATGGAAATTAGTTTCAACTATTTTAGGATTTATTAAATGAATTTTTTTTCATTTGAGTTCATTTTTTAAGCTTCCAGCAAATCATCTGATACCAAATTTAGTTGCTTGATATACAGCTCAATATTTCATAAATTTTTTTGAACAAATACTTCAAATAAATATAATTTTTGCTTTTTGTGATACATATGGAAGTAATTTTTGAGTCAGAATTATAGGAGATTTTAAATTTACATCCAACATTTTTTCGTAATTTTCTTCTGAAATTTTTCAAAATTCATCGAAAAATCAAATTCAAGCATTTAAAATCAGAGTATCTAATAGAATATTATTTTTTTCTAAATAATCAGAAATTCTTTCTAGATTTGAAATATCTCATAGATCTAAATTTATATCATTTTTTCCTGTTCTAGATATTCAAATGATATTATAATTTTCTTGAAAATTTATTTTCAGAAATTTTCAAATACCTGATGAACTTCATGTGATAAGAATATTTTTTAATTTTCCAGGCATAATAAACATTTATTATCTAAATTTTTGAACATAGTATAAAAAGTGTCTCGCACTTCCCTGGCTTCTCTATAAAAATCGTCGTTTTCTAATTCTAATAAATGTAAAATATCTAAATCCGGATATTTTTTTAATATGGTATTATAATCACGTTTCGTAAATAATAATCCTGAAGCAAATGTAGAAGCAATATCGCAGAAGTTTATTTCTTTTTTCATCTCATCTATAAATTCTTGATAGATTTCTTTATAATTTTTTACGGGTAAAAGTGGTAAAAAACGTAATCAAACTTGGAAATTATGTTCTAATAAGAGATTGGTTGCTTTCATTCTATTTTGAAGAGTTGCAGTACCAGATTCATATTTTTCTATTAACGATTGTGGATTAAGAGAAAAAGCTATTTCAGTATTTTTTGGAGCAAATCATAAATCTAAAAGTGATTGTACATTTCCTGCTTTGGTTCTTACTTCCATTTTCACTCATTGAAATTCATCAAAAAATGGTATAAATTCTTGGTTAAATCAAGAGATTATATCCATTCCTTGGATATCGCTGTAGTCAGATGAATAAAACCAGATTTCTTCTTGTATTCCAGATTGTTTTAGTTCCAAAATTTTATCCGAAATTTGTTGTTTGATATCATCGTAATTCACAAAAAATACCATGTTATCATTTTTAAATGCTCATTTTAAAAAACAATAACTACAATCAAAAACACAGTTTAAACTGGTTTTGAAAAAATATGCTTGTTTGGTATGACCATATCAAGCTGGAGCCTCAGTCACTGCTGGAGAATCAAGTTTTGCAATAATGATGGATTTTTGAACACTTAAATTCTCAAAATTTTTATCAAAAATATTTTTATAATGCTCAATAAATATCACAGAAGCATTTTTATATTTCTGTAATATTTTTTGTGTTTGAGGATAATCTTTTGCTTGTTTTTCTACGTAGATGATCATAATATTTATTATATTTTATATTCTGATAATTTATTTTTTAAGGCTTCTAAAAATTTCTTTTTTTGTAAATGTTTATTTTCTTGAAAAAAATCTTCAAAATCTTCTCATACAAATAAAGATACAAATTTATAATACCATTTTTCAAAAATAATTTTTTCACTAAATGTAAACGAAAATAATTCAATATATTTTTCAGGATTATATTTTTTCGGAAGTTTTTCTAAATATTTTTTTATTTTCTCACATAATTTTTCATAATCAATATTTTTTTCTAATAATCATTGTGCATAAGAAATATCAAAATTTTTTGTTTCTTCTCAGATTTTATCAACAGGAACTTTTAAAGAGACTCTTGCAACCTTGAAACTCTCACAAACTTTTTCAAATCCGTAAGATTCCATATCAACAAAATTATTTTCTCATAAAATTTCAGATTCAAAAACTGGGATTTCACTACAAGTTATTGATTTTAAAGGTGCAAACTCTAAAACTATAGGATAAATAATTTCTTTTTTATTTGCCAAATTATAACTATGAGCAACTTGTATAAGTTTTTCTGGAATGTGTTTTTCCTCTCCTGATAAGGAGAGGTTAGGAGGGGTTTTGTATCCACATACTCAAATATTTATGACAAAATCATATTTTTTTTGAGATAATGTTTTTGTGAGTTGTAAAATAGTAGAATAATTTCCTATTCAATGCGCAAAAAAATCAATTTCAAAATCTTTTTGAGAAATTTTTTTTATTTCTTGTTTTACTATTTTTAACTCAGTGTTGAGTGCACTTACGAATAATATTTTATACATTCAATAAAATTATAATATTTATATTTTCCCTACTTTATCGCAAAATTATAAAATTACAAGAAAGAATTTTTACTTTTTTCTAAAAAAAGTTTTGACTTTTTTCTAAAATAAATAAAATACATTTGCTTTAAGAAATACTGAGTGAGTCGCCATCGTCTAGTGGTTAGGACTCCTGGTTTTCATCCAGGCAACCGGAGTTCGATTCTCCGTGGCGATACCAATTTTATAAAGCAAAAAAAGATGTAAAAATTTACTTTTTACATCTTTTTTATTGGTCTAAATATTTTCAATAAAAAAACGCAGCAAATGCTACGTTTTTAGATAATTGTACAGAAATAACATTTCATGCTAAAAGTTGATTCCTGTACTCAAGATATTTTTCTCTTTGCTCAGCATTATCAAAAGCAAGAGGAATATCAATGCCTTGAAATCCAAGTTTAGAGCCTTGTTTTTTGATTTGAAAGTTTAATAACTTCGTATCGGTACCACAAATTAAAAGACAGGTTTGTACAAATTTAGAAACCTCTTCCTCATGGAGATTTTCAAGTTTCGTAAAATGAATGTCTGCCTTACTTCCTGAACTTGCTTTTATCCAAGCTTTTGTAATACCTTCAATCGAAGAAATAGATTTTACAATCAATTGAAAAAAGTCTTTTTCTATGCTTGCTTTCATGATTTTAGCCTCAATTTTTTTATCAAGTAAATGTATAATATAAAAAAAATATCAAACATCAAGAAAAAATTTGACTTTATTTTAAAAATAATTATAAATTATTTAATTGATATCAGCGAATTAAAAAATTTTTCATTATTCTGATATTAATTTCACCCTAAGATTCATAAAAAATTAAGGATTAAGTTATGCGACGACAAAACTTACACAACCCATATATTATTTAGCGATTTTTTTGCCGGTGGCGACGAATGGGAATGAGGATTCCTCAAATAAAATTAAAAAAGGAAACGAAAAATATGAAGTGGAACATAATCTAGGTCTTGCTCACTCAAGTGTTGTATTGAGTCAGACCATAATAATTATAGTTTTTCTCCTAAAATTAAAAAACCAAGCTTATGCTTGGTTTTTTCTTTGTCTGAAGAAATGAAAAATATTATTTTGACATTTTATTAAAATATTTTATATTTAATTTACTTAATTTTTTTAAGTGTCATAAAATATAGTTTTTATGACCAAAACACAAATAAAAGCACTGGAGGTGCACATGAAATTATTTTCAAAAACTGTGATTATTTCTACTTTATTATTCTTAACTGCTTGTGGTGGTACGGATACAAAAGAAGTTGAAGTTATCAAGGAAGTTGAAAAAGAAGTAATTGTGGAAGTTGAAAAACCAGTGATAGAGTTCGTTCAAATAGAGTCTGAATGTATAGTAGAAAGTAATTGCTATATCATTGAGCTAACTATTCCAGAGCAAGGAATAAAGCATTTATCATTTGGTTTTTCTCGCATACCTGAGCAAGTATCTTTAATCGTTAATTCAGTAGAATATACACTTAATGATTGGGGAGAAATTGATATAAGTCTTTCGTCAAATGATAATGTAATACTCTCAATTCAGCAATCTAATAGTGAAGAATTATATGTATGGTTAGATAATTATACATCGAATAACACTATTTACTATGCTGATAAAAATACTTGGAATGTGAAGTTCTCATATCAAGAACCTGAGTTACATTTTTCTATTCAACCGATCGCGAAAAATATATCACAGTATGTAAATTCTGTTACATTTAAATTAAGTGGAGATCAAAATATTGAGAATATATATCGTGCAGAAGTGTTTACACAAGATAATTGCTTAATTGGTTCTAATGAAGTTGGAAAGTTTGGTACTGGTAGAGTAGAAATATTTTTTATTAATCAGTGTCATGATAATCCATACTATCTCCCTGATGAAGTACGTAATTATTATGTACGTTTCTTATCGGTTACTGGAGAAATAACATGGAATGTAATTGATCAAGGTGTAAGTTTCGAAAATATTCAATATTATGATGAATATAGTAGAATGAGTATGGAAACTCCTAATCGCTCTACTACTCAAAGGAATTTTAGACAGTTAGAGTTAAATTCTCCATATTTTACGCAAGATTCTTGGTCTGATACACCAGCTTTTATTTTTGATAATATTGAAATAGAGGTTCCTGAAGATGGAGAATATTATATCGAATTAACTTCAACAGATTGTCCTGATTTTGAATGCTCACCTTATAAGGAAGTACCGTTAAAATCTCAACTTGGTATAATTTCGATTGATTCTCTCTGGGTTAGATTTAATTCTGAAGTTATCTTGACAGTATATGATTCAGATTTAAGTAGAGTTGTAGTAGATATTACTGACTGTAATATTACAGATTCTAATTGGGAAGTATCTTTTATATGCCCATTTAGAACTAAATAATTCTAATTTTAAAAACCCAAGCTTATGCTTGGGTTTTTCTTTGTCTGAAAATGAAAAAATATGTGAGAGATAAACAGATAAATAAACTCCCTGCTAAACTCAGGTATCAAATATCAAAACTAATCGCAACCAAATATCACATTGCTAAAGTCACTGCCATAGAAAAAATCGAACTAAATTGAGACTCTAAAGATAAAAAAGTCGCTTTGTATCTATTATCAGAAATATAATTTTGCAGTAAATAATTTTCTAAAATAGGTTTTCTCCCATGTTGGTATCAAATAATAAAAATATAGATGATTCAAACTATATATGGATTTGAAAAGAAAAATATTGCAAAAAGTGCGATTGGAAATAATAACATTTCTGCATATAAATGCTGACGAATTGTGTAATATTTTTCTATATTATGAGCATATTTTCAAACAAAATACCAAACTATTCTCGAAGCTGACATGACAACTCACATTAAAATAAGTGGATATCATAAATATTCTAAATAAATACCTCTATAGGCATGTTCTCACATGAAAAATCAAATCGGTAATCCCATGAAAATAGAAAAATATAATCCTCTGTTTGCTTTAGATTCTTGTATTAAACTTATAAGTGATTTTGGCTGTTTTGATGAAATCACTTGTTTTACTTTTGGCATAAAATAAATAGCAAGAGTTCCTAATATATCAAAAATAGCTCAAATAATCAGTGGCCAAAGAATATGAAAATATGTTGTAAGAGGTAAAAGAATTATAATAAAAGCACTATACAAAGAAGCTTTTGCTTTTAATAATCACATTTTTTTACCATATAAATTTCATTCTCATTTTTCTTCTAATAATTCATGATAATAGGCTCAAGTAGTTCCAGAAAAAAATGAAAAACCTACCGATTGAAATATAAAAGCGAGAATAAAACAATAATAATTCCAAACTGGTCAAACAAAATATCACACTATAAATAATAATACAGAAAGTGTCTGTAAAACTTTAGAAAATAACAGAGTTTTTCTATGTCATACACGATCAGAAATATATCCCGAAGGTATTTCTAAAATAAATGAAAATAAATATCCTAGAGCCGTAAAAACACCGATCTGATTTGCTGTTGTATCTGGAAGTGTTAAATAATAAATAGACAAAATCGGAATAAAATTTCTCCTTTGAGAAAGTAAATAGAAAATAAATTTATTTTCTAGCGTTAAAAATTTTTGTAACATAAAAATATGTTAAATAATATCGTCTATTAGTATACAAAAAAAGAGAAAAATATATAATTTTTCTCTTTTTTCTTATAATACTCTCTCAGATTCAAAATAATTTTCTATATGTGATTGAAAATAGTTTTCGATATTATCAGCACAGACAAAATATTCAAATATATCTCTTGGAACTTCAAAATAATCAAATATAGTCAGATTATGAAATTCAATTTGAAGTTTTTCTTGGGCATCGTCATAGCCTATAGAGGCTATTTCATACGATGAAACTTCTATACGTTCTAAAAACACGCGCCTAAAATAAATGATAAAATACTGGAGGATGTGTAGAGTATACTCGCGTGATATTAAGTGGACATTAAATTTTTGAAGTTTTTTTAATTTTCTGAGTATTTTATTCTATAGTGTCAGATAATTGGTGAAATATTTTCATGCCAATATAAAAGCATATCATTTTCTTTTGCAACAGGTCATCCATTATGAATTATATACGGGACTCAGTTTTGATTTCTTTTATCAGAAATAATTGCGATATGATCTTTGGGTTTTCAAAAAATAATTATATCTCAGGCTTGCCAAGAATTAAGATTTTGAAAATTATTAGGTATAATTTCAATTGGTAAATTATGAGCATATTTTTGTAAATATGATTCTAAATTTGGTACTCTTCTAAAATCAATATTTGGTTCTGGTTTTCAAGCAACTCTCGGATAATCTGAAGTATTTTTCTGGATATCCTCATCAATCATTTTCTTTATATTGTATCAAGCATTTTTAAATGCTCTCCAAATAACATCCGTACAAACTCATTGACCATCTGGTGGAAATCCTTCTGAAAAATATCCATCTTTATATACCGTTTTATTTTTCACCTCTTGTCTGGCTCAAGCTAAAATATCTTCGATATCATTTATATTATCTCTATCTTTATCTGCCTGAGTAGAAATTTTTGGAAAAGAATTTTTAAAACTATTATTTTGATTTAAAAATAAAAAAATTGTTATTAATCCAGCAATGATAGAAATAATAATTATTTGTTTCATAAAATAAAAAAATTATCTAAAAATTAAAAATAATTTGTGAAGTAAATAAAAGAAAAATAATACTATAAATACACAACAGTAAAAAATAAAAAATAAGATAAAGAATTCGTAAAATAGAGTGAGAAAAAATAAAAATAATATAAATATAATCGTATTTATAAAACTTCCAGCAAAAGTCGCTGCAAAATTAGACTGACGAGAAATGATAAAATGTTTTAGGTCTTGAAAACTCAGGATAAAACTTGGAATCAGTAAAAAATAGAGTATCAAAATACCTATTTCATATATTTGTAATTGAAGAAAAAAATCAGGAATTTTATTTATTTCAAGTGGAATTTGCAAATAACTTTGTACAAAATAAGTAAAAATTATTCCAAATAAAAGTGGTCAAAGTGAGGTCAGAAAGATTCAAATCTGATTAAAAAATAATCAAAATAAAAATCCAGGTTTGTCATAATGTTGAGATAATGCTCAAATATAGTTTTTTGTTTGAAAACTTACAGAACCTCAAGTTTTACTAAATAACTCTATTTTATTTATTTTTGCTCAAGATAATATTCAAAATATTAAATGACAAATTTCATGAACTATGACTCAAAATCTAATAAAAAATTGTATAAATAATTTTAAGAAACTATGAAAATTTCTCATCATTTTATAGAGCATTTTAAAATGGTATTTTTGCAAAACACTCAGAAAAAATATTCCAAAAAATAATATTGTCGCTTCAAATAAAAGGTTCATTTACAAATAACTGAATAATAAATTTCTTTTACTATATGCAGAAACTCTATTAAGGTCAATTATTTTGATATTTTTATCAAATTTGGAGAGATTTAAAAATTTTTGTAATATTTTTCATTGAATTTTGAAATAATGATAATTTTCATTTTGTATTATTTTTATGTTCTTTGATAATTCTATTTCCTGCGATTATTGATTTTGTCTCATTAAATGTTTTTAATCTGTAACCAAGAGAAAGAATAATTTCTAAGCTATAATATTTTACATGTTTATTGATGCTCACATTAAATCTAGAAATAATATGGTCAAAAATATCATATTCCCCTTCTAAAAACGTTTTTGAAATCATTGTATGTATTTCCTCTTGAGGAGTATCAAAAAGTTTTGCGATTTCGTTTTCACTCATCCAAAGTTTATTTTTAACAAAAACAACTTTATTTATATGTTTTGGAGTTTCAAATATATAATCGATATTTGTTATTTTATGTACTTGTATCATGTGGAAGCAATTAGTATATATTTCGTATATAAAAAATATACAGATATATACACAAATAGCAAGAAAAATATATACAAAATAATTAAATTCATATGTTTTCACTATAAAATAGCCAATAATTTTGTATATATTTTTTGCACAAGATTTAGAAAAAACAAAAAAAATAGCTTTTAAAAAGCTATTTTTTTATGCTAATTTATCATCAGCAATTCTATATTTTGGATCTTCGATGATATTTATATCAACAATTTTATCTGCATTTTTTATGAGATTTCTACAATCTTCTGAGATATGTTTTATGTGAAGTGTTTTTCATTCTTGAGAATATTTTTCTGTGAGATTATCAATAGCTTCAATAGCTGAGTGATCCATGATTCTTGAATCTGCAAAATCGATAATTATTTCATTTGTATCATTTTTGATATCAAAAAGTGTTTTGAATTTTTCGATTGAACCGAAAAATAGAGATCCTTCTAATTCATAATGTGTAATATTTTTTTCATCAATATATCTTTTTACATTGATAATTGTTGATTTTTGCCAAGCAAATACGAGTGCTGAAATAATTATTCCTGAAATTACAGCAATAGCTAAATCTCAAGTTACCACTGTAATAACGGTTACAGCTACGAGTACAAAAGCATCAGATTTAGGTATTTTATTGAGCATTTTAAGTGTTGGCCAAGCAAATGTACCAATTACTACCATGAACATTAAACCAACTAAAGCTGCAATAGGAATCAGTGAAATGATTGAAATCCCAAAAACTATAAATAAAAGTAAGAATATCGCAGCAGAAATACCAGAAGCTCTTCCTCTTCAACCACTCGAAATATTTATCATAGATTGTCCAATCATGGCACAACCTCACATAGAACTAAAGAAACCACAAACGAAGTTTGCTAATCCTTGTGCGATTGATTCTTTATTTCATTTCCCTCTTGTATTTGTTTTTTCATCGATAAGAGAAAGTGTCATTAAAGATTCTGTTAGCCCAATAATTGCCAGAGCAAATGCTGTAGGAACTATTATTTTAAGAGTTTCTATTAGACCAGTATCAATTGCTGTAAATGGATTAAAAAATTGAGGAAGTCCTCCATTTAATGCACTATTATTTTCAGCTAAATATCATGCAATTGTTTTTGCGTGTTCATTTATTCCTGGAATGTACAGTGCTAATAAAGTGACTGTACCAATAGCAGCCAGACCTGAAGGAATAGCTTTTGTGAATTTTGGTAAGAAATACATAATAGCCATTGTTAGAGCGATTAACGCTGCCATAACTATAGCTCCAATACCACTAATCCATTCTCAACCAACTTTAAATTGTTCTAATTGTGACATGAAAATAATTATTGCTAAACCATTTACAAAACCAAGCATTACAGGATGAGGAATCAAGCGAACAAATTTACCAAACTTTGCAATCCCAAATAACATTTGTAAAATTCAGGCTAAAATAAGTGTGACGAATAAATACTCAATTCAACTATTTAGAACCATTGCAGTCATCACAACTGCCATTGCACCAGTTGCACCAGAAATCATACCAGGTCTTCCACCAAATATTGCGGTAATTAAACCCACAATAAACGCAGCATGTAAACCAACCATAGGATCGACTTTTGCTACAAACGAAAATGCAATTGCTTCAGGAATAAGAGCCAGAGCAACCGTTAATCCAGAAAGTATATCAGTTTTTAATTGTCTTTTATCTGAAAATTCAGAAAAATATCATTTATTTTTTAAATATGAAAGTAGTAACATAGAAGATTTAAATAATAGGAAAAATAAAATAAATAAAAATTGTACAAAATTATTTTTGTACAATTTTTTTACGCAAGGATTATATTGAATATTGTGCGAAAGTAAAGATTATATAAACTTGAATATATCAAATTCAAAAATATAATTATAAAACTTTAATCATTAATTAATTTTTATGTTGATTTTCATAGCTTTAGTATTTTTTTGAATTTATGTATTTATTTCTCGAAAAATTAAAATATATTTAAGTGAATTAAAATATATATCTATTAATCAATTAAAAGAAAATCCCTCTATAAATAATTTAGATGATGATTTTTTTAGACAGCAATTATTTTTCAAACATACAAAAGAAGTGCATTCAATAATGGAAAAATTAATAGTCGATTTTTCATATTCTCCTCGAAATTATATTAAACTATTTTTTACCATTAAAATTTATTTTTTTACAGTTCTTTTATTTGTAAGACATGAAATAGGATCATTAGTAACTGTATTCTTATTCTGAACAGTTCTACTGATATGAAATCAAGAAGAGTTTAATAATAAAATCCGTTTTGATTTAGAATTTTATGAAAATATTAATCTAATGTTAACTATATTTTTTGTTATATATTTTTTTTCATTTATGTTACGCACTCAGAAAGAAATAGATTATTCTAATGAAGCAAAAAGAATAGTCTCTAGTTGATACCTAGGATATGAACATATAATTTTAAAATATTTAGCTAAAGATAAAATAGATTTAATTTATCTAAAAATTTTTTTATTTATATCTTTAACTTTCAGCATAGTTTATATTTTTTAAAATTACGAAACTGCTTTTAATATTCTTTCTGCATGCCCTTTTGCTCTGATATTTCTCCATTCTTCTAGGATTTCACCTTGTTTATTTACGAGAAATGTTGATCTAATAACTCCTTGAACTATTTTCCCATAGTTATTTTTTTCTCCGTACGCTCCTAATTCTTTGTGAAGTACAAGATCTGGATCTGAAATTAAATCTACTTTGAGTTCTTGTTTTTCTATAAATTTTTGATGAGATTCCACTGAATCTTTTGAAACTCAAATCACTGTTATTCCAGCATCTTTAAACTCTTGAATCATACAAGAAAAATCTTTATTTTCGATAGTACAACCTGGAGTATTATCTTTTGGATAAAAGTATAAAATAGTTTTATCATTAAATGATAACAATGTTTGTAAATCCATATTTGCTACTTCTCCTGTTGAAGTAACTGCATCATATTTTTGGTTTATATTTAGGTTCATAACTATAATATTAAAATATATTATTTATAGTATAATGATTTAATTTATTTTACAAAACTTAAAATGAGAATTATTCTCATTTTAAGTTTGACTTATTATAATTTATAAATACTATAGCTTTATGAGAATAATTCTCATTTAGAAAATATTATAATTTTACACTTCTCTTACAAACAAAGTGTACAATAGAAATATATTAATTTTTAAAAATACATACTATGAAATTAAATATTGGATTAGAATCAAACGAAATAAAAACATCAGTAAATCATTTAGAAACATTTTTAGCTTCTCAAAACATTTTAAATTTAAAAATCAGAAATTTTCACTGGAATGTTCAAGGTCCACATTTCTCTGATTATCATAAATTTTTCGAAGGAATGTATGAATCATCAGCAGAATTAATTGATGATATTGCTGAAAGAATAAGAATGTTAGGAGAAAAATCTCCAGCTACTATGAGTTTTTTCTTAGAAAAATCATTTTTACAAGAACAATCTAATTATAATTTAGAAGCTGAGAAAATGGTTACTGAATTAGTAGCAGATACTGAAAAAACAATTTCTGAAATGAGAAAAGCGATCGAAGTAATCGGAGAAACTGGTGATAAAGGAACAGAAGATTTCCTTATCGCAACGATGCAAGATCATGAAAAAAATGCATGGATGTTAAGATCTATGATAAAATAATAATAATAAAAAAGACGATGTAAAATCGTCTTTTTTTGACTTTTAATGAAAAATATTTATAGTAATTTCTAGCAACAACGAAAGGGAGATTGCTTATGAGAATTTCATTTGAAAATATGAGTGTGGCTATGCTACGGAAATGTAATGCTTATTATTCGCAAGTGAATAAATTTACTGGAAAAGTTAATAATCCAGAATTAGTTGAAAAAACTAATAAATTAATTGCACAAAAAAAGGAAGAAAATAATGCGCAAAACTCATTATTGCACTAAATTTATAAATTGTTTCCGTATCTGTATTTGGTTAGCATATGCAAAGGCGAGAAAATGATTTGTTGTAAAAAAATTAAAAAAAGCGAGGTTTCACCTCGCTTTTTTATTTATGTAAAATATTTATTTCAATCGATTTTTCTGTCTCAACTTTTTCTCCACCGAAATAGGTAAAAATTTCTTTTCCTTCGGATACTTCTGCTGATAAATGAAGACTTCATAGAGTTTCACAGATATTTTTAATCCATTCACCTTTAATTTTTTTCACTCAGTGAGCCATTTTTACAATTTTTCCGTTTTTTTCTACTTGGAAATTTATATTTACTAATTTTGGAGATAATTTTTTAAAATCTATCATTTTTTGATACGAAAGGGGCAGTAAATTTATGACATAATCAGCTCCACTTTCATTAAGCGTGTTGGTGATATTTTCCTGCCAATACTTAGCTAGTGTTTTTGTCTCGATTGGAAGTTTATAATTCCCTATCAAATCATTTGCTTTTACGATTCCGTACATTCCAGAAAAAATCAGGAAATTTTCTTCGAAATATTTTTGTCATTCATTATTCATCCCAGCATAATCTATCGCATTGTACATCACACCAGAATAACGATTAACTGCCGGAGTGATAATAAAATCTTTGGTTTCACAAAGTTGTTTATTCAGATTCACTCATTCTTCAAAACGATTTCCCGTACATTTCAAATCTTTTTCCGATACATTTGTAGCAATTTCTTTTGGTTTTTCAAAACTAAAACTCAGTTTTTCTGCTCCAATTTCCCCTTGCGAATTTTTCCCCTCTGATGGAGGTAGTAAAAATAATATTTTCATATGTTAAAATATTTTTATAAAAAAAATAAACTCGTGAATTAATACGAGTTTATTTAATTTTTTTTGGATGTAAAATTATATAAAATATTTACATTTCAAATAATTGAATTTGATTTGATAGTATAGTAACTTCTTTTTTATTTATAGATTTATTTACTGATTCAATTACATTTCAATCATCATTATCTTCTCAATTTAATATTTCTAATGGAGCAGGTGTTATTTCTTCTCAAACAGGTATTTTTATAAGTTCAATTTGATTATATTTATAAACCAAAATTATTTCTTTTCTAATCTTTGATATATTTCAGTCCTGATCTTCATTAAACGTATATTTTACTCTAGCAATTAGGCTCTTTAGTCATAATACTTCTGCTAAATGTTTACTATAAAATTCTTCATCACACATATATATTCAAAAATTTTTATTACCATTTATATCTTCAACTTCCCAAACTAAATCTTTATGCTCTTCTTCATTTACTGGTTTTACAACCGTTAAATGATGAATTTTTTCAATAACTTTAGTAGTATATGAATTTTCTATTGTTTCAATTTGGTCTATGAAATTTTCTCTATGAATAGTTTTCTCAAATATTATTTTATTATTTTGTTTTGCTATAATTTTTTCTTTAATTATATCTTTATCATCTCTAAGCTGTTCAAAGTGTTTATTTTTGTTCTTCTTGATTTCATTATTTTTAAATACTTCATTATATTGCTCATTGGTTATATTATATTCAGGATTATTTTGATTTAGTTCTCTTCTTAATTTTTCAGATTCTAATCAAGCTAATTCAATTTGAGCAGTAACTAATGGATATGCAAAATATGTTGTCAATAAAACTCATGATATAGTAGCAACAGTAGCATTATTTGTAATATTACCTATTTTAATCCAAAAATTATCTTGATGACATCAATCCTGAGCTGGTATGACATATATCTCTATTTCGTCATCGGGGAATAATATTTTAGCTAATTCTTCAAGAATTTTTGCTGTAGAATCTGCACATATATTTCTAGTAGAGTATTTTATAGCAGAGCCATTAGACGAATAATAGTGATTTTCAAGTATTGTTCAGAACTTAATTGAATCTTCCATAAATATTTATTTAAATTTATATTGTAGAAAAATATAATTTATTTTAGTTAATCTATAAATTATTATACATACAATATACTTATATTTATATAAAATAAAAATCATTTTTATTTTCAAAACAAAATTATTGACATGATAAAAAATAGTTGTATATTTAAATTCGTTTCAAAATTATGGAAAAAAAGGAGAAATAAATTGGAACTTATAACGCAAAATTTGGAATCTATCATAAATACGATTGTGTTTATCGCTTTATTAGTAACGATTATGTTGTTTTTAATCAAGCATAATGAACAGTCATACAAAGGTTTTCCTTTTGATATGAAAGATTTAGATAAATTTCATGAAATAACTGAGAATAAAGTTATTCCTCAGTTTGAATCTAAACTAAAAACTAAGTTAACCAGACTGAATGTTCGAGATATTTGTCAAAAAGACTATAAGTTAAGTGAAAACTTTATTTTACGTTTTACTTATATAGGAGAAATAT
Source organism: uncultured Patescibacteria group bacterium (assembly GCA_963926055.1). GTDB lineage: Bacteria > Patescibacteriota > Gracilibacteria > BD1-5 > UBA6164 > CAJXJP01. The sequence goes on along the minus strand of CAWUVK010000006.1, from coordinate 39,660 downwards.
TTTTAGTTGAGAATCTAACTAAAAAAGAAGAATTTAAAGGAAATCTGAAAAAAATACCAGATTTTGGTAAATTGATTTCAAATATAAAAACAATTGCTCAACTTCATGATGCAATGACTTCTACACAAAAAAAACCTAGCGAAAGCTAGGTTTTTTACTTGTTTTATTGACTAATATTTTATAATTATTATTATATAACCTCCATACTCAACCAAAGGAGGTGTTTAATGGAAATAAAAGAAAAAATAACTCTCGCATTTTTGGTAATTATGATATTATTTTTTGTAATAACTATACTAAAAAATAAGCCAAAGAGTTAAAATTATAAGCATATTGTCTTATAATTAAAAAAAAGAAATCTCAGCATTGCTGGGATTTTTTATTTAAAAAATAAAAACAAAAATATGTTGAGAAAAAAGCACCTATTAGGTGCTTTTTTAGTGAAAATTAATCTTTGTTAATCAGATCATATACTTGAGAATAATTTGAAATATTTTTCATATTTAATTCTTTTTTCCCACTTCAGATGGTAAAAATTCCTACATTCCCATTTTTACAAATTTTATTTACAAAACCAGTATCATTTTCAATAAAATTAAAACGAATATATGGGATTGAAAGTATTTTTTTGTAGAAAATTCATGATGAAAATAGTACTCTATCATTTTGGAAGCTATATTTAATAGTTTTTATATACCAAATAATACAAGAAAAAATAAGTGCAAATATTACAAATATACTTAATACGATGATTCAATTTGTTGAAAATCCAAGAAATAAAAATCAGATAATTACGAGAGGAAGTATCACAACAAAAGTATTTTTTATATCTTGTTTTGATGATAGTAACTCAGTTGAATCAACTTTTTGTGCTAAGAAAATAGTATCAAATGAATCTAGAATACTTTGAGCGTTTACAATATAATCTAACACAATTGAGTTTGAACTAAATATTTGAGATAGTTCGATTTTTTTTCTCGATTTTGTATCTTGCATTTGTTCCCCTGCTACATTTAATGAAATATTCCCTACTTGTGTCGCTACATTTTTCGTAGAATGCGTAGATTTTATATGTCTGTACAATGCAAATTCACTCGATTGTATGAATATTCATTTATTGAGTTGAATAAATTGTTTAAATAATTTATTTTGATAAAATTTTGCACTATAAAATAATTTTTTATACGCAATAAATCAGAAAAATAGTATTAAAATTAGTATCGATAATCAAACAAAAGCAATATAATACATGGTTAATATTCAGCAGAAAATTACCAGTAATGCTATAAATATTGAAGAAAAAATATGAGCTTTTATATATTCAATTATATTAAACTTTGTTGGAATTGATTTATATTCTTCTTGTGTATAAATTCAAACTTTTGCTAATAATTTTTCGTGTAAATCATCAGATTTTTTAATATTTTTAAATACAATTGCCGAGCTAGAACCGATAGAATAAAATTTAACGCTACAGGTTTTAAATAATTTATCGATAAGTGTTTCTATAATCGTAACTTTTGTGATTTTTTCTACTGAAAACGAATTTTGTTTATGCGTTAAAAAATCATATTTATATTCTACACTTGATCCTGTAACTTGAAATTTTGTAGCAATAATTGCAATAGCTACTTTTATAACAGCTGGAATAATAATGATAAAAATCACAAAAAATGTTTCTCCAGCTATAAATAATAGTGGTGATAAAACTAGAACCATAAGTATAATTCCTGCCATTGATCTGGCAATATCCATTTTATATTCTCCGGTAAATTCTCTGTCGAAATCAAGCGGATCTTCTATTTTATCTTTAAAATTTATTAATGATTGTTTTTTTAATTCTCATGCAATTTCATCTTTTGTTCACATGATAGTTTTATCTTTGAGATATTTGATTGATTCCATCATTTTTTCACCTCAAAGCATATTTTTAAAAATAACTTTGTTATTGGCTCATCCAGAACTTATTTCTACATCATGGATTCATAATACTTTTGATAAAAAACTTTGAGTATTTTGTGTATCTGAAATATTTTCCATTGGGATAAATGCATAATTTTTTGTCAAAAATCATTCTGAATAAAAAATACTATCACTAAATACTTCATATTTTCTTCTCTTTAAATCAAGATAACTCAAAGTAAAAGTTCATAAAGCAACAATAACATAAAGCACAACTGCTACATTTACGAAATGTGAAATAAAACTGAATTCTCATAATTCGCTCAGAGACTCAAATGCTCACCAAACAAAATACAATATTATTAAACCAGTTGATAATATTTTTGATCCTAATTCTCAAAATACACCCAGAGCATGAGGTTTAGCTGTTTGAACGAGTTGATCTTTTTGAAGATGAAATCCATTTTTTTTCATTCTATTTTGTAACTCTTCATAAATTTCCATAGTTTCGTTTATATGAAAAAAATGAACTTTTGAATTACTCGATCCAGCTGTTTTTACCAATAATCATCCAGTTTTGAATAATTTATTTTGAATAAAACCAAGTCTTGATTTCACCAATGTAATTTTGTCGAGATTTATTTCAACAGTATTGTCAGTGAGAATAGTACCAGTTTTATAAATTATTTTTCTATCTGTAATTGTGAAAAATGATTTTTTATAGGTAATAAATCTAAAATAATAACTCAAAATTGTCAGCAATAAAAAAAATCCTCCAATAAAAATATTTACAAAAACTGCTCATAGAGTCACTAAAAATAAAATTATTCCTCACATGTGTAATGTCATAAAACTCATTTTATTTGGCTTGATTTCTAGATCAGGAGATTTTTCAACAACCTTTTTTTCTGTATTTTTTTCTTGAGAAGTTGTATCTTCTTGGATAATAAATTCGTCTCAACATTGGCTACATTTTGCTTTTCTTCCGATAAGTTCAAAATCTAGACTATATTCTTTTTGACAGTGTGTACAATGTGTTTGTATTTTCATAAATAAAAATTATTTATTATTAATGTATTATGAGTATACTAAGAATGATAAAATATTACAAATAAATAATTTTTTTAAAAATATAAAATTGAAAGAAATAGAGTTACCAATAGAAATAAATGAAGCTTCTCCTCTAAAACCAGATTTTAAACGGTTATGAAAAATGATAGTTTTAGTTATCTGATTTATTATTTGAAGTTATATTCTTTTAATAATTATAAGTTGATTTTTAGTGAAATCTCTTTCTATCGAAGAGGAAAAAAAGTTATTTGCATGATTTTTTGAAACACAAAAAAAATTAGACCTGGAAAATTTTTCTCAGCAATTTGAAATTCCCTATGAGATTTTTATTACTGATGAATCTCTAGCAAATGCTTATGCCCTTCCATGAGCAATTATTTATGTGACGCAGTGACTACTCGATGAAATAAAATATGAAGAAGAACTTATTTTTATTCTTTGACACGAAATGGCACATATAGAAAATAGAGACGTATTAAAAAAAGTTTCAAAAGAACTTCCATTTCGATTTGTACTGGCTTCTATCTGATTAGATATCTGATTGAGTTGAATTTCAATTTCAAATTTATCATGAAATTATTCATCTCAAATCACTGAAAAACAAGCAGATATTTGAGGAATTGATTTATTAAATTCACTGAAATTAAATCTCAATTGTGCTGTATGATTTTTTGAAAGAAGTTTAGCTCCAGATAGTGCAATGACACAGTTTTTATCCACTCATCCGAGCAATCAATCGAGAATCGATACTATAAAACAAAGTGCTCAGTTTGAGTGAGAATGTACTGATTTTACATATGAAAAATAAAATAAAATAAAATGAAAATCTTAAAAGATTTTCATTTTTTTATTCAGCTATTTTATTCCCTATTTTTTCGTATCTGTTATAATAATATTCTACGAATTTTCTTACATCATCATTTTTTGGTAAGAAGTATTTCCCTTCTTTTACACTATATTGAAATAAAAATGTTTCTGCATCTTGTTTTTCAAGATATGTGTAAATCAAATCTTTATAGGCTCAGATATAATTTTTTGCTAGAGTTTCGAAATTTTCTTGATTAAAATCATAAGATAATTTTTCTCCATCAAATGATACTATTTTTGAAGCAAATAATATTTCTAAGTGAATTAATGATTCACAATAATACGGCACAATATCAATTATTTTTCTGTATTTCATTAATCCTACAGCTCTGAGAATATGTTTAATGAGCATATCGTTTTGTAATTCTGTATGTTCCTCTCCTGTTAAGGGGAGGTTAGGTGGTGTGAGTCCTAAATATTTCACAAAGTACGCAACTAATCATCCTGCAGTTGCTTTAAATTCTTCTATATTTTTAAAATTTCCTCATGAATTCATCAAACTTTCTGTATCTAAATCTAACCAAAGTGTATGTCAAAATTCGTGACCAATAGTTTCTATATCGTAAATTTCAAAATATCTTTGTGGGAGATTTTGTACAATTTCATTTTTTCTTTCTAAAAATTCTTTTGGAAAAATATCTTTTGTGAGTTGCATTTCAGGAATAGATTTTTGACTTTCGAGGACAAAACCTGGAAAAGCAAATATTTTTTTTCCATGTGCTTGAGAAACTATTTCATCATTTGGAACTACTTGTGCTGAAAATAACCCAGTGAATTCAGCTCAAAAATATAAAACTGGAGCAGAAATATATTGTTGAACTCTATTCATATTATCAAGAGAATATTTGTATGAATCTTCATATTTACATCTTCCAATATCGTCATAAAAATGTTCGTACATTTCTTTCATGTCAGATTCAACTTTTGATTCTAAAAGTGATGTATCAACTATTCTTAAATCCCATTCTGGGGCAACTGCTTTTCTATAATTATCTTCATAAAATTCCATTGGATGACCGATTTGAAATGGAGTATCAATTTCCATCCAAAGTTTTTCTGCTATTCTCCATTTTTTTACTACTTCATCTATATTTTCTTCTAAAAATGCATTTTTAATCGCAGTTAAATATGAAATATATGCTTCTTTTTTATTATAGACTTCATCTTCTAACACAGATAATTTTGTGATAAATTTATCCAGTTCAAAGGCTATTTCATCAACTTCTTGAGGAAATGCTTTTGCATACGTCGCTACTTCTAGAGATTCATCATCTTTTTGAACAAGTGCAGAATAACTTCTATCTACGCAAACTCAATCAACTTTATCTTCTCCAAGATTATTTTCTTGTAAATAAGCAAAAATTTCTTCAGAATTATTATCAAATTTGTCTTCTAAAAATTTATTTACACCATTAATAATATGTGAATGCCAAGCGATAAAATAATCACTAAAAGCTTCCCCTACGTTTTGAACTCATTTTAAAACTTGAATATAAAATTGTGGAAATAATTGTTCATCTTGAGCAAACTCAATAATTTCTTCAAAAATATCGCTATGAAAATTTTTCACAAAAATAAATGCTTCGTATAAAACTTCAGCCATTTGATCTTCATCTAAACCTTGTTTTTCAAGTACAAGTTTTAGTGAATCTTCTTTTAGCATTGCTAAACGCATATACGCAGCATAACGAGACTCTTCATCTGCTGGTACTTCTAAAAATGCTAAAAATGAATCTAAAATATCTCTATTTAATCATTCATTTTTTATACCACTTTCTAAATTATTCAGTTCTTTTTGTTTTGCTTTATAATAATTTAAAAATATTTGAATATTTTTTTCCATTATTTCTTTGTTCATATTTTTTTCTTACGATTTATTTCTATTATTAATTGTATTGAATAATAGTAAATGTAAACTTAAAAAGTTATTTTTTTAAAACTCTACGATATATATCTACGCAAGGAACCAAGTCATAATCTACTTCATGAATATATCCATAATCAAAATTTAATATTTGAGAATTCTGCTTTATACCCAAAATAATCGGAGAATGTGTTGCAATAATAAATTGAGATCCATTTTGTTCCATATATTTTATTATTTCAACAGCTTTGAGTTGATTTTCTGGTGAAAGTGCCGATTCTATTTCATCAAATATATAAAATCCTACTTTATCCATCAAACTTTCTAAAATTCTTATAAATTGTTGACCATGAGACATCGTATGCAAATTTTCTCATCCATAAGCGTTAAATCATCAAATTGATTCTTGATAATTTATGAAATTATAGACTGATTCTCAACGGAAGAAAAATCCAGATAAAAATTTTTGTGGTTGCCAAGATAATTTCAACCAATCATTTGATTTATTATCAATATTATTGGTTTGAAAAAGAGAATTTTTTGTTCCTCACTCTTTATTAAATCCAAAAGTTGTTGCGATATTTTCGAGCAGAGTTGATTTTCACGAACCATTTTCTCATATAAAATAGGTAATTGATTCTTCAAAATGTAATTCTGTAATATTCTTAAAAATATCAATATTTTTTATATAATTTTCTTCTTGAGAAGTATCAGAATTTATTTCATTAAAATAAATAGTTTTTAAAAAATTTTTCCTCATAAGTTTTATTTAATTTTATATACAAACTATATACAAAAATAAAATTTTAGCAAAATAAAAATCCAAAATTATTTTGGATTTTTATTTTTAATTATATTCTTTTCCATCAAAAACATATTGTTTGAGATAATCGTATTTTTCTTGTCTGATTGGATTTTTTTCTATTTTTTTGAGAAATCAATCCCTGTGTAAAACATAATATCTGTAGGCTTCGGCAAAGTCTTCTCATTTGTGAAATTCTCCATATTCAGTGATAGCAGATTCTCTATCAGCATAAGGATAATCTGGATTATGATAATCTATGTAAGAATATTTATAATCTAAAATATGCCCAGTTTCGTGCATAAAAAGAGTTGAAGATAAAGCGTACGAACTCAAGTACATATCAGCAAAATTTTTGTCATTTGCATAGTTTTTTGTCACAAATCATACTCAAAATCTTCAAATATTTCTTTCTGGAATAATATTTATATATCTATTTGCTTGTGCGAATAATTTTTTTATTTTTTCGTCATCATTAGAAATTTGTAATTCTTTAAGCCTGTTATCTTTGTACACAAAAATATTTTGAAAATATTCTTCTGGTTTTTTCTCTTCTGCTCTGATATCCATATTATGAGAAGTAACAAAAATATATCAAAATGCTTCTTTGTGTTTTTGAGGAAGTACATCAAAATACTTCAGAAACTCTGGATAATTTGTGGTGATAAAAAGATTTGGTTTTTCTCAAGAAATTTCAGAATTTGAATGTTTTTTTAGACGTGAATATTTTGAAATATCTCAAATTATTTTTGTATTTTCTTCTAGAATAATTTCTCATTTTGTTTGAATATTTCCGTGAATTTCTGCTCATTGCTCAAGAATAATTCTCCCAGATTCTAAAATTATATTTCCTGAGATTTTTGCGTTTTGTTTTAAAATAATTTCTCATTTTTCTAAAGAAATATCTCAGCTGAGATGTGAATTTTCTGACAATAATATTTTTGATTCCTTGCGGGAAATATCTTGAGAAATATTTACTCACTCCTCTAAAATAACACTTTTTGATAATACAAAATAATATATCATCAAAAAGCTTACACAAATATTTATAAGTAAAATAACTATAAATCTTATCATAATTATTGGTTAGAAAAATATTGGATTTTCATAAATTTAGAATCTCTATACAAATAGATTGGCTTTATTTTAAGCATATTTCATTCTAATACAAAAAATACTCACATTCATTTGAGAGTTTCTTGCATTGGCTGATCAAAAAAGAAATTTCCAAGCGAATAAAATACCGGAACTCAATCAATTATTTCATAATTTTGAACTACATGAGGATGGTGTCAGATAATGAGATCTGCTCCATTTTCTACAAATTTTTCAGCGAGAAATTTTTGCCTTGAATTATTTTTTGTTTCATATTCATTTCCCCAGTGAATATTTACAATAATAAAATAATTTTTATCTTGTAAATCACGTAATTTTTGATATTTATTTTCCCAATTGACTTGATATGACGTATCATTAAATCAAACAAATGCTATTTTTTGACCGTTTATTTCTTGGAGTAAAATATTCGATTCTTTTTTTCTCCCATCTCAAAAATATTTAATTTTATTTTCACTCAGATATTTTTTTGTAGCTTCAAATCATATTTCTCCACAATCGTAACTATGATTATTTGCTAGAGAAACATGAGAAATTCAAATTTGTTTAAAATATTTAAGATATTTATCTTGTGTTTTTAATACAATATTTTTTTGTGAATATTGACAATCTTCGACATCTTTATAGACAGATGTTTCCAAATTTGCAGAGACAAAATCAAAACTTGATAACTTTGTATGGATATATTTATTTCAAAATAATTCAGGCTTTTCTTCTTTCGCAAATACTTGTAATAATTCTTCAGGAGTTGTTTTTTCTCTACGAACCATTTCACCATATCATCTATCTGCGAAGTTAAAATCTCAAAAAAACATACCGGTAACTATTCCTCATGAATTAAAATTTTCATCAGTATTTATAGAAATATAATCGTCTAATACCTCAAAACTATTTTCTGGTTTTTCTGAAACATATTCTCAAAAAATATGAGAAGTATTTTCATTATTTGTATTTTTTGAAAGCAAAGTATCAACACTAGTACGATGAGTAAAGGAAAAATAACTTTTTCAATGTTTTTCAGCGAGTTTTTTTTGAATATATAAACAACTTGCACAATCAACTTCGAGGTTTTCAAAATTTCCATTTGTCATTTCAAAAACCGTTTTATAATCGTGAATTTTTGCAAAATTTTCTTCTACATGATGTGAAAAATCAACCGAAGCAACAAAAAGAGTATTTCAACTAAATTTTTGTTGTTCTATAAATTTAATTACTTTGTCAGCATTTGAAAAATCAGAATATTCTCTTTGTATAACAAGAGTGTAGACTCAAGATTTTGGTATATATTTTGAAATATATTCAAAATGTGTCCCCACTCAATGTTCATCAATTTTGTAGGTATTTTTGTCTACTTTAGTTGAAAAATCAAAGTGAAATTCTTCTTGTTTATACTCTGGAAACTTTTTCCCATTTACACAAAATTTTTGAAAACAGTATTTTGCATTATGTTGGAAACTTTGCATTTTATTATTTCCTGTTGCAAAATGATTTGGTGAAATAATCACTATATTTTTATATTTTTTTGCTCATAATTTTTCATAATATGAATCAAGAGCTTGGTAGGTTAAATTATGATGTGGTAAAACGACAAAATCAGTATTTTTTCCTCAGAAAAAATACTGTTTGCAACTTAATATAATTATTCCACTCGCAAGGATGAGTAAAATGCTAATAATTGATTTTATTTTCATATTATTTTATATATTTTTTATCAAAAGTTTGTAAAACACCTCCCCATTCAAATACATCAAATTTTCAACTTCTTGAATATTTTTCTAATAATTGTGTATCAAAATTATCTCAGGTATTTTCATACCAAAATACGCTTGGCCTAGAAAGTTTATTATCTATTTGATAACTATCAAGTAAAACTCTAAAAATAGAATCTGGTTTTTCAGAGAATTTTAGTTTTACAAATTTATCTAATTGATCATTAAATTTGAATGAAACAAAATAATATTTATCTTTTTCATATTTAGGTGTCCAATATTCTATAAAATCTTTTTTTTCTTGGTTATTAAATCAAATATAATCTAATTTATCTTCAAAAAAACTTTCAGCTTGTAATCATTCTATTATCCAACCATTTTCATTATGTGTATAATCTGGAACTTTTATAGCATAATAGAGATAATCATAACTTTGATTTTCAAAATGAACTTTATTATTTTTTGTTGAAAAATTCCATGTATTTTTTTCTTGAAATTCTGGAATAAGTTTTGTAAACTCTGAATCTTTAATTGTATCAAGTTTTAAACTTATATTTTCAGAATCTTTCCCATAAATATATACTAAAGGTTTACACATCTCTGCCATTGATTGAAGAGAGTAAGGTTCATTTAAATACACAAGATATTTATCATCTTTTACTTTTTCTACACGAAAAACTTGTGTTAATATTTCATCGCTTGGTTCAGGAATTGTTCCGTTAGATTCATGAGATAAAACGTAATAACTTGCTAACTTTTCATGTATTTTTTTAGCTATTTGTATATCTTTTACACTTCCATTTGCAATATTTTCGTCACTTTGGTACACACCAAAAGAAAGTTCTTTTTGGGTGGTATAAGGAAAAACTACTCCAGGATAATTTAAAAAATTTACATAGTATGTAGTTTGTAATTTATTTTTTTGTTCAACTTGTTCTGCTAAGTTTTCTTCAACATTTTCTATAGAAACTGTATTATTATTTTTGCTTTGAGATATAAAATCTTTACTATATCATAATCTTCAAATTCCATCATTATTCATAATATAATGTTTCCCTGTGAAATTAAGATCTTGTAAATAAAAATCTACATTTCCATAAGAAATAACTTTTGGAGCTTTTCCTAAGCTTCCATTTGCCGTTTGTGCATAATTTGTTCCTCAACAAGATGACGAAATTGTGGAATTTATTTGTGTATTATCATATGTAAATTTTAGTTCTTCTATAGTTTCACCAGGATAATCTAATTGATTTGCTTTATAATAATTTTCATTATTTGGATTATACCAAACAGCATCATAATCAAAAGTAGGAGTAAAGATAATTCAATTATTTTGAATTTTTACTGGAGTTCAAAGTAAAAAACACATATCAGCTACACAAATAGATTTTTTGATTTTATGTGTATAATCATCTTCTATAAATTTATATTTTCAAATTTCGTATAAATTTTTTTTAGAATATTCTTGTTGCGTTACTTTAAAATCAGAGTTTTTTAAATAATCTTGAGAAATTTCTTCTAAAATTTCAAACGTAGTATTTTGTTGATTTTCTTCTATGAGTTCTTGACTATTTTTATTTTCTGATTGATTTTCAATATTTTTTTCAAGTTCTGTGTCTACTTTTTGTTCTTGCTCTTTTGGTTGTTCATTTTCAAATTTATTAGTTTCTTGGGTTATTACTTCTTTTGAATTTTCTTCTATATTTTCTGTATTTTTCTCGCTATCTTCTATTATTTTTGATTCTTTTTTGTCTGATTTATTCGCTTCATCAGTTACTAAATCAATAATATCATCTAATGTATCTACTATTTCTTCCTGTTTTTCTTGTTGAGCTTTTTGTTCTTCAACCTCTTGATTAGAATTGTTTTCTTGTGTATTTTCAATACCTGAATTTTCTTCTGTTTGTTGATTTTCTATTTTTGTATTCCCACAAGAAACTACAAAGATAAAAATAAATAAAACTAATAATTTCTTCATTTTTTTCAGTTTATATGAAATAATTATATGTACTATAATATTATTTTATGAAATGTAAAAAATATTTTGAATATTTTTATTTTTTTATATATTTATTGAAATTAAAAAATATAATTATTCTAAAATTAAAGATATGAAAAAAATTATTCTACTGATATGTTTAATGTTAATGAGTTGTCAAAAACAAGATCCAACTAGTATAGAAAATAATAATACTTCTGAAATTAATATCGTAAAATTATCGACTCAAGATATAATTTCACAACAAACTTCTGAAAAAATTAATAAAAAAGATACCTGCATAAATGAAAATCAGGTAAAAATTTATACATATATGTACCATTTTATCAGAAATAAAGATTGGGATAATCCGAATGCAAGCTTTATAAATAATGCAGTGATTACACAAAATTTTGAAGCTCAAATGGAAAAATTTCAAGAGCTTGAACAGCAAGAAAAAATAAAAATAATTTTTTTGTCTGATTTAGAAAAATATCTTAAAAATAATTGTTTTCCTCATAAAAATTTAGTAATATTTACAGCTGATGATGGTTGGGATGATAATTTTATAAATCTCTATCCTATTGCGAAAAAATATTCTATAAAATTTCATTTATCAATTATCTCAGGATTTGCACAAGAAGAAAGAAAAGCGAATTTTATGACAAAATCAGAAGTAAAACAAGTGAGTGATGACGAAAATTTTGAAATTATAGGACATACTAAAAATCATGTAGATCTAAGATTTTTAGATGATAAAACTGCACAAAACGAGATTTGTAAAAGTAAAAATGATTTAGAAATAAGCAACGGAAAAAAAATAAATACTCTTATTTATCCAGCTGGAAAATATAATCAAAATACTATAGAAATAGCAAAAAATTGTGATTATTCATTTTGATTTACTACAAAAGGAGGGATTTCCACTGTTGATGATTTAAAAAATAAACCTTTTGAATTAAAAAGAATTCGTGTTTCACGTGATACAAACATTTCTACTCTTGTTTGATATTTAAAATAATGTATTTTACTTTTATACTTTTATATTTTTATATATAATATTTTTACTTTGATAAATCTATCAGAAAATAACTGTCTAAATTGCAGAGAAGTTATTGTTTTGATTTATGATTGTATTGAGTAAAATCAAAGAATTGACATAATACCATTTTTTATTTATAATATTTTGTATCTATAAAAATTATATGGTAAAATATATGTAATTATTCTTTTTTTATACGAAAAATGATTTGTAATATATTTATCAGAAATATTATTTTCACCACCTTAGGATTATTCTTTTTTGGCTTTGGTTTTTTTTCAAATCTTGAAATGATCTTTACTAAAGAAAATATTCTCTCACAATTATGAATTCCAAATATTGTATGATGGCTTATGCCACTAACATATTTTATTTTATTTGGGTTATTCTTAATTTTACAAATAAGATGTATTTATAATAAAAAATGAGCAAAAAAGAATTTAAGAATCCTCCATTTATTCGTATCATTTTTTTACGGATTTTTCTCTTTAATTTTATTATTTTTAATATTGTTTGGTCTTGATTGATTATTCCCTATTTTGACTATATTTATAGCATTTTGATTAAGAAATTACTATATTTATTATAGAATTAAAACAAAAACCTATCTTTGAAATTTTGATACAAAAGATTTTTTGTATTCATATACAATATATATGCTTATAATTTCTTTTGCTCTTATTGTTTTCACTCGTTGAGTTATTCCGAATATTTCATTAAATAATCAATTAATTGCGGCTAAAAATTATCATGCCCAACAAAAGCTCATTGATTTGGTTCAAAAGCCAATTATTGATGAATATCTAGAATCAATTGCTCAAAAACAAGATCCATACGCTGATTATGAAGTTATTATTTATAACTTAAACGATGGATATTTGCAACAGATTGAAGATATATTTGAACAGACTAAACATATTGATTTTAACAATAAAAATATTCATTATAATTATAATAATTTATTATTAGCTCAAAAGATAAATATTCTTAAATTTCAATATCATATTCTCAAAAATCAAGATGAAAAAGCACAAGATACTCTTACACATATTTTTAAAATAAATGATGCATTATTAAAAAATTGTACTAATTATATAGATATAAAAGCGTATCTTAAAATACAAAACCTCAGTTTAGATATCTACCAAAAATATAAATATTTGTTTACTCAAGAACAAATTACACAAATAAATACAAATATAAGTGATTTAAATTTATCTATTTTATGGGGAAATTTACTTTCAAATGAGTTATTATTTACAATAAATCAATATGATTACTTATATAATATTCCTTTGATTATAAATAAAAGCGAAATGAAAAATTTAGAATATTCTTATTTTATTCAAAAATTAGAACATCCTCATAAAATTATAAAAAGACAAACAGCTCAAATACATCGTTCCAATTATTTCTGATTATTAATAACACAAATGCAAAACTTTCCAAGTGCATTAGGTTATAAAAACCTAGAATGATTACAAGCAAAAATAACAGAAACTAAAAAATAAAAAAATTAATTTTTCAGAATAAAAAAACCTCGCAGTTGCGAGGTTTTTTTATTCATTAATTTCAAATAAAATTGGAGGATTATTTTGAATATTTGGATTATATTCAATCACAACTGGATATTTAAAATTATTATCAGGATAACTAAAATAAGAATTTCCATTTGATTCGTCTTGTTGTCCATCATTATCTCAATAATAAGTATAATATGATCTCAAGAAATTTAAATCATACTTTTGTGCTACTTCATAGCTACAATTTTCTTCAAAATATGGACATTCTTTTGAAACATATCATCAAAGTGTATTTTCACTAAATAATGTTCCATAAAAATAAATTTGATTTTCCAATAAATTTCCATCAGTAATTACTTGTGTTGAATCATAATTTAAAACTGATTTATCAGCATAAATTATAGCTTCAACAGCTGTAACACTCGGATCAATATATACATTTCATCAATTCCCTGCTTCATCTTGTAAAACAATAATTCATAAAATATCATTTACTCCATTTTGAGCAATAAGATTTTTTGTAATATAGATATCTCATCATTTTACTAATAAAGTTTTATTTCCACTATAGCTTGATAAAGGTGAAATTTTCACCATTCACTGAGTCAGTAAAATTTTATCATTTGTGAGTTTTGGAGCATCTATTCAAGAATTCCATTTATCTCAAGTGAGATTCTGAATTTCTGAAATATTTTTTGGAGTAACACTTCTCGAAATCTCTGCTACATTTTTACGAATTTGTTCTTTTAAATCAGCTTTTGTATTATTTCCTACTTGAAAAATATCAGTGTTTGATTGATTATTCGAAATATCAGTTTGATTTTTTGATTGAGTTAATCAGAGGATTTTCACTCATAAATTACTACTCGAATCAATTGCTGTTCAAGCTGAATAATTCGTTTTTCAAATAATATCTCAATCATATAAAATATTATTTCAATCCAATGAATATCAAATATGAGTAGATATATAATGTTTTTTCTCATCTTGCGTAAGACCTGGTTTTGTTTGTTTTATTTCTGAATTAAATCTTTTTTGAGTTAGATTTCATAACTCAAATGCATTATTATGTCATTCTGTTATGCGTGAAGAATTAATATACATATCTAGATCATTGTGCGACGTGTTGAGATCTATTTCTGGATATCAGAAACCTAGGTACATTTTTCCATTAGAAATACCTCTAAATCAATATGTATTCACTTTAATTACATTTTCTAAATCTTGATTCAAAGAATAATTTTTAGAAAAATCTCATTGAAATTGAGTTTGTATCATAGGTCTGAAATCAAAATCAATTCAAGGTCATATATTTATATTTGATTCAAATGAAGTTTTTGGACTTAAATTTACTCAATTATCTTGATTTATAATAATTTTTATTTTATCTATTCGAGCATTTCCATTTACTAATTCTTGCCCATTTGTTTCACTTATATCAAATGTTGGAGTATAAATTTTATATTGAAAATTATATTTTCCAGAATTATTTTCAGAAATTAATTTCGAATATATATTTTCTCCTGTTTTAAAAATAGTATTATCGAAAGTAGCTCCAGCTTTAGGAAGTTGTAAAAATATTGATGAATCTGATGTAATTGGATTATATTGATTGAGTTTTAAATTATTTTGAACATTAAATACAAAATCTATTGTTCTTCAAATATCTGATTTTGGAATTAATCTATTTCAAAACTCATCAAATAGAGCTAATGTAAAATTTTGAATTTGTCCATTAGCTACATTTCATTGATTAAGCTGATTTGCTTCAATAGATGTAGTTAAAGTAGTATCAGGATTTGCATATACGTAATATTTAAATGTTTTAATTGGTGAAATAGTATCTGTAATAAATGAATTTCCTGCAGCATCACTTAATTTTGTGATAACAAATGTGTACATTCTTTTCCCATCAGTGACAAGTAAATCGTTATCAACTTGTGAGATATTTCATACAAATGTTAAAATATCTGAATTTGATGATTCCATAGATAAATAATTATCAGGGTTATTTGCATCTTCCAAATATCATTCAATCCTTACTATTGGTGCATATCAATTATCATCAACTTTATATGAAAATTCTCTATTATTTGCATGTAAATTATCTCAATCATCTGGATAATTAGTAGCAGCAGAAATATCTCCTGCATTGGGTTTTACGGTATCAATGTTAATGTGAAAACTTGAAATTCAACTACATCATCCAGTATCACATGTTTTTGCTCTAAAATAAGATTTCCCATCTGAAATATTTGAATAATTTTTATTATTTCATGAAATATTTGGATCACAACTATTAATTGTATCAAAACAATAATAATTTGTTGCTGGACTTGGTCATTCACTATTTGCAGAAATAGTAAAATTTGGATTATTATTATTTATCCATACTCAGTTTGAGTGTGTTGTTGAACTAATAGTTGGATTATTTGGAGCTAAAGTATCAAATTTTAATTCACTATTTGGACCATAATTGTATGAGTAATTCCCTGCATTATCCCATACAATTAGTCTATATTTATATCTCGAATTATTTGAAGCTCATTGAGTATAATTCCTAGAAATACTTGCTGTACTTAAATTATTATAATCAGTTCAAGAAATATATTGATAAGCTCATCCATTAAGACTTCTTTGTAAATATATTCTTCTAAGATTACTTCATCAAAAATCAGATGCTCAAAAAATAACGTTTTTTGTGTTATTATACCAACCAGTATCATGAGAAACATTCCCCGTAGGATTTATTTTATCAATATTCGTGACGTTATAGCTAATATTTCTTGAATTTCATAAATCATCACTAATTCTTATATATCAACTTCGATTATATGAGACTATTTTTGAATATGTTGATTGTGTACATCATGCTCATCCTGTATCAGTACAACTTACTGTTACTGTTACATTTCCATTTGTCCATCCACTTGGTGAGTAACTCACTGTTCAATTTGGTGCAGTATAGTCAGTTCTGTATGCACATGTATCATTTCAGCCTCCATTGAGTCATACACATTGCCATCTAGAATATCATCCTGAATCAGAAGTATTGCTATAGTTTCAAACACTACAGCTATTATTAGTTGATCCACAGTTTGCTGTTACTGGACAAGTAGTAGTATCAGTATAGCTACTTGATCCACTACAACTTACACCACCATTTTTTGGACTTGGGTTTGTACAACTTCTTGTACCGGTTCTATTTTTAATACCTGTTGAAGGATTACAGCTTCCCCATGAAGTATAACTCCAAGCAGTCCAACCTCAATTTACTCTACAATTTTGTGACACTAATCTCGTAGAACTTCCACTACAACTTGCACCACCATTTTTTGGACTTGGATTTGTACAACTTCTTGTATCTGTTCTACTTTGCGTACCAGTTGATGAATTACAACTTCCCCAACTTCACGTATTCCATGAACTCCATCATCCATTGACAGCACAGTTTCTTGTTTGAGTAGTACTCGAACTTCCGCTACAATATGCTCCACCTCATACTGGAGAAGGATTTGTACATGTTCTACTAAGAGATCTTGACTGAATTCATGTAGAACTATTACAACTTCCCCGTGATCCATAACTCCATCATGACCATCATCCATCTACTTTATATGATTTACAAGTTGCATCGTTATTATATCTTTTACAAAATCTTGTTGTGACTTCTACTATTGAAGATCACCAACTACATCATGCTGGCGTCATACCATAGATATCATAACAACTTTCTCATACCATAGTATCAAATGAACCACTACATCTAGAAGAACTTCATGGTCTTCATTTCATAGTACATCTTAGTACCGTTTCAGTATAATATTCTGCACAAGTAGCATCATCATTATACTCGACACATGTTGCTGCGGAAGTAGGTGTGTATATTCATAGAGAAAATATTATAATTACTAATAAATATATTAATTTATTTTTTAATTTATTCATTTGAAAATTATTTTAACAAGTATTATTTATATTTTAAATTAAATTATAAAAAAAACCATTAATATATCAACTAATAATGGTTTTATTTATTTTTTTAATATAAAATTACTTTTTTATTTGTGAATGCTTTTAATCCTTCTGGTCCATTTTCTTTTCAGACTCATGATTTTTTCACTCATCCAAATGGAATAGAAGCTTTTGAAGATGCTCTGGAGTTAATATAAATAATTCCTCCAGTAACTCATTTTGCTATTTCTCTGATTTGATCTTCATCATCTCAAAATATCACAGCAGAAAGACCAAAGTCAGAATTATTCGCTATTTGGATAGATTCTTCTAAATTTGATGATTTTATAATAGACGCTACCGGTCCAAATATTTCTTCGTTAAAACTTGGAATATCAGGAGTAACATTAGCCAGTACAGTTGCTTCATAAAAATTCCCTTGCATATCTGCTGGTTTCCCACCCGTTAAGAGTTTTGCACCTACTGCGATTGATCTTTGTACTTGATCGTGAACTTCTTTTACACTCGATTCATTCGCAAGAGGTTGAAGTTGAGTTGATTCATCACTTGGGTCTCAGAGTGTTACTTCTGACATTTTTTGTGCATATTTTTCACAAAATTCATCATAATATTTATCTAATACTACAAATCTTTTTGAACCATTACAGGCTTGTCCTCCGTTTCTGAGTCTTCCTAAAACAGCTTGATCTATAATAGCATCTAAATTATTCGTATCTGCCACGATGAATGCATCATTTCATCCAAGTTCCAATACTGCAGGTTTGATATATTTTCCAGCAAGAGCTCCAACAGCGCTTCCAGCTCTTTCTCCACCAGTTAAATTTACACCAGCAATTTTTGGATTTGAAATAATATGTTCGCTTAGTGATGAGCTCATAAATAGATTTGTATACACACCTTTTGGAAATCCAGCAGCGATAAATAAATCTTCTATTTTTTGTGCACACAGAGGTACATTTGAAGCATGTTTATATATTTGAGTATTCCCAGCTAACATATTTGGTACAGCAGCTCTTAGGAGTTGATTAAATGGGAAATTCCATGGAGCAATACCAAAAATCACACCAAGTGGATCGTGCATTTGCATTCCTTTGAAACCTTCAGACGTTTCGAATTCTTTTTCACCTAAAATATTTTGAGCATTATCGGCAAACCATCTGATCAGATTTGCTGTTGATTGTAAACCAGCTTTCGAGTCTGATAATAACATCCCCATTTCTATGGTTTGTAATCTCGAACATTCATCTATATCTTTTTCAATATTTTCAGCAAGTGCATAAAATAATTTTTTTCTTTGTTCAAACGAAGTATTTTTCCAAGATTCAAAAGCACTATGAGCTGTATCTATAATTTCAGTTAATTTTTCTGCTGAAAAAAGTTCTACTTCCCCATTTTTTTCTCCGTTATACGGATTTATTGATTGAATTGTTTTCATAGTTTTCAGGTTAATTTCTAAACATTATTCATAGTATATCTAAAACTTAAATTTTTCTAAAGGAAAAATAAAAACTCGAGATTTTTTCTCGAGTTTTTATCTAATAAGCTCAATTGTCATAAAAGCTTTTCATTTGATTGTACATACTAATAAGCTCAGGTGTTTTATTTATTGAAATAACATTCTCATATTCATATCAATTAGAGTTCTGAGTTTCTCTTTGTCATGTTAAATAAAAATAATTCCCATCAGAAATATAATATTTATTTTCATGTCACATATCCACTGTTTTATCAGGATTTAAATTTGGAATTATATCAAAATTTTTATCATATACATTATTTTTATCTTTTTGATATTCTTTTACACTTCAAATTCAAACTAAAGTTTTATAATCAATGTAATCCAATATTTTTCCTTCTCTAATAATATATTCTCAAGTATCTATTATTATATCTGAATAATAATATGTATTTGAAATATCTATAGAATTATTCAATACTTTTTTATAATATATTCACTTTTGTGATAAATAAGCAAAATATAATCAATTTTTATCTTGAAAATATATTTTTGATAAAGTTTTGTCATAATTTCACTTTTTAATGAATTCAAAAGTTATCGGATCAATATTTTGTAATTTATTTAATGATGTATATCAATTACTGAGAGTATAATAAAAATATATAGCATTTCTATCATTTATTATTCCAAATCATTTATTTACTTGTCAAGTTAAATATTTTAAATCTAAATGAAATGTATTAACATCAATTCATTCTAATATTTCTTTAATAAGAACTAATTCATTATATTTTTTTCAAATGTCACTTATAGTATAAATAAAGTTTTTATCTTTAGCAAATCATGATTTTCATAATAGTTCAAAACTTGAAACATCTACCCCAGGAAAACATCAAATAGAAAAAAAATTATTTTCTAACTTTATTTGATTATCAAGTGCATAAGTAAATTGTTGGTCTATATGAGATTTATTTGATTGATAATTTTCACATATTAATAGACTTTGAGTTGATTGAATCGTTTTGAAAACATATATTCAAAATGATATACCTAACAATAACATTGAAGTAAAAATTATTTTTATATATTTTTTATCTATTTTCATAAAAAAGTTTTTATTTAATAATTAACCACAAATCACTTTATCTTGATTATCTTCTTCTCATTCAAACATACACGAAACAGGTATAGACATATCTTGAGAACAAACTGTATAAAAACTAAAATTATTAATTTGAGATGCAAAATATAGATCAGAAATATTTTTTCAGAATTTAATTCATTTTTCACATTCATTGTAAACATGAATTAATCAATTAAAAGTTTTTACATCAAGTTTTGTAAAGATTTTATGGATATTATCATTGATAGATATATCAGAAATAATAATTTCAGGAGAATCAATAAAATTTAAATTCAATCAAAAAATTGATTCTACTTCTGAGGGTAGTAATTTATGTCAAAAATGTACTAGTGAAATTTCTTGAGGAATATTATCAGCATTTATTTCACTGTATTCTACAGAATACTCTTTTGATTTATTGTCTAAGAAATATATTTTTGTATTATTAAAATTATTTTCTTGAATATTATTTATTTCATAACTTTTGTTACACGAAGTGATTATCAGTAAAATAAATATTGTAAAAATTATTTTTTTCATCATTTTTTAGTTTTTATATATACAAATGTAGTTAAGGTAATAATCAATAATAATCCAAAATATAAATAGTAATTACTATTTATATTCAATAAAGATTTGTTACTATTTTTTTCAACTACTCTGTCAGAAAAATTACTTGAAGCTATTTCATCTTCATTAATAGTTGAAGATGCATTTAGTTGAGAATCTATTTTATTAGATATAATTTTAGTGTTAGCACAAATATTATTTATGTTATTTATTTTCGCTAATACATCTTTTTCAGATAAAATATTTTCAGGAACTTCTCAACAAGTCCAGATTTTTTTTCAAAATTCTTTTACTTTTCATTCTCTATTAATTATTGATATTTCATTGTTACTATTACATGAAATTTTTCACATTTCATAGACAGTAAAATATTCATCATTTAATCAATCATCATAACTACTAATTGTAATAACAAGATCTCATTTATTATATTTTGATAAATTAATTCTATTATTATCTACAAAATAATATTTTCATAATTCAGTATTATTTCATGCAAATGGTTTATAATGATTTTCTAAATCAATAAATTGAAAATCTCATTCTCTACCAGGAACTTTATTATCTAGTAATCAATTATATTCTCAAACAATAATTTGATTTGTAGTAAAAGGAGCACAAGCTTGTGCTTTATATTGAAATAAAGAAAACAAACATAGTAATATTGTAAAAATTATTTTTTTCATATAAGTTACTTACTAAATATATATTTTATATTATATTCACAACATATTAAATCAGCATTAAATTTTGAGACTTTTTTATATTTAATAGTAAAAAAAATATTAATTTCCCTATTTGTTCATGTTTTTAAATAAAAAATATTTTTTATTTAAACAAAAACCCACAAGAAAAATTTCTTGTGGGTTTTTTTTAACTATTTTATTTTTCCATCAACCGGATAATCAAAATCTAGGTCAATTATTTTTATTCATTTTTCGTTGAGAGTTTTTTGTAAGACTTCTTGAAAATCTTCTTTTTTTTCTACTTTATATCCTTTTGCTCCGAAACTTTCTGCGAGTTTTACGAAATCTGGATTTCAGAAATCGAGTCAAAAATCTTCGAGATGCGCTCCGGCTTGTTTCCATTTAATCATTCCGTAACTTGCGTTATTTAATACTACAATAGTGAGATCCAGCTTCATTCTCACGGCTGTTTCTAAATCTCAAAGATTCATGACAAGTCCACCATCTCAGGTTACACAAACGACATTTTTATTTGGATTGAGACGTTTTGCTTCCATAGCTGAAGCATATCCAGCTCACATAGTTGCCAACGCATTATCAAGTAAAAGTGTATTTGGATGTGAAGATTTGAAGTTACGAGCCACCCAAACTTTATACAGACCGTTATCTAGAGTCAGAATATCATCATTTGCAAGCGTTTCTTGTAGATCTGAAACTAATTTTCTTGGCATCATAAATGGAAATTCTTCTTCTAATTTATTATTTTCTTGGATTTGAGAAATATTTTTTTCATTTATTTCATAAATTTTAGAATAATCCCATTTTTGAGAAATATTTTCTTCACATAAATGCCAAAATAAATTTCAAATATCTCCGATTAAATCTAAATATGGACTATAAACATAGTCATAATTTGATTCTACGAAATTTACATTTATTACCGGGATTCCATTAATTCCTAAAATATCGGTTGGTTTTTCAACATTATCATATCAAACTGAAATAATTAAATCAGACTGAGCAATTGCTTCATGAATATAATCTCAACTCGTGAGTGCTGCTGTTCCTAAATATTGTGATAAGTTTTCGTCTACCACTCATTTCCCCATTTGAGATGAGAAAAATGGAATATTATATTTTTTAATAAATTGTGTGAGATATTTTGAGACTCTTTTTCTATTGGCTCCTGATCCGATTAAAATCACTGGAGATTTTGCATTTTGCATTTCGCTGACCAGTAATTCTACTCATTTTTTATCTATAACCGGTCTTCTTTGTTTTTGTGTTTTTAAATCTACTAATGCGTATTGTTCATCAACCATTTCTTCAGCAATATCTTCTGGAAGTTCTAAATGTACAGCCCCTGGTTTTTCACTTGTAGCTATTTTAAAAGCATTTTCTAAAATATATGGAACTCTTGCTCAATTTACGATACTCGTTGCATATTTAGTAACTGGTTTCATCATAGACACAGCATCTATAATTTGAAATGCTCATTGTTTTGATTTATTTTGTGGTTTTTGTCCGGTAATAACGATTAATGGCATTCCTCCAAGTTGAGCGTATGCAACTCCCGTCATCATATTTGTCGCACCAGGTCAAAGTGTCGCTAGAGCTACACCAGGTTTCCCTGTGAATCTTCCATATGTTGCTGCCATAAATACAGCAGTTTGTTCATTTCTGGTAAGAATAAGTTTAATATTTGATTTCCCAATTGAATCGAGTAAATCAAGATTTTCTTCTCATGGAACTCCATAAATAACTTCCACTCCTTTATTTTCTAATATTTTTACAAATAAATCAGATGTTTTCATATTTTTTATTTTTATATAGAATAATTACTATAAATACTATAGTTGAAACTTAAAGAATTCTAAATTTATTTAAAATTATTAAATATTGTAAATATTATAAAATATATGATAAAATTATATTAATATAAATAATAAAATAAAAATATGAAAAAAATACTCTATTTTTTCTGCATCATGTGAATAATTTTACTAATATTTTTTGGAGAAAATGTTTCTGCAAATAATTTCTTGTCTTCAACTCATCAAAGTCAATGAGAATGTGAACAAGATAAACAAAAAAATGATTCACTTTATCCTGGTTACTCAAGAAGTAATTGTTTTGAAGTAGGTGAAAAATATTTTTATAATATTTGTCAATGAAATTTTTGTCCAGTTCCAAGCGACTATGCAAGAGAATGAGGGGTGCAAAATTCGAAACAAATAGAAGAACTTTCTAAAGTTTTAGAAAATAAACTTGAAAAATTAGAATCTGAGGAAGTTATTGACTGGTCAGAAAATTTTTGAGAAATTTTAGAAAAACTAAAAAATAAATATAAAAATAATAAAAAAAGTTTAGCATTATTATATGATATTGAAAAAGAGTTTGAAAATATTTCAGAAAAACAAATAGCTCAAAATTCTCTTTGTAAAGATACGTATGGTAGAGGTTGGCAAGAAGCTGAAGAATATTTTGAAACTATAAATACAATTTCTTGGTATGAAAATAATCAAGAAATAAAAATTGCTTGTGAATATTATATTAAACCAGAAGATAGAAAAGATAGTTTAAATGATCTCGTTGATTCTCAAGAAAATGAAAATGGAAATATTCCAATTGAATGAAAAATATTTACGTTAGAAAGTTCAAAAGTAGAAAATTATTTAAATAAAATTATTTTGCATATAGAATTTTCTGATGAAATTTGAGAAAGAAATATCTTAATAAGAAATTTTTCCACTTATGAATATCAAGAAAAATATTTAAAAGATTTTAATCAAGGGCAATATTCACAAAAAGAATTTCAATTTTCAGATGTTTCTCATAACGTATTAGGGATTTGATTTACAAATAATGAGTATTATACTCTCGAAATTTTTGATGAAGATAATAATAAAATTCTTGCTCAATATAAATTCAAATACAAAGATGATTCTCAGCAAAAAGATATTGCTCCAAGTTATCCTATTAGAAATATTTTCGATGGAAATAAAAACAGATGAGAAAATTATACTGATTATCTAACTGTTTCGAGTGAAGAAGATATACATAATTTTTTCAAAACAGCAGAAAAAGAAATAAAATCAAAAATCAGAGAAACTCAAGATTTTGTTTATTTCAACGAAACCTACGCAATAACAAAAAAGAAATATTACTGAAATCAAATCTATTCAACAAGAGTCTGTCCAAATAATTCAAAAATGTGTAGTAATGGACAAGAAGTGTCTAGTATTTGTCCAGTTTGATATAAATTAGAACATGATACCATTCGTGATAATCCATATGAAAGACAAATAATCTGATATTATCTAAATAATAATAAATCTAATTTTTTTCAGCATAACAATCCAAGGTGAGTTTTATGAGGTAATCTCATTGCTACACCTCTATGGGTTTGGGATAAATTTGATGAATATTATGTAAGAAAAGTTGATTTAGAAAAAATTAAAGCTGAATCGCAAACAAGAGAATTTATGAATCAAGAATTTGTTTTTGTAAACCCTGGACATTCTTTAGAAAATTTATCATTGTATAATAAATATCATTACTGGACAGATTATGGGAGTAGTTATAAATTATGAACAAAACTCTCAGCGTTATGTGAAAAGAAAAATGGAAACATAAATACACCAAATGATAAAGAATTATTTGATAAAAAATTATCGTGAGTGAGTCTTGTTCAACAAGATGTAATTATGGAAGAATCTCAACATGAATGAGGTTATCCTCTTTTATTATCATATGCGTACTTAAAATTAAAATGATATTTTGACGAAAATACAACTTTTTTCAAACCATATAAAAAAGAATTTAATAGTCCTTATTTATATTTTGCAGCAAAAGAATAAAAAAAACAGAATTTTTAAAATTCTGTTTTTTTTTATTCTTCGATTTTATATCAAAATCCTTTGATAGTTTGGATAAAATCTCTTGTTAATTTGTTTCGTAAATTTGAAATATATACATCAAGTTTCGCATCAGAATCAAATAAAGCATCTCATCCTCCCCAGGCATATTCTATAATATCAGTTCTAGAAACTGGTTTTGATTTATTTTTAAGTAACACTTCTAGAATTAAAAATTCTTTTTGTGTTAAAGGTACATTTTCATTATTTTTCTTAAATGCTCTTCTTTCTAAATCAATCGAAATATCACCAAAAGTATATTCAGCAACTCTTTCTCTTCTTTTAAAAATAGAATTAATACGAGCTTCTAATTCACGTAAGTCAAAAGGTTTAACTATATAATCTTGAACTCAATGTTCAAAACCAAGTAATTTATCATCAATAGCATCTTTTGCCGTAATCATAATTACCGGTATATCAGATTTTTCTTTGAGTTTTGCTGCGATAGTAAAACCGTCAATTTTCGGTAACATCACGTCTAATAATAGTAAATCATATTTTTTATTTAATGCATTTTCAAGTCATTCATCTCAGCTATTACAGCTTTCAATTTCAAAATCTTCTAACTCTAAATATTCTTTAATACTTTCAGAAATATCTTTATTATCCTCTATTAGGAGTATTTTTTTCATAATATATTTAGATAAAAATTAAAATTTTATTATGAATGTCGATCATTCATTTTGTTTTGATTGTACATCAATTTTCCATTGGAATAATTGAACAATTCTTGAAACAATATATAATCACACTCAAAAACCTTCTAAATTTGTATCTTGTCTATAGAATTTTCACCAAATATGTTTGGTTGTCTTTTCATCCATTCAAATTCCATAATCTTTTATCCAAATTTCCTTTTTATTTCCTCATACTTCAATAATTCCATCTTCTTTTGAAAACTTAATAGCATTAGATATGAGATTGTCTATTATAATGTTAAAAATATTTTTATCAATATCTTGAAAAATATCTTCTTGGAAATAAAATTTTACTAAAATATTTTTTTCACTATTGGCTATATATTCACGAATATATTGTTCTAAATAATCTTTTAAATTAACATTTTGTTTTTCTACTTCTTCTATTCATTCTGTTTTTCTACTTAAAATAAACAGAGTTTCTAAAGTGTTGTTCAATTTTTTTGTTCTATTTTTGATTGTATCCAGAAGCGTATCAAGGTCTTGAGGTTTAGATTTTCATTTTTCAATCTGTTTACGATACACGTCTATTTTTGAATTTATCACCATAAGTGGGGTTTTAAATTCATGAGAAACGTCTGTGATAAATTGTTTTAGATCTTTAGATTGCTTTTTTATTCTTAAAATTGACTGATTAATAGTTGTGGCTAATATTTTAACTTCATCATCATTACATCATTCACATTGAATTTGATTATAATTTTCTAAAGACATTGTTTTTGCTTCATTTGAAATTTTTCTTAGATCTCTGAGAGTATATTTTGTAAATAACTTTCCTAAAAAATATGATGCAATAAGTGAAATTAGAATGATTACTAAACTAATTTTGAGTATAAGTAGTTGAGAATTTATATAATGAGTTGTATCAAATAAAACTTTCACCGTTCATATTTCTGGATAATCATGAGTAAAAACAAGGTAAATTTTCCCATTTGTTTCATCTTTATAAAAATATGAATTTTTAAGACTTTCAAGTGACATTTCAGATTTATGAATTTTTGAAGCAACTCCCTGCGAACACACAAGAGTTTCTTCACTTTTTGAATCAATAATAATTGTATCCTTTGTAAGAATATAATTTTTAAAGGCATCAATATTTGAAGCAGAATAGGTATTTGTCATTTCAGCATAATTTCTATTCATATCAAAAAGACTCTCAGCCTTTTGATCTTCATACCAAAGATAAAAATAACTGAGATTAATCGCTATTACTAGCAAAATCATAAAAAATAAATTCATGAGTGCAAATAATGTCGAAGTTCTTTTTGTTGTAGTTAAATTCTTTAAAAATTTCATATTTTTTATTTTTTATACAAGTTCACCTCTATCTTGCATAGCATCGAAAATTCTTTGCATAGCTATTATATATGCCCCACTTCTCAAAGAGGTTTTATATTCATCTGCTTTAGTATATACATCACTAGCAGATTGTGTAATTTTTTTATTTAATTTATCTTCAATTTCATCTTCTTCCCAATAAAAATTCATATTATTTTGCACTTGTTCGAAATAACTCACCATAACTCCCCCCGCATTTGCTAAAATATCAGGAATAATCATAACATTTTTATCTTCTAAAATTTTGTCTGCTTCCGGTGTGAGTGGTCCATTTGCTAATTCTAAAATAACTGGAGCTTGAATTTTATCAGCATTATCACTAGTAATTTGATTTTCTAAAGCAGCAGGAATTAAAATATCACATTTTTGTTCTAAAATTTCTTTTGCTCATAAAATTTTTGCATCGCTATACTCGATTACAGATTTTCTATTTGCTTTGAGTTCTTCAATTTTTTGAATATCTAAGCCATTTTCATTATAAATACCTCATTTTGAATCTGAAATACCAATTATTTTTGCACCAAGTGGAAGTAATAATTTTGCTGCTGTTAATCCAGCATTTCCAGCACCTTGAATCACGATAGATTTACCTGAAATTTCATCATCATTTAAACGTAAAATTTCTTTTAAAACGTATACTCCACCTTGCGCTGTAGCTTTTGATCTTCCAAGTGAGCCTCCGTTTGAAAGTGGTTTTCCTGTAAATGAACCTGGAGAATATTTCCCAGCTAAGAGTGAATATTCATCCATCATCCAAGACATGATTTGTGGATTTGTATTTACATCAGGAGCAGGAACATCAGTTTGTGGTCCTAAATATTTATATAATTCTCTTACATATCCTCTTGATAATCTTTCTAATTCTCAGTCTGAGAGTTCTTTTGGATTTACAATTATTCCTCATTTTCCTCATCCAAGTGGTATATCTACAACCGCACATTTAATACTCATCCACATTGAAAGTGCTTTCACTTCTGATCTATTTACATCTTCATGAAAACGAATCCCACCTTTAAATGGTCCTCTTGCATCATTGTGTTGTGAACGAAATCCTGTAAAAATCTTTATGCTACCATTATCCATTTTAACTGGAATATTGACTTCTAATATTCTTTTTGGATGAGAAATAAGTTCATATTTATTTGTATCTAGACGACAGCCATCGTATAAATCACAAGCTTGTCTCATTTGTTTTTGAGCATTTGTAAATGCATCATTCATATTTTTTTCTATCATTTTTTATTTTAAATTACTATATAATATATAGCACAATACTTTTAAACCTTAAGTGTTTCTAAAATAATTTTAAATTAAATATTTTTTTAATATTTACATTATTATGTACTAAATTAGTGCATTGAAATATTTTTATAATGTGTTATTCTATGAGATGTTTTTTGCTTTAAAATAGCAATTACTTGAAAGCAAATATTTTCTAAATCTATTTTATTTTTCATACAATATGAATAAATAGATTTTTCTAATTTAAATAGTTTTGATTTTGTAATAGAATCTTCAGCAGTGCCAAAATATTCATTACTACGATATTTTACCTCAATAAAGAAATATTTTCTATCTTTTTGAGCAATTATGTCAATTTCTCAAAATCTTCAAAATTTATAATTGGTTTCTATAATTTTATATCAATGTTTTTGTAAATATTTAATCGCTAATACTTCTCACAAATCCCCCTTTTGTTTCGTAGTTTGCATATTTATTTTTAATAATTATTAAAAATATTATAGATAAAATTTTTAAAATGTATAAAATAAATTTGAAATAATATAAAATTTCTATATTCTGTTTTAGAAAATTTCTCAAAAGATTTTCAATGCTCTTTGCAGTAGAGCATGCCCAAGCGCACAGGATGTGGCTTAGTGGCGAATATAAGTAAGTGATATAAAAAGCGACCGTTCGGTCGCTTTTTCTTTTTTTATAAAATTTCATTTAAAATATCTTGAGTGATTTGAGATATTTTTCTCATTTCTTGATTATCTTCACAATCAATTTTTACCCAATCTGGATTATTTTGAACGATTTTCATAGCAGAAGCATGTGCATTTTTTAAATGATTGGTATCTTCTTCATGTAAATCCATTTTTTTTCATCATTTGAGATATTCTCTTTCTGCTTTTTTGAGCACTAATTTTTGACTCATTTGTGGAGAAACATTGAGAAAAATTGTTTTATCTGGTTTTGGAATTCCAAAAATATTATATTCTAAATCTTCTAGCCAATTTAAAAAATCATTTTTTTCTCCTTCATCTGAAATTTTCCCAGCTTGATGAATCATATTTGCAGAAACATAACGGTTTGATAAAATATAATCATAATTTTGAATATCATTTTTATTGTCATGATAACTTTGAAATCTATCAACGGCATAAAAAATACTCGCTTGTTTTGCTGAAATTTCATTTCCATATTCTCCATTGAGATATTTTTCCACCATAAAAGCTGAAGTTTCTCAATATCTTGGAAAGTCTAAAATTTTTACTTTTTTTCATTTTTTTTCTAATTGCTCAGCAACCAGAGAAATTTGTGTTCATTTTCAACTTCCATCAATTCCATCAATTACTACAAACATGAAAATTATTTAAAAAATATTTTTTTTAGTATATAAATTTTTTGCAAAATAAAAAACAAAAAGAAAAATCTTTTTGTTTTTTTTATGCAGCTATTTTTTCTAACTCAGAAGATTCATGTATAAACTTTTTTATAGAATCAGAAGAACTTTGAGAAATTTCTCATAAATCTCAAGACGTAAATTTTTGTAATAATCATAAAAATCCATCTAAAAATACTTGTGTTGAAGGTTCTTGTAAAATAGATTGAAGCATATAATCAAGACATTTTGGATCTTGAATAAGATGCCAAAATGAATAAATTCTTGTTTCTTCATCACTTGATAGGAAAAGAGACTTGAGCCTATAAGCTGCTCATTTTTTATCTTTTTTTTCATTTAGCATAGCGTTAGCTATTTTTACAAGATCCATATAATCTTCAGATTGATAATTTTTTACTCCGTATCAATATTTTAAATCAATATTAATAGTTTCATCTTTGTTATTTTGTACTGAAATTTGAATATTCTTGAGACGTGAAATAAGGTCTTTAATATGATTTTCATTATCTCATTTAAATAAAATCGCAAATTCATCTCATCACATTCTACATACTTTATCTTCGATTCTACATGATTTTTGTAAATAATTTGCAACTTCGATTAAAGCTTTATCTCAAATATCATGACCATTTTTATCATTTATTTCCTTAAAACCTGACACATCTATAAATATATAGCTATACTGATTATCTACTTGGCTCAAGGCTTCCTCAGCAAATAATCCATTATATAAACCTGTCATTCTATCGGTATATTTTAAAACATTTGTTTCAAGTTGTGCCTGCATTAGCTTACCTGCATTTCTATTTTCAACATTATTTTTTAATGCTAAAATATCCATATTTGCTTGAATTGAATTTATTGTATCGATTGAAATTTCAAAACTGACACATTGACTTGGAGAAACATCCGGAATCCATAGATCTATTTTTGCAACTATTTCACCATTTATAGCTTCATCTTCAAAGAAAAATTGTGTATCAATATGTGTTTTATTTGCTGGAAATTCTCATATTTTTCTCATTCTTTGGTTTTCTAAAAGATCCATTTTAGAAAATTGAGTTTCATGAAATAAACTCGTTACTTTTAATGCTGGGAAATTTTTTTCTATTAAATCCGCATATTTTTTGGCAATATCTCAAACTTCTAAACAATCATTTATATTAATTTCATCGAAATTTAATGAATCTTTTCCATGATTATCTATAATCATTTTATTAATTCAATCAAGTTCCAAAATAGAAGCCACTCTGGTTTGAGTTGCTTTTTCTAATGATTCTAAGAAATCTAGTTTTATTGATTTATTTTTAAGTCCAAGCGTATTTAATTCTCTAAGCATTGGACGTGCTTCAATTGCATTCATATTGGAGGAATAATATATAATGTTTTGTTTCTATAAAATATTGTACCATATAAATTTTTGAAACACAAAAAAAGACAAAACATCATGTTTTATCTTTGAGAAAATTCCTTACAAGCGAATTTAAGTAATGCCATATGCTTGACTCTTGTTGAATTTGAATTTGATCTTTTAATAGATTCGTATGCTTCAAATAATTCACCTACTGTTGTACAACGTAAGTAAGGATTAAAATCATTACTAAAGCTCCTATCAAGTTGAGAAATTCCACCAAGTATATTCTGTAATTGTAATAATTCAGGTGAAATATTTTGTATAGAACTTATATCTTTTTTAACACTTCCAATACATCAAATTATTTTTTGAACTATTGATTCTCATTTTTCTTGATAATTTTGAGCATAATCTACTCATCTCATTGTATTTTGTGTTGACATAACTATTGAACTTTAAAAAAATAATTATAAGTACATAAATATTTTAACATATAAAATATTTACTTGTCAAAATATAAACAAAAAAATTAATTTTGCTTCGGCATATTCTTATCCACATTTCTTTTAACTCCTCCCATTAGTGCAATAAGATCTCTAGCATGAGATGCTAGATATTCAGGTGGTCTTTGAGCATCTGTTTCAGCTCCAGTTGGATATATATTTGTTTGATGTTGATTCATAACCATTGAACTTTTAAGAAATAATTTTAAGTACACTTATATCTTAACACATATATTTAATGATTGTCAAATATTTTATTAATAAATTTATTTTATAAAAAATAATATTTGCAAATATCTCTAAAAAATGGTAAAATAAAGTTAAATTTATATATAAAAAATATATTATGGCAGATTGTTTACCTCCATCATCAGATACCGCATTTGATAATTTTTGACCAACTCAAAAAAAAGAAATTATAAGTAGTTGTAATTATCAAAATTCAATTACAAAAAATGAACAAAAAATTATTTGATTATTTTTAAATAACACATTAGATGAAACAAAATCAAAAGTTGATTCTCTAGTAAAATGATTTTCTAGAAGAGAACAAAGCTTAATCAATTATTTAAATAATTATGATTATAAAGAGAGTCTGGATGATTTTATGCAAATTGCAGAAATAAAAGAAGCAGCTCAAAAACAATTATGAGATTTGAAGGATGAAGTTGAAGCTCAACAAAAAAATAATTATGAAAATAATTCTTGATATTCTTGGACTGGTAGAATTGATCATAGAGAAGTTGCGGAACAACTCCCTTATTCAACTCAAATAAAAGTCAAAAAAGCATACTATTATCACGAATGAATTTGACCTGATCATAGGAGAAAAATATCAAAAGCTATTTATTCTCAAAATTTACAAGATGGCTTACAAAATTGAGAAACTTGAAATATTAAATTATCAACTTGAAAATATTCATGGGATGTAAGCGTGCAATATAGTTGAGAATCAATTTTATTTACATTTGATAGATTTACACAATCAGTATTATTATCTGAAAGGAATCAATGAAAAAATATAAAATTAAATTTATGAACTTGAATTCGTAGTAATTGAAAATGAACGAATATGAGTTTAGACGTTAATTTGGACTGGAGATAAAAACTGATTAAATTCAGTTTTTTCTTTACAAAATTTTTAAACATTTATAATAAGAATAAATATATATTTAAACCTAAAAAATTCGTGGGAGTAGTTGAAGATTTAGAAGGAAGTATAGACATAGTTGATTTGGTTTGAAAATATTCAAAAATCAAAAAAGCTGGAGCAAATTACAAGGGGTTATGTCCGTTTCCAGGGCACAATGAAAAAACTCCTTCTTTTGTCGTGAGTCCAGCAAAACAAATCTGATACTGTTTCGGGTGTCACAGATGAGGATGAGCTGTGAAATTTGTGATGGATATTGAGAATTGTGAATTTAAAGAAGCGCTTGATATTTTAGCAAATATTACAGGAAAAAGTATCAATAATAATTTTGATGCGCAAAAATATAAAGAACAAAAAAATATTTATTCTCTCTATAAAGATGCAACTGCATACTATCAACAAGCTCTTCAAAAATATCCAGAAATGAAAAAATATCTCATGGATAGAGGATTTTCAGGAGAATCATTAGAAAATTTTCATTTGGGATATGCTGACAGTTGAGTTGATTTGTATAATTATCTCAAAGAAAAATGATACGAAGATAAACTCATCGAAGATTCTAAGATTTTTATAGATATTTCTAGAAAAAAAGACAAATTTATTAATAGAATAGTCTTCCCTATTCAAAATGCTCGTGGTGATTTTGTCGCGTTTACCGGAAGAGTTGTGGGTCAATGAGAACCAAAATATTTAAATTCTCCTGCAAGTTCATATTATGATAAATCGAGTATTTTATACGGATTATATTCTGCTCGTCATGCAATTACGAAATTAGATTTTGCAATTGTTACTGAGTGAAATCCTGATGTTATTGCTATGCAACAATATGGTTTCACCAATACTGTAGCCGTTTCTGGTACGGCATTAACAGATAAACATTTAACCATTATTAAGCGTCTGACGCACAGAATTTATTTATGTTTTGATAATGATAAAGCCGGAATAAATGCTACAAAATTGTCTCTTGAAAATATGAAAAATAAATGATTTGAAGTGAAAATTATTTCTCTTTCAGGATGAAAAGATCCAGATGAAATTTTAAAAAGTTGAGCTGATTTTCAACCATATATAGACAAAGCTGTGACTCCAATTGGGTTTTATATCCAAAATGTTAAATTTGATCCAACAAATTTAGATGAAAAGAAAAAATTACTCAAAGAACTCATTGATATCGTAAAAAGTTATTCTGATAATGTAGAAAAAGATTTTTATTTAAAAGAAATCGCAAATCTACTCGATATTCACACAAAAATAATTTATGATTTATTTAATAGGTCTCGTGCACACATTTCAACAAATACAGATGAAAATGGAGAAAAAAAACAGATTCTAAGTAGTGAAGATATTGCTATTTGATATATTTTAAATGATGATAGATATAGAAAAAAAATAAAAGAAAATTTATTATTTCCAGATAAAATTTCAAAAAATTTACAAAATTTTATAGAAAATTGATCTGATTATCTCAATTCCCTAGAACTTTCACAAAAAGAAAATTATAAAGGTATTGCATTGAGAATAGATTTAGAAAATAAACAAAAAACTCAAGAGCATTTTGAAGAAGAATTAAAAAAATTAATTACTGGCTTGAATAGAGAAATTTATAAAAAACAAGTAGAAGCCCTCAAAGAAAAAATTTCTGCTTGAGATACTCAAGCATTACAAGAATATTCTACGCTTATGAAAAAAGCAAAATTACACGGAATTAAATAAA
Organism: uncultured Patescibacteria group bacterium; assembly: GCA_963926055.1. Lineage (GTDB taxonomy): Bacteria > Patescibacteriota > Gracilibacteria > BD1-5 > UBA6164 > CAJXJP01. Next base: position 4,673 of record CAWUVK010000006.1, on the reverse strand, counting down.
AAAATATCAAATAGAATAATTAGATATTTTTTTATTTAAAAAGTTTATTTAGAGTTGCAAAATACTATTTCTGAATATAATATTAACAATAACAAGAAAAAAATATTACCTGTTACACACGCAAGATAAAGGATAAAGCCTTTATAATTCAGGGAAAAATAAATATTTCTTGGTTTTCTTCGATGAAAAATCGAGGATTTTTTGCGTATTTTTTTAACATTAGACAAAAAACATGACTCCAAAACAAGCTCCTAAAAAAGAAAACAAAGGTGTAGAAGAAATAAATTTAGACGAACTTGGATTAGAAGTTTTATCAAAAGATGAGATTTCTAAAGTAGATTTTGAAGAACCTACTATGGAAGAATTAGTAGAAGAACAACAATTTACAAAAGAAGTTATAGCAGAAGCTGTAGAAATAATTGATGAAACAGTTATTTCTGCACTCAAAAAAGATTCTACTGGTGGTATTTGACTTTGAAAAGATAGAGAGGATGATAAAAGAAGAGCTGGAAAAGGATTAAAACAATTTTTAGACATAAAAGTTGATGAAAAATTCTTAGATGGAATGCCAGAAACTATTCAAGAATTGATGAAGAAAGGAAAAAAAGATGGAGCTGTAACTCAAGATGAAGTAATGGCTGCAATTCCAAATGCTGAAGAAGATTTAGAGTTACTTGATGAAGTTTATACAAGATTTCTTCAATTAGAAATTGATATTGTTGATACACTTGAAAAAGAACATCTATTTGACAGTGAAAGAAAATGAAAAAAAGATAAAAAAGTTTCTGTTTCACTTTCGGAAATTTCAGATGATTCTATTAGAATGTACTTAAATGAAATTGGGAGAGTTGAGTTACTTTCAAGTGAAGAAGAAATTACTCTTGGGAAAAAAATTAGAGCTGGGGATCAAGAATCAAGGAAAAAATTAGCAGCTGCAAATCTTAGACTAGTAGTTTCTATTGCTAAAAAATATATGTGAAGAGGTCTTGGTTTACTCGATCTTATCCAAGAATGAAACGTTGGATTATTTAGAGCTGTTGATAAATTTGATCCAGATAAAGGGTTTAAATTTTCTACATATGCTACTTGGTGGATTAGACAAGGTGTTACCAGAGCGATCGCTGATCAAGCAAGAACGATTAGAGTTCCTGTTCATATGATTGAAACTATCAATAAATTTACTCATACGTACAGAAGACTCACTCAAGAACTCACTCGTGAACCGTTAATGGAAGAACTTGCAACTGAATTAGATATGGATATTAGAAAAGTAAGACAAATCATGAGAATTTCTCAAGATATCTTATCACTCGACGCACCAGTTGGTTCAGAAGAAGACACTTCCCTATGAGATTTTATCGAAGATGATAAAAACCCAACTCCAGATAATCAAACAAATATGAATCTTCTTAAAGATAACTTATATGAAATGTTAGATTTTCTTACTCCAAGAGAAAGAAAAATTATCATTATGAGATTTGGTTTAAATGGAGGTGATGTACATACTCTTGAAGAAGTTGGGAAAGAATTTGGTGTAACAAGAGAAAGAATTAGACAAATTGAAGCAAAAACTCTTGAAAAATTAAAAGAACATCCAAATGCAGATAAAATTAAATTTTTCTAATAAAAATATATTTTTCAAAAAAATACACAAAAAAGTTCCCGGGAAAATTTTCCCGGGAACTTTTTTTATGTTCCTAAATTTTAAAAACATAAGGAAGAAAATATTAATTTTCTTCACTTACATTAAATAAAGGAGGTGGTGTATTTTGAATATTTGGATTATATTCAATGATCATTGGAAATTCATAATAAGGACTTGTCTCAGCATAATGAGATACTCCATTATCATATGGATTTCAATTTTCTTTTATAAAATATCTTCTTGTAAAATTCAAATCAAACTTCTTAGCTGTATCAAAATTACAATTAGCTTCATCTATATAATATGGACATCTATATGGATTTACAGATCAACCAATAGTATTTTCTGTAAATAATGTACCATAAATATATAATTGGTTTTTTAACTGTGAAATAGCAGCACCAGATAAAATTTCTTGTGTACCATTGTAACTTATAAGTGATTTATCAGCATAAATAGTAGCAGAAATTTGAGTGACACTTGGATCAACATATAAGTTTCAACCCTTACCAGTTTCATCTTCTAATACAATAATACCAAGCATATCATTTGCCGTAGAATTTACAGATATATTATTTTTAATATATGCATTTCATCATTCTATAATAATAGTTTTTATTCACGAAGCTATTAAGTCTGAACCATTTCAAATATTTATATTCCCTCCATTTACATCTCAGAAATATAATACTCTACCATTCATGAGTTTTGTACCAACTTGAGAAGTATTCCAAACATTTCATGAGAGATTTTCAACTGTTCAAGAAGGAGTTTTATTCGCATTTCTTGTTATATCAGCAACATTTTTTCTGATTTGTTCTTTTAAATCAGCTTTAGGATTATTCCCTATAGCATATAAATCTGTTCAACTTTGGTCTGTAGTAATATCTTGTTGATTTTTAGATTGAATTTTACCTAAAACTTTTAATCATACAAGTCTTGTATTAGCCAAAGATGTTCCATCTACATAACGAGGTTTATTAACTGTATGCCCATCATATACTATAGTTTTTCATTTAAGAGTATAGGCTATATGAGAAGAAACATATGTTGCTAGAGATTGATCTACTGGACCTTCTTCTAACTCTATTTTAACATCAAAATTTTTCGCATTAATCCCCGTTCATAAATCCTGTAAAGAATTTATATTTGATTGATGTCCTTCTCTAATTTTAATATTTGTAGAATTTGGCCTATAAGTAAATGAATAATTAGGATGTTCTACATTATCAGTTCCATTTGTCTGACCAAATCCAAGGTAAATTTTTCCACTAGGTGTGGAAATACTTGATTGCTTTACAACACTTAATTGAGCACTTTGAATAGCACCATTCCCACTAATTTGTTTAGAAATATCTCATACAAATTCAGCTTTAAATAATGGTTTAAATTTGAATTCTATATTAGTTGCCTGCGCAATAGAACCACTTTGAGTTGGTTGAATATATGTTGATGCGCTTTGCTTAATAATATAATCAACCGTATTTATAAAAGCTTCTCCATTAACCCATTGTCTTCCATTTGTAGCATTTGGATCATATGTAGGAGCATATACTTGAAAATTATAAGTATATTTTCCATCTACTGAAGGTTCATTATCAAATCAAATTTGAGATGTAGAAAATCTATTTGTATAAGTTCATCCAGCACTTGGTCTATCTAATGTAATAGCATCATCATTTATAGTTTGTGTATATTGATTGAGTCTCAAGTTATTAGTTACATCAAAATCGAATGAAACAGTTCTACTAATTCCTGATGCAGGAACTATTTGGTTCCCATAAATATCTTTAAGTTCTAAAGTCAATTCAGCATCTGTTGCATCTGCAGTCAAATTAATATTAAGTTGATTTACAGGAACTGTAGCAGTTATGTCAGTACTATTTGCATACACATCATAGAAAAATTCTTTCACTCAATTTGTAAAATCTTCAAATTCATTTCCTGCTTCATCAACTACTTTAGTAATTCTAAAAGTATATTGTCTCGATCCATCACTATCTCTATGCTTATCAACATTAGAAATATTTTTATTTATTGATAAAATATTTCTAATTGTACTATTTAAGTCAGAATTAGAACTATTTTTAGTACTTTCTAAAGAATCAGTAGTATTATAATCTTCAAAATATCATTCTATGAGTGAAATTGGAGAACCTCCATTTTCATCAACTTCTACTTGAAAATTACGACTATCTAGAGCCATTAAATCTGAACGATTTGTAGGGACATTAGATATAATATCTTGAAATCTAGGTACTACTTTATCAATATTTATTTGATATACTGATGAATAACTAAATCCATTTCCAGCGTTATCTTTTACTCTAGAACAAACATATCTTGTTTTATTTTCTTCATTAGCCGTGATTTCAAAAGAAGTAGCACTTGTCCAAGTTCAACTAGAATTACATACAAAGTTTGAATTTTGTATTCTATATTCATATGTAGTGTTATTACATCCACTATTTGTTAGATCGTCATTATCACTACATTGAATAGTTGCATCTACATTATTATTAGTCCAAGAACTAGAGTTATATACCCCTCAAGCAGATTTTATAAAACTAATAGTTGTTGTTGGAATAGTATCTTCAATTTTTATGATAATAATTCATATATCACTTGAATTTCAAGCAGCATCATAAGTTTGATATCTAATTGTATTATCAGTATATGGTGTTACTACGATACTTGTTGCTGTTGAACCAATTACTGGTAAACAATTTACACCTAAACACCATTTTGTTGATGTCAAACCAGAGTGATCCGGTCCTTTTGGATCATTTGGTGTAAGTGTAATCGTTCTTCCTGTATTTGTCCAAACATTATCATATGCATAATTATCAACTACCGTTGGTTTCGTAGCATCGTATTTATATACTCATGACCATGTTTGAGTATTTCATGCTACATCACTTGTACATAAATATAATGTATGTGTTCATTCACTTGGAACTTGTATTTTTTGTCCGTTTGTGAAATTAGTTCCTGTTGTACATGTATTTGAATCCCATTTATATTTCGA
>CAWUVK010000005.1:0-56789 GCA_963926055.1 uncultured Patescibacteria group bacterium | reverse complement strand
TTAGTTCCTGTTGTACATGTATTTGAATCCCATTTATATTTCGAATATAATATTCCACTTCATCAATTATCTCAAACTGATAATGTAATATCTACTTTCGTATTTCTCCATAATCATGTAGATCCATTATTTGCTGATGTTGTAGGAATAATTTTATCAATGTTTGTAACTCCATAAGCTATTAATCTAGTATTTCCTGCAATATCACTAATTGTAATATTTCAGTTTGTATTAGAAGTAAACGTTTTTGAATATGTATTAGATGATTTTGACCAACCAGATATATTAGCCATATTACAACCACTATTTGAATCACTACATGTAATTTTTGTTACTACATTTCCATTTGTCCATGAGTTTGGTGTATAAGAAACGCTAGCTGTCGGAAGAATAGTATCTGTTTTTAACGCGAAACTTCTTACGAGACTACAGCCTCAAGTATCACATGTTTTTGCTCTAAAGTAACGTACTTGAGTTGTTAAGGATGTATATGATTTTGAATCTCAAGATGTTGTAGGATTACAACTGTTTGTTGTATCTATACAATAATAACTTGTGGAAGTGCTAGGTCCTGCACTATTTTTAGTAATAGTAAAATTTTCCGTAGTATCATTAGACCATACATTTGAAGTATGTGTAGAAGAACTTATACTAGGAATTCAAGGAGCTTGAGTATCAAAGTATACAGCAGAAGGTCAATAAATAATATCATAATCACCTGTATAATCCCATGCTATTAATCTATATCTATAATTATTTCCATTAACTGCTGTTCTAGTATAGGTTTTTATAACTGTTGTTGCTGAATTTAAATTATTATAATCTGCAGATTGTACATATGTATATGATCAACCATTTATACTTTCTTGTAACCAAATTCTTTTTAATTTACTTCATCCAGTATCTTGTGCTGAAAACGTAATTGTTTGAGAGTTATTATACCATCCAGTATTGTGTGAGATATTTCCTGTAGGTTTAATCTTATCAATATTTGTTACATTATACGAAATATTTCTAGAATTTCATACATTATCCGTAATAGTAATAATTCACGTTCCATTTGTACTTACCGTTTTAGTTGTAGAAGTACTATTACAACCTGAACCACTATCATTACATGCAACATTAATAGTAACATCTCAACTTGTCCAAGTACTTGGTGAATATGAAACTGTTCCATTTGGTCCTGTTGTATCTACAACAAGAGTAAATGTAGCAATTCCACTACATCATGCAGTATCACAAGTTTTTGCTCTAAAATATTGTTTTTGAGTAGTTATGTTTGTATAAGATTTATTATCTCAAAGTGTTGTAGGATTACAAGTATTTGATGTATCTATACAATAATAATTTGTTGAAGTACTTGGTCCAGAATTATTTTTTGTAATATTTAAAGTTACATCATCTTGGTTAGACCAAACTTGATTAGAATGAGTAGATGAGTTAATTGTAGGATTCCCTGGAACAACTGTATCGAAATATATACGAGATGATGGCCCATAAATAATAGCAGTTTGTCCTGTATTATCCCAAGCTACAAGTCTATATCTATAATTATTTCCATTAACTGCTGTTCTTGTAAATGTTTTTGTAACAGTAGTTGTTGAATTTAAATTATCATAACTTGTACCTGAAACATACGTATAAGTTCAACCATTTACACTTTCTTGTAAATAAATTCTTTTTAATTTACTTCATCCACTATCTTCAGCTGAAAAAGTAATTGTTTGAGAATTATTATACCATCCAGAATTATGTGAAATATTTCAAGTTGGAACATTCTTATCTATATTTGTAACATCATACGTTACAAAAGTACTATTTCCAGTATTATCTTTTATTTCTATTGTTCCTGTTCCATTAGTTGAAACACTTTTTGAATAAGTTGCTGATTCACATCATGATCAAGCATCACTACATGCTACATTTACAGTCACATTTCCATTGGTCCACCCACTTGGAGAATATGAAACTGTACCTATAGGATTTCATGTATCAATATTAGTAACTCTATAATTGATTGATTTTGTATTACCGGCATTATCTTTAACTGTAAAAATTTGATTTGTACTATGATTAGACGAAAATACTTTACTATAGTTATTTCATGATACAGTCCATCATGAAACTCAAGACATATTACATCCACTTAGTACATCACTACAGGTAATAGTAACTGTTACATTTCCTGAAGTTTCTCAACTTGGTGAATATGAAACAGTAGCATTTGGAACAACTGTATCAATATTTGTTATTTGATATCAAATATTTCTAGTATTTCATACTTTATCTTTTAAAGTAATATATTGAGTACCATTTGTATTGCTAGTAAAATCTCTAGAATAATATTCATTTCATGTTCTAGTAAATCAAGCAATATCTTCTAAATCACATCCACTTCATGCATCATCACAAGTTATTTCAATATCTACAATGCCATTAGTCCATCATGTTACATAGTAAATCACATCTAAATTTGGAGCAGTCTTATCTATATTATTTACTCTATAAGTTACTTGTCTAGCATTTCAAGAATTATCTCTAATAATAAATGATTGATTACTTGAGTGATTACTTGTAAATGTTCTACTATAATTATTTCAAGATACATTCCATCATGAAACTCATGACATATTACAACCACTTCATGCATCACTACAAGAAATATTTACGGTTACATTTCAACTCGTCCATGAGTTTGTAGAATATGTTACAGTTCAAGTAGGTGTATAAGGATCTACACAATTAGATCAAGATTTTAAATATCATGAATTACAAGTCCAAGAACAAGAATTTAATCCATTTCCATCTGATGTATAATATCAATTTACAGTTGTACCATTCGTACAAGTGGAAATTGAATTATTAGCATTTGGTGAATACTTCCCTGTTCCTACAGGACTACAAAAACCATTTAAAGCTTCATAATAATCTATACCACATTTATCTGAATATGCATACGAACATGTTGCATCTCAACCTCATGATGATGTATAATAATAATTTCTTGAATTATTATCTGATGGTAAATTTGTACATGCTCATCTCACATTTACATTTGCTGATGAATAATAACCATTCCCTACTAGAGAACAAGTACCATTTGAACTTTCATAATAGTCTATTCAACATTTATCTGAATATGAGTAAGAACATGTTGCATCTCAACCTCATGATGATGTATAATAATAGTTTCTTGAATTATTACTTGATGGTAAATTTGTACATGATCATCTAGAGTTATTTGATGATGCAGAATAATATCCTGTTCCTACAGCAGTACAAGTACTATTTGAACTTTCATAATAATCTGTACCACACTTAGCGATATACGATTGTGAACAATTATTTCCACCATTTCCATCTGATGTATAATAATAATTTCTTGAATTATTGTCTCAAGAACCATTTGTACATGAATACCTTGCATCATTTCAACTTGGTGAATAATATCAATCTCCTACTGCTCTACATGCTGAAGATGAATAATATAAATCAGTCCCACAATATGCAATACAATTTGCAGATCATGAACTAGCAGCTCAACTGGTAGAACCAAAAGAAATAGTTGTTCATGATGGACAAGAATTCCAAGTATTTGAATTACTTGACCAAGATACAGTACTATGAACATATGCCCATGCATTTGCATACGACATAAATAGTACAAACATGAATGTAATGAGTTTCAAGATTCTCATAGTGAATTTTTTATATATAAATTTAGCTACTATATATAGTAAATCATAAATTCATAAAAAATTCAAATATTAAAAGCAAGTAAATGTAAAATAATTTTACATTCATTTTTTTAGTTCTATACTAAATAAAATTATTTTATATTTTTTAAAATAAAAAAATATGTTTTATCCGTTTATCTTACTATTGATTTGATTTGTAATTATCAATATTTTTATTGTTTATAGAGATATAAAAAGTAAAAAAATACCTAATAAATATTTAATTTATTTACTGTATTTACTTCCTATATATTTATTTTCAATAGCATATATTTCCAATACACAAATTGAACTTGCTTTTGTTATTCAATTTTTTATTTCATTTATTATTACCTTTTTATTGTATTATTATGGAATTTGGGGAGCATGAGATGCAAAATATTTACTTGTTTTAAGTCTTTTCATACCTCATATTTGAATTGTACCATTTATTGCAAATATTTCTTTGGTGACATTGTTATATTTATGATTGTATTTTATGTTTTTTTATGGAAAGAATTTATATAATATAGTGCGATGAGATAAAAGTTTTATTCAATCTATTCTTATCGATTTTAAACAAAGATATTATTACTCTATTTGAATAAGAAAAGATGCATTTCAAGAATCTATTATTAGACTTACAATAGTATGAATTTTAAAATTTTTATTTATATTCTTGCTTATTCGTATATCAAAAATATATATTTTTGATCCATATGTAGAAAATAATTATTATAGAGTTATTCAAGATAATAATATTTTATCTTTTTTATCTCAAAATGCAGTATACGCATTTTTGCTATTATTTTTAATTATTTTTATATTTTATTTTATTTTAGTTTTTTGTTATAGACATTTATCAGATTGGCTTCAAACATGACTTATTCAATTATGTAAAATATGTAAAGTAGACAGTAAATATAGTAATGAAATAATATTATTTTTATTTTTTCTTTTACTAAGTTGATATATTTATTATGAATATACAATTAATCCTCAGGGACTTACATCTAATCTTATACTTATAGCTACATATTATTTTTGAATACTTATCTGTGTAAAAATTGCAATATATATGTATAAAATTGCTTTTCAAGTAGCTGAAGAAAAAATGATTAAAGTATCTGATTTAAAATCATGAGATATTGTAGACAAAAAATTTCTCATAAAAAATTTATGAAATGAAAATTGTCTTGGTGCACATGATAATAAAAAAGGGATTTTCTACCCTTCTCCAAAAAAATATTTTATTTCGATGGACAATCCTATTTCTCAAGACGATAGAAAAAAAATTCAAAAAGCTTATTGAATACTAAATAGACATCATAAGTGAAATAATAATTTTGTGGATGATCTATTAGATATAAAGATATTAAAAACTTTTCCATTTGCAGCTTTTATATTTTTATGATTTATAGTTACATATTTTTATTCAGATTCACTCTTTGTATTTGTAATGAATATTATCAAAACAATAATAAAAAACCTTTATAGTATATAAAGGTTTTTTTAATATTTAAAATTTGGATAAGATTGATTTACATTCTGAAAATGTATTTTTTGTTGCTCAATAGCATCACTAATAACATCTTTATTTATATTTAATTGATGAAAAATTTTATCTGTTTGTTTCATGACATATTCTATTTCATCCATAATTTCATTTCACATTTGAGTAAAATGTGCATATTTTTTTAATACTTTCCAAGTAATTTTATTTTTAATATAATATAAAACCATTTTGTGAAGCCAATTTTCACTTTTAATATATCAATGTTGATATGCTTTCATCAATACATAAATAGTTGGAACAAATGCATGGATAGCAAGAAATACTCATTTTAAATGTCTTGCATCAGGTCTAAATGGTGAATAATAATTTTCTGATAAATCATTTAGAATTATTTTATCGAAATGAAATAAAACATTTAACTTATTATGTGAAGATTCATGAATAATTGCTTCTAAATTTGATAGTTCTGGTTGATCAACATCTACAGTATATCACATATATAAATGTCCAATACACTCGGTATAAGATGCAGAATTATGCAAACCATAACTCGTTCATAAAGGAATAATTTTATTAATTATCATATTGAGTTCATCATAAAATCATTCATCAACAATTTGAAGTAATTCAAATGTTTTTTGATAATTTTTTAACCATTCTTGCTGAGATTTTTCTCACCATCATAATATTCCACCTGTTGTTTGATGATCAGGATGAGCATCAAATTTATTATACGGATTTTTATCATACGTAGTCAGAGCAATATTTGTATCTCAAATTTTTGTTCAAAGTGAAAAAATATTTTTTTCACTTTCCCCAGATAAAAATATATGTAATTCTTCTAAAAAAATTTGTTCATATTTTTTATATTCTTCATTCTCATACTCTGAGTTATTTTTCAGATTATAAAGTGTATTTATAATAGCAGAAATATCTCAATTAAATAAAAATATTTTATACTCTTTATGAGACATAATTTTTTGAAAAATTTCTTCTGAAATCACTCACTCTAAACGCTGAATAATTAAATCATGATATTTTCATAAATAATGGATCAACATTGGATTATTTTTTTTTCAAAGCACATAATATTGTATCATAATAAGGATTTTTATGAATTATTATTTTTATTCATTACAATTGATTGTTTAATTTTTTGATCTAATATTTTTATATGAATTTCAGAAATATCTAGTAATTTTTGTCTGATTTGTATAATATTTTTTATATAAAAATAATCTATACTTCACAATAAATCTAATAAATAATTTATTTTTTCAAAATTTTTATAAAATAAATAATGATTTATTAATAAGGTAAATACTGTAATATTTTCTGGTTGTTGTATAAAATTTTCAAGTAATTTTTCTTCATCTCTCCATGGTTTATCTGATTTTATAGAAGTATGTTGAATTATAACTTGAGGTAAAAATTTGGATGTATGTTTATTTTTTATATCTAATACTTCATGAACTTTCCATTTCCAACTCAATGATTTTTTAAATAAAACACAGCAAGGGTAATTTTTATGATTTTTTGTATTTTGATCAATATAATTCATTATAATATCAAAAGTATCAATATTATTTGAAGAATTTAATTCTCTCACCAAACGAGAAATATCTTTTTCATGAAAATATTCATCCGCATCAATTCTGAGTATATAATCTCCATTTGCATGAGATTGACAAAAGTTCCTCGCAGAAGCAAAATCATCTGTCCATTGATAAAAATATATTTTATCTGTATATTTTTTTGCTATTTCAAGTGTTTTATCTATTGAACCTGTATCGGTAATAATTATTTCATCAACATATTTATAAATAGAATTTAAACATCTTTCTAAATATTTTTCTTCGTTTTTAACTATTAAACAAGCAGAAATTTTCATTATCTTTTTATTTTTTGAATAATATTAATTTTTTCTTCTTTAGATAATTTTTGAGGATAAACATCAACAAAATTATAATATTTATCGTGTTCATAAATTCCTGAACAAATATTATTGAGATCACATTTTTTACATTTTTCTAACTTCTCATGTTCCCATTGCGTTTCATGAATCATTTCTCTAAAATCTAAAAAGTGTACAATCCTCTCTTCATCTTTTACTAATTTACGGGTTTCAGTAGAAGCCCATTCAAATCAACGAATATAACACAGTGGCATTTTTTCCACACGAAAAGTTCTTCCTGTTGATTCTAGGAGTTCAAAAGCTTTATTTAATGAAGGTTTAAATCTATCAAAATTTGGGAGTGTTGACCAAGCAGTATCAGTTTTTCTCATCATTTCAGGATCAAGATTATTCCAAACAAAGTGTTGAATTGGTGGAAATAATTTTGTGAGAAATTCTACGGTTTTATCTAAATGTGTTTCATTATAATGATTTATGACGGTATTTATTTGTACACGAATTCATGAATTCAGAGCATTTGTAATCGATAACATGAGTTTTTTCCAACTTCCTGGAGTATCTGTTAAAAAATCATGAATTTTAGCATGACAAGAGTACACAGAAAAATGAACGAGTTCTAATCCACTATCTGCTAATTTCTGAACAAATTGAGGATTTGAACACATCATTCCATTGGAAATCATTCTATTATTCATTCAAATTTTGCGAGAATATTCTAGCCACTTTGGCAAATCTGGAGAAAGTGTTGGTTCTCAACCAGTAAAAATAACTCCATGATAATTTCTTTTTTTAAAATCATCGAGTAATTCTATTCATCTTTCATAGGAAATATTGTTTCCATTTGAAGGATTACTACAAAAATGACAAGCATTATTACAATGTCTGTTTACTTGGATGTATCAAATATTTGCCATAATTATTTTTCAATAGGTTCTAAAATTTTAAATCCATAACTTCTGATAAAATTTATATGAATTCATTTACAAGTTTTTTCATATATACAAGAATTACATCTCAGAGATTTTTTTCTATATAACTGAGTTATATATTTCTGAGTATAATCTTCTAAAGTTTTTTCTTCTGCTATATCAACATATTTTTGATATTTCCCACTTCATCATAAACATTTTGGAATATTTATTAATTCTTCTTTTTGAGATGCTAAATATCTTTTAAATTCAGTAAAATTTTCGCCATAAATATCATATACTTGACTTGGAAATTGTTGTCATGAAATAATTTTTTTCCCAGTAAAATCTTGTTTTTCATCATCTTTTTCTTTTAAAAAATCATGACAATATTGATTTTGAAAACAGACATCACAAGCAGGTCAAAAGCATGAAGGTTTTTTGTCTCCATTTGAACGAATAAACGTATCAAACATATGGTATCACTCCCCCATTGTTTCTGATTTTATTTTTCTCGGGTCTTGGATGAGGTCCTCATATCATTCAAAGGCTTCTGCGTAGAATCTATTTGTCCACATATACATTCATGGAGTTTTTGATAGTTCCCAGGTTTCTTGTAATTGTTTTTGATAATCTGCAACATTATAAAATAGCATATCTTTATAACGCATAAATCATCTTCCAAAAGGTATAATTTGTAAGATATCAAATTCATATACTCATAATCTCATATAAAATTTTACAATAACTGGTAAAAATTTTACGTTTACTTTATTTACAACAATATCAATATTTATAATAATATTTGGATAATATTTTTTGATATAAATAAGACCTTTCAAAGATTTTTTAAATGCTCATTTTGTATCAACTAAAAAATCATGAAGACTTGCTGTATGTCCATGAAAGGAAAAAGTGACTTCTTCTAAACCAGCATCAAATACTTTTTTACAGAAATTTTCTGAAGCAAACATATTACCATTGGTAACAGTTTGAACTCTATTGTATCAAAGTTTTTTTGCGTATTTAATATATTCAGGAAATTTAGGATTAATACTCGCTTCTCAACCAGATATAATAATTCTATTTTCCATTCCTGGTTTAAAGCCATCTTTTATTTGTTTTTTTATTATATCTTCGTCAGGATAGGTCCCATCTTGAGCTTGAGAATCCAAGCAAAAAAGACACTTATTATTACAAGCTGCTGCTATTCTCACCCAGATTCTATTTTGTTTTATTGTCTGTTCTTTGGCTAATAAATTTTGTTTATTTTCCATTTTTTTTATTTAAGTATTCAGAAAAATAATCCATTATTTTATGTAATTGTTTTTGTCAATTAACAGAATTATTTATTTTATTCTCTAAGCAGTGTAACGCTTTTTTTTGCGTATCAAAATCAAAATTCTCTAATTTTTCTAAACAAAAATTTTCTATATTTCCAAGATATAATTCGTCTTGAATTTTTTTTCATAAAAATGTAGATACAAAATCAGAGTAATATATTTCACCATCGACATCTATAAAAATACTTGGATTTATTAAACTAGCATCATAACCTTTGTTTTCACGAAATCAGTATAAGCGTAAAGTATCATCTTGTATAGATAGATCTAAAATTCATTTCATAAAAATAGAAAAATCTTTTAATTGAGAATTATTCCAAGGTTTTGTGAAATAAATAGGTAAAAAATTATATCACCTCATCCCTGATTCGTATAAATCTTGAAATTGTTTTTTTGCTATAGCAATATTTTCAGGATCAACAATAATATTAAAATATAATTTTTTTTCTAAATTATATTTTTTGATAAAATCTATATTTTTTTCAAAATTAAAGTCATTTTCACAATCTATACTAAAAAAGATTAATATAAATTGTTCTTGAAATTTTTTTCAAATAGCATCATCTAAAAGTGTAGTATTAGTAACTATTTCAAAATTTTTATTTTTTGGGAAATGATCTAAAATTTTATGAATATTCTTTTTTGCTAATAAAGGTTCTCATCAAAAAAATTTAAAACGTTGAATATTTTTCTGATTATTTTGAATAAAGTGAATAATATTTTTATATGTTTTTTCAGAAATATTTTTTTTATCTTTTATTACATCACAATAACTACAATCGTAATTACAAGCCGTAGTTATGTGAGTAATTATATTAAATTTCATAAATTATTTTTGTGAATAAAAGTAAAAAAATCTTTATTAATGTTATATCGAGTTTCAGAAAATATTTTATTGTTATTTCAGAAAATATTTTTATAAATATCTGAATTATTTTTTTGAACAAAATAATCAAAACTTACTAAATCATAATAAATATCAAAATCTGAAATATTTTCAAAATCTATTAGATAAAAATTCTCTCCATTATATAAAATATTTGTATCACTTAAGTCTCAATGAATAATATTTTCATAGTCATCTTGAAAAATTTCTGAATTATTTTTTATGTTTTTTATTAATTCTGCTAAATATTTTTTATTCTCTATATTATTATCTTTCAAATAAATTGTATAAATTTTTTTTATAAATTTATCTGAAATATTATTTTTTTCGAGAATATTATTTAAATTATTATTTTTAGTAAAATTATTATGAGTATTTTTATTTAAATAATTTTTATTTAAATTATTATGAGAATAATTAAAAATATTTTCTAAATATTTTCAGAAAAAAATTTCTATATTTTTATTATTTCCCCAGTCATCTTGAATATTTTGTATTTTTTCTTGTATAAAATAATTATCTTTAATATTCCATTCTAATATTTTTGGAATATTTTTATGAACATTTAAATATTTCTCATAATTATTTTTATATTTTTTCAGATTATAATGCTTAGGAAAAATATTCACTATATAATTTTTCGAAGAAAAAACTTGATTAAATCCGTGAGTTTGGAATAAAACAAAGTTTTCTCAAAATTTATTTTCTATATTTTCTATAATATTTTTCATAAGAATAATTATTTTATAGGTTCAATTTCTTTCAGTCAAAATAGTTTTTCATAATGATGAGATGGCCCCCAACATAAATTATTATATTTACAACTATCACATTTTTTTATGATTTTTCTCATTCTTGGAAGAGATTCGTATTCGTCAATTTTGTTGTTTTTTTCATTAAATTCAGGTCAAGAATTTACACGAGTGTAGCTAATTTCACTATAATGAATTTTGGTTCTGGATTGGTAAGAATAATCGTCTGTATCACTTATCATTGATTCATCAGGTAGCTGACAAAATGGGAGATCCACTACTTTTACATTTATACCGTATTTTTTACAAAGTTTATATGGTTTTTGGATTTTTTCTTTCACTTGAGAATAACTTGGGGCAATATTTTCTAGAATATTATCTTTTTTATAATAATCATAATAAATATCTGGATATGTAAAAGAGATTTCTTTTACTTGATATTTATTAATAAATTCTACAATATTTTCCAAAGAATCTAAATTTCTCGGAGTAATAACGGTATTTATTTTGAGTAAATTTCCATTCCAGTATTTTCTGATATTCGTAAACACGTTATCAAAATCAATAATTGATTTTGTATTATTAATGATCGGTTGTAAATCTTTATCTACAATTGGCAACGAAATAATTAATTGATCAATATATGGAAGATAATTTTTTGCAATTTTATCAAATTGTAGCGTCGCTGCATTCGTAGTAACTAAAACAGTAAATCAGAGTTTTTTTGCTACTTTTATAGCAAACTCAAAATTTTTCTGAATAAATGGTTCTCAACCTAAATACGTTACATGATCATATCAAAGTTTTTTATGTTTAACGAGCTTTTTTAAAACTTCTTTATTTGTAATAACTCTGTCCCACATAACATCCATAGTTGGCATCTCAATACAAAATTGACATTTATGATTACAGGTCCATCCAAGATACATTTCCAATCTTTTATGCTTCATTTTTTATAAAATCTGAAATAAAATTTTGTACTTTTTTTTCACCTAAATATTCTTCATAATTTTTATAGAATCATAAACAATAATTATTATATTTACATTTTTTACAGTTTTCATATTTTTTCTTTTCTTTCCAAAGAAATTGAAAACTTTCTAGATTTCATTGAGAAATTTTATTTTCTAAATCATCTAATTCTAAACGTTTTAATTGATTATATTCTAAATTGTATTCAGGATAATTTAAAACGCAAAGTGGAGGTGAGGTATAGTGAAAATCTAATAAAATATTATTCTCTTCACATATAGCAATTATTTTAGAGATAATATTTTTTTGATTTTTATCAAAATCTAAGAGCATTTCGTTTTTATTTTTCATTGCATATCACATTGGTTGACAAAATCAAAGTGATAGTTTATTTCTCAGTAAATTTACAAATCAGTTATTCACTAGAATTTGAATAAAATCATAAATTTCAGAAATATTTTTTTGAGTGACTACAATATTTAAAAATATATCAGGTAGTTTTTCCTGAGTTTTTAAAAATTCTACCCAATCTAAAAAATCTTGGAATTTATAAAAACATCCGAGTTCTTTATTTGTGGAATCAATATGAGAATGTTGTGCGAGAAATATTTCATTCAAACCAGCTGCTATGAGTTTTTCATAGAGTTCATTATTTTTAAATAAGAGACTTCCGTTGGTTTGAATTTGTATTTTTCATATTTCTAATTTTTTAGCGAGTGAAATAAATTTTGTTAAGTTTTTATTGAGTGTTGGTTCGCCACCAGAAAAAGAAAGTGTCAGTTGTTTTCTTTCTTCTAAAGAATATTTTTTTGCTAAAGATAAAATCTGAAAAATTACTTGTTTTGGATCAATATCTTTTTCACCAAAATTGTTCACTTTTGACACATTACAAAAGCTACATTTCCAGTTACACAGATAATTTACACGAATTATTTCATTTATATACATATTTTTTAGTCAAAAGCTTGTAATTCTGATGTTCAAAAACTTTGAATATATTCTTCCAAAAATTTATCACATTGTGTATTTTTAGAACAATTATCACATGTTTTACTCTGGAATTGATATTCTTTATATCCTGCTAAAATAGTTTCATCTTGATGATTTTCATAAATATTTGGAGTTTGAGAAATATATTTATGAAATTTTATATCAACTAAACACAGTGGTAATCTTCAAAATTTAATTTTATAATTATCAGTGACATTTTCAATTTTTTCGAATAATGGTTGTAATAAAGTAGAATATTTTTCAAACAAAATATCTTGATGTTTCACCGCACTCCCAAATGGTTCTAACATTTGTAAATGATAGGTAAAAATATTTGGAAAATTTTTCAAAATAATATCTAAAAAATGAGGAAGATGTTTATAATTTAATTTATTAATATTTGTATGAATAATTATTTTACAATCAGTATTTCACTTTTTCACAAAATCTAAAACTTCTAGTATTCTCCTCATTGCTCAATTTTCTTGCACTAAATGATCATGAATTTTTTCTGGTCATTCAAGAGAAATCATGAGTTCATTTATTCCTGATTTTAAATATTTTTCTATTTTTTCTAAATAATTTCTTGAATCAATAGCTGTGACTATTCAAGTGGAAATATTTTTACTCGAACAATAAGAAATATATTCCTCCAAACGAGGATTCATCATTGGTTCTCAACCAGTAAGTACTACTTTTTGAAAATTATTATTATCAATTATTAGTTTAAACTTATCTATACTGTGAAATTTTCTCTTTCATTTTCATCATTCATTACAAAATAAACAATCTTTTTCACAAAAAGGTCATACAAATGCTTCAAAATAATCTAAATTTGTTTTCATTGTTTTATTTTTGTGAAATAAACTCAGTGTTTTCAAAGAAGAATTCTTTATTAAATCTTATGAATTTCACGTCTAAATTCAACTTTTTAATACTATGAAATAAAATTTCTATTTTTTCTGCTTTTTCCGAAATTTTATACTGTAATAACTTTTCATATTTTTTAGCTCTATCTTCTATGAGATAATTAATAAATTCAAAATGATTGATTCAAAATTTTGAATTCAAAATTTCTATATCTCTTCAAAGCGTATCAATATTAGAATTATTTACATGAATAATAATTTTACAAAATATATTTTTTTGAGAAATTAATGTAATATTCTTTAAAAGTTGCGTTAATTCTAAATTATTTCCAGAATAAATATCATGAATATTTTTTTGAAACGAATAAAAATAGATTCCAAAATTATTTACTCCTGACTGGATTAATTTATTCAAATATTCTTCTGAAATACTTCAGGTATTAGATAAAATTCAAATATTTTCAAAATTATTTTTTTTAGCACAATGAATTATTTCAAGTAAATTTGGATGTAAAATAGGATTTCATCAATAAAATGTAAGATTTTTTTCTTCAGATTTTTCTAAAATAGATTCTATAACTTTAAAATCAATATATTTTTTTTCTTCTCTGAGTGATTGTTCTAAACAATATAAGCAGTTATTATTACAAGTATTTACGATTCTTAAATCCATTATTCAACAACTTTATTAGTAATATCTCAAATTGGGTCAAATGCACCATAATCTCAATACACAATATTTGCATCCATTCTACTTCATCACCTACATTCTTCTTTATATTTACAGTCTCAACATTCTTTTGGCAAAAATCCATTATTTAATTGTTTTTTTACAAAATCATCTTTAAATATTTCTGTCATAGAAGTATCAGAAATATTCCAAAAATTATTATCATACGCACTCATCATTTGTACATCTCAACGAGTTGTAATAATTGTTTTTACATCATGAGAATCTGATAATACTCCATCAATTACTTCTCTAGCTCTATCTATATTTTTTGTTACACAAAACGGAACTGGATCTACAATTTTATTATCAACTCAGTATTTTTTATTGAGTAAATACATTCTATTTATTGCTAAATCCATCATAGATTTTGTAGCTCAAGTATTATTTTTTGTAGAATATAATCTAAAAAATTGCCAAGAATGAAAATCTACTCAACAATTATAACCAAACTCATAGATTTTATCGAGATTAAGAATATTTTTCCAAACTAAAATGGTAAGAAATTCTAATGAAATATTTGAATAATTTTTAACTTTTCTGAGTTGAGTAAGTTTATTTGTAAATATTTTTTTGAAATGCTCTGGAACTTTTGTTATTCAAAAAGACATTTCTAATCATTTTCTATTCACTTCATAATAATCTTTGTCATTGAACTCATGCAAGGAAACCATCAAATTGACACTATAATTGTCATTTAAACGTTGCAGTGTTTGGTCTGATAAGATGGTTCCATTTGTATTTACATGCACATATATTCCTTTATTTTTAAGGTAATCAAGTATTTCCCAAAAAAATGGAGCAACCATAGGTTCTCAACCAGTTAGAATCACTACTCTTGTCCCCTGATCGTATAAATCATCAATAATTTTTATCCAATAATCTAATCAATAATTTTTTCTTGTATTTCTTTGATTTATTTCGTAGTCAATATCATTGAAACAATAATAACAAAATATGTTACATTTACTTGTGATAGTCAGTACAACTCAAAATGCTAAATCACGATAAAATTGAACATTTTCGAAAAATGGAAAATCTTTTTGATCAGAAATATTTATTTTTTCAAAAATATAGTTTTCTAATATTTTATCTTCAGATGATATTTTCCAATTTTTTGTTGTTTTTTCAGAAAAATTTTCTCATAATATTTTTTTATGAGAAAATAAAACTTTTATTGTTTCTCCTGAAGAGTTTTCAAAAATAAGTTCTAATTTTCAAAAAGTAATTTCAGAAATTTTTGATAAAAAAAATCACAAACTATTTTTTTCATTATAGTTTATATTTCAAAACAGAACTAACGAATAAAATATTTTTGTGATCATAATTTATTTTTTTATATTGTGTAAAATTTTATCTATCAACGTAAAACTTTGTTGAAATCATTGATTTTTAGCTATTTCTAAACTCATTTTATATAATTTTTGTAATTTACAAAACATTATTTCTCAAATATGTTTTTCAATATTTTTGAGTTCACAAATATACGTATTTTCTCGAATTTCTTCTTTTATATTTTGAGGAATATTTTCGTATTGTTTCAAAAACCAAAGGTGTGTATGAATGTCTTGAAATACTTTCCCATCAGTTTCTAGAATATATTCCCTGTCTGAAGTTGGAGCATCATAATATGATAATCATACTGCTTTAATTTTGGAAATCTTATTTATATATTCTATAAATTTATGTAAAAAAACGAGTGCTGACTTCTCCCAAATTATAGTCGCATACACTGGTAAAATATAAAACTTTTCAACTCATCTTTTAACTATCAAATCAAAAATTTCAAATGATTTTTCTATATCATTTGGATTAAGAATAAAATTTACAGCAAAATTTTTATCTTTTACATCAATATACTTTTGTTCTAAAATTGTATAATAGGTCTGAGTATCAATAGAATACTGAATTTCTACATTATTATTTTTCAGAAATAAATATTTTTCTTCAGAAAATAAAACACCATTTGTTCCTATCGAATAATAGATATTTTTAATAGAAATATTTTCGATAATAAATTTTATTTTTTCAAATTCTAACATAGGTTCTCATCAGAAAAAATTTATTCTTATTTCTCAAAAATTTTGAGCATTATTATGTAAATAATCTAAAAAAATATTTATATTATCATACGAAATTGTATTATTTTGAAAATCTAAATCACAATATTCACAACGTTTATTACATTGATTTGTCAGGATAATGTGAAAGATTATATTTTGCATTTTTTATTGCTAATATTTAAAATATGTACAATTTTTACAAATAGATTTTGTGAGTTTTTTCTCTGTAATATACTTGAGTAAATCTTCAAAATCAGGGTAAATTTTTGATAACACTGAAAACTTTTTCGTCCTATATTTTTCTTGTTTTCCTCAATGACTACATGAAAACAAATATCAATCACGAGCAATAAATGGTAGTGTATATTGACAATAAAAATCTAATGTATATGTTTCATCATCAGCAAAACTACATTTAAATTTATAATCTGCTGCATTATATTCATAAATATTATCTCTATCCACAGAACCTCAAAAATTATGATAGTTATGTACTTTATAGTTGAGTTTTAGTTTGTCTCAAAATTTATAAAAATAATCGAGTTCTTTTAATGAAAATTTATTTATTAACATTTCTAAAGAAAGTGGAAAATTATTTTTTTTACAAATTTTAATAAATTTCATTATGTCATCAAAGTTTGGTTTTCAGGTAATTGAATCGTGAACTTTTTTACGCATAGAATAGAATCAAACAGAAAGATTGAAGTTAATTTTCTTATCTTTCATATATTTTAAAGCTTCTACATGCTTAGTAGAAATAACCGTTCATTTAGTTGGAATAAGAATATTAAGATTAGTATTTTCAAAAGTATCTGCAATATATTTTAAATAATTACAAATATTTGGATGTAAAAATATATCTCAAATACCACACAAATCGAGAAAAAGAATTTTTTCTCGATTTGTTTTTATATATTCAATAATGGTATAAAAATCTTCATCTAACATGTGAGATTTTTCTAAATAATCTTTATTTGGACAGCAATCGCAAGCCAACGTACAGTGATCAGTTAATTCTATTTCAATAGGATATTTCATAGATTATTCTTGATTTAAGTTTTGTTCTTCTTGTGTTGAGCCAGAAAAATTTTCTGGATTATCTTCAGTTACTAATATATTATCATTATCTCCAGAATAAATATGTTCTTCATCTTCTGCTCTTATAAAATCATCATAATTATTTGTTACAATATTATCACAATAATTTTTTGAAGTAAATGTACCATTTAATTTATCTTTGAGTGCTCAAAGAGAATAAGAATTAGAAGGATACATATCTAAATAAAAATTTTGTAATACTTCTAAAGAATTTCAAAATCTAGTTTCATCTATATCTCAATTTAAATATGCAGCAATATATGGATTGTGTAATCAATTATCTTCTTGAAAAGTACATTCTTCTTTTAGACCATTTAATTCTAAATATTCAGTCGCAATACAGGCTTTTGGATCTTGAATATTATTATTTTTCATATATTGAGATAATTCACTAATTTTAACTAGATCGATAAATTCTTGAGAATTAATTTCTTTTATTTCGTCTAATTTATAACAAAAGTCTAAAAATTCAATTGCATACTTCTTATCACTCAAAGTCGTTAATAAATTATCATTATTAATTCATTGATAAATTTCATCATTATTTAAACTTTTAATAATATCTTTTCATGAGTCAATATCCGTTAAAATATCTTTATCAGCAATAAATTTCCAATGATAAAAATAACTTCCTGCAGAAATACATAAAATCAGTAAAAAAATGTATATTGTTTTTTTCATAATTTGAATTTAATTATATTACCATCTACTTCCATGTGATCCATGTGATCAGTGTGACCCATGTGATCCATGTGCTGTTGAACCATGACTACTATGACCTGAAGCTTCTGATGATCAATCTAGTGTTGTTGAAGCAGAGTTTGTGTGAGAACCTGCTGGTCCACTCCAATGTCATTGTCTAGTACCATTAATATGTTGTCATGTGAATCAACTTGAGTGTCATTCTAAAGAACAATATGCATTATTACTATGAGAGTAACTTGAATGCCCTGATCAACCTCACGCTGCATCTACATTATCAACAAGTCAAATTAAACTTGCTCATAATCCTACTCATAAGGCATCTTTTTTAGTAATCTTCCCAGATTCATCTGTTAAGAATCATTGAAGTTTTTTCGTTAATTTAGGTAAGTTGATTTTTTTCTTTTTAGTCATGATTAATACTTAAAAGTAATTTTTAATTCTGTTTATACTTTAATATTTTTGCATCAAAAAGCAAATGAATATCTTGTATAATTTTTTGTTGATTTCATCAACACGAAGTTATATTTTGTTCTAAATTTTTTGTAGTATCATATTTTCAAATAAATCCTTTAAATTCATTTACTAATGTAACTGTTTTACAGCTGACCCAATGATATAATATATAATTATTATTATCTGGTACATTTGAGATATAATCAGATAATTCAAAATAATGATTTTTTATTTCATAATATGTTTTATTTTCAATAGATGAATTTATATTCTTATATGCATAGTATGGACTATCGTTATACAAGTTTTTCATAAGATAAAATATTTCAGATCTATCTATAAATGCCCAAAAGTCTTCATAATGTATACATTCTACTTCTTTTGATAACCATGGAGTAAATTGTAATCTATGGAGATCATTAACTAAACTATTAAGAAGTTTATAGTTACGTTTTTTTCCATCGACAGTAAATTCAAAACTGAGATCAAAATCAGATTTTTCTCATTTTTCTATTATTTTTATTCCATATTTTTCTCTATGAGTAAATATTTCAGGTCATTTCATTAATCTAAATATATTTGGTGAGCAAGTATATTGACGAGAATTAATAATATTATTTTTCAAAAAAACATATGTTTTTAAATAGTCTTTTTCTTCTTCTCCAGGAAATCATAAAATTGCATAATTATGGACAGAAATACCTAATGCATCCATTGTTTGCACTAATTTTCACTTTTCACTTATCGTTGATCATCCATTTCATTTATTTCAAATTCTCTCATTTGTCTCGTCACTTGCAGACTCTAATCACATTCAAAAAAATCTTGCTCAGGATTTTTGGATAATTTTAATATTTGCTGGAGTATAAAATTTTTCAATTCTCGTTCTCAAAAAATATGTAATTTTAATATTTAATTTTATTATATTTCTTGCAAAATGAAGTAAAACCAAAGGTGGAATTGCTTCATCAATAAATGATACATGAGAAATATTATTTTTTTGAATAAAATCTATCCATCTATTTATATAATATTGATGATCATATTTTGAATGAATTGATAACTTATGTTGTGAATTAATTGCACAAAAATTACAATTATTCCAGTAGCATTCATATGGGGTTAATCGAGATGTTATAGATCTTTTTCCATCAATTAAAAAAATAGCATTTTCATTAAATATAGATTTATTCGATTCTTCAAATCCTTCAATATCATCTGATTGTAAAGGAATATATGTAATATTTCAATCCGTATTTAAATATATAACGTTTTCTAAAGAGGTATTTTCATTATTTAAATATTTAATAATTTTATTAATAGATTTTCCATAATCATTATCGATGACAAAGAAATCAATATTTTTTAAAATATTTTTATTTTTCAGTAAAAAACTTTTCCATTGAGAAAAATCATATTGTTCATTTCATTTTGATAAATCTAATACTATTTTAGAATTTCACAATTTTTTTAAATATTTTGATAAAATGACTAAATGTATAATTTCTTCTGGCCAAAACACTCTATTATAAAATAATGTATTTTGAGTAGGAACTTGATATAATTTTTTATAAATTGGAATAATTATATCTTGAAAAAATGTAGTTTTTTCATAAAAATGAGCTACTTTTAGCAAATCATTTATATTTTTATACTCTTTTGTGAAGGTAATTCAATGCTGTAGACTTAAATTTATAAATGAATCTCAATAAAAATTATTATAAAATCCAAGTACGACTTTGAAAATTCTATACATTCAAAATACGTCTTCAGCATTCGGAGTAATTTCTCAAGTTTTAAAATTTACTTTTTCTAAAACTTGAGAAATATTTTTTAAAACAAATTTTTTTTCGATTTCATAATAAAAATATTCATTTTCATTCAGATGAAATTTTTGATATGAATCAAATTTTTCATCAAAAAATTTTTCTAAATTTTCCACAGAAAAAATCATCTTCCAAAAAGTACCCCAAATAGAATTTGGAGCACCTGAAAGATGAATATTATTGAATTGTAAAATTCAAAATTTCGAAATATTTTTTACAAAATTTATTTTATATTCCATGCATATAAATTAAGGAATATCAGTAATAATTTCATTTCGCGCATTATGAACCAATACTCATTCTACAAAATAATTATGATTATCATTTTTCCTCATATGTAAATTGTAAACAATTGGTAAGTCACAATCATCTCAATGAGAACTATCTACCAGTGATTCAGTTCAAATCAATTTTCATTTTGACTTATATAAAATTAATTCATTTCAAATTTTAATGTCTCTAATTTTTTTATATTCATTACATGATGCATCGTAAAAAGGATGATTAGAAGTAGACTCAATAGTAATAATAGTGTTATCTTCTTTTTGTACAAAAATTTTGAATAGTGCGTCTTTTTTATAGTTATTAAAATATACATTTAATCCATCATGGGGTATAAATGTATCTACAATTGAAATCTCATAGCTATTTGAGTTATGATTATATGAAATCACTTCATCTCATTTCTTAAATGAACCAATAGGTTTTAAACCATTTGGAGTTAATACTCTTTGAGAATATGTAAAACAAGATCATCAAGTTCAAGTACCACTTCAACTACTTCAATGACTACTATGACCAGAAGCACTTCCATGTCAAGATAGTGATCCAGCAGTGAGAGAACTTGTATGTTTACTAGATGGAAATCTATAATTTGCTGAACCATTTACAATCGCACTTCCATGTCACATATTAGAACTATGATTTGTAGCACGACAATATAATCAGTTACTATGGGCATAACTTGAATGTCATGTTCATCCTCACTTTCCTCACGTACTTGTATATGAACTTGTATGTGCTGCAACTACATCATTAATAGCAACTCATAAACTTGTTACTGCTGCGAGTCATAGTGCATCTTTTTTAGTGATTTTTCAAGATTCATCTGTTAAAAACCCCTTTAATTTTTTTCAAATTTTTGGAAATATCTTTTTTTTCATAAGAAATATTTAGAAATTATTTACCAATCCAAGATAATAATATTTTTTTATCTTCAGGATTTTGTAATTTTTCGAATATATAATCGATTATAGCAACTTGCATTTGTATTTTTTCATCTTTTTTAAAACAATCAAAGATACTTCCTGAGGTTTTATAGTTATGAATAATATCTACTCAAATATATGGATGATATGGATGTTCATTATATCAAGGTAATCACTCAAGGCATGACGATTGAACTGCTATTTTTGATATATCACTTTTAATCATTGCAGTATATGTTTTTTCTCAATCTTCTAATAGCTCTGTCATAAAGAAACTATCATCTCACATTCTTCCTAGCATTCTTGATTCATCAGAAGCATAAACTTTTCAATCATAATTATATGCAACTCAACCTATTGCAATACCAGATGGACTTCTAATATCCATAAAATTAGGATCATTTGCTTCAAATATTTTTCTTAAAAATATTGCTGTAATATATTCGTTAAATTCAATACCTTTTTTATTAATTTCTATAATATAATCTAAAGATTTTTTATAAAAATCAATCCAGTCTTCTTTTGAATAAGATAATTTTTTTAAATCTGCAGCTGCAAATCCATAAGGATTTAGCCATCTTAAAAAAATTCATTTTAGTCATAATGAAACATACGTATCAATAATAGTTTCATATTTTCACATTGTTTCACTTGTTACTGTGAGAAGTGCTGACGCATGACCTATTTTCCTTTTTACTTTTTCATCATTGAGTCTTTTTAACCAATATGTAACTGTATCATAAGAATTTCCATCATAACCAGCTCTATTGAAATTATGTGTTAGTTCATCTCAATCTAAACTTGAACAAATATCCACTCAATTATCTAATAACCGTGAAAGTTTTTCTTCGGTCAATAATGTTAAATTAGACACTAATGAAAAACTTAATTTTTTGTTAAGTAAACCTGCTTTTTTCTTAGAATAATCAACAATAAATTGTACAATTTTATAATTCACAAGTGCTTCTCATCCTTGAAATTCAATTGTTAAATGAGGAGAATTTGTATAAAATATCGTGTCAACTGTTTTTTTTGCAGTTTCTTCATCCATGTCAAATTGAGTTGCCGTCATTGGAGCCACTGCAGCGTGGCAGTACTTACATTTATGGTTACATCTGAGTGTCACAATAATCATATGTAGAGTTGGTCATAATCAAACATATGAGTTTCTTAATGCAAAACTTCATGTCATTTTAGATGAGTATTCTTCATTTTTGATAAATCCTTTTTCTAATAATTCATCATAATTTGATAAATTTTCATGATTTCCAGTTACATACAATACAAATTCATTTTTATCTAAAAAAATAAATTTTCAGGCATCGTTTGTAAGTAAATATTTTCCATTTTCAAATTTTTTAAATCTAAAAAATGGGACTTTATTAGAATCAAGATTTTTAATTGTATTTAGGTCTAACATTTTTATAGATTAATAATTCAAATAACGTAATTCATAAATTCTCAAAAAAGTGTTTCTATTTCTTCTACACTATCTCATGTAATATATATTTCATTGTTCTTAAACTCAAAATCGGCTACATCTTGAAAATCAATAATCGCTTGATCTATAGCATTTTTTTGATAAATTTCACTATCAATTATATAATTTTTAATCATAAATGATCATTATTTATTAAATTTTTTCTTCATATCTGCAACAGCTGATGGATCTACTTGAAAGGTAGGTTTTTGAGTGTTCTTTGATTCTTGTTCAATTTCAGATAAAATATCTTGTATTTCTCACTCATCAATTTTAAGATCTGGATCATTTTCAATTTC
Source organism: uncultured Patescibacteria group bacterium (assembly GCA_963926055.1). Lineage (GTDB taxonomy): Bacteria > Patescibacteriota > Gracilibacteria > BD1-5 > UBA6164 > CAJXJP01. The sequence goes on along the minus strand of CAWUVK010000005.1, from coordinate 33,057 downwards.
AGCTAAAATATCATCAATATCTTTATCAAAATCTACTTGATTAATTTGAGAATGTGAATCTCATTCAAATGATACAAAGTTTTCTTGATCTAATGGTCAATTAATAGCTTTTTCTACGATTATTTCTCTGGCTACTTTATTATCTTTTTCTAACTTATCTCTCAGATATGTTTCTAAAAGTGCGTCAGTAAATTCTCAAATAATATATTTTGGAGATTCATTTATATCATCTTTCAACGTAAATTGTAAAATAATATTTTTATTTTCATCAAATTTAAAGAAAAAATATCATTTATCTAAAAAATTAAATGCTGCTTTTAAAATAATATCTTTAGGAAAAATATTTGTATCAATTAATAGTTCAAATTTATCTTGTGTTTCAGTTCTACTTAAAAATTCAACCATATATGTTTATAACTAAATTAAATCTATATTCATTATAGTAAATATATAGAAACATCAAAGTTTTTTACAAAAAAAATAAACAAGATATATTATCTTGTTTATTTTTGATTTCAAAGTTTTAATTGAGCAATAGATTTGAGTAACATATCCTCAGCTTCAATGAATTTTTCCATATCAACTCTATCTTTTGCATCTTTGTATTGTTCCATTAGTTGGAGTGCTTCTTCTCTGGCTCTTTGAGCTTGATCTAAGTCTAGATCATCTACATCAACGAGCATATCAGCCATGATTTTCACACTGCTGTTACTTACTTCAACTACACCTGAACCTACAGCAAAATCATCTCTTTTTTCTAAACCATGTGAATCTTTATATACTACATATAAAGTTGAAGGTTTAATACTTGTAAGAAGTGGTGCATGATCATCTAAAATAGTGATCTCACCAATTGCAGTAATTAAGGTAACTGAAGAAACAGTTTCAGAAGAAAAAGCTTCTCAACCAAATGATAATATTTTTAATTTCATTGGTGTTGATATTTAAAAATTATTTTTCTTCTGAAATAGATTTATTATAAGAAGCAATTACTTTATCAAGATTTTCTTTATACATAAAGAATTTTTCTGGAATATAATCAACTTCACCATCTAAGATTTTTTTGAATCCTGAAACTGTATCAGTAGATTTAGCATAAACACCAGGAGCACCTGTAAATTGTTCAGCTACGTAAAATGCTTGAGACAAGAAATTTCTAACTTTTCTTGCTCTATTTACTGTTAATTTATCTTCATCAGATAATTCATCCATACCAAGAATTGCAATAATATCTTGTAATTCTTTATATTTTTGAAGAGTTTTTTGAACGGCTCTTGCAACATTATAATGTTCTTCCCCTACAACTTGAGGATCTAAAACAGTAGAAGATGAATCTAGAGGATCTACAGCTGGGTAAATACCAAGTTCTGCGATTGATCTATTTAATACAATAGTTGAATCTAGATGAGAAAACGTAGCAGCAGGAGCTGGATCTGTAGTATCATCTGCAGGAACATAAACTGCTTGTACTGAAGTGATTGAACCATCTTTAGTAGAAGTAATTCTTTCTTGAAGAGCACCCATATCAGTAGCAAGAGTTGGTTGATACCCTACAGCTGAAGGAATTCTACCTAAAAGTGCAGATAATTCTGAACCTGCTTGAGTAAATCTGAAGATATTATCAACAAATAATAATACATCTCTTTTTTCTCTATCTCTGAAATGTTCAGCCATTGTTAAACCTGTAAGAGCAACTCTTGCTCTTGGTCCTGGTGCTTCATTCATTTGACCGAAAACCATTGCAGTTTTATCGATAACACCTGATTCTTTCATTTCATGATATAAATCATTCCCTTCTCTTGTTCTTTCACCTACACCGGCAACTACAGAATATCCTCCGTGTCCTTGTGCAATGTTATGAATAAGCTCTTGCATGATAACTGTTTTCCCTACACCAGCACCTCCAAATAAACCTACTTTCCCCCCTTTTAACATAGGAGCGATAAGATCTACAACTTTAATCCCTGTTTCAAATACTTCAGCAGAAGTAGTTAAATCAGAAAATTTTGGAGCTTCTCTATGGATAGGATCCATAAATTCAGTTTTTGGTTTTGGTTTATCATCAATAGGATCTCCGTTTACATTAAACATTCTCCCTAAAACTTCTTGACCAACAGGAACCTTAATTGGATTGTCAGTAGATTCCACTTCCATTCCTCTTTTAAGTCCATCTACAGTGTTCATAGCAATAGTTCTTACTACTCCATCACCGAGTTGTTGTTGAACTTCAAGAACAACTTTTTCTTCACTCCCTTTCACTTCAAGAGCATCGTAAATTGCTGGTACATGTGAACCATTAAATTTAACGTCGATTACTACTCAAACGATTTTAGTAATTTTTCAAATTTTCATTTGTTGTTTGGTAATTTTATAAAATTATTTTAGATATTTTTATTTTATTTCTTTATCTATAAAAATTTCCATTTTTTCTTCTTCTGAATTATCAGATTTTTTTTTATCTGATGTATCAGTATTTTTCAAAATATTTATATTTATTGATATATATAAATATTTTCTTAAGAAAAATGTTATAATAAAAGTGAGAATTATTGTAAAAACTGCTAATTGTAAATGAATAGAATTTTCGCTTCCAGGAACTGTTTTGTCTAGAAATTTAGTTAATATAAGTCAGAAAATAAAATTTTCTAAAAAAATAGCAACTAAACTATAAAAACAAAATAGAATTACATTTACAAATCATTTTAATGCAACAAATACAATATTCATAATAACAAAATTAATAATAATTATATGAATAATAATATTTTTTTTGTTAAAGTAAAGATACTATACATCTTTCATTGCTTCTACACCAGCAGATATTTCTGATACTTCTTGAGTAATAATAGCTTGTCTTGCTTTATTATATTGAAGTGTTAGTTTATCAGATATTTTTTTCGCTGAATCTTTTGCATTTTTCATCGCAATCATTCTAGAAGAATGTTCTGATGCTTTAGCTTCCAAAATGATATCGTAGAAAATCATATCTAGAATCATAGGAATTACTTCATTAGCAAGTGCTTCTGGAGTAGGTTCTAAATCATAGTTATAAATATCTCCGAGAGATTCAATTTCTTTTTCAAGATCAACGTAATCTTCAACAATATTTGTTAAATATGATTTAATTTCTCTTGAGTCAATTGGAAGAGATACTTTTGCCACTGGCACTTGTTTAATAGTGTTAATATAATGGTTGTAAAAAACAACAACTTTTTTATATTTTCCAGATAAAAATTCTTCTTTATATAATTTAGAAATATTTTTTGTAAATAATGGTTCGATATTATCTGTGAAATCAGCTGAAAAATCAGCTACAAGTTTATTTCCAGTTTTTGCTACAAAATTTGCAGCTTTTTTCCCTACAGCAATAAACTCTAAATCTTCCCCAGTATCTTTTACGTATTTATTTACTTGTTTCATAACGTTTACATTATAACCTCAACAAAGACCTTTGTTAGAAGTTATAACCAAAGCGAGAGTTTTATCTCATTTGCCTTCATTAAATAAAGGAAAATCATCTAAAAACCCTTCAACTCTTAGAAAGATTTTGAGCATTTCTAATACAAATTCTCTTTTTTCTAAAGCAAGATCTTGAGCTTTTTTCATCTTTACAGTTGAAATAAGCTCCATTGCTTTAGTAATTTTACCTGTATTTTTAATTGATCAGATCTTTCTTTTTATCTCTTTAGCGTTAGACATAAAAATTATTCTGGTTATTATTTATTGATTTCAACCATTTTGTTAATGATTTCTTTTAATTTAGCTTCACTATCTTCAGAAATTAATTTTTCTTTTGTGATAGCTTCTAAAACAGTTTTTTCATCTTCTAAAGCAGTGTATAAATCTTGTTCAAATTTAGTAACATTCGCTACAGAAATTTGATCTAAGTATCCTTTTGCACCAGCATAGATTGAACAAATTTGTTTTGGAACAGTAACAGGAGCATAAACACCTTGTTTTAATAATTCCATCATTCTTTCCCCTCTATCTAATTGAGCTTTTGTTCCAGCATCTAAATCTGAAGCAAATTGTGAAAATGCAGCTAATTCTCTATATTGAGCAAGGTCTAATTTTAAAGTACCTGATACTTTTTTCATCCCTTTAATTTGTGCAGCACCACCAACTCTTGAAACTGATAAACCTACATTAATTGCTGGTTTTTGACCAGAATTAAATAAATCAGATTCTAAGAAAATTTGACCATCAGTAATCGAAATTACATTTGTAGGAATATAAGCAGAAACATCTCCCGCTTGAGTTTCTACAATAGGAAGTGCAGTCATAGAACCAGCACCTAATTGGTCATTTAATTTTGAAGATCTTTCTAATAATCTAGAGTGAGTATAGAAAACATCACCTGGATATGCTTCTCTACCTGGTGGTCTTCTTAGTAATAATGACATTTCTCTATAAGCGTTTGCTTGTTTTGTAAGATCATCATATACAATTAATGAATGTTGTCCGTTAAACATGAAATATTCAGCCATAGCACAACCAGCATATGGAGATAAATATTGCATAGAAGCTGGATCAGAAGCTCCAGCAGAAACTACAATAGTATATTCCATTGCTCCTCTTTTTTTCAATTCATTAATAATTCTAGCAACTTTAGATTCTTTTTGACCAATAGCAACGTAAACACAAGTTACACCTTGACCTTTTTGATTTAAAATAGCATCTATAGCAACTTGAGTTTTCCCAGTTTGTCTATCACCGATAATAAGTTCTCTCTGTCCTCTCCCAACTGGAACTAACGCGTCAACCGCTTTAATACCTGTTTCTAAAGGTTCATGAACTGATTTTCTAGCCATAACACCAGTAGCTACTCTTTCAACTGGATACGATTCTTTAGTATTAATATCTCCTAGACCATCAATAGGATTCCCAAGAGCATCTACTACTCTCCCAATCATTTCAGGACCAACTGGAACTTCTAATACTTTTCCAGAAGCTTTCACTTTTTCACCTTCTCTAATTTTTTTAAAACCTTCAAGTACAACAATACCTACGTAATGTTCTTCAAGATTTAAAGCTATACCTTTTGCACCTGAATCAAATTCAACTACTTCATTATAAGCAACGTTTCTTAAACCAGAAACTTTTGCTACACCATCACCTAAGTAAAAAACTTCACCTACATTTTCCACTTCAGGTTGTACATCAGTAGAATCAATTTTAGTTTCGATTTCACTTATAATATTTTTTAATAAGTCGTTTGACATAAAATATATATAAAAGAGTAAATTTATTTTTTAATAATTTTTTCGATTTTTGAAAAACTTAAGTCAACCATTGAATCATCCATATAGACCTTCATTCCTCAACCGAGACTTGGGTTTTCTATAAATGTAACTGATTGTTTATCAAGTGTTTCTCAAAATACTTTTTTAAACACAAATTGAGCTTGTTCCCATGCAGAATCTTCTCATAGAGCAGTGAAATATTCAACTTGAAATAATTTTTTTCATTCTTTATTTCTATGAAATAATTCTTGACCCCTTTTTCATAATTGTGTAGAAAGATTTTGATACAATTTTAATTCTTTTAATAAAGATTGTAATTGCGTAACATCAAGATCTTTTATTTTATCTGATAAAGCAATTGTATCCATAAATTTATTTAGTTATTATTTTAAAGATTCTAATTCTTTTTCCATAAAATCTTTATTTGCAGATTCTTTTGAAAACATTTTTTTATTGAGTCTCAATGAAAGATCTACCACTTTAGATTTCATCTCTCCCATCATAGAAAGTCTTTGCTTTTCCATACTTGATTGAGCATTTGAAATTATAGAATTTGCTTCCATTTCTGCTTTTTCTTTAGATTTTTCAATATTTTGTTTTGCAATTTCATCTGCATTTTTTGTAATTTCAGCAGATTTATTTCTTGCTTCATTTATAATAGAATCCGCTTTTAATTTTGCTTCTTCTTCTTTTTCTCTTACTTGTTGTTCTGCATTATCAAATTTTTGTAGATGAGTTCTACGTTCTTCGATTGCTTTTACTATTTTTTCTCCTAAGAAATGCTTAAAAAGGAAAAATAGAATACCGAAGTTTATAATTTGAGCAATTACAACTCCTAATTTTAATTCATCCATAATAGAATATTAAATTTAATAAATAATTATCCAATAATATTAAAGGCAACAATTAACCCGTAAATTGCCACAACTTCTACAAGAGCAACAAATAATACCATAAATGCCATAATTTTTCCTTTTTCTTCTGGAGATTGATTCATACCTTTTACTGCACCTTTTATCAATAATCCTTCACCAATACCAGCACCTAGACCTGCGAGACCAATTGCTAGACCAGCACCAACTGCTGCTATACCTTGTAAAGCATCTGCTTCAAGAATTTGAAAAGCAACAACTAATGCGTAGATTGCAGCAGATTCTACTAATGCAACCCCAAGAATTGAAACTGTTAATAGAAAAGAAATCATTTTTGGATTTTTCCCCATAATATTAAGAGCTTCCTCAGAAAGATATCATCTCCCAATACCTACACCCAGACCAGCTAAACCAATTGCTAGACCTGATCCTAAATATACGAGTGAGTCCGCAACTTCTACTCCGCTTGAAATTTTAAATGCGATAATTAAACCATATATAGCAGTAACTTCTACTAATGCTACGAATAATACCATAAAAGTAAGTATTTTCCCTTTGATTTGTGGATTTCTCGCCATTGCTTTCATTGCACCTGAGATAAGGATACCTTCACCAATACCAGCACCCAGACCTGCGAGACCAATTGCTAGACCGGCAGCTGAAGCAGCTATAAGATCTAAATTCTTACCAACAACGTCAAATGCTACAACTAAACCATAGATAGCAGCTGATTCTACTAATGCAATACCTAAAATAGTAACAGTAAGAAAAAAAGACATCATTTTTTCTCTTTTCCCCATCATTTCCATTGCTTTTTCAGCTAAGATACCTTCACCAATAGCAACACCTAAACCAGCAAAACCTATTGCCATACCCATACCAAGAAAAGCTTCATTTGTAAATGATTCTTGACCTAAGATAGTAAACGCAACTACTAAACCGTAGATTGCAGCTGATTCTACAAGTGCAATAAATAAAACCATAAAAGTCATAATTTTACCTTTTGCCTCTGGGTTTCTATCAATTGCAGATATAGCACCTGCGATTAATTTCCCTTCCCCAATACCAGCACCTAGACCAGTTAAACCTATAGCTAAACCTACACCAATAGATGCAGTTAAAGAAATAGCTTCAGTTGAAAGAGTTTTAAAAGCTACGATAAGACCATAGATTGCAGCTGATTCTACTAATGCAATACCAAGAATTGTAACTGTTAAAAGAAAAGACATCATTTCTTTTCTTTTACCAATTACTTCAAGAGCTCTTTTTGCAAGAAGACCTTGACCAATGGCAACACCGATACCAGCAAGCCCAACAGCTAAACCAGGTCCAATATAATGAAGTAAATTTTCCATATAAACCAAATTATTAAGTTATAAATTTTTTATTAGTGTACTTTTGCAACTTTAATAAAGATTGCAATAAGAAGTGGAAATACTAAAGCTTGAATAAGCGCTACCAACATTGCTTGTAAATGGAGAATAATTGGCCCAATAATTGGGAAATCAAAACCAACAAGACTGGTTGTAAGTGCTGAAACAGCCCCAACTAACATAACCATTAACAAACCTCATGAAGTTACATTCCCAAATAAACGGAATGAAAGAGATATAATTTTAGCAAAGTGACCAATTATTTCTAAAGCTCCTAAGAATAAAGAAATAATAATATCAAATATTTTTACTAAAATAAATAATGGATAATCGATGTAAGCTGGCATCTTTCATTTTTCATATGGGATATAATTTTTCCCAGCAAAAGGTACATACTCATATAAAGCTTTCAAAAAACCTAAATGCTTAAATTGTTCATAAATAACAATTATCACTCAAATTACTGCCATAGCGACATTAAAGTTAATATCTGCCGTAGGAATTTTAATAAAGTGTTCTAAGTCATGACCAAAAATATTTAAGAAAAATTCTAAAAATACTCCAATTACATTTGATAATAAAATTATAAAAAACATAAGTGTTATATAAATTTTTGTCCATCTTTTTTCTTCTTTTTCAAGTATATCTTCGAAAAATTCGAAAACTTTCTCAAAAAACATTTCAAAAAATACAACAAAACTAGAGTTTCTAAGTGTTTTTAATCATAGGGATAAAAATATGAGCAACGCAAGTACTGTCAGAATTCCGACAATCACTCAAGGATGCGTATACACTCACACAAACTGTTCCCAAATTTCCGGTAAAAGGTTTTGCATATATACATAAATGTTAAATCTAAAAACGCTAGGAGTATATGAATAAAAAGTAATATTGCAAATATTTTTTAACATCAAAAAAGAAGTATTTTTACATACTTCTTTTGACTGCTAAAAGATTTTTAATTTTATAATTATGATAAAATTTGTAACGAAACTATTAAACCATAAATTGCTAAAACTTCAATAAGAGCAATAAATAATACCATAAATGCGAGATCTCTTGATTTTTCATGTGGATTTCTATACATACTACTGAGTGTTCATGAAGAAAGCATTCATTCTCAAATACCAGCTCAAAGGGCTGCAAGTCATATAGAAATACCGGCTCAAAGCGTAATAAGTGTATTTGATGGATCAAATCATAAAATCTCAAACGCTACTACTAATGAATAAATAGCAGCAGATTCAACTAATGCTACTGATAAAATCGCAGTTGTGAGAAATAATGATTGAAATTTTGGATTTTTTCCTATTACATCTAATGCATTATGCAATAAAAATCATTCTCAAATAGCCACTCAAATACCTCATAAGCCAATTGCAAGTGCTGATCAAATAGCAAGTATTCAAACGAGATCAGGCTGAGATATAATTTGAGATGATACAACCAAACCATAAATTGCCACTGATTCAACTAAAGCAATAAATAAAATCATATATACTAATATTTTTTTTCTGTACTTTGGATTCAAACGAATAGAAGATAACGCTCATCTCACCATATAACCTTCTCAAATTCATACTCATAAACCAGTAAGACCTATCGCTAAACCTGCTCATATCAATCATAAGTCAGAAATATTTACTGTACCCAATAATTGAACAGCAATAATTAAACCATATATTGCTGCTGATTCGACTAGAGCAATTGATAAAATTGTGACTACAAGATAAAACGATGAATTCTTATAATCATTGGCAATATACTGTATAGATTTATTTGCCAATAATCATTCTCAGATTCATACTCACAATCATGCTAATCAAACAGCTAAAGCAACTCATATTACACCAAAACCAAATTCTCATGATGAGAATATCTGAAATGAAATAACAAACCCATATATAGCCGCTGACTCAATGAGCGCTATAAATAAAACCATAAATGGAATAATTTTATTTTTATGTTCAGGATGATGAGCAATAGAAGAAAGTGTTGCTTGAACTAATTTCCCTTCTCAATAAGCAACTCAAAGCCCTGTAAGTCAAATAGCCAATCACATAGCAATTTGATTAAAACCCATTAAATCTTGCATTCCAATTATTTGAAATCAAATAATAAGTCAATAAATAGCTACTGATTCAACTAACGCGATTGATAATATAGTAAATGGTAGTAAACTATTTTTTTGCTCAGGGTTATCTCACATCATTTCAAGTGACTTACTAGAAGCAATTCATTCTGCAATTCAGACTCAAAGTCATGCAAGTCATACTGCAAATGCTACTCATAATGCTCATATTCAGATTTCAGAAACTTGAAAAAGCTGAAAACTCATAACTAAGCCATAAATCGCTGCAGATTCAACTAAGGCAATAAATAATATAGTTGTGACTAAATAAAATTTTTGATTTTTTGAATCTTTTGAGATACTTTCAAGTGATTTATTTGCTAACAATCACTCTCAAAGTCCAGCTCATAATCATGCTAATCAAATAGTTAATCCAATTGCTATTGCCGCAAAAATATTTATTTGTGATGAAGCTAATATTTGAAATGAAATAATTAATCAATAAATGGCTGCTGATTCAATTAGGGCTAAAAATAAAATCATATATGTAAGCAATTGAGATTTGATTTTTGGGTTTATATATGCACCTTTTAATGCTCAGCTAACCATTTTTCATTCTCATAAACCAACTCCTAATCATGCTAAACCTATTGCAAGTCATGCTCAAATAATTCAAAAAGAATTAATATCACTACTGACAATATTCAATGCAACAATTAATCAATATATAGCAGCTGACTCAACTAAAGCAATTCATAAAATTGATAATGTAAGATAAAAATTTGTATTTTTTTGATCTTTAGAAATATTTTCTACAGCAGTTTTTGCAACAAAAGATTCTCACAAAGCTACTCATAATCAAGCTAAACCTATTGCAAGTCATGCTCAAATCATAGATCCATTGATAGTTTCAGGATTTGATAAAATTCCAAATGCTACAATCAGCCCATAAATAGCTGCAGATTCTATCAGAGCAACAAATAAAATCATATATGTAAGTATTTTCGCTTTATTTCTCGGATTATTTTTCATAGCTTCTAATGCTCAACTAATCATCATTCCTTCTCATATTCAAACTCAAATAGCTCAAATTCAAACAGCTAAAGCTGCTCAAATTATTCATAAATTATCACCATTAATAGATATTATGTTAAATGCTATTATGAGTCAATATATGGCAGCAGATTCAACCAATGCAATTCAAAGCACTCATAGTGTTAAATAAAAACCTCCATTATTTCTATCAACTGAAATAATTTCTAAACATTTTTTCGCTAATATTCATTCTCAAATCGCAACTCATAATCCTGACAATCAAATTGAAACTCATGCAGCAAGTCCAGCTATCGGTGCAATATCTCAAGATGATAATAATTGGTATCAAACGACTAATCCATAAATTGCAGCAGATTCTATAAGCGCTAAAAACAAAATCATATAGGTCATGAGTTTATTTTTATTTTCAGGATCTTTATTCATAGCATTAAATGCTCACTCAACCATCTTCCCTTCTCATATTCAAACTCCAAGTCACGAAAGTCATACAGCAAATCATATTCAAAGGGCTGTAAATGTAGAAATAGATTCGCTTGTTAATATTTGAAATCACATAATTAGACCATAAATTGCCGCTGATTCTACCAGGGCAATTCATAAAATAGCAATAGTGAGATAAAACGTGTGCATTTTAGGATTTCTTCCAATCGTTTTCATTGCTTTCATCGTCAAATATCATTGACCAATAGCGACACCTATGCAGGCAAAACCAACAGCAAAAGCCGCTCATAGATTTGAAAATATTTCCATTTATTTATATTTAATAATATCGTTATATTTATTATCTCATAAACTTACAAAACAATCAAAAAAAAGTAAGAAATTTCTTTCTTACTTTTTAATTTTTTTTTATTTCATTTGAACCTTATCAATTGTTTTTCCTGATTGTAAATCAGATGTCATAATATAATTTGTTGATACACTAATAGCTGTATCTCAAATCCATAATGCTCTTTTTATATAGTCTCTAGAATAATCATAAGCAAATCTTGCTTTAAATTCTCAAAGAGTAGAATCAGCATAACAGTATGTAGGTACATATTGTTGAGTTTTTTGAGCACAATACATAGTTCCATCGATTAACTCTTTACAAGTTTCTTCTCAAGTTTGAGAATATTTACTACATAAATTTTTTCTTTTATTTTCTAGGTTTGAAAAATCAATATGAGTCGTTTTATATTTTTGAGTTATTCCCGTGTCTTTATTTATTTCAAAACTAAATAAACCTTGATAAAAATCTATTTTTTTATATTGGTCATCAGGAGAATTTATAAATATTTTTGCTGGTAATAATAAAATATTCTTGTTTGCATTCCATATAAACATTCTTGGATTATATGTAGCTTCTGAACTACTTCCATATTCACCAATTGTTTTTGTGAATTTTTGTGCCACATAAATATCTCAAAGATTTTCTTGAAAATTTCCATCTTCATCTTCTTCCACTTTATCTGCGGGAGCTCTATTATAATCTATTTCATACAAATCAATTTTTATTCCATCATTAATAGTTCCTCACCATTTATTTTGAGTTGTGTTATATCAAATTCAAATAATATGATTTTCGTCATAAGGATGTAGATATGTAGAATATCCTGGTATTTTTAATTCTCAAAGTACTTTGGGCTGAGAATCATCTGACATATCAATTACATAAAATGGATCAATTTGTTCAAACGTGACTAAAAATAATTTATCTCAAATAAAACGTGATGATTTAAAATCTTCATTTTTCCCTAATCCATCTAAACTTCATAACAATTTAAGATTTTTATCTAAAGTATACACTGCAGTATTTTTTTCTGGAGAATATTTTTGAGTAATAATTCTAAAATTTCCATCGTGTTCGTCCATAGAATATTGATTTAATGGAGAACCTGGAATTAAAGCTGAAGTTTGATAATCAACATTTTGTTTATCTATATTGAGTTTGTGAACAATAGTATTACTTCCTCAAAAGAAAAATGGTTGAATACACATCATACCAGGAGCACATCTAAAATTATTTTTTATATATTGCCTATCTGTAATATATAAATTATCTTGGCTCATAAATATTTCTGCACTATTTCCGGCAATCACATCAGTTTCAACATTTTGTTGAACATCACGAATATTTATAGCAGAAATAATATTAAAACTTGGAGAAAATTCGACTTCATCAAAAGAATCTTTATCAGGAAAAGAATATGAAATTTCATTACAATCTACCATATCTCAAGCAGTAACTTCGTATGGATATTTTTTGTTATTTACGAGAGTATTTTGTTTTGAAACATCAGAAGTTTTTGTGAGTTCCATTGATTTTGGCATAATTACACTTGAATCAAATGCCTTATATCATTCTTGATCAAAAAGGTAATATGGAACGTAAAATGCTTTATTCGATAGCAAATAAAGCGTATCTCAGATTTTTCTTGATTTAGAATAATCACCATCTGAAACAAACATTTTTATCAAACTTGGATTAGATATATCTGTAGTATCAAAAATAATAGTAAAAACTTTTGAACTCGTATTTCATGAATAATAATTATCTGATTTTGTATCTATATATCCTCATCCAACGATAATTAATCTATTTTCATCAATATATAAAACTGGAGAATAAATATTATTTGGAATTTTTATTTCTTTTATAACGTTTACACTTTTTGGATCTTGTACATCTCAAATAAAAACAGATTTTTTATCTTGATTATAGAAATACACATATTTTCCATCAGTCTTTATAATATCTGATTCATCAACTCATTGAATTTGTGTATTTGTAGAAGAAAAATCTGCTCATGATACATTTGAAGATTTTGATGATTCTACCGTTTCAGACTCATTAGAATCTAAAGATTCATCCATAATATTATCAATAACCATATCATTATAATAATAGTTTCTTTGAGGTTTATTTTTCCAATAATCTATTATATAATCATCCATGATTTCATCCATGGCTGAACATGAAGAAAATGTTTTAAGAGAAAAATCCCCACTAGATTCTTTCACTTCTAGTTTATTGATTTCTGATTCAATAGAATTATCTACTTGATTCGCTCATACTTGTGAAAAAACAAAGAAGAATATAATAAATAGCATTATAATAAATTTCATAATTTAATGTTTAGTAAAATAAATTATTTATCCTGATTGATACATATATCTTCGTAAAAATCTTTTTCTAGGCACGTAGTTTTTTCTAAATTACAGACTCTCGTTTGATCATTTAATGTAGAGATTTCTCATTGATTTTCTTCACAATATAGAGAAAAATCATCTGAAATATCATCCATAAATGTTGCATCAAACATCATGGTTTCCATTTGTTGAGATTCGTCTTGATTGATATCAAACATTTCTTCTTGCATACCTTGATCATCAGCTGAACCTACCATTTTTAAGCTTCTTGTATTATCTCACATTTTCATTTGAAGCATAGCCGGTGCAGCTCAACCTTTTGGCATTATTTCATGTTTAAAATTTTCATCTGGTGAAATTAAATCATCACTTAAATACCAAAATCAAAATACAGCAAATCAAAAGGTAAATACAGGAATCATAAATGAGAAAAAACTAAAAGATGTTTTTTTGTTTTCACTTTGCATTTTTGCAATAGTATGAAGTTTTTGTTTTAGTTTATCAGCAAAAACTTGATTTACTTTTATATCTGGATTAATTTCTTGAATGTTATGTATCGCTTTTTTTATATCTTCCTTTGAATCTTTGAATTCAGGATGATATTTCAGCAACTCTTCATAAATTTTTTTATCTGAATTCATATTAGATTAAAAATAAAATAAAAAGGAAAATAACAAAATTTGCAGCTATGTTTTTTAAATTTCTTGAAACAATTTTTTTACAATTATCTTCAGATTTACCAGTTATTTCAGATATTTCTTTATAACTTAAATCTTCCCAAATACGTAAAATTAATATTTCTTTTTGTTCTGGTTTGAGTGTATCTAAAAAATCCATCACTTCTTTGAGTTTATCTTTATTATCAATATCTCATGAAAAATCTTTATGTTCTCATAAATCAAAACAATCTTCAATATCAGCAGTTTGCTTATTGGTTCTGTAATAATCAATTACTTTATTTTGAGCAATTGTATAGATCCATGATTGAAAGCTGAAATTTGATTTTTGTGTATCAAATTTTGAAATTGAATTCATTGCTTTCATAAATACTTCACTAGTAATATCTTCCGCGACATCTTGATTAGAAGTTTTTAGATAAATAAATTTATAAATTTTATTTATATATTTATCATATAAATCCCCAAATTTTCCAAGATCTCACGATTGACACGCTAAAACAATTTGCTTATCTTCCATATTCAATCTAACGAAAATAAAATAAAATAGTGACAAAAAAAATACTTTTACTGTATTGTAAGAGTATTTTTAATTTTATCAATGTACTTCACACAATCTTTAGATTAAAAGATTTGTGAAACTGCATTTTGAACTTCTGATTTATTTTGAGGAATATTATCTTGAGGAAAAAATATTTCTTCTAATTCTTCTGTTTCTTCTCGAGTAAGGGCTCAAGGAGTAAAATAATACTGATACAAATAATATCTTTTTTTTGATTCTAAAAAATTTACTTGTTCTTCATTGAGATTATCAAGTGATTTAATTGCTCAAAATACTTGAGTCAGGAAATTATTTTTATCAATATCTAAAGCTGCAACAAAATTTAGCAGATCCTCTCTAGATGGCAGATTATAATCTTTTGATAAAAATTCTAATATTAAATCTTTATGATTCGGAGTTTCATTTATTTGCACTCATACATTTGAAAATAACATATTTATTTATGTAACCAGATAAAACTCCTTTTTTAGTTTTAATGGTGATACGCAGTACCTTTTTTTATACATTGCACTCTATAGATTTGCTCTAGAAGCATCATAATTGCTTGAGCATGTGGAAACGTCATTGGTGAAAAACTTAATTTTCTATCAACCTTATTCTGTAATTTACTATAATCAACTCAGTAGGCTCATCATATGACAAAAACTAAATTTCCAAAATCCATTTGTGTTTTTTCTACAAAGTCATAAAAATCCCCGGTCGATAAATATTTAGAATCTATATACAATAAAACTTTATATCCTTTTTGTTTTTCTAAAAATTCTGATAAAATTTTTGTTTCTTCAGCAACTATTTCATCGGGAGTTTTTCTTTTACTTGGTTTGAGTTTTATAAAATCTACTGATTTTCATAATCTTTTCGTAAATTCATCAATTGGTTGCTGATAATGTTTAAAACTATCAACAAACGAAATTATTTTTATCATTATTACTTTTCTTGATTAAATATATTTTTTACTGCAATTTTTATATTTTCTATAAAGAAACTATTTTTGATTCCTCACCTCTCACAGTAAGTTCATATCAACCTTGTTCGAGTGTTTTTGGTGTGATAGCAATTCTGTTTGGAATTCCAAATAATTCACAATCCCCAGCTTTTTGTCAAAATCCAAATTTTTTCCCTTTTCTATCATCCAAAATAACTTTATTTCATTGAGACTCTAAATCAGTAGCTAACTTTTCAGCAATTTCTAAATTTTCATCTCACATTACGATAATATAATGACTTGCTGGAGCAATAGACTCTGGCCAAGCAATTCATTTTTCTGTCATAAATGATTCAGCAATTACTCACATTAAACGAGAAATACCAATTCCGTAACATCCCATTAATACATCTTGTGGTTTATTATTTTCATCTCACATTTTTAAGCCAAAAGCATTTGAAAATTTTGTTTCGAGTGGAAAAATATTCCCAACTTCTGAAGCTTTTTCAATTATATGATTTTTTGAACCACATGATTTACATTCAAAATTTTTATTTTCGTCTAAAACTTCTTCATTATGACCAAGCCCACAATCTTCGCAAATATAAATTGTATCTTCACCAATTGGAGTAATCACTTGAAATTCATGAGAAAATTTTTCTGTAAAATCTCATCCATCCGCAATACACATAACAGTCGAATCTTTTAACCCTAAACGTGCAAAAATATTCATATATACTTTTTGCATCCCGATATAATATTGCTCAAATTCGGCATTATCAATATGAAATGAATAGGCATCTTTCATTAAAAATTCTCTTCCTCTTAAGATCCCAGATTTTGCTCTTTTTTCATTTCTAAATTTATTTTGTATTTGATACACACATTTTCCTGCATCTTTATATGATTCAATAAACTCATTCATTAAAGGAGTTACCACTTCTTCATGTGTTGGATTTAAAGCATATTCTTTTCCTTCGTGAGCTGGAACTTTAAATAAGATATCAACCGTATCCCATCTCCCTGTTTTTTCCCAAAGATCTTTTGGAGAAAGAGCGGATAAAAGCATTTCATTTGCACCATAATTATCCATTTCTTCTCTCACAATATTTTCAATATTTCTCAAGACTTTTAATCAAAGAGTTGTATAATTATACACTCAAGCCATAGTTTGTCTGATAAAACCAGCTTGTAATAAAATCCCAGTTGAAACATTATCACTGATATTTGGTCTTGTTTTTAATGTTTTAAACGCAAAATTTGATAATTTTAACATAATATTATTTTTTAAAGAATTAATTTTTTTATAATTTATTTAAACAAAAAACTCCCTTAATTAAAAGAGAGTTTACAAAAATATTTTCTATTTATGCAGCTTAAAACCCCCTAAAAATTAAGGGTTTACGGGATGCAGGCTGATAGAAAATATTTGAGTCATAATTGGTATATAAATAGTAATTACCAAAAGATTACGCACAAGTACTCAAAAGTCAAAAAAATAAATCACTTTGCGTTGCAAAGTGATTTAAACTAGAAATCAAACATATCAGTGATTTCTCAAAAAATAGAAGATTTTTTCTTTTTTTTGTAATCTCATTTATGAGAATATTCAGATTCTTGAGAATATTGTTTTTCATAGGTTTCATGGATTTGGTTTTCTTTTTCGATAAGTTTTTCTAACTCACCTTTATCTAACCAAATACCTCTACATTCTGGACAATAATCTATTTCAACTCCCTTTTTTTCACTCATTAAAAGTGTTACTTCTTTACAGCTTGGACATTTCATACGTATCTTTTTAATTAATAAGCGAACTAATTATATCCAAAAAAATAATTCTGAAAAGAAGTATTTTTCAAAATTATTTATTAGAATAATAATCATGTAAACTTTGAGAATCTCTATCATCATTTGCAGCTTTTAATTTTCTATATTCATTTATTTTTTCTGTTATTGCAGCTGGGTTTTTGGGCATTACCCACAAGAGTCATAAAAGACTCGGAACAACCTCCATTTCTTCTTTAACTTCTTTTGAATAAGTCTCTTTTTCTAGACTTTCAATTACAGGATTTAATTGTTCCATAAATATTTTTAAATAATATTTTTCTTTATAATATCAGATTATAAAAATAATTTCAAATATTTGACAATTATATATTATTTTATATAAATAATTTACTCAAAAAAGGAAGGATAATAGATATGGAGAAAACAGTATTTGAATTTAGCGAATATTCAATGATTTTTTATATGAAACATACTAGTCTTATTAAAAATTTATGTAGACTCTCAATAAATTTTTCAAATAATATCGAAAAACTCATACAGTCTGAAACGAGGATCTCCTCGATAGAAAATTGTTTATTTCAGACTGTGAAAGAAATTGAAGAAAAGAATATTTCAGAGGATTTTGAAAGAAAAATTATCATTGAAAAATATTTTCCAAGTATCAGTTATGTCCAATAAAAAGTGCGAAATGCACTTTTTATTTTAAAATAATTTTGACATTCTCCCAAAAATTATTAGATTTGATTTTACTCAATTTCGAGTGCAAAAAGATGGAGTTTATACAATGTTAGCGCATACTTGCCAACAAAATATCCAAAACACTTTGGATAATGCTATGAAATCGACTTCTGGTCCACTACGAGTAGAAGTAAACAATGCCAAACAACAAATTACAAAAATTTTTGAAGAGCATACTTCTCTCAAAAAACTCAAAATTGCTGTTCGACATATTTTAGATAATTTAAATATTTTCTCAGGTTTCAAACAAAAAATTCAAAAACTTCTGAAAAAATTAAAATAAAAAAAGGTTACATAAAAAAATCGACACGGTGTGTCGACTTTTTTATTTTGAAATATTTTTGACATTAATAATTTTTTCATTATAAATATTCTTACAATTTCATAAATGACTGAATCATGATGATCACAGGTTTATGAAAACGTACAAAAAAGGAAATACTATGGCTAAAAAAATTTCTTCAAAACTTACTTCTCTATTAGTAAGAGCAAGAACAGCTGACACTTCTAGCACACAAGCAATTCGACGCGAATTTAAAACTGGTGAATTAGTATTGATCCGAAATACACCTTGGATAAATTACTCTCTCAACGAAGATGACTTAAACAAACTCAAACAAATTAAGCATTTAGTTGGTCCAGTATTAAAAGAACGTCAACGCAAAAAACAAGGCAAAAAAGGTCGTGCAGGTCGTCGATTAAAACACCATTCGAAACAACCAGATATTTTAGTTACTGCAAATCAAAGCGACGAAATTCCTTATTACGAAAATCTCGCTAAGAAAAATTGTGGTTTAGAACATGATGCTGAAATTTCACAAATAAATGTAACTTGCGAAGTAAAGTCTCAAGCAGCATAACATAGTAAAAAGTTCCCGGCACAATTTGTGTCGGGCTTTTATTTTACTTTAAAATAAGGAATATTTTATATAATTAGCACACAAGTTAAAAAAGTGCTAAAAATATTTTGACAAGAAATTTTTTTTGAATAATATATGTGCAAGTCATAAAATGATGACGATAAAAAAATTATTAAAAATATTAATTTCTAAAAAAATTATTATGTGAAAAATTATTGGTATCGATTTAGGTACAACAAATTCTTGTGTTGCTTTCATGGAAGGGTGAGAAGCAAAAGTTATTAACAATGCTGAAGGTAATAGAACAACTCCTTCTATTGTTGCTCATAAAGATGGTTCAATTATTGTTGGTACTCCAGCAAAAAGACAAGCTATCACAAATCCTGCAGGAACAATTTTTTCTGCAAAAAGATTTATTGGGAGAAAATTTGATGAAATTCAAGAAGAAATCAAATCAGTTCCATATAATGTTGTAAAAGGTTCAAATGGTGAAGCTCTTATCGAATTTGATGGAAAACAAGTAAGACCAGAAGAAATTGGTTCTCACGTGTTAATGAAAATTAAAGAAGATGCTGAAAAATTTTTAGGACAAAAAGTTACAGAAGCTGTTATTACTGTTCCTGCTTACTTTAACGATGATCAAAGACAAGCTACTATAAACGCTGGTAAAATCGCTGGTTTAGAAGTAAAAAGAATTGTAAACGAACCTACTGCTGCTGCCCTATCATATGGTGCTGGTAAAGGGAAAAATGAAAAAATCGCTGTATACGACCTTGGTGGTGGTACATTTGATATTTCTATCTTAGAACTTTCTGATGAAGGAACATTTGAAGTACTTTCTACAAATGGTGATACTCACCTTGGTGGGGACGATTTTGATAAAGTAATCTTAGATTATATTATCGATGAATTTAAAAAAGACCAAGGAGTAGATCTTAGAAATGACCCTATGGCTCTTCAAAGAGTGAGAGACGAAGCAGAAAAAGCTAAAAAAGAACTTTCAACTACAACTTCATATGATATTAACTTACCATATATTACTGTTGATTCGTCAGGACCAAAAAACTTAATGATGAGTATTTCTAGAACGAAATTTGAAGAATTAATTTCTGACTTAGTAGAAAGATCTCTAGAACCTTGTAGAAAAGTATTATCAGATGCTGGATTATCTGCAAGTGATTTAGATCAAGTATTACTCGTTGGTGGTTCTACAAGAGTTCCTTTAGTTATTTCTAAAGTAGAAGCTTTCTTCGGGAAAAAACCAAATTCTGGGGTAAATCCTGATGAAGCTGTTGCTATGGGTGCTGCTATCCAAGCTGGGATTATTGGTGGGGACGTTACTGATGTATTATTACTCGACGTTACTCCTCTGACTCTTGGTATCGAAACTATGGGTGGAGTAAGAACTGCAATGATTTCAAGAAATACAACTATTCCTGCAAATAAAACTGAAACTTTCTCTACTGCTGTTGATAACCAACCAAGTGTAGAAATTCACGTACTTCAAGGTGAAAGAGAAATGGCTGCTGATAATAAATCTCTTGGGAGATTTATCTTAGACGGTATTGCTCCAGCTCCTAGAGGTGTACCTCAAGTTGAAGTATCATTTGATATTGATGCCAATGGTGTACTAAAAGTTAAAGCAAAAGATAAAGGAACAGGAAAAGAACAACATATCACAATCCAAGGATCTACTGGTATGGACGAAGCTGAAGTTGATAAATTAGTAAAAGAAGCTGAAGCAAAAAAAGAAGAAGATAAAAAGAAAAAAGATTTAGTTGATGCAAGAAATCAAGCTGATTCAGGAGTGGCTCAAGCAGAAAAAATGCTTGCAGACAATGCTGATAAAGTAGAAGATGCTGATAAAACTTCAGTTGAAGAAAAAATCGCAAAAGTAAAAGAAGTTCTTGGTAAAGCTGATGCTTCAAAAGAAGATTTCGAAACTGTAAATAAAGAACTACAAGATACTATGATGCAAGTAGGTCAAAAATTATACTCTCAACCAGGTGCGCAAGGTGCTGCTGACCAAGGTCAAGCAGAACAAAAAGTAGACGACTCAGTACAAGATGCTGACGTTGAAACTGACGGAGATGATAAAACTACTAGAGTTTAATAGTTTAAATAATCCTGATACAATAAAATACAACCCTGTAAATAGGGTTGTATTTTTTTTATAATCACAATATATAGAAATAATATATAATATGAATACAAAGATATCTATATATAGTTTTTAACAAGAAAATAAAAAACATGTTGATACTTCTAATAATTAAGCTATCATAAAAATTATGGATAATAAAAAAAGTAATATCCATTACATATACAATTGTGTATATTTTATTTATTAATTACTTAAAATGGTAATTTTTCGCACAAAAAAAGACGTAAAAATGAAATACTAGATTTCAACTTCTGCGTCCAAAGTCCTATATATAATTTAATACATAGAAATAAATTTTTACCACAAAATTTATGTAATGAATTATAGGTGAAGTTAATATATTTTCAACTTTAATTTATAATAAATTATTAATATGACTAAAATAATAAATTTTGAGAACTTAGACTGGCATAAATGTCAAAGTACAGATACCTTTAAAGAACTTGCATGAGTTTATATTATTACTAACGAAAATACAAATATTATTTATGTGTGACAATCGTGAAATTTAAAAGAAAGACATTCAAACCATCATAAGAAAAATTGTTTTATTGGTAAATGAGAAAAGTATATTTATGTGCATCTGACAAATGATAAAAATAGAAGATTACAAATTGAAAATCATTTAATAAATAAATTTAATCCCCCTTGTAATAATTAAAAAAAGGTAATCCAATTTGGATTACCTTTTTTTACAATTCTTAATACAACTCCAAAACTACTATTTCTGGGAAATTGAGAAATCTCATTGGGATTGCTGTTTCTCAGATTCCTGAGGAAACGTAGAGCTTGGTAAATTCTTCTTGAGAAAATCATTTATCGAAATTTCCAGTAGTCGGGATAACTGATTTATATAATCCTGGAATACGTAATTGTCCTCCGTGAGTGTGGCCTGCAAGTGTGAGATCTGCGATATTATTTGAATATTTAAGAGTTGTGTCTGGATTATGAGCTAAAACGACTATATTATCGCTTGGAGTGAATTGTTCTAACAAAGAAGTATCATCTTCCCTATTCCAGTTACTCCCGAGTCCTACGAGCGTAAAAGTATCCAATTTCACTGTTGTATTATTTAAATAGTTTGCTCACAAATTATCTAAAACTGTTTTTAGTTCGTCACGAAGTTTTGGTCCTGGTTTTTCTACATCATGATTTCATAAAACCCAATATACTGGTTTATTTATTTTTCAAATTGGTGCAAATAATTTTTCTAAATCTGTTAATTCAGGTTGATACGTAAAATCCCCTGCAATAAATACATAATCAGCTTCGATATCATTTATTTTTTCTACTGCTTTTGATAAAAATTTTTCTGTTTTATATTTCCCTAAATGTAAATCAGAAATCAAAATAATTTTTGATTCAAATCCTAGCTCTATTTTTTCATTTTTTACAATAATTATTTGAGGTTCAATAAAACGCATCCAAATAAATAACAAACTCAAAAGAATAAAAAATATTCTCAATCAAATATGTATTTTTTTTAAAAATATAAAAAATAATATAAATGGGAAAACAACAAAACTTCCATAAAAAATAATTTCGTGCATAAAAGATTTTTAAAAATATTATTTATATACTAATTTATTTTAGAAGAAAAGAAATAAAAAATATTTTTTTGACAGTTTAGATATTTCACTTAGAATAAAAATACTTAATTTTACAAAATGAGGTAGAAAATATGGATGTATCATTTTATGGTTACAACCTACTTCGAGCTACTCTCATTTTGATGAGTATGCTTTATTTGAGCGAAATTGCTCTTCCAAAAAATAAATTTGGAGTGAAAAATTTCTTTGAAAGATTTCAGCCATACTTAAGTGCAAATAATATCAGTATCTTACGAGCTCCATTTGGAATTTTAATTGGATTATATATATTTTTTTATGCAAAAAGCATGAGTAATAATGAAATATCTATAATTATCCAATTGATTATATTTTTAAGTATAACCGATAGACTCGATGGACAAGTTGCAAGAGCTCTGAACCAAACTTCTGATTACGGGAAAAAACTCGATGCACTGTGTGATAAAATATTTGATTTACCAATTTTACTTGCGTTGAGTTGGCATGTTCATCCTTATATTTTTGGATTAATGCTTGTTTTAGCAATTGTAGATTGTGTCGGTCAGCAATTACGATCTCAAATGATAAACAAAGCTGCTGTACGTATCGGAAAACTAAAAACTTCCTTTAAATTTGGGCTTATAATAGTATTAATTTTATTTTTAACAAAAGTTGAAATAAAATTAATTCCGTTTGCATTTGAAATAATAGCAACAGCTTGCGTAGCTTGCTTTATTTTTACTCTCTGGTCAATGGGATTAAAAGTAATAGCAATCTACAAAGCACAACAAAAAACCGCGTAACACGCGGTTTTTTTATTGTTGTAAAGAAAAAGTCTTCTCTCATTTTGTGGGACTTGTCACTGTAATATTATCTGGAAGTAATAATTGTTGTGAAATTTTTAAGGTATCTGGTTTCGAAAAATCTACTTTATTTTCTCAAAAATTATTTGTATCATTAAATTGTTTAATTTTATACAACGTGTTAGCAATATCTGTATAATCAGAAATGCCGTATTGTTCTCTAATTATTTGCCAGAGAGTATCACCTTTTTGGACTTCATATGATTTATTTTTTATTTCCTCATTATGTTCAATATTTTCTTGAGGTTTATTTTCATCTCATACATTTTCAATAATAGGAGTTGTATCCTCAATAATTTCTACATCTTCTACTGAATTTTCTTGATTAATTGTATCCTCTTGTATATCGTTAATCTTTTCAGATATTTCAGTTTCACGATTATCTTCTTGATTTTTATTTGGATCTAAAAAATAATTTTGAGTATCTATTTGAGATAAATTATTATTTAGTTCATCCATTCAAGACTCAACAGTATCTACATTTGAAGTGTTAATTTGAAAATCTCTGTCTATATTTTTCTCTATTGTCCCATCTTGTGATAATTCAAAAGCTTGTCCAAATGGTCCATTTTCTCAAATTTTCATAGAATAATTCATTGGAAAAACTTTTACAACGTCTCAAACTTTTTGTATACTTATTTTTCAAATATTATCTAAATCCATTTCAGAAATATTTTTTAAATAAGAAATGTTATTATGAGATAATAAATTTTTTAGAACATTTAATTGAGAAATATTTTCAATAATCAATCATTCTTGAAGCATATCTTCTAACAATTCTTTTTTATCAACTCACGTTTCAGATACAATTTCTTTTCATTCGATAATTTTTTGTAGATCTTCAGACAGTTGATTTTTTTCCTGATTATTTTCTTCTGGGATATATGGTCCTAAGTTATCAAGCGACATAATTATGATATTATATATTATTTGTTTCATTATATCATACATAAAAAATTTACACAAAAAAAAAAAAAAGAGTCTCAATATATGAGACCCTTTTATGTTGGATTAAAAACCACGCTTTACTTTTTCTCCAAGTAGAAATTTATGAATTTTTACTACATCATCGCTCGGATTTTGTTCCGCACGTTTTTGATTAAAAATTTTATAAATTTCCATGAACGCTCTTTGACATAAGCTTCGAAAAGTCCAATCATCATCGAGGTTATATGAGTGTAATTGTGATTTTACACATTGGAAATCGAGCACTTTTGTTTTCACCCAAGTTTCATCAGCTTGAAGTGAAGCATTAGTGAAATCAACTTCAGGTTGTTGCATTAATGGTTCATCAACAGATTCGCTCACTGAAATTTCTTCAGCTTGCTGAGAATCAACGTTTTGCTGAGATACTTCAGTTTGTTGAGTTTCAACGTTTTGTTGAATTTCTTCAGGTTGTTGAGAATCAACATTATACTGAGATGCTTCAGCTTGCTGTAGTTCAACATCTTGCTGAGACCTATCAACATTCGATTCAACTGATTGATCAACGCTTTGTGAAATATCAGACGAACTAACAGTATAGTTGAGTGAAATATTAGCAACTTCATGCTCACTATAATTCCTACCTCGACCAAGTTTATCAATTTTATCAGACTGCTTATTAAAGCCCTTAATAGCTTGCGATGTAGCTTCTTGTATATCTTTAATATTTTGTTGATTTTCAGAAGCTTGATTTCTCGCAGCATTAACCATAGCATATTGTTGTACCGTAGAAATTACTTGGTTTGCTTGTGAGCCAATCACTTGACCTACTTGTCCCATAATATTCTCTGATTCATCAACGTTCGCTGCCTTCAGCAAACCTTTATCTGCACCTTTTAATAGACTAGACATAATCTTTTTCTCCTGAAGTTTCTCGATTATTTTCCAAACTAACATTATTACTAAAATAGCAAAAATTGCTATCAAAGTACCAATTATAAATTGCCATAGTGGCCATTCTGGAGAAAGCAATAAACTTTCCCAAAAATTCATACTCATCTAACCTCCTTTACTATTTTAGTGAATATGTAATAATATAATACTTAAAACAGAATATTGTCAAATTATTTTTTTATGTTATAACTTTTTATATGCCCTCTCTTTATAGCTTTTTTATCAATGATTCTTCTTGTTATTTTTTGCCCTTCTCTTTCTGCTCATCCGTCAGAAGCATCCAGTGGAACTGGTTTAACTTTTATAAAATCAATTCATAATCTCATAGCTCCTCCATCTGTAATAAAATTATCTCCAATCATCACTGTTTCCTCTGGACGAGAATCCATTAATTGTAAACATATTTCAAAATTTTTCCTATGTGGTTTTGCGTATTTAGAAGTAAGAATTGGGATTCATAAATCTTCTAATGGTAGATATCTATCAGATTTTTTCATATTTGAATCTATAATAATTTTCCAACCATTATTATGTAAATCTATAATTTTTTCTAAATTTTGTGGCAAAATGTATCCATGATGAGGAGCTATACATTCATCAACATCTAAAATAATAGTAGTCTTTCAATTGCTTTTTAATTTTTCAAAATCAATATCTAAAAATGTATCAACACTTTCTAATAAATCAGTTGTTTTTTTTGAAAATAATAACCTAAAATAATGAGTAATTTTAGAAAAATCCAATCATTCTCTATTAAAATCTTTTTCTACTACATTAACTAGTTCTTCGGTTGTATTTATTGGAGTTGATTGTGATGTTTGCATAAATAAATTTATATAATTATTAAAAAGTATTATAAGTAAAAAAAACAAGCTGTAAAATTAAATTTTTACGACTTGTTTTTCTTCTGGAATCATTGATGAAATATTTTCTAAAATTTGAGAAAACTTTTTGAGAATTTCTTGTTTTCATGCAATTTTATCTGATAATTCTCGAGTAATAATATATCTTTGAGAAATTTTTTTATGAAGTGTTTTTAAATTATTTATAAAATTATCTGATTTTTTTATTTCATGATCTAAAATATTATGAAATCAGTGGCAGACAATTTCCATATCATTTATAAATGAAATTTGTTTATCTAGAAATTCATGTTCACTTAATTTTTCATCTTCAAAGAAGATATATCCTTTTTTCATACTCAAATATTTAAAAATATTATATTTTTTGTAATAACATTATATATTCTTTTCTTAAGAGAAACTAAAAAAGCAGAGAAAATATATTTTTATTTCTCTTTTTTAAGTGTAAAAATTTGATCTCTAAATATAAGTTCTCAAGCAAATAATATTTTTTGATTTACAAAAATCTTATCTCCAAATATTCCATCTGGAGTATTATCTGTAGATAGTTCTCAGGAATTATTATTTTCAATATTAAATTTCACTAATTTATTTACACAATTAGCAATATCTCTATTACTAGATAATCCATAATTTTTTTTCACTAAATCCCAAAGTGTATCTCAAGATTTTACTATATATTCTTGATTTTTAGGTATAGTATCTTCTATCTTTTCTGCATCAGGCTGATTATTATTTTTTTCATTATCTCATCAATTTATTGATTGTGCATTTTCTTTTAATGCTTTTACTTCTTCAATTAATTCTTGATTTTTCTGTGTGATTAAATCTTTTTCTTGGAGTAATTGAGTATTTATATTTTTTAAATCTTCGTTTTGAGATTTCAGTAATAAACAATTATTTTCACTTTTTCTGTCTAAATTTAAATTAAATTGATTATTATCAGCAGTATTATCTGAATATGAAAAACTTAATTCTTTATGAAAATTACCATCTAAAATATAACCTCACTGAACTGGATCAATAAATCATAAATTTGTACCTGGAAATAATCTAAATAATCAATCTGTTAGTTTTATAGAGAATTTATGTTGTAAATCAATATATTCATCAAAATCAATAAAATTTCAAAACGTATCAAATGGACATAACTCAACAATATCCATAGAATTTAATAACACTTTAAATTGATTATATTGTTTTTCAGAATAAATATTATATCATTTTTTCAGCATTTCATTGACTTCATTCTTTATGAGTTCTTTATCTATAGAATCAGAACTCTTATATCTATCATTCAATTCTTGAAGTCATTGAACAGAACTAATATCAATATTATCATATTGATTTTCTGAATAATTTAGAGTTTCCATATATTTTTTTTTAAATTGTATATTTTTATTATAAAATATTTACATTTAAAAAGCAAAAAAACCTAGATACATCTAGGTTTTTCTTTGTGCCTCCAACACAGTATTAATTGTTATTCTCTTCCAATTTCTCCTCCTCAGCTGAGTCATCATCAACAACAGGTGTTCCCTCAGGATTATCTTCTGAGCGATCTGTAACTTCTTGCTGAGTATTTAACAACTGAGCATTCGCTAGATTCACTCCATCGACAATACCACGCTGAGTAGCTAATTTAGCAACATTCTCACCTAACAAATGTGCAGCATCAACTGCTTCATTAAGTGAATTATTTGCATAATTAGTCAAAGCTTCTCCATCAACTAGAGAAGATGGAGAAAGTTGGTCTAAAAGTTTTTGTGAAAACATTTTTGCATTCCTTATAGGATTGAGAACAAGAAATATTAAAATTAAGAGAAGCAGTAAAATTACAGCGATCCCGAAAACAATTAACAACATTGCTTCACCATTCATTTATGCCTCCTTAACATAATTTGAGAGTAAAACATAAATATAATATATATTATTTACATCTATTGTCAAATAAATATTTTATTTTATAATATATTTATTTTCTCTTCACTAACTCAAATCCAGAATCTAACCATCAGTCCGTTCATCAAGCTAAATCTACGACATATTCGAATCCTGCATTTTTCATATAATTGAGTAAAAATGCTGTTCTATTAGCATGCCGACAGTAAATAAAATATTTTTTATTTCTATCTAGTTTTCATAATTCATCGAAAAAATCTTCATCATACATATTTAAATACAGATCTACTTTTGGAAGCACTCAAAAATATACGTGTTCTTCTGGAGCACGTACATCTACTACTATCACATCTTGATCATACATTTTTTCACTAAATTCTTGAGCTGATATTGATTGAAACATATTTTTTATTATTCAAAATATTCTAATAATTCTGGTATTTCAAAAGTGTTTGATTTTGAGTTAAAATGACCAGAGTTTGGAAATTCTAAAATTTCAACGTCTTCAAGCATACAATAATATTCTTCTGCTTTTTCTAAATTTATAAATTCATCGTTTTCAGAGAGACATAAAATATATTCGTTTCAGAAATCTTCAAATTCTAAATCTGCTTGGAGGTTATATTCAACTAAATTTTCATATGAATCTCATAAAAAATCTTTTCCTAAATGCTGAGAAGTTTCTGGGAAACTTGGTCATACAAATATTGCTTTTATTCCTGAAATTTTATGTTCATGAATAACTCTAAGTGCTAGCTGACACCCCAAAGAATGTCCAATAATAATATCTCATTTTTTAAAGTTTTTCACTACTTCTGAAATACTATCTATTTGTTCTGCAAGTACAGGAAAACGTGGATTTGGTAAATCTGGAGTAATTACTTCAAAACCTCTTTGTTCTAACTCTTTTTTTGCCCATGGAAACCAATGATTATCTGATTTTCATGCCCATCCGTGTAATAAAATTGCTTTTTTCATTTTTTATAATTGATTATATATTTTTTGTAATAGTTCTACTTGCTCAGAAAGTTCTCAAAAATTATCTTCGAGAGTCCGATCTGTATAATATTTTCCTGTTTTTTGTGATTTATATAAATTGCACATTGGAAAATATAATTGTTTTTCTCCGTGAATTTTACTTGTGAGGATATTATGTCTTTTTGTTTCAAATGTGAGAATATTTTCATTAGGATATTTAATTGCCCAGCCATCGAGATAATAAAATGGAAATTCTCATCATTTAGATTCTGCTAAATTTTTATAGAAATCTATCATCGCATTATAAATTTCTTCTTGGTTTGCATTGTCATGATAAATTCAAGCTTTTTCTAGTGCTTGTCTTTTGACATGTGTTGGATCAAATGCAATATTATCAAAATATACTCCTGTATCTCAAGCAATTACTGGAGCATCAAGTTGAGAATACGGTTCTACTTTTTGCAGAGCATTTTCACTTGGAGTTTTTCCATTTTCTTCTATATCTTCAAGATTTGGAACTTTTTCTATAACAAAATCGTCTGCTATAAACTGTGCCAAAATGTTCATTCTTTCTAATTTTTGTTTATTTCCTGTCGCAAAGTATATTTTTTTCATAGTTAAATCTTATTTTTTAAATTATAACTCTTCCCTAAACCCCTACTCTTTACAAGAGCAGGGACTATACTTTGCTCTTGTAAAGAGTAAATGTCCGAAGGACAAAAGAGTTATTAATTATTACACTAATCCTTTTCTTTTCATAAATGCTTGGTTTGAAACCTCTCTTCCCATAAAGTCATGAAATAATTCTCAAGCTGGTTTTCTTGTTCATTGACCAATGAGAGTATCAACTAATTTTTGTCCAACTTTTGGATCAAACATTCCTTGTTGTTCAATTGCATTAAAGACATCTGCTTCTAAAATTTCTGCCCACATATAACTGTAATATCCTGCCGAGTATCCTCAACCAAAGATATGAGAAAAGCTACAATACATTTTATAATCTTCTCATCTTTGAGTGATTCAATAATTATTTACAATATCGAGAGTTTTTTTATCAAGTTCTTGAATATTTTCAGGAATTTCTTCGCTATATAAATGCATATCCAAAAGTGCATACGTATTTTGCCCTAAAACTCCATTTGCTGACATATAGGTATCTAAATCGTCAAGTGTTTTCATAACTGACTCTGGAAGAGTTTCACCAGTTTGATAGTGTTTTGCTAATTTGATTAAACTTTTATTATTCCCTACCCAATTTTCTAATAATTGTGATGGTAATTCTACAAAATCCCATTCTACATTAAATCCAGAAAGTTCGCTCAGAGGAGATTGAGAAATCATTTCGTGAATTGCATGACCAAATTCATGAAAAAGAGTTTCTACATCTCTAATTGATAAAAGTGTTTCTTGTGTTTGAAGAAAATTACAACAGTTAATAACCACTGGTAATTTTTCAATTCCTCAAAAATTTGATTTTTCTCTCAAGTTATCTGCCCAAGCTCAACCTCTTTTTTCTTTCGAATAAAAAGCATCAAGTAAATAATACGCAATTTTTTCATCATTTCTGTATACCTCATATGTTTTTACTGATTTTGAGTACACAGAAGCTGAAATTTCTCTCATTTCAATTCCAAGAAATTCTTTTACAAAATTATGTAAATATTCTAAAACATTTTCATATTTAAAATATTTTTTGAGTTCTTTTTCATCTAAATTATATTTTTCTTCTTTGTATTTTCTCGAATAAAATCCCATATCGTAAGAATGTAGCTCAGTGAGATTAAAATATTTTTTGAGTTCATCTCTTTCTTCGATTGCTTTTGTTTTTGCTGTTTTTGAAATACCTTGGATAAGTTCAAAAACTTGCTTTGGTGAATCTGCCATTTTTGAATTTAATGACATCTCAGCATAATTTTTATATCAAAGAATTTCTGCTTTTTGTTTTTTATTTTTGAGAATATTGAGAATAATTTCTCTATTATCAAATTTCCCTTTTGAAGCAAATGAATTTTGAATTTTTTCAAAATCTTTTCTGATATTTGCATCACTACAATATTTCAAAATAGCTACATAACTACTCGGATCAGCATCAAATAAATATCCAGATTTATTTTTATCTGCTGCAGCTTTTTTAGCATTATTTAAAATATCTTCTGGAAGGTCTTTTATTACTTCGAAATCTTCAATAATATATTCAAAAGTCGCTTCATCATCAACAATATTATTTGAAAAATCATTTGATAATTTTGCTCAAATTTTATTTAATTCTTTGAGTTTATTTTTTTCTTCTTCTGGTAAATCGATCCCAGAATCTTTAAACCCTTTGAGTCTTATTTCTAATGCTCTTTTTTGGTCTGCATTTAAATCACAGTTTTCAAAACAATATTTTGTTTTTTCATAGTAGTTTTTATTGTAGGTTACATAATTTCAAAAATCTTGTAATTCTGGTCTAAAATCTTCTATAATTTTTCTCATTTGATCATTATTATTCACATTTTGATAATGATTTAAGAGTGACCAATAATAATCTAACAATCCTTCATCTTCAAAGCTATCAAATGTAATTTCTTCATTAGGTTTTGCTAATAATTCTTCAAATTCTTTTTTATCTATTTCTAATAATTCTTTTAAAATTTCTGGAGCTATTTCTAATGCATGATTGCTAAATAAAAATGCTAAATCTGGAAATTCACTTTTTTTCAATTCTTGTATAATTGTATCTTTCATTTTTTATCGTTAGTTTCTAATAATTTCCACTAGCATTGTAATGAATATTAATATTTCATCAAACAAAAAAATCTCGAAATATTTCGAGATTTTTTTATTGTAGTGTTTCATAAATATTATTTATTTCTGCCTTAGAAAGTGCTCTATTGAAAATCATGATTTCATCTATTTTTCATTCTATAAAACTTATATTTGGATTTGGATTAGGTCTTCATATGAAGATATTTTCAGGTACTTTATTCACGTTCCCAGATAGTAAAATATTGTTTGCTGATTGAACTAATGTATTGTCTACAATTAATTCTACTTTATTTTGGTCATATCTGAGCATATATATTCATTTAGGATCTTGACTATAGAAAGAACTAGACACATGTCAATCAGAATCATTTGATAATTGAATGAAAGAAGTTCCATCCCCTCTAATCCTATATCAATATGAATCATCCATCGTGTTTCAAGTATAGTGAACCATTTTGTTAATTAAAAATTGTTCTCTTAAATTTTTTACGAGATTAATCTTAAAAATAAAAGTAAATTCTTCAAAACCATCTAATTCATCACTATCGTCAATTTCCACATAATCATCCACTCCATCAAAAACCATTTCTCAATTTACTGGAGTTGCTAAACCTGAATTATTTTCATCATGTATTGTCCCATGATTGTTATTTCCAGATAAATCTGCTAATTTCCCATCTGAAGTGAGAGTTTCCATATCCCAGTATCAAACTAAAGATTCATCAAAAAATCATTTTTCTGCTGCTTTGAGTTCTATAAAATTATCTTCTCAAGTTATATTTATAAGATTTTCTTC
>CAWUVK010000004.1:0-128562 GCA_963926055.1 uncultured Patescibacteria group bacterium | reverse complement strand
ATTTGGTACATACGTAAATGTTCCATCTGAATTTACAGTTACTTCTCCATTTGAAGCTGTTGTTTTAACTCAATAATTTAAAATATCTCCATCTAAATCTGTTGCTG
Organism: uncultured Patescibacteria group bacterium; assembly: GCA_963926055.1. GTDB lineage: Bacteria > Patescibacteriota > Gracilibacteria > BD1-5 > UBA6164 > CAJXJP01. Next base: position 128,455 of record CAWUVK010000004.1, on the reverse strand, counting down.
TTAATTGACCAGCAAAAGTTGTATCTTCATTTGTTGTAAAACTGTCAAATGTTGCCACTGGTGCATCATTTACGGCTATTACATTTCAAGTAACTGTTGTAATATTTCATTCTACACCATTAGAAATTGGAGTATATTCAAATGAAATCGGACCAAAATAATTTGCATCTGGAGTTACTTTTATTTTGTTATCAATGATTTCTAATGTAGCATTTTCAACATTTGAAACAGAAGAAATCGTAATACTATCTCCATCTGCATCTGTATCATTTTTTAATACATCTACTAATTGAGAAACTCCTTCTTGCATTTCAAATGTATCTGCCACTCAAACTGGAGCTTCGTTTACACTATTTTTAAATGTAATTGAAAAATCTTTTTCTACTGATTCTCAAGCTAAATCTACTGCAGTTATTTTGAATTCATGTAATATATCTGAATTTACTCATGGATTTGTAACTGTTAGAATATTTCCTTCTAAAGAAAAATTATTTGGATCTAATCATTCAGGTAATACAAATGATAAAATATCATCTTTATCAATATCATAAAAATGTTGTAATAAATCGTTTTTTACAACTTCTGTTTCATTTAATGAAAATTCTGAAATTTTATCAGTTACTTTTGGCGCATCATTTTTTGCGAGGATAGTTCCTGAAATATTTTTAGTATCAGTAAAATCTCATTGAGTCACTGTTAATTGAATAGAAAAATCTCCATTTTCATTATCAGCTGGAATAACTTCTAGGTCTCCATTTGCAAGAAATTGAACTATAGTTTTTGCATCTAAAGATTCTACTAAAAGATTTACATCTTCTAAATTTGTATCAATATCAGAAATAATTTGATCACGAGGAATAATTACTTTTCCATCTTCATCAAGATCAAAATCTCCGAGAATTATTTCTGGATTATCATCAACATCTTTTATGTTAATCGTTGCTTTTGCTACATTTGATAATTGCCCTTTTTCATCAGCTACTTGGATATCAAAAGTTTGTTCACCTGAAACTTCATCGTTTGGAGTAAATTTCATAGATGATTCTCCAAAGCTTAGAGTTCATAAACCAAGATCAACATCTGGAGTGTTTGCACCTTGAAAATCTACTCCTGCAACTTTTGCAAGTGTAATTTTATCTTTTGGAGTTTCTTTATCATTTGCTCATGCTAAAATTTCTGAATATGAAATTTCTTTCGAAACATCTTCTAGAGTACCAAAAGTAATATTTGATACAATAGGAGCTTGATTTAAAGTTGCATTTAAAATATCAAGATCGATTTGACCTCAATTATTTAACAGTTCTAAAATATTATTTTGATTATATGTATCAAGATTGCTTGCTAAAAACTCTAATGCTTCTAGTGTCATTTGACCTCAAATATACCCAAGTGAAATAATTTCAGGGAAAATATTTCCTGCAAAAATATGACTGATTAAATTACTAGAAATCGTATTTTTATAATAATTATCTTTGATGAAATTTACATCACTCGTTGTATATAAACTACTCATTTCATCTACAGAAGTATTTGCAGCTTCTCATACAACTCAATCAAAGTCTAAAGCTTTTTCTGCTGTTAAAGTGATATTTGTTGAACCTTTTGTTGTTTTTATATCAAGAGGATAATAGTTTCCATTTTTTAACTTTAGAGCAAGTCTAAATTCTTGTCATGCCAAAGCATCAAAAGCACCTGAATTGATTCCTTTGAAAATAAGTTGAGAATCTCTCACTTCGATTAAATCAGATACAGATTCAATATTTGAGATAAAATCTCCTGTTGTATTCAATGCACCTAAATAAATCACATAATCATGGGCATTTTCAACTGTTTCACTTTTTCTTAATTCTGCGATACCTTCTTGCACAAAATAATCTCAAATATGAGTTGTATATTTTGCAAATCTATTAAGTGGTCCATTAAATTGTTCAGCTGGTGCATGATCTTGATTCATTACATCTCTGATATCTTTTGTTCTTGATGTATTTCCAAAAGTACCTGAAATACCAAATCCAATAGAATCATCTTTAATCCCATTTATATCTTGTTTTTCATATGAAATATATGGATATAATCCATTTCTTGCTAGCCAAGTGTCTTGAAAATCAAATGAAAGTTTTGTTTTAAAATTTTCATTAAATTCACTATTTGAATAATTTACATCTGTATTTATTCTCATGTCTTGATTTCATACAGAAAAAACATTTGTTGTATATTCTCATCCTATTGAAAATCTTACATTTGAAAGATTTTCTTCTTCGAGGTCATATAATGCTTTTAATTGAGTCATTTCATATCAAACAGAACCTTTAAATGTAAAATTATCATTGAGCCTATATTCATATGCAGCTTCAATAGTTTGAGTACTATAACCCGTTGCAGCTACTTGAATTTTTTCTGTAATAATAATATCTTTGTTTTCAGGATTATATCTTGCATTGATTCTATCATCAAATAAAACATTATCTGCTGATGAGTTATAATAATTCAGAGAAATTAAATTTGGACCTGAAACATACGAAAGACCAAAACCAATAGTTTTTTGTGTCATTTCATACATTTCTTTCAATTCTCCAAAACTTAAATCTGAAATATGATTTGCATCTAAAAATTCGTCATAGGTATATTCTAAACCTGACATTTTTAGAGAAGAATAAATAGCAGTTAAATACATATTTGCTTGCACTTTTAGTGCTGATTTGATAAGAAAAAGTTGTTCTTCTCATCTTTTAGACGCTTCAAGAGAATAGGCAAAATCATCTCAAAAAATTTGACCAAGAGTTGCATTATAACCAATCGTATCATTACTATAGGTTGCTCAAATATTTATAATTGCTTCTGCACCAAAAATTTTTGGAGTTCTCGCACGCAAGTTTGCTTGTGTTGATTCTCATCCAGAAGAAAGACTAGCTGAATAATTTCTATCATCACTGGTAAATTTTGTCCCAACTGAGGCTCCGTTTTCATCAGCTCAAATAGTTCCAGAAATATTTTTATCAAATTTATGTTCTACTCAAACAATATTTTTATCTCACGCTTTTGCAATTAATTTAGAGTCTTCTGAGAATTTATATTCTCATCCAACTGTATTATTATTTTCTCCAGCTGAAGCAGATAATTTTGTATTTTCTGAAAAATCATAATCAGCTGAAACACTTGAGTTAGTAGCTCTTACTTGAGTTGATTTATACCTAAAACTTGCGCTTGAATTATCTGATGAAACATTCGCTGAATTTAATTTAAAATTATTTTCTGATGAAATATCATCGATAGATTTTTTTGCACGAATAAAACTTGCTGCATCAGATTGTGCAACATCTTTTTTAACAATTACTTTTTTATCTTTTCATACTTCAAAAATAGTTCTCAAACCATTTTTTTGCTCTACAGCAAAACGAAGTATATTATTGAAATTTGGTGATGATTCGATAGAAATTTTACCATTTTTTATTTCTATTTTATCATTCATATGTCTGAAATTTGATCCAACCACATTTTGTAAATCTGAAGTGTCAGTAGAAAATGAAATGCCAGTTTCAAATGAGTTTTGATAGTTTATTTCTTGAGTATTATTTTTTGCATATACTCAATTCGAAGTTGCCATCATACCAGCAAATATTGCTGATTTTACTCATGAAACTAATTTTGAACTTTTTGTTTTTGTATTTTTTCCTCCTTTTTTTTCTATTTCATTTGATTTACCAAATGCATTAAACCATTTTGACATACTTTATTAAAATAAAAAATAAACGTAAACATATCTATTATGCCATTTATAAAATAAATGTCAATTCTTTTTCAATGTTTCATAAAAACATTGTTTGAATATACAAACTTTTGCTTATACATCAATACTTTTAAACATATTTTTTGTATTAAATTTGTATACAAAAAAGTAAGAAAGCATGTAATTTGTAGTATTACATGCTCGCAAAACGGTAAAAAGTTTCCTCCTTTTATTTGTATTGCAAAATAAGTATACTCGCGTGATATTAAATGGACATTAAATTTTTGAACTTTTTTTAAAAAACTATTTTATAAAAAATAATAATTTTAAAGACATAAAAAAACGAATAAACAATCGTTTATTCGCTCCTGCAATATAAAAAAGCCTTCCTAAATAATTATATCGCAAAACTAGTATACTCACGCGATATTAAATGGACATTAAATTTTTCAACTTTTTTTGACTTTTTTTGACTTTTTTTATAATTTATAGAAAATCTTTTCTATAATTTTATAAAATGATATTTATTTCAAATATTTTCTATAAATTGTACTACTTCAGGGACTCAAATAACCGTTGTATTATCATTTTGTCCTGGATGGATTCAAATTTCTTGGTCTTTCAAAGCTTCATCAAAAATCACTTGCACATCATTATCTTTATTATGAATCAGACTCAAAGGACTTACATGTCACGGAGTCACTCAAATCTTTTGATTCATCAACTCCTCATCTACGAAACTCACTTTTGATTCTCAAAAATATTTACGAATAATATTACTATCAAGTCTTTTTTCATCCTGTAACACAACCATATAAAAATTATTTTTTTTCTTATTTTTCAATAATAAATTTTTGACTCTTACTCCAGGCACATCAACTCATTTTGCTTGATCACAGGTAAAAGTTGGTTCGTGTTCAAAATTTTGATATTTTATTTCTAAATTATCTAATAATTGAAATATTTTTTCTTTCATATTTTTTATTTTATTATGTTTTTTATAAAATCCCCTCTGTCCTGCGGACATCTCCCCTTTATCAAAGGGGAGACAGATTCTGTATCTATTTTTGATTATATAAAAAAACACAAAAAAAGAAAGCAAGTCTCCTACAACTCACTCCCTCCCGCTGTAAAGGTTTCCTCCTTTTGTTACCCTTAGCTTACATATAATAATCAAGTTACCTTAAATAAACCTTAGTCTAACCTTTTTAGGGAAATTTCCGATTTTTTGGCAACATAAAAGGCCGTTGAATATGATTTTCAAGCGACCTCTTATGAAATACAAAACATTGCCTTTACACTTGGCACGATGAGTATAGCAAAATAGTCTTAAGAAAAACTTAAGAAAAAACCAAAGAAATAAATTTCTTTGGTTTTTTTATATTTTTTGTTTAAATGTAGGTATTTTTTAAGGATTATTTTTCTTGAGAAGTTGTAGATTTTAAGTTTTTATCGATTAGATTTATTGGATTTCCTCCAACTAATCAAATACTATTTGCTACATATCATTTTAATTCTTCTCTTGTCATCGTTTCTTGAGAATCTTGAGAAGTTTTAAATTGCATATCTCATGATTCAGAATATGAACTTATCACAGCTGGAATATCTTCATTTCAACTAATCATTTTATTCATTAATTGGATCAAAACATTTCTTGTATTTGGATCGTTTGGTCAACCATCTCCGAGAGTAGGATTAAAATCTCCGGTAAAATCCATCGTACTTAAATCTAATCCAGTAATAATATTATTTCCAACTACAACAGGATTTGACTCTGAAATTTTACTGAAAACATTATTTACAATTTCTTGTGGAATAATATTAAATCCAATTTGATTTATAAGGTTTAATACATCTACAACTTTTTCATCGTTTTCTTTTAATTTTAATTGATATAATCTTGATTGTTCTTCAAATTTATTTACAACACTTAAAATTTTATTTTGTATTTCTTCAAATTTTGATTGTATTTCATTCAACTTATTTTCTTGAAGTAATATTTCTTGTTCTATTTCACTTTTATCAATATTTTCAAGACCTAAATCTGCAAAATCATTTGAACTATCTAAATGATTTAATTTACTTTTCAAATCTTCTAATTCCGAAAAAACATTATTTCATATTTCTTGTAAATTACCAGATTCTTTTACTAATTTAGAAAGTGAAACTTGGTAATCTGCAATATCAAGTCATTTTGGCAGATTTGATTTAAGTTCAAAATTATTTACAACCAAAGATTTATCAAAACTTCCATCAGAATTTCTCGTTACTTTTTGAATTCATGCTGTAGTTACATTTCCTGATTTTTCTCCAGAATACCCATATAATAAAAGATTTTTATTCACATCTTTTGATAAAATTTGTTGAACTGTATTATCTATATCAGATTTTGTATAAGAATCATTTGAATTTAAAACAAATATTACTAAATCAGGGGATTCTCTATTAATAGCTTTTTGTTGATTTACAATATCTTTTTTAAATTCTGCTACTTTTATTTCTTTTTCTTCTTTTGACAATCAAGCATCGAGAGATTTTTCGTACGCTTCTACTAATTTATCTGTGTTAGATAAAATAATAATTTTTCTCAATAATTCTTTTCTTCACTCATCTTCATTTGAATATGTTTCTAATTCAGCTTTTCATTCATCAGTTTCTAAAAACTTATCTAATTGAATTTGTGCTTGATCTTTTAATGTTTCAAAATGTTCATTAGTATCTAAAGAATATTTATCAGCTACTTCATTAGTTGATAAAATACTCTCATTTTTATCTATAAATTGATCTGATTTATTTTCTTGTATATCTTCTTTCTCTTCTTGTATATCTTCTTTCTTTTTATTCTTATTTTTTTCTAAAATCCTAGCATACCTTTCTTGAACTTTATCAATAAAAACTTGAAAATTACTTATATAATCTCAAACAGATCAAAATTCATGAACAACTAATTCTAAAGAAGTATTTCATAGTTCTGTTTGATTATTATGAAGTCCCTCTAACATTTCAGAAACATCTCTGTCAGGATTATTATTTTGATATTCTTGTAGTGCTGATTCAAATTCTCAATACTCTGAAAACTCCTCTTCTAAAAGAGGAGTCATAAGTTCTTGTAATTGTTTTTCTCATTGATTTATTTTATTTTCAACTCAATCTGAGACTTCAAAATTTTCTGGCATAATAAAAAGAAGCTTATAATTAAACTTCTTTTATTTTATCATATTATAGAGTGAATATGCAAATTTTAAAGTGATGCAATATAGTCTATTTTATCTTCTGGTAATTTTGATAAATATGGTTGAATATCATCCACAGCTTTTGCGTGCATTTGTTGATATTTTTCAACTTTTTGAACCATAGGTTTCATTTCAACTAACATATTTATACCTTTGTATACATCTGTGAGCATAGCATCACTTCCTGTTGTTTCATATGCTTGAATACCTGATATAATAGTAACCACTAAAAACTCTAATCTATCTGACATTTTTTTATCTAACTCTACTGTATTTGAATCTAATTCTGCTATATTTGAATCTAATTCTGCTATACTCGAATCTAATTGTGCTATACTCGAATCTAACTCTTGTCACCTAACAACTTCAGCATATTGTTCTTGTTCTTGTTGTGCTTCTTTATTCATCGCTACAAGAAAATTATTTGCAATCTTATCAAATTTTTCAGAATATTTTTCTGAAATATTTGTATCTGCTCCAAACTCTGCTAAGTTATGTTTCAAATCTCCATATGAAATTTTATTCCAAGTTTTTGTTTGTCCTGTTAAAATTAAATAGTTTGAAAATGAATCTAATAAATTTATATTATTTTCCCATTTGTTTCTCACTTGACCTCTTCATTCTATAAATGCAATACCAAATGATGCATTTAATAATCTTGCATAAGTTTCTTTTGAATCTACAACTAATTTTTCTTTTCATTCATTAAAAAGTGAAATCGCTGTATCAAGTTCTGCTCATAATACTTTTTGTGCTTTTTCATTTTTATTAATTCTTGCACTACTATCTGTAACATCAAACATTTTTATATATCTATCTCCTGATTTTTGTCTTTCTTGTTTATAACCATTCAGCAGTTTAGCAGATTCTTGATTATCTTTTGCCTCTTGAGATAATAAAACTCCCGTATTAGGATTTGTTCTCCAAGTATCAAAATCAGAAGTATCAAATAATATAGAAATTACCTGTGCAAGGTTTTCTCTTGATAAATTTTGTAACTTTGTTAATGTTTCAAAATCTTTTTCTTCTAATAAAAACCCATCGTTAATTAATTGTGATAAATCTTTTTTATTTTCCAAAGGTTTCATTGTAACTATATCTGTTACAAATCATTGAGGTAATTCTCATCTCTTTATAAGTTCTAATGCCTGCGCACTGAGAGTTTGAATATCTGACAATACTTCATTGTAGTGAGGATTTTCAGAAACATATGCTGAAACTTCATTTTGAGTAGGCATTTGTAATCCTGCTTTTTCACATTCTAAAGCAAATCTTGTTTTATCACAAACAGTATTTTTTACCACTTCTACTTTTTGAGAAGAATTTTCTTTTGATTCTGGTGATGGATTATTACTATCTGCATGAGCTGGAGCTGTTGATAAACCTGCTGCTAAAGCTGCTGATGCTAATAAATTTTTCATAATATAATATTTAAAAAAATATTTTTAAACGTATTTGTAAAAAATACAAATATAACCAACTAGAATTATATTGATAATATTTCGCAAGTCAAATAGTTTTGCATACCGAAGTTGGCACAAGAAAAAGACATTTGAATTAATTCAAATGTCTTTTTAGTTTTTCACAAAAAAATATGTGAAAATTGTATAGCTTTTTTATACAGAAATATTTTTTTTGATAAATCTTTCTGTATTTCATTTTACATATTTTTTAATTTTGAAAGCTCAGAACTAAATTTAGCAAATCAAACACTTGCTTTATTCCCTGCAACTCAATGATGATAACTTAATTCTGATTCATCTTTTGGAAGTCATGCCCAAGTTCCTGCAACTGATTTTGCAAAATCAGCGAGTGATTTTTTTCCTGCCTGGAATTCGAATAACCCATTTTCTTGTAATTTTATCATAGCAATTTTATCTTGAAAATCTGCATCAAATTTTTGATCCAAAGAAAGATTATGACGTACAATATAATCTTGTAACGTTTCAATATTAAATTGATATTTCCCAACTGGTGAATGTCAATTTTGAGGTAAGACAGTATTTTTTTGGTATTGTAGTACTGCTGCTAGTGACATTTCTGTAAGTTTAATTTGAGATTGTTCACCGTTTCCATAGATGGCATTATAATTATCATGTGTTCACTCTGCAAATGATATGAAACTTAAAAATCTATCATGTCATTCTAACATTTCAAAATTTCACAAAGATTTATTTGCAGAATCAATAACAGAGTTTTGTTCTTCATCTGACATATTATTTCTATCGATATTTGCTCCATCTTTATTTTCATTTCAAATCGCTTTATCAATTTGTGTAAAAATATTTTCTCCTTCTCCGGCTCAAATAGCTTTTTCTATTTTTCCAATTCCTAAGAAAATTGCAGCAAATATTTTCATGATAAAATCAGAACCAAATCCTCTTGAAAGTCATTCTTTTGCGAATTTTTCTTTGGCTTTTTTGAGTTCTGGTGAAAGGTTTTCATCATCTTGTTCTTTCATAAATTCTGCTAATTTTTCTTGATTTTGTTTTTCGAGAATTTCCATTTCTTGTTCATCACGAACTTGAGAAATGATAATATTTGTTTCATCAAAAATTTCTAATCTAGTATTGTCTTGAGAGAAAAATTCTCCATCAAGAGCTGCACGAGAATATTCTACTCAATCTGAAATAACACTCGAAACTTCATTTGGAAGGATTTGTCCAGCTGTAGTTTTGAATTGTAAGTTTTCATTGATTTTATTATTTTCTCAAAACGCAAAACGAAATGAAATATCTGTAATTTCTTGTGATTTAATTCATTCAATAGTAACTTTTTGACCATCTGGACTTTTTGCAAGACTTTGAAGTCTTGCTTCTTGTGAATATTTCAAAAAATCTTTATTGGTGATAGTTTGAAGTTTTTCATCATTGAGTTGAGAAAGTTTTTCTTGTGAATCTTTTTTCACTTCTCATTTTAATTTTTTTTCTACTTCTGGTAAAAGTTTTTCTTCTACTTGAGGATTTTTTTCAAAAATTTCTCAATGATTTGCTGTTTCTAAAGACATAATTATTTTTTATATAATATTTATAAAATTATAACATATTTGTGTATTTTTATGCAAAAAAATGCACAAAAAAATCTCGAGAAATATCTCGAGATTTTTATTTTATTTCAAAATTAATTTTTCATTCTTCTTCATTCACACTTTCAACTACGATTTCAATTGGTGATCAAATCGTATATTTTTTATCGATAATTGGATTATATAATTGCATTACATCGGTATCAAATTGATAATCACTTGCACCAAATTTTGAATTGAGTTCCACAAATCATTCAATAGTGTTTTCTAATTCTACAAAAACTCCATACTGAATCACACCAGCAACGACTCAACTAAAAGTTTCTCAGACTTTATTTTTCATATATTTACAAGCCATTAAATCTCTGATTTTATATTCCAGTTTTTCTGCTTTTACTTCTGATTCAGAATTATTTTTTGCAACTTTTTCTAATATATTTTCATAATGTTGTCTTCTTTTTAGGTCGAGTCTTGCGTTTACTTTTTCTTTAATAATTCTATGAATTTGTAAATCTGGATAACGACGAATTGGGCTGGTAAAATGACTATAATAATCTAAAGCAAGACCAAAATGACCTTCTGCTTCTGGAGAATATTTTGCTTTTGTGAGACTTCTTAAAACCATACGAGATAATAATTTTTCTCTTGGGTCATTTTTTACTTCGTCTAAAACTTTTTGAATATCTCTTGGCTCTAATTTTTTTCCATTTGGAATATTTATATTAAATTTTGCAAGAGTTTCGAATAATTTTTGAGAATCTTCCTCATTTGGAGCTGGATGAATTCTATATAAAAATGGAAGATTTTGGAATTTTTTTGAAACTGCCTCATTGGCTACGATCATAAATTCTTCGATTATTTTACTCGAATTATAACGAGTATATTTTTTGAATTCTATAGGATTTCCATCTTCATCTACTTCAATTTTACTTTCAGGAAAATCAAAACTGAGCACTCAAAGAGTTTTTTTGTATTTTTCTAATATTTGTCTTAAATTTTCACTATCTTTGAGCATTTGAATAAGTTTTTGAGAAATTTTTCCACCAAACATAAGTTCATCTCAAAGTCCTAATTGGTTTGTTTCAATGATTTCATCAACTTCTTTATAAGTCATTCTAAAATCAGAAATAATAACAGACTCAAATACTTTTGTATTCACAATATGACCGGCTTGATTTATTTCGATTTGCGCAGTAAGAGTCAATTTTTCTTCATTTGGATTGAGACTACAAAGCCCGTTTGATAATTCCTCTGGTAACATTGGAATTACTTTATTGACCATATAAATAGACGTCCCTCTTCTACGAGCTTCTTTATCAATCGCGTGATCTTCTTTTACATAATGAGCCACATCAGCAATATGAACCGATAAAACCATATTTCCATTTTCTGCTTTTTCTACAGAAACAGCATCATCTAGATCTTTAGAATCTGCTCCATCAATTGTAATAGTAAATAAATCTCTTAAGTCTCTTCTATATGATAATTGTTTTTTTGTAACAGTTTTTGATAATTTTCAAAGCTCATCTTTTATAGCTCTTCCAAATCACATTCTCGCACCATATTCTAATGCAATTCACATGATATCAACTCATTTATCTCATGGTTTTCATAAAATTTTTGTGATTTTTCATTCTGGAGAACGACCATCGTATTTTAAAATTTCAAGTGCAACCACTTCTCATTCTTGTGCATTCATGGAATTTCTTCCCGCAACAAAAAAGTCTTTTTTAAATGCTTTATTTTTAGGAACCACAAAACCAAATTTTCCAGAAGATTTATAAATCCCTACAATTGGTTCTTTTCTATGTTCTACAATTTTGATAATTTCAGCTTCTTTTTTTCCTCTAAATTCTTTTATAAATGCTAAAACGCTATCTCCAGGCATTGCTCCATTTGTATTTCCACCAAATACATAATATCCTTGTTTTTCACCTGTTTTTTTGTCTTCTACATCTACAAAACCAAAATCTCATTTTCCAGGAGCATAGATTCCTATAACTTCATTTTCTTTTGGAATAATTTTTTCTTCTCTTAAATTATTTTTTTTGTTTTCATGATTATTTTTTGAAAAATATTTTTTTCTTGCTGGTTTTTCTCCAGTATTTTTATACTCTCTTTTTTTTGATGAATTATATTTTTTTTCTTTTGGCATAGTGCAAAATAATATTTAATTGTGTAAAATTTCGGCTTGATTTTACTGTCATGTTTGCTTTTTGCAAATTATAATTTTTAAACAAATATTGATTTTATAAAATTTTTCAATATATTTCTCTCACGCGTCTTGCCTGGATGGTGGAATTGGTAGACACGGGGGACTCAAAATCCCCTTCCTTCGGGAGTGAGGGTTCGATTCCCTTTCCAGGTACCATTATGGAAAACAAAAAAACTTTCTTATATTTTTAAGAAAGTTTTTTATTGTATAAAAAATAAGAATTCACTATAATAAAAAATATATATTTTAATTTTTTACTCAATATTTTATGTTCAAAGAAATAAAAAGAAAGATAAAAATGGCTAAAATTTCTGCTGTTATTTTCGCAATAATTTTTGTGAGTCTAATTATCTCAAATATTTATTTATTATTTTCTGTACATAATTTACAAGAAATAGTGAAATAAATATTTAAACAAAAAAATCGCAGAAACTGCGATTTTTTTTATGCAAAATTTTAGAGAACATTAGGAGAGTAAAAACTAAACTCAGAAATATTTTCATATATAAAATCTTGTAATTTTTTATTATCTAATAAATTTTGATTATCTAAAAATTTATTCAAAAAATAAAATGTATTATTTCCATCTCTCAAACAAAAAAGTTCGAGATCTTCTTCAGATATACTTCCTTTTGATATTTTTATACCAAATTCTGTTAATATAAAACCTAAAAGTATTGTACAAAACCGACGTTTTATAGCCGTTTTAGTATAATCAGTTCCTCTAGAAATTTCACGCATAGTTTGCATATTTTTCTCCTTTTTTATGCAATTTGTAAAATTGTAAAAATATTATAAATAATTTATTATTTTAGTCAAAAATATAATTTGTATAGTATTTTATAATAAAAAAATCGCAGAAACTGCGATTTTTTTTTTATAATACTTTTTCGATTACACCTTCTGGATTTTTTCCTCTTGTTTTAATAATTTTTACTAAAACTTCGTCTCCTTGTTCAGCACCATTTTTTCTCGATCCTGCGATAAAAATATCTCCAGAATTATCGTCTGGTACTACAAATCCAAATCTTTCATTGTCTCTATAAGTCCCTTGAATAAGTTTAGATTCTTTCATCCCTTCTAAGATTTTTACAACAATAGCTTCTTCTTTTTCTTTAAACATGATAACTTCAGCTTTTACAAAGTCTCCATCACGAGCACCATTTTTTTTGTCTCCATAAACAAAAACACCTTTAGGTTTCCCTTCTACATCGATAAAACCAAAGTTTCCGTCACCTCCAGAATATACTCCTTCGATAAATTTTTGACCATTATGAATAGTTCCATTTAAAACTCTTAGTACTTTTGCTTCAGGTTTTTTCCCTTTTTGTTTCGCTAAAACACGAATTTCAACTCTGTCTCCATCAACAGCTCCTTTATAATTTTCTTTTTGAATGTAGAAATCTCCACCAATTTGAGCTCTGTCATCTGGTATTACAAATGCAAAATGTGCATATGCTTTAAATTTCCCTCTGATTGTATCTTCCATATTTTTTTATGATTAAATTAATGCCTGGATTATAATGATTTTTTTAAATTTACAATAGGAATATTTTTTAATTGACAAAATAAATAATTATTTTAAAAAATATTTATTTATAAAAAAATATTTTTCTCTTGCAAAAATATACACAAAATATATACTTATAAAAATATTTTTCTTCAATTTGGTCTTCCATTAGGATTAAGGGAAGTACCCGTAGGGGGATGGGTTATTTAAAAAATAAAATATGTTTTATTGTAAAGAATGTGGAAATGAAAGTATAAAATGGCAATGACAATGTGATTATTGTAAATCATGGAATTCTCTTGTAGAAATGAAAAAAGAGAAAAAATCTAAAACATGAAATGATAAAATTTGAGGAGTTGCAGCTGAAGTAAAAACTCTTTCAAATATAGAAGAAACGCAAAATAAACAAGCCAGAATTCAAACTCAATCAAATGAATTAAATAATTTACTGTGAGGTTGAGTGGTTGAAGGTTCAGTGGTACTTCTTTCTGGAGAGCCTGGTATCGGGAAATCTACTCTGACACTTCAGTTTTGAAACTGGATTCAAGAATCTATTATTTATGTTTCAGGTGAAGAAACTCAAGCGCAACTTTTAGATAGAGCAAAAAGACTCGAAATAAAAAATGACTTACTCAGTGTCGTAACTCAAAATAATATCGAAGATATTTTAGAAACTCTCACAAATAATCCATCAAAAATAGTTATCATCGATTCTATTTCCGTGATGCATTCTCAAAATTCTACGGGAACTTCGGGAAGTGTTTCTCAAGTGAAATATATAACTGATTTACTCGTAAATTTTGCCAAAACTACTAACACAACAGTATTTATCATTGGTCATATAACAAAAGATGGGAATCTTGCTGGGCCAAAAACACTCGAGCATATGGTTGATACTGTATTGTTTTTTGAATGAGATAAATATGATAATTTAAGAATTTTAAGAGCACTAAAAAATAGATTTTGAGCTACCAGTGAAATTGCTATTTTTAAAATGTTAGAGCAAGGACTTGCTGATTTAAAAAATCCTTGATTAGAATTTATCAATGCACATGAAAATGATACTATTTGATCTTCCCTTTCGATTACTATGGAATGAACTCGTCCCATCGTCGTAGAAACTGAAAGTCTTACAAACTATACAAAATTTGGTTATCCAAAAAGGTCAACTCGTTGAGTGACACCTTCGAAACTTGATTTAATTGTAGCCGTTTTAGGAAAATATACTAAAATCAAACTCGAAAGTAGTGATGTATATTCAAACATTTCTCGTGGGTTAAAAATTGATGAACCTGGAATTGATTTAAGTTTATGTGCATCTATTATTAGCTCAAAACTCAATAAAGTTATTCCAAAAAATATTATATTTTTATGAGAAATTTCTTTAACTGGAAATATTAGGAGTATTATGCACTTAGAAAAAAGAATTAAAGAAGCTGAAAAAATGTGATTCGAACATATTTTTGTTCCAAAATCAGATTTAAAAGGAAAATTTAAAATAAAAGTTACGCAAATCGGCAATATAAAAGACCTCGTTACACATCTTGTGTAGAGGTCTTTTTTTTATAATTCTCACATAATTTTTGAGATTTTTTGTTGAGGTTTGTCTATGAGTTGTACATCTATTATTTCTGATTCTAAAAAAACATTTATATCATGAGTAAACCAATCTAAATACCCAAGAGAAATAATTTCATATTCAGCTCACGCTTTATTATACATTTTTAGTCAGTATTTTTCAGAATCAAGCATAAATGTATGTAATTTTTGTCAAAATTTAGAATTATTATTAAAGGCAGTATTAAATGAATCTAAAAATTCCATTATAACATCTTTTGATATATCTCTATGTAATCAAATTTGTGTATTTTTTTGATTAATGAGTTCTGATAAATCCTCTACATCTTGTTCAACAGTATTATCTGGATCTAAAAAATCATAAATATAGACTTTTTTATCTACTTCAGAATAAATATATAACATACTTGATCATTTTACAAATTCTTGAATTTGTAAAATCTTATAAGCATTTTCATTAGTATTATCAATATTATCCAAAAAAACATTTAAAATAAATTTTCTTGATAATTTATCTTCGATTCTTTCAATAGTTTGCGTAATAATTTCTGGTTCTATGTGTTTATCATCTAATAAATATTTAATATAATTTGAAAATTCTAAAACTTTTTGAGTTACTTTAATAGAAGTATTTCCTTCAGAAGCTATTTCCATTGTATCATTTTCTGGAAAAATTTCGACAAAAGCTTTTAAAATACTATTATAATTATCATATAAATCATCCATATTTTGCACATTACTATAGAGATTTTCTTGAATTGATTCTTCTAATTTATTCATAAAATATTTTATATAAAAATAAAAATTTTATCCTCCTGAATATACTTATAATTATTTTTGATATTTCTGTCAATTTATTTTTTTATTTGCTTCTTAATTTTTTCTTACATAATTGTATTATATTAAACAAAATAATTTTTTAGATTTTTTACAATGAATACAAAAATATTCGCGCTCGGAATTATATTTTTTTCATTTGTTTCAGGAGTATTTGGAAGTTATATTTTTTCTCAATTACATTCTTCTCAACCAACCCAACTCCAACAAAATGGTGAAATTATAAAAAATGGGAAAAATATTTCTATTACAGATTTACAAAATGAAATCACTCAAATCGTAGAAACCGTTTCTCCAAGTGTAGTAAATATAGTTATAAATAAAGACCTACCAATTTATAAAAATGACCCGTTTAACTTTTTTAGACAACCAGTTTGAAGTGTAAATCAAAAAGTATGAGGTGGGACATGATTTTTTATAACAAAAGATGGAATTATTCTGACAAATAAACATGTTATTTCTGATCAAGAGGCTCAATATACAGTAATTTTGCAAAACTGAGAAGAATATTTTGCCAATGTTTTAGCTATTGATCCATTGAGCGATTTAGCTGTAATTAAAATAAATTCTCAAAAAGAATTTCAACCAGTAGATTTTATTCAACAATATGAATGAGAAAATTCAGAAATAAAAATCTGACAATTTGCTATTGCTATTTGAAATGCTTTGGCAGAATTTCAAAATTCAGTTGCTCTTTGAGTCATTTCAGGAAGTAATAGAACTATAGAAGCAGAAGGTGAAAAATTATCTGGTTTACTTCAAACTGATGCAGCTATAAATCCAGGAAATAGCGGTTGACCACTCGTTAATCTCAATGGGAAAGTAATGTGAATAAATACTGCAATTTCTTGAGATGCTCAGTGAATTTGATTTTCTATTCCACTTTCAGCAAAAAAAATAGATTATATTTTAGAATCTGTAGAAAAATATTGAGAGATTAAAAAACCATTTATTGGAATAAATTATGTTTTATTAAATAAAAGTGGTGCAGAAAAATTATGAATAAAATATAATTATTGAGCATATATTTTAGATGAAGAAAATTCAGTAGTTCAATGATCAAGTGCTCAAAAATCATGAATATTACCTTGAGATATTATTCTCAAAGTAAATAATATAAAAATAACTCAAAATAATGATCTAGCAAGTTTTATACAAAATAGAATTCCTTGAGAATCTTTACAATTAGAAATCTATAGGGATTGAGAAATAATAAATAAATCATTACAATTGTGATTTCAAAATTAAAAAAGATAAGAAATATTATATTTCTTATCTTTTTTAATACATATAATAATTCGAAAATAATATCAATACTACACTTGAAATTATCAAACATATTAATGTTGAAGGTATTCATATTTTTAACCAATCTTTCATTATTATAGGTGTTTTGTTTGATTCTGCTTTTCATAAAATAATAACACCAGCTGTAGATCAAATTGGCGATGCATTTCATCAAAATCAAACTCACAAAGCTAATGCCCACCAAAGTATTTCCACTCAATTGACTCATTTTGTCTGTAACATTCACAATACAGGTAACATTGCTACACTCATAGGTATATTATCTATAATTGCTGACAACATAGCTGTTAACCATAAAATAAATAATGCTGTAATAAGTATATTAGCTTCTGCATAGTGGACAATTTTGTCTACTATATATTCAAATACTCATGCCGCTTCTAATCAACCAACAAGAATAAACAATGAAGCAAAGAAAACTAACACAGATAATTCTACTTTTTTAAAAATTGATTTTGGATCTTTATGAGGAGAAACCCAAAGAAGTAAAGCTGAAGATCATAAAAGTGCAACAGCTGAGGCACTTAAGTGCAATAATTCATGAGTAAAAAATAAAATTATAACTCCAATTAAAACAATAAGTGTTTTTTTCAATATGATAGAATTTTTTATGCATTTTCTTGCATCCATTTTTTGTAATGCTTTGAGTCATTTTTGAGGATTATTCAATTCATTTTTATAATAAAACTTTAATAAAAATAATATTAAAATCCAAGAAATAATTACAATTGGTAAACTATGAGTAATAAAATCTAAAAATCAAAAACCAGCTGCTGATCAAATTAATATATTTGGTGGATCTCAAATTAAGGTCCCAACTCATGCTACATTAGACAAAAGTGCTTCTGCCATCAAAATTGGTATGGGGTTAATTTTAATAATACGAGTAATAATCAAAGTAACTGGAACAACTAAAATTATAGTTGTCACATTATCTAAAAACATAGATAATAAAGAAGTTAATCAAGATAATGAAGCTAAAAGCAGCCAAGTATTTCCATGAGTTTTTTTAGCAGTTTTTATAGCTAAATATTGTAAAAATCATGTTTTTTCCAGTTCAGCTACTATTATCATCATTCCTAACAACAATAAAATAGTGTTAAAATCTACTGATTGTAAAATTTGTTCTGCAGAATAAAAACCAAAATTTGTACCAACTATTCACATTATCACTGCACCAAAAAAAGCGATTACAGATCTATGAGCTTTTTCTGTAATCATTACCCAAAAGGTAGAAAAAAATATTGTAAGTGATATAATTATTTGTAAATAATCCGGCATGAATAATTTTTGTTATATTATTATATATTTATTTTAACATAAACCATGATATTAAACAAAAAAATAGAAATTTAAAATTTCTATTTTTTTATTAAAACCCACTTTGTAATTCTAACATTTTTGCATATTTTCATTCAAATTTCACGAGTTCATCATGTGTTCAATCTTCGATTATTTTTCAATCTTCTAAAACTAATATTCTATGCGCATGTTTCACGGTTTGTAATCTGTGAGCGATTACTATAACCGTTCTATTTTCGAAAAGATTTTGCATCGCTTTTGTGATTTGTTCTTCTGAAAAACTATCCAATGCTGATGTTGGTTCATCCAAAATAATTATTTTTGGGTCTTTTAAAAATATTTTCGCAATAGCAAGTCTTTGCTTTTGTCCTCCTGATAATTTTACTCAACGTTCTCAGATTTGAGTTTTTAAGCCATTTGGTAGATCATAGATAAATTCACATTTTGCTTGAATAATTATTTCATTTATTTTATCCTCAGATACTTTTTCTTCTAACGCATATGTGAGATTTTCTAAAATACTTCCATCAAATACACTTGGATCTTGTGTGAGATATCAAATATCTTTGTAATAACTTTTCAGTGATACTTCTGAAAGTTTTTGATTATCTACAATTATTTCTCAAATATTTGGTCTCATATATCCAGCTATCATTTTTGCAAGAGTAGATTTTCACGAACCTGAATCCCCTACTAATGCAAGTACTTTTTCTCATTGAATATTCAGTGAAAAATCTGTAAATATATTTTTGTTTTCAATATATCAGAAATTTAATTTTTCTATTTTTATTTCTCATTTTTTATGTGAAAATTTATTTCATTCTTCGTATCATTGGATTTGTGGTGCATTATCAAAAAAATCCCAGAGTTTTTCGACATCAACAATTATTTTTGTAAAATCTATAAATGTATTTATTGATTTTGTAAAAATTTGATCTAAAATATAAATTATAGACATTAAAGAAACAAATTCTCAGAAATTAATAGTTGTATTCATAAATCCAACACCAAACATTAGAATGATTCATATTTTACTTCCATCTATTAATATTTTCATTAATAAGTCACCTACAATATTATAATTCATTACTTTTGAATTATAATATATATTATCATCAAGTTGTTCAGAAATATATTGAATTTCTTTATTTGATTTTCAATTTTGTAATATTTCAAATTTTGACATAAGTATATTTACAAATTTTTTTGTTATTCATATATTTGAATCTCTTCTAAGTATTCTATATTTTTTTGCGTTTGATTGTAATAAAACAGTTGTTATAAAAACAAGTACAAATAATACAAATATAATAAAAAAATAATAGATATTTATAAATCCAATAAAAATAAATGAAAACATAATAAACAAAATGTTTGATAATACTTCAACTAAAGATTTTTCTAATAAAGATACCCAAGAGTGTAACCCCTTATCAATCATCGCAATCATTTTTCCAGTTCCTATTTTTTCAGATTCATTATTATCTAAAAATATATAATAATTAATGTATTTTTTATATAATACATTTCTAAATTTTGGCCAAATAGTTACATGTGTCCAATTTTTTGTAATGATTGTTAAAATATAAAAAAATAATACAGAAGTAATAAATATAATTAATAAAATATATATTGAATTACTCCATCATTCTCATATTTTATTTGTAATTTCTTTGAGTAAATATATTGAGATAATACCAATAATACTAGATATTATTGGAGGAATAATTGCTTTAAATGTAACTGACTTCTCTACAAATGCTGGCTCAAAAAATTTTTTGAGATATCGTATCATAATTTTTCTAATTAATAAATATTTTTTTATTCAGTATAAACAGAATTTATCAGATACCAAAAAAAGCTGATAAATCAGCTTTTTTTGGTATTATTTTTATTTAATTCAAGTTGTTCCAAAACCACCTCTTGATTTATTATCTCACATAGTTTCTACCACTTCAAATTCAGCAATAGCAACTTTTACGAATACTCATTGTCCGATTCTTGTACCCTTTTCGATAGTTTGAGTTTCCTTTGACATATTTATATAAGCAAATTTTATAGTATCATCATCTCCACAATAATCTTGATCAATGATTCCAACTGAGTTTACTTGCATGAGACCATGTTTTTTAAATGTTGAACTTCTTGGTTGGATTTGAAGCATATATCCATGAGGAATTTCTACTACTGTTCCAGTTTCAACTAAACAAAACTCTCCTGGTTGTATTGTGTAATCTTGAGTACATTTAAAATCAAATCATACAGCTCATTCAGATTCATAAAACAATGGTTCTGCGTTTGTAGTTTTTATTCTTACTTTCATAATTATTTATAAAAAAATATTTTAATTATAATAAATAAGTACAAAGAAAATACAAAAAAATATATTTTTTCATGTGAAAAAATATATTTTTTTTATCTATAGGATTATAATACTCTTAATAATTCTTCTATTGTAGTATATCATTTTATAGCTTTTAATACTCAATCTTCTTTCATAGAAATAAAATCTCACATACGTGCTTCTTCTAAAATTTCTTGAGTTGTAGCTCAATCTCTAATAAAATCTCTTAAACTATCTCATAAAGAAATTATTTCATAGATTCAGATTCTTCCTGCATATCAAGTATTTCCACACTTATCACATCCTTCTCATTCATATAATTTTATAAATTTTGATGGGAGATGATTAATTCAAATATCTTTCATCATAGTGTCAATTAATTGAGTTTCTTGAGGTGTTTTTTCTTTTTGTTTTTTACAATGTGGACATATTCTTCTTACTAATCTTTGAGCAATAATAGTGTCTAATGCAGAAGCTAATATGTATGGTTTTAGTCACATATTAATTATTCTGTCTAACGTTTCAGCTGCCGACTTTGTATGAAGTGTCGATAATACTAAATGTCATGTTAGACTTGCGGTTGTCGCTGTGTCTAGTGTCTCATAATCACGTATTTCTCAAACCATTATAATATCTGGGTCTTGTCTAAGAAGTGCCTTTAATCCAGTCTTGAAACTAAATCCATTTTTCTCGTCTACTTCAGCCTGAATAATACCATCTAATTCATATTCAATAGGATCTTCAAGTGTAATAATTTTTTTCTCACGAGAATTTAACTTAGACAACATAGTATAAAGTGTCGTTGTCTTTCACGATCATGTTGGTCAAGTCACTAAAACCATACCATTTCTTTTTTCCATTGCTTGATTTAATAATCTTTCAGATGTCCAGAAAAATCCAAGCTTGTCAAAATCAACGACAGATTTTGTATTGTCTAGAATTCTGGCTACAATATTTTCTCAAAATGTTATTGGGAGTGTCGATATTCTAACGTCAATTTTTCTTTCCTCAATAATCATAGAATATTTTCAATCTTGTGGAATATTAGTAATATTGAGTTTTAAGTTAGAAGAATATTTCATTCTTTCAACAATCATTTTATATTGTTTATGAGTCAGACGAAAAATATCCGCTAAAACTCAGTCTATACGAAAACGTAAAACTACATAATCTTCATAGCAATCATAATGAATATCTGAACTTCATAAAACAAGAGCTCAAATAGTAATATCTCTAAGAGCTTCATCTGTATTTTGTTTTTCCAGTGATTTATGGACTTGTTCTTCTATTTTTTCAAATTTTTGAGATGAAAATGATTTTTTATCCTCTTTTTGAAGAATTTTCTTTTTTAATCTTTCTTCAGGTTTTTGAGTACTCATTCTTGTAATTTCACAAATATAAATTATACTACTTTAAATTATATCACACAATTGATATCTATGCAAAAAACGAAAAAAAATGCTTCTATATTAATATGGTCAATTTTTCTAAGTTTGATCATTTCTATAGGATTTATAAGTATCAGTACAAAAATCCATAAAAGTGTTCAAGAAAATATTAATTTTCAAGATACTATTAAAGATCAATTATCCTCTCGTTGATGAGCGATAGAAAAAAATGAAACTATTATGTATAGTGATAAAAATACAGAAACTTTAAGTTTAAAAAAATCTGAAAATAAAAATATAGCATTTTCAGGTTCATCTCAAGAATATATCGAAATTTCAATTATAAATTGAGGTCCTATAGAAATGGTATACAATAATAATTCTGAAATAATTTATGAGAATTTTTCATTTTCATGAAATACGAATGATGTGGAAATTACTCTGAATAATCTGAGCTGATATTCACTATTAAATATTTCTTCGAGTGCTGAAATAAAAAAAGATTTAGAAAAATCTATAACTTGGAGAGAAATTTGAAACAAAAAAATTGTAAAAAAATATTCTCATTAAATAATTATTAAACATTCATCTATGAAGAACAAAATAAAATATTCTTTGATTATTCTAACAATCCTGTCGATATTTCTCAGTGGATATGTTTTGAATGCTGATGAAGAAGAAATCCCTGCAGGTTATACGTTATATACTAATCGTAATTCTGAAATTTGTACTAAATATGAACCTGAAAATCCAATATTTACCACGCAAAAATTTCCAAATTTAAATAAAGATACTCCTGAAAATAAAAAAATTTATTCAATTGATGATAATGATTTAGAAGTTGCTCAAAAAATTTATATTAGTAATGTAAATAATATTTATGCATGTGCTATGTTGTGAGCTCAAGAACGTAGTATAAACTTCATAATGCAAGAGTTAGGGGAAGCAAAAAAAACGTGACCTTTAAATAAAGCATATACTTCTCAGCTTGGGAATTTAGAAAGATTGAAAGAAGAGAATGAATGTTTAAGTACAAATAAAACAAATAACCCTACAGATAAAAAAAATATGCTTGATCAGCTTACGTTTCAACTGTGTGAATATCATAATTATTTAGAATATCTCAACGAATACAATTCAATTACAGCAAATATAATTCAACAAGATAAAAATTTAGAGGATAGTGAAAAAATAACTCAAAATTATAATATTTCTGATATTATAGAAAAAGAAAAGAAGAAAAAAAATCTGATTGAAAATGAAATACAAAAAGCATATGATCTCTACCCGATTGCGTTAAAAACATATAATGATTATGAAACAAATCTTCCGATTCATGATTTACTCACTCTATTACAAAAAAGTTATGTAGATTTACGTTTAGAACTTCATAAAAATCTCAACCCTATAAATCAAGTAGTATATAAAATTTCAAATGCTATGAAAGAATAATTTTATTACAATAAAAAAACTCGCAATTGCGAGTTTTTTTATTGATTAATTTCAAATAAATCTGGAGGATTATTTTGGATATTAGAGTTATATTCGAATATAACAGGATAAGCAAAATATGCATCTCAAGAATTGAAATATGAATTTCAGTTTGCTGCATCTAAATTTCCATCATCATTTGAATCATAGACATAATATGATCTTAGAAAATTTAAATCATATTTTTCAGCTGTATCAAAATCACAATTAGAAACAAAATATGGACATTGTTGAGAAACATATCCTCAAAGTGTATTTTCACTAAACAATGTTCAATAGAAATAAAATTGATTTTTTAATTGTCTTCCATCTGTAACTACATTACTTCCATCGTAATTTAATAAAGATTTATCAGCAAAAATTACTGCTTCTAAAGCTGTTACACTTGGATCTATATAAACATTTCAACCATTTCCATTTTCATCTTCCAGAACTATAATTCATAAAATATCATTTACTTTATTTGAAGCTAAAAGATTTTCAGTTATATAAAGGTTTCATCATTGTATTACTAATGTTTTCTTCCCTGTATATTTTTGTGCTGAAGATAATTTTACTTCTCATTTTGTTAATAATATTTTTTGATTTGATAACTTTGGAGCAATTATTGAATTATCCCAAGAATTTCATCAAATATTTGTAATTTGTGAAACTTCCTCAGCAGATACATTCATTGAAATTTCAGCTACATTTTTCTTAATTTTTTCTTTTAAATCAGCTTTTGTATTATTTCATAATTGATAAATATCAGTTTCAGATTGATTATCAGAAATATCTGTTTGATTCTTTGATTGTACATTTCAAAGTACTTTTACTCAAAGATTTGTAGAACTATCTAAAAGTGTTCCCGCAGAATAATTCGTTTTTCAAATAATATCACTATTGTAAAAAATATTATTTCCATCTAAAGTATATCAAATATGAGTTGAAATATAATGCTTTTTTTCATTATCCGTTAAACTCTCTTTTGTTTGTTTAATTTCAGAGCTAAAACTTTTTTGATTAAAATTATCAAAACTTTTTAAATTTGTAATATTTGTTTGATGTCATTCAGAAATACTACTTCAATTTACTACTAAATTTAAATTTTCTTGCGTACCATTAGTATTTTGAGTTGCTTTTCCAAATCATAAAAATACTTTTTGGTTTGAAAGTGGTTTACTAGAATCTGTATTTATAAAAGAAATTATATTTTCTAAATCTTGATTCAAAGAATAATTTTTAGAAAAATCTCAGTCAAATTGAGTTGAAATTAATGGTGCAAAATCAAAATCAATATTTGGTTCAATTTTATTTCACACAAATTCAGTTTCTGAAACATTGTTTATACCTAAATCTTGTTGAGTTTTTACTTCGATTTCACTAATATGAGCTCAACCATTTACATATTGTTGGCCATTTGTTTTTATTCCATTAAATGTTGGAGTATAAACTTTGTATTCAAAAGTATATATTCAATTATTTGAAAGCAAATTATTGTATTGATTATCTCAAGAGTTAAAAATATCATTTTTAAATAATGTCTCTGAGTTTGGAATATTCACAAATATTGAGGAATCTGAATTTATAGTATTATATTGATTTAATTTTAATGTATTTTGTCCACTAAAAACCATATTTACTTTTCTTCAAATATTTGCAATTGGTATAATTATATTATTAAATTCATCTCTAACTTCAATATTCATATTATTAATTTCTCCATTGGCAATATTATGAGAGTTTAAATCATTTTTTACTAATGAAATTTTTAGATTAGAATCTATATTTGCATAAACATTATAATTATACGTTTTTATAGGGTTAGTTATATTTCTAGAAATACTATTTCCCGCTTGATCTTCAATTTTAGTAATATGAAAACTATAGGTTCTCATACCATCTGATATACTTTCCTCATTATCAACTTTTGTCATATTTCACATGAAAGTTAAAGTATTTCAAGAAGATGTTTTAGAAAGAGTAAATGAATCATTATTTTCATAATCTTCAAAGTATCATTCTATTTTTACTATTGGAGCTCATGATTTATCATCAATAGAATATGACAACTCTCTTTCACTTGCATGTAATTTACTATTTGTATCTGGATATCAAGAATTTACTGAAATATCTTCATAATTTGGAATAATTTTATCTATTTTTACTTCATACACATCTGAATAACTATATCCATTCTCTGCAAAATCTTTTGCTCTCATACAAATATAGAGAACTTTATTTGTATTATTTAATGTTGTAATATTTACTCATTGAGATGTATAGTTTTCAAATCAACTTACATTACTTAAACATGTATCTTTATTATCTGTAAGATTAAATTGATATGTATCTGGATTACAGCCTGAATTTATAGATTCATCTGTATCTCTACAATTTATTTTTGCATTTATATTTGAGTTTATCCAATTTCAAGCTGTATAATTTTGTCCAATTGTATCAGTGAAATCTACAGATATATTTGGTGTATTATCTTCAATTTTTACACTTACTTCTTTTATAGGACTTTTATTTCCAGCATGATCAATAGTTTGAAATCTGTAAATACTTTCATCATCTAAAGTCAAAGTAATACTATTTCCAGAAATATTTGGATTACATTCAGAATTTCTACAATATTTTGTCTCTTTAATGTCAGAATGAATAGTAGGATTTGGATCAGTTGCTTTAAAATTAATAACACTTGATGCATTTGTCCATGTATCATCAAATAAATAATTATGATTCACTTCTGGATTTGTTTCATCAAATTTATAAATACCTGACCAGGTTTGTATATTTCCTGCATTATCACTTGCACATAAATATAATGTATTCTTTCATTCTGCTGGAATCGTAGTAGTATCACCATTTGAGTATAGTACTCAATTAGTTACACATGAATTATTATTCCAGATATATTTAGAATATTTAACTCCACTTCATCATTGATCTCCAGCACTTAATGTAACTGTTTCTTTGGTGTTTTTCCATAGATTTTCATCCGAATTAGTTGCTCAAACAGTAGGTTTTATAGTATCAAAATTAATTGTTCCACTTGGTCCAGGTACAAAAGTTATATTTCCAGCATTATCCCAAACAATAAGCCTATACTTATAACCACTATTATTTAAAGAAGTTAAAGAAGTAGGAAGATAAAATAAATATTGATAATTATTTAATTCTCAAGTTTTTTCATCCATATTAACTTGGTATGCTATGTTTTGTGATTGAAACATAATAGCATTTTCCGAAGGATCATTCGGTTGTATTTGATTGTCAGGAATAGTAGGATTTGATATTGTTGAATCTGGATTTCATGAACTTGGAATATCAATACCAGGTTGTTGATCAATAGGTGTAGCTTCGTAATTATCTAAAGGAGTTTCCACTACATCTCATTGAGTATTATCAATTATATTAGTATTAGGAATTTGGATATATTCTTTATATATACTATCTGTGTTAAGATTATTATAATCTGTATTTGCAATATATTCAAAAGAATTTCCATCTTTACTCACCTGTAACCGAATTCTTTTTAATTTACTTCATCCAGTATCTGTAGCTCAAAAAGAAATTATTTGCTGTTTATTATACCAACCTGTATTATAATCTAATGATCATGTAGCTTTTGTCATATCTGTTTTAATTGTAAACGATTTTACACCGCTACATCAACCAGTATCACACGTTTTAGCTCTAAAATATCAAACACCATTTGATAAATTAGTATATGATTTATAATCTCAAGATATATTTGGATCACAACTATTATTTGTATCTATACAATAATAATTTGTAGAATTACTTGGTCCTACATTATTTTTTGATATTCAAAAAGAAGGATTATTATTATTTAACCACACATTATTTTGATGCGTAGATGAATTTATATTAGGTTCATCTGGAGCAACAGTATCAAAATATATTGCTGAATTTGGTCCATATACAATACTATATTGTCCTGTATAATCCCAAGATATTAATCTATATTTATAATTATTTCCATTTATAGCAGAGCGAGTAAATGTTTTTGTTACATTTGTAGATGAATTTAAATTATCATAATTCGCTGCTGAAACATAAGTATAATTTCAACCATTTACACTTTCTTGCAAATATATTCGTTTTAACCTACTTCATCCAGTATCTTTTGCTGAAAAAGTAATAGTTTGTATATTGTTATACCATCCTTGATTATGAGATATTGTAGCTGTTGGAGCTACTTTATCTATATTTGTAACATTATATGATATATTTTTTGTATTTCAGGCATTATCTGAAATAGTAATTATACCAGAACCATTTGAACTTACTGATTTTGTATATGTAGATTGATTACATCATGATCCACTATCACTACACTCAACTGTGATTACTACATTTCAATTTGTCCAATTTGATGGTGAGTACGAAACTTTTCCTGTGGGTGCTATATTATCTATATTTACAACATTGTATGAAACATTGCTAGAGTTTCAAGCATTATCTGCAATAGAGATTATGCCGGTACCATTTGAACTTACTGATTTTGTATATGTAGATTGCTTGCATCATGATCCACTATCACTACACTCAACTGTGATTACTACATTTCAAGTAGAAGAATTTTGAGTATAAGATACTTCTCAACTTGGTGGTGTATTATCTATATTTGTAACATTATATGAAATATTTCTAGTGTTTCATACTTTATCTCTAATAGTGATATTTCAAGCTCCATTTAAAGTCACAGTTTTTGAATATGTAGGTTGATCACATCATGATCCACTATCACTACATGATACACTAATAGTTACATTTTGATTTGTCCAACTTGAAGGTGAATATGATACTGTACCTGTTGGAGCTGTATTATCTGTATTATATTGACAAATTTTATTTTCTCATGAATTTAATCCTACACAACTCCACACTGCCATTCAATTAGAATCAGTACGGTCAGAAAAGGTTCATGTATTACAAGTATTTACACTTGCTCAACAAGACGCATTTACACTACACGTTGTAGATTCTGTATTTTGATTGGCTCAGATACAATCTGATCAACCTCAAAATGGTGTAGGGTTCGTACATGTTCTAGTTCATTGTCTAGTTTTAGTACCTGTGGAAGTATCACAAATTGACCATCATCCATAAGAATAATCACTCCAACCTCAATTAACTGAATCGACTCAACAGTTAGATTCTAATTCACATTTTCATTCATTTGGTCAACTAGTAATAAGGTTACCTATAGAACATGATGGATTTTGTTGTTCTTTTTTTTCACACTGTTTAGTGGATGAATTTAGTATAAATCAAGACGTACATGAATAATTTTTTATTTTTTTTCAAACACATTTATTATTTGAACCAGTTTTATTTCATTGGAATTGAGTGTTTCTAATTGTTGTCCAATTATCTGAATCATAAAATGAATCTATATACATATTACATTTTGGAGATTCATTATTTGTAATAAATCATTCACATTTTTTTGAAATAACATTATAAGATGTTCATGTTCCACAAGCTAATATTCAGTTGTTATAAATATCTCCTCCAATGTAGAATGGGTCTGAAACAATTCTTTTTTCACAATTTAAATTATCTCAAGTAGCCTTAAATCAGCTTTCTTCACAAAAACCTTTTCAAGTCCAACTATCTTCACATTTTCAAGTGCTTGAATTATATGTAAAACCAGACTGACAAGGGCTTGCTACATTTATTAATTCACATTTGTTTGTAGATGAATTATATGAATATCATTGAGAACATGAACTTGAATAACTGTATACACAAGATCATCCAGAAGTATCTTCAATACAACTATCTCAACTAAGTATATATCACTCATCACAACTAGTAATCTCACATTCACTTGATTTTATTTGAGTTGTTTGCTGACAAAATTTACCATCTGTTCACATAAAACTGCTGTATTTACATCTATCTCATGGGGTACATATAGATCAAAATGTATCATTTGAATTACAGTCTCTCCAACTACTAGTGTCTGCTAGTATATTAGCACTTGCCCATTTATGTACATATTCAATATTTTCTACTCCTGTACCATTAGGTATAGTACAGTCTGCATATAAATATCCTATGGGAAGAAAAAGAGAAAATAATAAACTAAAAAATAATTTAATTCACATATAAAAATTTTTCATAGATATTTATATTAACAAAATATTGTATGTATCTTTACTTTAAACAAAGATTATTGACATTTTAATTATATCATCTTTAATTAACAAAAGTCAAATATCTGAATAATGAATTTCATATATTAATAATATATTTTATATTGCCTATTATATTTAATTCTAAAATATTTGAATAATAAATCAATTAATATTCTATTGACAAATAAAATTTTAATATTAAAAAAAATATTTTTCGAATTTCATTCGAAAAATATTTTTTAGTCTACGTAAATGTATCATTGAATTGCTCTATCGTTTTTTGGTATTTCTCTATAGGTAACTTCATAGAGTCTTCTGTAGTTCATATCTGACACAATCAGTGAATCTGCTTTTACTTCCATTACGATTGCTACATGTCCATACCATGGATTATATCATCTCCCGTCTAAAACTACTATAGCTCCTGTTTGAGGAGTCATTCATGTAGGATGTCACTTTGCTCTTGCATTTCTCAACCATTGATTAGCATTTCACCTCCAATCAACATTTTTATATGAAGCCACATACCAGGTACAGTTTCATCCCACACCTGAAAAAGGTTTTCTCCATACAAGATTATATTTCCCTTTTGTATTTACATAATTACTTTGACCTCATTGAGTAAAACTATAAGCTGGCTTATTAGCTGGAACTGCTGGTTTTTTAGTAATAATTATTTTTTTCTTTGCTCCTGGAAGCACAAGTTCTTGTCAGACTTTTAATTCTTGGTTTGAAGCAAGTAAATTTTGTTCTAAAATATCTGATTCTTCGATTGAATAATTTTTTGCTATTTTAGCAACATTATCTCATGATTTAACAGTATAAATAATTCCGGTAACTGGGGGTATTTTTATTAATTCTCCAGGTTGTAATATATGAGATGAATTAAAATTATTAGCCCACATAATTGATGAAGCTGTTACTTGATGTTTTGATGCAATTGTTGAAAATGATTCTCCTGATTGAACTTCATAATCAATGATTTCATTTGTACCTGTAAGATCTCTTTCATCATTTAAAAGTGTATTGATTGATAAAAAAGTATCTGCTTGAGAAATAATTGGTGCATTAGTGAATTGTGCATCACTAAAGTCTTCTCCATCTGAAAAATACGCACTTAAAATAGAATCTTCATTAATATCTCATCTATCAAATTCTGCTTCATTGTTTCCATGTACAAATGATGCAAACGTAGGGTAAAATGGAAATAATACCACTACAATAAGAAATACAATATTAAAATTAATAGAATTCACTCCTTTTTTAAACGTTCCTGCATTATTGGATGTACTCACAGTAGAATCATTATAGATTCTCAGATGCCTTTGAATCCTAGCTTTAGTGTTTATTTTATGAACCAAAATACATTTTTAAATAATAAATAGTAATATACTTGTATTGTGTATTATTACTTTCGACCTTAAGAGAAAATTAAGGACTTAAAAAAAATCTTATTTCTTCGTATTATATGAAAGAAATAAGATTTTTCAAATCAATTATCCAATTGATAAAACTTCTAGTTTTGTAAGATGTGGTCTGAAACCATTATTTTTCATTTGTCTTTTTTTAGACTTCATTTTGAAAACTCTTACTTTTTCACCTTTGAATTGATCAACAACTTTAAGTTCAATTTTTGAACCTTCTACTAATGGAGACCCTACTTTTGTTTCTTTCCCTTCTTCATCAGAAACAAGTAATGCTTGAGTTGTAATAATTGAATTGATTTCAGAATCAACTTTTTTAACATCGATTATATCTCCTTCTCTAACGATAAATTGGTTTCCACCTAATTCTAATACTGCTAACATGTGCATATTTTTATTAAATTTTAATTTTTTTTCTTTTGTATAAACTAAAAATAAAAAACTTTCCCTAATTAAAGTTTTTTTATTTTACTTTATGGTAAATGGTTGGGATGGTAGGATTCGAACCTACGCATGACGGAGTCAAAGTCCGTTGCCTTACCGCTTGGCGACATCCCAATACATTTTTTTAATTCGGCTTCAGCATTGCTTCAGCTGGTGTATTATATAAAAAATAAATAAAAGTCAAAATTAATTTTGATTTTTTTTTACTTTTATTAAAATAAGGGCCGTATATTTACTTTATTAAGCGAAAAAGAAAAATGCTAAAATTTATACAATTTGTTCAAAAAAGACCGAGTGATATGACAATAAGAGTGACTGGTATTGTATTTGGGTTAATTATTTTATGAGCTGGGTACTATAATTTAATCTACCAAGGTGATTCAATTGAGTCTACAATTTTTGGAAATGAAGTTACAGATCAAATGGAATTATATATAAAATATTCTATTTTAGGTCTTGGGATCTTCCCATTAGTAAAAAATATTATTAATAAATGTTTATTACAAAAAAAATATATCAAATATTTACAATTATTTTATGCTATTGCATTATTTTACGCATCATCAGTAATTGCTGATTCTGCAAATCTTGATTTTGATACACTTCTAGTATTTATGGGATTACTTCCTCTATTTTCTGGAATCACTGGAAAATTCATAACAACAAAATGTTTGAAATATGGTGAAAAAATCACAAAAATAAGAGTATAATAAATAAAAAACGCATTTATCTGCGTTTTTTTATTTTGAAAAATGTTTTTTTATTATATAATACAAATAATATTTTGTATACAATTTTAATATGCAAGGAATTATTCAATATCAATATTCACTCGCTGAGAAATTTTTAGATTTTATCCAAAGTATCCAAATACCTTATTTTGGAATTTTTATGGGATCATTTCCTTTAGATGAAATTTCATGAATTGTATATATTACTGTTTTTATTTTAAGTTTAGTTTGCTGGATAATTTGAAGATTACTTTGTAAATTATTCAAGACTCATTTATATAATATTGAAAAATATAAATGGCTATTACTTTTAAATGGTTTTTATATCATTCCTTTTATTTATGGGTTTTTCTGATGAAGGCTCACTATTATAAATATTTTCTTATTATTTTTAGGTTCTGGAGTTTATGTATGAATCGATATTTTTTTCAATCAACCAGATAGAATAATAGATTTTTTTAATTAAAAATCTATTTTTTTATTCAAGAAAAAATATATAATAATAAAGATATTTTCTAAAAAATATATTTTGTGGATTATCAGGTTTCATAAATTTGAGACAAAAGATTACAATTACATAAAACGTAAATTTCAAAAACTCTGATTTTCTAGTAGAAAAATTCCAGAGATTATTTTTGTGAAGGCATGTATCGAACATATTTTATTAAAAAAATCTTGGAGGCAAATTTCTCTTAAACTTCCCTATTCACATTTAGCTTTTTATAATTTTTTTCAAAAATATAAAAATAATAATGATTTTCAAGAAATACTTTTCACTCTTGCAAAAAGACGTATTTTCCTGAATATAAAGGGAGAAAAAGTAATAAATCAAGATGATTTACAAAACAGTAAACAAATAGAAACTTTGACATTAGCTGCATTAAAAAATATACTGGAAAATATATAATTTTTTGTTGATTATATGTTTTTAAATTGTTGAAAAAAATAATTATGTGTGGAATATTTGCGTACAATGGAAAAAATAATACCGTTCCTTTTTTGATAGAAGGATTAAGAAATTTAGAATACAGATGATATGATTCTGCCGGATTATTTTCAATAAATAATTCATGAGAATTTGTAGTAGAAAAAGCTGTTGGGAAAGTTTCAAACTTAGCCACACAAGTAGAAAAAAATATAGATAAAAATATTTCATATTCAAATGGAATTGCTCATACTAGATGGGCAACTCACGGGAAAGTTACACAAGAAAATACTCATCCCCACTATTCACAAAATGAAAGATTTTTTGTAGTCCATAATGGAATTATAGAAAATTATATGACCTTAAAAGCTGAATTACAAGAAAAATATAATTTTTATTCTCAAACAGATACAGAAGTAATTGCAAAATTATTCGAAGAATTATTTGATGGAAATAGTATTTCTACACTGGAAAAAGTTACGGAAAAATTAGTCTGAGCTTATGCTCTAGCTGTTATTGATAAACAAAATCCTGATACTCTTGTCGGAGCAAAATTATGAAGTCCTATGATCGTTTGAATTGGCCAAGATTGAGTTTTTTTATCAAGTGATATAAATGCAGTAAGTCATGTTGCTACACAATTTACTACCCTAGAAGACAGAGAAACAGTCGTAATTAAAGATGGAAAATATGAAGTTTTTTCTCTTGGAAATAAAGTAGAAAAAGATTTTGAAGAAGTTGATGATAGATTTCAAGCTGCAGATAAATGATTATTTGAAACATTTACTGAAAAAGAAATTCATGAAATTCCTACCGTTTTAAGAAATTCTCTCAACGGAAGAATTAATTTTGAAACAAAAACTATTCAAAACGAAACACTCAATCAACTCAATGAAATAGATTTTGATAGAATAGAAATTATAGCATCAGGTTCAAGTTATTTTGCTGGTGTAGTTGGAGCTAGTTGGTTTAAAGAACTCGCAGATATTCAAACTGAAGTGAGAATAAGTTCAGAATTTTTATACGAAAAATTTATTCCAAATAAAAAAACTCTTTATATTGTTATTTCTCAATCATGAGAAACAGCCGACGTGAGAGAATGTGTAAAAATGATTCAACAAAAAGATTGTATGACATTTTGAATTGTCAATGTTGTTTGAAGTACTATTGCAAGAATGTGCGATATGTGACTGTATACTCACTCTGGAATCGAAGTATGAGTTGCTTCTACTAAAAATGTTGTTGGGCAATTAGCAGTATTACTCACAATGGCCATTTCAATTGGTGGAGAAAGAAATCTACAAATGAAAGATGCAAAAAATATTATAGAAAAATTATGAGAACTTCCAGCTCAACTTGAAACACAATTAGCAGAATCTCAAAATTATAGTGATCTAGCTGAAAAATATAAAAAGTATAATAATTTCTTTTATCTTGGAAGAAATATTTTACAAGGAACTGCTGCTGAATGTAGCCTGAAACTTAAAGAATTAACATATTTACATGCTGAAGCATATTCAACATGAGAATTAAAACATTGACCACTGGCACTTATTCACGAAAATTTTCCTGTTGTAGCAATAAATCCAATGTGAACTTTAAGAGAAAAATCAATTTCAAATATAAAAGAAATTTGAGCAAGAAATGGAACAATTTTATGAGTTATTTCAAAAAATGATACATATAGAGAAATCTATAATGATACAATAGAAATACCTGAAACGCATGAATTACTCACACCATTTTTACCGTTAATTCCTCTTTGGTTATTTAGTGTTGAGATGGCTAAAAAATTATGAAAAGATGTTGATAAACCACAAAATTTAGCAAAATCTGTAACGGTTGAGTAAAAATTCAAAAGTTAAGCAACAAAAAAAAGAAACATTTTAAAAATGTTTCTTTTTTTTGTTATACGTAGAATAAAATTAAAGCTATAATAATACCTAACACACTTCCAGCGAATGCTTCTGAAGGAAGGTGCCCAAGCGATTCTTTAAATCTTTTTTCTCATAAATGTTGATTGATAGCAACTGCATGGAGTCATGCTTCAAAACGAACGTTTATTGCATCATATATAATTATTACCGTAAAAGCCATTGCAAGTGCAAAAAAATCTGATTCTATTCAGTGTTTGAGAGCCATTGCAGTTGTAAGAGAAACTACAACTGAAGAATGCACTGAAGGCATTCCTCAGCTTCAAAATGCTCTGATTAGATCAATCTTACCTGTTTGCATTTTTACAGCGATTCACTTCATTACTACTGTTACTAAAAATGTAGTTGCAGGAATAAGTAATAAGTTTTGATAAAAAATGTTGTAATCCATGAATATGATGTTAATTAATCTATTTTTGTAATTTTGTATTCAAATTTACCAGATGGAGCAGATACTTTTACTATATCACCTGTTTTTTTCCCTAAAATAGCTTTTCATACAGGAGATTCATTTGAAATCATAGGAGTTTCAGCTAAAATATTTGCTTCAGTAGAACCTACTATTTTATATAATAGTTCTTCTTTTGTTTCAATACTTTTAATTGTAACTATAGAACCCATAGTTACTTTATCATGTTCTTTATCTTCTTCAATAATTTCAACATTTTTCAGTTGTTCTTCTAAATCAAGAATTCTTTTTTCAACTTGCGCTTGTTCATTTCTTGCTTCTTCGTATTCAGCATTTTCAGAAAGATCCCCAAATGAGATTGCTTCTTTTAATTTTTCAGCAATTTCAACTCTTGTTATATCTTTTAAATGAACAAGTTCATTTTGTAGTTTTTCAAGACCTTCGTGCGTTAGATAAATTGGTTTAGCCATTGTTGTAATAATAAAATATTAAATTATTTTTTAGAGTGATTCTAAAATATTTTTTACTTGTGTGTATTGTTCTGATTTTATTTTTAAACCTACTACCACTCATTTATAATTCATGACAATTCTTATATAATTGTCTTTTATATCTTCATTTAGGTTGATATAAAATGATGAATTTGCAAAGTTATTTACTTCATTTATATCAAATGAAATATCATATGAAAGTACATCAAAAATGTCTTTTACTTCACTATATGTCTTTGTATCAAAGAAATATAAAGTAAGATCTTTTGAATAAAATTCATAATATTCATCCGGATATTCATTGGTTATATCAAAAAGATTTGTTGTAAGTTCAATTTCCTCAAAATTATATTGAGAAAAACCTGATAATATAACTTGATAATTTTTTCCTAATACTTTTTGAGTTTCATCTGAAACAAAAGTGTCCTCCGCATTAGGTTGAATTGGTAAAATATCAGTCGAATCTTGTGTATCTTCTTGAATTTCTTTTATAACTTCATCAACATGATTTGAAATGTTAATGTCATCTGGAAATGTAGAAGTAGTTTGTGTATTTTTTTCTCAAGTTTTTACTTGTTTAATAAATTTTTTATAATCATCTGAAAGAAAATAAAATAAAATATTTAACAAGAAGATGAAAACTACAAATAACAATACATGTATGATTCTCCTCATATAAAATTTTTTATAAATTATTTATTTACTTTAATTCATCCAAATTCTAGTTCAATTGGAGTATCTCTTCATAATAAATTGATATTTAATTTTACAATTCATTTTTTATCATTTACATCAGTGATTATACCCTCATTCCCTTCAAAAGGACCTTTTGTTACTAATGCTCTATCTCCGACTTGATACATTGTTTCAAATGTTTCAGTGTATTCAGCTACTTTATCTTTTAATTTTTGTAAGTCAGCTTCAGAAACTGGAACTGGAATATTCCCTGCCCCAAGAAACCCTGTTACATTTGGAGTATTTCTTACAATATACCAACTTTCATTAGTAACTACCATTTTTACGAGGATATATCCCTGAAGTAGATTTTTTTGTTTTTTTACTTTTGTCCCATTTGATCTCACTGTAACAACATCATAAGTAGGAACAAAAACATCTAAGATATAATCTTCCATACCAAGAGATTCTCTTCTTTGAAATAAAGAACTTCTTACATTTTCTTCAGTACCTGATACTACTTGTATAGTATACCATTCACCTTTATTTTCCATATATTAATTGTTTAATACGTAATAATTTTATTGAACTTCTAGAGTATTTTCTTCTGAAACCTGAACATTTTCTTCTGAAACTTCAACATCTTGATTTGTTTCAATTTGAATATTTTCAGATGTAATATCTTCAATATTAATTTTTTGTGCCTCATTAGGATTTACTACGTCTTTAATACCATATAAAATTTCAGAAAATACTGTACTAGCTGCAAATAAATATGCACCGAAAAGTACTAAAACAACTAAAACAATTGTTAAATATTTTTTCGTTTCAGCATGCGTTGGCCAAACTACGTGTTTTAATTCTCTGATCGAATCTTTTACAAATTGTAACATTTTCACAAAAATAAATTAATAAAAAAAATGCTGCATATATAATTCTTAGCAACACTTGTCAATAACATTATATGTTTTTTTTTCACAGAGTCAATGTTTGCTTTCAATTAAATTTTATGCTATAATGAGTGTAAATTATTCATAAAAAAATACCATGGTCACTTATATAATATTGTGAATTTTCGCGATCGTTGGGATATGATATTTTCTTTTTCTGTATTTATTTCATCTTAAATTAATAAAATTAGGAAAAAATATTGATATCTTATTTCATAAAAAAAGTCAGATTATCCCTGCTTTGTATGAAATATCTCAACACTACATAGTTAAGCCTGAAGAAATATTTTCAGAAATATTACGTCTTCGCCTTACTTTATTTAATCAAAGAAAATTTTTAGATAATTTTTATGACACTATTGATTTACAACAAAAGATTCATAAAGAATTAGATTTTATATTTAGAGTAAGCAGTAAACATCCTAAACTTATAAAAAATTATAAATTTTATTATATTAAAGAAGTTATTTTTTCACTTTCACAAGATCTTTGAGAAAATGTAAAGTTATATAAATTTATGTCTAAGAAATACAACCAACTCAGATTTTTTAAAATTTTTACTATTGTATGAATTTTTATTCCAATACAAAAAAAAGAAGAAATGTAACATTTCTTCTTTTTTATTAATTATTTTTTATATCTAAATGCTACAGCCATTGCTCCAAAAGATAAGGCAAGTAACAACATAAGTATGTGTGTTGGACCAGTTTGAGGAAGAACATCTACATCTTCTGCAGCTCAAGTAACATCTTGAACAGGTTCAGTCACTTCTTGAGTGTCTTTATTTCCATCATCTGCTGCATTCATAGCACCTGAATCGGTAGTAACGTCTTGATTTGGTTCAGCAGGTTGAGTTATAACTGGTTCAGTTGGTTGCGTAACAGGGTCTGTCGGTTCAGTTACAACTGGTTCAGTAGTTTCTGATGTATCTGATTCGTCTGATTTAACAAGAGTTTTAGGATCCATATAAAAGTTTTCATAACTTTCGATTCCTGATTCAATGTTTCTTCCAGACTGGTCAAAAACAGAAATAACAACTAATTTATAATCCATATTTAATGGTAGATTTTCTTGAAATGTAACAATCGCTTGATTAGGATTTTGAGGATCTACAATAGAACCTGAAACCGTATATTCTATTGTTTCATCTTGTAAATTAGTAACTGAAAAAATCATTTCAGTTTCTGGAGTATTTTCTAATGGAGCATTAAATAATACTGCTACTTCATTTTGATATAATACTTCTATTTGAGATAGTTGAAAATCTGTAGCAGCAGTCATATCTTGATTTTGAACTGCTTCTTGAGTTTCAACACTTTCTTGAGTATCTTGAGATGATATAGTTGAGAATGAATATTCTTGAGTGAGTATACTTTCTGCCCCTTTATCATCAATAGATGATAAAATAAAGTAATATTCTTTTCCAGTTTCTAAATCAGTTATTTCAATAGAATTTTCTGATTCATAACTAATAGTTTCTGCTGTTAGAATATC
Organism: uncultured Patescibacteria group bacterium; assembly: GCA_963926055.1. Classification (GTDB taxonomy): domain Bacteria; phylum Patescibacteriota; class Gracilibacteria; order BD1-5; family UBA6164; genus CAJXJP01. The sequence continues at coordinate 88,865 of CAWUVK010000004.1, read as the reverse complement.
AATTCCTTTTGTATCACTGTAGTAAACATTATAATATAAAGCTCATTCTACTGTATCCCAATTCAATGTAAGAGAATTTTGTGTAGCAGATGTAGATATCACATTTGCTGGAGCATCAATGGCAAAAGTATTAGATGCTGCTAAAACAGCAATAAATAACCCTGCTAACAATTTCGCTAAAGTTTTCATATAAAACAAATTTATAAAATAATTTTGACCTCACTATTTTTTCAGTAATATCAACTTATACTCTCATAATAAGAAAAAATATCAATTTACAAGTTTTTTTATGAAATTAACGCAAAATCATCTTTGATTTACATTGGTAGAATTATTAGTAGTCATAACTGTAGTGATGCTCTTATTTTCAGCTGGGACACAATTAGATTTTAGTAGAATATGAAATTCGCAGAGAATAGAGATATTTAACACAAAAGTTTTGAATCATTATGAAACTATCAGAAATAATTCTTTACTCGGAAAATGAATAGACACGTCTATAGAAGTTCCTGATTCGTGGAAAATACAATATTCTACTGATTGAATTTGAAGCATCAATTCTCAATATACCATCAATAATGGAATTAACTGGATAGATTTCAATGAATTTACTCCAAATATTCCAGAAAAACACAGTATAGAAAATATTGCTTGTTTTGATTTAGATGAAAACAATGCTGATAATAATTGAACACAAGCAGAAATAATATTTAATTGAAATGATATTACTTTAGGTGGAACATGTCTTCCCTCTGCAAGAATTTTACAGTTTGAAACTCATTTCTTAGAACATGTACAAACGTTTCGAATCAATGTACTCAACGGTACAATGGATATTCAATAAATATCAAACAAAAAAACAAACTTTTATTTCTAAAAGTTTGTTTTTTTATGCAGCTAAATTTCAATAATTATCATCATTGGCTGCATTTTGGAATCTACCAGGCAAATATCACCTTTTGGCATTTGTTTCTTGTATATCAAATGCTTGATTTTGTGCAAAAATTTCTTCATTTGCTGCTATAATATCTCAAGAAACTGTCATAACCTCTTCTGCTGAAGCTTTAATTTCCTCACACATAGTACATAATCTATGTGCAAAATCTGGATGAATTCACATTTCTAATAATTGTGCAAGTCTTTCTTGTGTGTGTTCAAGTGATCTAGTTTGATCAAATTTATCTTCAAGTGTTTTAGATTCCATAAGTATTTTTTATTTTTATTTTTGTTTTTTGTATTTTTTATAGCGATTGTTTGAGTTCTCAGATTTCTGATTGAACCATTATTTTTTCTCTATTTTTGAGGATAAGTTGTTTTATATCATCAACTTTTTCACCGAGTAATAATTCTCTTTGTGTTTGAATTTCCTCTTCGATTTGCTTAAATTTTGTAGCTAGAAGTCCAAAATTTTCGATTAATTCTCTTTGTTTATGATTTGGCAAAAGAGAATAAATTTGTCTGATCTCATACCTATCTTTTTGAGAAATATGGTATTGAGAAAATAGTTTTTCTAGTTGTGTATTCATATTTATTAATACAAAATAATTTTACCATATCTTACTGCGTCAAACAAATATTTCCAAACTATTTTTTTTATTTACTCTAGACAAATTTATTTTTTTATGTCCCAAGAACTGATAATAATTCTTCTAAAGACGTTTCTCACATAACCACTTTAAGCATTCCATCTTCTTTAATTGGAACCATTCCATCTCAAACTGCTTGAATTTCTAATTGTAATCGTGAAGCATTTTTCAACATGAGCTCTTCGAGTTTATCTGTCATTTCTAATACTTCGTATAAACCAATTCTTCATTTGTATCCTGTGTGATTACAATGTGCACACCCTTGAGGTTTTGCTGAATATAAAGTTAAATCTTCTTTTTTCTTCATATATTTTCAAACAGTTCCTACAATTTTTTGCGTGATTTTTTCATTTGCTTTATACCCAACTTTACATTTTGTACATAATTTTCTTGCGAGTCTTTGAGAAATAATCATTCTCAAACTTGAAGAAATCAGCAATGGGTCAACTCATAGATTTACCAATCTTTGAATCGTATGACTCGCAGAATTTGTATGAAGTGTCGAAAAAACAATATGTCCTGTAATCGAAGCCTCAATTGCTAACCTGGCTGTTTCATCATCTCTAATTTCCCCTACCATGATAATATCTGGATCTTGTCTGAGCAAACTTCTCAAACCTGAAGCAAAGGTAAATTTAATCGCGGGATTAATTTGTGTATGATTTACTCCTGGAATTCTATATTCTACTGGATCTTCGAGAGTAGAAATATTTTGTTGTTCTGGATCAAATTGTGATAAAAGTGAGAAAAGTGAAGTAGATTTCCCTGAACCAGTTGGACCAACAGCTAAAATCATTCCGTATGAATCATTGAGATGTTTTTTTATTTTTACCATATTATAAGGTAGAATTCATAAATCTTTTAATTCTGGTGGTTTTGAATCTTTTTTTAATATTCTAATAACACATTTTTCTCAATAAATCGTTGGAATAATAGAAACCCTCATATCGACCGTTTTTCCTCAAAATAATTTGAAATTAATTTTTCCATCTTGCGGAAGTCTGTGTTCATCGATTCTTAAATAAGACAAGATTTTAATTCTTGCTATAATAGCATCTTTATCAGTAAGTTCAATTGATTTGTAGTTTATAAAATTTCCGTCTATTCTCAGACGAATAATCATATTTTGATCTCTTGGCTCTATATGGATATCTGAAGCCTGTTTACGCATAGCTTCTAAAAAAATATCATTCACAAAAGTAATAATTCCTGAATCCTCAGCTTTCCCTCCCAAAGCTGCCACATTCATATCTGAATCCATGTGGTGTTTCGTATTAGAATTATTTACTCCTGAACCCATATCAAATAAATCCTCAACCTTCACATTTTTTTTATTTTGTGGTTTTGGTTTAGGAGTTTTATTTTCAGGTGATTTCTTTAAAAAATTTTGGAGAGTCACAATTTCTAAAAATAATAGATAAATTACTAATACTAATAATACCACAGATAAAAAAACTCAGCAAAATTCTTGCTTGACAAAAGTATTATTTATAACCTGAAGATAATATTCTCAAAAAATATAAAAATATTATTGGAATTCAAAAAAAATCAGATAAAATAGAAAAAATATTATAATCACAAAAAATTATGCAAATACCAAATGTAGAGCTGTACTCTGATGGCTGAGCAAATCCAAATCCTGGGCCAGGATGATATGGAGTTATTTTGAGTTGTGGTTGAGTAAAAAAAGAGTTTTTACAAGGGTTCACTTGCACAACAAATAATAGAATGGAATTACTCTGAGTTATCACAGGATTATCAAAACTCACAAAAAAAGCAAAAGTACAAGTCTATACAGATTCTCAATATACAATAAACGGAATCCAAAAATGATGGGCAAAAAAATGGAAAGCAAATAATTGGATGAGAACCAAGTCAGATAAAGCAGTTAATTATGATTTATGGGAAAAATTACTCCTAGAAGTAGAAAAACATGAAGTTGGATTTACTTGGGTAAAATGACACAACGGACATATCGAAAATGAAAGATGTGATGAACTCGCAACTCAAGCAATGAAAATGGATGATTTACTCGTGGATGAATTTTATATGAATAATTATTATTCTAAAACCCCTCCTAGCATCCCCTTATCAGGAGAGGAACAAAATAAAACTCAAGAAATTATGAAAGTAATTTGAAAGTGAGACCCGAGTTTAAAAGTAGAAAAAGATGGAGATCCGTGTAAAAAATGCTTAACTCCTGTGGTAAAAAAAATACCAAAACATACAAAAAAAACTCTTTTGAAAAAATTTTATTACAAATATTATTTCAATTGTCCGAATTGTAAGACAAATTACATGACCAATGATGCAAAAGATGATGTGAAAAATTTAAAATTATAAAAAAAGATGAAAATTAATTTTCATCTTTTTTTTCTCATAAAATTTGTTCGATTAAATACTTTCTTGTATTGAGTTTTTTATAAAATTCTTGTACAAAAATTTTATGTTCATTATTTTTATATAAATTTTGTTTATTTCCAGAATCATAATCTTCTTTTGCTTGGATTAAATCACTAAAAATAAGTTTATAGGTACTATTAATACAATCATTTAAAAAATCTGCTAATAATCTCAAATGATTTTCATGATGACTTTCAAATGATTCAGAATCCATAATAACTTTTAATGCTTTAAAACTCTCATCCCAGGCATTTTCTATGACTGTAAAGTTTTTGATATTTTGTAATGAAGTAATTGATAATTCTGGAGTATAATTTGTGAAAATAAATTTTGATAAAAGGCTCTGATACAGTGACCGATTTTTATAATCTTCAATTAGATATTGTAAATGAGGAGATGTTATATTTCATAAATCTTCTAAATATTCAAGCTGATTAGAAATCGATTTATTTTTTTCTTCTCAATTTTTTAACTCTCAGTAGAAATCACTTTTGAGGGAATTATCCAAAATAACTTGAAATAAAAATGTATAAAATTTTTCTGAAATTTCTGGATTTTGAGTAGAAATAAATTCTTTAAATAATTCTCAATCAAAAATATTTAAACCAATTTTATTTCCAGATGCAGATGGTCTATTATTTTCATAAAACTCTTCTCACCTATAATCATATATTTCTAATCACATTTTTTCTAAACTTGTACCAAAACGTAATATTTCTTCAGTTTTCTTTAATCTGTCATCATCAAAGAATTCATCACATAAGGCTAATTTATTGATTCTTTGTTTTACAGAATTTGCATATGATTCAATAAATCCATACTCTTTATTAAATTCGATAATTTCATCTAAAATATATTTTAAAGAATATTCTTGATTTTCAATACATTCTAAAAAATCTAATTTCCCGAAGTTTCCCATGAATAATATTTAAAAAATATTTTTCCTTTTTTTTACTATAAATTATTTCAAAAAAAAGTCTAATAAAAAAATTTTTTTTCATAATAAAAACATACAAAATTTTTGTATGTTTTTATAAATCCATATTTTTCTTCAGAAAAAGTTTTCTTTTATCATATAGATGATAAAATTTTTGAACAAAATGTAAATACTCTAAATTTTTAAACTTTATTGTTTCTTTTGATGTCTTTGGATTTGAAATCCTATTCGTTAATTGTAATAATTCTTGTATGATCAATTGATATGTGTAATCAAGTGACATATCTAAAAAAGTTCATAATTCTAAAGCAGACTTTTTATAGTTTCAATCTGGTGAATTCGATGACATAATTGATTCAAATGCTCATAATCCTTCTTTCCGAACTTTTTCTAATTCTTGAAAATCTCCTATAAATTCTATACTTTTAGGCTGGAAAAATTCACGAAATTTCGTGATATAAAATTTTGAAAGTAAACTTTGGTGTAATGATCAATTATGATAATTTTGTACTAATTCCCTTAAACCTGAATGAGAAATTTCTCACATTTGTTGTAAATTTCAAATAATATCTAAATTATTTTCATTACTTTCAGGTTGAATATTTCTAAAATTTTCACGATTTTGACTATCCAGAATGCAACTATATATAAATTCATATAACTCATCAATATTCGATGATTTTTGAGTAGAAATGAATTCTTCAAATATTTCAATATCAGAAATTTTTATTCAAATTTTACAACCAAAAGCATTTATTTCTCAATTTCCATAAAATTCTTCTCCTCTATACTCATACGTTGCTAATCACATTTCCATCAATGCATCATCAAGTCTAAGGATTCTTTCTGCTAAATACTCCCTTTCTTCATTAAAATAATCCTCATCTCATTCTTCCAACAAAATAATATCATTTATTTTCATCGAAATATTATCTGCAAATGTCTCAATAAATGAAAAATTTTCATTAAAATTTTTGATTTCCAACAACACACTTTTTAGGTTTTGATTTTCATCATAAATCATGTCTAATAATGAATTTTCAGTATAATTTTCCATACTAAATATTTAAAAAATATTTTTTCCTTTTCATATATAATAAATTATTTTAAGAAAAAGTCTAATAAAATTAAAAAAAGACGAAAATTTATTTTTCATCTTGTAATCTTTTTAACTGTTTTTCTAAACCCTCTATCTTGAAATAATCATGAAACAACATATGTACATTAGTTCCAAAATATTTACGTTCTAACTGTATTGATTTTATATTTTCTCTTATTTCATCCTCTGTCATATCTGTATATTCAGCATTTCTTAAACGTAACAAAGAAGACATATATGATTTCTTTTTTCCATATAATCTAATACTATAATCATATTGTATATTTATATTATCCTTTTGATTTATTCATCAAATATCATATCAAAATTTTCCAACATATTTACTGAAACTATTAATTTTACTCGGAAGGTAATATGACTGGTCATCTTTATATAATTTTCATTCTACATGAGTAAAAGTATCAAAATCAAAATCTTCATTGGAAATGCCCAATTTTATTTTTAAAACTGTTGGTTTAGGTGATGTTTGAGAAATTGAGTATAATTCAGAATTATTATATATTAAAACATAACCATTCACCATATTTATATTGAAATCATCTGCCTTTTTGTAATAATATAAATATTTATCTCATTTTTTTATTAAAATTTCTCCTTCATATTCAAAAACATTTCACATTAAATGTTTTACATCATTTTGTTGTTGAGTATTTATTTTTCTATTTTGAGTTTCCAGCTGTAAATTTCAAACTAGATAATTTAATATAAATTCACTTTCTTTATATTTTTTTACGAATTTATCATTTTTTGAATTTTTTTTATCATAGTATGGATTTTTAATTTCTAAAAGTTTCTCTAATAAAGATAATTTTTTTTCATAATTTAATTTTTTTAATTTACTTTCATATACATTATGAACTTTATTGAATAATTCTTTAGAAATACTATCAAATCTCACTGTATAATCAACTTCTAAATTTATCTTCTTTAAAATTTGAAAATCTCATTCTTCTCGAATCAGTTCCTGACTTACAGATGGACCTATGGAATAAAAACTACTTGGTAATCATCAAAACATACCTTCAATAAAATATACATTATTATTATCCTCATAAAAATTTCAGAATTTATGTTTCATTTCTTTAAAATTTCATAAGTTATATATGAGTGAAATAGTTTGTTTTTGATTTGATTTCGAAATTCCATATATCATTTCATGATTTTGCACAAGATAATAATCTCATAACTCTTTGAATTGGAAATCATTTCATTTAATCATAAAAAGTTGATATTTGTTTCCTTTCTGAAATAAAATTTTATTTTCATATTGGAAAATATTTTTTCATAACTTGATTAATTTATCTGTATTTTTTACTTGAACAATATAGTTTTTTTTGTATATAAAATTTTCATCTTCGTAATCACCTAAAGTGTCCTCTTGACTTTCATGGAATGTTTTTAAATCAGCAAGCATTGGATGTTCCTCTGATTGATATACATAATCAGGAGATCATAATTTAGATAAGTACTTCACACTATTTCCTTGACCTATCTCTTTAAGCTTGATATTATTATCTTTGTTAATATAGCTATTATTGGATTTATTAAAAAAGATATATGTTTTATTTTTATCAAAACGGTTTATATAATATCATCAATACTTTGTTCCTGCATATTGAACTGTTATCAATTTTGTTGTTTTTGTCTGTTTATTTCACCAATAAGCATGAACTTGTACATCATAAACATGAGACATCATATCTCATTTTTTATGATACTCTCTTTTTGAATCAGTAATAGTTCCTATAAATATATCCCTTTTATTTAAAATATGTTTATCTATTTCTTGATTCCATGTTTTTTCATAATCTTCATAATAATATACATCTTCTATAGTGCCATATAAGACTCCATTAACTATATTGACGAAGAAGAAAAACAGAATAATAGATGTAAAAATAAATCTCAATATTTTTTTCATAAATTTGGATTAAATAATAAATATTATTATGTATTGTATAAAAAATATAGCTATATCAAAATATCTTCACTAAAAAATCACAAAGTGAAAACTTTGTGATTTTTTATATTTAATGTATTATAAATCTCATTTTTGCATCATACTCACTGCGAGTTTGATATCAAAATATGGAATATCTTTGTGACCATTTTCTTCGAGTAAATCTTTCACTGGTCTGAGTGCTTCGACACTTCCAGTAAAATTTTGTGAAATAATAGTTTTAATTATTTTCAAATTTGAAAATTCTGTAAATTTTAAAACCGTATTTAAACTCAAATCTCCAGATTCATAAAGCGTCACTATATGTGATTCAATAGTTGTTTTTCCTAATCATCTTTGGTCTGAAACAAAACTAATAACATCTTGGAAATCAGTTCCCTTCTCCCCCAAGGGAGAGGGGTTAGGGGTGAGGGTATATTTTTCCATCAAAGCAAGAGTTTCTTTGTACGTTGCTCATTTTGGTTTTTTAACTCCTGGAGTTTTTGAAGTGTTTGTTTTTGCTTTTTTAAATGCTCCATTTTTTACTTTCATATGAAGGTATTCTTGAAGATTTGGTTCATCTTCTTTGAGAATATCTTCTCTTTTTAGTGCAGCAAAACCAACTTTAGTCAGTCCTAAAAGTGGATATTGTCCTGTGGTTTTTTCTAAATAATCATGTTGAATCAATCATTCTATTAATCCTTCAACGAGATCTGGCGTATATTCACTTAACACTCCATACATTTCATGTTTATCCATTCCCCACTCTGACATTCTCGCGTCAGCACTACCCCGTAAAAATTTTACCATGAGTTTCGCTCAATATTTTTTATCAAATTTTGAAACCACATCAAGTACAATTTCAAAAACTGAAAGAGCTACGAGATTTTCCATTTTTCCTGATTGTAATTTAGATTTTTCTAGACAATAATCACACAATCCACAATTATCAGAAAGTGTTTTAAGGTCTTCTTCGTCTCCAAAATATTCGAGAATAAAACGTTTTCTACAACTTGGATAAAAAAGTAATTTTTTAATTTTTTCGAGTTTGAAATAGGCTTCTTCTTTGAGTAAATTTTGGTGTTTCCAATCTACCATGATATGTTCTGGTTTTCTTTTTTCTTGAATTAAGGTTACTCATCTCCCACGAAATGATTCGTCTAATTCACCAGAAATACCTCTTTGAAGAATTCCATATTTTTCCAGCGTTTTAATAATCGTTCCGACTTTTAAATCATTATTTATCCCAGAATTATTTGCCATTTGCATATATGTTTCTTGGATTTGAGTATTTTTTCATTCTCAGACTTTCGCATTTTTATAAAGATAATCATACAGCTGAAGAATTTCTTCTTTTGGTGGATGCGAATTTTCAATAAAAAATTCTTGAATTTTTGTATCTCCATAACTCGCAATAACCACACCAAATGATTTTTTCCCGTCACGACCAGCCCTCCCGACTTCTTGATAATAATTTTCAATACTTCCAGGAAGATTATAATGCACCACAAAACGAATATCTTTTTTATCGATTCACATACCAAATGCATTCGTTGCCACGATAACTTTTAATTTTGAATCCATGAAATTTTGTTGCATTGATTCTCTTTGATCAGCTGACATTTCACCGGTATAAATCCCAACAGAAATATCATTTTGAGAAAGAAATTCATAAATTTCTTTGGTTACTTTTCTACTCGAACAATATATAATTCCACTTCCTGGTGTATTTTGAACTATTTCATAAACTTTTTGCATTTTTTCTTCTTTTTTCGAAAGTTCACGTACAATAGTAATAATATTTTTTCTATCGAATCATTTTGTAAACGTATTATAATTTTCAAGTCAGATTCTTCCGACTATATCAGCTCTTACCTTTTTTGTAGCCGTTGCCGTTAAAGCTATAACTGGAAAATGATTAACACTTCTGAGGTTTTGAATAAATCCTTTTATTTTCATATAACTCGGACGAAAATCATGCCCCCATTGAGAAATACAATGCGCTTCATCAATGGCGATTAAACTGATAGGAGTTTTTTGTAATACACGAGAAAAATCTCCAGAATTAAGACGTTCTGGAGCAACATATAAAAATTTGATTGGATTTTCTTCGTCTCAAGATGTTGCTGATAATTCATTGAGAATCATTTGTTGTTCGTGATACGAAATCGTAGAATTTATTAATTCAGCTCTTAAGCCTAGTTCATTGAGTTTATCTACTTGATCTTTCATCAACGAAATAAGTGGTGAAATTATCACAGCAACTCATTTTTTTGCAATTCCTGGAAGTTGGTACGTCAAAGATTTTCATCCTCATGTTGGCATAAAAACAATCGTATCATTTCCTCAAACAACACTTTCAATAACTTCTCTTTGTCATTCTCTAAAATCTTCTAAACCAAATTTTTCTTGTAATATTTTTTGTAAATCTTGCATTATTTTTTGTTATAAATTCATCTGGGTTTTTCAAATATTTACTTATTAAAAAAAAGAAAAATCTGAAATATTTTTATAATTGTATATATTTTGTATATTTTTTCAAAAAAGAATAAAATTTTTGAATTTTATAAAATATGAATACAATAATAAAAATTACATATAACTACTTTTCAAATACAATGAAAGATAAAAAAATACTATATTTCTCACTCATAATAATATGAATATTTATTTTGATTTTATCAGGAATAATAGGATATTTTCAAAATGAAATAAAAAATATTCATCTAAATTATTCTCAACTTATAGAAAAAAATAATATCGAAAATACTATTACAAAACACTTTTTTGAAGAAACATTTGAAATTTGAGATTATTCTCAGGTTGAATATCCTCTTACAGAAACATCTCATAAAATAATTGACGGAATTAGAAATGTCCATCAATCTCCTATTTTAGTCACATGATCCGCGAGAGATTTAGAACTGTGTGCAGGTTTTATTTGGCTGTTGAGCGAAGAATTATGGTGAAAAAATCTTCCGTATTATATTTGAATGATGGATCAAAAAACTAGAACTCCAGCAAGTGCGTGGAATTTACCAGATGCATACAAACATTTTTGATGAAAAATTTTAGCTGATTTTTCAAAAACATTTGATGCATATTCAAAAAATTTATGGGAAAGTGTAGAAATAAATGAGGTAAAATCTTTTTTTCTCGCAGCTTTTTGAGAAGAAGCATTATTTTGAGATATTTGATTTTTATACGACTCTACAAAATATGTAAATGAAATTTTAAAATCTGGAAATTATAATTCCCACATAACCAAAAATATGTGAATTTCAAAATGGAAAAAAATATTAGAAATTAATGAAGAAAATATTTCTCATAAAGATATCATTTCACAAAATTTTTCATGTAAACCAGAAGCATTGAATACATTATTTCCTCTCTTAGAATATTATAAATTTACACTCAATGGGAAAAATATTTTGCTCGATTGAGAAAAATTTTATTATGTTGATGAAAAAAATATAAAAACAAGTGAAGTTGTATTTTCTGATTTAGATACTTTAGAATACTCGGATATTACCTTAGCCCATTTTTTCAAATGAACTTCTCACGTAGATAGTTTATTTCAAATGTCTTGTGAAGGAAAATTTTTGCCAATCAATGTCATTTCTATAAATCCTCGTTTAATCGAAAAAAAATAATTAAAACGAAGTTTTAATTATTTTTTTTATAGGCTATATAGAAATGTTCTTGTCAGATTTTTGCATCTTTATTTGTCAGTAAAATATTTCCATCTTTTTCTGCTATAAATTCTTCCCCATCATCGTATTTCACAATAACTTCTCCAGCAGTAATTTCTTGCATTTCAATATAATCTTTTGTGAAATTTCCTGGTTTAATTTTACGAATCATAGAATCAATTTTGGTAATATTTTGAATATTTTTTTCTCATTTTCCAGAAATTATTTCAGAAAAAATAATGAAATTTTGTATCGTTTTATTCGCAATATCAAAACACTCTGGATCTCTATGAGAACCACATTCTATAAGTGCTCATATTTTTCCTTGTGAATACGCATATCAAATAGTATCTAATTCGTCTCCTGCTTCATATAGTTCTGGCCAACCTTGGACTATATTTTTCACTCCAAGTGCACTTATAAATTCATTGGTTTTTTCATCAGTGAAATCTTGAAAAATATAGTGATTTCCTTGTGCGTGAAATGAATGTAGATCTAAAATATAATCTCACTCATCAATGTATTTCTTTAAAAATTCTGCAATTTTTTCTTCATAACTCAAATTATTTTTATCTTTTTTCTCATAAAAAACTCTATTTAAATTATCTTCCATTTGACGAACATCCGCTTGATACGCTTTTGGATTACAAATTGGTACGATAATTAATTTTCCAGATTCTATAATAATTTTTCCACATTTGATATCTTGAATTAATTTTTCTAAAACTTGTGGTCCACAAATTTCATTTCCATGAATCGCTCAAAAAATCACAGCTGTTTTTCCAGATTTTTTTCATTCAAATTCATATACTTTTGGATATTGCATATTGTTTTATATTACGAATATAATTGTAAAAATTTTGTATTTGCATAGATAACATCATCATCTAACAATGCTCATAATTCTTCTATTTTTTCTAATACTTTTTTATCTATATTTTCTTTTAACACTTTCATTAAACCGAGTTCATCAAACATATGTTCTACATGAGCGACATTTGTGATTCCGTATACTGGATCTGCTTGAGAATTATCAATTAATTCTTGCATCATCTTTAACCCAACGTGTTTTCTACGAAATGCTTGAGCTACTATACTACTCCCCACTTCTTGAATATTTTTATATCAAATATCGGTTAAACGTGTATAGCCAATAAGTAAATCGTCTACTTGTGCTGCGATAAAATGTTGCGTTTGCATGAGTTCTTCAACACTTGGTTCAAGCATATGAGATTTAATTTTATTTTCTTCTATAATCAAATCTAAAACTTTTTGTGCTTCACTTTGAGATAATTTTCCCGCATGAAAATCACATTGAGACAAATCAAAAATTTTTGCTTTTGTATTTTGCATTTGTGATGAAACAGAATTATTTGGAGAAATATTTTCTTGAGAATCATGAGATTCTAAAATTCATAATGACATAATAATTATTTTAAATGTATAATATATAAAAAAAACTTTTTACCTGAAGAGTAAAAAGTTTTTTTATTTTGTAGATTTGTATTTTTGTACAAGCAACGAAAAAATTCTTTTTACTATTTTGTAAAAAGTCTTCTTCTGAAAATGTTAGAAATTTGTATTGCTTTCATAATTTTGAAATTATTTTTGTAACAGCCACATATTATAAATAAAATAATTTTTGTCAAAATAAAAAAATAACTTCCCGAGAAAAATATTTTATATTTTAAAGCATAATATTTTTGTTTTAAAATTAAAAAAAAGTCTTATGTTAATAAGACTTATACTAAAACTACATTATTCTGTATTTACAGTAAACCACTTTGCTCTCAAATATTGAGAACGTAATGGATTAAACTTACAGTTTGGTATATCAAATAATCTCACAATTATCATAATGAAAACCAAACCAATTTGACCAGTTAATAGAGCCAATATAACAACCAAACTTGGTTTAACTAATATTGTGTATGTCAACAATATTAGTACAAATAATAATAATAATGTCATATTTATTTTCCTTTTTTTATAAAGAAATTGTTTAGCAAGTAAATAATAATAAAAATATTATCAATTACAATAAAAAATTTTTTATTGAATCACTCAACTTAAAATTAATTCATCTTTTAAATAAATGGCACAAATTTGTCCTGCTGCGATGGCTCTTTGATTTTGTGCAAACTTGACTTCATATCCTCCATCAACTGCAAATATTTCACAATCTTGATCAGCTTGTCTGTATCTAATTTTTGCTTGAGCTTTGAGTGGAAATGTATAATTTTTTCCAGATAAATTATTCCATTTATTTACAAACAACATGTCTTCATAAAGAGCTAAATCTGAAGATGTTCAAACAATAATTTCATTTTTTTCAATATCTTTACGAACCACAAATATTGGTTCATCTTGTCCTCAAATATCAAGTCCTTTTCTTTGTCCGATTGTATAATAAAAAACTCATTTATGGTCTCATAAAATATTTCATGAAGTATCGAGAACTTTTCCAGGTTTAGGGTTTATTTTTTTCTCTAGGAAATCAGACATATTTACTTTTCCAACGAAACAAATTCATTGTGAATCTTTTCTCTGCGCATTTGGAAGTCATGCTTCTTCAGCTATTTCCCTCACGCGTGGTTTTTCTAAATTTCCAATTGGAAATAAAGATTTAGAAAGTTGAAATTGTGATAAACCTGCTAAAAAATATGATTGGTCTTTATTTTGATCAACTCATTTTATTAAATGTGAAACTCCATTTTCGTCGACTGAAATTTGAGCATAATGACCAGTTGCAACCATATCAAATCCTGCTTCAAGTGCTTCATCTAAAAAGACTTTAAATTTCACTTCACTATTACACATAATATCCGGATTTGGAGTGATTCATTTTTGGTATCATTCGTACATATAGTTTAATACTTTTGCTTCGTATTCTTCCCTAAAATCAAACGTAAAAAACGGTATTTCTAAATATTCTGCTACTTTTTTAGCTTCTTCTAAATCTCATAAAGTTGGGCAAAATTCGCCTTGCGGAGCTAAATAATTTATCATAAAACCAGCCGTTACATCATAACCTTGTTGTTTCAAAAGGTATGCGGTAACTGCTGAATCTACTCAACCTGATAATCAAACTAATATTTTTTTTGTCATTTTTTTTATTCTTAGAAATTTTTATGAAATTTTATAAATTTTTTTGGAAAAATCAAAAAAGAAAAAAGCTCTACGCTTTTTTCTTTTTTTCTTGTTGAATATCTTCTTCAGGAACAATATATTTTTTCTTTCTATCGGCTAATAAATTGTCTCTTTGTTTTTGAATAATCATTAAAATTCTATATGGTTTTGGTATAAAATGGTACACTTTTGAATCATCTTTTTGTTGCTCTATAATAAGATTTCAAAATCATAACATATTTTGCATTAAACCTCTAGAATATCAGTCTACTTTCATAATTCTATATGCATCAATAATTTCAATATCATCTCTAAATAATAATGAACATTTTATTGAAACTATTTGATCTTTATACACTATCATCAAATCAAAATAATATTCAATAATTGATAAAACTAAACTTAAAAATGCATAATTAAGTGTTCAAAATACGAAAACAAAAAATATAAATTTCAGATAATATAAATCTGGATAATTATTAATAATTTCTGAAGAAATTATATAAAGAAAAATTGCTAAGGTCAGCAAAAATATAAATTTTAATATACGAAAGACCACTAAAATATAATGTCTTCTTACAACCGTATATCATTTTACAAATAAATAATGAGCCATAATTCGTCAATTATATTATAAAAGGGTGAATATCATAAACAGTGAACACACCGTTGAAGCTAAAAATAAAAATGAAACAATTTGCATAACGCTGCGATAATTTCTTTTTAAACATACACTCTCAATATGTTTCATGTGTCTCTTATTGAGCATATTTAAACGTTTATAAACGAAAATATAAAAACCTATAACCATCAAAACATAAATAATAGCCATTATAATTTTTGTGAACATTTTTTCCATTTTATCAACTAAAAAATTATTTTTATCTTTTTATATTGCGAAGTATCTCAAGAAAGTATACAAATACTATCTTTTTTTAATCTTAAAGATTTCTTAAGAAAAGCAAGTAAATGCTTATTAGCTTTTCATTTTTCTGGCACACAAGCAATACGTATTTTTATGGTTCCATCTGGTAAAATTTCTTGAAATTTTGTCATTTGTGCATTTGGGATTACTTTTACCGTTAAAACATTGTTCTGCAAGTTTGAGCGAATATATTCAACAAAATCCATAAAATAAATTTTTAAAAATCATATTTTACAGTATACTAAAAAAAGAAAAAAACTACAATTTTATTTTTTAGCAAGCCTCTATGAATATTGGGATAGATTTGAGATTTTTAGAAGATGATATGTATTCACATTTTGCTGTTGAACTTGTCAAAAATCTTGTAGAAAAAAATCCTCAAAATAATTATAATATCTATACAACTCCTACTGATATTTTTTCTTTGGATGTTAAAAATATTCGTGTGCATTTTATAAATATTAAAAATGGTAGTCTGAGAGAACAATTTCAGTTATCAAAAATATTTTCTCGTGATAATAATTGATTTATGATTTTCTTTAATCACTTTAAACCTCTTGGTTATAAATGAGATTATTATACTATTATTTCATGATTAAAAGATATTTTTTATCAAAATTTTTCCAATCATTTTGAAAAATATATATATTTATTTTTATTAGAAAAAAATTTAAAAAATTCGAAAAAAGTTTTATGTTTTGATGAAAATACAAAAGATGAATTAATAGAAAGATTTGATTTTAACGAAAATAAAATCTTTCTATTACCTGGTTTTTTTATTCCAAATAAAAAAGTGATTCAAAATGAAGTACAAATAGATATTCACTCAAAATTTAGTCTCGCAGATAAATATTTTATTTATTCAGGTGGCGACGGAATCGAAAAAAATATTGATAGATTAGTACAGGTATTTGAAAGATTACACAAAAAAAATATTAAAATAGACTTGGTATTTTTATGAGATAAGATTGGAAAAAATATAGATTTGCGTCACGCTATTGTACAGGGAAATTTAAAAGAGCATATCCACTTCATAGATCATCTGAATCCTGGAGAAGAACATATTTTATATTCAAAATCTCAATGAGTGATTTTTCCAAGTTTATATGAATCTTTTCCTTTTCGTTTATCAAATCCTCTTGCTTTAAACATACAAATTTACGCAAGTAATCTGAATAATATTTCACATATTTGTGGTGATAAAATTGAATATTTTTCTGCAATATCTACAAATTCTATTTTAGAGAAAATTCAAAATATTACTCAAAAAAATACACCGAATTATACTGAAATTTTATGAAAATATAATATTACAAATACAGTTGATTCTCTCCAAAAAATAATTCATTAATTATAGAATAATGTCTCAACTAACTCAAAGAAACATAGAAATTCTCAAAATTATTGTCGATGAATTTATCCAAAGTGGTGAAGTTATTGGGAGTAAATGATTGTTACAAAAATATGATTTGTGAGTTTCTCCGGCAACAGTTCGTAACGATATGGCAAAATTAGAAAATCTCGATTTACTCTATCAACCATATAATTCTGCAGGAAGACTCCCAACAGCAAAAGGACTCAGAGCATTCGTAAATTACCTTATGCAAAGCAGTCCTGATTATTTTCTGCAACAAAAAAATACTCAAAAATATTTTGAAGAAGTAAAAAAAATCTGAGATTTTGTACATAGAATTAGTTTTGAATTAGCAAAAAATACTTGAGAAATTGCATTTTTTTCACTTCCAGATAAACATATTTTAGAATATTCTTGAGTCTGAAAATTTTTAGAAGAAAATCATAAAAGAATGTGAAACTCTATTTTTTCGATTATAAAAATGCTCGAAGATAGATTTCATTTTCAGAAATTTATCGATGAACTTCCAAAAAATAATGATATATGTATTTTTATCTGAGATGAAAATATTTTACCTTTTCTCAAGGATTATACAATAATTCTCAAACCAGTAAGTATCGATGGAAATATTTGATACGTTTGAATTATTTGAAGTTTAAAGATGAACTATAGTTTTAATATTTCAGCTGTGAGAGGGATTATTTAAGAAAAAAAGAACGATTTTTAAAAATCGTTCTTTTTAAATATTGAAATTATTTTTTTTAATGACTCTGAGTCTCAATAGTATAATTTATTATCTTGAATATGAATATTCTCTCATGATTTTCAATGAGAATAAATATAAACTAATTTATAAAAATCTAAATTTCAGATATTTTCATGCTCAAGTTTCAAAATATTTTTCATATTATCATCTAATTTAGATCAAAATAGATTTAATTGCATATAAAAGCTTCAAATTAAATCTGATATTTTTTGAAATTCATAACATTTTAAAATACTAAATATATCATTATTTTCCAGTATTTTTATATCTATTTTTTGCTTTTTTTCATCAAATCAAAAAGTATATGATTGTAATTTTAAATAATGTGATGAGTATTTTTCATTAGTTTTTATTTTATAACTTAGTTCTTTTATTTCGTGTAATTTTCCTAATAATATTTCAAAAATTTTTCTTTTTTGTTCTTCTATATTATTAAGATACCATATAACCAAAGCAATTCAAATACCTGTTCATATAAAGAGATTTAAAATAGAAAATATATAATTTACTACAAAATAGTCTTTTGGGAAAAAATCAAAAAAACTATAAAGCCAGATAGATGTGAACAAAGTAAAAATTACAACAGATATTAAATATAAAATGAAATTCTTTCTCATATTTTATAAAAAAATTAACAGATAAAAAAGGTAATAAAAATTACCTTTTTTATACTATAAATATTTAGAACAAACTTCTTCTAATTTATCTTTTGTTTGTACTCCAACTAAAGGAGCTTCTACCATTTCTCCATCTTTTAGAACTACAATTGTAGGAATAGACATAACTCTGAATTGTCCTGCTAATTCAGGATTTTCATCTACGTTGATTTTACCAACAGTCATTTTATCACCCATTTGTTCAGAGAATTGATCTAGGATTGGTAACATTGTTTGACAAGGTCCACACCATTCAGCCCAGAAATCGATTAAAACTACACCTTCTTTTGAAACTTCTTCGAAGTTTTCTTTGTTAATAACTACAGTCATTTTGTAATAATTATAAATTAATATATATGAGATTATAATAAGAATTTATCTTTTTCAAAATAATTTTCTTTTTTCATTTTTCACAAAAAAATTTAAATAAATATTTTTTAATTTTCAAAAATATCTTTAAAAACTTTTATAGCTAAGTCTTGATTTATAAAAAATGGACTTGTTGCTACTGTGATTATTTTTGCTTTTTTCGCAGCATCTAATACTACTTTTTTCTTCAAATCATAATCAATGAAATCTAGATCCGGTTGAAAGAAATCTAAATCTAAGTTCAAGATTACATTTTCACCTAAAGTAGACCTTAAATCTAAATATTCTTCCAAATTATATGTATTTCTTACTTGAATAGTTTTTGAAATCAATCCTTCTTTTTGCGCAGGAATAATATAATTTCCGACATTATACACATAATTTGTATAGTGAAATACCTTTTCTAAATCTTGAGAATCTGGTTTCATTAAATATTCTCCAGGATCTCTTGTATCGGCATGTTCATCAACATGAACTAAAATATTATCATCTCAAATAATATTTTGGTTTCTGGCCAAATACCAAAAATAATATGCGTGATTATGATTATCAAATAAATAAATATCTTTTCATTCCCACGATATTTTATAAAAATTTTTTAAACCTGTATTGGTAGAAAGTTGATCGTCAAATCAAAAATCTTCAAATACCACTTCATCTCATAATTCAATATCTCAAATAGTTGCTTCGATTAATTTTGGCACCCAAAGTTTTTTATTTTTTCTTTGTTCAAATGAAAATGCATTATTCCCTTTTGCTTCATCCAAATAAAATCAAGTATAATTATTCATATTTTTACTTTTTTTATAATAATTTTTCAGTAGTATAAAAAAAATAATATTTTTCTCAAGTTCTTAAAATATTATAAATTTATTTTACCGTATATTATTTATTTTAAATAGTATATCCGGATGAAACTAAAACTGTAAATGTTTAAAAAAGATATCCCCGAATTCGCCGCTAAACTCAATGAAATGTTTCCTGATGCTAAAACTGAATTAATTTTTCACAATGAATTTCAGCTTTTAATTGCGATTCTTATGTCTGCTCAAGCAACTGACAAACAAGTAAATATAGTAAATAGAAATTTTTTTAATTTTTTAGTTACTCCTCAAGACTGAGTAAATATGAATTTAGATTATATAAAAGAATTTATTAATTCGATTTCATTTTTTAATAATAAAGCTGCAAATATTAAAAAAACTTCGCAAATATTAGTCGAACAATACAATTCCAAAATACCTAAAACTATCGAACAACTCACAACTCTCCCAGGAGTTGGTATAAAAACGGCCAAAGTTTTTCTCGCTGTTATCGAAGATGCTCCATATATCGGAGTTGATACGCACGTACATAGAGTTTTAAACAGACTTGGTTTAGTTAATACAAAAACTCCAAATGAAACGGATAAAAAAATTTCTAAATGATTTACAAAACAAAATCACTGAATGCTTCATAATACTTTGGTTTTATTTGGAAGATATCATTGTATTGCTAGAAAACCTAAATGTGAAACCTGCCCTTTCCAAGAAAAATGTAAATATTATAAAAAAGTATTTTTAGTACAAAAACAATGAGAAGAAAAACAAAAAAAACTGTCGTAAGACAGTTTTTTTATCTAATTGCTGAAACACAATAAACTTCATCAGAAAAAGATTTATATTTTAACGGGTCTGAATATGCTGGTCCAGTTTCTTCAGCATACTGATAAGTAGCTAATCTATCATTTTGAATATAAAAAATGTCATCTTTATCGTCTTTTGTAGTGATAATCATAGTTTCATTATCTGATGCATCTTCATATAAAACATCTGCTATAAAGGTTCTATTTTTCCACTTTACTATTAAATTTTTTGATGAAAATTGAGTATTTTGTTTACTGATTTTTGTTAAATTATTTTTTTCTGTTCATAAAAAATCATAGATAATCACAGGAGTTTCATATCATTTATGTTCTGGTTCAGATGAGAAACATTGTAATAAAATATCTCTATTTCTATCATCTACCCAAACATTTGATAATTTTCATTTTGTATAAATATCTTTTTTAATACTGGTAATAAATTCAGTATTATTCACATTCAATTCTGAAAATAAATTTTGTGTTGTAGTATCAGCAAGCATAGTAGCAAATGTCCATCCTCAACCATCTGTCGTCATATCACAAAAAACTTTTTGTGTAACTCCATCTGCATCTGGATCAATTGAATATATTCCAGATTGCGAACTTCATTTTAAATCTTTTATTCTTTTACAATCATAGTTATGAATCATATGAGATAATAGATCTCAATCTCATGAATACATTTCATAATTATCTAAATATAATTGAAAATCGACAGTTCAAATATCTTGTAAATCAAATATTCCTACATCTTTTACAATACTATTTTCTTGAATAGGTCTATTTGTATTATCTAAAAGCATTCAAACTTTTTTCCCTTCTATAAAAGGAGTTCTACGTGTATAATTTATAGCTGAAGTTTTAGGTGCATATCATACTGGCGAAAGAGTATCATCTAAATCATTTTCAAGCAGAGCCATTAAACTATAATATTTTTTATCAGCAGTAAGGCTGTACGTAAAATATGTTTGATCTTTTGGGTCTAATCATTCAGACGAATATTCTATTGCTTCTATTACATTATTTCCAGCATATCATTGATAAGATATTATATTTGATCCTGATTTTATTTCTATATAATCATCAGGTAATGGTAATTGAGATCTCGACTGAACAATCTTTAACCCATCATAGATCGATTTTAACTGAGTAATTCTATTTGTATCTCTCACTCATGATAAATATCCACTATATGCTACAAATCAAATAGTAGATAAAATAGCTAAAATAGTTACTACTACTATCAATTCAACTAATGTAAATCATTTATTTATATGTTTCATTATTTTGTGTTATATTTGTATATTTCATATATAAAATTACTCATCTAATGAGCAAAAACAAGTTAAATTATATTGACAATATTTTATTTATAATTATAAGATAAAATATAAAAAATATCTAGTATTTGACATATATAAATTATTATTTTATAATATGTTTAATATTTCTTTTCCTTCTTTATTTTATGAAAAATTTTCGAGAAAAATTTAGCTGAAATTTTCATCTATTAAAAAATAAATTATCCTCAAATATACAAAATATTTTGCATTCAAATAAAAAAAATGTCCAAGATATTTTAGAACATCCTCAACAAAAAATAACTATACCTCAGGCTATTTTAAAACAACCTAAGGAAAAACAAAATCCTGAATTATGAGAATCTATTGAAATACAATGAAATCTACAACCGTATAGTATAGAGTTTTTATGAGAAAAAATAATTGTATTATGATATGAAAATTCTCAGGAAATTTATAAAATTTTTCCTGCAACTGGTTGAAAATTTATTTATTGAAATCAAGCAGAACAAATCACAGCTTTATATCAAACACACAAAAGAGCATTTTTCAAAAAAATAAAAAATACTCCTAAAAATAAAAATCATATTAAAAATATATTTTTAGAAATTTGAAAAAATAAAAATAGTTCTTCTGAGGAAATAAATCAAAATACTCAAAATATTCAACCAAAAAAATCTGCTTCCCAAAGAATACAAGAAAATAAAAAAAAGAAAAATTTAGAAGCTATCGAAAAAAGAAAACAAAAACAACAAGAAAAAATAGAAACTCAAAAAAATAAAGAAATTCTACAGAATAAAAAAATTCATGCAGAAAATATTTTTGAAGATTATCAAACACTCTACCCTTTTAGTAGTGGTATAGCAAAAATTTCTTCTTGGCAGAATGATTTTTCAAAAAATTTATCAGACAGTGAAAAACAAGAAAAATTTCAACAAATTTCTTCAGCCAGCAGTATATATAAAATATTAATGTCTCGATTACCAAAAAGTATATTTGAAAAAACTCATTGATTAGATGATACAAAAAGATTTACTGTATTAAAAGAATATATTAAAAATTATCTGAATCAAGATTTTGAATATTCTCTCGAAACGAAAAATCAACAAAGACATTTACTTCATTTAGTAAATACTGCATCTGAAATATTGATTCTTTCTGTTGAATATAAAAAACAAAATCCTTCAAAAAATAATCCTCAATGGACAAATTATTATAATACAGCTGCATAAATTATTTTTAATAAAAATATTATGAATACTCCTTTCCAAAAGGAAAATAATAGAAATTATTCTCCTGAAATCATAAAAAATAATATCATAAATAACGTTAAATATGATTTATATCAATGTAAAAATGAACGTATTTATACATTAGTAAACAAAGTTTCTGGGCAAATTGATTATGTATTATGACAAAAAAATAAAGAAGAAAAAGTACATATTTTTAATGGATTTGAAGCTGGAAGTATAAAAGCTCTATGGAATTCTAAAAATAGAGATAATATTTTTATTCGTGATTTATCTTTGCAAAAACCTCAAACTCAACAATTGCTTTCTCAAAGACTCAAAGAGCATATGAACAAAAAACATCAAAATAATAGAGAATTATATAAACCACTCAACGAAAATATTTCTGATGGAATGTATATTTATACAAATAGTAAAAATCAAGAATTTGAAGTATGAGTTTTATCATGAAGGATAACTCGTTTAGAATCAGCAGATGCTAAAATTTCACCAGCTCAAAAGGCCGCAATTACAAAATCCATTAAAAATTATGGGACTCAAAATGAAAGTCAAAGATTAAAAAAACAAGAATATAGTGAAAAATGAAATACTATTTCTCAATATAATATAGATTTAAACGACCCAAAAATTGATGATGAAATTGTTGAACTTTTTATAAAAATCTGAGATACAACGCAGTGAATTTCACAACAACAAATAAAATATATAATTGAAGTATTTAGTTATTATTCTCAATTTTCCAATTTAGATCCTTGAGAACAATTAAAATATTTACAAAGCAATGAAAATATATGATTTCTATTTAGTGGAATTATTGGAAAAATGAAAGATGAAAAAATCAAATACTTTCCTTTACATGTAACAAGGTTACACGTTTTAAAAAATATTATAGAACAATGAAACAATCAAAAAACTCAGAATTAAGATTCTGAGTTTTTTTGTAAAATACTTTTATAATTAAAATAGAAAAATACACAATATATTCAAAATAATAATCCTCAATATAATAACATATCCAGCACGACTCAAAGTGAAAAATTATTCAATAAAATCCATCAGATAAAAAATACAAATAATCAAAATAAAATATTTTTTATCATATCAGTCCAAGGAAAATGAAACTCGACAATATGTCTACAATAGAAATATCCTAAACTCATTAATAATATTTGGCTGAGTAAAGTTATAATTCAGGCTCAAATAAAAGAGTAAATAGGGATCAAAATAATATTTCAAATAATATTAAAAATAGTCACTGCTATATTGATTTTTAATAATTTTGATTGATGATTAGTGGCAATTAGTGTATATATAAATACCAGAGATATAAAGTGAAATAAAACCACGGCAAATACTACAAGAAATGCATCGGATGAATTAAACATGCTACCAGTATCAAGATAATCTCTATTGGCAATTATTTCTATCATATTTTCACGAAATAATACTCATAAAACAAAGATTAATAATCAACCTGCAAACAAAAACTTAAATGAAATTTGAATGAGTTTTTGAAATGTATCAATAGATTTATTTTTAAAACTTTGCGACAGGGATGGTAAAACTGAATTAAGATAAAATCAACCTAAGACCATTATTACTTCTACTATTCTCATAGGAACTGAGTACAATGCAATAGAAGTATCTGCATCTTTTTCTAATAATGAAAGCAGAATAATGTCCACTTTAAAGTAGACAACTGATAAAAATAATGCAATACCGTATGGAAGAGAAATTTTCAAAATGTACTTAATATATTCCCAATCAAAAGCAAAACCAAATTTTTCAATTCTTCTCGCATAAAAATAATTTAAAACAGTATTTACAAAACTGGCTAACACCGAAGTCCCTATAATCCATAAAAATGGAGCAAAATAATCAAAATTAGTTGATTGTTTTACAAATACTACGAATACAATAAATGCAATAGCTCATAGATTTACCAACTTAGCAAAAATAGCAGAAAATAAAGAAAATTCTATTTTCATATTTGCTTGCATCAAAGTCATAATTGAAGAATTGATAAGCTGAAAAAGTGTAAAGAAACAAATAATTGTGATTCACCAAAGAGCTAATGAAGAATCATACCCTGGGAGAAAAAATGCCAATCAAATGGCAATAGCAAATATAATAAATGCTAAAACAACTCGAATTGTTAAAACATTTCAAACAATTTTTTGCGTGTCATTTTTATTTGCAGATATTTCGCGAATAGCAATTGTATAAAGTCCTAAATCTGCTAAAAATACAAAAATAGAAATATAGTTATATATTTTTAAATATAAACCATACAAATCTACCGTCAGATAATTCGTAAGAATACTTATGAGAAAAATAGATATAATGGCCGTTCCAACTTTTGATAGAATCTGTGCAAACGTGTTTGAAGCAATTTTTTTAAGCATTGTTTTTATAATTATTTTTTTTCTAGTGTAAGTGCAAAGATGTTTTTGTAAAGAGATTTGTGTATTTTGACTTTACAAAGTGTTATGAAAAATTATTATCTAAGTAGTTTAATAATTATTTAACGATATGGGAAAAAATCAAAAAAAGATTTGATGAATAATTGCTGGTATTATTTTATTACTCGTTGTAATTATATTTATCGCTATGAGTTTTAAATATAATCAAAAAATAGAAGAAAAACAAGACTTAGAACAACAACTCGATGATATTGAAATAATAGGTGATGAAATTGATGGAGACAGTGTTCAAGCTAAAATTAATATACTTAAAAAGCGTTTAGAACTTAAATGACTCATCCAATGAGGTGATTTACACTTCCAAAATGAAGAATACACAAGAGCTCTATCAAAATATCTACAGGCTATAAAACAAAGTCCTGATGATGAATCAATAAAAAATAAAATCTGAAATATTTATTTTAAACTTCATAAGTATGATCAAGCATACAAATATTATTCTCAGATAAAAACTTATTCTCAACTTGATATTCATAGAGCTTTACGTTCTTTGTTTTATTCTGTAGAATTAGATGGAAATAAAACGATTTTTGTACTCGAAGAACTCAATAGTTATAATCTCAGTGAAGATGAAAAATTTTATTATAAAACATCAATTGAATGTACAAAAAGTTTCGTAACCTGTAAAGATAATTTTTCAGCTTATTTTGATGCGCTGAATGGAATACAAGATGACGAAAACCAAGATAATAGCGAAGAAACTGGTACATGAAATATACAAGAACATAAAGTAGTGTTTTTCCCAGAACTAGAAAATATACGTATTGCATTAAAAAATTATGAAAATTTTCAATTTAGCGATCTTTCATATCAATCAGCTCTCATAAGTGGTGCTTTTTATCAAAATAGATTGTATCCAGTTGCTATTACCACTGCAACAAACACACTTAAAATATCTCCTGATTATAGACCTCTTATTAAAATTATTGCTAGAAGTAATTATGAAATTTGAAACTATATTGAATCAAAAAAATTCTTGATTCAATATAATAATTTATGAGATAATGAACCAGAAGTAAGTTATTTTTTATGAATAGTTCACCAAAAACTGCGTGAATATACTCGTAGTACTATTCAAATGAGAAAAGCAGAATCACTCGGATATGAAAATATTATTGATATAAAAAGAAGATTAATTTATAATTATTATCAATTATGAGATCATAAAAAAATGCTAAAAATATTTGATGAACTTATGGAAGAAAATATTGAAAATATTACATCAGATGATGTAAGTCTTGCTATTTTTTACAATATATTGTATGATAATTACGATGTAGCTGAAAAATATACTCAAAAATCTCTTGAATTATTTCCTGAAAATGAAGTAT
Source organism: uncultured Patescibacteria group bacterium (assembly GCA_963926055.1). Lineage (GTDB taxonomy): Bacteria > Patescibacteriota > Gracilibacteria > BD1-5 > UBA6164 > CAJXJP01. The sequence goes on along the minus strand of CAWUVK010000004.1, from coordinate 62,000 downwards.
TTCTTTGATATAAAAGTTGGCTAGCTCTTCAAAAAGAAGAAATTAATGAAGAAATGATTGTACAAATCGAAAAAGATTTACAAAAAGCTATTGAATTAAATGGAAATAATCCTATGATAAGTTTAACTTTTGGTCAATTAGAAGAAATAAAAGAAGATACACAAAAAGCATTTATTTATTACAAAAAAACTATTTCTCTTGATCCAAGCTGAGAGTATGCAAAACTTGCTGAGAAAAATATTCAAGAATTAAATTTAGAAAATAATCAATAATTATGTCTCTAGATAAAAATACATCTATCGAGCAAAATAATAACCCAACTTCAAATATTGAAGTTGGGTTAGATTGATTAGAAGAAAAATTTACAAATACATTTTGATTATCTCTTGAAACTCTTGGTAAACTCAAAGAGTTTAAATTTGAGAAACAAACAAATCAACTACAAAATGATACTTCATGAGAATTAGAAAAACTTAGAGGAAATCTAGAAAACTTAGAAATTTCACAGCAAGATAAAGAAACACTTTGAAATTTTTCAAATGAAAAATTTCAAAATCTCATTGGTGAAATTCAATCACAACAAATAAATTCTCAAGAAAAACTTTCAGAATTACAACAAAATATTGTTTGAGAAAATATTCATGAAATTGCTTCAAGTAATCATAAAAATGACGGATTATTTACTAACAAAAGATTAGCACAAGTATGTAACCCCTCAAAACCTCATCATCATTTTGATGGAATCATAGTTGGTACAACCAGAAGTATCGTACATGTTTCAAAAACATGTGTACATATATGTATTGATACACTTAAACTTCCAGGTGATATTTATAAAATTGCTACAAAAAAAGCGTATACAAAACAATTTAATCAGATATAAAAAAATCCTAGGAAAATGCCTAGGATTTTTTTAATATTTTTCATCAAGAAATTCTATTTTAAGACCAAATTTTTCTTGAAGATGGTAGGCTAATAATTTCACTCCTATCTTTTCAGTTTCATAATGCCCTCAAAGCATCATAGTTTGCTCGTGTTCTTTTGCCGCAATCATTTGTGCATGATTTGCTTCTCCTGTTAAAAATATATCGTATCACTGATTTTTTGCTTGAATAAAATCTTTTGCAGCACCTCAAGAAATGATTGCTAAAGAATTGAAATATGTTTTATGTCCAAAGTTATATAATTTTTTTTGTAATTGCATTTGTTCTGCAAATGGCATTATCATATTTGAAATATGTAATTTATGTTTGAATTTTATTCCAAAACCTATAGTTTTCCCTTTATATTCTCAAAAATCTTCTATTTGATAGTCTTCTTCTCTGAGACCAAAAATTCTAACAAATGCTTTTATTAAACCAATGTTATTCCCTACTTTTGGGTTTGCATCTAATGGAATATGAGACGAATATAATGCTATATCATTTGAAAGTAATTTATTCGCTCTTTTATACGCCACTCACGTTAGGGTTTCTTCATGCCCCCAAAAAATCCCATGATGTGTCAAAATCAAATCTACATTTTCTTCAATTGCTTTATCAAAAATATAAGTGCTTGCATCTACTGCATATCAGATTTTTACGATTTCATCTTTTGTACAATCAACTTGCAATCCATTTTTTGAGCTATCTTTATATTCTTTATTTTGTAATAAATCTTCTAAATATTGTATTAATTCTTGTTTTTTCATATTATATTTGTTTACATATTCTTAATTTATCTGCTCAGATTTCTTTTTCTAGGAAATACATCTTTTGATTATAAATTCCATCTAAATACTCATATTTTTTACCTGGAATAAGCATATTTTGTACTGAACCTTTCATAGAAATAAGTTTAAATGTTCACACTTCTTGGACAAATAAATCTTTTCATCATAGATTAATTTTACTTCCTGCCGATTTATCTATCAAAGTCATAGTCCCATTTTGGAATTTCCCATCTTCACTAAATGTTATTTTTCAATCGTCTTCTCTTATATACATCGTTTTCCCATCTACTGTTGCATAAAATTTATCAAAAAAACCTCAATCATATTCGTAGCGTAATTGCCCTTTTATACTTATTTTTTTTCCTTGATAATCAATAGTTTTTCATACTTCGAAAATAGAAGGAAAATCTATAAATTCAGTTTGTTCTCAAATTTTAGTTAGCTCTCAAGTTCCCAACTCTAAAATAGAGTTACAGTAACCACAACTGAGTATTTTTGTGAATTTTTCTTCATAACTTATTGGTCTCCCACAAGATGGACATTGCATAATTTATTTTGCTTAAATAATATTTTATTTATTTATAATTTCATAAATTTCTGATGTATTTATAACACAGATTTTTCTTTCTCAAAATCAAATTGCAAATTTATGCCCTGGATATTTTGCAACCTGAAAATCTTCTGAAGTATTTCATAAATGAATATTTTTTATATAAATTCATGAAAATGGTCAATATTTCCCTTTGGTTTTATCCGTCCAAATATAGTATTTTTTTTCTATTTCTTCGTAGTAGAACATTTTATAAAAGTAATGAATGTATTGTTTGGAAAAATAATTGCGATTTTGCTTCAAATGTATATATTTGAGCTTGTATTTCAATTTTTTTAGTAATATTATTTTCACGTAATAGCGCAGCTTGTGATTTCAGTTCAATTTGATTATCATCAATATTTTCTAAATCATTGAGGTTTTCTATAATTTTTTGTTTGAGTCAATAGAGTAAAAATAAAATTCAAGATATAGTGAAAAATGTTTCTTTTATATTTTTATGTATTTTTTCTTTTTTAGAAATCGTTAATAAATTATTACTCGATAATTCTTGAATAATTTTTTCAAATTTATTTTCAATACTCTTAATTTCATCTCAAATATCTCAAATTCATAAGATTTTTTTTCCATGAGTGATAATATTTTGTTTATCAAAATTGTAATCAATAAAATAAAATTTTCCAAACTCACCATTTAAAATACTCACTAAATCTTGGTCTAACTGTTCAAATTCAAATTTTATTCATTTACAATAGGTTGATTCAAATGATTGTTTTGTATATTTTCAAAAATGTTTCTCAAATATTTGTAATATATTTTCTCAAATATTATTGATATGAATTATATCAAATATTTTTTCCGGGATAAAAATTTCTCACATACGTATTATAGGTTAAATTTTTTATATCATTCTCCATAATATTCTATTATTTCTGGATGAGACAAAGTATTTATGTTAATTTGTTCTATTGGTTGTTTATAATCTTCATCAAAAAAAGTACATCATAAATCTTCACAAATATTTTTATTTTTAAATCCTCATTTTTGTACTCAAACAAATCACCAATCTCAAAAACTCGGTAAATATCTATGGTACGCTAAAGTTTCTCAAAAAACAGTTCATAAAGTTTTATCAATACTCCAAAATGCTTTATTTGAAAAAAATGCATTTGATGCCTGAGTAACAAAAACTCATTGCATATTTAATACTTTATCGATTCATAAATACATTTCTTTTGAATATAACTTTGCCGTTGCCACATCTCTAGGATCAGGAAAATCTGCAATCACAAAATCAAATTTTTTATCAGTTTTTTGTAAATATTTCATGGCATCCATATGAATTATTTTCACTTTTGAATTTCATAAAGAATTCTTATTTAAAGCAAGTAAATCTGTTTGAGTTTGTGCTATTTGTGTAATTTTAGGATCCAAATCAACTAAAGTTATTTCATCAATTTTTCAATACTCAAGTAAATTCCTCACAGCTAAACCATCTCATCATCATAAGACTAATACATTCAGATTTATTTTACTTTCTAATAATTTTATTGGCCAATCTACTAAAGCTTCATGATACCTATTCTCATCTAAACTTAAAAATTGTATATTGCCATTTATATACATACGAAAATCTTCTCATCTTTTTGTTAATACAATATTTTGATAATCTGATTGATATGTTTCTAATATTGGCTCTTTATAATAATTTCTTAAATAATAATTTTCAAACTTGGCTGAAGCAAAAAATAATCATAAAAAATACACGATAATCATAGCAACAACTATATAATATTTTTTTAAATTAATATTAAATTTTGTAAGATATTGAATGTAAAAAATACAAACTAATAGATTTAAACTCCCAATAAAAATAGATACATTATACAACCCTAAAATAGGAAGTAATAGAAGTGGGAAAATCAAACTAGCAACGAGTCATCCTATATAATCAAATGTAAATAAATCACTAATAATCGATTGAGTTTTTATTTTTAATTCTTTATAAATAGTTGCCACTAAAGGTAATTCTCCTCAAACAAAAGCTCATACTAACATAGTCACCAATAAATAAAAGAACTGGAATAAATCTCAATATAAACCAAAATGTAGATATAAAATTTTTAAAATAATGACACTAGAAGCCCCTAATACTGATAATAAAAGCTCTATTCTTAAAAAGTTTTTAATAGCATTTTTTTCCAAATAACGAGAACAATACGCTCCTATTCACATACCCGTCATAAAAAATCAGATAGTAAATGAAAATTGTCTCACACTATCTCAAATTAAATATGAACTCAACGTTCATAAAATCAGTTCGTATAAAATACCACAAATAGCAATAACTAGAGTAAAAAATAATATCATCTTTGAAAATTTTGTATGTAAAAAATATATTATTATCTTAATTAATTCATAAAAAAAACAAAATAATATTAAAATTAAGTTTTTTAAAATTTAAAAAAATATAAAAAACTTACCTAAATGGTAAGTTTTTTTATAAATTTTCTAAAATCTCTGATTTTTTTGTATCATAATCTTCTTGAGAAATAAGTCATTTATCAAATAATGATTTTATTTTTTGTAATTTTACTTCAGCAGAATTATCATCTACAGAAACTTTTTTTTGTTGTTCTTGCATATCATTTGCCATGTTCATACCCATTGCCATTCACATTCCAGCTCACATCATATCTCCAGCAGATCATCCTGATTCAGCTGCTTTATTCATAATGTTGAGTTTTTCAACTGCTGAGTAATTTGACATTGCTGATGGATCAATATTTTTTGTAGCATTTATAGCTCCAACATCTGCAATCTTAGAAATAATTTTATCAATATATTCATTAGTTTTATCTGTGAAATTGATATCTTCTATTCTAAAATCATTAAGTTCGAGTCATAATTTAGCAAATTCATCTTTTGTAAGTCACGTAAGTTCTTGAGTAATTTCTAAAGTGAAAGAATCAATAGTATTATAACTTACTTGTTTTGTTGCAAATAACGTAGCGATATTACCAACAATTCTATCAGTAATAATCATTCTAATATCATCTGTTTTCACTTCTGCAACATTGGCTACATAATTTACCCAAAAATTTTCTAAATCAGTAATTTTAAAAGTAAAATTACCAAATGCTCTCAACTCAACTGGAAAATTATATGAAGGATCTACATAAGTAATACTATTTGGAGTTCCCCATTTTTGATTCGTAAGTTGATGAGTTTTAATAAAATAAACAGATGCTTTATCATGAGTTTCAAATCAACTCATAATATTTTTCATACTTGAAATAAAAGGAATATTATCTGTTTCTAAATTCCATTTACCTGAATCCGTTTGAATAGCTTCTATTTTTCAATTATGTATAAAAATTGCAGCTAATCATGGGTCTATAACCAATGAAGAATTGTTTTTAATTTCATCCAGATTTTGTGGCCATTTCCAAACAAGTAAATCATCTGATGGGTTTTCCCATCTAATAACATCCATTGTTTGGTCTTTAAAAATATCAAATAATCACATAAATTTAAAATTATATTATATAATAGCTGCAGCAATAATAATTGAAACTGCAATAAAAAAACCTGCAAACATAGTTCATAATGCCATATTTTCATCTTCAACTATTTCTTTTTTTAAAGAAAATTTTGTCATTTTTTCTATTAAATAGAAACTCATTGCCATAATGAATATTCATAATAATGAATAAATAATTGTTCCTACTAATCCTTGAATTAAAACTGTTATTTCCATAATAATATTTTTATTAAATTAAAATTTATATTTATTTTCACCCATAGCTCGCACTTCACCAACTTGAAGTTGACGTTGATGTTGAACTATAGTTTTTACATGTTCCTTCACATACATCCCATTTTTTCTCTATATATTCTGGTTTTTGTACACTCATTGATTTTACATCAATTTGTTGAGAGATAGGAATATATGAAGTAGTCGAAGCAATTGCATATCATATACCTCAGTACACTACAGCCATAAGCAATATCCATTTAGTCATAGAGTTTATTTAAGTTTATAAATATTTCATTCAAACATATTTTTTAACATTATATTTTGTGGATTTTCATATCAAGAGTTCCATGAATTGATTTTTTGAATTATGTCTTTATCTTCTTGTGTTTTAATGGAAAATTTTAGCCCTATATTTTGAGAATAATATATTCTTTTTCATCAATAACTATAATTTTGTGTATTTATGATATTTTGTGGAGATACTTGCAATGCTCAGAAATCTAATTCATATTTGTTTCACATTTGAATATTTCAAATTTCAATGAGTTCTTTTTTTTCAATAATATTATTAAAAAAAGGAATAAATAAAAATAGTAGTAATGGTCATAAAATTCAAAAGCAATAGAGTATATATGTCTTTCTTGAATGATCGCAAAATATTATATATAGTGACCCCAGCATAAAAATAATTCACAGAAAAACTATTGGAGATGATAATCAGATAATAAATAATGGAATCAATAGATACAAAAATGATAAGTAATTTGAAATTTTAGGTAAATTTACATTTGCCGATTTATTAATATCTGATTTTGTATTAAATATTCTTTCTGCTACTGAAAGTTTCACAGTATGAGTTTCATATATTCCTACTTCTTGCTGATTTCCAGAAGTTTCTTTTTCATATACTAGTGATTGTCCATTTATATCAATGGGTGCGAGCTGAATTTTTTCTCATATAGTATAGGATTTAGAATTTTCTCCATATACATTTGTTACTTTCATTTTATTAAATTCTGTAAATTCTATGTTTGTTCAGACTGCATCAAATTTCTGAGCATTAAAATCAACTCATAAAATCGTTTTCGGAATAACTTTTTTTGAAAATTCAAATTCATAAGTCTTATTTCATTCATCAATGGAATATCATTCTGAAAAATATAAATAACTATTATCATTTCACAATAAAATCCATTCTAAATATACCGTTTTACCAGAATATCTTCATTCATACCATTTTCCTTCATATTTTACATATCATACAGTTCTATATGACTTCTGTTTATATGTAATCTTATCTCAAATTTTGATTCATAAGTAAGAACTTGATTTTGCATTTTGTAGTATAAATTTTGTATGACAATAAGGACACTTAATTTCTAAATTATCTAAATCTTTATTATCAATTCTTTTTCTATTTTCTTGAGTTAATCATGAATATGGAATTTTAGAAGTACAATGTGGACATTTCAATGCTTTTGATTTTACCTTTGGAATTGGTCATTTTTTTTCAGCTGATAACTCCGACTGAATATTTTTTTGAATGAGTTGTTCATAGCGAGATGCGTAAACATTTTCTGGATATTTTTCTAAAATCTGATTATTCAGGATTTCTGCTTGTTTATAATCTCATGCAGAATACAGCTTGTATATTTCTTTCAAGCTCTGATTTATATTCATGAATCTATTTATTAGTACTACAACATTAGTTTTAATTATATAACAAACACTTAGATTTTACAATAAAAAAACATAAGTTTTTTTGACTTATATTTTTTTTATTTGATAATACTATTTTTCTTCTGGTGAAATGAGTTGTGATTTAAAATCTTGAGCATCTTGAGCGTCTAAAGTTTTTAATTCTGATAGCTGATTTTTTGCTTCAGCAAATAGTTTTCTTTCTTCTTGAGCTTCTTTTGCTACTTGTAATCTATAATCTTCAATTTCATTAAAATGATTTTTTAATTTTGTAACATTTTCAATAAAAACAGTTGCTGAAACTACTGGTTTAGATGATATTTGTTCAGCTTTTTTAGAACTTTCAATTGCTTTATCAGTAAGGTCACTCGTCATTTTATCAATTGTAGATCCCATCACATCCATCGCCTGAATAGAAGCATCAATTGCTTTTTGGCTTGAAGTTTCTATAATCGCAGTTGATAACAAAGTTTTAAAAATTGGCCTACTTGAACTCATGGCAAGAGATAATTTATTAGCTGAATCTAATCTCATTAATAATCTTTTTTTAGCCATTTCAAGGTTTCAAACCAATACTGTTAAATTTCCTAAAAAAAATTCTACATTTCTTCCAAACATTTCATATTTAAGTTTTTGAGCTTCATCTTCAACTGTTGAAAGTTTTTGTGAAAATTCCTCAGATTTTTGTTGAACAAATTCTTTATATGCGATTACCTTTTGCAAATTAAGTTCAAGAGAATCTAAAAATTTCATTTGCATATCAATAGAAGTATTTACAGAATCATATGATATATCAAATCATGAAAAAATCATTTCTATTTTTCATTCAATTGATTTTATATTAAATTTAGCTTCATCATATTTTTTATCTAATGACTTTGCCAATCAACCTAGGAAAGGTATTGATTTTAGAACTTTCATAACTTTCCCATCATTGTCAATAATCGAATCATACACCCCAGATACTTCAGAATTCATTTTACTTAATTCTAATGAAACATTCATAATAGGATCTGCATCTATTATTTTTGTAGTTTCTGAAATAATGCTATCAATTGGAGCTGTAATTTTCTCACCAACTTCTCTAAAGTCTTTTGCTTGAGAAAATACTTCTTCTATTTCTGCTACTTCTTGGGTATTAATCTTTACTAATTGTTTATTTAATGACACCATATACAATAATTAAAATATAAATATATATTATTCTAACTGATAAATGAAAAAATGAAAATTACAGATACATTAACATATAAATAAATCTCAATTTTTCTTTAACCAAAAGTCGTGTTGTTTATAATTTTTATCCATTCTAGACACTTCTCACCAAAATTGTCTAGAATGATTCATGTGTTTTAAATGTGCCAATTCATGGCAAATCACATAATCAATAATTTCAGGTGGAGTTAAAATAAGTCGAAATGAAAAATTTAAATTTTTCTGACTTGTACAACTTCACCATCTTGATTTTGCTGATGTTATTTTAACAGATTTATACTCAAAACCAAATTTTTTAGCGATTTCAGCTACTCTTTTAGGTATAAATATTTTCGCTTGTTGTTTATACTCATCAATCTTCTCTGGCTGAATGAGGGATTTTTGGTGATTTTTTAATTTATTTTCGATCCATGCTTTATTTTTCTCTACGAATTGAACAATATATTTTTTTCATAAAAAAATTGGAGCCTTCACTATAACTTGCTGCTTTCTCACCTGCAAGGAAATTGTTTTTCTATTTGAACGTTGAATATTTATATCCATAAATTATTTTTTTAATATTTTTAATAGTATACAAATTTTTTGAAATAAAAAAAGCCATAATATTATGACTTTTTTGCTAATTTTTCGACTATATTTAATAATGTATCGATTCATTCTTGAGATTTTTTATGTTTATGCATATGATCAAATAAATGAAATTTTGTTAATTTTATTCCACAGAATCCTAAAATATTCGTTCCAAAATATCATTTGAGAGAAATCATAAATGGTAAATATTTATAAATAAATCCTGGTGCATCGCAAGTCATAAATAAAGTAGCTTTTTTTCATGTTAATAATTTTTCTACTTTCCCATTTTTTCCATACTTATATGCAAATCCAGCTTGGAAATTTACATCAATGAAATTTTTCATCACAGCAGGAACACTTCCCCACCAAACCGGAGCTACAAATACAAGTTCATCTGCATTTGTAATTTTTTCTTGCATAGATTTTATTTTTTCATCTTTTGGCCAATCTGTTCTAATATTCTCATATTGTAAATATTCTTGTATATTCTCTGATTTATATAAATCTAATATTTCCACTTGAGCATTTAGGTTTTTTGATACTTGAGAATATTTTTCGGCTATTTGATGTGTAAATCCTTGAGAGCTAGGATTTGCAGTAATAATTAATATTTTTTTCATATATTTTTAATAAACTATAAAATTTATAGTAACTAAATGTTATAAAATTAATTATATTTTGCAAATAATTATTTTATTTCGTCTAGTATAATTTTTGTTACTTCAATAACATTTTTAAATCTATCTGCTTGTAAATGTACTCAACCAAAATAACGTGTTACCACAACTAATGTATTTGTAAATTCTGACCTTTGTAGTTCTCTCAAAACACAGTTTCCTGCTCAAGTTTCACCATCATCATTTTTAGATTCTAATACACTCCCGTTTTCCAAAGTTATTCTAAAAGCGTAGGTATTGTGCGTAGATTTTTGAAAATATTTATCTCTAAGCAATTCTGACATAAATTTTTTTACATCTTCTTTTGATTCAACAAAACCTGCAACTGCAGTATATTTTGATTTTCTATCGACTATGATATTTTGCATTATTTTTCTACGAAACTTTGGTTGATTTGAACCAAAATCTAGTGAAAGTTTATTTTCCATCTGATAATTATTTTTTATTAATTATTTTAAAAATATCCCAAAATTGGGCTATTTTTTTTAATCTTCGTCTTCTTCATCACCAGCACCAAGTTCTAATTTTTCAGAACCAGGTAGAGCTTGCCCCATGAGAGACTCAAGTTCTCAATACATTCCAGTTACTGCAAAAGTGGCTCTTTCGAGATCTTTTTCTCTTTTTTTCCAGTTTTTTTCCATGGCTCTTCTTTCTGAATCTATTCCTGATTTTAAGTTTGCAAATACATCCACCATCATATTTATTTTACTTGAAAATTCTTGACTCGTAAGATATCCATACAACATTTCCATTTTTATATCTTTTCATTGATTTGCTTTTTCAACTTTCGAAATAGCGATGAGTTGGTCTCTTAAAAGACTACAAACAGCAATAACATATTCTGGAGAACATACCATCACATCATCAACCATTCCAAAATTTTTCAATCATTTTGGTAAAACCGTTGAAACTAAAACGGCAATATTTCCATTGACTTTTAGTTTATCATCTTTGAGTTTCATAATCCACGCTTCAGTCCAAGATTTTGTATTTTTTGATTCCCAAACGATTGTACCAGTTGGTTGCCCAATACTATTTTTTACTGTTTGAATTAAATCCGCTCACTTAATTCCGGTTGGTACATCTTCTACATCATCGATTGGAAAAGATTGTGAAATAGCATTTTTTAAATCATCTTCTTGAATATCTCATTGAATTTGTTGAGAACCTTGTTCTGATTTTCTTTTTAAATCATCAATAGTTTTTTTCATCTGCTCTTGTTGTTTGAGCATTTCTAATTCTTTTTTTCTATTTTCTTCTTGGACTTTCTCCATTCTCAAATCCATTTCTTTTTGTGAAGATTCTCTCATTTTTTCTTCGAGCATCTTTTCAATATTTTTTCTTTCTTCGTACATTTTTTTCTCCATTTCAAGCTCGAAATTTTTTTCTTTATCTTCTAGTTCTCTTTGTTTTTTCATAAAATCAAGTTCTTTTTTTCTCGATTCTTCTCTATCTTTTTGTGCTTTTTGCAATTGTTCTTGCATATCTTTCATTTCTAGTTCAAGTTCTTTTTTTGCTTCTCATGCTTTTTTCTCAGCATATTCTTGGGCTTTTTTTCTCATTTCAATGGTTTTTTCTTCCATTTCTTTTTCAAAATTTTCTTTTTGTTTTTCTTGTTGTTCTCTCAATTTTCTTTCTTGATCTTTCATGAGTTGAGAATATTTTTCGTCTGCTAATTTATCAAGATCTATTGACGTACTACAATTTGGACAAATAATTGATTGAGACATAAATTTATTTTAGTAAATATTTTTATTAATGATATTTTTTTTCGATTAAATTGCAATTATAATAACAATTTATTTTATATTTATTACATTATTTTTATCTTCTGCCCACTTGCATGGATTATCAATAATATATTGCCTCGTTTTATCTAACTGGTCTTGGTTTTTTATAATTACATCAAAAAATGATTTTTGCCATCCAAAATTAAAATCTCACATTTCATAACGAATTTGTTTAGTTATCGTTGATTTTAATCAACGAATTACACGTGATAACGTAGGGAACGATTGCATCGTTCCGTTATTTTCTCACGGTCTTATATATTTTCACTGTGCGATGTCTTTCGGTGTGATGTCTTTCGGTGCGATGTCTTTCGGTGTGATGCAATCGCACCCTACATTTTTGTTTTGAATAATTATTATTAAATGTAAATGATTTGGCATTATTACAAAATCATCTATTTTTATTTCTTGACGCAATTCAGGTGTTTTGAAAATTTCATTTTTGACGATTTTTCCATAATCATTCAAAAACATTTTTCTATCAATAATTTCACCAAAAAATTCTTCCCTATTTTTCGTACAAATAGTTATAAAATAATATCAATCACTTGAATAATCGTAATCCTTTAATCGTAATTTTTTACGTTGTGGTCAATCGTACATTTTCTCCTTTTTATATAATATATCAATATTATTTCCAGTAAGAACAGAAATATTCGTTCCCTACGTTGATGTAAATTCAAATTCTTTTTTTCAAAAATTTTCACCATTTATAAATATTTCTACAAAATGTTTTCAAGAATATAATTTTTTTGTAGTCATATTTTTTAGAGAATGTTTTTTTGTAATCTTAATTTTTTCTCATTTTGATATCTTTTTTTTCGAAATATGAAATATTTTTTCACGTAATTTTCCATTCGACATAACAAAATATATTTTATAATTTATGAGTAATTTTTGAGAAATATTTGAAGTTAGTTCAAATCAAAACTCTAGAGAATCTCATATATTTACTTGCTGTTGAAAAATATGAAAATCATTTATTTTTATAGCAGGTTGATAATATCATACTAACTCTAAAGCTTTGGGATTTCATGATTTTATTTCACTCCTGAGAGAATGTGTGATCAAAAATAACATATTTTTTTGACTTTGTTTTTCAGATTTTTTCCACTCTAAAAGTTTAGAAATAACTGCGTTTGCATCTAATTTTGTAATATCATTAAGATTATTTGCCACACTACGAAGTACATATTGTTTTTGATCTGGGAATAAATTATCTAAAATTTTAAAAGTATTTTGGATTCAAATATCTACTTTTCATCCCCATGGAAGATTTGGACGAATTGCTTCACTCGATAATCTTCTCACATGATAATTATCATTTTTTGACCACTTTTGAGCAAATTTCAGCGTTTCTTGTGGGAATTTTTTTAGAAAATCACGAAGCGCAAATTCCATTGAAAATCTTTTTGTAATTATTTCTAAATTTTGCAATGAAAAATCTAAATATTTTTCTTCACATCAATATTGAGAAATAAATTCTCCATAAGGAGCAAAAATAAAATCTCAAAAATCTCCATCACTTTTCGTTGAATCCAGTTCTGCGGGTAAACTTTTTACCAAAACATTTACAGCAGAAACATAATCATGTGGCAAATATTTATATAACATATCTCTAATATGTAATATTCTTTGTTTGAGTTCTAGTTGAGGAAATTTGATAAAAGTCTCGTGAATAAAATTTTCACTTTGAAATTCTCAGTATACATTTTTTATAATCCGAGCTAAATATATTATTTTCTCTTGATTAAATAAGACATCTTTTAAGATTAATTTTTCTTTTGGCATATTAAAAATATTTAAAATAAATATATACAAAATATATACATTTAATTATATAAATTAATATTTTTTTACAAGAGAATTTTGAAAAATATCAAAAAGTGAGATATAATACAGATAATATACTTAAATGGTTTTTTATGGCTACATTTTTAATTACTGATTCTGACAATGATATTGACAATAAAAATTTTAAATATTTATTGTGATTTCAACCAAGTTTATGAGGAATTTTGCTCAGAAAAAATAGAGTTGAAATATTTTTAGATTCTCGTTATTTTGCCAAAACAAATAAATTAAATGAAAAATATATTTGCGAAAAAACATGAAAAGATGAAATAAAGTTTCATCAAATATCATGACCGTTAGTTGATGCTATGTTGCTAGCAAGTGCCGATACTTCAAGTATAAAAGTAGAAGAAAATTTAACACTAAAATACTATAATGACATAAATTCTAAATCAGATTTATGAACAGGAGAAAAAAAGAAAAAAATAGAAATTATAGAAAATTATTTTGAAGAAGATAGAATTTTAAAAAATAGTAATGAAATAAAAAAAATAAAAAATGCTGTAGAAATAATTGATAAAGTCTGTTTATTTTTACAATATTTAGTGGATACAAACGAAATAAAATGAAAAACTGAAGATAATGTGAGAAAAATTATTCTCAATAAAATATTAGAATTTTGATGAGAATGTGAAAGTTTTTCCCCAATCGTAGCCTTTGGTGAAAACTCAGCTATTGCGCATCATTCTCCTTGAGAAACCATTGTAGACAATTGACCACTATTAGTAGACATGTGAGCTCAAATAAATTGATATTGTAGCGATTTCACGAGAACATTTTGGGTGTGAGATAAAACACAGGATTATGAAGAATTTAAAAAAGTATATAAATCAGTAAAAAAGGCTCTTATTAAAGCAATTTTATGAGCCAGAGTTGGAATGCAAGCAAGCCAAATAGATTTGCTCGCGCGTAGATCAATCGAAAAAGATGGCTATGGAGAATACTTTTCTCATTCTACCGGTCATGGGATCTGACTCCATGTTCATGAAAGACCTTGGATAAATAGAATGTCTGATGAAATAATTCAACCAAACATGATTTTCACTATTGAACCTTGAATATATATTCCATGAAAATTTTGAGTCAGAATAGAAAATATAGTTGTCGCAAAAGAAGAACGTGTTAAAATTCTCAGTAAAATAAATTATTAAAAAAAGAAGCAAATGCTTCTTTTTTAGTCTAAAAAATATTTTTTCTCAACAATATTATTTTCTATCTTTATACCATCTCACATTAATTTCTCTATTTTTTCTTCCACTCAACGATCAGTATTATAGCCAGAAATTTTTCCTGAAGATGCTAATACTTTATAACAAGGATATTTTATCGGATCTTTGTTGTATTTCATAACTGCTGCTATTTTCCTTGGGTGAACTCAGAATTTTTCTCATAAAAATTTATAACTTACCACTTTTGTTTTTGGGATTTTTTGTAGATATTCTAAGATTTTTTTATCAATTTCATTCATAATTTATAATAATATATTCATCTAAAATATAAGAAAATAATATTGTTTTCTTATATTTTAACAAATAAAAAGTTCCCGGGAAAATTTCCCGGGAACTTTTTATTTTTTTATTTTATATTTATAATTTTTAATAATATAATGAAGGCCTAAAAAGTGAAATACAATCACAGCTCACATCGCAACAAAAGCGTTGAGGTATCATCCAGCCACTAGTATGATTAGTACTGCTGGAAAACCGAGCCAAACGAAACATCACAGTAATCTTTGAGCAAACGTTTTTGATTTCCATTTCACTTTTAATTTTATATGACATTTTTTACAAGTGTATTTTCTTTTTTTCAAATTAATGTTTTTGTATACTTTCCAATACGAAATTTCCTTTTTGCAATTCGGACATTTTAGTAAACTCATAATTTTAATTTTAAATAATACTTTCCAAAAATATCTTTTTTCATACAATATTTTTATAATTATATCATATCTGATAAAAATAAGAAAAAAATGGACTTTTCAAACTTTCCCTATCAAAAAATACTTGATTGGTATGAAATAAACTGACGTCATGATTTGCCTTGGAGAAAAGATCAAGATCCATATTTTGTATGGATTTCTGAAATATTCCTTCAACAAACTCAGGTATCACGTGTGATTCCTTATTTTGAAAAAGTGATACGTGATTTTCCCTGTGTTGAGGATTTTGCAAAACTTAGTTATGAAGAATTTTTTCCATATTATGAATGACTCTGATATTATTCTCGTGCAAGAAATATGCTTAAAACAGCAAAAATAGTATCAGAAGAATATAATTGAATATTCCCAAATAATTATAAAGAATTGCTAAATCTACCTGGAATTTGACCATATACAGCTCAAGCAATTTTATCATTTTGACACAATCAAAATATTCTTGCTTTTGATACAAATATAGAAAAAATATTTGCTCGTTATTATTTTGGAACTCGTTTTTACAAACTTTCTCCATCTGAAAAAAAAGAAATTCAATCGTCTTTTGAACAAACATGAATATCTGGGAGAAAAATAAATGCTGCGATGATGGATTTTGCTTCAAATGTAGATATTAACGATAAAATAAATATTTCTTGGGAAAATTATCCTTTAAAAACATCTAAATTTTATTTAGAAAAATGAGTTTGAGAATTAAAAGTAGACAAAGTTAGACATAAAGTAGACAAAAAAAATGCTGAAATCATAGTATTTTTACATGAAGATCATAAAGAATATTACTCTTCAAATGCAGATATTTTAGAGCCATTTATTTTATGAAAATCTAGTGAAGACCACAGGCATTTTATAAAAGATTATTTTAAAAATAACTTTGATTTATCCCTTTCTGTTCGTCCTGCGTATAAAAAAACTTCTCTTCCAAAGTGAGATTATTATTTGTATCATGCTCAAATTCAAACCTGAGAAAATAATTTTTGAATATTTTCAAAAAAAGAAAAAAAATCTTGGGAAGATAATTTTTTAGAAAATTAAAAACACAAAAAAAGCCAAGCGAAATGCTTGGTTTTTTGTTTTTGGCTCAAGTAGTGTAGCCTAAATATCTAGCTACATCAGGAAAGCACTTTCCTGATAAATCAGAAATTTCTTGACCATTTTGAGTGTACCAAGTTTTAGGATTTAATCCTTGCTTGATTTTCACCTTACCACGGCCAAAATCATGTTCAACATACGATGAATCAGAATATAAAAATTTTCCACTTCCTATTCTTGCCTTTGCCATAATTTCCCCTCCTATTTTATAAAAAAAACTTATGACAAAAAAATTATATCATAAAATACTTTTTTTGAGAAATATTTTGACATTAGCTGAGAAAAAATTATTATTTTCTTACGTCAAAATTTTGCTGGAGCAAAACGATGGAAACATTAAAAGCAATTGGTGAATATCTCTGGTTTTTATTTTGTTATTTTGGAAAAAGTAGACTGCATCGAATTATCGATAATCCTCGGCTCACACCCGAAGAAATTATTCGTGATGTTAATAAAACTTCAACTTTACATGGGCATTACGCCACTCCTTGTAAAAGTATAAAACCACGCAATTCCATTTATTCTGAGTTAGTATATGACTCAACATATTGCATTTGGAAATGGCCTAATTTTGAACAACGTACACAAGAAGAAAAAAGGAAATTCAAAAAGAAGTTTAGCTCTTAGCTAAACTTCTTTTTTTTATTGCACTCATTGAAGAAAAACATCTAAACGATTTTTTGCTTTTTCTAAATTTTCATCAAAATTATTTTCTGGTAAAAATGAAATAATAATTCATAAGAAAAAACTTACAAAACTTTGTGAAAATAATTCTGGTAAAAATCTATTTTGAAATTCTAAACGTAAAATTCCCTGAGAATAAATTTCTGCTGCATACTTTTGAAAACCTGAAATATCATTTTTAGAATATTTTTCTAATAATATTTTTTCTTCTCCAGTAAATTTTTCAAAATAATGGATTCTTTCTACCTGACGAAAACTTTCATCATTTTTTAAAAGCTGAAAATAAATTTCTATCATTGAATAAAATTTTTGACGAACAGAGGTAATTTTTTCAAAATCTAATTCCAGCATCATAGAATACTTTTTATAGTTTTGATCAAGAAGTTTTTCTAACATTTCATTTTTTCCAGAGAAATTCCAATAAATCGCGCCTCTGGTCACTCAAGCTCCAGAAGCTATTGTTTCTAAAGAAGTGTGATAATAACCCTCTTTCTCAAAAAAATATCCTGCTACTTCCAACAATAATTTTTTAGTTATCTCATGTTCTTCTTTCGTTTTTCTCATTTTTTACAATAATTATACATACATTGATGTATGTATAATTATTTTTCCTTTAAAATCAAGTAAAAATAGTTAAAAAGTATTTTTTTGACAAAATATATTTTATTATGATAAAATACTTTAAATATAAAATAACTCTTCTTTTAAAATGGAAAATTGCAATAATAATCCTTATAACCTAGAAAAATATGATGAAAGTTCAGAAAAAAATGAATTGACTCCTATACAACAAGAATTATACAATGAGAAAATGGAGCAATTAAAACAAGATTCTCAATCAGCGCAAGAAAAATACTCGTTGCAGAATTTTGATGAAAACTCACTAGAACAACAAATTGATAATGTACAATCAGAAGCATGCAACCAAGAAAATCCACATTGATTAGAAAATTGGAACGAAATAAAAAAAGAAGAGAATAATTCTTCGAAAAATTTCTTTTCCCAAGTAAAAAGATTTTTTAATTTTTCATAAAAAAAAAGACGAAAAATAAATTTTCGTCTTTTTTTTATTTTAGAATAATATCTTCCACTTTTAACATCAAATTTTTCTTTCCCATCCATGAATCTTCAGACATATCAAAAATAATATCTACTCAATTAGATTTTTTAATATCTTCTAAATACTTCCCAAATCAAAATCAATAAATTTTATATCCATGAGGAGTTTTAAATTGCAAATGGTCTCGTGAATTTTTTCCTAAAATTCAAACTGAATCATAATCGAGATTTTCAACCATTAAGAGAGGTTTTCTATTCCCTATCCCGAATGGTTTAAATTTATTTATTTTATATAAAAATCAAAAACCTAGCTCATTTAAATTTACTACTTTGTCTACGACCAATTCTTTTCTATTTTTTGAAAAATCCAAAGCATTGAGTTCAGCTAATAATTTAGTTTTAAATTCTCAAAATTTTTCACGCTTTATAGAAAAACCTGCTGCTTGTTTATGACCTCAAAAAGCTATAAAATAATCTTTGTATTTTTCTAAAACCTCAATCATAGAAAAATATTCTGGAGCACGGCAACTCGCTACTAATTTATCTCATTCATCTTTTAAAACAATACTTGGTTTATGAAATTGTTCTGTCAATCTTCCAGCTACAATCCCAATTATCCCATGCTCAATTGCAGCGGAATAATAAAACAATAAATTATCTTTCGGATTTACTTTTTCTAATGCTTCTTCAACAAACATTTTTGTTTGAAATTTTCTTTGTTCGTTGAGATTTTCTATTTCGTGAAGTGTTTGCTCTAAAGTTTCACCATTATTTAAAATCAAATTTACAGCCTTATAAGGACTATCCATTCTTCATGCTGCATTTAATCTTGGTCAAATTACAAAACCAAATACATCTGCATCTAAATCAGTATTTATTTTATCTTCAATAAGTGCTCTAATTCATCTACTACGAGAATTTCTGATTTGTTTTAATCATTCTACAACTATCACTCTATTTTCACCTGTAAGCGTCATACAATCAGCTACTGTTCCGATAGCACAAATATCTATAGATTCTCTGATATAATCTTCATATTCCTCAAATTCTAATACCTCACTTGCAACCGCGCACATGACCTTAAATGCAACTCCAGCTCCAGCTAAACCTTTAAATGGATAATCACAATCTGGTCTTTTCGGATTTACAATTGCAACTGCTTCTTCTGGAATCTCATCAGGAACCGCGTGGTGATCAGTCACAATAATATCTATTCATAATTTTTTTGCATGTTTAATCACATCAATATCACGAGTCCCACAATCAACGGTAATTATTAATGTTACTCCCAATTCTTTGCATTCATCAACAAAATAGTCTTTTAAACCATATCAATCCTTTACTCTATGTGGTAATCTATAACTTGCTTTTATTCCAATTTTTTTGAAAAAATGCATCAAAATAGAAGTACTCGTCACTCCATCTACATCATAATCTCAAAAGATCATTACTTTTTCATCATCTTGCTTCGCTTGTAAAATTCTTTCTACAGCTTTATCCATATCTTTTAAACCAAATGGATCATGTAAATCTGCCATCGTTCTTTGTAATTCTAGAGGATCATCAAATCTTTTCATTAAAATTTCTTCTATTTCATGATTCAACGATTCACTATCATACTTAATAATATTTTTCTTTATACTTATTTTTTGTTTCATTTTTTTAATACCCCCATCCCCCTTCGGGTACTTCCCCCTTTGATAGGAGGAAGAGAGTTAACAAATATTATTTTTATTATATTGATGAGAGCAAAATCGCAAATACAAAAATAATTTTATTAAAAACTTTACAAAATATATTTTTTATATATTATAAATTTACATCTAAATAAGAGAGGTCCTCGATGTATGACATAAAAAATAAAAAACAAAAATTTCTTGATTTAATTGCTACAATTATGATAGAACGTGACGTAAGCTACGAAACAGCTAAGTGTATATTAATTTCTGGTCTTGAAAAAGATCCAAATAATAACACGACCGAGTTTATAAAATATTGTATAGAAAAAAATAAAAATGATTTATACTGATATTTTGTAGCTCTAGTAAGTCCCGAAAGAAATTTTGGGCTTACTAATAGGAAATTTTTCTGAATATGTATTTAATAAATATTTATTCAGAAAAAATCCCTGGAGACTTTTCAGGTTTTGTAGTACTGCAAAGTAGCTTTATCCATCCCCTCTGGGATGGATTTTTTTTGTTTAAATTTGATTATTTCAATTTTTCAATACAATACTTGAGCACACTAAGCGCCCGTAGCTCAGTGGAAGAGCACCAGGCCGCGGACCTGGGTTTGCGTGGGTTCGATCCCTGCCGGGCGTACCATAACGTGAATGTAAATATTTAAGACTTTTAAGTAGTGGACTTTCCTCTATTTGAAGGTCTTTTTTGTGGTCTATAAAAAGTTCGAACAAATACTTTTTGATATATTTGGCTTTTGTTTCATTATCAGCTGTTTTGTAGCTTGTATAGTGACTTTTCAAAAGTTCGAACAATTTTTGGGTCTTGAGCTCAAAGTCTTCACTTTTTGGTTGTAAAATTTGTTCTTTAATTCGATTTATTTCGTCCGTATATTGATTATTTTTTCTCAAATATATTTCTTCACTTACTTTTCAATCCAACTTCATATCAACTAAATCTTCTTGTTTCTTTTCAAGTTTTGCTATCTCTTTTTTATAATCAATTGACTCTTCTTGATTCACTTCTTTATCTTTTTCCAATAAATCTAGCACCATATCTTTTTGAATATCATAAAAATCTTCATTTTCATATTGGAGATTTTTTAGTATTTCTCCAAATTTATCGAATATTTTATTTTCATTCAGATTTACTCTATATCTACTACGTGGCTGTGACATATAGTAAGTATGTCATTTCTGTACATATGCACACAGCAGAATACCATCAATATCTTTTGCAAATCATTTCAAATAATATGGTCTTGCTTTTCTAGATACTTTCGCAATAGTTATTTTATTTTGATATACTCATTTTCATACTCATTGAGCTTTATCATATGTTTGTTTTGAAATAATAGGAGTATGACTTCCCTGTATTTCTTTTCAATTCCAAGTAAAAGTTCAATAATAGAATTTTTTATTTACTATATCTTGAATCCTACTACTTCTAATACTCATTCAAATCGACTCTCCGTGTCTTTCTCTTATAATATTAGCAATGGTAGTAAATGCTTTATTTTCAATCCTTAAATCGAAAATTTCTTTTACAATTCTAGATTGTTTTTTATCAATATGAATTTCTTTATGTCCTTTTTTAATAGTTACATTTTTATATCCAAAAGGTGCTTTTCATAAAAATCTCTTTGTATTATTAATACAACTTTGCATTTTATCTTTTACGTCCTTACTTCTGTCTTCATTATCCATTTTAGATAATGATAAATCTAGTTGAAGCAGAAATTTATCTCTTGAATTATCAGCTCTATATTCTCTCGAACTTCACAAAATCCCTTTGATTAATTTTTTATCTAGCAAATCAATAATTCTCGAAGTATCAATATTATTTCTCGAAAGTCTTTTTGGCTCATCAATGACAATAAAATCTACCGTTCAACTTTTACATAAATCTATCAACTCATTAAATCAAGGTCTCGTAAATTCAGTTTTTGCACTTTTACTTTCTCCTATTTGTTTAACAACTTCCAAATTATATTTTTCAGCCACCTTTAAACAGTTCGCTAGTTGGTGTTCTAGCGAATTTGCTTGTTTATCATCTCTATCGGTTGATTTACGGTAGTATATTATTGTTTTCATAATCTTATAATTCTAAAATATTTTTTGCCCTTTCATATAATTCATCAAATGTTATAATTGTAATATTTTTACTATTTTCTCTATATCTCTTAAAAGTATCCCTTTTGATATCATTTTCATCATAGGTAGATTTTAAAGGAAGCTCCTTTTCTTTGTTTCATATAATAAAAATACATTCAGTATCTATAGTTCTAATTTCTCGCAACACTTCTTTTCTTCAATCATCTCATTCTCTTTTAATTTCTTTTCTTTCTTTATCATGTTCGCTCTTTTGAGCTAAACACTGACTAATTCCATCAATAAAATCATCTGAAAAGCTCCATGTATTTGTTCTACCTGTTTTAGGTTTCTTTGTATCTGTAAATATACATTTATTTGCTGTTTTCAATTCAACTAATACTGTATAATCTGAATATCCAATAATATCAACCTTAGGGCTTCATTTTCAACATATATCCTTAACTCAAACATCTCCTTCATCTATAAAATTACTGATAAATTTTAAATTTAAATTCAATCAAATAATCCATTGATTATTTGATAAAAAATGATGCCATGCAATTTCTTCTCATTTTTGCTTTAATCAATTATCTTTTTTATATTCTTCAATATAACTAATCCCTAAATGATTCTCTACATTATCTAGCATATTCTTAAAGATATTCAAAGCATTTTTTCTAGATTCAAATATGATACTATCAGATAATTGTTTTATGTCTTTCTCTTGCAATCAAGAAGCTTCTACAATTTTACTAATATCCATTAATTTATCAGCTACATGTTTATCTTGAAAAGACACAATAAAATCATCTGTTGAAATAACTCAAAACTTTTTTTCAAATTCTCAAGTATCAATTAAACCTTTAAATCAATTCAAAAATCAAATCATTTTCCACAATTCATTATATCAATCATCACTTTTTTCAAATGAAATTCTTTGGTAAATTGAACTCACTCACACCTTTTTATCAACTAGTTCTCAATTAGTACGTCTAAAAACTAATCTAGGCGCATATTTTCAATCATCAGAAATATGAAAACTTGTATCACACAAAGTATACGCTTTTCAACTTTTACTTTTAGCAAGTATAAAACCCTTATAAGATTTCCCAGAAGTATCTTTTAATATACAATCATATGGATTTTCCTTAATGATTTTTAAGTTTTTAATATCATCTTCTATTAAATTAAAGTAATCTGTTAATTTCATTAATAATTGTTATGAATTAAGAATATTTTCCCCACTCTCTCTGAATAAACCAATTTGGTTGCCATTTTACATAATCTCAAGGAAAAAAAGAATCATCTGTTAATCAAATTTCCAGCAACTGTATAGGTAATATAGATAAATTATGCTTCTTTTCAGGACTATCTAAATCCCAAAAGTGATACCTGTCTTCACTATCTTTAAATTTTCTACTAGGTCAAAAATCAAAAGGTATACAATATCTAACTATAACTCACTTTTCTTTTGAATTAAATTTTATTTTTACAATTCTCTTATTATGAATTGCTTCTAAAAAAAGACTTTTATTATTCATTTATATATTTTTATAAATTAAAATTCTCCCAAATTTTGCACAAATATTCACTGAATTAAATATTTATCAGTCAATATTTTTCCCCCTTTATTTTCATCATCTAAATCATATAAATATTTTCTATTTGATTTATATATGACTTTTTTCAGCGTTAGTACATCATTAATTGAAATAAATACAATATCTCAATCTTCTACAGTATCTTGTTGTTTAATTAATACAACATCACCTCTATTTATTCATTTTTGATAATTTTTATTTACTCTTAACAAAAGATAATCACATAATTTTTCTAACATTTTACTAGAAATAGAAATCATATCTTCTATATCTACTTCTCCATTTTCGTTATAATAAAATAATGGTATATCTCTAGTCTTAGGTCATTCAATAACTAACTCCATTTTTCATGTTTCATCTCTATACAATTTTCATTGCTCTATGAGATTATTAATTGAAAGATTAATACTTCTTAATGAATTTTCCATTTTCAAAATTTTAGCAATTTTCCTAATAGTAATACTTTCTCAATTATATAGTAATAGTTTAACTAACGAAAATACTCTTTTATCCCTTTTATTAATCACACATAAAAATTAAAAATAAACAAACTAACTTTTTTCACTTTATACAAAATTAAAAGAATTACAAATTTATATACAATGAGGTTTTTATTTTATGTTAAAAAGTATATTTTTTTTGTTTATATAATCTATTTTTTATATTGTATAATTTAGTGTGTATATTATTTTTTTTATACTAATATTTCCAAATACCCTACATAATATCTAAAAAATTCCCTCAATTCTTCTTCGGAATAAGTCGGAAAGACTTTTTCGAGCCTTTCCTTATATTTTTCATAATCTAATCTACAATTTTCCATACTTGTATTGATTATCAAGTATTTCAGCAATATTTTCTTTTAAGAATTTTTCATATTTTGCATTTTGAATTGCTATTCTTTCTTTATCATAAATATCTTCAATATTTTCTGCTCATAAGATGATTTTTGTTTTATCTTGAATATATCATTCTCAAATTAATACTCTCACTGGGCAAAATCACATATTATAAATAGTTCTCGCATGTCAGATAAACATATTTTTTCTGAAGTTTTTATAATACAAACTTTGGTATTTTTCTGCATCAAGTTTTATTTTTTTAGCTTTGTAAAGTGTTTGTTTTTCTGCTTGAATTGAATCAAATATTTTAGAGTATTTATAAATATAATTTTTAAATATTCATATGAGTAACATATTATCAAATATATCCTTATAACTCCTTGTTTTAGCAAGTTCCTGCCTTACTTCTAACTCAACTCTTGTAATATGGTTTTCTACTAAATACTCTTGATAGAGAGAAACTTTTTTCTTTTGGAGAATATCTAAATTTTTATTATAAACTCGTATCACCTGCCTTTTATTTTGTGATTTTTTGAGTTCTCAAAAATATCTCGTTTCTGTTTTTTTACCCTTTCTATAATCTCTCCCTGTTGAATAATTATTAAAATAATTTTCTAATAACTCATCAATTTCAACTTTTAAATCCATACAAATATCAAACCTCCTACAATGAGTTAATTTCATATACCATTCGAGAAAACCTAATATTTCCTCGTATTCAAGAAGTTTAAAAGCTGTAGAGTATATTGTAACATAATCTTTCGTTGCAACTGGCTGAGAGTCTCATTTTGGCACTCATTTATAATATGCAAAAAGACTATAATCTCATTTAGTAAAAAGTATTTTGTATTGATACTTTGGAACTTCATTTTTCGTAATATTGTATCAATCAAATTCTCAATAATTAGAATTATCAAAATCTAATTTATCAAATAAACTTTCGTCTTTAAAAGATCCGAAAATTTCTAGGTGGTCTAATCCAAAGTGATGAATTACACTCTCAATATTTAAATTATTCATTATTGTAAAAATAACGACTCCGGAGTACTGATATAAAAAAGTACTGTTTATAGTTAACTGCTCCCAGGTTATTGCCTGGGATGAAATCCAATCGATTGAATTTTTGCAAGAAAAAACTCGCTCAGACAGATAAACTGTCAGAAGCGAGATTACGTATTTTTTTGAGAAATATAACGGAAACAACGGAACTTTATTTGTTTTCCGACTGTAAGTATTGGCATCTAATTCAAGAAGTATCAATTCCGAGAAAAGTTTTATTTAAATGATGTTTTCCTTGAATTTCCTTGGATTTTGTTTCAATAGATTTTCTTAAATACTCATAATTAAATTTTACTTTTGATATTTGAGGATATAAATTTAATTGATTTTTATAATAATTTTCTAATTCATCAAATTTAACTTCATAAGTATTATGTTCTTGAAAATATGAAAATATTAACTTTGTACATTCAAATATAACAGTATTTTTTCTTTGGAAAAACACTTTTTTAGAATCAATAAATAAATCATTTTCTTGAAAAACAATATCTACTTTATTTGAAATATTCTCAGATAATGTAAATGTAATATTTCATTGATATATTTGTATATCCAATATTTTATACTGACTTTCTAGTGATAATAATGTTTTATAATACTGAACATACGAAGACAAGAACTTAGAAAGATTGAAAGTTAAAGGGAGTTTGAACATTTCAAACTTCCCTTTCAACTTATCAATCTCTTTTCTAAGTTCTCTAGCTTGTTCGTCTCTTTTTAGTATTGTTAAGTTTTCTTTTTCATTATCAATAAATTCTAGTAATGAATGTATAAATTTTTTTGAATCTAAAATATCAAATTTGGTATTTAACACTACCCCTTGTTCTCAAGAACGCCAAAAAAATTTTGAAAACCAACTATCAGAATATAAATTTGGTCTTAATATTCAATAAAAAAAATATGTTAATCCTCTTACATTAGATAAGAAATTGAAAAAACGTAGTCATTCTAATTTATCTAATCATTTATACTTTTCTTGCAAGATTGTCCAATATTTATTCGTCATTTTATCTTCTACAATTAAATTATGACGTTTATAATAAGATAATTCTTTTTCTTTATTTGAATTAAATATATATTCAATTGCTGTTAATTTATGAGATTTTTGCATTTAATAAATAATATTTTAATAGTAAAAATTTAATTGCATTATATATCTAAAATATAAATAGTAAATGTAATTACAGATAAAATATATAATTAGTACAGGCTAATAATTGTGAAAAAGGCATATTTGAAGTATAATATATTAAAATATTGTATAAATTTTTTAATCAATGGATATAAAAAAAATCTCTTTATTTCTCTCAGGTAAGCTACCTCCTTACTATGGAGATAGTAATCTTGTAAGATTTCAAAGAGTCCTATCTAGAGACTTTAATGAATTATATAACCTGAGCGATTTAGATTTATTTCTCAAACAATCAAACTGAATAGAAGAAAAATTTTTTCAAAATATTCTAGATGACTTATATCTAGAATTTAGTGATGATGAATCTAGATTTCATAATTTTTTAAAAAAAATAATAAATAATCAAGATTTTATAAATGAAATTTTTTTAGATTCTCAAAAGCAAAATTTAGCTGAAATATGAAATTTATTAAAAGAAGAGCTAAAAACAATTAAAAAATGAAACACAGATGCTAAAAAATTTGAAGATTATTGTGAAAAATTAATTAAATTTTTACTTGAAGATAGTTTTAATGAATTTAAATATTTAACACAACCTAGAGATGATTTAGGGTTAGATATTAAAGATTGATTATTATTAAACACCTATAAAGATAAGTGAATAGCTAAAAATTTATGGTGAGATATTGTAAAAGATAAATATACTACAAATGCTATTGTTGTAGAAATGAAAAATTATACTGATGAATCTCATCAAAATATTTTAAACACAACAAGTAAGTATCTTAATAAAACTCACACAGGTCGTTTTGCCTTGTTATTTACAAGAAATTGACTATCTAATAATAGTTGAATAAAAAAACAAATTGAACTATTCAAATGAAATGATGGTCTAAAATCTATATGTTTTATCATATTTGATGATAATGATTATGAACAAATGATAGATATTAAAATAAACTGATGAAGTATAGAGTCTTATATTTTAGATAAATATTTTGAACTATCTAGTAAGGCATAATAAAAAAAGCATATGACGAAAACGCATATGCTTTTATTTTAATTAGAATATCTCTAATATATCTTTTTCAAACTCTCATTTTTCTACTAAATTTTCAGCTATTTTTTTAAACGGTATAAATCCTTTTGTATCTTTTTATTTTTCATATGCTTTCCACCAAAAATTCAAATATAAAGGTCTAAACTCATTAATTTCTATTTCTCTAAGTGATAATGCTTATCAAGGAATTCATATAGAATCTCAAAAAAAACACTGACCTGCTTGTCATTTGGTATATCGTTTTCAATCATATAAAGTTCAACATTTTTAGGCCATCCAAATGGTGAGCCCTTCTCACTTAATTTATTGTCAACTAACCAAATCCTAAATTCATCTCCGATTGATTTATTGGAATTCATATCCATACCAGCAACAAAACTAGTTGCTTCAATAAGAGTATCTGATTGTAAATACATATTCGGATACTTCATTAATATCTTAACATTTTTTAAAAACATACTATTTTTCTTAAAATCTAAAATCTAGTAATCACTAAAAACATAACACAAAATCAATAATATTAATAAAGTTAGAACTTTAATAATACATAATTGATTATATTATATATATAATATAATCAATTATGTATCTTTTACAAAAATTTATAATGTTCTCAATTCTATTTCCTTTAAATAAATCTTATAAGTTCTAACATCAAACTTTTCGTGAGTACCATACAGTAAATGTAAATATTTAAGACTTTTAAGTAGTGGAGATTCCTCTATTTGAAGGTCTTTTTTGTGGTCTATAAAAAGTTCGAACAAATACTTTTTGATATATCATAAAAATCATCATTTTCTTATTGGAGATTTTTTAATAAATCTTCAAATTTATCGAATATTTTATTTTCATTAAGACTTACCCTTAATTTCTTGCAGAAACTGACGAAACTGGTAACACACTGGGTTTGTAAGGTTCAAGTCCTGCATTTCCGACCAGATCAAAACAAATGAAAAACCGAAAATAAATTAAATTTATTTTCGGTTTTTTTACTTAATTAGTGGAATAATTTTAGATAAGTAAGAACTAATACTATGATATTCTGACCAATCTTCTTTAAATTTATTTATTTTTTTCAGATAATCAGGATAATATTTTTTAAACATATCAATATATTCTTTATCTCAACCGATAAATCATAAATCTTCATTTCAAGATATGATAATACACCATTTTTTACTTTCTGAAAAGAAAATTAAATTATTGTTAGAGGAATCAAAAAAATCTTCGTAAGATATATATAAATCATCATAATTTGTTGATAAGCATGTCATTTTATATCCCTTTGCTATTCATCAAAATTCACTTTTTAATATAATAGACTCTGTACTTGCAGTATATTCAATAAAATATAAGCTATTTTCTCAAAAAGATATTAAAGTATTAATTAAAGCATCAAAAAGTTCTTTATCTGGAAAACCAGATTGATAAGTAAGAAGAATTTGGTTATCATACTTTAATGGTAATTCAGTATTGGAGTAATTAAATTTAATTAAACTCTTTAATAAATCATTATAATTTTCAGTAACAATTTTTTGTAATCAATTTTTAATCATTGTATTTTACTTTAGTATTAGGAGTACTTTTTGATCTATCAGTAATTTGTATGGTTGGAGTTCATCATTTTGTTTCTTTTGAATCTCTTAAAGTTACACTTAATCATTCATTATTTTGAAATTTATATCACTTTCAGCCTCATTTTACATCAAATTCTGTAATTTTATTATCTCATGCAATTTTTTTAAAATCTTTATATGCTTGATTATATCATCAATTTGTTTGAACATAATAATAATTTCATTTTTTTTCTCACTGTTTATAAACAGATGATAAATTACTATAATCAACTTTATTGAAATGTTTAACTTTACCTATCATTGAGAATGCTTTTGCTGTTCATGCTTCTTGTCCTGCGAAAAACATTGCTGATTCTATTACTATATCCTTTGATATTGTTGATATAGTTTCAGCAAATTTCATGGCTCATAACTCAAAAAGTAAAATAGAGTTACTAACTGATAAAACATTAATATCTATTACTTGATAATTTTCTCAATTTGGATCTACATAAATAAGAGGATTATTCTTCACAAAGCTATATGAATTCCAGAATTGTGGTTGATGTAAAAATTGTTTTCATTTTTCAGTATATCATTGTTGCCAAAAAACTCTATCGATACTATTAAATCTTCCGATACCCTTATCATAATAACGAGCTTCAAAATATTGTAAGTTGGTTTCTGAGTCTTGTTCTTTTTCTCTAAATTTATTTTAATAATTAATATTACATTTTTAGATAATTGTCAGTTGGTTCTTCTTGAGTAACATACTCGAAATAATTTTTAGATATAGAATTATTTTTATCTTCTTTACTCAAGGGCTTCCAGTTTTTATCTATATCAAATTCATACGTATTTATATTTCACAATTTCTTTTTATATAAAAATTTATTTTGATTTTCATATAATGAACACTTATTTGCTCATCATTTTACAAATGGGTTGTTATTTCCATAAATATCATCTTCCCAGTCACAAACTTCACATATATCGTATGATCACCTAGGTCATTCTATACTTTTATATCCACAGGATAAACATGTAATTATTTCAGCCATATTATTATTGATTATCAAAATATTTTTTTCAATTTCATTCTGGTTTAAAGAATGTACGGATTACTCAATTTTCTTTATTAATACTTCAAAAAGTATTTGTTTTAGGATTATATCTAATAATACTATCTCCATGTTTGTTTACCTTTTCAAGGACTCAATCTCATTTTTTTCATCACATAAAATTACTTGCTTGATTATAATAGTCATTTTTATTTATTGAGCCAAAATCTGCCCCATGATCTTTAAAATGTCTATCTAGTTTTTTAAATCATTTTATATCAATATTTGAAATTCATCTTACCACTTTACTCCCTCAAGCAGGAACAAATGGAACTAAAGTAGCGGCCGCATCAATTCATGCATCTACAAATCAATCTCATAATTCTTTCAAGTCTTTTTGTATTCATCTATGTCATGCTTCCACATGGTTTCAACTAATTCCCTAGTTGGATCAGTATAAATTAATGGATTGTTAGATACATATGAATATGCATTTAGTTTTTGAGGATCATATAATCCATTATAATATCCTTGCGATTATCATGCTTCCCAAAAAACTCTATCAATACTTCTAAATCTTCATTCAACACTTCAATAGTATCTCGCTTCAAAGTAATCCAATCAACTTTCAGTATCTCTTTCTTTTCATCAAAACTTATATTTATTTTCATATTCTGATAAATTGTATTGATTTCTGACTTCTCCAAATGGATAATAATCCACTACTTGAAGTATAGCTCAATTTGAATCTAAATCAATATTTCATCAACCTAAGTGATCAGCATGATGATAGAAAAAAGAGCAATTTAAAATTACTCTTTTTCTAATATCCATTTCAGTGAAAATCTTCTTTTATTTCATCATTAAATAAAGATTTTATTTCATATTCCAATTCCAATAAATAATCATAATAACTTATAGTACTTACTTTTAATGTGTATTGATTTATAGAAATATCTCTCAATAAAGAAAACATGTACGACAATCTATCTACTATATTATAAATAAATTGTTTATTTATAATTATTTATGATTTCTAAATATTGATCCTCATCATTATAATAATTGTCCCAAAAATCTTTCATTTCGTACACTTCCTTTGGTCATAATATATAGTCTCAAAATTCATTTATTCAAAATGACCAATAATCAGGTAATGATCAATTTACAATAATAAAATCTTTTATATCGAAAGGATATACATATTTAGATTCTTTATTATTTATATAATATTTTTCCCATCCTCATTTTCATATTAACACCGAAAAAATATTGTATATTTTTAAATACTCTAATCATAACGTGTCATCTTTTTTAATATATTTAACTTTCATAATTATATTTTATATATTATTTAGCTTTAATTTGATCTCTTGTTCATATCTTAGCTTTTCATTTTCATCAAACTTTTTCCATCCAATGAAAATCAGTTTTTAGATCCTTATCATAAAAAGCTTTTTTTACCCATTCTCAATTTTTTCAACTATATTTTGGATCCCTAATATCACTAGGTTTAATAATTGTTGTTCCATTAATTTGATTTTTTCTAATTTTAAATAATGCTGTATTAATTTTTTCTGATTGATCTATAACATCATTCGCTTTCCTTACCACTTTACTTCCTCAAGCTGGGACAAAAGGAACTAATGTAGCAGCAGCATCTGTTCAGGCATCTACAAATCAATCTCATAGTTCTTTCAAGTCTTTTTGTATTCATCTATGTCATGCTTCCACATAGTGCGATTGACTTGTAGCATGTCCATATGCAATAACTCCAGCTCAAACTCATACTTCAACTGTATTTTTAACAATTTTACCTGCATCGTATATTACATTTCATATATCCCAAATGGTTTCAACTAATTCCCCAGTTGGATCAGTATAAATTAATGGATTATTTCTTGCATAATGATAAGCATTTAATTGCTGAGGGTCAGATAAAATAGATTTTCATCTTTTACTATATCCGACTTCCCAAAAAACTCTATCAATACTTCTAAATCTTCATTCAGTACTTCAATAATATCTTGCTTCAAAATAATCTAATCAACTTTCAGTATCTCTTTCTTTTCATCAGAACTTGTATTTATTCTCATATTCTGATGAATTGTATTGATTTCTTATTTCTCAAAATGGATAATAATCAACTACCTATAAAAGATTTCAAGAACTAGCTAGATTAATATTCCCTCATCCAAGATGGTCTGAGTGATGATAAAAAGAGCAAATTACATTGCTCTTTTTCTTATGATATATATTCAATATTTAAATCATGTTTTATTAAATCTATATTTTTATACTTTTCTAATATAATTTGTATTATTTTGTTATTGTTTCAAATATGTAATTTTAATCAATATTCAGGTAAGTTAATTTTTTTTACAACTTGACCTAATGAAAACTTTAATGTAACATCATCATTAATTATATTTATATCAATATTATTAAAATTTGGAATAATATCATTTGATAAGATTTCAAATAAATTAATTGTATTATTCTTATCAATATCAAAAATTAAATCGTAATATTCATAAATAGTTAGAGCCTCAACCGTATCATTTGGTTGTTTTATAGATATGTATGACATACCAGTCTCTTGATCTACTTTTATTTTCATTTTGATTTTAAATTATTAATATAACTTTTTCAGAAGAATACTCTTTTTTTAATTTATTTAACCATGCTCCTCATATAAAAAAACCAATTTGTAAACTTTGTGATAGTGAAATATCTTCATCTATTCATAATGTGTATTTATCTACTCTAAAAGAATTATAGTAATTTCAATATTGATTAATGTCATTTAATTGCTCAACATATATTTCATCAAAATCGTTTTCTAGATTAGTTGGTATAAGTACTCCATTGTTAATAAAGTTATCATAATCAATGTATGGTAAATCTA
Source organism: uncultured Patescibacteria group bacterium (assembly GCA_963926055.1). Lineage (GTDB taxonomy): Bacteria > Patescibacteriota > Gracilibacteria > BD1-5 > UBA6164 > CAJXJP01. The sequence continues at coordinate 28,416 of CAWUVK010000004.1, read as the reverse complement.
TAGACATATATTGATTATGATCTTATTTTAATATATTTTTCAATCCATCATTGATATAAATTTTCATAATTTTTATTTAGTTTTTAAATATATTCTACTGCTATATTTTCATCAATAAAATCTATATATTTATATTCCTCAATTATAATATGTATTAGATTGTTATTTTTTCATATACAAAATTTTAATCAATAATCTTTCATCACTATTTCTTTTTCTATTTTTATGTCATATCATGAGAAGAAGATGTCAAGAGTACTATTAATTTTATTAATTTTGATAGCATTAAAATCTGAAATTATATCATTTGATAAAATTTCAAATCAATTAATTATATTATTTTTATCAATATCAAAAATTAAATCACAGTACTCATCAATAGTAACAGCCTCTACTTTATTCATTGGGTCTCTTATAGATAAATATGATACACCTATCTCTTGATCTACTTTTATTTTCATGTTGATTTCAAATTATTAATGTAATTTTGTTTCACTTTATTGATTACTGTAGTGATTCTACTTCAGTGCTTCCCTACAAAAATTTGAGTAGTTTTATCATAAAATCATTGTAATTGTTTTCAATTATGTATATAATTAAAACTTGTACCTTTATTAACAGTATTTTGAATCATTGATTTTGATATACTTCTCTGAGCCATACGTTCTGCAGCATGTTGTGAAATATTTAATTTTCATGCATTTGTGTCAACTGTATTTTTAGATGATTTATCATCCTTCTTCGGAGGTTTACCAGGACTTGGACTTCCCGTAGCTGAATTTGAAGAAATACTTTCTACAATGTTATCAACAACATGATCAGAGAACTGTTTTCATAAATATGCACCTATCGTAACAACTCAAGTAACATATGCTTTTACAATGAAATCTGCTGGAGTTCAAGTTCATACATCTCCATATAAATACATTGTATTCTCTCAAGTTGGATCTGTATAATTAAGCGGATTGTTTACAACGTAACTATAACTGTTTAATTCTTGAGGAAATATTAGTACTTTATCTCATCTTTCTTCTTTATTTTTTGAATCAAATCCTCCAACTTCCCAGAACATTTTATCAATACTCCTAAATCTTCATTCAACACTTCAATAATACCTTGCTTCAAAATAATCTAATCAGCTTTCAGTATCTCTTTCTTTTCATCAGAACTTGTATTTATTCTCATATGCTGATGAATTGTATTGATTTCTGATTTGTCCAAATGGATAATAATCCTCTACTTGAAGTATAGCTCAATTTGAATCTAAATCAATATTTCATCATCCAAGATGGTCTGAGTGATGATAAAAAGAGCAATTTAAGTTGTTCTTTTTTTGTTAATTTCAATAATCCGAAAAATATAATAAAAACAATTTTTTTTAATTTTCTGGCATTAAGTCTAAAAGATTTTTTAAAATATGTTTGTAATTATCTAAATTTTCTAAAAATCATGTTATTAATAAATTTAGTATTTTTCATTATTAGATATGGATAATAATTCTAAAAATGAGAAAATTAAATTAATTTCTTTCATCTTATTTAATTTCATCTCTTGCTCAATATATTCTGTTAATTCTCAAAAAATTACCGTAACTAATTCATAATCTTCATCATATCATCTTGAGATTAAAAATTTATTAAATCAAGGACATATAGTAATCAAACTGATAACGGTATTAAATAGTCATCATGAGTAACATATAAATTTTTTGAAGATTTCAATCTTAATTCTTCAAGATTAGGTATTTTATTTTCCATTCAGTATATTTTATAAAATTTTATTGCTTAAAACTTCTATATTATCATTAATAAAAAATAATTTCCCTTTATTTAAATCTAAATATTCAAATTTTTGATACCACTCTCAAGGTGATAAATACATGTTTCTAATATAAATACATTCTCATACCCAGTTATTATTTTTTAATTCAGTAAGAGAAGTCGGAAGAGTAACTTCTCATACTGATATAATATCAGGATTTAATGATTCATAAAATAAGTGAAATATTTTAGAAACTTTGAAAAATAGAAATTTATCATATAAAGGATTAATGTCTAATGCAAGTCTAATATTCACTTTTCATTCATAAGGACGTATTATTACATGTGTATTATTATAATTTGGATCTTTAATATAACAATCTAACACAATATTAGAATCTAAAAATTTTAAATCCGACTCATTATTTAACACAATTATATGGTTATCATAATCTATAGAATTTAAATTATTAAATTTTGTATTATCTATATTTATGTAATATATTTCTACTTCTCAATACTCAGAGAGAATTTTTTTTATTAATTTCTTAACTATTCTATTAGAATATCAATTATTCAATAAATAGTTAATATCATATTCTAAATTATCCTCTAAATTAGGTGTCATATTTATTTAAAATTAATAATTATTTTTCCCTTGTTACTGTTCTTAATTTTCAAGCATTGTTTCATTTTGTAAAGACATCAACTCTTATAGTATTTCAATCAATTTTTTTAATATATCTATTAAATGTATCTCATCATCTTCATTGCATTCATTTACTAATTTTATCAGGATTTTTTATTGAGTCTTTTATTATATTAGTAAATTTTTCTCCATATTTATTCCATTGATTATTTCATTTTCAGAAAATTTCTTCTGCATGTTTAAATGCATGTTTAACTCTATTTGTGTCTAATACTTTATTTATATCAATTTGATTTTTATGAGTATATTTATATACATCAGATCAAAATTTCTTAATATTTTTTTCATACCTGACAAGATTTGGTCATACATTTGAAACACTCATATTAGAAACTTTTGATTGTGCAGCTCTTCATAATTTTTCTAATTTTGGTCATGACTTTGAAATCATATTCGCAATTCGAGCTATAATTTCTCATGATTTATCAGTATAAACAAGAGGGTTATTTCTTGCATAATGATAAGAATTTAATTGTTGAGGATCTAATAAAAGTCTTTCTCCTCTTTTACTATATCCAACCTCCCAAAAAACTCTATCAATACTATTAAATCTTCTGATACCGTTATCATAATAACGAGCTTCAAAATAATCTAATCAACTTTCAGTATCTCTTTCTTTTCATCAAAACTTATATTTATTTTCATATTCTGATGAATTATATTGATTCCTTATTTCTCAAAATGGATAATAATCCACTACTTGAAGTATAGCTCAATTTGAATCTAAATCAATATTTCATCAACCCAGATGGTCCGAGTGGTGATAGAAAAAGAGAGCAATTTAAATTGCTCTCTTTTTTAATTAAATAGCTCATTTTTAGCTACTTGAAAATATTTACTTACAATTGTCTCATGTTCTGGAACATTATCATATAACCTTTCCCAAAAATATTCCATTGTATATATTTCTTTAGGTCAAATTATATGATCTCAAAATTGATTTATTCAGAAAGTCCAATAAGTAGATATATTTTCATCAATTATATCAAAATCTGCACTATCATATGGATACAATTCGAATTCTCAATCTTTAGAATTATTAATATAATATTTTATTTTCAGTTTTTTGTTATCTACCTCAATTGAGAAAACATTATATTCAATATTTTTATCTAATTGATTATTAACAACATTTTCTTTATATTTTACTTTCATAAATTATTTAGGATTTTTAATTTTAAAATCTTTTGTTTGTCATGTATTTGGGTTACTGTGTGAATGAACATTAATATTATTTCCATCACTTGATCAATATTTATGCTTAACTTTATCAAATTCTTTATTTAATCTAGGGTCTCACATTTTTTCTTTTGGTATTATAACTGTTCATTTATCAGGATTTTTTATTGCATCTTTTATTGCTCAAATTTCTTCTTTTTTTCATTGAACTTTACCCGATATTTTTTGATTAGATTTTTTAGATAAATCTGATAATTTATCATTTATCTTACCCATTTTTTGTACTTTTTTAATCTTTTTAACAGGATTCAAAGCATTCTTTGGATTAAGAGTATCTTTGAGCATATTTTTTGCTCAAATAACCAGATACTCATCTCCAGTTGTTTTTCATACTCCATATCAGATACTTGCCACAACTGTATCAACTGCGATATCCCACCATTCTCATGTTTCGTCAGTACGAGTTAATGGATTGTTAGATACATATGAATATGCATTTAGTTTTTGAGGATTATATAATCCATTATAATGTCTTTGCGATTCTCATGCTTCCCAAAAAACTCTATCAATACTTCTAAATCTTCCATCAACACTTCAATAGTACCTTGCTTCAAAATAATCTAATCAGCTTTCAGTATCTCTTTCCTTTCATCAGAATTTATATTTATTCTCATATTCTGATGAATTGTACTGATTTCTCACTTCTCCAAATGGATAATAATCCACTACTTGAAGTATAGCTCAATTTGAATCTAAATCAATATTTCATCATCCAAGATGGTCTGAGTGATGATAAATAATTGATTCTGAATTATTTTCAGTTTTTACACTGGCTATTTTTGTATCCCCGAGAAATATATATTTATTGATAATAGATCAAGTTCAAACTTGTTCAATTTCATAATCTTTATTCACATATCTATTCAGAGAATTTCCTGTTTGTTTTTCTATACGGATTCATTGAGAATTGTAAATATAGTTTGTTACAGTTCCACTATTGGTAGATTGTGTTAACTCATCTTTTGGATTATAGATATAATCAATAACTCAATCAGCATTAACATTTCAGTTATCATCGTAACTATAGCTCCTTTCTCCTGTAATGGGAGAGGTTGGGAGAGGGGTAATTTTAGTCACCGCATGAGGATTGTTTCTCCCGTTATCAAGGTAGCTATAATTCCCTACGCGTGAATTACTTATAATATTTCAGATATCATTGAATGAATAATCAATAATCTCTGATGGAGAGTAATTTGCTTGTGTGAGTCTGTTTAAGTTATCATAACTATAGCTTACATCTTTTTGAAATTCTGGAATATTTCCATCTTCTTTCAGGTTTATAATATTCCCTACGGAATCAAAGGTATAATTTGTAAGACCATATTGAGAATCACCAAATAGGATTCATTTTTTTAGTAATCTATATCCATGTTCATAGTCATAGATATTTTTTGTAATTGCTCGGTTTGCATAGGTAATATCGTCAATGGCTCCAGCTGGATTATGATTGATATTTATGACTAGATCAGTGTTGTTATATTTCACACCTGTTGGAACACTATTTTCATAACTATTTGTTACTATAGAATCATCTGGATAGGTCGTTTGAGTTTTTTGTCATAATAAATCATAGTCATATGAATAGGTATAATTATCAGCTCCATATGATTTAGTTTCTCAAATAAGGAATCATTGTTCATTATAGTGATATGATTCGCTGTAATCTCATTTTGAATAACTTGATAACATTCATTTTGCATTTGATCCAAAATCATAACTAAATGATGTGGTAGATCATGTAAATGTTTCAGAAGTAATTCTATCGAGTTCATCGTAGTTATAACTGATGACTTCTCATGCAAGAGTCGTAAAAGTATTTATATTTCCATTTTTATCATAACTATAATAACGAGTACCAAAATTTACATCATCAGCAGTGTGTAAATCTTCGATAGATAATCTTTGTCCTGCGAGATTGTATGTAATTGATCTCTGATTATTTTCCGCATCAACTATTTTTATGAGTTGATTCAGAGTATTATAATTATATTTTGTGAGAATATTTCCTGGTTCAGTTACTTGAATAAGGTTTCCAGCTACATCATAATCATACTGAGTTGTTATACCTTTTTGATTGGTAATAGAAAAATCTAGATTATTATAATCATAGATAATATCACCTGATTTATTCGTAATTTTTATGACTCTATTTAAGTCATCATACATATAACTATTCCCAAACTCTGTTTGCTTATTTAAAACTATATAATTTGAAGTATTTTCATATGTTGGATAACTGGTAAACAAAGTATTTCCATCTCTATCGTATTGTAACTTATTGGTTATAAATTTATTTTTGAATGATTTTTTTACTTGAATATCATTTCAAAATCAATCTTTATAGACATAAATATCTTGAGTATTTTGATGATTTTTATCAAAATTGATAATTGTGTGAATACTATTTGGAATATTTATATCATCATAACTAATTTGTTTTGTGGTATAGTCAGTATTTCCAAGTTTGACAGATTCAGATAATAATCTAGCAGAATTATCATATCTATAGCTTGTCTCAAGATTATTTATGCTGGTTACTTTACTTGGTTTTCCAACTTTATAGTTATATACATAGTTTTCAATAAAACCTTTTGCATCTGTTTTTGATATCGGATATATTCAATAATTATCATATGAATAATGAGTTGCATATCCTCTTGGATTGATAGATTTTGTTAATAAACCTTTTTCGTTGTATTCACTCTTTTCTTCTACGAAATCAGTTTGTGTCGTATATGTTTTTACACTCGTCACATCTCCAAACTCTACACTATTATTTATAGAATTATCATAGATAATTTCTTTTTGTGATGCGAGAACATTTGAGGAATCAAATAATTCCTGCTTTGTCACAAATCAATACAGATTTTTTTCATCATTATGAGTATATGACATTTTTGAAGTCCTTTTGTCTTCTCAAATATCAGTAAAATCTCATTTATCTGAAACTAGATTTACCTCTCAATAATTAATTTCTTCTATAATATTTCCATAAACATCATAACTATATTCACTTGTTGTAGAAGTAACATTATTAGAGTTTATGAGATTTTTAGTTTCTCTGTTTTTAAGAGTTTTCCATCTGTTATTATTTCCAAATTCAGTGATCCATTTTGTGATTTCTGATTTGAGTAAATTATTACTTGAATCATAGGTTTCAACTCGAAAAGTTTTTCCTTTTTTAGAAATATGATCTTCAAATTCTCATAATTCAGGATGGTCTTTAGAATTTGCTCCTTGGTGGAAATAATAGATTTCTTTTTTTCCTCAAGTTATATCTTTGATCACTTTTCAAAAACCAGCATATTCTCTCCCATAGAGATCATTTTGATCAAAGTAGAAAGCTCCATCAGCATAAGTATAGACTTCTTGTTTAGATATATTATTCACAGTATCTTTATAATCGATAACATGCAGAGTTCTCATATTAAATGGAAGCACTGGATTAAGATTATTCCCTTCACTATCTTTGTAAAACACACTTGGTTTATAGGTAAAATTTACCTCTAAACCTGTATTTGTACTAATAGTCTTTAATAAATGGATATCTGCTCAAATTCCATAAGATAGATTAATGTCTCTCAATGTTTTTTCAGTATTATTTTCTCAAATAATAATTTCTTGAAAATTCGTTAAATGTGAAAACACATTATGAATATTATCATATGTAAAATCATAATATTTTACTAATTCATTATTTACTGAGAAAGTTATTTTATTTAATATTTTAGAAGTTTTTACTTCAAAATGTGATTTATAACTAGAGAGACTTCTACCTTTATCCTCATAGTGAAAATTTATTTTATACAAACCTCCAGCATAACTAATTTCATCAAGATATACTTGATTATTATCTTTGAAATAATTATAATTAACACTATTTCATCTATTATCAGTAAAACTATCAAGATACCATGAAAAAATTTTATTTTCATTATCTGGGTCAGACAAACGAGAAATATCTTGTTTTCAATATATATATGTATTCCCTTTGGTATCTAACACCTTCCATGAATTATTTTCAAAATAATATTTATTTTGATTATTTAATAATTTTGATTCATAGAGATTTTGAACTGTTTCTGATTTTATAAGCTCTTGTCAATTGACTATAAAATCGTTTCTGTTATACACTTCTGTTGATCATTGTTTAATATTTCTTTGAATTGATTTAGTTCACAGTAAATTCCAAGAAATTCCATACGGAGAAAACGCATCTTTTGAATATGAATTATACATCATATTCAAGTTTACTTGTATATCTTTCGGTCCTTTAGGAAAATTTATTGGGATATCGTAAACTCCAGCTCATGAAAATAAATCATGCACCTTTAATTTATCAAAACCATTTACATTTTGCTTGTTTATATTTGGTTCAATAACCTTGATTTCACCTTCAGCAAAAACTTGTCATCAAAATAAATACATACAACAAAGCAGTAAAAATATTCATATTTTTTTCACTTTTTATATTAATTAAAAATTATTTTACTGCACAGTCTCCGTAATAAAATCACATGTAGTCAACACACTTATATTTTGTAACATATGATTCATCTCCTTGATTAATTAAAATTGCGTATTTTTTACCTTCTCTTTGATTTCAAGCTATACTTTTTTTATTAAACTCATCAATATAAATCATATCAATCAACCCATCTCCATTTATATCCATATGACTGTATCAATAATTTTTTGATGAAGTATTATTAGAAGCAAGATTTTTAGTATAAATCAGATTTAAATATCAAAAAACTTTATCAGTTTTGGATATTTTAAATGACCTATTCCAAGATTTGAAGTCATAAAAAATATCATCTGAATAATTTCCATCTCATTGTTCATCTAAAACTAGATTATATTTTATAATTTTATTTCAAGAATGAGTGAATAATACTTTATTGTTAATAGAAGTATAAAATATAGCTTCATCTATATAAAAAGTTTTTAATGGGATATTATCAGACAAAATATAACTATCATTAAGTAAATAAATAGTATTTCATCTGATCTCATGATTTAAAACATATTTTCCTTCTCAAAATACACTAAAATTAGAAAAATTATTATAAGGAATTTCTCATTGGATATAAGCTCAAACAATTTTTTCTGAACTAAATTGTGAAAATTTTCCATTATTAGTTTTGAAAATATTTATACTATTAGCATGATTTGAACTACTATAATATACATAAAAATATTTATAATCATCTGAATATATTGCATGTCGGATATCTGGAAAATCAAAAACTGTTTCAGGGTTTTGAGCAGTTGAAATTTTATATGGAGTTGTCAATTTGTACTGAGTTCCCCTTCCTTCTGAAATAAATAAATAATCTCCATTAAGAGAAAATGCTGCTGGTTTTCAATTCAAAAATCTTGGGACATCACGCGTTGAATAGGTAGTAGAATCAAATAATACTGCAGTAGAGAGATTATATCAACTTGATAGTTTATATACTTTTACTGTGTTGCTATTATTAGCAACCATAAATATTTTTCATCCATCAAAAAATCAAATTGGGTTATATCAATCTCATAATTCAAATTCATAAGTATCTTTTTCTATTTTTATAATATCCAGAGCAAATGTATTTCAAAACTGAGAAAATAAAAGTGTTACAAGTAACATGAATATAAGTATTTTTTTCATTGTTTTATTTTAAGAAATATAATTATTCAGCACAGTCTCCATAGTAATATCAACCTTTTATATAACATCTATATACAGGAGTAAATGTATAATTACCATTATTTACCATAATTGCATATTTATATTCTGAATCATGATTTATCTTATAATAATGTGAATATAGCATATCAACTAATCCATCTCAATTAACATCAACCAATGAACTTGGATAATTATATACTGTTGAGTAGGTAACTCATTGAGTACTAGAAGTCACCATCATTTTTAAGAATGCTAAAGTTGTATCGTTTTGCTTAGCTGATGTTGATTTTTTCCAATCTAGGTATGAAGAAAATACATCTCACCTTCCATAATCCATTTTTCATTTAATACCTGATATTAGTTCTGATTTATAATGTATATTTCATTGTCATAGATCAATTTTATAACATATATATTTATTATTATATGATCATACATCTAACAACACTTCTTCATAATCGTTAAAGTTTTTAGATCAATCACACAATCAATCTGATATAATTGAATAATATGCTGTTCATGTACTATAATATAAACTATATTTTTGAGACTGGATATTTGTATCAATTATAGTTTTAGAAATATTAATCTCTGGAATAATAGTATTTTTTTCTAATTCAATTGAAGCTATATTTGAATATTCGTACCCATCAAACGTTCTTACATATACTATATTACTTCAATCCGGCAAAGATTCACCATTAAAACTAAATATAAATTCTCAATTCTCAATTGGGGTATTTAATGATCAACTTAAACTTTCAAAATTTTCATTATCAAAAGAATATTCAAATGTTAATTCGTTATAATTTTCATCATTAATTCATTCAATAGTCAAAGTTTTATTAATTAAATTAATAGGATTAATATAATTATCCTCAGATCATAAATTACTAATACTTGGAGCTATATTTGTTAATCATTTTACTTCAAAATCTGATAACGCTCTATTATATATTAAAAAATCATCTATTCACATAATTGTTCATTCTGCTATATGCATCGGATATTCTTTCATATATGTAGCTAAATCATATGAAAGAATTTTTGAATATTTTAAGTCTCCATTAATAAATAATTTTAACTCACTAGAATTAGTATCATAGACAATGACATGATGTACCCACTGTCATAATGGAACTCAAATTCTGGTATATAATTTTTCACTACCAAAATCAAAATTATAATAAGTATTATAATCATATGAAGCGTTAAATTGAAACTTTCATACACCACTTTGAGATCAGTATGAAAATATTTTTCTCCAATTCTTTCTTCATGCATCAAAATCTGATGGGTCAAACTTTCCCCAAAATGAGAAAGTTCTTGATGAGTCTCAAAGAGGCATTATACTTGGGAATGAAATATAAGATGGATAACTTCCGTTTTGTGATATATATCAAGATGAGCCTGATCAAGTAGCTCCAGTTAAATATGAAACATATCATGATGCATTATTAGAGTTATCTACTCAATTGACTAAGTTTCACTCAAATAAAAACTCTCACACTAATCAATCTCTTAAAGTTAATCAAGTAGAAGCACTTACAGTATTAAAAAATCAAAGTACAAAAAAAATTGTTATCAAAACAATAACTTTACCTAAAAAATACAATCTTTCCATTATAAAAAATTGTTATCAAATAAAAATCCCTCCTTTTCATAACTCAATATATCCATGAGATATTAAATCCGCATTAAATTTTGAAAGTTTTTTAAAAAAAGTATCTTAATGTAACTTAAGGCACTCTTATCTATAAAAATCTATATTTATCTATTCCTTGAAATGAATTCTAGATTTCACTAAAACTATGATTTTTCTTATCCACAACCTTCATTCTCTATACTTATGTAATCATCCTTTTAATGATATGTATATGTAACCTTTTCTTTTTTCATTACCATAACGTGAATGTAAATATTTAAGACTTTTAAGTAGTGGAGACTCCTCTATTTGAAGGTCTTTTTTACAACTAAAGATACTAAAAATAAAAAAGTTGATAAAAATAAAAAAACGGATATATTTTTTACCTAAAAAATCGCAGCAATAATATATTTAAAAGATTTTTTTTATATTATTATACGATTATTTTTTATAAATTATTCTCAAACAAAACATGTTCAACAAATTATTTTGAAAAAATAAAGAAAATTCTAAAAATACTAAAAAATCAAAATCTATATTAGGTGGGATTTCTCAAAAAGTAAAACAATCTAGACTCGCATTTGGGTTATTAGTTGGTGGTATTTTATCAGGATGTGCATCACAACAAGATGCACAAAATTTTGATACACAAAAAATAGATCAAGATAATTGATATGCTCAAGCAACTCAAAAAAAAGCAGGAATTTCAGAAATCGCTTCTGCATTATCTCAAACAGGACAAAATATAGAAATTCAAGAAACTCAAAACAATAAAAATATCGAAATCGTCGTAAAAACTCAAGAAAAAAATATTCAAAAAATTGACGAATCTTCACAAGAAAAAGTAGAAACACAAAAATATAATAGTTATCATGTAGTAAAACAATGAGAACGTCTTTATTCTATTGCGCGTAAGTGGGGGTTAAATCCTTATAAGGTGATGAAACTTAATGAAGCGCGTTTTGATGATTTAAATAAATTAAATGTTTGAGATAAAATTTTACTTGGCGATATTGTACAAGGTGAAAATATTGCAGCTGAAATGATAGCCGAACAAAACACAAAAGATATTCAACCAGAAAAAATTCAAAAAAATATAGATACAATTCAATGAAAAGATAAAACTATTGAGGAAATTGCAAAAATAAATATTGAAGATATAAATATTTTTGAAAATTCTGAAATTTCAACCGTAACAAAAATTACAAAAGCTGATACATTTGATATTAGTTCTCTGAGCGAAAATACAGAAATTATTTGAGATAAAAACCCAAAAACATATGAGGTTCGTGAATGAGATAGTTTAGATATTATTGCAAGAAGAGAAAATATAAATCTCGGAAAACTTATCGAATTTAATAGTTTTTTAGCGATTCGTAATAAAAAACCTATCATTTATCCTGGTCATAAAATATTTATAGAAGCTGCTGATATTCACTCTCAAGAAGTTCAAGATATTATTGAAAAATACAATAATTATCATGATGCTATTGATTATGATAGAAAAATGAGAGAAGAATACAAAAGAGAGATTATAGCAAGAAGAGAGCCTTGATTTGAGCAAAATCAAGAAACAAAAGAGATTCAAGAAAATAAAAAAGAAACTCAAATCACACTTGATTCAAAGAGTCACAAAATAGTTTATGGAGAAACTCTCAGTCATATTGCTGTAAAGTATGGGACAACGGTTTATAATTTACAAAAAGAAAATGATATAGCTGATGTAGCAAAAATAAGCATCTGACAAATTATAAAAATTCCAAGTATAAATAAAAACTTATTATCATACAAAAAAAATCTTGTTTTATCTGAGGCAGAACAAAAACAAAAATTTTATTCTGAAGTGAAAAATGCTTTAGAGTATAATCCAATTGCACTGGATAATCTCATTGCATTTTTACAAGAAAATATTACTGATATAAATACTCGTGAAGTTATTTCTCAAACGAGTCCAAAAATGTATTTAATGGGATTACTCTATTCTCTCAATGATAGTCAATTAAGAGATAGTTTTGTTAATAGTATAAAACATCCTGACACATATTCTCAAGATATTATTCCAAAACTTGCTGCAAGAAAAAAATATGACCAATGCTGAAAAGCAGTTCGTGCTTGACTAGAAGCCATTTATAAAGGTGCTGATTTACCAGATTATGGAATGCATGCAAATTTAATCCCAGGAATTTTAGACGAACATCAAGATTTTATCAAAGTGGAAATAAATGATATCTCAGAATTAAAACCTGGAGCAATTCTCACATATCAACCTGGATTTTGAACTTCTTCTGATAGACAAAAATATGGTCATGCTGAAATATTTGTATGAACAAATATTTCAAAAAATGATGATAACACATGAGTAAAGTATTATGCTGCTCATGTATATAGTAGTAAATACGAACATTTTTTTCCATATTTATGAGGAAGCATCAATCAGGAAAAAGAAGAATCAGGAGCGAATACATTTGCATACTATCATAAAAGTGCATTTGATGATTCGTATGAAAGTACAAATAAAACCAAGGATGAGTATGCAAAAATCCAAAAAGAAAAAGCAAACCAAGAAACTTTCCTAGCAAATACTATTGAAAATACTCCTGTAAATGAAATTTGCGAAGTAAAACAAAAAGTAGATACTATTACAACTGCTGGAATAAATAATAGAACAAATAAATATATCACTGCATATTTACAAACAAATATGGATAAAGATAATACTAATTATATTTTACGTAAACTTTCTACACAATGACTCTCAGCGAAACAATGTCTAGAAAATATCGCTCAACATTACCAAAAAATTGCTAAAGTTCAAGTTGCAAGTTTTTGAAATACCACTCAATCACAAGCAGTATTAAAAAAATATCTCCCTAAATTTGAAGCTACTCAAAATCTATTACAAGAAATTCAAAACATAGATACTGCTTCTAATATTACAGCAAGTCCAAAATAAACAAAAAACCCTAAAAATATATTTTTAGGGTTTTTTGTTTAAAGTTTGATTATTGAAATAATGATTAAAAATATTATACTCTAGATAATATACATAAAAATACGATTATGTTTCATATTTATATTTACACTCCTGCTGAAAAAAATTCTAATTATATACCTCATTTAATTGAACATTGTGTATTTTGAAGAATAAATGAAAATAATTTTTTTGAATCGCAAAATATTTTTGAATGAAATTCTACATATTATTCCTACTATATTTTAGATAGTACAAATAAAGATGATTTAAAAAAATTTATACAAAAAATAACTCAAGAAATTTCAAATTCACTTATTGATTATGAACATAAAGTATTAACAAAAGAATGTGAAAATAATAATTATAATCAAAAATTAATTGAACAAATATGACAAAAACTTTATTCAAAAAATTATAAATATACAAAAAATGGCAGAAAAATATATTCTGACATAAAAAATTATCATCAAAAATATTATACTCCTGACAAAATTATAGTTTTAGAAAATCATACAAAATATTTTTCAAGTAAAATCACATCAGACATAAATATCATAGAAAAATTTAACACTAAAATATGAAATTCCTCAGATAATGTTTATATATTTTCACACGGAATAGTTGATTTATATATTATATCAATTTTGTCAGATTTATTTGATAAATATATCAATTTTTCTCTCAGATATTTAGATGGAGAATATAATATCAGTTCGTATGAAACTATATATTGAGATTTTGAACAACATATTTTTATCGCAATTCGACCTGAAATTTTAGATAAAATTAAAAATATAGATAATACTTTTATAAAAAATTTCATCAAATATTCTCTACAAAATGAATTTTATCTACAAGACAAAGATTTTGATGGTTCATCTATGGTAAAATATTCTCATACTCTCTGCGAGAAAGATAAAAAATTCATCCTCAATAACATTTGAACATATTATGAAAAATTTATTTCTCAAATATAATTTTTTTTCATTCTCACTTTTTTGCTAAAAAATAATATTTCACTATTATATTTTTAGAAATATTTTTTTATAAAAAAATCATGAAATTTTTTAGTATTTTTTTCTACCTCTGAGTTCCTTGTTTATTGGCTTGTATATTTGGATATTTTTATTTTGGTGGATTAGATAATTTATTTGAATATTTTAAAACTATTTTAATTCAATATGAAATATACGAACCAAATGTAGATGAATTTACTGCGAATTTTCATTTTTATTTATTTTTATTTTTCTCAGTATTTTTTACATTTTGGTGAGGATTGATGGCATGAAAAATAAAATTTGCTTATATGCCTCTGATAATGGCTGGAATATTTGCTGGAGTTTGATATCACGTAGAGACTCTGAGAGTTTCATATTATATCACTGCAGGGATCATATTTTGAATATTTGTTTTTATGAGCTTCACGATTCCGAGCTTTTGAAATCAAATTGGAATTATCAAAAAAATTTCTGATAAAAGAAAAAATAGTTTTAAAAATACTGCCATACAAACCTCAGGACAATTTGTACAAATCGTGACAGATTATTCAGTAAAAATAAATAAAAGGCCTGCTCAAAAAGCAGTATACAAAACAACTCATCCTCTTACTGCTGAAAAATTTCTCGCTGAAAGTGCCAGATCATTTGATCCGCTTTTTTCAACAAATAGTCCAAAACAAGTAGAAATATATTTTGATAGACATAATCCAAAAAAATATTTAATAGACTTGTGATAATAATTTTTGATCAAAAAATATTTTATATATAAAAAAAAGAGATTCTTATGAATCTCTTTTTGGTCTTTTATTTTTATTTCTTCTGATATCTCTACTTTTATTTCCATTACTTGGTCTTTTATTCATAAAAGTTTTTTTTCTATTTCCTCCTCCTTGTTTTGGTTTTGTAACATTATTTGTATCAATAGTTATTTCAAATGGATGATCTTTTATAACTGGAATTTTTTTAGAAATGAGTTTTTGAATATCGAGTAAATACGCATATTCTTCTTGATTACAAAACGACATTGCTAAACCATTTTTTCCAGCTCTTCCTGTTCTTCCGATACGGTGAACATATGTTTCAGATTCATTTGGTAAGTCATAATTAATCACAAATGCAAGTGCATCAATATCGATACCTCTGGCTGCAATATCAGTTGCAACGAGTACTTTTATGTCTCCTGATTTAAAATGATTTAATGCTCTCACACGTGCATTTTGAGATTTATTCCCATGAATAGCTGCTGCAGTAATATTATCTTTTTCTAAATGTCTTACAATTCTATCAGCTCAATGTTTTGTACGAGAAAAAACAAGCAAAGATTTTATTTCTTTTTCTTGAATAATATATGTCAGTAATCCTGGTTTCCCACCTGTTCCTACATGATAGACTTCTTGTTTAATTTTTTCTGCTGTAGACGAAACTGGAGCAACTTCTACGTGCGTTGGATTATTGAGAATAGTATTTGCGAGAACTAAAATTTCTTTTGGCATTGTCGCTGAGAAAAACAGAGTTTGTCTATTTTGCGGAATTGTTTTAAGAATTTTTTTAATATCATTAATAAATCCCATATTTAACATATTATCTGCTTCATCTAAAATAAGCATTTCTATATGTTTGAGAGAAATATATCCTTGTTGAATAAGATCTAACAGTCTCCCCGGAGTTGCAATAAGTACATCAACTCATCTTTGTAATTTTCTTACTTGAGAATGTTGTTTAATCCCCCCAAAAATAGCAAAATGTGAAAGACCTGTATCTTTTCCATAATCAGTAAAACTTTCATCAATTTGTAATGCTAGTTCACGAGTTGGAGTTAAAATAAGTGCTTTAATTTCATTTGATCTGTTTGAAAGTTCTTTTTTAATAGAAAGAATTTGAATCGTTGGAATAGCAAATGCTCCTGTTTTCCCTGTTCCAGTTTGAGCACAACCTAAAATATCTTTTCCATCTAAAATCACAGGAATTGATTTTTCTTGAATAGGTGTAGGTTTTTCATATCATTGAGCTTCTAAATTTTTTAAAATAGGAGCTATTAGGTCTAAATCTTTAAATAACATTTATAAATATTTGGATAATTTTAAAATAATTTTCGGCTGGATTGTACTGATTTAATTTCATTTGTCATTTTATTATTTTTTTATCTAAAAATCTCTCTGTTTTGGGGAAAATAATTATTATTTTAAATAATTATTTATATTAAATTGACAATTAAAATTTTATATTATAATATTTTTGTCATAATCAAAAAAAGGAACAATTGTTATGAATCTAATTATTTGTATATGTTTTATAGTAGCTATTTTATTTTTATATATTTGTGTAATAAATAAATATAAAAATAATAAACTCGAGAAACAAAAAGAATCTCAATTTTTAGATCTTGCTCGAAATGAATATCTACCCATACTGAGTGTTTGCCTATTTGGTGGTAGTACAATTTGCGTAGATGAAAAAATTACAACTACTACTATTGATGGAGTTTTTGTAGTTGAAATTCACATTGAGGGGCCAAATGAGAGACTCACTCTCAACTGTTACATTGATGGTTATTTTGAGCTCGTACATAAAAAAAGATATATTGAAGTTGAAGATTTAACTTGTGAACGTATACAGTTTGCAATAAAAAATCTAGAAGTTGATACTCAGCTTTTGACTCATGCATAACAAAACACTTAAAAAATCCCATTTTGGGATTTTTTGTTTGCGTAAAAATATTTTTTATTTATAAATATTTATATTAATTATTGATACAACTAATATGAGATTTTTACATACGATGCTCAGAGTAAGAAATTTAGAAGATTCGATTGAATTTTATGAAAAAATGTTTGGCATGAAACTCAATAGAAAATCTGAAAATAAAGATTTTAGGTATACACTTGCGTTTATCGGTTTTGCTGATAGCTCAGTTGAAATAGAACTTACGTATAATTGGGACCAAACTGAGAATTATGATCTTGGAAATGGCTATGGACATATTGCTCTTGGATTTGATGATATTTATGAAACCTGTGAAAGAATTAGATCAGCTGGATGAACGATTTCTCGTGAACCAGGACCAGTAAAATGAGGAACAACTGAAATTGCATTTATAAAAGATCCTGATGGATATTCAATCGAATTAATTCAAAATTCTCAAGCACAAGACGGATTATGAAAATAATTTTTCATAAAAAAGCAATCATATTTTTGATTGCTTTTTTATATTATTACGGTAGAGTAAATAAAATATATTATGAAAAAAAATTATGAAAGTATTAAATGATAAAAAAGAACCGGTAAACAGAAATGATGATATTCTTCACGGAGTCAGTCTCGCTATGATTATGGAATATTTAGTCGAGGTATATGGTTTTGACGGTTTAGCTGAACGTTTTAAAATAAATTGTTTCCATTCAAACCCCAGTATTTCTTCATCTCTCAAATTTTTAAGAAAAACGGAGTGGGCTCGTTTACAAATCCAATGATTATATGTAAAAACAAAATTAAGTGAAAACAGAAGAAAAAAGTAATTTGTCACTATTTTTTATATATTTCGTTATATGTTATATCTGTTATTTTTGTATCCTCCTTCTTTAAGATACTAAAAATAACAGATAAAAAAAACTGCTATTTCTAGCAGTTTTTTTTATTTTAATAATTTTTGAATTGTTTTTTCTAATTTTTCTGGTTTCGTAGTTGGAGAAAATCTTTTCACTGGATTTCCATTTTTATCTACTACAAATTTTGTAAAATTCCATTTCACTTTTTTCCCAAAGATAGAAAAAATATTATTTTTTAAATATGAGAATATTGGGTGAGTATTATCACCATTTACATCAACTTTTTCAAACATTGGAAACGTAACTCCATAATTAATCAAACATCCTTGTTCAATCGATTTTGAATCTCCTGGTTCTTGGTTTGCAAATTGGTTACATGGAAAACCTAAAATCACTAATCCTTGATCTTTGTATTTTTGATATAATTTTTCGAGACCTGCATATTGATACGTTAATCCACATTTACTTGCCGTATTTACAACTATAATTACTTTTCCTTCATATTCACTCATTGATTTTTCTTCTCATCTGAGGCTTTTAGCTCTGAAATTATAAAATTCTTTGTTCATATTTTTAATTTACTATATAATATATAGTAACTATATTAATTATATTTTGTATTTTGTAAATAGTATTTTTTATATTTTTTTGAATAAAAATTTTGAATTTACTCAAAAATTTGTATAAATAGAGAGTACATAACAGCAGGAATAGATTCAAAAAATATTGACTTTTTTATGAAATATTTTTTAAGCAATTTTAATTCTTGTATTTTTTTATAAAATATTTTGTACAAAAATAATGTAAATAATAAATATTTTAAGTAACATAAATAATGTGAACAAAAGATAAATATATAAATAATCGCTAATATATGCGAATTATAGAAAAAGTTAAAACATTTATAATAGAGAATAAAAAGAAGCAGAAATATGTTTTTTTATCAGAGGAAATCCCTGGAAATATCAAAACATATTTATTGTCTGAAAAAATGTTATTTTCTCCTATTCGTGGAATATATGTACTCAAAAAAAGTAATATGTTGTCTCAAGAAGCAATTGATAGTCATTTATTTGACATAATATCTCTGCTGGGTGGAATTATTTCTAGTGAAACTGCTTTAAAAATACATGCTGGAGAAACTCATAATATAAAAAAATTTTATATTATTACGAAAAATAAAAATTTCGAAACATGCATTGGTGAAGGTAAAACAATATTTGTAAAATTTATAGCAAGTAAAGTTTCGAGAATAACTCAAAAAATATCTATTTGATGAGCAAAACTAGAAGTTGAAAGTATGTTATCAACTGTAATAAATAATTTTGATTTGGTAAAAAAATACCAAAAAATTCATAAAAAATTATTTGAAAAAGAAATTACTTCAGAAAAAATTGAGATTCTATTACAAAAAAAGTTTAAAGTTTCAGGTCTATCAAAACTCGCAGTATTTTACCAGCAAAATGGGTATAATGATAAATTTATCATTATACGAAACGTAATAAAAAATGCTGGAAAACGTCTAGATAGTAGAAATACAGAGAAAATACAAAAAATAATTTCAAGTAAAACACAAAAAAAAGTAAAAAAAATTGATTTAAATAGTTTATTATAGGATATGCAAGTAAATAAAATAATTTCTCAACATCTCCTGTTACCAAAAAGATTTATCCTAAGTTTTGGGATAAATCCAACGGTATTACTCATGGAACTCATCGATAAAGAGCTCTATCATATAAAACACGACAGTATTTGAGCTGACGGGTATTTTTATCATTCTAAAGAATATGTATTTGAAAATACAGCGCTTCCTAGAGGTAAGTTTGATACTGCTCGTAAAAAACTCGAAGAACAAGATCTTATTTTTACAAAGCTTTGAAAATGAAAAAAACTTCATTTCAAAATTAATAATGAAAAAATAAATCAAATTTTTTATCCAAAAAATCAAGAAATGTGGGATATGAATTTATCTCTGGAACCATTCATGGATGAATCATATATTCGCTACCCTATTGCTCTGGCTCATACTATTGGGATAAATGAAACTATCTTAGTGAAAGATTTACTATCAAAGAGACAATATTTCCTCAAAAAATGAGAATTAAAAAATGGATATTTCTATAATTCTGTGAAAAATATTCTCGAAGATACAACTCTGACAAAAAAACAACAGCTCAAATCTATTAAAGTGCTCGAAAATTTTAATTTAGTTAACGTACAACTTGATTATGACAATACAAGATATTTCTGTTTAAATCTTGAATGAATTGTTCAATATGAAAATTTAGATATAAAGAAAGTGCTTAACAACAATGAAAGTAAAAAAAGTACTAAGGTAGAAAGTAAAAAAAGTACTATCTGAGAAAATCCTTTTGAAATTCAAGTAAGTGAAAAAAGTTTTGAGTCTAAAAGTATAAAAAGTTCTCAGCTTGAAAGTCAAAATAATCACGATCAGAAAGAAAATTTTGCTCTTGGTAGAACGCAAAAAAACTACCATACAGAACGCAAAAAAGGCAATATAAATAAAGAACAAATAATTAAATCAAATAACAACATCAAACAAATGAAATTGTTGTTGTTAGATTTGAACTTTTGAAATGAGTTTATAGAATATATTTTTGAAAATTTTGAATTATTAAATATTTCTATTTGTTTAGTAAAATTTCAAAATTTTCTTAAAAATTCAAATCCTCAAAATTTTCAGCCAATTGAAAAAATGAAAGATTTATTAGCTGAAAATGAAAACTTGATTCACAAATTTTATAATCTTCATATTTATGAAGAAAATATTATCAGCGAAACACTTATCAATTTTTCGAGATCAGATATTGAAATCATGTTTGAATCAATAGAAAAATGAGAAAAAAAATCTGTGTTATCGCAAATCAAAAATTTCTTAAAAAATCCTCTCAAAAAAAATAATTCTTGAGAAATTTCTGTAGAAAATCAAATCGAAAATCTTATAGATGTGCAAGTTCAAAAATGGATTGCAAACAACGAAGAAGATTATGAAGTTATGCTCCAACAAGAGCAAATTGAGATTTTAGAAGCAAACCCTCTCGAAGAAAATCCACTCGAAAAAGCTAAAAATATAATTAGAAATTTTATTATTTCTAAAAAATTAAAATTATAAAAAAATCTTGAATTTATTTTCAAGATTTTTTTATTTTTTTGACTAAATATGTAAATATATTATAGTGATAATACGTTCTAAAAAAGGAAGCAAAAATATGCTACATATAGTAGAAATACCATTGTGTAAAAACGAGAGAAATTTGTTATCGTGTATTTTGGTTTCCTTTGGAAAAATACAAAATATTCAGCCAGAAAACATTATGTATTTTCTGCATAAAGATACAACTTCTCTTAAAATGTATATTGAATATGACGAAGAATTAATAGAATTTGAATATGTATATGAAAATTATGAATATAAACTTTTTGTAAAAAATCTTGGAAAAATAAATTTTTTTCGTTTTACGCAAGAAATTATTCAAGAGATATTACAGAAAATTATTTTTTCTATTGAGTGTAAAAAATTTATTTTTTTAGCTTGAAATGAGGAGAAAAATATATGAATATTTTATTAAAAGTAGTCCATTCTATTATATTAATTTTTCAGTGTTTAATCTCTAAAATATTATATACAAGCTCTAGTATTATTTATTATGAAGACGAAGTAAGAAAATTGATATTGATAATACATGAATTATACCCATCAGTAAAAGAAACTGGTATGTTTATGAGGATTCGTATAAATAGATTTACGAAAAATACATCATTTCACATAAAATTTGTTTCTAATGGAAAAATAATGGATTTTTATTCTATAAATAATTGTTACAAGATCAGTTGTGATAATAAAGCTATAGAGTAGTAAAAAAAGGAGAAATAAGAAAATTAAAGGAAAAATCTAAAATACTCGAAAAGAAAATTTTTAGTGTTTTAGAAGCATAAAAAAAAAGCGCTTTCGCGCTTTTTTGTTTTATTCCATTCCTACATCTTTTTTTAAATCTTCTAATTCTCCTGCTTCGAGCATTTCTTGGATGATATCAAGTCCTCCGATAAGTTCTCCATTAATATAGAGTTGAGGATATGTAGGCCAATCTTTGTACTGTTTTAACCCTTGTCTTACTTCTTCGTCAGAGTAAATATCAAATGATTCAAAATAAATACCTTGATCGATTAAAATTTCAACGATTTGAGCTGAAAAACCACACATTGGCATATCAGGACTTCCCTTCATAAAAAGCATTACTTTATATTGGTTTATTAGATCATCGAGTCTTTTTTGTAATTCTGGTGTCATTTTTTTATTTTTATGTATATAAGTTAATAACCCATCAGTCCTACGGACAGCTTCCCTATATTAGGGAAGCCAAAAGTGGATTAAAATTTTTAAAATAAATTTCTTCTGCATTAGTCACCCCTTTTGAAAGGGGGAGATGCCTGAAAGGCAGAGGGGGTAATTTTTAAAGGAAGAAATTTATTATTCTCCAGGGACTCTTAACTTTAATCTTAAAGCATGGATAGAATCATCTGTTAATAAGTCTTTTAAAATTGTATGAACTTTTCTCGATCTTTGAATTCTTGTTATACCTTCAAATTTATCTGATATAATATCAAGATAGAAATGTTTTCCATCTCATTTTTCATCAATGAATTGCATTTGAATATTTTCTCAGAATTCATTTTTTATTCTTTTTTCTACTTCTTGTACTAAAGAATTCATTTATTTAAGCTTAAGATTTAATATATGAAATTATATGCTTGACAAAAAAAAGTCAAACACTTTTTTCTTAAGATAATCTTAAGATTGAAAACTATAATAAAGGTATTATTAATAACTATGCGATTATGAACATCGAAATTCATGAAAATGAAGAAAGATGATACTTTAATCAGAAATGGATTAAAAGTTATTTTTCGTTTTCATACGCAGATTACCATAATCACAAAAGACCGTGATTTGGAAAACTGTTGGTCTTAAATGAAGACCACGTTCAACCAGGTGAAGGATTTCCAGCGCGTCCACATAAAGACATGGAAATCATATCAATTCCATTAGAATGAGAACTTTCTCACAAAGATAGCATTTGAAATGAAACTATAGTCAAAAAAAGTTCAGTGCAAAGTATTTCTACATGAAAATGAATTTCTCATAGTGAATTTAATGGAAATCAAGAAGAAGAATTAAAAGTTTTACATATTTGGATTGAATCAGAGAATCATTCTGGTGAACCGGTTTATGAACAAAAAAAATATTTAAAAAAAGATAGACAAAATATTTGGCAAATCTTAGCAAGCTGAGATCCAAAAGATGAAGCAAATAGAATTTTTCAAGACGCATACATTTCTCGTATAAATATTTCTCAAAGAGAAGTTGTGCCATACAAAAAAAGAAATCCTCTTCATGGAGTATATTATTTTGTGATTGAAGGAAGTATTAAATTAGATTCACACAAATTAAAAACAAAAGATGCTGCTGGTGTAAATGATGAAAATCCTGAACATTTAATTATTTGAGATTCAGAGGAATCAGATGTTATTGCTATTGAAGTACCAATGATGCTAAAAAATACTCAGTACCAAACTCTTTCATATTAAAAAATCAGAAATTTATTTCTGATTTTTTTTATAACTTATTTTTCCAAAAATAATAAAAATTTTGGAAACTTCCAAAAAAAGTATCAGCAAAACCATTATAATAGGTTTTTATTACAATTGAATCATAGGCATTTGCATGAAATTTTTGAGAAGTTTTATAATAATTTCAAAAACTTGTTAAAATAGCAGCATTTTTTAATTTCTGATTATTTAAAAAACCTAAAATTTCTTTGTAATAAGATCAAGGATAGCTTTCAAGTTGTGCAATATTCCCTCCCCAAACGTCATTTTCGAGTAAATATTCTCCTATTATTTCTACTGCTGAAATTCAAGAATTATTTTCACTGGCGAGTATTAAAATTTTTCTCATCTGATCTTTTTCAAATAGTTGAATATTTTGATCAAAATGATTTTGATTTTTTATACTCACTCGAGCAGAATTGATTTTTTCTATTGAAGTTATTACTAAAACTTCTGTTTTTGAATTATGAGAAAATAAAATAGAAACATTTATATACGTAATATGAATGAATAATAAAATTATCAGAAAAAGTATGATTTTTTTGAGCGAAAATTTATTTTGCGTAGTTTTATTTTTTGTATAGTTTGATTTTTTTGGCATAAAATAATTAAAAATTTAATATATACAAATTATATACATTAATATTTTTTTTGCAATAGCATTGACTTATTATTTTTTTTGATACAATATCGTGAGCATTTATGAATAAAAGGAGGTTATAAATGGCGAAGCAAATCGGATATTTCACTTGTACAAAGCATCCATCTGAGGGAACTTTAGGTTTTTTATTTAAAAAATATAAATTTCTTCCAGATATTCGTATCCCAAAAATACTTTGGAATTTGATGCCTATTATAGTAATAATAATAGGAGTAGTTCATTTATTTTTAGCGATTTATATGAGTAGTGATGTGCGATTATCATTTTGGATTATTGATACTAATTTTCATATAGCAATGTATAATCAAATCCAAGCAATGGTGTGTTTTCTTCTCACTTATATGATAATATATGCGAGGAATCGATATCATCGACATCAACTGCGATTACAAAAAATTTCTCGTTGATACTAAAAAAAAATCCCATTTTTTGGGATTTTTTTATTTCTTTAGAATTATTTAACTTTAAAAAATATAGTAACTATATAAATATATTTTTTCCTTTACTTTTAGCTGATAAAATATATTATTTTTTATAAATTTATATATATAAATAAAAATTATGGATTATTTCGCAGAAAGTTTAAAACTTCACAAAAAACATGTTTGAAAAATTGAAACTGGTTTAAAAATGCCTTTAAATACAAAAGATGATTTGTCTTTAGCATATTCTCCAGGTGTGGCTCAACCATGTTTAGAAATTCAAAAAGATAAAAATACAGCTTATGACTATACGCTCAAAGCAAATACTGTTGCGGTGATTTCTGATGGATCTGCTGTTTTAGGTCTTGGGAATATTTGAGGTTTAGCAGGACTTCCAGTTATGGAGTGAAAGTGTGCATTATTAAAAGAATTTGGATGAGTAAATGGCTTCCCTATTATTTTAGATACTCAAGATACAGAAGAAATTATTTCAACAATAAAAAATATTGCTCCTACATTTTGAGGAATAAATTTAGAAGATATTTCAGCTCCAAGATGTTTTGAAATCGAAGAAAGATTAAAAGCAGAATTAGATATTCCAGTATTTCATGATGATCAACACGGCACAGCAATAGTAACTCTTGCTTGAATTATTAATGGTGTAAAAATTACTGAAAAAAATATAGAAGATGTAAAAGTTGTAATCAATTGAGTTTGAGCTGCAGGAGTTGCAATTGCAAAATTATTGCTTGCATATGGTATCAAAGATGTCATCATGGTTGATTCAAAATGAATTATTTCTAAAAATAGAGATGATTTAAATGATACAAAAAAAATGTTAGCTGAAATAACTAATATTGATAACCTCGAAGGTTCGTTAGAAAATGCTGTGAAAAATAGAGATGTTTTTGTATGAGTTTCGGTTGCCGGAGCATTAAAATCTCACATGGTAGAATCTATGAATACAGATCCAATGATATTTGCTATGGCAAATCCAATCCCAGAAATAATGCCTGAAGAAGCAAAAAAAGCATGAGCAAAAATAATTGCAACTGGACGTTCAGATTTTCCAAATCAATTAAATAATGTTTTAGTTTTCCCATGATTATTTAAATGAGCTCTAGAAAATAGAGTTTCTCAAATTACTGAAGAAATGAAAATAAATGCAGCAGAAGCACTTGCTTCTTATGTTAAAAATCCTACAGTTGATGAAATTATACCATCTCCATTGGATAAAAATGTTGCAAATGAAATTGCAAAAGTAATTAAATAATATTCTTTAAATATAAAGAATATTATTTTTTTTGTAAAAATTATTTTACTTTCAATGTTAAATTAATAATATTACATACAATTTTATATTGGTATATATTATAGATGAGAGAAGAATTAAGAGCATTTACATTAGTAGAACTTATAGTTGTTATTACTATTTTAGCTATATTGTCAACAATTTGATTTATCTCTTTCCAAGGATATACCAGTCAATCTAGGGATTCAGTGAGAGTCAGCGACATGAAAATAGTCGAAAAAGCACTCGTGTTAAATAATGTGACATCTGGAAATTATCCTGTACCAGGAAATATAGATGCCAGTGTAACTCATTGGAAACAATGAGAAGTTTCAAAAGAGGTTCTTGCAAGATTACAATGAATTTCTCAAGTTCCAGTTGATCCATTGACAAAAACTCCAATGAAATATGCTACCACTCATGATAGTAAACAGTTTCAACTTAAATATGATTTAGAAGCGATTTCTCAATGAAAAATATCTCAAATATATGCGAAAAATCCAGCACACAAAATTACTTGAAATTATAATGGATTATTTTTAGTTTGAAATGATAATACATATTATTCATCAATCTGACTTCACTCTTCATGATCTACTTTTTATATTGATTCCGGAACAGTTGAATTTAATGTGGAAAAACTCCAAACTACTTGAAATATAGATATTACGCCTGATAATATTGAGAATAAATATCCAGATTTTAGCCTCGCTCTGATAAATAAATATGAAAATAATGTTGATTTACAAAGTGATTGGAAAAAAGAATTATTGAGTCTAGATAAAAATGATGAATATAGATTAGCTGAATTTGCAATAAAAATTTTGAATCATAATCCGAAAAAACTACAAGAATTATGATTGATTAAACCTAGCGAATGATCTCTTCCAACCTCTGGAGAATGTATAGATTCTATTACACCAACTAATGAATCTTATTTTGTTTTTAATGAATCTACTGGGACGATTATCGACTTTATATACACTCTCCCAACTATGTCTAATCCTAATCCAGTAAATGTGTCAGATGTAGTAATCCCGTGTGAAATTAATGGAATATCAGTAGAGCATATTTGAGAAGACGCATTTGGAAGCAAAGAAATTGAGACTGTTATCTTCCCAAATAGTATAAAATCTATTGAAAAACAGGCATTTGATAATAATAAAATTACAGAAATAACTCTCCCTTCTAGTCTAACGAGGATTGAAGAAAAAGTATTTTACGGAAATTCATTAACCAATGTAGTTATACCAAATAATATAGAATTTATTTGAACATATGCATTTTTTAGAAATTATATTTCCAAATTAACTATCCAAAATGAAAATGTTATTTTAGAAGCAAATGCTTTTTATCAACAAAGATGAACTGATGAATGACCAATTATTGCCTGAGATGATTTTTGTGATTCATATTATAATACAACTAATACTACAACTTATATTGATAAAAGTAATTTAATAACTTGTTCTCAATAAAAAACTGAAAACATTTTCAGTTTTTTTTATTACATATTTATTTAAAAAAGTAAATACACAAATATTTTCAAATAAACAAAAAATTATTAAAATAAAACTATCATTTTTATACAAAAATACAAAACATGAAAAATAAATTAAATAAAGCATTCACACTCGTAGAACTCATCGTTGTAATCACAATTTTAGCAGTTCTCGCAACGGTAGCTTTTATCTCGTTTCAAGGATACACAAGTGGTTCTAGAGATTCAGTGAGATTAGCTGATTTAAAGAATATTTCAAAATCATTTGAAATCAACAGAACCAAAGATATAAATTTTCCACTTCCAGATAAAAAAGTAGATATTTCTGCCAGCGGAACCGTTTTTCAGTATCAATGAGAATTATCACAA
>CAWUVK010000003.1:0-388581 GCA_963926055.1 uncultured Patescibacteria group bacterium | reverse complement strand
ACAGAATCTCTCGAAGAGCTTGTATATCCTTGAAATGATATAAACGCAACCGTTGCCAAAACGGCTAAAATCGTAATTACAACGATGAGTTCTACGAGTGTAAATGCTTTATGTAATTTATTTTTCATGTTTTGTATTTTTGTGTAAAAATAATAGTTTTATTTTAATAATTTTTTGTTTATTTGAAAATATTTGTGTATTTACTTTTTTAAATAAATATGTAATAAAAAAAAGAAGAAATTTTTATTTCTTCTTTTTCCAACGAGGATTGAGATTATATCCGAGTGTTCTGATATATGTTATAACTTCGGTAAAAGTAGATTCGTCTTCTACACGTAAAAATGTTTCATAATGACGTTTGATATATCTTAAATCTTTTTCGATTATTTTTATATCCGTATGTTTCATTTTTATTGTGATGACTTTTGTGAATCCATCTTTTGTAAGTCAAACCGTTTTTCCAAGTAAACTTCTATGATGTTCAATTTCATAAACACTTCTTTTATGTTTTACTCTTTGTAATAATTCTTCATTGTACCCAGTTAATACTCATTTTATAGGAGAATAAATGTTTACTTTTATAAAATTATTTTTGAGTGGATGTTTTTTTTGAGTATTTCACAAAATATAATTATATAAATTTATTCCGTAAGATTCTTTCATCAATTCGACTCTTCATCATCAAATTCTTCCGTTAAATTCAATAGTTTTAAATTCTCATTTTTGAGTTATTTTAAATTCATGATGGACAAAAGTGTTTTTAATTCCGGTAGCTTGCACACATTCTCGCACAAATGTTTCGAGAGTATTACGATCTACTTCCCTTTCAATTTTTTCAGATACATGCATGCAAGCATTAAAATAATCATCAATTTCTAAATCTTTTCCAGTTTCTACTAAAACAGGTTGAGAAATAGTACAGTGACCAGTATTATCAACAAAATAATCAATAGAATATAATTTTCCATCAATAAATTCTTCAGCAATCATCATATTACTTTCAAATCATCTACTTTGACAATTTTCGTGAAATGAATAATAGTGATATTTATAATGAGAAAAGTCTTTTTTATTTTCAATTTTTACCACTCATGAACTTTGAAGACCATTTATGGGTTTGAGGATAAAAGGAAGTCAGACATTTTTTTCAATATCTTCATATTTTAAATCTTTGAGTTTTCAACTGACAAAACGAATTCCGTTTGTTCATCCATTTTTTTGTAATAATTTTCTTTGTAAAAATTTATCACGAAACATTTTAGGATGCTGCGAAATATCTTGCCCAAGTTCTTTTTTGATATTATTACACATCGAAATCATCAATTCTCATGTTGTATTTATAAAAATAGTATGAGAATATTTTTGAACTTTTTTGAGTTGTTCTATGAGATTTTTTTTATTTGTGTAAGAAATCAAAATAACTCCAGATTCTTCCATATCTTGAATAAATTCTTCATCAGTGATTTCTACTCACTTATAAAATACGATATTCCATATATTTTCTGACTCATACATTTCTTTAAATATTTCAACTTCGTAATAAAAAATATCACTTTTAAGTCTATTTTTAGCCATCATATGGACTATGTTTCTTTGATTTTGTTTCACAGTTTTTTTATATTATATAAATGGGAAATTCCCTCTACGTGAAGAAAATGTGAATAAATTATATTCCCATTGGAAAAAAATGCAAAATATGTTACAATTATTTATAATTTTAATTATATCAAAATTGTCATATGTGAGATTCTCAAAGATCACATAAACCGAAAAAATTTAGAGAACTTATAGATTACTATAATTCTGTTATTTTTGATGACAAAATTTGGAAGAAAAAATGAGTCTGGAAAATCACAGAAGTTACCTATTCATATGATAAAGATACAAATATAAATGAAACTATTTTTGTAAATATTTGAGATTTAGATATTGACGAATATAAATTATCATCTTTCCAACAAAGAGAAAAATTACTCGACAAATCAAAGAAAAAAGTAGAAAAAATTTTATGAAAAAAAATTGAACTTATTCAAGAAGTTTTACATATTTTACAATCAAAGAAATATAATGAACTGCCAAATCACAAACAATTCGAAAAAGATATTTTTGAATCTGCAGTCATAGAAAAAATGAATTTATTAGAATATGCTCTTATCGCACTAGAATTTGAAATCGAAAAGGCAACGGGATATTTAGATCTCAGTGAAGAAGAAATAAAACAAACAGAAGAACAATTGCAAGAAATTGATTCAAAATTATTTGGATGATTTATTCGTGATAATCCTCAAGAAGTTGTGATTAGTTACGAATATATTTATGGAATGTTTTTAAGAAATAGAGATAAATTTCAACACGATGATTTACATAGGTTTGAATGATATTTAGAAAAAATAAAACCATTTTTACCAACAAAATATCAATTTATAAAAAAAGCAAAAACTCCAAAAATAACTGGTAAATATTTACAATATGATTTACAAAGATCTGATTACATTCTTGGTTTTAATATGCTGATTGATGCATTTGGAAAAATGCATCATATAGTTAAAAGTGATAAAAATGCAGGGAGTATTTCTGATGGACCTGAATGAGTATATTTTCCAATGAATGAAAAATTTAACACTATTACTATCGAAAGATTTTTTAAACTATGAATGCATGAAATCGAAACTCATAGTGTTACCGATCACAATTCACAAAAAATTCTTGGAAATCTCAGAGGTTCAAATAGTACTAAAAAAGATGAATGAGCTGCTATTTTAATGGAACAAGTGTTTTTATATGGGAGAAATTTATATACAAAAACTCCAGATGGGAAAATGATTTTTGATATTTCAAAATTACAAATAAATGGATATTTTGTAAAAACTCTCATGTGAGAAATTTTAGAATCTGATGAGTTAATGGACTTTTTAGAACTTTCTGAAACCATTGATCCAGATATTATTCCACCATCTGAAAGATTTAAAAGACTCAAAAGAAATAATAGATCATCAGTACAACATAAAGATACAACCTATACTAGATGATTATTACAAGCTGTAGAGGAAATAAATCAATACATATTGAGTGATGGAAATAAATGACTTAGACCAACAGATTTATTTGTTGGAAAAGTGAGTTTTGAAGAAACACAAAAATTTCAAAAACTACAAAATCATTTAGAAAAAAAATGAGCAATTTTTGATAATCTTCGTCCTATTTTTGTTTCTGATGCGGTGTATTATGTAATCGAGAAAAAGCTTCAAGGATTAGAAGAACACTTAAATCAAAAAGATTTTATTGAGCATTTAGAATATAAATATCCACTTTTTGATTTTATTAAACACTTGGATTCTAAAATTTATTTTAGAAAAAATAGTAGGATTATGTGAATTGCGAATGTTTTATTACAAATTATTAGTAATAAAAAAGTAGAAAATTTATTTGAATCGGCAGACGATAAACAAAAAAATATTCTAGAAAATATTCTCCAAACACAATATCAATCACTTATAAATGAAGTTCATGATGACTTAGCACATCACAGAAGAGGTTTATTTTAAAAATAACAAACAAAAAAACATTTCCAAACGGAAATGTTTTTTTAGTCTTCTAACGCAAGTTTTTTTACTGCTTCAAATGAAGGAGTCCTACTGGCATTATCTATAAGAGGAACGGTAATTTCAAGTAAATCTTTATAGTTTTTCTTGATGTACATATAATCTTTTCTGAGTGTTTTATAGTCTTTATTTATGATTTTTATAACTCATACTTTTTCAAAACCATCTTTTGTTAAACCAATTTCTTTTCCAAGGGCTGATTCATCGGTTTCGATTGTATAAACACTTTCTCTTTGAGAAATTTTATCGAGAAGTTTTTGATTGTATCCATTGAGAATTCATTGTTTTGTAGCATAGAGATTTATCCCCATGACATTATTTTTGAGTTTTCCCGGTTTTGTTTCAGGATTTACAATAAATTCATAGAGATTTAATTCATATCATTTGAGCATCACTTCAAGTCTTCCTCATCCGATTCTCCCATTTAATTCGATTGTTTTAAATTCTCATTTTGAGTTGATTTTAAATTCGTGATGTACAAAAGTATTTTTTACTCATGTAGCTTTAATCGTAGAATTTATAAAGGTTTTTAGTCTTTTTCACTTGAACTCACCTTCTGTTTTTTCAGAAACAATTCTGGCAATATTACAATAATCTTGTACATCTATATCAATTCCAAGTTTTACTTTTACTGGCTTTGAAATAAATGTATCTCCTTTTTGATCAACAAAATAATCAATAGAATAGAGTTGACCGTCAATAAATTCTTCTACAATTAATTCATTTGTATCAATTCATTTACTTTTTAATTTATCGTGGAATCCTTGATAATGAGTCATATATTCTTCAAAATCAGCACGATTATTAATTTTCCCAACTCATGAACTTTGAACCCCATCAATTGGTTTGATAATATATGGATATCAAATCTTTTGTTCGATTTCATCTACATCGAGTTGATCATGTTCTCATTTAAGAAATTTAATTCCGAGTTCAGGATTATGTTCTTGAATTAAATGCCTTTGTAAATGTTTATCCCTAAAAATATTTGCATGATCTGAAACACTTTGTCCTAAGTGAGATTTTAATTCATCAGTAAGATTAACCAAAATTTCTAAAGGAGTTGAAACAAATGCAATTTCGTATTCATTTTGATAGTTAGTGAGTTTTTCTTTGAGTTCTTCTTTGTTAGAATAGTGGCAAAATAAAATACCAAATTTTTCTAATTTGTTGATTAAATCAATATATTCTATTTGTTCTCATTTATAACAAATAATATTTTTAATACCGTAGTTTTCGCTGAGCTGTTCTATGGCATCGATTTCTGTTGAAAAAAGATCGCTTTTCATTCTCATTTTCGTCATGACGTGAACGATAGCTTTTTTTCTCATATTTTATTGTTAATAATAAATAAACGCTTTTTTAATAGTAAGAAAACATTTCTATTGCACAAGTGAAAAATTGAAAACGCATTATAGGAAAAAAAACCTAAAAGTAAATGTTTTTATTATAAAAAATTAAGAAATTATTTTTGTAAGCTCTATCCACTCAACGATATTAAGAGCTTCTGCTCTTGTATTTTCTTCAATATTTAAATGTTGAAAAACCTCTTCTACTTTTTCTTTACAAAAGCCATTTTTGATTAAATTTTTTGATAATTTTTTTCTAGGTTCGCTAAATCATTTTTTAATCAGTGATAAAAATTTTTCATCATCTACTTCTGTAAAATTATTATGAGATTCAAAATGTAACACACTTGATTCTACTTTTGGAGCTGGGATAAAACTTGTATTTGGGACGCGAATGACTTCTCAAACACTACATTTTTTTTCTATAAATAGAGATAGAACGCTCGATTTATTCTTTCCTTTTCATAAAATTTTATCTCATACATCTGCTTGCATTAAAATGACCATATTTTCAGGTTTTTGATCTACATCATACAGAAAATGACGCAAAATTGGAGAAGTGATATAATATGGAATATTTGCAATAACACTGTAATCGTCTCAAAATTTTGGTTGAAATTTTAATACATCAATGTGTTCTATTTGAAAATTTGTATCCCCTATTTTAAAGTCTCAATTATTTCGTCTGTCTTCAATTATTTCGATCATATCTGTATCAAGCTCAACTAGATGAAGGGCTTTTGGAGATTGTTCAAAAAGTTTTTGCGTTAAAGCTCCATATCCAGGACCAACTTCAACAATATTTTTTCATTCTACTGGCGCGCTATATGCGATCTCTTCTACTATAAAATCATCCACTAAAAAATTTTGCCCTAATGCTTTTTTAGCACGTATGGAATATTTTTCTAATATTTCTTTACTCAATATTTATTTTTTAATAAATTAATTCTCCCTTATTTTAAACAAAAAAACTTATTTTTCAACTGGAAATAAAATAAAAATCCCAAGTTATTTGACATTATAATATATTATGTGATAATATTTAATGTGTCATAATTCTCAATGATGTTCTAGAAGGAGAAAACACGAAATTTTATGATATTACATATATAAATATGAATAAAACAAAAACAAAAAAAGCCTTGGCAGCTATAGCTGTTTGAGCAATATCTTGTGCACAATTATCAAATGTATATGCAGCACAACAAATCGGGACTTGAACAGTAGATGGAGATAGTACTTTTGATACAGCAATTATGTGGGATGAAACATTTCCAGGTACAGCTTCTGGGACAGTAACTGGAATTGAAGTAAATGCAAGAGTACTTCCTACTTTAAATATGACTCTATCTGCAAAAGAAATTAATCTTTGAGATCTCGCTCCATGAATTGCTTCAAATTGATCAATTAATATTGAAATTGGGACAAATGCTGCAAATGGAGTAACTGTGAGAGCAAAGTCTTGAAGTGGAGGTCTAACAAATATTTCGGATAATTCTCTCCAAATTAATGAATCAACAACAGATGGTTCAGCTGAATCTTATACATTTGCATCTTCTGCTGGTGTGAGCGATTCGACGGTAACTGGCTTTGATAACACACTTGGAAATTTAGCTGCAGCTGAAATTTCAAATTCTAATGAAACAATTGTTTATCAAACAAATAAACCAGAATTAACTGATGCAACAGCAGATGTAACATTTACTATTGAAGCAACTGCAAATGCACAAACTCCAGCTGGTATATATCAAGATAATATTGATTTTATCGTTACTGGTAACTTTTAATAAATTTGTAAAGAAAATAAAAAAAACTGACAGGATCTGTCAGTTTTTTTATTGGCTTAAAATTTCAATATTATCTACAGCCATATCACCTGTATAATTTGTACCTGAAGTATAAAATAATCTAATTTCTTCTACTAATTCTCCAGAAAGATCTATTATTCAAGTATTTAACCAAGGATCTGCTTGAGCTGTTTGTTGCTGTCATTGTATTGAAAATATAGTTTTCCATATTCCTTGGTAGAGTGTTTGAACTTCTAGATTTCACATAGTTGAACCATACATATGATAATCAAAAGATATACTTTGAGCTTTTCTAAAATTATCAGTAGAAATTCAAAAAGTTTTTGTTGGGAAATTAGGATTACTTGTTTCGGCAAATGCATAACGAGTTCATGTAGCAGCTTGATTCGGTCATGTGCCTGTTGACTGAGTTCCACCTTGTTGTACTGTGAGAGTTGCATCTAATCATGTGACATTTTTCCAATTTCATAATGAATTTGATTCAAATGTTTCCGTATATGTTCCAACTGGTCAATTTCATAAAACCGGAGTAATAACTCTGAGTAAATTTTGTCCATTTGATGGCCAAACATCACTTTTAGTCCCGTTATTATTGATAATAACATCATAAATATTTGCTGTACTTCCTACAGAAATATTTGCAATAATTTCATTCGGATTTACTCAAAAAGATGAATTAATCATCCCATCAAATCATGGAATTTCTAATTGAGATGTAGGAGTAATATTTGAAGCTGAGATAGTAATGTTTTGTGTCGTATTTGGAGCTATTATAATTTGATTTTGGTCATTTACATATGGAAATATTGCTGAGCTAGACGCATTGATAATAATTTGAGATCATGAATTTGAAAAATTGACTCATTCACCAGCAGCTATATCTCAAATTGATAATTTTTGATTGATAATATTCACCATTTCATTCCACTTATTCAGATTAAGTAAATCTCAGTTTTCAGCAATTAATCAATTCCATGCAAAAACAGCAGAAAAGCTTAAAATAAACACTCAAAAAGTAGATAATATTTTTTTCATACAATAATTATTTTTCATAAATAAACCAAAAATACACTTATGAAAAGTATAAATAAAAATAAATTTTTTCCAAATCATTTATATTTTTAAAAAAATATTTATTTTTCTAATTTAGTAGAAAAATTATGATTTTTATACTAAATTATGATATAATTTTATAAATTATTCTAGAAATTAATATATATGAATCTACAAAAAATAATAAGTCTCTTCCTTCTATTTATAATGTGTAATATTTTTAATATTACTTATGCTTTACAACCAAGCGATATAGACTATCAAGTATTTCATTTTGATATGAATAATCTTGATAATGATAATAACTCAAATACCCAACCAGTAGATAATATTAATATTCAACAACTTATTGATCAAGCAAATAGTCATACTGGTACACAAGCGAACATAAATAAACAGGCTCTTTTTGATCAATGATGATTTTCAAATAGAGGATGATTATTTTTTGATGGAGTAAATGATATATATACTCTCAAAGATGATTTAGATATTTGATCTGCTTGAGAATATACGGAAAAATCTTTTGCGGTTGTTATACAAACTTCTAACGATATTTCTACGCTACAAACTATTTACGAACAATGAGGAAAAGAAAAATGATATGCTATTCAAATTGAAAATAATCATATGTATATAGGAGTTTGGAATTCTATTGATTGGCTAACACCAGATCAATTTAAAATAGCAGATTTATGATCTATTGAGCCAAATGAAGTATATAATGTTATTGCATATCAAAATTCAAATACTCATAATAATTTTGCTGCGTATGTAAATGGTGCTTTAGTAAATAATATTTTAAATGTTTCATCTCAAAAAACTCATGGAACCTGTGTGATGAGTGGAGGTTTTGAGTGTTATATGTATGCAAGTTGAGGTTCAATAGGTATTTGAGCTACCAAAAATGATACCTTAAGACTTTCTAATGCTGCACAAGAAACAATAGATGAATCACATTTTTACCAATGACATATTTGAGAACTTATTAGTTGGAATAAATCTTTAAGTTCTAATGAAATACAAGAGTTATTTGAATATTTTGATACAAAATGGTGAATTGAAAAACCTCAAATAAATATTATAAAACCTGAAATTTCAGGAAGTGTTGCTCTATGAAATTCTCAAATTCATATGAGTTATAATGACTTTCAAAATGGAAAAGCAATAGATATAACAAGTGATACATTACAATTATATAAATGGAATTGAGTTGATTGGTGAAATAATATTGCGAATAGTTTTATAAATTTTTCAACGAAAGATGTGAATAATTTTGAAGCAAAATATGATGTTATTTGACTCACAAAATGAAAATATCAAATCGTTTTTCGTATAGAAAAAACAAATGGAGAATTTGGTATTGCTCAAAGAGAATTTTATGTATGAAGTTTATTTCCAAATGAAGTTCAAAATCCGGTATTTCATTTTGATGCACAGGATATTAATGCAGATAATAATTTTAATAATAACCCCGTAAATAATTCAGGGATTCAAACCCTTGTAGATAAATTTAATGGATATAATGCTATCCAAAATACTCCTGCTAATAGGCCAGTTTTACAAAAAAATATTATTAATAATTTTCCAGCGTTAAAATTTAATGGATCAAGCCAATACCTAGATATTGCAAATCAAGCAGATATTAACACTAGAAGTAATCCACAATATACTCAAAAATCATTTGCAACTGTATTTAAAACATGAAATGATATAAGCACATTTCAAACTATTTATGAGCAAGGATGAAATGCGAGATGATACAGTTTTGTAGTTGATAATGGAAGTGTGTATGCGTGAGTTTGGAATACATCAGAATGGGATAATTGACATAAATATAAATCAGTAAATTTAGGTCCTGCTCAACCAAATACGACTTATTTTGCTATGATTGTACAAGATTCTCAAACAAATGATGATGATAAAAATACACTTAAAATTTATTTAAATGGGAATCTATCAAGTATACAATTTCATGTAGATGCTCAAAGAAATCATCCGGGAACTATTTCAATATGAAGAGTAAATGGGAATACGGTGAGTGCTTCTACTAATACTGTTGTAAATACATCAGGTCATTATTTTGATGGGTATATTTGAGAATTGATATCATGGAATTTTGCTCTTGACCAAGCAGAAGTTAACGGTATACAGGAATATTTTTCTGACAAATGGTGAATCGTACTATTTTCAGAAAAGTTTGCAATCCCCTCTCCTACGAGTGATTCAACACCCGCGTATACTTTTACAACAAATAAATCGGGAAGTTTAACTTTTAATGGATTCTGTAATTCTACAACTACTCAAGCAAATATAGGAGAAAATACTATTAATTTATCAGCAGATCCTTCTGGTAGATGATTAAGTTCTGGATTATACGATAATTGTAGTATAACCCTCTTAGATGAAAGTTGATTTTCTCATATTTTAAATATAACTCCATTTGAAGTTATAGCAACAAGCTATACTTTAACTCAACTTACAGCTATTGATTCACCTACATCAAATCATTTCCCAGAATATAGTTTTAATAGTCCTATTGAATGACAAATAGAATATTTTTGAACTTGTAGTAGTAATACAAATTATGCTACTATTTGAAATAATACCATTACTCTTGATTATCTACCAGATGGGAATTATGATAATTGTTATTTAAGAGTAAATAATTGATGAATTCAACAAAGTGAATATTTACTTATTTCACCATTTGAAATTAATTCTCAAGCACCTGTGATTTGAAATATAAACATTGCAAATAGCCAAATATTGGCATCTAAAAATAATATTTTAGAAATTTCATACAGCGATAGTGCTTGAATTAATAGTTCATCGGTAGATATTATTATACAAAAATATAATGCTGATGTGGCTGTGTGGTGATCTGATATTTCATCAAGTACTACAAATATACTTTGAGTGACTAGTTCTCAAGCTAACATAGAGATAAATCTCCCTGAATTTTGAAAATATAGATTTATATTTTCCATAGGAAATATTTATGGAACTGTTCAAAATGTATCACAAGAATTTTATATTGATGAACCGAGTTTTCAGGTAGATACATCTCAATTAAATATTTGAGATATTGATTCACAAAATATAAATTTTTCTACTCCAGTGGAAATTAGAGTCCAAACATTGTGAGCACAATTTGATATGAAAATAAAAAAAAGCTGAGATTTGTCATCTCATAATAATGTGCTGAATGAATTTGATTCTATTAATTGATATTGATATGAGTCAAGTCCTTTAAATGGAAATCTTACAGCTATTTCTGAAATTGAAACATTTGCTTCTCAGTCAAAAAATATTAACTTAAATGGTGAAAAAAATATTTATACATACTATGTACGTTTAGGAGCAATTATTGATCAGTTACAATCAGCTTGAAACTATTCATGAAATATTCAATTTTGAATTCAACTTATATATGACTAAAATTAATAATTTGTCATCACAAATTAATTGCTTTTTAAAAGGAATTAACTTATCATTAAATGACTATTTAACAAAAAATAAAATAAAAATATGAAAAAATTACTTTTTACTCTTTTGTGCATTTGAGGTTTTTTTATATTCAATCATACTCAAGCATATTTTAATATGACAGTGTCTCCAATTAAGTATGAAATTGAAGCTGAAGCGTGAGATATAGTAGTAAAATCTGCCACATTATACAACTATGGAGATGAATTATTGGAAATAACTACATCTACTGCAGAATTTATTTCTGATGGGAATTCTGGCCAACCTAGGATTGTGTGAGCGCAAAGTGAAACTTCAATTTCTCATTGGATTACTTTACATTCAGATTCTTTTACTATAGAACCCAAATCACAAAAAACTATAAATTTTGATATTTTTGTTCCTGACAATGCTACACCAGGATGACACTACTGAGCAGTATTTTTTGAAAACCAATCACAAACGAAAACTTCAGAATCTTGAGTTTGAGTGAATGTAGATTATTGAGTTTTATTACTCGTAAATGTTGCGGGAGAAATAATAAAAGATGGTGAAGTTAAACCTGTACAAATTTCAAGTGGATTAAACCGTTCAAAAAAATTTTCAACTCCAATAATGACAAGACAAAAAGATACTTGTGCTTTATGAGACTTTTCACGTAGTAATTTTGATGGAATTTGTATAGATAAAATCTCTCTTCAAAAAGAAGAAGAAAGAGATCAAATTGATGTATGAAATATTTCAGATTTATTTCCTCAAGAAGATTTATCAGATGAAAATCAAGAAGATTTAAATATAAAATTTGAAGTACCGTTTGAAAATAAATGAAATACACATATTAAACCAAATGGAAAAATTATTCTTAAAGATGAAAATGGAAATCAAATAAAATCAGTTGGGAAAGAAATAATTCTCAATGAAAATGGAGCAATTATTTGAGAAAAAATCGTAGATTATATTCCTATTAATGACATTTGATGAAATGTTTTACCTCAAACAAATAGGACTTTTGAATGAGAATGGAAATGATTTCCATATAAAACTTATGATGATGAGTGAAATGAAATAATTAAATATTCTAATCCAAGTGATTATTATTCTGAACAAAATTTCAGAGAAAATACAGTATTAAATTTCTGGGAAAGAGTTTTAGAAAGAAAAAATCAAAAAATAGTTACAGCCCAAGTAGAAGTTTCTTATGAAGATATTAATGGAGAGGATGTAGCGTTTAATTCTGCTGAGGAATTCACTATTGAATACGTAGATACATATGTTTGACTGAATAAATATGTAGTAACCAGTGGAGGATTTATCTTATTTTTAGGATCAATTTTTTATATCATTTGATATTTCAGAAAGAAAAAATGTAAAAAATGTGCAAAAAGAATAAAAAGACACTTAAAAGCATGTCCATATTGTGGAAAAAAACAAAAAGAGAAAGATGAAACAGAGGAAAAAAATAAAAAGAAAAAAAAGAAGAAAAAAAAGAAAGAATTATAAAAAATTCTTTCTTTTTTTATCCACTTGGATGTTTTATTTTTGCTGGCCATTTTGCCCAAATTCTTTCTACATATCATAAATTAATCATAAATTTTGATAATAATTTATCATATTTGCTTCTTTGTTCTTGTTGATAGAGTTTGAGAGAATCTGTCGATACTGCAGATTTGTTGAGATATAACATATCGTATGAAACTTGTTTGTAGATTTGGATTTTTTGATTTGCTAACATCATACATTCACTAGACTCTTCTGGATTATATATAAATCTATCTGCTATTTGAATAGAATCTTGTTCTCATGAGAAGACTTCTTTGAGTGTTGAGTCTTTTTTACATTCAAGTAATTGTTTTCAAAGATCTTTACAAACGCCTTTATATTGTTTTGCAAATTCTCCATCATCTGTAAAAATATTATTAATATTATTTACTCCATCAATAAAATTTTCTTGTTTATCTGGGCCAAAATAATATCATTTATTTTCTTCTAGATTTTGAATATATTCTTCTATTTTTTCATCGATTTCTTGAAAGCGCTTATCTAAAATAACTTGATAAGAGTAATAATCTGGATTTCATTTTTTTGCTAAACAAACAAAATCATTGATTTCTCTTGTTGAATCACTTTTATTTGCTTGATAACACTGTTTTATTTCTGCTGAATAATCACAAGATCAAAAAACATTTTGTACTCAAAATACAAATATAAAAACAAAAAATGTAAAAATATTTTTTTTACACATACTATTTTTTCTTATTAAAAATTGATAAAATTCCGACCATAGCTTTTCCTAAAATCCCTACTGATTTTTTAGCATATTTTCATGTTTCTTCTCAGACTTTTTCTGTTATTTTTTTTCATTTTTTTGTTTTTGATAAACCAACCATTGAAGCTACAGCTCAACCGATGATTAAACCGGTAACGAGTTTATCAATTTTTTTATCAGCTTTTTTCCTTCCAAACACGTGATATATATTTATATATTAAACTTCAGTTCTATTTATTTTGATACTATTTTTTGTTTCATAATGATTTTTTTCAATACGAATCATCAGAAGATTATTTTCCATTGTTGCTTCAATTGTATCTGCGTTGAGATTGTCAGGTAGAATAATATTTCTCGAAAATCTTCCCCAATAACATTCACTATTTCTTACCATAATTTCTCAAAAATACATTTCTGGTTTTTTTCTCGTTCATTGAATTACTAAAACTCATTTGTCATATGAAACGTCAATATCGTGTAAATCAATTCCAGCAATCGGAGAAACCACAATAATTGCTTCATCATTTTCAATAATATCAAGTGCTAATTGCCCTGATTCTTCTGGGAGTTCTTCCGGCATTTCTACTTCTTCATCCAGTTCTTCTAAATGTTCTTCTTCACCAGCTCCAAAAAATTTCATAAATAATCTTTAAAATATATTTTTCTTATAAAAAAGTATAGAACTTTTTTGGAAAATTACAAGAAAAATGATAGAATAATTATAACTCCATAAAAAACAAAATTATGAAATTTTTAGATACATTAAAGCTAAAATTATCCGCATTATCAAATAGAAAATTACCCATAAGGGATAAAATTAATTTTCTTGATCAATTGAGTAATCTTTTACATTCGGGGATACCAATAACAAATAGTATAAAAATTATGCTGTATCAAACTCGTGATAAGAAAATAAAAGCGATGTTACAGAAAATGTTGGATATGCTCAATAAATGAGAAAATCTCGAAAATATTTTTAAAACTTTTCCAAAAGTGTTTAATTTTTTTGATGTTTCAATTATTAAAATGTGAGAAGTAACCGGAAAAGTAGCTGACGCAATTGATACTATTAAAATAAAAGAAGAAAAAACAAAAGAACTCAAAGGAAAAATATTTTGAGCTTTAGTATATCCAATGGTTATTATCGCGTTATCAATAGGAATGATTTGAGTTTTTATGGTGTATGTGATTCCAAAAATTCAAAAAATGTATAAAGATGCAAAAGTAAATTTACCAGATTTGACTCAAAATGTAATCAAAATTTCTGAATTTATACAAAATAACGTTCTAGAAATTATTCTTACTATTTTGCTTATTATTCTTGCATTTCAAGTATTTAGAACTCATAAAAAAACAAAAATTTATTACGATAAATATTTATTAAAAATTCCACTTTTTGGTCCCTTGATACAAAAAAAAGTACTTGCCATGTTTACCCAAAATTTATGAACACTTTTACACAATGGAGTGATTATTAATCAATCTCTCGAAATCACATCGCACGCTTTAGAAAATGATTATTACGAAAAAGATCTTATCAAAGTAAACCAAGAAGTTTCAAAATGAGTTGAATTAAGTCGTTTAATGTGAATCATGGAAATTCACAAATGACAACAGCATCCACTCTACCCGATTGAACTTGCTTCGATTGTAAAAATTTGAGAACAAACTGGGAGAATGTCAGAATTACTTTTAAAACTTTCAAAAAAGTATAACAAAGAAATAGACGACGTAGTAAAAAATATCGGAACAGCTATTGAACCAATTGTAATTATTTGAGTTGGGATAATCGTGGGAACCATTATCATGGCAATCATGCTTCCATTTTTCAATATGGTAAATGTTATGTAACAAAAAAGAATGAAAATTAATTTTCATTCTTTTTTGTTTTAAATAATAAATTTATTATTCCTCAAATAAAAATAAATATTTGCTATATCATCTTTTTTCGAGTTCTTCTTTTGGGATAAAATCAAGCGCAGCTGAATTGATACAATATCTCAATCCTCATTCTGCTTCTGGTCCGTCTTCAAATAGGTGTCACAGGTGAGATTTTTGAGATTTTATTTCTGTTCTTTGCATTCAAAGTGAGCTATCATCGTGTGATGAAACAAAATTATCATCAATAGGTTTCGTAAATGCTGGCCAACCAGTTCCTGATTGGTACTTATCAGTTGACGAAAATAAAGCGGTCCCATCAATAATATCTACGTAAATTCATTCTCATTTAAAATCCCAATATTTATTATCAAAAGCTGGCTCCGTTCCTCCTTGTTGTGTAACTTTATACTGAAGTGGAGTTAATTTGACTCTGAGTTCTTCGTCACTATAGGTTTTTATAGATTCCGGAATATCTTCGAGTTGAGTTAAAACATCTTGTAAATCTCTGCTCCCTATCCATCTTTTTTTCAGTTCTCCA
The DNA here is from genome assembly GCA_963926055.1 of uncultured Patescibacteria group bacterium. Lineage (GTDB taxonomy): Bacteria > Patescibacteriota > Gracilibacteria > BD1-5 > UBA6164 > CAJXJP01. The sequence continues at coordinate 372,619 of CAWUVK010000003.1, read as the reverse complement.
TCAGAATTCACAAGTACAAAAGTTGTTTGAGAAACAACGTTATATTTTTTTCTTAAGTCTGTTTGAGAATCATAATCTACTTTGAGAAATTTAATATTTTCTGGGATTTCTTGCGTGAGGATTTTTTCTTCAAATGCTTTACAGCTTGGACACCAAGCAGCATGGAAAAATAAAATTAAAAATTCTTCTTTTGAATTTTTTAATTCATTTTGAGAATAATCGACATATTGTTTTTCTGAAACCTCTTGGGAAATAACTGTATCTTCTCAAATATTTTGAGATTTATTTTGCATAGAAAAATATATCCCTCAAAATAAAATTATTCAAATGCATAAAATAATAAAAATATTTTTCATATATTTTTTGTTAGAAATAATAATTTTATTATCCACTTTCTTCTTAAGTTAAACTTAAAACAAAAAGAATGATAATAACTATCATTCTTTCGTATTATTTTATTTTTGTCCCATTACAATTTTTTTGTAATAATATATTGAAATTATTTTCAATTTCAGAAAAATATTTTGAATAATTTTTTATTCAATTTGTGTCCATATATTTTTGTAAAAAATCAAATCTATCTCATGTAAAATCATTCCAATCTTGAGTAATATTATTACAAGTAGTTCATGTGCTTGAATTATTGAATAAATTTTCATATGTTCCTATATACCAATTATTATAATATACATATAATTCTGTAAAATATATAGTCTCAATTTTAGAAATTTTACTCATATAATTTCAACTATGAAATTCTATGTTATCTAATCTCCAATCAGATTTACATTCTTTCTTAAAATAATCTTGAAATTTTGTTATATCATATTTTATTAAATCCATTACAAAATAAGCATTTTGTTCTTTAGCGATTTCGTAATAATTTTCAATTTGACTTTTATATCATTGATCCCATTTGTCTCAAAAAGTTCCACATCCTCAGTATATATTACCATTTTGTCCATAAACAGCTGAGTCTATTTTTGTATTATATAAATTTAAATATTCTTTAAATATTATAAATATAGAGTTAGTGTTATCAATATAAACTCAATTTGATAATTGAGTTTTATTTATAATATCTTCAATATCTCATACTCAATTATTTTTTGATATGTGTAGTATTATTTCATCTAATATATATGAAAGTCTTTTATTATCAGTTTTTTTTGATTTTAAAGAAATAAATTGAGATGTTAATGATTCTGCATATTTTTCTCATTTCTTTTCTATTATAGTATCAATCTTTTTTTCTAACGATTCTATTATTTTTTTATCATCTTGATTTGGTGTATATGCAAATGCATTAGTAAAAAAAATAATACTCAGTAAAAATATAGATAATATTCTTTTCATTGGTTCTAAATTAATATATAAATCCTCCTTATATAATAAGTATAATCATTTGATATTAAATGGACATTAAATTTTGAAACTTTTTTAAAAAAAGTCCTGAATTATGCTTCAGGACTTACGGAAATATCGACATCTCAGATTATTTTTTTCATATCGTTTTTGAGTGGAGCCTGGAATTTTCTTAGTTCTCCGTAGAGCTCTAGTTCTAATTCATAGGCATGAAGTGCTTGACGAGAAAGTTGATACATGGTATTGATTCTCGTGTTTGCTTTGGGATTTCCATATGTTTTATCTCATAAAATCGGATACCCAATTGAAGCAAGATGAACTCTGATTTGGTGCGTTCTCCCTGTTTCGATTCTCACGCGAACCACTGTATATTCATTATCAATATATCCTAAAACTTTTCAAAATGTCAGAGCAAGTTTTGGATTTACTGGATCAACAGCAGTCATTCTGGTTCTGTCGTGTTTATCTCTGCCCATATAACTTTCGATTTTGAAATCAGTATTTTTTACTTTTCCGTGAACGATAGCAATATATTCTTTTTTAATTTTTCTTTCTTTTATCGTTTCAGATAAATAATTCATCATTTTATCACTTTTTGCAATCATGATTAAACCAGAAGTATCTTTATCTAATCTGTGAACGATTCCAGGTCTTTGAACTCCTCAAATATTTGGAAGATTGTCTTTACAATGTTCTAAAATCCCATTGACTAAAGTACCAGAATTCCCTCCTTCTCCAGGAACTGGATGCACATTTGTGGCAGGTTGTTTGTTGAGAATAATTAATTCATTATCTTCAAAAACTACATCTAAATCCATTTTTTCTGGTGAAACTTCAAGTGTTTCAATAATTATTTCTATTTGGATTTCATCTCCAGATTTTACTTTTATATTTTTATAAAACGTCTTTCCATTGAGTGTTACTTGTCCTCTATCAATTAATTTTTGAACATAACTACGTGAAAATTCCTCAAAAAGAGCAGATAAATACATATCTACTCTTTTAGGTTTATCTAAAAATGCACTAAATTTATAAATCATTTTTTTATTTTTTATTTATTTTTATAATCCTAAGTTGGCTTTAATATCTTCGATTTTGTCTTCATCTTGGTTTTGAGCATTTTTTGCTTCTAATTCTCTTTGATAAATTTCTCCTAATTCTGACCATTCTTTTTGTTGTTTTGCTAACAATTTTTTGATGTCATCTGGATGTTGTTTTGCTAATTCTCTAAATTTTTCTCTTTCTTCGACAAAAACTTTTCTTAATTCATCAAATTGAAATTGAGATAAAGTTGCAGCAGCATCTACCACTCTCTTTTTTTCAGCTGTATCAAGCGAAAGAGAATGTTTTAATAAATCTAAAAATTCTTGAGCATCAATTTTTATTTCCTCTCCGTGAAGTTGTAGAAGATTTAAAATGATATCATCGATTTGTTCATTTGAAAGCGAAGTATTTTCTTCCATGATAGTATTGAATAATAAATATATTTGATTACATTATAATTAGAATTTTATTTTTACAATAGTTTATTTCATAAATTTTTCTTTCGTGCTGATTTTTAAAACCCATGGCATTATTCTAAAAATACATAAAGTAGGAGAAAAAGATTTTCTCTATACTATTTTTACTGATGAATATGGAAAAATAATGTGCCAAAAGAAAATTTCAGCAAAAGAAAAAACGCTAGATTTAGGTTACGAAATACAATTTGAAATTGAAACAAAAGAAGAAAGAAAAGTTCATAAAATGAGAAATATTAAAATTCTTTCAGATTTTTCTCCGAGTACAAAAAAATTCTGAGTTTTACAAAAATATCTAGAAGTTCTTGCTTATATTGGGAAAAATTCTCCCGATGGATTACAAATATTTTGAATAGTAGAAATTATTCAAAAAATACACGATTTTGAAAATATTTCAGAAGAAAAATTATTACTCACTCAATTAAAAATTTCCCATATTTACGGAAATTTACCAGAAAGTAATTCAGACCCTGTTTTGAAAAAAATCTTAAATTTTGTTCATACAAAAAAAATATCAGAAGTTTTACGACTTTCATGAATCGAAAAATATAAAAGAGATTTAGAGTTATTGCTCTAAATCTCTTTATTTTATTAATATCCAATATTTTCTCTGATTCTTTCTAACATTTGTAGATCAACATCAGAAATATTTTTTGGCATTCTTGCATCAATTTTTACTATTAAGTTCCCTTTTTTAGAACCTTCAGATTTTCCAAATTCTTTGACTCTAAATTTTGATCCTGGTTTTGTATTTGGAGCAATTTTTAGTTTTGCTTTTTGTCCATACACTCCCGTTACTTCGATTTTACATCATAAAATTAAATCAAAAATAGGGATTTCATATGTTTTTTCAAAATCTAAACTCACTGGTTCTTGTTGTGTTTGTGTTTTTCTTTGCGATTGTTGGTGCCCTCAAAAACCACTATTTCAAAATAAATCTCAAAAATCAAAACTCGAAGATTGTGCTCTGCTTCAACCAGCTCATCAAAATTGAGAAAAAATATCTTCAAATCATCCAAAACCTTGACCAGTTGATTGTCCTCAACCAAATCATCCACCAAATGGATTTCATCCAGCTGAACCAAAAGTATCGTATTGTTTTCTTTTTTGTTCATCTCAAAGCGTTCCGTAGGCTTCATTTACTTCTTTAAATTTAGTTTCGGCAGTAGAATCATCTTTATTTCTATCTGGGTGAAATTTCATTGCTTGTTTTCTGTATGCTTTTTTGATTTCATCTTGCCCAGCAGATTTATCTACACCGAGAATATCATAGAAACTTTTTGACATTTTATAAGTTTTAATTATAAATTACATGTAATTATATTCTTTCTAAAAAAATATTATGAAAAAAATTATTGCCAGTATTATAGCAATTATTTGAGTTTTTTCAACTTTCTTACCAACAACTTTTGCAGAAGAACCATTTTTTGAAAATCTTTTAGATCTCAATTATGGAGTAGAAGACTATGAATTAAATCTTTCAGATCTAGAAGAAATGTACTTTTATAGTCAACAACTTCAAACAATGCATAGTGAATTTCAAAAATGAAATCAAAAAATTAAAGCTGAAATAATGCAATATTACAGATCAGGTAAAATTTCTAGTTACCAAGCACAAGGGATTGTAAGAGCGCATAAAAATTTTGTATATTATACAAATCAAATTTTTAGACATTCTCTCTACAAAGAACTTGACCCAAATTATGCTGATGTGGATTCTCAAATTTTAGAAAATTACACACAATCAAGACTGGCATATAGAAAAATAGTCAAAATCTTAAATACAAAGTAATTATAAAAAAAGCTACAAATTTTTGTAGCTTTTTTATTTTGTATAATGTTTTACTAAATAATAATCGAAATATGACATAGTATCAGGATTTTGTATACGAGTTGTATATTTTTCTTGTAAATTCCAAGATAATTCAGTTATATTTTCTATTTGTGCTAGATAATGTACAAGTATTCATTTTGTCGTATCAATTTCAGTTTTTTGAATTTCTCCATATATTTCATTTCAAATTTCTTCTGCAATAGAAATATCTATTTTTGCAAAATCTATTAATTTATTTCAAGATTCGATATTATTTACCAAATCTTCTGTCATGTCAGGAAGATTAAAAAGACTTAAAAATACACTTCTGTCACGTTTTAAATCATCAATTAAAATATCTATTTTCTCAATATTATTTTCTATTGATAATAAATCTCACTTTATTTTTTCTGGAAGAGCTGTAAATTTTTCTCTCATATTTATAGATGAAATATTTTGATCTTCTGAGTTTGGTAAATTATTTTCTTGTATTTTATTAAAATAAATAATTCCTCATCAAATTAATAGTATGAAAAAAAGAAGACAAATAGTATAAAATCTCATGTTTATTTAAATAATAATAAATTATTATATATAATATTTAATTTATATATAATAACAATTTATTTTAAAAAATAATTTTCAATAAAAAAAGCTACAAATTTTTGTAGCTTTTTTATATTTCATATTTTCCATTTACAGTATCGTAAAATACTCATTTATCTTTAAATGCGATAACTCTTTTTTGCATTTTATTTACGATGTGAGAATCATGAGTCGCTAAGATAATTGTTTTTCATTCTGAATTTAAATCTTCAAAAATATTCATTATTTCCATAGCTGTATCAGGATCTAAATTCCCTGTTGGTTCATCTCAAATAATAATTTTAGGATTATGAACTAAGGCTCTAGCAATAGCAATTCTTTGTTTTTCTCCACCAGATAATTCGTATACAAATTTATCTTTTTTAATTAACAGACCTACTTGTTCTAATGCTTCTGGAACTTTTTTACGAATTACTTCGTCTGTATATCCACAAACTTCCATTGCAAATGCGACATTTTCATAGACTTTTTTTGATTCTAAAAGTTTATAATCTTGAAAAATTACTCCGATACTTCTCCTGTATTCTAAAAGAGTTTCTTCTGTTAAATTTCTATACAGTGCCAAATTATTATCTAAAATTATTTCTCAAGTTGATGGTTTAAAATCTCAAATAAGGGAACGAATAAGTGATGTTTTTCCACTCCCAGAGTACCCAATTAAAAATACAAATTCACCAGGATTTATATCTATATTTATATCTTTAAGAATAGTTTTATTTTTAAAAGCCAGAGAAATATTATCTACTTTCATGTTTTTTTTTGAAAAATTATTTTATTTATATTATAAACAAAAGCCTGTTTGTAAAGAAAAAAGTCGAGATAATCATCTCGACTTTTTATAAAACTATATCATAGTTTTTACATCTTGAAACATTTCTGATTCAACTTCTTCTTTGAATTTTATATATAATTTTGGAGTGATTATTTCTTTATTATATAAATCTTTGATAACTTGTTCTTCTAATTTTAATAAAGATTTATTTACTAATCTTGATTCTACTGCATTTATAGTGGCTTTGTGCTCTACAAAAATTTTGATTCTTTTTTCATCAGCTACTTTGTTAAATGAAGCATACAGAGTAATAACTTCTTCAAAAATACTATTATCAAAACCAAATTCGATTTCGCTGAGGGCTTTGAGTTCTTTGATTACTTTTCTGGTAATAATTACTCTGGCTCTATTTCTGATGTACATATCTACTACACTTGTAGAATCTTTAAATGCACGAATCGCACAACGAGAGAAAAAATCATAATCCATTTCCCCTTTTGAAAATTTTCTTAATTGTGGGTTTTCATTTTCAATTCTTTCCATTTGTTTTTCTATTTTTCTCAAAATATATTTGAAATTTTTTTCATCTATTTCATTATAGAAAAATAAAGATTTTAAATATTGTTTTTCAATTCCGAGTGCATGTAGTGAAATCGCTCTTCTAATAAGTGTATCTGCCTCTGCCTTACTATCTTTTAGAATCTCTTTCATAGTTGCTACAGCATTGTTTAAACGATGCGTATATGTACTTTTGAGTTCATCGTATTCGTTTTGTGTAAGATAAGCTTTTTTATATGAAGTATTGAGTTTTTGTAAAATTTTAAAATTCGCTAAAATTTTTCCTTCTTCGTGTTCAAAACTTTCGAGTTTATGGAGTTTATCTACTCACATTTTTCTCATCATCACAGAAATAGTTGGAGCTTTTACAAATAATGTAAACATTATATTTGTAATCGTAAGAATCAAGAGGAATTCTTTTATATGAAAAGGATATTCCCAACCAACGGATTGTTCAAATGCAAGCATTTTATCAAAATCAACTTCTCATTCACCTGGAATCATTAGTACCATCATCAAAGCAAGTGCTCACCTTAGACTTCCCCATGAAAGTAAATGCTGCCAACTTCTTGGAATATTTTCTTCTTCCATTTTAAATCCATTGATAATCCCAATTGGTAAATATACACTCACGGCTCTGGCAATCATTACAACTGGAATAGCAACCAACATCATAGGGATCATGTTTATGAGAGTTTGGTCAATTGAAGAAAGGATTAAACCGAGTAAAATAAATACAATTGAATTTGAAACAAACGCGAAGAATTCCCAAAATTTTTGCATATGAGCTTCTACTCTCGGAGTGATTTTATATCTTCCATAATTTCAAATAATTATACTGGCTATCACGGTAGCAATTACTCCTGATATTGGTAAGAATTCAAAATGATGAGTAATAAGTTCAGCAAGAATAAAAGTAAAATGAGCTAACAGCATAGTTAAAACTATTTCAACTTCCTCATTATTTTTTATTTTTCCAATGAGTTTTGAGAAAAATATCCCGGTAAATACTCAAAATAATATTCATCCAAACAACATGCTCAGAAACTTCCAAGCTCCTAATATATAGGTTTCTCCACTAACAATTCCTCATTCTAAAATGACTCCTAAAATTACTAAAAATACAGCTACAGCTGTCCCATCGTTAAATAGACTTTCTCATTCAAAAATAAGTGCGAGTTTTCTCGGAGCTCAAATACTTTTAAATATTGATAATACCGCAACCGGATCAGTTGCTGAAATTAAAACTCAAAACAGCAAACAGATAATAAATGGTATTTCTAATCCAACAAGTGGAAATACAAAAAATAGTCATCCCGCTATTATTATTGCTGATATAAGTAAACCAAAAATAGCTAAAGCTGTTATTGATTTCCAACTTTTCATTAAATGTCTATAATTTATATTATAGGCAGATTCAAAAAGTAAAACCGGTAAAAATACAAAAAATAAAATCCCAGGAGTGAGTTGAAAATCGTCAATAAACGAAAAAAGGCCTACTTTTGAAAGTGGCACCAATAACAACCCAATAAGTACAAGTAATACTGTATATGGAAAATTTATTTTTTTACTGAATATATAGGCAAAACTTGAGACAAATAACAGAAATAAAACCGATAAAGTCTGCGTCATAAAACTAACGTCTTCCATAATTCTTATAAAAAATTTAAAAATGATGTCAAGATATTAAAAAAAAATTTTTTAATTGCAAACTTTTTGTTTTTTTACTTTAGAATAGAAAAAGAAGAAATTTTAAATTTCTTCTTTTTTTAATTTTTTATACACCTAACAGAAAACCCGTAATCCTGACTATACGTATCGCGGAATACTGTAGAGTAATTCCAATATAGAGTCCTGCGGTACGCATTAGTAATACTAGGTGTACTAGACCATAAATACGTATAGCCCCCACGACGGCCGAACGTAGAACTAACAGTATAACGATAACCTGCTAAAGGTATCTTTAAAGCATTTGCTAGGTTATTCGTATGAGTTTTTGCATTATGTGATTTCCATCATAATCCATCACATAGCCATCAATCTGTAGCATTTCTACAATTTGTTCAACCATTTAAGTATGTTTCTAAATCTTCCCATTGATTGTCGCTTGGTACACTCCAACCAGCTGGACAAGCTGAATCATTTGCTTGTTCAAATGTATAGAGTTTTCACCATATCGTATCAAATTCGCTATCTTGATTTGAATTTTTTCCGTCTGGTTGTTTTGCATCAAAAAAATCTTTTGGATTTGCATCACTTGCCATAATTGGATTTCATATTGAACAATCTGAATCTGAAACATTATCTATTCCATCATAGTTATAACAACTTCAAATAATTCAATCACTTTCGTTATCTTGTTTTCCCCATTCAAATCAATCTCCAAGTGTTGAGTTACATCCTGCCCAGATTTGGTTTCATATTTTTATGTCATCTATCGGACAATTTGGATCAAATGCTCTCCATCCGTAAAGATTTTTTTGAGCTCATAAAAGTTTTGTTTTGAGCGTACTTCCACTCTCAGTTACAATATTTTGTTTATTTAATACTGTTTTATACACGGTTGAATTATTTTCGAGTTCAACTGCTGTATTTCATAATTCTTGAATAGGAGTATTTGTATCATCTAAAAATATTCCAACACTTTGTCAAATTGTGTAAATATTTCTATTAGAATTATCTGCAAATAATTTATTTTCTAAAAAATTATTTGCAGTTTGAGTATTTTCTAAAAATCCGACTAATTGAAATTTTGTATTATTTGGGTTTGTAGCATAGGTATAAAATGTTTCATCAATTGGATCTTGCGCTTCTTTTACTCTTAAAATATTTAATACACTTTCGCCTGCGTATCATTGAGTAACTAATTCGCTTCCACTAAAAGTAATAGTTGTTTTTGTTTCTGATGGTTCTGGAACAACAGAATTTGAAGCTAAGTAGACTTGTAATCATTTTGAAATAGTAGCAATGTCACTGATTCTTTTTGTGTCTCTAGATTCTGTAGAATATCCTTGAAATGAAATAAATCCAACCGTTGATAAAACAGCTAAAATCGTGATAACTACAATGAGTTCTACAAGGGTGAATGCTTTGTGTAAGTTATTTTTCATGTTTTGTATTTTTTGTGTAAAAATAATAGTTTTAGTCTAATAATTTTCTGGATATATAAAAATTTTTTAGTATTTACAATATATAATATTATTGAATAAAAAAAGTAGAATTTTTTATATAAAAAATTCTACTTTTTTGAAACTTCAGCTTCCATTCTTTCTCTTTCTTCTATACGTTTTTTTGCTTTATCTTCTTTTTCTTTTTGTTTATATTCTTCTTTTCTTTTTTCCCATTGGTCTTCTAGTTTTTCTATATCATAGAGTGTTTTATTAATTCTTGCTTCTACTGAACTTCTTGGTTTAGAATATTTTTCACGACTCACTTTTAATATTTTTTCATATCTTGCCTGAAATACATCATCTTCTTTTGGATGAGGAGCAAATGTTCCTGCAGAAAAAATATTTGATGGCATTCAGTCAATCAATTGTTTCAAATAAATATCATATTTACTTAAATTCATTAAGTCTTCTTCAAGAACTTCTCCAGAAAAAACTTCTTTTAATATACTTGCATCATGATATCAAACTTGAAATGAAACCAGAGATCAAACATTCCCAAATACGGCTCCACGAACTGATTCTTGCATTTGGTCGATATATTGATTTGCCATTACTAAGTTGAGTTTATATTTTCTAGCTTCGGATAAAATAGTGGCAAATGAATCAGTCGCAAAATTTTGAAATTCATCTACATACAGATAAAAATCTTTTCTTTGATTTTCTGGAATATCTGCTCTACTCATGGCATCCATTTGGAATTTTGTTACCATCATCGCACCAAGTAAACTAGAGGCATCTTCTCCGATTTTCCCTTTAGAAAGATTTACTATAATGATTTTTCCATTATCCATTGCCCAACGAATAGAAAAACTATTTTTTGGTTGTCATAAAACATTTCTCAAAATAGAACTTGAAAGAAATTGACCTACTTTATTAAGAATTGGCCCAGCAGCTTCTACTTTTTGGTTTGGTGCCATTTTTGCAAATTCACCTGTCCAGAATTTTTTTACAACCGGGTCTTTTATTTTATTTACTACTTTGTTTCTATATACTTCACTTGTAAGCATTAAAGGAATAGAAATAAGCGTTGTATTTGGATATTCCAATAATGCTAAAACGGTATTTCTCAAAATATGTTCGAGTCTTGGTCCCCAAGAATCTCAGAATATTTTTTTAAAAATCCCTACTAAACCAGAAGCAACCAGAGGTCTATGTTCAGGAATAACATCTTCGAGCATATTAAATGCAATTGGCCAGTTTGTATCACTTGGATCAAAAATAATCGTTTGATTGGTTCTAGATTTAGGGATATGCCCAATAACAGCTTCAGCCAAATCTCCATGTGGGTCAATTACTGCAACTCATCTATCTTTCAAAATATCATCAATAATCATATTTTCTAAAAGAGTAGATTTCCCCATCCCAGTTTTTCAAATAATATAAACATGTCTCCTTCTATCACTTGGTCACATTCAAAAACTCATATTTGTACCACGAAAATTAGTTTTTCAAAGTGGAGTGAGATTTGTTTCTGGTTCTATATCATCTGTTAAATCAGGGTCAATAATTGGTAAATTTGAAGGTGGTTCAAACGCACGAGCAGAAACCCAGTTAATTTGAGGAGTTTTTACATAACTCGTAGGAAGATGAACTAAACCTGATAATTCGCTGGTAGATAAAATATCAGCAGATGAACAAATAGATCTATTTTTTGCGCAATTTATTGTAGATTCATCACTTTTTAATCAGAAAAATTTAAATGAATTTCATCAAAAATTTGAGAATACGTGGAGAGTTGAAAATATTTCTCTAATAGAAGATTTAGCTTCCACAGGATCTTCTCAAGCATGAATGAGATGAATAGAGGTTTTATATCATCCCTTAGAAATTTTTTGCATAAAAAATTCTTCTTTTTTGTCTTCATCGTCTCAACCATCAGATCATTCTGATTCTTCATCAGATTTTTGAAAGATTAGTCCAACTAATTTTGCAAAAATCGCAAATGGGAATAAAAATATTTTTAATAAGAAAAAATATTTACTTAACATCATTTTTTTCACAAAAGCTGGATGTTTCGAGCGAATAATATCTGCTATTTCTTGTGCATTAGATTTCCAAGCAGCGTCATCTACAGGTGTAAAATTAACTTGAATAGTATTGAGTGTATATGTTCCAGTTCTTCCGAGTGCTGAAGTGATTGATGAAAATGGATCTACCATATCTTTACTTCATTCTTCTTGCATTTCAGTAAAACTTTTCACACTATAAAGATAATTTTTATTGAGTCAGACTTTCCCAACATACATTTTATCAGCTGGAATATTTTCTAGATAATCAGAAACCTCTATGATTTCTACATCATTATAATGTGCATAAATTTGGTTTCTCAAAAAATTTCTATATTTATCTGGCACCACGATAAAAAAACGAATTCTATTTCATATTTTTGTTATTTCAAAAGAAAAATTCGGTTGTATAGTTTTATTTTTTTTGTACCATTTGTGTTTTGGAATATCGTCAAATACTTTATGTAAAACGATAAGAATATGTTCAAAAACACCAGGTCATTTGAGATTTTTTTTATCAACGAGGACTTCTAGCACTGTTTTTTTCATATTTTTGTTTGTTATTTTCTCAAGCAATGCAAATAATAATTTTGCAACTATTAGCTGACACTAAAGAATAATAGTACGATTATATTATCATACTATATTGTAAAAGGCAATTATTGAACAAATTTCTTTCCCCAAATTCCATGCAAACTACATTGTACCCTGATTTCATATTCACCTAAATCATCAAAATCAAATTCTACGACCGGATCAACATCTTGCTGCATAAATTTTGTTTCGATTAAATCACCATATTCATCGTATAAACTCATTGCTGCGATTCTATGAGAATCTCACATCGGATGAATTTCATTTCAAATGATTACTTTTAATTTATCACCTATGACTTGCGTTTCAATAAAATGATCTATTTCAAGTGGATCTCTAGGATCTTCAGGAATATAATTTATTTCTTCTTCTATTCCGTGAAATTCATCTTTTTCAGCTCCGCAAACTGGACAAGTGAAATAATCTCAAAGCTTATCAAAACTCGTTCCTTGGTCAAAATCTTCTTCTCCTTGTGTTTCGTCGTAAATATAATTACACTGTGTACATAAATATCTCATAATTTATTGAAAAGAAATAGAAAAAGTATATATTTAAATTGAACCCTATTTTAACCAAAAACCTAATTTTTACAAAATGAATTTTTCAAGCGATTTAAAATGATTTTCTCCGAGCCAATCACAGCAAAAATTATTTGAAGAAATGTTTCAAGTTGCGAAAAAACCTTGAAAAATAGAGAAATATTTTTATAAAAAATGTGAAAAATATTTTAAATATATTTTATGGATTCCTGGTCTTCGTATGATTTGAGTTGGAAATACTATTGCGATGAATTGCGCAAAAAACAGTTCTGATATAGATCTCTATATCGTTTCGACTCCTAATAGACTATGGATTGTAAGAATACTTGTGACATTTATTTTTCAAATTTTAAGAGTTAGAAAAGATGACAGACATCATGCTGGAAGATTTTGTTTAAGTTTTTTTTCTACGACAAATGCTCTGGATTTCAAAAGTTTTGCACTCGACAAAGATATTTATTTATACAATTGGGTTCTTCATTTTAAGCCAATTGTGAATATAAATAATACCTATGAAGATTTTATTTCACAAAATAATTCTTGGGCAGATTTTTTAGAATATAAAAAAAATATTTCTGAAAATAAAAAATATATAAAATTTTCTAGAAATTTTCCAGAAAAAAATAATTCTAAAATTTGAAATTTCATCGAAAAAATATTAAAAAAAATATTTTTACCAAAAACACTCACACATTATAAAAAAATCTGAAAACCCTACGGAATAATTATTTCAAACGATATGTTAAAATTTCATAACTGAGATATCAGAAAAGAAACCAGAAATAAAATAATATAAAAAGAAGAAATAATTTTTATTTCTTCTTTTTTTAATTTTTTATACAACGAACTGAATATTTTGAATTATCAGGTAAATTAAAATTATTTATTGTTGATACATTGTTGAAAAATGATCTTATTGTTATTTTTCATGATTCTATAGAGGTTGTTGATGCGTATATTCATAATCATCACCTAGCAGCATAAGAACCCGATGGATTTTTCCATCATGATAGTGAAAGTTGTAGAGCTTTCACTACATTATTATCTTTATTTTTTGAAATATTATTTTTCCAACCAAGTCAATCACACCTTTGTCAACTGTTTTCAGAATCAGTACATCATAATTCATTCTCCAATTCTAAGAAATCTCAATCAGAAGGAACACTCCAACCTGCTGGACAAGCACTTGAAAATTCACTTATTCCGTAAAATTTACCATAAATATTATCTACTTCTTTATCTCAATATTCGTTTGTTTTGGTAAATGATTCACTTGCATTCACGTTTGATGCCATAATACTACTTTCAGCAGGACATTCAGAATCATTTCATGTATCTGAAATCAGACAATTTCAAATTCATCCATCTTCCCCCCGTTCAAATCAATCACCAAGTGTAGAATTACACCCTGCCCAGACTTGATTTCATATTTTTATATCATTGATTTTGCAATTTGGATCAAATGCTCTCCATCCGTAAAGATTTTTTTGTGCTCATAAAACTTTTGTTTTGAGCGTACTTCCACTCTCAGTTATAATATTTTGTTTATTTAATACCGTTTTATACACTGTTGCATTATTTTCGAGTTCAACTGTTGTATTTCATAATTCTTGAATCGGAGTATTAGTTTCATCAAATAATATTCAAACACTTTGTCAAATTGTGTAAATATTTCTATTAGAATTATCTGCAAATAATTTATTTTCTAAAAAATTATTTGCTGTTTGAGTATTTTCTAGAAATCAAACTAATTGAAATTTTGTATTATTTGCATTGATTGAATACGTATAAAACGTTTCGTCAACTGGATCTTGAGCTTCTTGTAATCAGAGAGTATTTAATACACTTTCTCCAGCATATCATTGAGTTACTAAAGTAGTTCCGCTAAAACTCACAGTTGTTTTTGTTTCTGATGGTTCAGGGAGTTCTCAATTTGTAGGTAAATAAACTTGTAATCATTTTGAAATAGTTGCTAAATCTATTTTTCTTTTTGTATCTCTTGATTCAGTTGAATATCATTTAAACGAGATAAATGCTACCGTTGACAAAATGGATAAAATAGTTATTACTACGATAAGTTCTACGAGTGTGAACGCTTGTTTAAAATTATTTTTCATATTTTGTATTTTTGTTTAAAAATAAACAGTTTCATAATACTTATTTTTAGTTATTTTTGAAATATTTTTATATTTACAAATAATAAAAATATGGAATTAAAAAAAAAGAAATTTTAAATTTCTTCTTTTTTAATTATCTCATTTATCTTCAAACACACATTTTACTTCGATTTTTCAAATTTTTGCATCTTTGATTCTCAAAATTTTACATTGAAGGACTCATTTTTTATTTTCATGAACTTTATCAAATTCAAATGAAATAACTTCTTCGTGGATTGGAAATCTTTCGAGTTCGTGAGTAATCATATATCACATTGTATCACCTGAAAATTCTGATAAGTCAGTTGTAAAATCAGATAATTCTAGTGTAAATTCATCTAAAATATCTTCTACTAAAACGGTAGATTCTACTACAAATGTGTCATGACCAATCGATTTAATATCATCTATTTCTTTATCAGTTTCATCTCTAATTTCTCAAAAAACTTCTTCTATGACATCCTCTAGAGTGATTAATCCTGCAACTCCACCATATTCATCAATAGCAATTGCCATATGTTTATGAGTCGTTTGGAATAGTTCTAAGAGTGTATCAATATGTTGATTCAGAGGGATTTTAATTACTTCTGGGAGAGAAATTTCAGAAAGTTTTTTATTTTTATCTTCTTGTATTAAATCACGAACGGTAAAAAATGTGTTTATTTTATCAATCGTTTCGCAATAAACTGGTATACGAGAATGTGTATGAGCTAAATAAAACTCAATTGCTTCCCCTACAGTTTTTTCATTACTAATAGCTTCTACATTTACTCTTGGAGTCATGATTTCTTCTACAAGAATATCTCAAAATTCAAGTACGTTTTTAATTTTTTGATGTTCTGAATCTTCGAGTGTTCCCGAATTTTTTCATAGATCAATAAAACTTTCTATTTCTTCATCTGTTATCTGTTCTGCAAATTCTTTTTTTGAAAATATTTTTATAATTCCTTCAATAATAATTATTACTGGAAATAATATAAACATCAAAAATTTATAAATAGGTGCCACTAAAAGAGCGATTGATACAGAATTTTTTATTGCAAAACTTTTTGGTATGATTTCACCAAACATGAGAAGTAAAAATGTAACCACTCACGTTGATATTCAAATTGCAGCAGATTTTTCATAGCCCATTGAATCTGCCATATTAAGAGCAATAGTCGTAGCAAGCGCAGCTGTATAGGTATTTACGAGATTATTCCCTATAAGAATGGTAATAAGAAGTCTATCATTATTCTCTTTGATTTTTTTGAGAGAAGCTGCTCAAACTTTTGCTTCTTTTACAAGAGCATCAATTTTATGAGAAGCTAAAGACATAAGTGCGAGCTCTGTTCCTGAAAAGAAAGCAGAAAGCATAAATAAAATTATAAACGATCCTATGAGTAAGGGGTCCACGTGATAATTGTAAAAATATAAAGTTAAACTTGCTCTAAGATATAGAGAAAATTAGTTTTGTAAAGTAATTTTTATTTACTTGTAAACATTTCTTGGATTTTGTAAATATACCTTCCAGATGAGTTAATAATTATTTTATATCCTAGATATCCAAAAACATTATTTAAATGCTCAGCCATAGGAATAATAATAAGTTTTTTTTCGTCATTATTTTGAAAATAAAATGTATATTTTGAAGTTTGAGTATTCCCATTTTTTAGGAAAATCCCATAATTTTTTTCTATAAAATCAAATACTAATTCATTTCCAGTAATAGTTTTAGAAAGTGCACCATTATCTTGTAAAAATCCACTCCCAGTAGAAATACTAAATTGAGTTTTATTAATAGGAACTAATTCTCCATATTGGTCAAAATCAGATTTTCTAAATTCTGTGATTCTAAATTCTGTTTGGAGTTGAGTTTCTAAAAACAATACTCAAGAAGATGTTCATATATTAGGAGTTTGTGAAATAATATTATTTGTGTTTTTATCTATATAATCTGAAATTTTAGTATTATTCCAAAAAATATTTTTCCAAGAATTATTATTTTCAACCACTCAAACTCCATAAATTTTTGCATCCGCATCATTATCTAGAAATCAACTTGCATACACACTTCCCGTAGAACTTTGCGCTGTTGAATCATCACTATTAAAATTATCATCAATCCCATCTGGATTATAATAACTCGAATCAAAACTTAACAGACTTGAGTCTGCATCAGAAAAATTTGAATCTGCTGTTTTTGCATATTCTCCATTGAGGTTTACAGAATCTGAATTCCCTAAAATAGCACGTTGGAAAGTAGAATAATCACTAGTAAATATTAAATCTAAATCTTGAGAATTAAATTCACCTCTACAAATCATTTGACCTCCTGAAGAAAAATATTCTGTATTTATCCCAGTTGTTCTATTCGTTGAACCACTCATGACAATATTATTTGGGCATCAAAAATTATCAGTAAATCAAGTTCAGTCAGTATTAAAATAATCTGATCTGTTTTTTATAAAATCTAATTGAGCTAAAAATCATTTTTCTAAATCTTGAGATAACTGATTTTCATCAAATGTATTGTTTAAGATTGCTACATTTGTTACCACAATCATAGCCATTGAAACACTCAGTGTGATGAGCACTAAAGTATAGACAAAAATAGATCATTTTTTTGAGAATAACATAGCGCTTTAAAATGAAAAATTATAATTTTGAAAATTTTGCACATCCATATCAGAAATATTTTCTCAGAGTCTATTAGTAGAATAATTTTTCATAAATTCTAAATTCATTTCTATTATAGATCAACTCGAGAAATTAAATATTTCAAAATCAACATCTTTTACTGAAATATTTGGGAAAAATTCTGAACCTGAAAAACTTATATTTGAATTAAAAGTGCTTTCAGTAGAGAGTAAAAATCTACGTGCTAAATATTTTTGAGAATATAAAGAAATATCCGAAACATTAGAAAGATTTTTTGTATCAGATTGAATAATTCAAATAACTACCCCATCGGTATCTTGAATATTTTTGAGAATTAAAACTTCTTCTCCCGTTGAGTCGTCTATACTTGCAACTGGATATTTATATTTTAAATCTTGGAGCGTTTGAGAAATTTTTTGAAGTTCTACAAAGTTTGAAGTTGATTTTCTTGATTCTCAAATCAATCATAAAACATCACTAATATATACTACAACAAAAAGTAACACAATACTACTAATGGTAATTGCTATTATGAGTTCTACCAGCGTCATGGCAATAATATTTTTTTTCATAATTATCTATTTAATACAGGTTTGAGAGTAAAATCAATAATATCTATATTTCCACTTGGAAAATTATTACGAGATTTTAGAGTAAAAACACGTGAATAAACGGCTCCTGAATAGGTCGAAATATCTGCTACATATTCTCAATATTTATTTATATTTTGATAATTTTCGTTCACTCAACCAGTAAATATTTCATAGGTATTTGTAGAAGTATTTTTAAAAATATAAAAATCCTCTCCTACACTCATACTTGAGGTATTAATATATTCACTTAACTTATTTGCAGTAGAGTTGAGAGATTGAATATTCATTTTTTGAGATACTTCGTATAAACTTTCTTGAGAAAAAGCAACTATATTTGCAATTCCAACTAAAGTAACTGATAAAATAAATACTCAAATAATGATTCCAGCGAGACTTTCAGCTTTTTTATTAATGTTCATATATGAGAAAAATGAATTAAAACGATTGTATAACTTCTGCAATTTCAGTAATTTTAGCTTCTTTTTGTTCTCCTGTTTCTAGTTTTTTGATTTGTACGATTCATTTTTCTTTTTCATCTTCTCCAAAAATAACTACAAAAGGAATATTTTTATTATCAGCATATTTAAATTGTTTTTTAAATTTTGCACCTGCTTGTAAATAAATTTCTGTTGGAATATTTTTTTCACGAAGCGATTTAACTATATCTAGAGTATCAAATAATAAATTTTGATCCATATTTAAAACTAAAACTTGTGTCGTAGTTTTTTGAAATGTTTCTACACTTGGATTTTTAAGGTGTTGTAAAACTGCGATTATTCTTGATAGTCCTATACTTCCTCATACTCCTGGAAAAGGTTTATCTGTAAAGTTTCCACAAAGATTTTCATATCTTCCACCCGAACTTACCGATCACATATTTTCAGCACCAGAGATAAATGTTTCAAAGACAGTTCCAGTATAATAATTTAATCATCTAGAAATAGCAGGATTTATTTTTATGAATTTTTCATCAACTCATAATTGAAGTAAATGAGAATACACATATTTTAATTCTCAAATTCCTTCTTGAAAAAGTTCATGATTAATATCTTTATATAGTTCTAATAATTCATTTGAAGTTTTTGTTTCAGCATTTTTTATAAATTCTAAAATATTTTCTATTTGATCTGTAGAAGTTTCTAAATCTTCGAGCATTGGGATAATTGATTTTACTTTATCTTTTTTATCAATCACACTAATTGTTTCAGAAATTTTTTCAATTCCTAAAGATGCTAAATATCCAGCTAAGAATTTTTTATTATTTATATGCATCACAAAAGTTCAAAAATCTAGTTCTTTTAAAGAGTTATAAATAGTTGATAAAACTTCTACATCGGCAAATAAAGAAAGTGTTTCGTTTCCAATAATATCAACATCTGCTTGATAGAATTCTCTATATCTCCCTTTTTGTGGTCTTTCTCATCTGTATACGCGAGCAATATGCTGTCTTTTAAAAGGAAATGCTAATACTCCTTGATGTTGTGAAACGTAGCGAGCAAACGGTACTGTGAGATCAAAACGAAGTCCAAGTTGTGCGTCTTCTGATTCACCGTTTATTCTGTGGACACCATAAATTTCATTATCATCTGCTCATTTTGCAGTTAAGGCATCGAGTCTTTCTACTACTGGAGTATCCAGCGGAGTAAAACCACTATTTGAATAATTTTTTTTAATTATTTCTTTAAATTTTTCTTCTACTAATTGTTGTTCTGGAAGATTTTCTCAAAATCCAGAAATCGCTTTTGGTTCAACCATTTTATCTGCGAAATTACATTATAAATATTTATTAGAATAGTAATATTTTTTGAAAAAAAATCAATCTAAAAGCCAAAAATAAAATAAAAATAAATTTAGGATTTGTAAAGGCGAAATATTTTCTTTTTTTTCTAAAATATAATAAACTTAAAATAAGTATATTTTTTGATACATTTTTTATGAAAAACACAAAACAAGCATTTACTCTGGTTGAACTCATAGTCGTTGCAACAATATTAGTTATTTTAGCAACAATGTGATTTGCTGCATTTTCCGACAGTATACCAAATGCAAGAGATGCTCAAAGAATAGCAGCAGTTGCACAAATTGATTCTGCCTTGAGTTCATATCACTCTGAACGTCAAGTTCTTCCATATCCTGGATCATATTTTGATATTACACTTTCATGATCAACAGTGGCATTACAATGAAAATTTGATAATACCGTTCGTATGAATGAAAAACTCAGGACTCTTCCTATTGATCCGTATACTGAAACTCCATATTCATATTGAGTTACAAATAATAGGCAAGAATTTCAAATAGCTGCAACTCTCGAGAATTCAGATATCCCAATTGCTTATTTACAATGAGATTATGTAACTGTTTCTTATACTCGCCTGCCAACTATTATGGTTGCTGCAAATTCAAACACTGCCGTAGATTCAGCTCCAGGAAAAAATTTATTTATTTTTAATAATTTAGAATACAATCTTCCATATAGTTTACAAGATCCTGATAGTGCTTACTCTCAAGGAGTTGCTTATGATGATATTATAACAGATGAAAATGTTATTTTTTGGCATAAATCTGATTATAGAACTTGTGAAGAGATAAAAGATGCCGGGAAATCTATAGGAAATGGTGCATATGAATTTTTAAATCCAGATGGATCATTGGCTACTTTTACTTGTACTTGGTAGAATAAAAATATATATTACAGAAATAATTTGATTTATTTTTTGTAAAATGGTACGATAAAACAAATACAAAATATTATAAAAACAAAAATAAAAATAAAAGATGAGTGAAACAAAAAAAATAAATTTGTCGGCAATGACACAAAATACGCAAAATATTGCGGAAGAAAATACAATAAATGAACACAAAATACAACAAGATATTCCAAAAACTTCTTGAATAAAAATTAATCTTTCATCTATTAAATCTCAAATCAAAGAAAAACCAATAGTAAATGTTCCTGAAAAAATTCAAGAACCAAAAGATGAACATACTCTATATATGGAATCTCTGACATCAAAAATGACTGAAAATTCAGATGAAAAAGAAACTCCAAAAAAAGAAATAAAAAACACTCCCGCAAAAAAAATATCAATTAATACTCTTACTCAAAAACCACAAAAAATAAACACATCTGAAGAAGAAAAAAATACTCAAAAAGAAATAAAAAAACTTCATATTTCTGCTTTAAAAAAACCAATTGAACCTTCAATTCATTCAGAAATTAAAATTGATGAAACAAAAATAAAAAAAGCAAAAATTTCTGAGCTTAAAAAACCACTTAGCTCTTGTGATATTGTACACAAAGAAGATTATTTATTAGAAAAATTAGCTCAAGATAATAAAAATTCGAAATCAAATCCAAATGAAGTATTTCATAATTATGAATCAGAATTTAAAAAGAAACAAGGACATATTTTAGAATCTATTGATAAGATCAAACAACTCGCAAATATTAAAAAATTATCAAAAATAAATAAAATATTTATTACATCTATTATTGGTTTAACGGTGATTTGAGTTGGATTTTTATTTCACACAAATCCACAATCACTTTCTTTAGATAATTATAAAGCAAGTATTCTCACTCTTGCTGGAAAACAAATGACTACGCAAGAAGTTATAGAACATCAAGGTGAAATTGAAAATGAAATTGCTTGGAAATTAAAAGAAAATAATCTTTGAGGATATAATTTAGGATTTGAAATCTTGGTAAACCAAGAAGGAAATGCTGTATATAAATTCGATGGGAACGAATATGCATCAAAAGAACTTTTAGATGTAGCTATTTATTGAAAACTCGAAGAGCTTAAAAAAGATAGAATACGTGATTATTTCAAAAATAATTCTCAAGAAACAAAAAATAATAACTCTGAAGAACAAACAGAAAATACCCAAAATATTATGTTTTTAGAAGAAAATCAAGATTCACAAGAAAATGATTCTCAAGAAAATCAATCTCCAGAAGAATTTATTCCAGAAGAAAATATTGAAGAACAAGCAGAAAATCAAACTCCTGATAATGCTGAATTTGAAAGCTCTTCTATGAATATTCTTATGAAAAACTATTGAGAAAATAACTCAAAAAATAATCAAAAACAAGAAAATAATAATTTAGATGAAAAATCTGATTCTGAAAATATTGAAGAAGAAAATAATCCAGAGACTATAAATATTTTCCCAAATGATGAAAAATCAGACGAATTTATGATCGAAGAAGAATTTATGTTTGAGGAACTCTAAAAAAAGTAGAAATTTTTCTACTTTTTTTTATTACCATAAAATTTATAAAAACGTCAAGGGATTTTATTTAACATTCCCTTCAACAAATGATAATATATATAAGAACACAAAATTATTTTTAACACAAAACTTATGCCAAATAGTCAAGAACTAGCAACATTGAAGTTAAAAAAAGAAATCTGAGATATTGTTGAATATGTTGATAATGTTTTTAAACAAGCCATTGATATGGAATGTTCAGATATTCATATTGAACCGACAGAACATTTTTTACTTATAAGAGTTCGTAAAGATGGGGATTTTTTACTATTAGATAAAATTCATAGAGATAATATTTCTGCGGTTGTTACGAGATTAAAAGTACTATCAAAAATTAAAATTGATGAAAATAAAAAACCTCAAGATGGGAAAATAGTGTATTTTTATGAACATGATAGTAAAAATATAGATATCCGTCTATCTACTCTTCCAACAACTTATGGTGAAAAAGTAGTTATGCGTATATTAAAACAAGATGATAACCTTACAAATATTGAGGCACTTTGACTGATTGATGTAAATTTAGAAAAAGTAAGAGATGCTTTAACAAGTAAATATGGAATCATGCTTGTAGCTGGTCCAACTGGTTCTGGGAAATCTACTACCCTATTTGGTATTTTAAAAAATTTCAATCCTCTTGAATTAAATATTTCAACACTTGAAGATCCGATCGAATATGATATTGAATATGTAAATCAATCACAAGTTCAACCATCAATTGGATATAACTTTTCTTCTGGTTTAAGATCGTTAGTAAGACAAGATCCTGATATTATAATGGTTGGGGAAATCAGAGATAAAGAAACAGCAACTCTTGCTGTAGAAGCTGCGCTCACTGGTCATTTGGTATTATCAACTATCCATACCAATTCAGCAGCCGGTACTGTACAAAGACTTATAAATATGGGAGTAGAACCGTTTTTACTTGCATCAGCCATGAAAATGGTAATTTCTCAAAGATTATCTAAAAGAATGTGTCCTCATTGTAAAGAACAATATCATCCAACTCAGGCAGAAAATATTAAAATCAAAGAACATTTAGGGCCAATTATTGATGAAAATATAGAAGATTTAGTTTTTCATCATGGGAAAGGATGTGATAAATGTAGAGATACATGATATAAATGAAGGTTAGGTATCCATGAAGTATTAATTTGTGGAGAATACTTAGAACCTCTTATTCTAGAGAGATCAAGTGCAAACGAAATGAAAGATGCTGCCATTAAACATGGTATGATTACTATTGTACAAGACGGTTTACTCAAAGCATTGATTTGAGAAACAACTGTCGAAGAAGCACTAAAATTAATTTAATTACAAAAATATAATATGTTTAGTTTCTGAAAAAGAAAAGAAGTAGACTCATCAAAAATTAAAAATTATAAAGATGCATTGGAAGCAATCCACATTTTTATGCTTCTTTCTGAGTGGAAAAAAGCAAGACATGCTTTAGATGAAATTAAACTCAAAGAAAAAGAATCATTTGATGAATTATTGTATAAAATTAATCAAGACGATAGTGTTTTTGCTGAAAGACAAAGATTACAAATTATTTGAGATTATAAACAAAAAGAACTTCATCTGGCAAAAGTTGAACAAAAACTCAACAAAAATGAAGATGAATATAAGGATAAAAAACAAAGAGAACAATTTAAAATTCGTTTTAAAAATATTAAATCTGAAATTCATAATCTTGTTTGAAATTCACGTAGTAATGAAGCATTGGATTTGCTTCAAAGATTTTTAGAAGAAAATAAAGATAACTATAGAGTAATAAAATTTTTTAATACTGAAAAGAAATCACTTCAAAAACATATTGAAAAACAAAGAAATATTGAAGAAAAAAAATTCAAAGATAATGCAAAAATGCAAGCAATGAAATTAATTTGAAGCAGTGTTAATATTCAAACTGAGGAAGAGAAAAAAATCGAAGAGAAAAAAATGAATTTTATACAATTACTCAAATCACGTTTAAATTTTTATCAAAACTTAAAAGAAAAAGTAAGAAAAAAAAGATTATTAGATGAAATTAATCTATTAATCGAAGAAGATTCAAAAGTAAAACATGATATTGCAGAAAAGAAATTAGCGAGTATTCATAAAGGACTGATAAAAGAATTATCATATCCTAAAATGCTTTGATACGATATTTATTGAAAAATTCTTTGAAGTGATAAAATTTCTGGAGATACATTTGATATTCATGAAGCAAAAGATAAATATACTTTTTTCCTTTGAGATGCTACTGGACACGGTATTAGAGCTTGATTTATTGTAACTTTACTCTCAAGATTATTTAATAAATATGTACATAGTCCCCTTCAAGAACTTACATTTGAAATAAATAATTGATTAAAACAAGATCTTAAAAATAGAAACTTTATTACAGGAGTATTTTTTGAAACAAAAAAAGAAACTCCTGAAGAAATTCAATATGTGGGAATGTGACATGAGCCAATTTTAATATATAGACATGAAACAAAGCAAATTGAAAAAGTTATTCCTGGATGACTTGCTGCTGGGATTCGTTTGATTGATAATAAAAATAATATTAAAGTTAAAACCCTTAATATTTCTCCAGATGATATTCTACTCACATACAGTGATGGACTTTTAGAACATAAAAATTCGAATTGAGAATTTTATTGAATTTCTAGACTTATACAATCATTTGAAAAAATTACAAAATGAGAAAAAAGTATTCATAAAATTTATGAATATATAATCAATGATGTACAGTTATTTCAATGATGATCACATTTTAGTGATGATGTTTCAGTATTACTTTTAAGAAGAAATATTCACAAAGATATATTAAACGAAAATTCTGAATTCTTAGAAAAGGTTTCAATGAAAGAATGACTGAGTAAAAAACAAGTAAAAAAATTAGCTGGAAAAACTATTCCAGAGGTTGAGAAAGAACTTGAAAAAATTAAAAAAGACAAAGACACACAAAGAATTATTAAAATATTAGAAAATCTCTATTATACAGGAGAGATTTTAAAACTCAAACAAGAAGCTATTCGCTATATTAAACAATGATATATTCATCAAAAAATAAATCATTATTTAAGAAAAGCAATTGATAATGAAATGAAATATAAAGTAGAGCAAAAAAATCAAAAAATGAACAGTAAATATGCAGTTTTAAATGAATTGTATAAAAAATGAGATTATCAAACAGTAATCAATGAAGTCGAAGAAATAATCTCTAAAGATGGTAATATTTAATATAAACACAACAATGTTTTCAAACAGTTTTTATGACAAATACGGGAATTTTGATAATGGGAAATTTATCAAGCTTTTAGAACAAGCAAAAAAATCCCGTGCTGATAGCATGAATAAAAAGAAACGTAATTTTAACCAAGAAATTACTCTGTTTAATAGTGTCTCAAAAAAAGAATTGTGGCAAATGATTAATAAACTTTCTATTTTTATTAATTCTGGAATCGATATTAAATGAGCATTAACCATTCTTTCAAAACAAATTAAAAATCCATATTTACAAAAGATTGTAATTGAAATGAAAGAAAATATTAATCACTGAATTGGAATTTCTGAAACAATGACACAATATCCAAAAGTTTTTGATACCTTAACTGTTGCTCTTATTTCTGTTTGAGAAAAAACTGGGCAACTAGGAAAAATTTTAGCAGAACTAGATTCTAATTTATTAGAAAGCATTGAATTGAAAGGGAAAGTAAAAGGTGCTATGATGTATCCAATGATTCTATTAGGGCTGACAATCTGTATGGTTATTTTTATGATGGTATTTATTGTACCAAGAATTACTGATAGTTTTACCAAAGCTGGTGCAGATCTCCCTGCTTTAACACAATTTATTGTAGATGTGTCTAATTTTTTTAGAAATGATTATTTCTTATTAATAGCCTATGTATTTTGATTTATTATTTTTGTAAAATGAGTAAATGCAACATATCTTTGAAGAATGTTTATTGCAAAAATGTTTACAAAAATGCCAATATTTTGATATGTTGTTTGCCAATCAAATATCGTATATTTTATTAAATCATTTACAATTTTATTAGATTCAGGAGTACTTTTATTAGAATCTCTTAAAACATCGAGTCAAGTAGTACCAAATCTTTGTTATAAAAAAGAACTTATTAGGATTAAAAATGAAGTAGAAATATGACTGACTATTTCAAAATCTCTTGGTTTAAATTTAGACTATGAAGCAAGTGTATATATGAATGATCTATTCCCAGAAGAATTTGCCTATGTAGTAAGTACTGGTGAAGAAACTGGTACACTCTCAGAATCACTTAAAAAAATATGATACAACTATAATGGTGAACTCAAAAGATATATTGGAAATATGTCGAGTATGATGGAACCAGTTATTATTGTAATTGTAGGTGCATTAGTAGGTACAATTGTAGTATGAATCATGATGCCATTCTTCGCTATGGGTGAAGTAGCAAAACAACTGTAATACACAGTTGTTTTTTTATGAGTGTTAAAAACTCATTGACAATTGCTTATTATTGCCAATGTCTATAAACTAAAATCATTTTTATTTTTTTGTCTATAATAAAATAGATTTTTTTTTGCATTTCTTGTTAAAATGCAGTAAACTAACTGGGTCTTAACAAAAACAAGACATAATTATAAAATTTATTTTTGTATTTATTTTCTAATCTATATATTTATGAAAAGTACAAAAAAAGCATTTACACTTGTGGAACTTATCGTAGTTATCACTATTCTTGCTGTATTAGCAACTGTTGCGTTTATCTCTTTAACAGGATATTCTCAAGATGCTAAAAACTCTAAAGTTGCTTCTGATACTAGAAGTTTAGTTTCAGCAATCGAAGCTGGTTCTGCAAAAGGTGATTTCACAATTAAACAATTAGTTAATAGTCCATTAGATTCTCATGAAGTTCAATGAGAAGCTAATACTGGAACTATTACTATAGCAGGTAATAGTGATGATTTTTACTCAGTTGGTACAATTGATTTTCCAACTATTAAACAAAATGGAGATGATTTTGTTGATTCAGATGGAAATGACTACTTAGTTGCATATGTATCTTCAGGTTCATTTGCTGGATATAATGTAGCAGGACAAACAAAAAATTCTGCTGGTACAGCTCAAGCATATATCGCTGGGAACTATATTCAAGTTGATGATAGTGTTTCAGGAGATGTTGCTTCATTAATCTCTCAAAGTGGTTCTAGTCATACTGGAGGTTTAGCTGATGAAGAAGCTATGCCTACAGGTGATTTATATACTGAAAGTTAGTATTCAAAAAAGAATTTCTTAGGAAATTCTTTTTTTTATGTGAAAAAAATTATAAAAAATAAAAGTTCAGAAAAAATATTTTTTCTGAACTTTTATTTTTTATAAACTTTCTTTTATATATTTTGGATTATTTGCATATTTGAGTCATTCTTCTAGAGAAATCACTCAAGCTTTTATATAATCTATGATATCTTGTTCAAGTAATTGCATTCCTTCCCTGCTTCCAGTTTGAATAGCTGAGGGGATTTGGTGCATATCATTTTCACGAATCAAGTTTGCAATAGCTTGGTTTTTAAACAGTATTTCTTTTGCCATTTTTACTCCTGTTCCATCACTGGTTACAAGTAATCTTTGTGAAAATACAGCCACGAGAGAATCGGCAAGTTGAAGTCTGATTTGTTCTTTATCACCTGCTGGGAAACTATCTAAAATTCTTGTGATAGTTTGGTGAGCACTACGAGTATGAAGTGTAGAGAAAACTAAATGACCAGTTTCAGCGAGGCGAAGAGCAGATTCCATTTCTCATCTTGTTCTCATTTCTCCAAATAATATTACTTGAGGATTTTGTCTCATAGCCCCCATAAGTGCCGTTTCATAATTTGGGACATCTCTTCCTATTTCTTTATGTTCAATAATAGATTTTTTATGAGAATGAACATATTCAATCGGGTCTTCAATCGTGATAATATGTTTATTTTGAGTTTGATTTATATGATCGATCATAGCAGCTAAAGTAGTTGTTTTTCAAGAACCCGTTGGTCCAGTTACTAAAACTAAACCTTGTCCAAGTTTGGTTACATTTTTATAAATATCACTTAACCCGAGGTTATCAATATCTGGGATATTTCAACTTAATAATCTCATAACAGTCATCATATTTCATAATTGGTATGAAATATTTACTCTGAATCTTCTTCCACTATATGAAAAGGAAAAATCATAATTTTTTGTTTTCTCAAGTACTGCAAGCTCATCTTTTGTAATAATAGAGAGAGCAAAATCTTGAGACATTTCAGGAGTAAATTTTTCAACTCAATCATCTATTTTTACTATTTCTCATCAGATTTTTATAGCTGGATATGTTCCAACGGTAATATACATATCTGATCATTCATTATCAATCATCACTTGTAATAATTGGTCTTTAAGTATATTTTCTTGGACTATTGTTTCGTTCATATTTTTTAGTTTAATAATACTCAATAATTGTACCATAATTATTTATAAAATTCAAAAAAACTCCCTAAAAATATTAGAGAGTTTTTTACAACAATTATGCAGTTTTCATTTTTTTTCTTATAAATAATCCAGCATTTACCATCAGAGTGAGTGCAACAAGAACCCATGTTTCAGCACCAGTATCTGGTGTTTCAGCTGCATTTAAAGCAACTGCTTCAATTTCTTGAACTTCTTCACCATTATCATCAATAATAGGAGCATCTTCTTTTACTTTTTCAATAGAATCAAGCGTTTGGAAATTGTATAAATCTTCAGCTAATGAAATATTTGCACCCATTTTATCTTTGAGATTTAAAACCATCAACATATACTGAGAATTTTCTTCTATCGATTTTTCAATGTGAAGTTTTAATCAATTATCAGTATTTTTTTCAATTTTATCTACAAAATTTTCAGAAAATAATTTAAATTCAAAATCTGTATCTTCTACAGGATATTTAAAATATACTTCCAGAGTTCTTTCATCGAGTGTCATAATTTTTGTGATACCTTGATTTTCTGGAGTAAAAGTATTTTTTACTTCCACTTCATTTAAGTATTTTGTTGTTTTGAAATCAATATTACCATCAGCTCCATAGATACTTAACAGATTATAATTTGTTAAAATATCTAAGTCTTCTTCGAGAGTTAAAACCACTTTATAATGGTCACTTGCATCTCTAGTAGCAAATGATACAATAATATCTTTTAAAACTTTTACATCTCCTTGAGTTTCATCTCAAAAAATTACATCGTCTGAAAATGCAACATCAAGCTCATGAGAGTTTAATACGTTTACCGTATCAATATTAGCAGAATGTGCTGTATTAGTAACAAAAAATAAAAGGCCAACAACAGACAAAACTTTTAAGAATTTCATATTAATAAAATTATCTAATTAAGATTACATACTTATTACATCATACTTTTGATTTCGTGTCAAAAATTTTAACAACTAATTTCTTGTAATATATATAAAATGCTTATAATAAAGCCAATTATTTATATAAAATAAAATGATATATGGATTATATAATTTTAGTATTTTGATTTATTTTCTTAATAAAATGATCGGATTTACTTGTAGAATGAGCCAGTAGTATTGCAAAAAAGTTTGGAATATCTGCTCTAGTTATTTGATTAACAATAGTTGCTTTTGGTTCAAGTGCTCCAGAATTAGTGATAAATCTGATATCTGCTGTTGGATGAAATACAGCTCTTGCGGTTTCAAATATTGTATGAAGTAATATTTCAAATATTTTACTTATTTTATGAGTAACTGCTTTAATCTCACCTGTTGCATTTCCCCAATCTACTATTAAAAAAGAAATTCCTTTTTTAATATTTGTAGCATTTTTACTCATGGGAATTCTATTAGATGGAACTATCTCTAGATTTGATGCAGGTATTTTAGCAATATTTTTTGTATGATTTTTAGTCTATACATTTAAAATTTCAAAAAATGTTGAAGAAAATCAACCACAAGAAGAAATTATTTTGTTACCAAACTGGAAATCAATTATATATATTCTTCTTGGTTTTGTAGGTTTAATTTGAGGATGAAAAATGATTGTTGATAGCGCTGTTTCTATAGCAACACAATTTTGATTACCAGAAGCATTTATAGGAGTAACCATTGTTGCTATTGGGACCTCCCTTCCAGAATTAGCTGTTTGAGTCGTAGCCGCTTTGAAAAAACAAACTGATATAGCTGTAGGTTCAGTAGTTGGGTCAAATATATTTAATACATTATGGATTTTAGGAGCAACTGGTTTTATCTCTCCTCTTCCAGGATATGATGGAATAAATATTGATTTATGAGTAAATATTTTAGCAAGTTTATTAGTATTCTTATTTGCTTTTACATTTGCAAAAAATATGTTAGAAAGAAAAGAAGGTGCAATTTTAATTTGAGCCTACCTAGTATATATTTGATATTTAATCAATACCGTATTATAAAAGAAAAAAAATAGATTTCATTTGAAATCTATTTTTTTTGTTCTAAATATGTTTCTAATATAAGAGCGGCAGCTACATCATCTCTTTTTTCTTTTTCTCATAATTGTAGTCAAATTTGATCTGCTTCAAAACTGGTATATCTTTCATCACATCATTCTACTAAAATATCTGGAAAATCAATCTTGAGTTTATCTATAAATTTTTTAGTTTTATCTAATTGTTTTGTATTTTTTCCATATAAGTCGTATGGCAATCCTACAACTATGGTAGTAATATTATTGTTTTGAATATATTTTTTGAGAGTTTGCATGAGTTTTGGTCGTAAAATAGTTTCTTTAGGAAATGCTATTCCTGCAATTTCTGTAGCTATTCCACATCTTTTATCTCATAAATCTATAGCTAAATGCATGATTATTCTGGTTTAATACTAACAATAATTTTTGCTTGAGCATCTTTTCACAATTTGATATGAACATTGTGTTCGCCCAGAGTTTTAATATGACCTGAATTAAATAAAATATGTTTTTTTGTTAACTCAATTTTACATTTTCTTTTCACTGCTTGGATAATATCTTTTTCTCAAATTGCACCATATACTTTATTATTTGTTCCAGTTTTTAGAGTAAAATCAAATTTTTGTCCATTGAGTATTTCTGATAAATTATGTCTATTTTCTAAGAGTTCTCTTCTATGTGCATCATCTTTTTTTATTTTATCTTTGAATTTTTTTTCAATTTCTGGAGTTAGTTCTACTGCATAATTTTTGGGGAATAACATGTTCATAGCATACCCTGGTTTTACTTCTTTAATTTCTCATTTTTTTGCTACATGTAAAACATTTTCTAAAAATAATACTTTCATATTTTTTCATTAAAATCTAAATTTCTGTTGTATTATAAATCAAAAATAAAAAACTGAAAATAATTTTTCAGTTTTTTTATTTTTTTACTCTTCAATATTTTCAATTGAGATTTTATATCCAGTTAAATTTGAAGCTAAATGAACATTTAAACCATTTTTCCCTACAGCTTTTGCTCTTTCACTTCATAAAATATATGCTACTGCCGATTCTTCTTGATCGTCAACTTCTACTTTGATAACTTCAGCAGGAGAGAGAGATTTTTTAATCACTTCAGCCATATCTCCAGAATTAGGAATAATATCTATTTTTTCTCCTCAGATTTCTTCCATTACAGATTTTACTCTCATTCATTTTTGACCAATAAGAGTTCCAACGGCATCAATTTCTTCAAATGTAGAAGAAACTAGCATTTTTGTTTTGATTCCAGCCTGTCTTACTACTTTATCAATAGTAATAATTCCCTCTCCAATTTCAGGAACAAATTCTGCAAAAATTGCAGGAATAGCTTCGGCTCTTTTTCTTGATAACACTACTCTTGGTGCTCCAGTTTCATTTTTTGATACTTCAGCAACATAGATAAAAAATCTTCCACCAGCAACATATTCATCTCTTGAAACTTGTTCAGATTTTGGTAAAACTACTTGGTATCCTTGATATTCAAATAAAACTTTCCCACTTTCAACCATATCAATTTTCATATTGATTACTTGACCTTCTTTCCCCTCAAATAATTCATAAATTTTTTCTTTTTCACTATCACCAATTTTTTGAATAATAACTTGTCTGGCAGCTTGAGAAGCAATTCTCCCAAATGAATCAGCAGCGTCTTCACTCATAACTTCATCAGTTACATCAAGTTCAATTGTGTCACCTTCTTCAAATCCTTCAGCATCTTCACCAAGTTCTTCAAATGAAATTTCAAGAGCAGAGTTTGTAACTTCTTTTACTAAAGTTTTTTCGATAGAAATTTCGATTTCATTTGTTTCGAAATCTAGTTTTACAATTACTTCTTCATCTTTTGCTCCGAAATCTTTTTTATATGCTGTTTTAATAGCAGCTTCAATAATTTCGATTAATTTTTCTTTTGGGATTTTTTTCTCAGCTGAAATTAAGTCTACAGCTTGTTTAATTTGTTTTAGATCTAACATATTTTTATTTTTTATTTTTTAAAACAAAACGAGAATTTGCTCTCACAAATCCTCGCTTTCTCAAACGTTTACAATCCAATTTTATAAGAAAATAAAATTATTGCAAGTAAATATTTTATAATCATTAAAATATAAAAAATCCTGGGAAAATTCCCCCAAGATTTTTTATATAGATTTAGAAATTACATTTTTTTTCTTAAGAATGCAGGTACATCTAAATCGTCACCTGAATTATTATTTGAATTATTTGTTGGAGTTTGATTTTGTTGAGCAGAAGGAATAACTCTTGAGTCATTTACAGCTCTTCTCCCAAATGGATTCATTGTTGGAGATTCTTGATGTCTTTTTGTATCTTGAAATGTTGCATTTGATACTTCATCAAAACCAGTAGCACAAACAGTAATTTTTAATTCACCGTTGTAATCTTCATTAATAGTAGCACCAAAGATAATATTTGCATCAGTATCAACTGATTCAGTAATTATTTTTGCAGCTTCATCAACTTCAAACATTGATAGATCTGTACCACCTGTGATATTAAATAACAGACCTTTTGCACCAGCAATAGATAGTTCTAATAATGGAGAGTCAATAGCAGCTCTTGCAGCTTCTACTGCTCTATTTTCACCAGAACCATATCCAATACCCATAAGTGCAGAACCTGCATTTCTCATAACTGATCTTACATCGGCAAAATCGACATTAATCATACCAGGTTGAGTAATAAGATCTGAAATACCTTGAACACCTTGATTTAATACTTCATCAACAATTGAAAACGCATCAAGTAGAGGAGTTTTTTTATCAATAATAGATAAAATTTTATCATTAGGAATTGTGATAAGTGTATCAACTTTTTCTTTTAAATCTTCATATCCATCAATTGCTTTTCCGAGTCTATTTTGACCTTCAAATGAAAATGGTTTTGTAACAACACCAACAGTTAATGCTCCTAATTCTTTTGCAACTTCAGCAACAATTGGAGCAGCACCTGTACCAGTACCTCATCCAAGACCACAAGTAACAAATACCATGTCTGCTCATTCTAAAGCTGTTTTTAATTCTTCTCTTGATTCTTCAGCAGCTTTTTTTCCAGTTTCTGGATCAGATCCAGCACCTAAACCACCAGTAATAATTTTACCAATGTTTAATTTTGTTGGTGCAAGTGAACTAAATAGTGCTTGAGCATCAGTATTTATTGAAATAAATTCAACTCCAGCAAGACCACCTTCGATCATTCTATTTACGGCATTATTTCATCCCCCACCTACTCATACAACTTTTATTTTTGCAACTGGTGAAATTGAGTGACCAATATGTACTTCTTCAGGACCTTTAGATTCTTGGTTTGATCCAGAACCCGATAATAAGTTTCTTAGTTTATCTTCTCTCATAGACATGATATTATTAAGTAATGATGTAATTTTTTATTTTTTTATGGTAACAGTTTTTTAAATATTTCCACAATTGATGAAAAAAATCCACCAATGTTAAATGAAAACATTTTTCCTGGATTCGAATATTTGTTTGATAAGATCATAGTTCCAATCACACTAGCAAATACTGGATCTGATATTGAAGCGTCCGCAAAATCATCAGTTGATGCAGGAAGCCCAATAAATACTGGAAGTTTGATAGATTTTTTACCAAATTCTACAAAACCTTTTATTTTTGTCCCACCTCATACACAAACAGCTCATTCAGGTAACATTCAATCTCTTCAAATCTTTTTGAGATCATGACGAATATATTCAAATATTTCATCATAGCGAGCCGTAACAATTTTTGATAAATATTCAATAGAAAGTTCTCATTCTTCTCAGATACCAAGACTTGATAAATCTATTTTTCTATCTGAAAAGCCATCTTTATTTTCTAAATCAAGCTCTGCATATTCTAATTTTAATTTTTCAGCAACACTTGTAGAAGTTCTTAAACCTAAGGCAATATCATTGGTAACATTATCACCTCACATTGGGATAACACCTGAATACTTTAAACTTCCTTCTTCATAAACAGTTATACCTGTTGTAGCAGCTCATATATCGACACAAACAACTCAAAGTTCTTTTTGTCTTTTTGATAAAATTGCTTCTGGTGCAGAAAGTAGATTTGGATAGATATCAAAGATTTCTATACCAATATCACTTACAGCTTTTTTAATATTATTGAGAATATTTAAATTCATTGAAAAAATATTTGCTTCAACTTCTAATTTTCTTGCATTCATTCCAATTGGGTTTTTTACTCAATGTTCTAAATCTACAATAAAATTTTCTGGAATAACTTTTAATATTTCTCTATTTGGTAAATCTACTCAATTTTTCGCCATATCTAGAGCTCTATCAATATCATCTTCTGATATTTCTCATCCAGATACTGCAATCACTCATTTATTTTTAATAACTTCAAATGATGAAGAATTAAATGATATAAACGCTCATGCTACTTCTTCTCCCGACATTTTTTCAGCTTCTTCAAGAGATTTGTCTAAATTATTTTTAAATTCTTCCATATCAAGTATATTCCCTTTTCTGATTGCATTTGAATCAGAAATACCTACTCCTAATATATGGAAATCTTCTTGCGATTCATTATCAAAATATCCGATAACCGTTCTAATTTTTGAACTTCAGATATCTATGGTGGTAATTACATTAGAAACTCACATTATTTTAAATCTTAATTAAATTATATGTTCTATTTTTGTATACAGTTCTTTTCCTTTAAAATAAGCAAAACGTCTTTTGAAAAACTTTTACTATATATAAGATTATATTGAGCAAAAGACTAAATTCAAACTAAGTTATTTTATTGTGTTAAAAACATGAAAATAAATCATATCTTTTGCATTAATTTTAAAACTATGGTATTTTATATAAAAGATACATTCTAAAATTATAAATATCGTAATTATGAATCCATTTTATACCCTCTTTCAGACAATAGTTATATTAGTATTAATAGGAAATATACTCCTATTTTTCTTGTTTTGAGAAGATATTCTCAAAGTAAATACAACAACTATGTATATGATTTTAGCTACAATTGTAGTTATAGAATTTTTAGTGTTAATGGCTGCTATTAACAAGTTTTTTTAT
Source organism: uncultured Patescibacteria group bacterium (assembly GCA_963926055.1). Taxonomy (GTDB): domain Bacteria; phylum Patescibacteriota; class Gracilibacteria; order BD1-5; family UBA6164; genus CAJXJP01. The sequence goes on along the minus strand of CAWUVK010000003.1, from coordinate 336,452 downwards.
GAACCTATAAAAACACTTGAAACAACTATAAAAAAGTTTTATTTATGAGAATTTAAAAATAATGATATCCAGTTTAAAAAATCATGGAATCCAAATTTAAATTTTGTATTAAAATTTTTCTGAAAAACACTCAATACTCTGAAAAACATCAAATCTGAATTTTTACACGGAAAAGAAATTAGATCTGAAGTAGATCTTTGAAAAGAAATTCAAGGAAAAATGTTAACAAAAAAATTAACAAAAGTTCCCTCTTTAGATATAATCATGCAATCAAAACCAGCTTGAGAAATTGGATGAGATTCATTTGATATTATTCAAGTGGAAGATAATTATTATATTTATGTTTGAGATGCAACCGGTCATGGGGTTTGAGCTGGATTTATCATGATTATGGTAAACGCGCTCATTAGTGGTTTTGCAAAAGTATTTAAACACTGACATACAATATTAGCCAAAACAAATGAAATATTAAAGCCAAGAGTAAAGGCAAATTTACTCATGAGTTTACTAATGGTCCGTTGGGATGAAAAAGAAAAAAGATTATTTATGACGGGTGCCTGACATGAATATTTAATGATTTATAAACATAAACAAAAAAAATGTTATAGAATTAAATCTGGTTGAGTAGCACTTGGAATGATTAAAGATTGTTCAAAATTACTCAAAGAAAAAGAAATCCAATTCGAAGAAAATGATATAATAGTTTTATATTCTGATGGTATTACAGAAGCAATAAATCAACCAGCAAAAAATGGGAACGAACAAATGTTTGGAGAAGATAGATTAGTCGAAGCAATTGAAAAAGCACCGAATCTTGCAAATAAAAACTATAAATCTTCTCGTAGTGTATTTAATAATATTACGATAGAATTATCTAAATTTATGTGATATAAACATGCTCAATTTGATGATGTAACTCTCGCTACGGTTCACTATAAAGGGGAAGAATTTGATATAGCTCATGATTTTGACGCAGAAATACCGGATCAATTTTTAACAGAACGGAAATGGTAAAAAAAACGATATATAACTATCGTTTTTTTTATTTACAACAAATAATTAAAAATAGTACAGTACAAAAAAAGAATTTCTCTTTACAATGGTACTTGTTGAAGTAAAATACATAAAATTATTCCATTATTTGTAGATACGTGTCAAATCAAGAAAAATTAAAAATACTGGTAGATAAAAAAATTTCATGAGATGTGAGCCATTATATAGTGAAACATGCAGAGAAAAAAACAATTTCAAAAACAAAAAAAACAACAGTTGATAAAAATGAAGAAAAACAATTATTAGAAACACAAAAAGAATATAATGAAGCTCTTGCATACGTAAAAGATGCTATTTCTCCAGCATATATGAAAATTTGGCCAAATAAAATACAAGTCAATGATACACTGGCTCGTACTTTTTTTGTTTTTGCTTATCCAACATTTTTAGAATGAAACTGGCTTTCTCCTATTATTAATTGGGATGTGAAATTTGATATGAGCTTATATATATATCCGAGTGATTCAGGTGAAATACAAAAATTTCTGAAAAAAAGACTGACTCAATTACATTCAGAAAGATCGATTAATGCTGAAAAAGGTTTAGTAAATGATCCTGCAATCGAAGCACAAATTCAAGATGTAGAAGAACTTAGACATAAATTAACACGTTGAGAAGAAAAATATTTTCACCTTTCATTGTATATAACTATTTATGCTGAAAGTGATGAAAAATTAAATAAAATTTGAAGAGATATAGAAACTATTCTATGAGGAAGAAATGTATTACAAAAACAAAGTTTTCTCAGAGCTGAACAAGGATTTATCACAACAGGACCATTTTGTAGAGACGAATTAGGCGTGTATAGAAATATGTCAACAGGTTGAGTTTCTACTACTTTTCCATTTTCTTCAAGTACTTTAAGTCATGATGATGGGATATTATATTGAATAAATACACATAATAATTCATTGATTTTATTTGATAGATTTAAATCTGAAAATGCAAATATGTGTGTATTTGCCAAATCAGGTTCAGGGAAATCATTTGCTGTAAAACTCGAAATTCTTAGAACGCTTATGATGTGAACTGACGTGATTGTTATCGATCCAGAAAATGAATATCAAGCTTTAATTAATCAAGTATGAGGAAGTTATTTAGATGTAAGTTTAAATTCAAATCAAAGAATTAATCCTTTTGATCTCCCACTGGCATTAAAAGATCAAAACGAAAAACCTTGAGATTTACTTAGAACATGAGTAATAAATTTACTCGGTTTGATGAATTTAATGCTTGGAAAAATGACAGCGGAAGAAGAAGCTATTATGGAAAAAGCTATTATTACTGCTTATAGTCTTAAAGGTATTACATTTGATGATGATTCAATATTAGGAAAACAAATACCAATAATGAGTGACTTAGAAGATGTTTTAGATACTATGGATGGAGCAAAATCGCTTGTGACGCGTATTCAAAAATTTACGACGTGAATATTTTCAGGAATTTTTTCTCAACACACAAATATTGATCTCAAAGAATGATTACAAGTTTTTTCTGTGAGAGATTTAGATGATATGTTGAGACCGATTGCAATGTATGTAATTTTAAATTACATGTGGAATAAAGTAAAATCAAGTAATAAAAAAAGGTTATTAGTGGTTGATGAAGCTTGGAATATTATGCAACATGATGATTCAGCTAAATTCTTATACTGACTTGTAAAAAGAGCGAGAAAATATAATTTATGAATTACTACAATCACTCAAGATGTTGAAGATTTTGTTTCAAGTCCTTATGGGAAGCCGATAGTAACGAATTCTTCTATGCAATTATTGCTTAAACAATCAAGTGCATCGATTGATGTATTACAAAATGTATTTAAACTTACAGAACAAGAAAAATATATTTTACTTAATGCTGCTGTTGGACAATGACTTTTCTTTGCTGGTACTGAGCATGTTTGAATTCAAGTTGTTGCAAGTTATTACGAAGAACAAGTAGTTACAACTGACCCAAACAGATAAAATTTTGAAATAAAAAAAATCCCTTTTGGGATTTTTTTTATTTCATATCATATTTTGGAGTTGGATTACCTCCTCTTCAACCTCAACCAGAACCTCCAGAAGTAGTTCATCAGAAAAATTTAGTTCTTGTATCGACTGTACCTACAGCACATGTAACGTTTGATAAAATAGTTGATAAATTACCTCAATCCTGAGCATATGGTATAAAACGATCATTTTTAATTTTAATATGTTTACTTGCATTATAATTTTGAGAAGTATGATTTTCATAAACTAAACCAAATTGTTTACATACTGTTTTCGCTAAATTGATATCATTTTTCATATACCATTCATCTCTTTCATCATCTCAATAATCATCTAAAATATGAGGGAGTTGAATAGTTACTTTACCATTTCTTGGGATACATCTAACATATGATAAATATTCATCTGAATTTCAAGAATCATCATGCACATGAACTTTATGTGGAGGACATGCTGTGAGCGATGATCCTCATGATCCAGCTGGAAGTGTTTTACAAACAAAATTTCCATTTTGAGTTGTAAGATACTGACTGCTTGTACATGATGGTAGATTTGGCATTGAACTTCATTTTTGATCTGCTACACAAATAAAACCAGTAGCTGTCATTTTAGAGACTTCTCAAGTTTTACAGGCTGTGAGATCTCCAGCATCAATAAATTTATTTGTTGATTCTGCTTTCGTAAAATAATTACTTAAATTTACACTATTTTTTAAATTATCAATAGTTGTTTTAATAGTATTCCATTCTGCAGCTGACACTACTTGATTATCTTGTTTATATGGAACAGTATTAGTAAAAGCAAATACAGTTCCAGTAACAATTACTCATGTAAGTAATGTGGAAAACAGAGTTTTTAAAATTGTTTTTTTCATATTTTTATTTTAATATTTATTATCTATACATAGCATCCGTACAAGGTCATTTTAATTCTTCTTTAATCCAACCTGATGATGTACAAGTAAACGTATAATTTATTTCTTGTGATCATGGTCTTGATGCTTCAAAACGACTTGGATAATATTCACAACCATATTCGTGGCCACTAGAAGATTTATTATCTCATAAATTTCAATATGTAAGACTATATTCTTTTTGTGCACCAAATGAATAGATATTAAATGTTTTTGGAGAACATGTAAATTTAGGAGCAGAACAAGATGCATTTCCACCTCCATCTTTTCCTAAACATTGCCAATTATATGTACCATCTGTGCCAGTATTATCAGCCCAAACTAAACTTCCTGAATTACATAATCCAGATGTTGGTCTTGAAGTGAAAGATTGGTTTTGAGAATTTCCACAAGAACCATTTATTTTATTTGCTGGAGGTGGTGGAGTTACAACTGCTCCAACACAACTAAAACTTGTTCAATTAGCTGTTATAAATTGTCCGTCTGGACAGTTAGGAATTTTTGCATCTACTTGAGCTTTTGTATAAACTTCACTTAGATTAGCTTTCCCATTAAGTGCTGATACAAGGCTTGTCATATATGCTTCAGTAAGTACTTCCCCATCTTTAATATAACTTACACTTGCTGCATATGTAACAGCTGTTACACATATACCCGTAAGCAATATTGAAAAAAGAGATTTATATATTTTTTGTTTTCACATAATAAAAATTTTTAAATAAATATTTTATTTTTCAAAAGAAGAAATTAATCTTCTTTTGAAAAATATGTAGGATTCATAGACCATGTTTGATCTCTTTGGATTATCACTGGAGCAGTCCAATGATTTGGTTTTTCTGGAATTCTTAAATCTTCATTACAACCTACAGCTGAATCAGCACTTGCAACTGGATCTTTAAAATATTCACAACCTCATGAACCTAAAACTCATCAAAATCAATCTGAATTAAAATCAGGATTATATGGAATTTTAGAATCATCATAACCTACGGTTGCTCAATCTATGAGTGTATATCTTCTTAAGAAAGATAAATCATATACTTTTGATTCATCTGATCAAGCTTCACAATCTCATTGTTCTATATATGGACATTTTCATGCTTTTGACCCACCAATTGTATTTAAACTAAATACTGAACCGTAAATATGTAATTGATTGAGTAGTTGATCATCTCTACTATAATTTGTTACAATTTTTTCGAAATTACTTGAAACAAGTGGTCATTGAGCAAGTATAAATGCATCTACATTAGTAACTTTTTGATCAATTGAAATCCAACCTTTTTTATTAGAATCTCTTATCTCTTCATCATTTCCCAATGTGATATTTTCTAATCAATCATTTGAAATTGATGCTAGAAATAATTGGCCATTACTATCTTTCGTAGAAATATTTCAAATAATTTCAATTGAACCACCTCTGACTATAATTGATCTTTTAGAATTTAGTGTTCCTCAAAGTATTTTTACATTTCATTCTATAAATGTTATTTTTTCTCATTCAACAGTAAATGTACATTCATCAGTATTTTCATAATTCACATCTATTGAATTTATTGTACACCACCTATCTTGTCTATTATTTATTTCAAATATTTTCTTTTTTACATTTTCGAGTAATCAAGCTCTTGTGTATGGTCTTTCTAAATCAAGAGAAACGAGACCAAGTTGTGTATCAACATCACTTGTAGCTCATCCATCTATATTATTTACAAGCCCATCAATAGCTAAGTCATTTGTAAGGAAACTAGTTCCTGCATCTTCATCTTCTGTAACATTGCTTGGAAAATAAGCAGATGATTGAAGTCTATTTGAACTATCTGGTTTAATTCATCTTGAAATAGCTGGAAGCATTATTTCTTTTGATCCAATATTATATATTAGATATGATACATATCACCATTTACTGAAGTCCTGTCATTCTTTTGCTTCATATTTTGCACTATATTTTCCAGAATTATTGAAAAGTTGATTATTAGACATTTCATTTCTATCTCATCAGTTTACATAAAAATCTACTTTAGGAGATTCTATATTTTGGTTATCAATATCAAAATACTTATCTCTATATTTGATAGAATTTATTTTTTCACTGTATTCTTCTACTACTTTATTATGATTTGAATCAATCCCATCTCTGAGAATATTAAAATTTTCTGCATGGTAGAGTACTGGAGAAGCAAATTCTAATTGAAGTTTTTTATCATCTTTTATATCTTTGAAAAATGATTCTTGATAATTATTTGCAACTGTATTTCAAAACTTATTTGTTACTTTTCAATAAGTCGCTGGAATAAACATATTATATTTATCATTTGCTTTTTCTTCTAAATTTGCAGTGATTTCTATAGTTGAAGTATTTCCATATGCTAAGCTATAATCAGAAGTTGATTTAGCACTTTGTTTATCAAAATCGTATGTAAGATCAGAATTATATGTTAAAGATCATTGAGTTTCTTTAAAAGCAAAGATTGCATCATCTTTTAGGAATGGATATGCTCCATGCGTCGGAACAAAAGATAAAATATCAAAATCTATTATACCGTTACTTGAAATAGATTTTTCTTTAAATGTAACTTTTGGAGTATTTGCATTAATTTCATTATCTTCAATCTCATTAACTCAATTTGATTGAATAGATACTGGATTATCAATTTTTGATTGATTAAAATTATCAGCGAGTTTTTGAGTTAAACCATTTTTAAAATTAAATGTGTATAGGTTTGTTTTGACATTTTCTGATTCGTTTAATACCTCTCTAATCGAATTTCAATATTTATCTTTTAGATTTAGAGAAAAACTATATTTAGAATCGTTATCGGCAAATGCTTCATTTGGAGTTTTCACTAGAAGTGTAGAAGTTTCTGGCGAAATATCACCAGCAATAGTTCTAATTTGTGATAAAATCTTTACTCAATCTATACAGTTCCCCACCGTATCACAAATTTGATTTCAAGCAATTCCTGGAGTTTCAAATTCAACTGAATATACTCTAAAATTTTTTCATGAAGCAGGATTAAATAAATCTAAATCTACATCTGTAAGTTCTATTTCTGTTGTATCATGATTTTTTGTTTCATCCTCATTTAAGATATAATTATTTTTTGATGCAATATCTTTATCTTTTTCAATTTTCATAATAATATCTGCCATGTGAGTATTTTTATCTCACCAATTATATGAAATAGTTGCTTTATCAGTTGCAAGTGTAAAAGGAGAAAGCCCAGAACCTTGAGAAACAATATTATAATTATCTCAAGTGAATCTGAAATCCATTTCAAATGTACCATCAGTATCTTTTACCAATGGTTTCGTTTCATCTCTATAAGCATAAAATACATGATCCGCAGTATTTGAAGCATTATCATAAGTTCTTAAAATAACATATTCTCCAGAATTTTCTGATAAATTAAATATAACCTTTGGTTGAATAGTAAATGTATTTGCTCAATTTTTTAAGTTTGTATAAGTTTTTAATACTTTATTATTCATTAATAACTCAACTCTTTGTAAACCAGATACATTTCCAGATACTAATTTATCTCAAGAATCTGTTAGAGTTGGAAGTGTAATGGTTAAATTATCATTACTAGTAACATTATCTTTTTTATAACGAATAGTTTTCATTTGAGTTATTTCCTTTGTTTTTATTCCAGGAATATCAATATAGTCATCTAAAGTTGGAAATTCATTAAAACCAAAATATTCAGAAATAGCTGCTTTTATTTTTACAGCATATTTTTTTTCATCTCTATCTTCAACTGAAATATATGGAGAATTTTCTGAAAATTTCATTTCACCTAATTGAGGTGGAGTTTTATCTATCATGTAAGATAAACTTTTAACAGTGAGATTTTCAGCATTATCCTTTGCCCATAATTTTACATCTATTTTTCATTCCGCTTGAAATTTAAATGCAGTAATATTATTTGTAAAGTTTTCTATCAATGTCGAACCAGTTACTCATTTTACTCATAAAAGTGCAGAGTTTCAATCGAGTTGAAATTTTCAGTAATAACAATTTTGAGAACTAAAATCATTTTGTATTAAAGATTTATGAGCTGGACACCATTTTAATTCATAATTAATGATATCATCTTTGATACCTGAAGCTTGTTTGATGATAGCTTCTGCAAAAGTATTTCATTTGAATAAGAAAATAATTCCTAGTAAAATGAAAATATAATATAAATATTTTTTCATGAAAAATATTTTAAGAAATAATCTATTAAATAATATCAGATTTTTTTTATCAGGTCAAAAAAATACAGAAAAAAGTAAGTTAAAAATAACTTACTTTTGCCCCATGTGTAAAAATATTGCATCTTTACATTTTTTATCCTCTGGATCGCTGAGTAAATCACAATAAAAACCTTCTAATTGTTTTTGAGTTAATTGTGGTTGGATTATTTCCCATTTGAGCGGAGCATAAAAATCGTATAATTTTTGTTGTTTTTCTTCACAGTATACTTGAGAATCTTTTTTTTGTAATGATGCACAATCATATTGCATAATATGGTTTAAACTTCATTCATCATCAAATTCTCTAGAAACTATTTGAGTTTTTTCATCACTATGAGGTTGATCTAACATTGAAACCTCATTTTTTGATAGAAAAATTCAAATAATTGTAACGATTATTATCGTAACAATTGCTGCTGAGATAATAATTATTTTCATTTTTTTATTCATAGTGTATTAATTATTTTCAAATAGTTTTAGAGTTATCTCAAATTGTATCACGTCCAATTGCAAATCATTGTTTTTCAAGTGAACATGGAACAGTAGTAGTTGGTTCAGGATCTTTACACATATCATTTGATGCTAATATTCCATATTGGTCTTTACATACAGAAGATTGCATGTAAAAACTTCCATTACAAACTGAATCTTTTTTTGTATGCCACGAATAAATTGGAGTATAATTACAAAGAGTTGTATCGAATCCTAAACGAGAAATTCAAAGCGTCCAACAAGTAGTTTCACTTATTATCGGAACACATTTTTCATCTTTTTTCTCAAATCCTGTATCACAAGTCCAATCACATCCATTTACAGATAGTGGTTCCCCATCACATGTATATATATTATGTACTCAAGTATTTGGATTTATTCAACTTGGAGATACCCAATATGAGTTATTTGGTTTTCCTGTACAAGTTTTTTTTGTTCCTTTTTCGTATACTTTACATATAGTATCTCATGAATCAGTTAAATCTTCAAATTTAAATTTCCCACTGACTGTTTTATCATACCAAGTCGATTTAGATGGAGGGTTAGATTCTACATCTACTCCAAAACTTACACCTAAATTATCAATATTTATAAATTGTGTAGTCGCAGTAGAATATATATTTGTGTTTGTATCTAATATTTTTACATTATTTGTATTACGAGCATTATCTTTTGCTGTTACTTTAACGTAATTACGACCATTTGCTAAACAATCATCTAATCTATCAACTTTAAATAATGTTTTTAAAGAAGCAATAGAATCTCAAGCATATGATGATGCTTTATGTCCAAATAATGTTAATGATTGAACATTATTTTTTACTCCATTTCAATTATTTTCTAATTTTGATAAATCTGTAGTAAGTGAAATATTTGTACTACAAATTCAAAGTTCTATATTTACTTTTGAAATAGCAGAATTATCAGAAATAGTAATTTCTAAGTCTGAAATTAAATCTGGATTATTTCCTGTAAAAGTAGATAAATTTTTATAGTATTCACACCCTTGAGTTGTTGGACTTTTATCGCTTCCATAAATTGGAAAATCTCGCTCTGCTCATGTTCATTTATATTTTTCTAAATTACACCATTTTGTTGTATCATTTGTAAAGTTTTTTGAAGTTACAGTCACACTTGGTCAAACAGTATCTTTTACAGCTATTCTTCATTCAACGCTACATTTATTTTGCGTTATTCCTGGAGTAGCAGTTTTTACATATCATGTTTGATCATACGAAGTAATGAGATAATTTTTTGCGCTACTTACATTACAACTCCCATTACTTCAGGTAGATGAATAATAGTACGAATTAGTCGTACTACATTTTGTTTGAGTATTTCAACTAGCAGAATTATGATCACTTCCATTTACAGCAACATAACAAGAGTTATTTCCTTCATTGTTATAATATGTATAACCATTTGGTAAATTATATAATGATGACAATGTAGGTCTTGCATCATTTGGTTCCATATTTTTATACGTAGAAGTTGAAAAACTAGGAGTAGTTTCATACGTTTCACAACTATGTGAAGAGGATCTACATTGATTATATTGCGCACAAGTTGTAGAATTTTTAGTTCCATATTGAATACAAGGAGCATCATTATAGCTCGTACAGTTTCCATAATCAGTTACTTGATTATATCTTTTACAAGTTGCATCATTGTTGTATGATTTACATGATCAAGTTTGTTTTTCAACAATTGATGACATCCAACTACATCAAGCTGGACTCATTCCATAAATATCTGCACAACTTTCTCATATTGTAGTTTCAAATGAACCATTACATCTAGCTGATCATCCTGGTCTTCATCTCATAGTACACCTTTGAACCTTTTGGGTTACATATTCTTTACATGTTGCGTCATTATTTCTTTCTAAACATGTTGTACCATTTTTAGTTCCATAACTTTTACATGTAGGTGTTCAAGTTTTTAAACAATTACCATAATCAGTTTCTTGTTTATAACTTTCACATCCACAAGAAGCAGATCTATCAAGTTCATAAGTTGCACAAGTATTTGTATCCGTACAAGAATACGAAGTTCTATATGCTGTGGAATTACTAGTATTACACTGTAAAGCTGAAGATGTTCCACTTGCTTTTTGAATGGTTCAAGGAACTATTCATGCGAAAACTTGCGAATTAAATATAATTCCACAAATAAATAATAAACAAATTGCTAATCTTTTTATCGGCATAGTAATAGGAAAATTAAAATTATTATATCTAATATATCATAATTATTTTTTATAAGCAAAAAAAATGACTTGATTTTTACAAAATATATTTTCTGTTATATATAACTTTAATTTATTATATAAAATTATGCTTTTATTTTTGCAGAGATTTTTTTAATATGTTATCCTAAAATAGAAAATTATTTACTAAAAAATATTATGAAAAAAAATATTTTCTTTCGTTTAGAAGTACAAGTAATTATTTCTTTATTTTTAGCTGTTTGAGCTGGGATTTATATTCCAGAAATTTTACCGTATATCTCATGGATGGGAGAAATATTTATGACCGCATTAAAAATGTTTCTGTGACCTCTATTATTTTTTGCCATTATCACTGCTATATTAAGTTTAGGAGATTTTAAAAAACTTTGAAATATCGGAGCGAGAACATTTTGATATTATATGCTCACAACGACTCTCGCCATTGGAACGTCTCTTTTACTTATGAATATCCTCTCGCCTGGAGCGAATTCATCTCTTGGAAATAGTATAGAATTTAATTCTGCTTGAGTTGAAACTATTTCATTTGCTCAATTTTTACAAGATTTAATCCCTGGAAATATTTTTGCTGCATTTGTAGATTTTAATGCTATGCAAATTGTGATGTCATGAATTATTTTATGAATTTCTATTCTTGCACTTTGAAAAACAAAAAAAGTAGAAAATCTCAAAAATATTTTTTCTACTCTCAACGATGCTATTTTAAAATTTATAGAATTTGTTATAAAATTAACTCCATTTGGTGTATTTGCTATTGTAACAAAAGTAGTTGTAGAAAATGGGTATCAAGCAATGTTAGATTTACTTCCATTTGTTGCAGTTATACTCCTAGCATTATTTATCCATGCTTGTGTAGTTCTCCCATTTATTTGATTTTTAATAGCTGGATTTAATCCATTAAAATATTTTAACCAAGTAAAAGAAGCGATTTTAGTTGGATTTTCAACAGCTTCAAGTAGTGCAACCATGTGACTTTCAATGTCAGTTGCGAAAAATAAAGCAAAATTATCAGACGAAGTGGTAGATTTTAGTTTCCCTATTTGAACGACTATAAATATGGATGGGACAGCATTATATCAAGCCTGAGTCGCGATTTTTATTGCTCAAGTATTTGGAGTTGATCTTTCAATTGCTCAACAACTCACCGTAGTTGTAGTAGTTATTTTAGCCTCTATTTGAGCTGCGTGAGTTCCTGGAGCGTGAATACTGATTTTAACAACTGTTTTCTTGAGTGTTTGATTACCAGTGGAAGCAATTTGAATTATTTTAGCCGTTGATAGAGTATTAGATATGTTTAGAACCGCAGTAAACGTTTGGGGAGATTTACTCACAGCAAAAGTAGTAGATAAATTTTATAAAAATACTTTGGCTACAACTGTTCTAGAAAAAACACCAAAAAAAGAAGTGAAAAAAATATTAAAAGAAGCTCTATAAAAACAAAAAAAATAACTTTTTCACATCAAAATAAAAAAAAGGCAGAAAAACTTGATTTTCTGCCTTTTTTTTATAGAATACTCGGGCTTCTAAATCCACGAAAGTGGTTGTGGACTTTGAATAAATAATTCAAGGAGACATAATTCAAGCTATTTTATTTGTCTAATTTTCGAACAATGGCAAAAGATGTAAAAGGATATATTAAGTTACAAATTAATGGTGGTCAAGCTAATCCAGCTCCACCAGTTGGTCCAGCTCTTGGGCAATACGGAGTACCTATTCAAGAATTTACTTCACAATTCAACGATAGAACAAAAGATAAAATGGGTGTTAAATTACCTGTTATCATTACAGTTTATGAAGATAGAACATTTGATTTTGTTGTAAAACAACCACCAATGTCTACTCTTATTAAAAATAAACTAAACCTTAAAAAAGGTTCTGGAGTACCTCAAACTGATAAAGTTGGGAACTTAACTCTTGATCAAGTAAAAGAAATTGCTGAAGAAAAAATGCCAGATCTTAACGCTATTGATTTAGCAGGTGCAATGAAAATTGTACAAGGTACTGCAAGAGCTTGTGGGGTTACAACTGAAATTGACGGTTTAACTAAAGAAGAAGTAGCTGCTAAAGTTGCATAATTCATCAAAAAAAGATATTCATATTTGAATATCTTTTTTATTTGTTTAAATATTTTTTTATAAAATTGTTTCTTTTGTTTTCTAGCTGTTGATATCCTTCTTTATATCATGAGAATGGTACTATTGCAGCAAAATATATATTATATCATAAGCTATTATATTTGAGCATATATGCATAAATGAAAGTATTATAGAAGTTTCATGGCTCCATTCCATATATATATTTAGAATTTTCTCCTCTATATATTCAATACAAATATCATTTATATTTTTTCAAAAGGTCTTGATAATCTATTAATCTATTTTCTAATCAATCCACCCAGGTTCCATCAAGGATATCACGTGTATCTAAATACTGAGAAATAACAGTATTTTTCATCATTTCATCTGGATTGATGTGAAAGTTTTTATGGAAATCAAAGTATTTTAAATCTATTGAATAGGTATTGATAAGTTCTTCTGAAATTGTAAAAAACTTATCTAGATAATTACTACTCATCAAAACAATGTGTGAAGTATCTGCTTGTGAAAAGTTATGAAAAAATATATAATTTTGTTTATAAATTTCCATTCAAGTTTCGATATTTCATTTTTCGATTTCATACAAAGAATAATATAAACCTTTATAAAAGAGGTTTTTAAACTCTCAAGTTCAATAATAAAATTCTCGAGAAAGAGATTGATAACCTATAGTATTATGATTTATATAGGTTATAAAATCATTAAGCTTTTTGATTGATTCTATATTGGGTTCTTGTAATCTCGTTTCTATATCTTCTGGAATATATTCACAAAAATCAGCATTTATTTTTTTACATATATAATATGGATATGAATATTCATCTACAAACTCACGATTATAAAGATTTGAAAGTCGTATATTCTCTATATTTTGTAGTATTTGAGGGTCAATATTTTCGTTTTGTTTATTATAGAGTTTATAAACATCTGGATGACGTTGAGATAAAGAGTCTTCATAAAAGAGTAAAAAAAGATAATAGTGCATATTTTGTTCGTCTGGAATATCTACCCTGTTGTCTGCTTCATAAAAAAAAGTTTTATCATAATCTCTATGAAAATCTGGTAAAGCAGAAATAAAAACACCCAAAGCAATGACAAAAAGAGTTAAGATACATCAGTAATATTTTAAGTATTTGAAAAACTTGAAGGCTAAAAAATATAATCAGAACAAACTCACAAAAAATAAGAGTATCCGTGCAAAACTATATCACAATATCACTTCTAAATAATACTCTAAATTTATTTCCATTTGTGCAATACCTGGATCCATATATATTGACACAGCAATGACTATAAAAATAGCTGTAACAATACAAACAACAAATACAAATGTAAATAATAAATGGATTAAAAAATATTTTAAAATTCTCAGTAATGTCATATATAAAAAAATAATAATTTATAAAATTATTATTATAGTAACAAAAAAAAAATACGAATCAATATTATTTGTATTTCTTTTTTTGTTTATTAAAATAAGAATAATTATTATTAAATAATTTTATTTTATGAAAAAATTATATTTCATTCTTTATAACCAAATAAATACTTCTTTCTTCCCTGCAGATCAGAAAGATATTTTTTTGTATATTCATCACACTGGAAAAATTAATTTTAATAATAAAAATTTAAAATTAAATATCAGATCAAATGTACTTGATTATGCTTGCGGATATAATTTTGTAGAAGAATTGAAAAATAAAGATTTTAAAGCCTATTTTGAAATTTCTAAAAATTGGTATCTAGCTTTTGAGAAAATTATCAAAGAAAATTCTGATATTTGAGAAATAATTTTTAATACAGCTGATGAAGATTTTGTACAGAAAAATTTAGAAAAATTAGCTATAATATTAGAAAAAAAATTCTGAGTAAAAATTTCTTGGAATAATCATAAAAATTTTTTCTTGACTCATGAAGAATTTAGAAAAAAATATGAAAAACCTCCAGTTATGGAAAATTTTTATAGATTTATGAGAAAAAAAGAAAATATTCTCATGAACGGAAATAATCCCGAATGAGATAAATGGAATTTTGATTCAGAAAATAGAAAATTTGATAAAAATCATGAAAAATCTTGGGAATTTTCTTTTGATGAAGAAAATGATATCTGACTCAAAAAAGCAAAAAAATATTATAATTTTAGTCAAACACTTTGATATCCAACTTGCCGTAAACAAGCGATAAATTTATTGAATTATTTTGTAAAAAATCATCTTGATAATTTTTGAAAATTAGAAGATGCTATGTATCAAAAAGATGACTTTGTTCATCATTCTTTGTTATCTCAAGCAATAAATTTTTGACTCCTCTCTCCACAGGAAGTGGTAACAACTATTTCAAGGCAAGATACACAAATGAATAATAAAGAATGATTTATTAGACAGGTTTTGGGTTGGAGAGAATATATGTTTCATTTTTTTCATTTTTATAAAGATGATATTTATTCTCAGAATTATTTTAATTTTACAAAAAAAATACCCGATTATTTTTGGTGAAAAAATTTAGAGCAAATAAAAGAAAACTGTCTAAAACAAAGTATTTCAAGAGTCTTACAAAATAATTATGGACATCATATTGAGCGTTTAATGATTATTTGAAACTTTAGTCTTTTAAAAAACTTTGATCCCCAAGAAGTAAATCGCTGGTATTTTGAACAATATGTAGATGCATTTGAGTGGGTAGTAACTCCCAACGTTATATCAATGAGCCAATATGCAGATGGCTGAAAACTTGCTACAAAACCATATATTTCATCTGGAAATTATATAAATAAAATGTCTGATTTTTGCAAAAAATGTGAATATAATGTAAAAGAAAAATATAGTGAAGATTCATGTAGTTTTAATTATTTATATTGGAATTTTGTTGATGAACAAAAAGATACTTTCTGAAAAACAAGGCAAAGTTTTGTATTGAAAAATTTAGAAAAAATAGATTTAGAAAAAATAAAATTCCAAATAAAAAAAAGTGAGAAAAATACTTGATAAATTTTATTTTTGTATATAATAATATTACTTACAACCAAAGCTTCCCTACTGTTGCTTTGTGTTATAAGCTCCATTTTTAAATGTAGTAGAGTATGCTGTTGCACCCATCCAATGCAGCATAAAAAAAGCATACTCTTGCTTCATTCAAACATTAACCAGTCATGTGACTGGTTTTTTTATGGTAAAAATTTTAGAATTAAAAAAATAACTTTTTAAAAAGTTATTTTTTTAATTCGGTATATATGCACAACGTGTTCAAATATTTGATCATGATGTATCATCATAATGTAGTATAGAATATAACCCATTTTCATATTCTAATGAAGTAGAATAATCTCATCAAGTTAAAAAATATCTTATATCAGTTGAATTTACTTCTGGAGGATTAAATAACATTCATATTCATTGTTGAATATTATTTGTAATTTTTGGACCATAGTTATTTTTATAATTCATATCAGTAATATTTCACCAGCTTACTTTATCTCACTTGTTTAAACCCTCTATAAATATATTATCGTAAACAGTCTGATATTTTGTATGATCATATGTATAAAAAGGATTCAAATTATTTCCATTCATATTAGTCAAATTCATATGCTGAGTAATTTCCCGGACATTTCATATAAAATCCCAAATAATTTCTCCATTTGATAGTTGAAGTTGACGTAATTGATCTTGTTGAGGGTTTGAAGTTACTCATCAATCTATAATTAATCAAGCATTAAATCATGTAATGGTAGAACCATTATTTCATGATTTTATGAATCCTTCTCAGACGATTCATTCTGACCAATTTTCAGGCTGCAACTCTATATTTCTAGCTATAGTTCTCCATTCATTAAACGTCATAGTATGATATCATTTCCCATTTCATTCACAAAGTTCATACGTTTGCCCATTTACTCCTATACTTGTAACAGGATTATTTCATGATTGAGTTAAAAAAGGATTATTTTTTGAGCTTCCATTTTGCGAAGCTTCATATTTTCCTATACAAAAATCTGTTTGTCAGAGTGCTAAATTTCATGGTACTAAGATAAAATTTTCTGGACATTGTTCCGGAGATAATTTTTTATTTTTTCTATTTCTTGATTCTATTTGCCCACCTATAAACAAAGATTTATTTTGAAAATTTTGTTTATTATTAAACAAAGCTGTTATCTCTTTTGGTGCATTTTCAATAGTAAACATATCAAATTCTCCATCATTTATAACACTTTCAAGTCTATTAATAGGTTCTTTATCTTCATCAATAATTAATCACAAACCACTTCATTTATAATATGGGAATCTTTTAAAATAATCATAATTTGCAAATGACTGGTTTGATAGGTTTGCTATATTTTCATTTGCATACGTATTTGTTTCTAAATATGTTAAAATTTGAGAATTTGCTTGATTGGTTGACAAAAAATATGTGTAATAATCTCCATATTTTGGATCTACTCAACCATTAGAAAAATTAATTTGATTCATCACTCATTGTCATGCTTCTCACTGATATCATACCAAGTTTGAACCTATTTTTATTTCTATAACATCATCTGGCATAGCTGCTTGAGAACTTTTCATAGAATTTATTTCAATAGCTTTTTGCATCATAGATACTCCAGCTAATCGATTAGAATCTCTTGCCTGAGCTGCATATCATGCATAACTAATAAATCAAACGGTAGCCAAAACTGCTAAAATAGTTATCGTAACTATAAGTTCGACTAATGTAAACCCCTTTTTGGTTACTATCATATTTTTAATTATTTTACTAAAGTGTGATATTTTTTACTTATTTTTGCCTATTTTACAATATTTTTACAATAAAATGCTTTGACAAAATAAATTAAAAACAGTTCTATATAAGATAAAACTGTTTTTAATTTTTTGCGATAAGATTTTGATTATCTAACTCTGCAATGTTTTTCATAAATGTATTAGGATTCAATGCAAGATAGTCTTTAATTTGTTCTTCGTTTGCATATAAACTAAGTTGTTTAGATAAATCAGATTCAATTCAAGTATACATTTTTTCTAACTGTTCTAAAACACCTACTTGATCTTGAGTACTTAAATATGAAATATGTGAAATGATTTCGTCTAAATTTTCTACCGACATTTTAGCTCAAAAAACTTTTTTAAAGTTATTTTGCAAAGATTCTAGAGATATTCCATAATAATCATGTTTATCTATATCTTGTTGTTTAAACTTTAATAAGACAAGTAGAGATTTCATTTGATTTACTTTATCTACGATTTCAGCATAATTATAATCATTATTTTGAAATTTTTCTATATCAGAAAGGATTTGTTTTCCTGTATTTAGATCTCAAGCAAGTTCTCAAATATGTATATTTGAAATAACACTATTGGATTGTTGTGAAAAATAGTTCGCAAATACTCCTGATCATATTTCATTGCTTAAGTATGTGTTTTCTACTATTCTTTCATCTATATTATAGTCTTGAGCTATAGCTTCAAGAGCATATTGATTGATTGAAACAATATATTTTTCACCATCGTGATGAATCGAAGCTCCACCTTTATTCTCATCATAAAAATATTCTACTGAATATCAATGAGTTTTCTGAATTTCAGGTTGAATAATAGTTGTATCTATTTTTTTATTTAGTGAAGTTGTTTGAACTTGAGTATATTTTTGATTGACTTGATATTCATTATGAGTTATTTCTTGATTTTTATGTCATGTGATACTACTACATGACGCAAGAAAAAATGCTAATGCAGCCTGCGTAGCAGCATGGAGTCTTGATTTTTTTTGATTTATGTTTGATTCTTGAAAATCACAAGTAGTACTTGCCATTTCAACTCCTTTATTCATACATTATTTTTATAATTTATATGTATATATTATAAGATTTTTTTTGGTTTTTTCAATTTTTTTTCATAAAAAATAGGTGGAGTATAAAACTCCACCTTTTCCTCTTAGTTAGATCTCTTCAAATTTTTTTAATATAATTCGAAATACCTTCCCTTGAGTATCGATTTGTGACCAGTCGATAGAAATAGTTATATTATCACTTAAGTATAATTTATCACCTGACACAAAACCAAAGTTTGTATCTTGTGTATAAATAGTTCCACTTATGTCTAATAAACTCCCATCTTTATTCTGAATCAAAACTTGGTAATCTGCAGGATTCACAGAATCAACCTTAAAAGTTTGAACTTCAGTTGGAAACTCATCGATTAACAGACCCTTATTCTCGTCAAACAGCGCTGTTGTTTGTCTAAACTCTAGATTCATATTGACATCTGGTTGAGTTGCTTCAAGAGTAACTTGGATAGTTGGCATAAGCGAGAAAAAATAACGCTCATATACTAACTTACCAAGATATATACCATCCTTTTCCATACCAATTGGTGGATTATCATAATGCCAATTCAATTGAATTTGCTTACGTTCACCCAGTGCTACCTGTAATTTACTTTTATCACGAAGAATAAGAGTATAGTCTGATGACTCAACAATTTCTGCTGAATTAACAAACATTTCTACAGTGGGATTTTTTACCATTACCAGTGTAAGCGTAACGTAATTTATTCTATCAAGATAAATAGTTTGAGCAGTTGCTTTAGTTTTAGCTACAAAATCGTAACTTTCAAACAGCTTCTGTCTATCTGATAGATTTCCCTCACTTCCTACAATTGCAGGACCATAACATCGAGCTATAAAAGTACGTTCACCTACTTCGACATTCATTGGTATTTCATTTAATCCTACACCTAAAGGTTTTTCTTTTCCATCGACAAATACTCCACAAGTTTTTAAGTTATCTTTCCAGACACCCTTTACTTGCTGACCATGAACCGTGAAAGGACCTTCGAGATCTACGACTACAGATGCTTCTTGAGCATGAACAAACGATGCAAGCAAAAATGCTGCACAGCTTAAAGTTTTTTGTAACATTTTCATGTACATTTTCCTACTGTTTTATATTGAGATTAACGACGACTTTAGCACGTAGCTTGCCATCATTTGGGTCTATGACTTCTGGTATTAAGTCATCTTCAGAAACATTGGTATTATTGTCGGGGGTCGTAACCACCGGCATTTTATCCTCTGTTTCATCTACGACCGAATCTTCTCCAGTAGTCACGGGTTTTGAATCAGATATTTCACTGTGATTAGGTGTCCCCACTTCATCGCGAGTTTCATCTTTAGGACCATCTACTATTGTCGGTGGTTCTATAGGTTCTACTCCAGTATCATCATCTTCATCTTTGCAATTGGCTCCATAGCACAATGTATCTTTCTTATCATCTTCTTTTTCAGGTTTTTTTCGTGTAATCTTTGCACTTTCATTAAAGCTCGGTAATTGTTTAGCCGAACCATAAGAAAGATTATAAGTATTATACGTGTTACCACCTAAATTGTTGATAATCGTACTTGATTTTTGTGGGTAAAACCAGTGAATAAGTACAATAACTAAACCTATCCAACCTAAGTCTTTTAGATTTAATGTAATAGTCACTTTATTGCTTATTTTCTCCATTTTATGATCCTTTTTATAAGGATTTTATTCAAAACACTAATTTCCCAGAATTAGAAAATCAGCGAGCAGTAATATACAAAGTTTTTTTGATACGTCAAGCGAAAAATTAATAATTATTTTGGCTCTATATAATAGCTAAACAGATATTATGTATTAAAATATTATACAAGAAAAAAAAGTATAAATATTGCTATTTATACTTTTGTATTTTTATAAAATTTCTGTAACTTTTTCTATTGGAAATCTTACTTTTTCTAAAGATGCATATTTATCATCCTCTGCTCTATAACCGATTGGAAGAGCAACAACTGAAGCAAATCATTTATCTTTTAATCATAAAATTTCATCATAGTCAGCTGGAGAAATACCTTCCATTGCACAACTATCGATTCTCATTTCAGCTAAAACAGTCATTAAACTTCCAAGAGCAATATATACTTGTTTATTTGCCCAAATAGTTTTTTCTTCTTCTGACATATTTGCTAAAAATCCTAACATTACATCTTTATATCCTTGAAGTGATTCTAAATCTGCTCCTCTTGTTGTTGAAATATCATCAATAAATTCATTTACTAAAGTATCTCCATCTGCTGTATTTCTTGCAAATACTAAATGATATGGAGCTTGTGTAACTTGTGCTTGATTCCAAGAAAATGGTAATAATTTTTCTTTTAAATCTTGAGATTTTACCACAAATAATTTCCATGGTTGTAAACCAAAAGAAGAAGCTGAAACTCTAAATGCTTCTAAAATCGTTTGTAAGTCTTCATCTGATACATTTTTTGAAGGATCAAATGCTTTTGTAGCGTATCTCCAATTGAGATTTTCGATTATTTTATTCATACAATATTTATATTAAGAATTACTATACTTTTTATAGTAACTGCATTTTATATACTTTCTATTTTTTTTCAAGTAAAAATTGAAAAAAAATTATTTTTATATATATTAGTAGTAATAAATATTTATTCTATCAGGATTATGAAAGAAAAATGCGACTACAATCATTGCCCAATTAATGCCCTTTTGAGTTTTATTTCAAAAAAATGGGTACTTTTAATCATGAAATCAATTAATGAATGATGTATGTCATACACAGATATAGAAAAAAATCTCGAAATGATTAATCCAAGAATACTCTCAAGTAGACTTTCTGAAATGCAAGATTTTTGATTTTTAGAGAAAAAAATTATTTCGAAATCTCCCTTAAAAGCAGTATATTGCCTCACTGAAAAATGAAAAAGTTTCACCTATAATATAGATTCGATGATCGATTGGACAAAAAAATGGATGTAATTTATTTTCTTTTTTCGCTAAAATATTATGATGAAAAATAATAAAAAAAGGAACCTATATAAATACTTAAAAAAGAATAGAGATTTTCTCAATGAAGTTTCTATTCTCATCAATATTCTCTTCTTATCATTATTGCTCTGGGAATTTTTTATTCCAGGAACGGCATGGATGCAGCAAATACAAATTTTATTTTGAATATTTTTCATAATAGAATTATTTTTTCGTATCAAAATTCATAAATTTAAAAAAAATTATATTTTCAATATTTATACTCTTATTGATTTTGTGACTATTGGATTAATATTCTTGCGTTTTTGAGTAGTAGATCATACTATTTTACATTTATTCACAGCATTAAAAATATTAAGAACCTATAGAGTTATCACTGATTTATGAAGAAATCATTATTTCTTTGCAAAAAATAAAGATATTTTCTTTTCGGTGGTTAATTTAGTTATTTTTATGTTTTTTATGTCTAGCTTAGTTTTTTTAGCTCAAGTTGATATAAATGACAAAATAAATAACTTTTCAGATGCTCTATATTTCACTCTTTCAACTCTTACCACGACTGGTTTTTGAGATATCGTCGTAGTTGGAAAAGCTGGTCAATGGTTGGCTATTATGATTATGACTTTATGAGTTTGATTATTTTTGAGACTTTTAAGTGTCATTTTTCGTCCTATTAAACAACATGTGATGTGTAAACATTGTGGATTAAAAAAACATGATAAAGACGCGAGTCACTGTAAACATTGCGGAAATATTATTTTTAATGAACATCTTTGAGAAAATATAGAATAAAAAAAATCACATAAATTATGTGATTTTTTTTATTATTCATAAGCAATATATCTTTCAAATTTGTAGATGAAATAATCAATTAAAGTGAGAACTTTTTTTGAAGTATTTTTTGTATTTGAATATTTTTCTCTTATATCTGATAATATTTCTACTTTTTTAATAAGATACATTTCTTTTTTTGCATGAGACATTCCAGCTGTTGAATCAATAAAACCTTCTACTGCTTCATCAATTCTGTCTAATATTTTATCTCCTAAAACTTTTTTAAAGTTGTTACGAGTTTCATTTTGTGAATCTAATTTTGATTGGAGTGAATCCATTTTTATATCAATATTTTTTTGATATTCTTTATAGAGTTTTGGAATATTTAATCTCACAAACCATAAAGTATTTAGATCACTTCTCACGAGAGAATAATCGTAAAATCCTGTTGATTCATTGAAATATTTACTTCCTCACATATACATCATTTGTCCAGAAAAATCTAGATATGAGTTATAAAGTGTATCAGCTCAAATTTGTTTATTTGCAAAACCACAAGTATTTGATTGGGATTCAAAAATTCCGTCATATTGAGTACAAAATGTTTCTTGTTTTGATTCATCTGACGACTTTTCTTCTAAACATTTTGGCTCATCTTTGTAAATACAATATTTTTCAGTACAAGCTCAAATTTTTCCATCTATTACACTACAGTTATTACAACCATCATAATATAAAGAACATGTATTTAAGTCTATATCTGCTGCAGAAGTTGTAGATAAAATACCAAAACTTAATGCAATAATTAACATAATTTTTTTCATAATATATTTATTATCAAATAAATTCACTCGAATATTCTACACAAGAATATTGTTTTTTGTTAGAACATTGATTTTGAGTCGCTGGTCAAAATTTTCAATCGATAATACGAATTATATTACATCCATCAGTAGCAAACGCACAGGTTTGTATGTCAGAGGATTTTTTAAAGTCACTTACTGTTTCATAGGTCTGAGACTCTATCTGCGCTTTTGAAGTGTTTAAAAAAACGTAACTAAATACAAAAATAAATAATACGCTACTTACTAAAATTGTAAAATTTTTATTCATATCACCAAATTAAAATTAAATGCACAATATATATAACGAAATAAAATATTTTTCGTGACAAAAAAAAAGAGAAAAAATATTTTTCCTCTTTTAAATGTATTAAATAAATAAAATTATCGAAATAATTGATAATAATATCACAAAAGCTTTTTTCAAATTAAAATGGTCTTTATAAAAAATAATCGATAAAATTATCGGAATCAAAATAGCAAATGAATTTATGGTAAATGCTACTGCCAAGTTCCCTTCAAGTGAACGCGTAAAACAATAAAATGAAGCATAGTGAAATATTCACATAAATAATCCAAACCAAAAAATATTTTTTGTTTCATAGTTTTTATTTTTTTTCGATACAGTTTTATTTGAAATAATAGAAATAAAATATCCAAATATCATCGTAAAAAATACAAAAAGTGGAATATTTAATTCTAACAGATTTACCTGCTTAATCATCACCGTAGAAACCAAAACTAAAGCCGAAGAAATCGTCAAAAATATCATTCCCTTTTTTAAATTAATTTGTCTTTTATTTTCATGCGCTCAAATAAGCAGAAGTGGTACACTGATTCACAAAATAATTCAGATAATTTCTTTTGCAGTCAATGTTTCATGAAATAAAAATATTCCAGCAAGTGTGACCAAAATCGGACTCACCGTTTTAAAAATAGGAAAAAATAAAACTGAATCAATATTTTTCATACTTTCGATTCTCGTGAGAGTTGAGAAAAAATAAAACAAAACATTTATAAACGCAAAAACCATAATCGCTTTTATATCTGAAATTTGTAATCATTCAAAAAACAAAAATATTCCCGCGAACACAGCCCCAGCCAAGTAACCATAGCCAGTCACCATCGACGGATTATAGTTTTTCATCGCAGCAACCTTTATCAAAAAAGAATATATTCCCGCGAAAAATATCGATGCAATTGAGAAAATAAGCCAAGATTCCATGCAATAAAGTTAAAAAATATAATTTAGAATAATATTATTTATGCAAAAAGCAAAAATAGAAAAAATGTGGAAAAGTAAAAATTTATTCACAAACAAAAAACTTATTTATATTATTTTTATATATTTCTTTCCCTGATTCAGTGAAAATATATTTATCATTCATATATTCAATTTTTAATTCTATTCCATCATTATTAATAAAACATAATTCTCTATTTTCAAAAAGATTTGTCGAAGATCAACCTATAATTCAATAAAAAATTATTAAAGATATAGTATAAATAATAACATATTTTTCGGAAATTAAATTCGAAAATTCTAATTTTCAAAACTTATTTTCAGTATTCCAGACAAATAGTAATACAACTATACTAACAAATAAAACAGTGAGTACTTTAGAATCATTTAAAATAAAATTAAGTATAAAAAATCATATTACAAGAAGAACTATATCAAATATTATAAAAGTTATTACTCCTTTAGTAGTTTGATTTTTACTGCTAAATATTTCAATAAGATTAAAAATATTTTTTTGTAAATATATAAATAATAAAAAGTAAGATAAACTATATAATATAGCTTTCAGTAAGATAAGAATTAAAGCATTTAAATTTGTATAAATACTTATTTCAAAGTGATTTATATCTTGGTAATAATAATATAAGAACATGAGTAAACAAATATGTATAAATAAATGATATCATTCAATTAATGCTTTAGATTTACCTAAGCTATCTTTTTCAAATGAAGAATATATTCTTGTTATTATTAATAAAGACAAATAAATTCCTATTAAAATAAATCATAATGTAACTAAAATAAAGATTGAATCATTCACAATGTTTGAAAATGAAAATAATAAAAAATTATCTCCTAGATGATTAATTTGTTTAATAGTTCAAACAATAACGGAAATAACTCAAACAAAAGAAACTAATCTTATAAACTTATTAATATAACTTTCACTCATAGATTTTAATATAAAAAATTATTTTAATTATTTTATAATTTTATACGCAATAACAAAAAGTTTTTAACATAAAAATAATTAATTTATTGATAACCTTTTATTTTTTAGTTATAGTAGAATTAAATTTATTTTTATTATATATTTAATGATAAATAATCCTATTAAACAACATACTGTACCATGCTCCTATTTAAGATTTTTTTGAATAAAAGATAAATGAAGAAAAACTAAAATATATTCTTTATTTATAAAATTTAAAAAGATTGAAGAAATACCTATAAATAAATTAAGTATTAAAAAAGATTTTTATACTATAAAATTTAATTGAAAAACAACATATTCTATAGAAAAATATTTTAGTGATAATTTAGAAAATAATATTCCTTGAATTATTAAAAAATTAACACTAAATAAAGAAATTACAAATGAAGAAAAAATACTTTTTTCAAACTTTATTATTTTCCAAGAAATGAGATCAATATGAAGAAGGAAGAATCATAATCTTTTTATAAATGAAATTATTACATCAATCATAAGGGAATATTATCTTAATATTAAAAATAAAGAAGAACGTATTTTATTCTTTCAAAAATTTATAAAAAAAGATTTTTATATTGAATTAAGTATTAATAATATTGAACAAATCTTTAATTCTTATGAAAAAGGAGAATCTATAAAGTTAGATGCAGATAATTTAGCTAATATATGAATGATGAATATTGCAGCAGATATTTGAAAATATTTATTAAATAGAAAATGGGAAATAATCGATATAACAAAAAGCAATTCAAACTTTTTAGTTAGTGATTCTCCAGTTTTCATAGAAAATTGATTTTGATTTTGAACTTCAAAATATATTTGATTCCCATTAGGAAGCCATCATGCACTATTAATAACAAATTATTGAGATAATTCAATTCATTATAGTAAAATAGAAGATGAAAATTTTATTAATATATTTAATGAACGTATAATAGAATATTCTGTGAATTTCATTGCTAGTAGAAATAAAAAACAAATAATAAATATTTCTAAAAAACTAAAAAAAGAAAATTCCTAAGAATTTTCTTTTTTTAATCTGCATCTTTCATACTCAATTGAATTTTGTTTGTTTTTTCGTCGACACTTACGAGTTTCACTCTGACTTTTTGCCCAACTTCAACGACTTCTTTTGGGTCAGAAATATATCTGTCTACGAGTTGAGAAATATGTACGAGTCCGTCGTTTTTGAGTCCGATATCTACGAATGCTCCGAAAGCAACTACGTTTCTAACTACTCAGTCAAACGTTTCTCCGACTTGAATTGTTTTGATATCAAGTTTTTTTCCTGCTTTTTGGTGAGAAGAATTTACTCTTGGATCATAACCAATATTTGCGTGAGATTCTAAGATAAATTCTACTGTTCCAGCTGTTACATCAGCATAAAGTTCCTGAAGCTTAATTTTATGTTCGGCAAAAAATGTAGCTATTCCCTCTCCTGTAAGGGGAGGGTTAGGGAGGGGTTTAAAATTTCCTATTACATATCTTGCGAGTTCATATTGATCTGGATGAATATCCGTATTATCAAGAGGTTCTGGACTTTCTGGAACTCTTAAAAACCCGATTGCGAGTTCGTATACTTTGTCTGATAATTGTTTTTTAAGATGTTCTCTTGATTTATATGGTCTATGGTTATAGATTTTTTTCGCTGATCTTTTATCGATACCTGAGATATGATTTAAAACATATGATGATGCGTTATTTACGTTAATCCCGATTTGGTTTACTACATCTTCAACTACGTACCCAAGTTTTTCTTCGAGTTTTTTAACTGGCATATCGTGTTGATACATCCCTACTCCGATACTTTCAACTGGTACTTTTACGAGTTCTGATAATGGATCGATAAATCTTCTCCCAATTGAAACAGTTCCTCTATCGAGTGAATCTAAATCTGGAAATTCTTCTTTTGCAATTTTACTGGCAGAATACACTGATGCTCCAGATTCGTTTACGATAAATATTTCTCCTTGGAAAATTTCTTGCACGATATCTACCGATTCATTACTCCCTGTACCATTTCAAATAATCACTACTTCAATACTATATTTTGAAATCCTAGTTTTTAGAAATGCTTTTGCTCTATCTTTTGCGTGGAGAAAAATTTTATTAAATTCTAAAGGATTCCCTAAATTATCTAATACTGCGATTTTACAACCAGATGCAAAACCAGGATCAATTGCAAGAATATTTTTCCCGTATTCTGGTTTTGTCATGAGAAGTTTTTCAAGATTTGATTGAAATGCTGAGATGGCATCATCTTCTCAGAGTTCGTTTAAAATTCCTCTTACTTCTGTTTCTACTGATTTAAATAATGCTGTATATCATTCTTTAAATGCTTCTTCTAAAATTTGTGTAAATTGACTTCTTACATCTAAAATTCTCGAATAATGGGTTTTTAAACCTTCATATGTTTTATCTGTTTTTTCTATTTTCGAAGAAATAATCCCAAGATTTTCTCATCTATTTAAAGCTAAAACTTGATATGGTTTGATTCTAAAAATTGGACAAGAAAAATCTGCATAAATATCAAATTTTGGTATTTGCGCTGTATCTTTTTCATTTAATTTTTCTAGAGATTTTTGAGTTTTTAATTTTGAAGAAATCGTTCCATATTTTTGAAGTGTTTCTCTTAAATCATCTCTCAAAGAGGCATTTGCAGAAATTTCTGCAGCGACAATAAAATGAGAACCTTCTAAAATTTCTTCTGTTGTATTTTCTTCACTTAATAATTTTTGAAATTCTTCAGATTTTTCAATCGTCATAGAAGTGATATTTTGTTTCATCATATCAGCAATTACTTGAAATCCTTTTTCAATAGCAATCATTGCTTTTGTTTTTTTCTTTGATTTATATGGTTTGTAAATTTCTTCCACTTCTTTCAAAGTTTTAGCATTCACAATATTTGCCATGAGTTCATCAGTCATTTGTCAAAGCTCTGTAATACCATTTATAGCCGTTTGTTTTGCAGAAAAAAGATTTTCTTGTTTCTTTTGCGTATCAATAATACTACGGATTTGATCTTCATCTAAATTCCCTGTTACTTCTTTTTTATAACGAGCAATAAACGGAACCGTTGCTCCCTCAGCTATCATTTCCAAAACAACACTTACTTGTTCAACTCAAAGATTCAATTCTCCTGCGACACTTTGTTTATAAATTGGTTCTACTAACATATCTTTCCAAATAATTAAAAAATAGATATTTCCTCTATTTTGAGAAAATATCTATTTTTTGCAAGTTAATGTGATTTTTTTATTTAAAAATGCATACAATCTATTTATATTAAATAATATTTTATTTAAATAAAACAGAAATAGTTTGACATATATAAATAAATATTATACTTAATATTCAATGTTGAAATAAATAAAAACCTATATAAAATTCAAGTGTATGCAAAAAATAACCAACCAGGCTTAAAGGTATTCAATCTACAAACGATATGAAATTTATCGTCCTGTATATTATACAACAACTGGAAAGTAATATAAGTAGGTGAGAAGTTATTCTCACCTTTTTACAATATATAAATTTAAATATGAAAAACATAATATTACTTATCTTTTTATTACTTTTAAATGTTCATACAACATTTTGAATGATGTATGAAGCAAAAGATATATTTTTCTGAAAAGTAAAAGTTATTGGTGAGCAGAAATATATTCATCAATTTATCCGTTATGAAAATATTTCTATAAATGAAATAAACTCAAATAATTACATTAAATCAAATATTCAAGGAATTGATGTCTCAGAAAATCAAGCGCTAAAATCTGGAGATATAGTTATTTTTTATGAATGAATCGACTTTTATCCTCATAATTTAACGATTCTTGACTGTAACAAGAATATTTATGAAAACATAAAAGACACTATATTTATGAATCCTTCAGGAGGATTACACAATAAAGATAAAATATTAAAAAACATGTATTGTGATGATATTACAAAAAGATTCTTGAAACAGGATTCTTTCTCTGGAATTAATTATTTTTGATATACTTCTTGACTAGATCAGGAAAAAAGTCTAGAAGAACAATTTAACTATTATCAAAAAAATAATATGTACTTACAAAATTTATTTTTCTGATTATTAATTATATTTTTATTACAAAATATGTATCTAATTTATAAAAAAAGAAAATTATAAATTTTCTTTTTTATAATCTAATCAATATAATTATTTGAAATTTGACTTTTATTACTCATCTGAATTTTAGGAATATATATAATTTCTCTCTACTTAATAACAAATAAAACATGAAAACAAATAAAATACTAATATTTATGCTTATTGTAAGTATTTGAATAAATATTTTTCAATGATTATCTATAGAAAATAAAATTTCTGAACCTACTGAGTTAAATAAATATTCTTATATATTCTTTAATCCAAATAGTGATGAAAAATATATAATAGACTTTTTAGAATATAATTCAGATTTGTTTATAGCAATATGAGAAAATCCAACAAATTATAAACTAATATCTCAATATTTTTTAGATACAGATTTATATACTCTAAAACAGAGTAAAACTTTTTCACCAGACGAACAACATAAATTATTACTTGCTCAAAAAATAGAAATAAGTTTTTCTAAACTTTCAAATGATTCACAAATAAAAGTACAAAATCTATTCAAAAATATTTTAGAAAAAAGAAAATTATTTTCACAAAATAATTTTAATCAAAATTTTATACAATCTGAATATCAAGAAGTAAATAAAGTTTTAGAAAATATAATAAAAAAATAATTCCATACGGAATTATTTTTTTATTTCAAATAAACTAAAGTCTTGACCTAAATATTCTTTAGGATGTCGATAATAGAATGCAATTGTGTCTGTTTTTCTAAAAATATTTGCATATCAAAATTTTCCACATTTTTGTCATTTTAATAAATCAAAATTATTCTCTTGTTTTAGTATCTTTTTATATTCAGGAGTATATTGTATATAATAAGTTTTTTGTTTGATATTTCAAAAATTATCCTCTATTCTTTCTACTACTTCGCATTTTCAAACAAACTCTTCTTCTAAAAGATTTTTTTCTATATATTCTTTTAAATTTGTAGTTTTATCAATATAAAGAAAAGTTAATATATCTCCTCTATTTCAATTATAATAATTGAAGTATACTCAATTATTATCGATAAATAAATTTTTATCTCTTGAAATTGTTCTAAAATAATCATTTTCAAGAATCTTAAAATAATAAGTGTTTATAGAATATTCTCACATAAATGATTCATAATACAGTGCATTATAGAGTCTATATAATGCATACTCATTAAAATTTTCTATAGAATCTTTATATTTAATTTCATCATATCTTGCTCATAATTTTTCTTTAATAATTTTCCTATACTTCTGCGAAATTTCTAGAGGATTTTTAGAATTTTTTAATACTTTAGTTGCCTGTTGTTCAAATACATGTATTTTAGATTCATCTTCAATACTTCTCACATAATCAGCAAAAACTCAAATATTTATAAAAAATAAAGAACAAATTAATATAGATTTTAAAATTTTCATTATTTATAATAATTAAATATATAACTAATTAATATTAGTTAATAATTATTAAAATTCAATATAAAATTATTTTTTATAAATTACATATTTTTATAAATAATGCCTCAAAAAATGAGGTTTTATTTTTTTGTAAAAAATAAATTTTCATGGTATAATTACTGTAATACTAAATAATATATTTTTATGACAAATATTGCTGAAAAAACTATTGATACTTCTCATATTCCTGATGAAGTATTCGGAAGATGATTTAAAATTGAAAATTTAGATTGAAATGAACTTATGAATACACTTCCGAAAGAAGTTATAGCTACTATTTGAGATACAAAATTACTCATTGAAGATTGTTTTAGTGTCACTCAAAGCACGTTTCAAGACCGTCATGGAAATATAACAGATACAAACGAAAATCCAATAAAATCTCCTCAAAGTCAAAAATTATGAGTTATAAAAGCTACGAGTCAACAAGATGTTCAAACTGTAAGAGAAAATATTAGAGTGTATTAAAAAATAAAAAAATAATTCCTCACGGAATTATTTTTTTATTTTTCTCAAGCAAGAAAATTATTTTCATTTTCTAATTGTATTTCTGACTCTGTCCAGTTTTGTTTCGGATTATAATAATATTTAAATATTCTTCCAACTTTTGCATTTCCATAAATATTTATAATCTCATCCCAAGCAATTCTCTTTCTTTGTGCTGAAATAGTTTCTGAAACCCAAACTCATTTTTCGTCAAAACTATAAGCCGCAACGATATGTTTCACTTTCTTTTTTTGACCAGTTTTCCAGTCTGTATAATCCCACCAATAAACAATAGAAACCGGTTCTCCGGCTTGAAGAGATTTTATAATTGTATCAAGTGACCAATATTCTCTGGCTTGTATATGCACAGCTTTATCATATTTTCTCATAATTCCATAGGTCCGCAGAGTCGTTGGAGCTCTTCAAATATATTCATCAACTTGAGGAATATATACTCAGATTCCATGTTTATATTTCAAAATATTTCTGACAGAAAATGCATAACACCCATTTAAATTTTGTCATTTCAGTGGAAAATAATAGTTTGGTTTTAAAAATGATTTATACCCAGCATCGATATAATCTTGAGGAGTAGAATAATATTTTCTCAAGTCTTTATAAAAAATTTTAGAAACATATCTATAATACACTCATTTTGTAAAATATGTTTTTTCGTCTGCTTCTTTTTCACAAATTCTCAGATTCTTACAGTGTTGTAAATTCCATATAATTCCAAGTCTATTTAAAACTATGAAAAAAGATTTTTGATTTATCGTCCCATTTGGATCAAAATATTCATTTTTTGAAAAAGCTCACAGATGAGAAAAATATTCTAATTTTTCTCAAAACTCAGAATTTAGATCCACATCTTTGAAATATTTTTCATTGTCCAATTGTGAATAATTTTCATAATCTACATATAATCCCCTCTCTTGTCTATAAGTTTTATACCAAGCATAGAGCGTTTCTACAAATTGTTTTCTTGAGATTTCTTTGTCTAAGTTTTGTGTATTTAACTCAAAACGTTCTACGAGTTTTTTACTTCAGTTTTCTAACTCATAATTTGAAAAAACACTCGAAAAACTCCAAAATAAAATTGTAAAAAATAATATAAATTTTTTCATAAAAAAATGATAGCAATTAATTAATTTAATTCTATCATTTATTCTTTGGTATGCAAAATTTATTTTTAATTTAATAATTTTTCGATTCCTCTAAGTTTTTTTTCGACTTTTCCATGATATTCTAACTCTAAAATAATCGCTGGAATATTATAGGTTTCATAAATATATTGTGCCAAAACTCAAGTAAAAATATTTTTTCATCATTCATCAAATTCATACCTTTGTATAAGAATATTTTTTTGATAATTATTTGAATATTGCGAATTAAACTCATAACTATTTCATAAAATTTTTTGAATTTTATCTGCAAAATTAAGTGTATTTGAATTTTCAAATCATCCATCTGGGATGAAAATTATTCCTCAAAGTGAGTGAATATCTAAAACATTTGAAAACGAAAAATATCTAAAAACATTATCAATAACTTGTGTCTCAAGCTGACTTCCACAATTTTCTCATTTTGATAAGAGTTTGCTTTCTCATCAAAATGTTTTTACATATTCTCCTGTAGAATAATTTTGAGTACAAAAATTTCTATTTATATCGACATTGTTTTTATTTCCTCTTCATTCAAGATAAAATCACTTTGAAAAATTATCATCGATGGCAATTTGTAAACCATCTGGATTCAGTGTTGGGACAATAAACCATTGAGTTTTTCCTTGAGCTTCAAAATAATCGATTAAATCTAAAGCCGTTAAATAAGTACCATATTCATATGATCCGTGAGAGTTTGCGAGTATAAGCAAAAAATCTTCTGAAATATCTCATTTATAATATCCATATATTTCCCTCAATTCTTCAGAATATCAAACAACAATTTTTTGTACTCCAGATAATTGGATTTCTAAATCTATCAATTTATTTTCAACAGATTGAGAAAATATAAGAATATTTTGTGATGATTCAGAAATATTTTCGAGCCTAATTGATAATTTTTCCAAAAAATCAAGTTGTTTATGTTTTGAATTTAATCAAGAAAAATTTTGTTCTAATACTTTTTCCAAAATATTATCTGCTTGTGTTTGTGTAATAATTTTTTCTTCGTTGGCACTAATAAAGTCAAAACAAAAAAAACTTATAAATATAAATACTAAAAATGATAAGAAAATATGTGATGTTTTAAACATAAAAAGGTGTAGAATTTTTCAAATAATATATTATTAATATCATAACACACTTTTGCAAATATTTTCATTATTTAAGCACTTTTTTATGTTTTCTTGAGAAATATTACTTTTTATTTTATAGAAACTATGTGAATATTGATTAAAAGTGTAAAATCAATTTGTATCAGAATATAAATCTAAAAAATACATATGATTTTCTGGAACTTCTAATTTTTTAAAACTTTTCGCATCAAGTTGTGGATTATATTTCCCTTGTAGAAATACATATCTATCGTCTTTTATAAAATTTCCGTCTATAATTTTATAATATTTTTTACTCAGAGTTAATAGATTATTTCAAAAATAAATTCAGTTTTTATCTTGAAAATAATTATATTGCAGATGAGAAAAAGTTTTTTGATCTATTTGATTTTGTTTTTGATCTCAATAAAAAATTTCTTCTCATATTTTTACAAAATATTTAAAATAATTATTTTCTGATTTTTCAGGAATAAAATTAATATTTTTATTGTGATGCTTTATAAATCAATAATCCTGATAATAAATATATTTTTCATCTTTTGAGTAATCTCACTGCAATATTTCAAAGTTTTCTCAGATTCAGAAGTCTCACCTATCAGATATTCCATCAGAAATATATATAATTTTTCATTCAAAATAATTCTTATTTTTATCCTCAGCATAACTTCCTGTGAGATATTTAAAGGAATCTATATCTACATTTTTTAATATTTTATCACGATATTTTATTATTCAATTATCTTGAATATAATTTCCTCAGTGAAAAACTCTTGTATCCTCTTCTTGATTATATTGTGGATTATTTATTATTTCTTTTTCTCAAACTTCTTGAATATTTTTAAAATTATTTTTATTTTCTCAAAAATTTCAAAACTTATTTCACAGAAAAATTCCTATTCAAAAAATAAATATTCAGACTAAAATAATATATGTATTTTTCATAACTTTATTTAACAAAAAAATATTTCATATAGCATATGAAATATTTTTTATTTTTCAATTATTTATCTTGATTGAGTTCTTCTTTTATTTTTTCAATTTCCTCAAGTGGATAAATTTTTAAATCATCTCAAAGAAATTTTGGTTTAGAAGCAAATATTTCTACATCCAAAAATGCTTTTACACGAGCAAGTACTTCTCTTCTATCATTGTATGAATCCATTAAATATACTTGTAAATTCGTAGAAACCCCAACAGCTTGAATTCATAATCTATTAGCTATATATAAAGCTCTTTTTAAATGAAAATCTTGAGTAAAAAGTGTTATAGCATCTACTTTGAATAATTTTTTTGCTCTATAAAGTGAATCATAGGTATCAAAGCCGGCATAATCTAAGTGAATATGATTATCATCAACTCATTGAGAAATGAGATATTTTCTCATTACTTCTGGTTCATTATACTGTTTTTGACTATTATCTCATGAAACTATTATTTGTGAAATTTTTCCTTGATTGTATGCATTTGCAGCGACTTTTAATCTGTCTTTTAAAATATCAGATGGATAACTGTTATTGATGACAGAGGCTCAAAACACTAATCAAACTTCATTTTGTGGCACTTGAGAAATTTGAGTATATAAGTTATCATCAGAAAAACTTAAAACATATGAATTTATTCCAGCAATAAAAAGTATTCATAAAGTAATTATGGAAAATATTTTCAGCAAAAAATTTTTTTTCATGAATTTTATAATCATAGTTGGTATTCTAAAAATTTATAATACAACGGCATAATTCCTGCTGCAAATATTATTGATATAAGTAAGTATACCGTTGAGCGAGAAAAATTCAAGCACTTTTTTTTTGTTTTTTCTTGTATTTTTTCCATTAGAAATCTGATTCATTTTTAAAATAATCCATATAACTTTCTTCGAGTACTAATTCCTTATCTCTGAGGAATTCTGCATATTTTTTCATAGAAACCATTCATTCTTTCGAACCAGTTTCTATACTTGAATAAATTTGATTCATAGACCCTTCGCGAATAAGGTTTTTAATCCCCGTAGTCATAAACATGATTTCAAAAATACCAATTCTTCCTCCTCAAATTTTTTGAACTAACCTTTGAGATAATACTCCCATAAGTGTGTCTGCGAGTTTTGCTCTTACTGCATTTTGTGAGTCTGTTGGGAAAAAACTTAATAATCTTGAAATAGTTTGAACGGCACTTGAAGTATGGAGTGTTGAAATAACTAAATGTCCCGTTTCAGCTAATTCTAGTGCTGCTTGAACAGTTTCAGCATCTCTCATTTCCCCAATCATAATAACATCTGGATCTTCTCTCATAGCACCTTTTAGTGCATTTTTAAAACCATTTGTATCGGTTCCTACTTGTCTTTGCGAAAATACTGATTGGTCATCTTTAAATATGAATTCTACTGGATCTTCGATAGTTAAAACGTGTTCTTTTCTCGTTTTATTTATTTCGTCTAAAATAGAAATCATAGTTGTAGATTTCCCAGAACCAGTCGGACCAGTTACGAGCAATAAACCTTGTTTAAATTCTGTAAATCTATGCACAGAGTCAGGAAGGTGTAATTCTTTCATTGTCATAGCTCTGCTTGAAATTCTTCTTAAAACAAATGAAATTTGACCTAATCTATAAAATCAATTCACACGAAATGACGTTCCATCATCATTTACATATGCCATGTCTAATTCTCTATTTTGGTGAAATTCTTCTATTTTTTCTTTATCATTTTGTAAAAATAAAGCTAAAACTCCTTCCATTT
This sequence comes from uncultured Patescibacteria group bacterium, assembly GCA_963926055.1. Taxonomy (GTDB): domain Bacteria; phylum Patescibacteriota; class Gracilibacteria; order BD1-5; family UBA6164; genus CAJXJP01. The sequence continues at coordinate 299,692 of CAWUVK010000003.1, read as the reverse complement.
TTTCTTCATCTAAAATACCAGCTTCTGTTTTAATAACCAGTTCTCCATGGATTCTAAAAGTTACGGCTTTTCCACAACTCAAATGTACATCTGATGCTTCTTGTTTAATAGCATAATCTAAAATAGGCTTCACTAACTTTTTCATTTTTTTAGAGATAAAATAATAATTATTCTTATTATACGCTATTGTAAAAATCATTGCAAAAAAACTACTTGAGTATTTTTATTTTTTATCTCAAGTAATTTCTTTATATTTTCTAAACCAAGTGAGTTGACGTTTAGCATAGTTTCTGTTGTGTTGCTGAACCAAAGAAACACATTCCTCTAAATCATATTCTCAGAGTAAATATTTCACCACTTCTATATATCAAATCGTTGATAATCCAGCAGTAGAATCTTGGTAGGTTTCTCTAAGTTTTTTTACTTCCTCAACCAAACCTTCATCAAACATCATTTTTACACGAGTATTTATCCTATCATATAAAAATCCTCTATCACCGTTATAAGGAGTTAAAAATAACACATCATAATTCATTGTTTTTTCACCCCTAAAGTCTTTTTTTGATTTTCATGATATAATCTTCACTTCTAATGCTCTAATAACATACTGTACATTATTTGGATGAAGTTCTTTTGCATACTCAGGATCTACATTTTGTAATTGTTTATAAACATATTCATTTCAAAATTCTTTTGCCTCTTCTTCGAGTTTGTTTCTCAAATTTTCATCTGCTGGAACTTTTGGAATATCAAAATCATAAATTAAACTATCTATATATAACCCCGTTCCTCCACACAAAATTGGAACTTTATTTTTTTGAATTATTTTTTCAATATTTTCTTCTGCTTCTTTTTTAAATTCTCCAACACTGTATTTTTCGTCTGGAGTAATAATATCTAACATATAGTGTGGAATATTTTTCATTTCCTCAGATGTGACTTTCCCCGTTCAAATATCCATTTGTTTATAAATTTGTCTTGAGTCCGTAGAAATAATTTCAGAATCTAAATATTGAGCAATTTCTATACTTAATCCAGTTTTTCCACTCGCAGTTGGTCAATAAATGACAATTATTTTTTGTTTTTTAGACTTTTTTTCTAGAAATTCATCTAGTTTATTTTTCCAATCCATAAGTTATTTTAATTAAAATTAGATTTTTTATAATTTTTTATTATACTGATTTTATCGTTTCTTAAGCGATATGCAAATAGTTTTTTTTCAAAATAAATAATTTTTTAAAAAAAAGTTTTGACTTCTTTTTAAAATTTAATATTATCTCTCTCGCATCACAACAGATGCAAACAAATAACACTTTTAAGCCATCATAGCTCAGCTGGTAGAGCATTCGCCTTGTAAGCGAACGGTCATCGGTTCAAATCCGATTGATGGCTCCATTTCAAATAAAATATTATTACGAGTTACGAGTTTTACAATAATTTGTGATTCGTAATTTTCATATAAAATGGGCAGATTCCAGAGCGGCCAAATGGGGCGGACTGTAAATCCGCTGACTACGTCTTCGGGGGTTCGAATCCCTCTCTGCCCACCATTTTTGAAATCTTCTGTATTACGAATTGGTAAGAAGATTCGTGATTTTTTGTTTATATGCCCAGATGGTGGAATTGGTAGACACGCCTGTCTTAGAAGCCGGTACCTTTGGTGTGAGAGTTCGAGTCTCTCTCTGGGCACCAAAAAAAAGAATAAATTTAAAGAGTTATGAATTTCATTTCTCTTTATTTTTTTGAAAATATATTTGACTAATTAAAAAAAAGTTATATATTTTCGTGGCTTATAAAAAATAAGCAAACCAAATATATTTATATATTTTTGTTGTCGTATTAAGCGAACAAAATAACAAGAAAACTTTTATGAAAAAAGATATCCACCCTGAATCAAGAGAAGTACTTTTCGTTGATTCTAGTGCAAATTACGTACTAAAAACTATGTCTACTGTTGTAACTGACGTTACTCATGAACTTGATGGAAAAGAATATCCAGCAGTATTCGTTGAAGCTTCTTCAGCTTCACATCCATATTATACTGGTGAACAAAGAATTATGAAAACTGGTGCAGTTGATAAATTCTACGCTAGAATGGAAAAAGCAAAAGCTTTGAAAAAATAGTAAAAAAATCTCTTTTATAGAGATTTTTTTATTGCTTCAATTCCCTACTTATAAACAAAAAATATATAAAATAAAAAAATAAAAATAATTTATTTGACTTTCTGAAATATTTTATATAATAGGGGTACTTTCTCAATCAAAGACAGTAGGCATTCATAAGTCCTACCGAGATAATAGAAGGAAACGTTTTAAAAAATTTTAAACATAGAAATTAATTTTTCTGTATTATAATGAAATTCAAAAAACGAACCTTTTTATCTCACCAGATAAAAAGGTTCTTTTTAATTGAGACGAGAAGGATATTTTTATATAATTAATCACAAGAACAATGGCTGTTTCAAAACAACAAAAAGTTGAAATTCTTGCTGGATTAGTAGAACAATTTAAAGTTGCTCAATCTATTGGGTTCTCTACAACTTCTACTCTTACAGTTGCTGAATTTGCTGAATTAAGAACTTCATTAAGAGAAGTTGGTGCTACTTATACACTTGCTAAAAAAACTCTTATTAAAAAAGCAATTAAAGATGCTTTAAATATTGATGTTGATCTATCTGAACTTCCAGGTCAAATCGGTGTTGTATGTTCAAACGAAGATGCAGTTGCTGGTCTAGGAAAAGTTAATGACTTAGTTAAAAAATCTGACGGTGCAAAAATTCAATGGGCTGCTTGTATTTTTGAAGGAGAATATAGAGGTCTTGAAGAAACTAAAGTACTTGCTGGTCTACCATCAAAAGAAACTCTCCTATCAAGAATGGTTGGTTCTATGATGTCTCCTCTTTCTGGAATGGCAAGATTCTTTGATGCTGCTGCTAAAGAAATTGAAGCTCAAGGAAAACAAAAAGCTTGAGAACTTGAAGCTAAAAAAGAAGAAGCTACTGAAGAAGAAACTAAAACTGAAGAAGCATAATTTGATTATTAGTACAGAAATCTTGAATTTATTCAAGGTTTCCTACTAGCAATTAAAGCTAGTGTTTATATAAACTTGATTCAGAATCTCATTAGAGAAATCTGAATCTGAGATTTTGAAATAAATTTATATGAACAAAATTTTTATATACTAATTATAGTACAATGGCTGAATTATCAAAAAACGCTGCTCAAATTATGGATCTTGTTAAAGAATTAACTATCGTTGAATTAAACGACTTAGTTACTGCTATGGAAGAAGAATTCGGAGTTTCTGCTGCTGCACCTGTTATGGTTGCTGGAGCTGCTGCTGCTGAAGAAGGACCTTCATCTTTTGATGTTGTATTAACTTCTGCTGGTGCATCTAAAATCGGTGTTATTAAAGTAATTAGAGAAATTACTGGTCTTGGATTAAAAGAAGCTAAAGCTATCGCTGATGCTGGTGGTAATGTTAAAGAAGGTGCTGCTAAAGATGAAGCTGAAGAAATCAAAGCTAAATTAGAAGAAGCTGGTGCATCTGTTGAATTAAAATAATTCCTACTCGGAAAATAATTCTTGATTATCAAGAATATTCAAAAAAGAGAGAAACAATTGTTTCTCTCTTTTTTTGTTTAAAATTTTATAGAATATTTCTTAGAATCTAAAATATATTCAAATATATATTTTTCTCTCGCTTTTATTGTACTTGAGTACAGTAATGAATCGTTGAATAAAATTCGAAATAGTTTGGTTTGGTTTCTTTGATAGCAACTCAAACTCAAATTTGTGTAAAATATTCGTTTACAATACTTAAAAAATGAGGTTGATAATTATCTGATTCTTCGCTCATATAAAAATCAAATGTTCTAGTCATTGCTTTTTTTAATTCAGCTGTACAATCTTGTGCATCACAGTAATAGGCTCCCCAACCTACATTTTCAGTATGAGTAAATTTATCAATATTTTTACATACTACTGATTCATCTGCTAACCATTTTGTGATTTTTTGATAGTCATAATACATATCATTATCGTCTCTTTTATGTGTAGCAAAAGAAATACTTTTTTGATAATCTGACCATTTTTGTGCAGATTTATTGAGAGTATCATTAAATTTATAATCATATAAACCTCTTGAGTCACGTTCATCGTTATTTAAATCAAGCCAAAATTGAGCAGCTTGGCTTTTATTAATTCTATATGAATCGACAAAAGAATCTCAACTATCTTCATTTTGAGTTGGGAGTTCTTGATTATCTTCTGGTATTTCTTCTTCCTCTTGTTCTTGTTGCTCTTGTTCTTCATCATCTGATGAATCTACAGGAGAAACTTTTAAATGTAATATATGAAATATTTCATCGAATAACAATGTTTCTTTTTGTGAAATATTATATGAATTTACTAATTTTTTCAGTGAATTTATAAATTCTAAATTTATTTCCTTTCCTTGTTTTTCTAATAAATTCTCTAAGAGATTTACAAAATCCTCAGCTTTTTTCTTTTCGTTATCTCATAGAGAAATACCCGTTTTTTGTACTGCTTGTGACCAAATCCATTGGTAACTTCCGTATTGATTTACGACTTTATAAAAATCGTTTTTTTGTGCTACAACGTGAAATATTTCTCAGGTTTGTGCTACACGTAAAATATCAGAATCAGTCGTACACGGCATATTTCTTACGTTTACATTATCTTCGACTTCGATATAAAAATGTTCTCTATTTTGAGTGGTTGTATCACATGTATCTTCGGCAAAATTTGGCTGTATTACTAGGAAAAATAATAAAAATATTGCTATAAAGTATTTCATTTTTTTTGTGTAAATAATTATTAATCTGGGAGTTTTTTTGTTGCAATTATAGTAAGTTTTTGTTGTTTTGTATATTTTTTTATTTTATACTCAAGCTTTGATGCTTGAGATCTATCTTCGCAAACTTGAGAAAATACCATTTCAACTGGTCTGCGCATTTTTGTATATTTTGCTCATTTATCAGATGAATTATGCTCAGAAAGTCTTCTTTGAATATCTGTGGTAATTCCTGTGTACAAGGTTTCATCAGCACATTTTATTATGTAGACAAACCACATTACATTAAAAATTAATAATAAATTTTGTTCATTGTTCTACTTGAGAATCAACCTTAATTTTCCATTTATACATTTTAGCAATCTTAGCTACTAATGCAAGTCAAATACCAAATCATTCTTTATTTCTTGCATTATCTTGTCTATAAAATCTTCAAAATATTTTTGGGATATTTTCTTTTTGAATTCCTACTCAAAAATCTTTTATAATAAGTTTTTTATCAGCGTATGAAATATGAAGTTCTGAATCATTATGTGAGAACTTTATGGCATTTTTTATAATATTTGAAATCAAAATATAGAGTAATTCCCTATTTGATTTTATATTAAAATCGTTTGTTTTTTTCATCATAATAGTAATATTTTTTTCTTGTAATAATCATTCAAAATCTTTTTGAATATTATTTACAATTTCTCAAATACTATTGTGTGAAATTTTTGTATTTTCTGATAAATCAGTAAATCTCACCAATGCTTCGATGAGTTTATCCATATGTGAAAGTTCTGCAATATTTTCTTCAATCATTTGAGTATTATCCGTTTGTTTTAATTGTTTCATTAATTGTAAATTTGATGAAACAACAGAAATTGGTGTTTTTAATTCATGACCAGCATTGTGAACAAAATCATCCATTTCTGCAATGTTTTCTTCTACCGGCTTGAGTGAAATACGAACAAAATAGTATCCAATAATAAATACTAAAACAGAAAAAATTGATATCAGTATAAAAAATTTAAAAATGTCTGACGCATAGTTTTGAAAACTATAATTTAACTCTTTAAATAATACCAATTGATAGGTTTCTATACTTCTTTGTAATGGAGTATATTTTATCAACATAGAATCAAATAATTGTATTTTTTGTGGTTTATTTTCAATGACTTCAGCTACTTTTTGAAGATCAACTTCCCCACGAATTGACTGAACAAATACATAATTTTGGCTGTCTAAGAGTGCAAAATTCATTATTTTTCAACCTGGTAATTCTGCTTGTGTTTCTCATTTTTTTACAGGTTCTCAGATACGTTTTTCATTTTTAATGAGATTATGTATTTGGGTGAGAGGAATATTATTTTTTTCTATTACGTGCGTGAGTAGATTCATTTTTTTAGTTTCTTGTTGAATTCAAGAAAAATATTTATAACTAAAAAAAGACAGTTGCAAAATACTCGCAATTCAAAAAACCAACAGAGTAAATAATACTGTTAGTTTTAGTTGAGATTTTTGTAATTGTCTTTTTTTATCCATTTTAATGCATTATATATCAAAATCCTTTTTTTGTTTCTACTATATCTTTTCACATTTTTTTTCTCAAATATCAGATATATACATCGACTGTTTTTGAATTATGAAAGTCATCGTATTCTCACCAAACATTTTCATAGAGTTCCGATTTTGGAATAATTTTTTCTATATTTTGAGCAAAATATTTTAATAATTCAAATTCTAAATTTGAAAGTTTTACATCTTGATTATCTAAAGTTACCGAAGCATTTTTTAGATCTAGTGAAAAATTATTATGTGTAATTTTAGTTGTCGATTTATTCTCTAAATTTCTGCGAGTGAGACTGTTTATACGAGCAAAAAGTTCATCATAATCAAATGGTTTTGTCATATAGTCATCTGCTCATATATCTAATCCAGTAATGATATCTCCTTTTGCACTACGAGAAGTCAACATCATAACGGGAGTATTTTTTCATTTTTCTCTCAGCTTTTGACATACTTCAATTCCAGATAGTTTTGGGAGATTTATATCCAGAAGAATCACATCAAATTTTTCAGTTGAAGCTATAAAAAGTCATTGTTCCCCCTCAGTTGCTAATTGAGATTCTATATCTTTTATTCACAAAAATGTTTGAAGATTTCTCCCTAAAATTTCATGATCTTCTACGATTAAAACTCTCATATTTTTTTTGTTAATATTATTTTTTTATAATTCCATTTTTAATAATTCATCTAAATTAATTTCTGATTCACTCAGCACATCAGTTATAAGATCTTGAAGAGCTGTAATTCTTGATAACATCATTTCTTTATTATCATTACTCATTGTTTCACTTGATTCAACTTTTGTAAATAATTCTTCTAGTTGCACATTAAATTTTTGAAGTTGTTCTTGTGAAATTTTAGCTAATTTATCTTCAATTTTATTCGCGTATGCATTTTTATAACTTGAAATCTTTTGTTTTGCATTTGCTCTAAATTCTTTTCTTTTTTCTTTTGCTTCTTGCATTCTTTCTTTCATTTCTTCTCTTTTAGCTTCCATTTGTGATTGTTTTTGAGCTATTGCTTCTTGCATCTTTTTCTTTGCTTTTTCAGCACTTTCTAAATTTTCAATATATGTAGAATCTTTTCCTAACAAATCTCAAAGATCAGATTTATATTCTGAATAAATTTTACTTTTTTTAGTATCTAATTCTTGTTTTACTTGTTGCAAAGCTGTTTCAAATTGATCTTTTAGAGTTTCCATTTCTTCACGAATTTCTTTTTGGACACTGTCTTCTTTTTGGCTATCAAATTCTTTTTTTAATTCTTGATAATTTTCTTTATAATCTTTTTTTATTTCATCAAAATCTTCTTTGTATTCATCCATTAATTGTTTTGTATTTTTTTGAAATTCAGATACTAATTCTGATACTTCTTCTTTTATTTCTTCATCAATCTGATCAAGATTTTTATCATTTAAATTTCCCCAAATTTTTTGATTTTCTCATGATATTCTTTTAAAAGAAGCATTATCTGATGCTTTTAACATAGATTTTTTTTCTGTAATCATTTCTCTTTTTTCAGAAATTTTTTCTTTTGATTGATCGGCAAAAACACCTGCTGAGCTTATAGATAATAATACTCACGTAAGTGTCATACCAGCGATTATTTTATTTGTTTTCATAGTACAAAATTTATTTTTTTAAAATTACGTAATGTAAAATTACATATTTAAGTATATAATTAATACGTAAGAAATCATTAAGAATTTCTTATTTTGATATTTGAATTCTTCAAATAGCAATAGTTAAAGCAAGAAAAAATATAGATACACTCAATCATAATAGATCATAAATCGTTTTATATTCGTAATTAAGTGCAAATTTGAAAAATGTAATAATTAAAATCATTAACACTACATTTACCACTTTTCTCTTTAATTCATCAAGTGAATAAATAATTAATCCATTCGGGCAATCTTTAAAAGTTTCTTTATCTGTTTTTAAATACATTTCATATAAACTAAAAGAAACCATCAGAGAAATAATTCAGAGAAAAAATAAATCTATACTTGTTACTACATTGGTAATAATTTCTTTTTCTTCTAAATATTTTCCTTCCCAGAAAAATAATGTGAAATTAACTAACGTCCATACAAACAAAAATACAGCTGAAAGCATAGTTGATAAAACCGCAATAGCAATACCATAACGACTCAGTAAAAGTGATTTTTCTAAAATTCTATATGTTCTTTTCATATTTTTTATATTTCATAATATATTTAATATATTATATTTTCCTTAAGGAAAACTTAATATTGTGCAACTATAATAAACAAATACTCTTGAGTTACAATATTTTAAAATATTTACAAATATTTTACACTTGTGTAGTAAAATTTATTTTATTTTATGAAAATATTTTTATGAATAATATTATGAAATTTATCATTTCTATTATACTTCCTGTTATTATTGGTGCCGTATCATGATTTGCAACCAACAATGCCATCAATTGATGGTATACAACTTTAGATAAACCATTTTTTAATCCACCAAACTGGTTATTTTGACCAGTTTGGAGTATTTTATACATTCTGATTTGAATTTCATTTTATATTGTTTGGAAAAATAATTTTTGAAAAAATAAATTTCAAACAAAAATAATTTATTTTTTACAATTATTTTTTAATTTCACGTGGTCATTTAGTTTTTTTTACTTTGAAAGTCCACTTTTAGGTTTAATAAATATTTTTATTCTTTGGATTCTTATTGCTATAAATATAAAATATTTTTATGAAATAAATAAGTTTTGAGGAATAATTTTAATTCCCTATTTACTCTGGGTGACTTTTGCAACAGCTCTTAATATAGGAATATTTTTACTCAATTAATAATATAAGCTCTAAAATTTTCAAAAAATTAAAAATAAATATTTCAAAATATTTTTATACAAAACTGCTTTATTCCGTAATTTTAATATTATGAATCAAAAAAATATCATTATCGGAATAAGCTGAATCGCTCTGATTGTAACTATCTCAATTCTACAAATTTGAGCGATTTATAATCCATTATCCAAAAAACAAGAAAAAGAATTTATAAATACTGAAAATCAAAAAATCCCTGAAATAATTGTAAATGAAGAAAAAATTTCAGAGATGCCAAAAGCGGAAAAAACAATTACAAAACAAGAAGCGGAAGATGGAAATAAAAAAAATATTTCTCAAGAAATTCCAAAATCTATCAATTTAAAAGTTCCTTTTTATTCTCAAGCACCAGACGGAAATTGGTCTCTTCCATGGAAAGAAGCGTGTGAAGAATCAAGTGTCGTTTTGGCTTATGCATTTTTACAAGACAAAGAGCTCTCAAAAGAAAAATTCAAAACTCAAGTGTTAGCAATAGTTGAATTACAAAAAGATCTTTTAGGAAAATTTATTGATACTTCTATGACTGAAACAGCACAATTTCTCGAAGAATATTATGATTATACAGATTATGAATTAATTGATAATCCTAGTTTAGAAGATATAAAATCTCATCTTTCACAATGACATCCCATCGTAGCACCCTTTGCATGAAAAAAATTGTGAAATAGTTTTTTTACCAACGGTGGTCCAAGATATCATGTACTGGTTATAACAGGATATGACGATGCTCAGGATGTATTTTATACAAATGATGTCTGAACTTCTCGTGGTGAACATTTTGCTTATGAACAATCAATTATCATGGACGCACTTCATGATTTAGTACCAAATGGACTATGAGAAATCACTGACTGAGAAAAAAGAATTTTAGTCATGAAGTAATAAAAAAACCAAGAATGTAATTCTTGGTTTTTTTATTTGAAAAATTTATTTCTCTGCTTCATGATACATATATCAATTTTTAATAAAGTTTTTCCAAATAACATCATAGTGCGAAGATGAAACTAAAATATTTTCAAGATATTGTAGATTTTCAATACTTTTATCCCTAAGGGTTTCGAGAATATATTTTGGAGTATTCATAATAGAATCTTCATTAATACTTTTTAATAATAATGATGCAAAATAATCATTATTTTTTATTTTATCAATTATTTCACATTGTAACTCATAACGTGCCATAGTTGCTAATGGATGAAAATCTCTATTTTCTAGTATTTCTCGCAAAAAAATTTTTACTTGATGTTCTGTATTTTCAATTTCATTTTGCCCAGAGATTTTTTCTAAATTTTTATCAAAACTATGATGATTATCTACTTCTAAAGACATGCTACATTATTAAAAATAAATCTATATCTATCATAGCTCTTTTATGGAAATAAAGCAAATAAGTGAAAAAATCAAAAAATCCCAAGAAAATTCTTGGGATTTTTGATAAAGGTATTATAAGTTTTTACAATTAATTTTTAAATAATCCTCTAAATTATTCTTTTCAATATTTTTATTAATTCATTCATTAAGAATATAATATTCTCAGTATTCTTTAATAAATGATTTATGAGTTAATCTTGTTCAAATAATAAATTTTTCTTTATCTAATAAACTTAAATATATGCATTTTTGATCTATAATGGAAACCTTATATTCATTCCCATTTTGAATATTTTCAGATATTTCGTTTATTTTTGAAATAAAATAAACATCTCTAGCTTTGGTAGTCTCATGAATATATAATTTATATCAAGAAAATACTATTAACATAAATAATCATACTAAAAATATTATTATTGTTTTTTTAATCATAATTATAATTTATTTATTTAAAATTTCATTTCTTAATGAAAGAGGTGTATCTATGTTTACTAATCCAAACGTACTCATTTGATTTAAAATAGTTTTTTCTTCTAAATATCATGAAGCTACTAATCACTTTTTTACTTCATCACTACAATTATTACTAAATGTATTATATTTTGGTAATTCTAAATATTCTTTTTTATACCAGTTGTATAGTTCTGTTGAATTATACTCATCAGACTTAATATTAATAGAATTATAATCTCCATATTTTTTTATTCAACGAGCATGTTTTCAGAAATTAGCAAGTTCTTCATTATAATCTCAGTTTCAACTTACAGCATCTACTTCTCAAAAGAACATATCTCCTTCTCCAGATCATGATGTATCGGTTGCATTAGTTGGATAATAACTTACCAAATATTCATTTCAATGATGAATAAAATATAAGGCAGCATGTCATAATTCAAATCAAGGATTTCATCATCAATATCCATCTGCATTATCAAAATACCATGCATTTCCTTCATTTTCTCTTATGAAAATTTTTGCTTCCGTCCCCATCAAATCAACATACATCACTGGATTATTCCCAACATAGGCATACAGATTTATATCATCAACGATATCAATCGGGTCACGTGCGATAAATCTTCCGAGTTTCGCAGAATAATATCTTAATTTATTTAAATATTAATATTCTAATCTACAAAAGTTTTCATCAGATATTTCCCAATTTGGGTTATCATGCAATATGAAATTACTATTTATTACTGATGTAGTCCCAATAGGATATTTATCTTTAAATCAATTTGTATTATATACAATAAAATTACAATAAAGATCTGGATGACAATCTTTATAAATTTTATACAAATTTCAGCATTTAATATAATTTAATTCACTGTTATTATTTAGATTATTTTTTTTTATAAAATTTATACACTCCAATTCATTAGAACAAACTATATCTGTATCTGTAGAAATATAGTATTTTGAAAATAACTGAATATTATCATTCACCTCAAGAAAATCTAATATAGAGGTGATATTTTCAAAATTTTTACTTATGTAACTATTAGTTATTTTTCATGAATACAAAAAAGATGTTAATGAAAATATTGAGATTCACACTCAAATTAAAATTATTATAATAATTTTTTTCATAATTTTTTATACATATTCAGAAATATAAATACTATATCTATCAAACTATACTCATGAGATATTAAATCGGCATTAAATTTTGAAAGTTTTTTTAATTTTATTTTATTTGTATTTTTCAAAAAAATAATTTTTTCACACAAAAAAAGCTGGCCAAGAGTGCAATCTTGGCCAGCTTTTTGGTTTATTTTTTGAAATGGTGGGTCATCCGGGGCTCGAACCCAGGACCTTCTCCTTAAAAGGGAGCTGCTCTACCAACTGAGCTAATAACCCAAATACTTGTATTTAGAAAGAAGAAATGAAATGGTGGGTCATCCGGGGCTCGAACCCAGGACCTTCTCCTTAAAAGGGAGCTGCTCTACCAACTGAGCTAATAACCCATATCTTGCTTTCTAAAGCCCAAGCATTGTATGAATAATTGAGACAAATGCAAATTTTTTTTTCACTTTTTTTATATTTTTCTTTTTGCCTTTAAAATAGGGCTTTGATATGAAACTATATTTGTAATTCCCTCTTGATTTTCAACAAAATATTCTCCGTTTGGTTTATCAAATTCAGGATAACTAACAGGTAAACCATTATTTAATTTTGCTAAAACTTTTTCTGGAAGAAAAATAAATTTATCTTCTCAAAATAGTTTTTCATCATCAAAATATTTTGTTTCATCAAATTCGTCTAAATTTTGTGCATCTTCTACTTTTAATTCATCAATTTTTGTTCTACGTAAAAAACTTACATATCAACCTGAACCTATTATTTCTCATAAATCAAAAGCAATACTTCTAATATATGTCCCTGCTGCAACTTTTGCTCTGATAGTAACTTGAGGATAATTAAATTCTAAAACTTCTATTTCAAAAATAGTCGTATTTCTAATTTTCATTTCAAATTCTTCCCCATTTCTAACTTTTTCTAATGCTTTTTTTCCATTAATTTTCAGTGCACTATATTTTGGTGGAACTTGCTGAATTTCTCAGAAAAAATTTTGTTTTAAAATTTCTTCTATTTTTTCTTGTGTTAATTCTTTTTTAAATTTTTGTTGTAATTCTTCTGAAATATATTCAACTGGTGTTTCTGAATCAAATGAAGGAGTTACTCAATTTAATTCTACGGTAAAAATATATTCTTTTGAATCTTTTTCAAAATATGGAATGAGTTTTGTATAATTTCAAACAGCTACCAAAAGACCCCCTGTTGCCAGAGGATCTAAAGTACCAGTATGTCACATTTTTTTTATATTAAGTTTTTTTCTCATTTGACGCAGTACATCAAAACTCGTCAATCCAATAGGTTTATCAATATAATAAAATCTATTTATAGTCATGGTTTTTTGGTGAATTTAAAAATTTTGGTTTTGTATCAATTGCTAATTCAGGATGAATAAATTCAAATTGTCTAAAATTAAAATATCCTAAATCTAAAAATACTTTTCCAGTAACATCTTGTGATCTAATATAATGTAACGATCCTGGATAAGCACAAGATGCAAAACATTGTCTTGAATCAGTAGAGTGATTTCTATTATCACCTAAGACGAAATATTGATTTTCTGGTATAATAAATGTTTCTTCTGAACTTTTTCCATTTACAAAAGTATATCAATTATTTTCTTCATTTAAATATGTTTCATCTAATGGAGAAAAACTATCTGATCATTGATTTTTTATAGAAACGATACCATCTTTTATCATCACTGTTTCACCTGGGAGTCAAATAATTCTCTTTAAGTAAAATTCTTTAACTTGGCTTACATGAGGTTTAAATACAACAACATCTCATCTTTTTATATCAGTAAATCTATATGACAATCTATCAACAATGATAAATTCTTTATCATAATATGAACTGTACATTGATTGCCCATTAATTTGAAATGGCATTGCTAAAAATGTACGAATTAATAGAACTAATATAACAATAATAATAAGATCTTTCATAAAATCTTTCACTTCTCCTATAAAATCTTTTTCTTCCTCTATTTTTTCTGTATCTTTCTTATTTGATGAAAAATATTTTTTAATTTTTTTAAACATTTTTAGTGTTTTTTTCTTTTCGCTCAAAATATATTCTTTATTAATAATAATGATTTGGAGAATTATATATGAAAATTAATAATTGCAAAAAAAAGAAATATTTTATATTTAAAATTTTAAAAAAATAATATATTATACAATAATATATTATTTAATCAATAAATATTTACTAGATTCTATCAATGAAATGCTCAATTTACCTTATGCCTATAGAAATACAAAATATAAATTCTTATGAGAAAAATCAAATAAAAAAAAGAAGCTTTTGCTTCTTTTTTTTATTTTTTATTATCCTCTTCAGTTTGTAACCAGTCTGGTATTTTCATACCATCATCCCAAAGCTCATCATCGATTTTCTTTGGTTTTTGTTCAACTTGTTTTGTAGTTTTCGTAGATTTTTTTTCTGGAGTTTTTTCTACAGGTTTATCACTAGATTTCTTTACTTCAGATATTTTCTCTGAAGTTTTTTTATCTTCTGATATTTTTGTACTCTTTCTCGCAGGTGTTTTTGTTTGGCTTTTTTGTCATTGAGATGATTTTTCATCATTATCAACTTTTTTATCTATTACTTTTACCACATTTTTTTGTTGATCTTTATTTTCTGGTTTTAGTTCACCGACAACTATTTTTTCTTCTTCATCAATAGGTTTTGTAGATTTTTTATTTTCTATATTTTCCTTTGTAGGAGAAGTTTTTACTTTTGGTTTATCTTCAGTTTTTATATCTGAAGATTTTTGTGTCGTTGGAATTTCAGATTTTTTTTCTGAAATTTTATTTTCTTCTTTTTTAGTTTCAGATTCTTCAAGTTTTTCTTTTAATGATTTATCTTCAGAAGATTTTTTAGTTACTTCTGGTATTGTATCAGATTTTTTTTCTTCTGATATATTTTCAGAAATTTCAGATTTTTTTTCTTGAGTTTTTTCTTCCTGAGTAGTTTTTGCTGTTTCTTCAAAACTTCCCTTTAGCCAATCTGGAATATCTCATGTATTTTTTCTGTCTGATTTATCTTCAGAAGATTTTTTAGTTACTTCTGATGTATTTTCAGATTTTTTTTCTTCTGATGTATTTTCAGAAATTTCAGACTTTTTTTCTTGAGTTTTTTCTTTCTGAGTATTTTTTATTGTTTCTTCAAAACTTCCCTTTAACCAATCTGGAATATCTCATGTATTTTCTTCTAATTTTGTTTCTTTTTCGATTTGTTCATCTGTGATATCACCTGGTTGTTTAATTTGTTTATCTTCTTGTTTTTTTACTTCTTCTTTTTCCGTTTGTTGATTTTTAGAATCATCTTTTTTTGGAACATCAACTTCGACAAAAGCATCATCATGATCTGTAGTTTCTTTATTTTTTAACCAATTTGGTACTCATGATTCTATTTTAGTATTTGTTGTATCATTTTTAGATATGGTTTCAATATTTTGATTTTCTTTTGGTTTTGTATTTTCTGATTTTTTATCAGTTTTATCATTATCTAGCATAGAACCTTTTAACCAATCTGGCACATCTCAATCATCTTTTTTCTTTTGATTTTGATGATTTTGATTTGGTTTTTTTTGTTCATTACTTCCAGAAGCTTTTGTAGTAGAAGATTGCAACCAATCAGGAACATCTGATTTTTTATCATCTGTTTGTTTTTGGTTTTGTTGATTATTTTGATTTTGAGAATTATTTTGTTTTGGTCTATTTCCTTGATTTTTTTCAACTATTTTCGAAAAATCTTCTTTCGCATTTTCTTCAATAGGTTCTGATAATTCACCATCTAATTCTTGAAGAATTTCATCAGTATCATCTTTTTTAGTAATTTTTACTTTTTTACCAGATGTTTTTTCAATAATAAAATCTTGAAAACCTAAATTATCATCTTTATTCGCTACCATATACCAAATATAGAAAATCCCAAAGATTCATAAAAATAATCCTAAAATAATAACCACAATCCATACAACAATCTTAAGAACTTTTGTAATTGCAGAACCTCTTTGAGGTTTTGCTTGATTTTGTGTATCATCAATTTCAGCTTGCACTTCTTCTTGTGGCATATTTTCTACCCCACCATATACAAAACTAGATAAAATTGCTTTATAATCTTTTTTATTTTTTACTGACATATCAGGATAACTTTCTAATACTCAAAGAATCTCTTTTCATAATAGTTTATTATCTTCAATATCTGTTGAATTTTTAATTATTTCTAATCTTTCAATTATTGCATTATAACATACTCAATCTACATCATCAGAACTTAAACTACATTCTATATTCGTAGGAGTTAAGTTTTTAAGTGCAATAAACATGAGGTTTTGATCACTTTTATCATCCGTATCTTCGAGTAATAATGATTCTAGCAGATCATAAATAATATCAGAATTTGCAGATTGTAACCCTGCAACATATCATTCAAATTCTACAATAACTCTTGTTTTTTCTGCAGCATCAAACCATTCTTCTTGAAGTTTTTGAACATACATTAGCGCTTTTAATCTGTCTTGTTTTGGTAAGTTTTGAATTTCATTTTTAATTTTTTCAATCGTAACTTTTTCTGATTGAGAAATTCCATTAAAAATAATATCAGAAGGGTCAATTTCAGATTCACTAATAAATTCTTTTTGAATTTCATAGGTTTGTGTATCAATTACTTCACCAGAAATATCTAATGCGGAAATTTTAATAGTTTGAATTTTATTTTGAGTCAGTGGAATTTCAAAAATATTTTCATTTTGACCAAATGAAAATGAAATATCCGCATCATCATCTTTTCAACCATTAATACTTGAATCATATAGAGTATCAATATCTACTTGAAAATCAGTAATTTCTTTTTGTGTTTTTGATTTTGATTCTCCAACATAAAAATATAATTTATCTTTTTGATCATCCAAAGTAATAATATTGTCATTTATTTCTCTGTTTGAAAAAGTGACTAATCATCATTTTTTTGCTGCAATGATATTTCTCACATTTTTAGAAACTCTAAATGATTGTGTTTCAGATTTCACTCATTCTTCAAGAGTTAGTCTTACTACATATGAACCATCATTTCATTCATAAGAATGAATAATGTTTTTTTCATTTTTTTCTTCACTTCCATCCCCTAAGTCCCAAGTTCTTTTTTCTACTTTTCCTAATGATGTATCTAATAAAATAAATTTATTTCCAATAGAAATATATTCTACTGATGGTTTTAAAATATTTGAAACATTCATAGTAAGACTTTTTGTATTACTATATCATTTATAAGAGGCTTTTACTTTTGCATAAAATTCTCAAGATTTTTCATACACATAGGTAATATTTGGTGAATCTGTCTTTTTTTCATAAAAACCATCTCCATCTAAATCCCATGAATATTGAGCTTTATTTGATAATTTTTGTCATAAAATATTTTCTACTTGAGCAGAAAATACTACTTCTTGACCAACTGAAATTGAAGAATCATCTACATTTAATTTTACCAGTGGTACATTTATATTATCTCATGTAAGAGTAATAGAATATTTTGAACCGGTAATATCTTCTGATGAAACTCTTTTTTCATTATCATCCTTAAGCATTGCAACAAAATAATAATTTCCTGTTACTTTTGGTAATACAAATGTTGTGTTTGCAAGTTTTGTAGCTCTGAAATCTTGTGGTTCAGGATCAATATCTGTGTAATAGTACCATAAATAAGATTGGATTACACCATCTCTATCTTTAGCTGCATGAGCTGTAACTTGCACAACTACTGGATCAGATTCTCCATCAACTACTTGTACATCAATGTAAGAAAGAGTTGGAGCTAAATTTTCAACTTTTACATATTGAGTAGTTTTGTGTGTTGTTCCTTTTGATTGGCTTTTCACCGTAAGTTGAATTGGGAAACATCCTAATTCATCAAATTTTTGAGTAAATGAAGCACTTGAAAAATATTTATTTGTCCCGAGCTTCCAAGTATAATCCAATCCATTTGTTTCACCGGTTACATCAATACTTTCATTTCCATTAAAAGTTACAGAATCTGCTCTATTTAGAATGTAAGCATTTTGACCGTAACAAGCTCCTGATTCAAGAGAAACATCTTGATTACCTCAACTTTTTACATTAATAAAACCATATGGTGCATTTGATTCTCAAACATATACTTTTTTTGTGAAAAAATTTGTTCTATCTTCAGAATCACTCACGGTAACTTTTACATTATAGACTCCACTTTTTTCATATCTGTGAGTAATTTGGTTACTTCTTCCTCATTGTACATCTCCATCACCAAAATCCCATTGATAAATAACAGCTTCTGGTGAATTTGCAACAAAACGAACCGCAGTTTGTCTTTGAGCAACTCTTGGATAAATACCAAAATCTACTGATAAAATAGAATTTATTCTTACTTTTTTAGTAATTTGAGAAGTGATCCCCTCTGGATCTGTAACTTTTAATAATACACTATGATCAGCAACAGTATCAAATGTAAAATATCCTGTTGAACCATTATAATTTGCATTTTGAAGTTCTACTCTATCTCCATTGATCATCCATTCATATTTCAAATTTCCATCATCTTTTCCATCTAAATCATAACTTTTTGAAGCATCTAAGAAAAGAGTATTTGGTTTATTACTAAATGGTTTATCTGTAGTAAAGCTTGCAACTGGTGCTCTAGAATTAATATAAATAATTTTTGTATCAATATCCACTTCACCTGATGGTTCTGTTACTTTCAATTTAATATTATATTTTCATTTATCTTCAAAAACATATCCAAATGATTTTCCTGTTTTTGTAAAAACTTGTTGATCTTCTATAATATCAATAATTTCCCATTCGTATGAAAAATCATCGTCTTTTCCTGTTGGTTTAGCACCAAAGGTAAATTTATCGCCTAAATATCATTCATCTTTTGATGACGTAATAGTTGCTATTGGATCATGTACACTGATAAGAAATTCTCTTTCTACGGTTTTATTTTCATTTGTTCTAAGTTTTAATGTAACCGTGTATTCTCCTTCTTTGGCATACTTAATTCTTTCAATTTCTGGAGCTCCATTATTAATTCTTTCTACTCCATTCCCAAAATCCCACTCAGTCCTCGTAAATCTTGCACCTCATGTTGGAGTTGAACTTGTAGCATCAAATATAAGTCCATATCCTGATTCTTCTGGAGTATATTTTAACTCATCTTTTGTTCCAAGTCTATCACCATTTACCTCTATTAATAAAGAAGCTATTTTTTCTTTTACCGTAATGTTTGCTCTTGAACTAAATGGAAGTACATCAGTATATCATTTCGCATTTTTATGATCTGACGCAACATCTAAATATACAGCAAATGTTCCTTCTTCTTTAAAGATATAATTAATTGATTGTTTATTTCAAATAACTTTTCTTTGTCCTCATTCATCAACCCACCAAGTATAATTATATGATGGTATTTTTGAACCAGTTTCATCTCTTACATCTCATCTAAGGGTTACGTTAAGTGGAGCATTCCCAGTTTTTGGAGTTGCTACAACGGTTCCTTTTACACTTTGGATTCTTGTATTTTCTAAATAATTATCCATCGCTTCGATAAGTTTTGAATAATATTCTTCATTTTTAGGATATTTTGCAGCTCAAGCAATCGCAATTTCTAATTTAGAATACAGATTTTTATTAATTAAATCATCTGGTAAGTAATTGTATGATTCTTTTGCTGTAGCATAAATATCGGTTAAAGTAGATCTTTTCATTTCTCTACCAACCTCAAAATTATTTCTCAAAGTAAAAAAATCATCCGTTAATTTATACTTAAATTCATTAAAGGTTCATACATCTACTACTCTCAATGAAGTAACAGAATCAGTATTCGAAGCAGCATAAATAGTACTCGTATTTACTGCCAGCATAGCGATTACAAAAACAAAAGTTAATATTTTTTTCAACATAGTCTTTCTTTACCAAATAGTTTATTCCTTTTCATAGTATCATAATTCAAAAACTCGCGCAAATATCAACCAATAAAAAAATATTTATTTATTTGACTATTTTTTAAATTATTTTTTAATAAAATTATAAAATAATTTATTATTTTATATACACACTTTATATACATTTTTTATAAAAAAATTTGCATAATAATTTTTTTTTATATAATTTATGTGTGTCTCTACACTATTATATATACATAAAATACTACCATGGACTTAAATAAAGCGCAAGTAATAGGGAGAATAACTCAAGAAGTAGAATTAAAACAAACTCCTAATGGACAAAATGTAACGAGCTTTTCAATCGCTACAAACAGAAACTGGACTGATTCAAGTGGAATGAAACAAGAACAAGTCGAATTTCATAATATAGTTCTTTGGGGAAAATTAGCAGAAATAGCTGGACAATATGTAAAAAAATGAAGTAAACTTTTTATAGAATGAAGACTTCAAACAAGATCTTGGGAAGCTCAAGATGGAACAAAAAGATATAGAACAGAAATCGTAGGTGAAAACCTGATTATGTTAGATAATAAATCTGATAGCAATCCTGGAGACTATCAAAACTCTGGTCAATCAACAAATGATACTCCAGCAGTAAAAAGATCTACTCCTAAACAAGAAGAAGAAATTTCTGTTGAAGATATCCCATTTTAATAAAAAAGGTTTGAAATATTTCAAACCTTTTTTATTCCCTACAAGAGACTTTACAATAGAAAAAATTTTTATACAATCGTGTTAGTTTAATTTAATATTTAATAGATAAAAACTACAGCAATGAATTTTTATGAAACTTTATGAATAGATAAATCAGCCAGTAAAGACGAAATTAAAAAAGCGTATAGAAAATTAGCGATGAAATATCATCCAGATAGAAATAGTGGTGACGATACTGCTGAAAAAAAATTTAAAGAAGTAAATGAAGCATATTCTACCCTATCAGATGACGCAAAAAGACAACAGTATGATATGTTTGGTTCAACTGGTTGATCAGCAGGAGGAAACCCTTTTGGTGGATGATTTGGATGAAATGCTCAAAATGTAGATTTTTGAGATATTTTTGAATCATTTTTTGGTGGATGATTTAATGGATGAAATCAAAGAACCAGAAGAAGTGAATTTAAATGAGAAGACTTAGAATATAATATCAAAATTGACCTAAAAACAAGTATCTATGGGTGAGAAGAAACTATCTCATTTAATAAAAAAGAAGCTTGTGTCACTTGTGATGGACAAGGTGGTTCTGGAAAAAAAACGTGTACAAAATGTAACGGTCACGGAAAAATAACTCAAACAAGTCAAAGTATTTTTGGAACGATTCAACAAACAGTGAGCTGTGATGCCTGTAGCGGAACTGGTGAAACATTCGAAGAAACATGTTCAAATTGTCACGGTGAAAAAAGAAAAGTTATTAAAAAATCAATCGATATAGAAGTTCCTGCTGGAATAGATAATGGTATGATTATAAAAATGACTGATGAATGAAACCACTGAGTTGGGACAAAAGCTTGTGGAGACTTATACATCAAATTTAGTGTTCCACTTGAAGAAAAATGATTAAAAAGAGATGGTGAAAATCTCTATTATTCTGTAGAAGTTGATGTAATTGAAGTTATTTTAGGAACAAAAAAAGAAGTAAGCATTCCTATAATTTGAAAAAGAACCGTAGAAATAAAAGCTGGAACACAAGATGGAGCAGTAATAAAACTCGCAGATGATGGAGTAAAACATATCCAATCTGATGATAAATGAGATTTATTTTTAACGATAAAAGTTAAAATACCAAAAAAACTTTCAAAAATTGAAAGAAGTCACTATGAAGCAATTGCCAAAGAAAAAAAGATAAATGTAAATAAATGATGAGTTTTCGAAAAACTTTTCAGTTAAATAAAAAAATATTTCATTTTCCATACTTCCTAAAAATACATAATTTTTTTATGTATTTTTAGGTTTTTTTATTATTAATTTTAAAGAAATGAAAAATATAATTTCAGTTGTTTCTTCAATAATTTTTATAGTTATTTTTAGTTTTTTTTACGCAGAAGAGTATTTTTGATTTCATGAACAAAATAAACAATCCATTGAAAATATTGAATATTTAGAGGAACAAAAAAATAATTTTACACTCAACAATATTCAAAATATTGAAAATGTTGAAATATTTCAAATGCCTGATAAAAAATTATTAGAACAGATAGTTTGAGACATAGATTCAGCTCAAAATAAAATATATTTAGAAACCTATATTCTCACGGAGACAAGAATCCAGGAAGCATTAAAAAGAGCTCAAAAAAGATGATTAGAAGTAAAAATCTTACTCGAAAAAAATCCTTACAAAGCATATAATATAAATAATAAAGCACTCAAAAATCTCGAAAAATGATGAATAAAAATCTCATGGTCTGATTCTGATGATTATAGTTTAAATCATTCGAAATTTATTATTATTGATGATTATGCGTATATCTCAACTGGAAATTTTAGCTATTCTACATTTACAAGTAATCGTGATTATTATATCAAAATAATAAACGAGGAAATTATAACAAAACTCAATCAAGTTTTTCTTGCTGATTATGTTTGAAAAAAACAAAATTTTTATCATCCAAATCTCGTATTAAGTCCATATAATTCAAGGGATACATTTGAAAAAATTATTGCTTCAGCAAATGAATCTCTCGATATTTATGCACAATATTTTTCTGATGAAAAAATAGAAAATTTATTAATTCAAACAGCAAAAAAGTGAGTAAAAATTAGAGTTATTATGAGAAAAAATTCTGATGAAAATGATCCAATTATTCAAACAATGAAACAAGCAGGAATTGAAATTTATGTCCTGAGTTCCCCGGCTATGCATTCAAAAATGTTTTTAGTAGATAATACATATTTATTTTTATGAAGTGTTAATCTTTCTTCATATAGTTTAGATAAAAATAGAGAACTCGGAATATTATTAAAAAACGCGGATGTAATTAAAAAAATGTCTCTATTTTTCCAAAAAGATATAGATAAAATAATAGGCAAAAAATAATTTTATAAAAAGCCAAGAAGAAATACAAAAAAATATTTTACTTTTGGCTTTGTAAAGTTATTATATAAATAATTTTTACTTATAATTTAGGGTTCATGAATGTTTTAATAAAGATCGTTCTGTCTATACTCACGGTTTTTTGTTTGTTTGTATTGGTATACTTTACATTTATTGCGCCAAATTATCTCAACACAATAAATTCTTATACGTTACTTTCTTCTGGTCTATATTCAATATGAGAAAATCAGATTTTAACTCCTCAAACACAATCCGGAAGTATAAAAGTTCAAAAACTAAAAAATGCAAATAACATTTATTATAGACAAGGAAACGTTCTTTTTGAAGAAAATACAATACAACTTGAACAATGAATTTATTTTGTAGAATTTAACGAAATTCAAACTCAATATACCATTAATAGTACAGATTTTGAAATTCACAATGATGGGCCAGCAAGTTTTGTTATAAATTTGAGTAATCCAAATGTATTTAATATTTTTTCTATTAGTGGAAAAGTAAATGTCATTCCAAAGCATCCGCGTATACCTGAAGAAAAACAAGTAAATATTCAAGTATATCCAAATATGTATTTCATATCAAATAAAAATCGTGCGGTTTCTTATAATAATGTAGATCTCAACAGAGTTCAACAACTAGCACAATATAATAGTATAACATGAAATATTTATTGAAGCGATGAAAATTGAACATCTATACAATTAATTAATGAAGAAGTAAAATCAAAAATATTTAACAATGATGAAGCCTATGATTTTTTTATCAAAGATATTTATGACTATAAGCAACATCACATAGAAAAACAAAATGAAATTTTTGATAATATTTCAAAAAAACAATATTATAATTTTCCAGGAGGTGATTATATAAGTAATTATTATGATTATTTTCTCAATAATGAAAAAAAGAAATATTATTATAAAAATTTAATTTTAAAAAAATTAATTCTTATTTCAAATAGTGAAGCAAAACCTGAAGATATTAGGTATATTCTTGAAAAACTTGATGAACTCAAAGAAATATCTCAAGAAGAATTTGAAGATATGATTGATGTTATACAATATTATTATGAAAATATTTTGTATACACAAAAAAATAATACAAATATTATTATTACAATCGATGAACTTTATGCAAAAATTCACAATAAAAAAGATAATTTTACATTTCATTCTCTTGTGAATTTAAATTATGTTTATGAAAATAAAATTTTATGAGTTCCTGAATATTTTAATAAAAATATAAGTGTATTCATGGAGTTATACAGAAAAGAATTACTCGCATCAGATATAAAAACATTACAAGAAAAATATAGTTATTATATTTATTTTATAAAAAATTTGATTGTTAATGAGAGTAAAGAAATAAACGATTATAATAATTTTGTAAAAATATTTCAACAATATGTAACTGTTTTTTCTCAGTATATAGTGAATGCAAATGCAAAAGAAATAGAAACACAAATATTTAATAGTTCTCAATTGGTAGATATATTTATAAAAATCACACGTGAAGTATTTTTTGAAAAAGATAGAAATGATAGAAATCTGCTCGAACAAAAAAATAGTACTTTGATAGATTATGATCAGTACCTTGTATTAAGAGATAATCTAAGGTCACTTATAAGTTTTTACTTAAAAAATAAAAATTATATAGATGCTAAAAGTAAACCTGGAAGTAAAGAAGAAATATTATTAGAAAAATATGCTAAAAATATAGATATTCTAGAAGAATATTTCCTTGCAATGGATAATTATCCTGAATATGAATTGAAATATGATAAAGCAGCATTATGAGATTATCAATTCTCAAATGGAGAAAATAATGAATTATCTATTGAAAAAGCAAAAAAATATTTATATCAATTCCAATGATCCGTAACACAAACTGCTGACATAAAAATACGTGATTACTGATATTGTAAATCACCTGAAAGATATGCGGATATATCAGAACAAGAGCTCTCAAAACTTATAGAGCCTTACTGTTACGAAATAAAAAAAATTGAAATCGATGGAATTATTTTCTCATTTATTCTCTCTCCAAACGATCAAAATGAAATTTCTTATCTTACCTATACAAATAAACAAGGTGAATTAATAAATACTACTAGTTCACATATCATGGATAAGATAAAAGAAAATTTAGATAAAGAATATAAAACCAGTCAATTTGAAGATAGAGATAAATATGATTTTAGTAAATTTTTTACGAATAATTATGGCGACAGAAAACAAATAGTAGATATCGTTGATGATAAAGAAGATATTGACAAAACTCCCCCTCTGGCAAATGAACCTCTTCCAGTTGAAATACTCAAAAGATGACTCATGTGAGAAGATGCTCCGTTAAAATCAATTAAAAATGTTTTACCTATTTCATATAGATATTTATTAGTTGATCGTATAGATGATAAATATGTAGTAAATGTCTTCCCTACTGATTTTATCGTTGAAAATCCTGAAGCTAGAAATGCAAATGATAAAAATTTTACAGGGAAATTTTCTGGTATTTATGTATACAATACAGCAAATCATTATTTCAAAGATGTAAATATTCAACCAATTGACGACGATAATCGTAAATGAAGATCATTTATTTTTAATGATACTTCTATAAAAATGATTTGATATATATATTTCAATGATCTAGAAAATAGTCTAGTGAATCTATCAACAAAGATACAAATGCTTGAATATTTTTATAAAGAAATAATAAAGATTTATTGAGAATCTACTCAAATAAAATTCAGTTTTGATATTCAAAGTAAAATGATTATATTAGAGTACGAAAATAAAAAAGTTGAAATAAATGATAACGGTCAGGCAAATATTTTCCAAAATGGAAGAAAAGTTTCAGGTCCAATTCGTTATTCAACTATAGATTTATAAATTAAAATTTTAAAATGAAACAAAATAAAACAGTAAAATTAATGGCAATTCTTGCTATGCTTGGGATTATAATTTCAGTAGTTTGAACTGGATTACTTATCATGTTTGAACAAGCTAAAGCCCCTCAGCAACTTGAACTTACTGCTGAAGAAATAGAAGAATTGCAAAAACAAATTCAAGAATCTATGAGTGGTTCAACATCAACTGGATCTACTGCAACTGGATCATTAGAAACAGAAGAATGAAGTAAATAATTTTTACTTTTTATCTCTCAAAAAAAAAAGAAAATCTCAATTCATGAGATTTTCTTTTTTTTTATAAAATTGTCGTTTGAATTCTATAAAAAATTAGGTAATATAAACAACGAGATACCACAAAATATTTTAATTTTTGTTATAAATAAATGAACTTAAATACGAGAATTTCCGGTCCAGCATGAGCATGAGTAAACTCTACAGTTGATATCATTGCGAGTTTATATGCTGAACTATGATACGATGTAATTACAGATATAGAGTATGAATCGAGAATAAAATGATGAGTAAATTATTTTGATGTAAATATTTCTGACTCTTGAGAAAAATTTCTTACAAAATATTATGATATTATTTTGGCTTTTAATGCTCAAAGTCTTATTTCTCAATTATCACACATTAAAAAAGGATGAACCATTATAATAAACAAAAAATGGCTCCCTAAAATTGATGCTGATTTGAGCGAATATCAAATTCTAGACTTAGAGATTTCTGACAAATATGATAATACATATTTACTTGGAATTTATGCACTTTTCTTAAATCTAGATTTGGAAATAATTTTAGAAAAAATTGAAACAGTATTTTCAAGAAAGTGAGAAGAAACAGTAAACAAAAATAAAGAAATTATAAAAAATATTTTTGATACGTATTCTATTGAAAAAAAATCTGATATTTCTCTTTCAAGAGTTGCTGACTCAAAACCAATAAATTATTGAAATAAAGCGCTTACATATGGCGCAATTGAGTGAGAATTAGAATACTATTCTGCTTATCCGATGACTCCAGCTTCTACAGTTTTAAGCGAAGTTATAAATTCTAAAAAAGTAAATTATCTCCAAGCAGAAGATGAAATTTCTGTTATCAACTCAACACTCTGAGCAAGTTTTACAGGGAAAAGAGCCATGTGTGGAACTTCTGGTGGATGATTTGCTTTGATGACTGAAGCACTGAGTTTTGCCGTTCAAGCAGAATTTCCTATTACTGTAATCCTCGCGCAAAGAGCTGGACCAAGTACTGGAACTCCAACATTTCAAGAACAATGAGATATAAATTTTGCACTCAATCCAACTTTTTGAGATTTTGAACATGTAGTTATGTATCCATCGAGTTTAGAAGAAGCACATTATTTTTGAGCACTTGCCTTAAATATTGCTGATAAATACCAAACTCAAGTTATTTTACTGATGGATAAACAATCTGCTGAACTTCACACAACACATGGAGATTTAACCACGCCTGGAGTTGATAGATGAGTTGTCTTAGATAATCCTCCTGAAGATTATAAAAGATATGAACTTACAGACTCTGGAATTTCACCAAGAGTAAATGTTTGAACTAAAAACTGAGATTTTATAGCAACCAGTTATGAACACGATGAATATGGAGCAACCAGTGAAGATTCACAAAATAAAATAAAATTTACAGAAAAAAGATTTAAAAAACTGCAAAATTTCTTTGAAAAAGAAGGAATATCTGGGTATGAAATAATCAATCCTACCGCGAAAAAAATGATAGTTACATATTCATTCACAAAATATACAGCGCAGCATTTTATCAAAAATAATCCTGAATTTGGTGTAATAATTATAAAATTCTTAAAACCAATTGACGAAAGATTAAGAGAAGAAATTATAACAAACAAATACGAAGAACTTATTTTCGTAGAATCAAATTATTCTGGACAAGTTGAAAAACATTTATCAAATGAACTTGGACTAAAATTTATTCCAAATCTCAAAATCTCAAACATGAGAAAATATGACCTCTTCCCTTTTTATATCGAAGATTTTAATGAATTATTAAATAAATAATGAAAAAAATACTATTAACAGCAATAATATTAATAGCATCGATATTAAATGTTTCTGCAAATGAAACTAATTTAAAAATTCAAAATTTAGAAAATAAAATTTCTAATTTAGAGAAACAATTAGATAATTATAATCAACTTCATTCAGATTATAAAGATATAATTTATTGGGTTTTATGAATTATTGCATGAGGATTCTTATTTAATTGGTTTAAATCTTATAAATTATGAGAAAAAGAGATTCAAAATATCAAAGAGGAGTTGAAAAATTATATAATTTCAGAAAATAATAATAATATCCATGAATTAAAAACTGAATTTAATAAAACACTAAATATCAAGTTAGATTCTAAATTAAGATGAATTTATAACCATATTCATGAATTAGAACATGAACTATTTATGAATAAAAAAATTAATTTTATTCATGAATTTAAGGATAAATTAGATAATGATATTAAAATAAATGAATATAAAATTGACGATACATTAGATAAATTACAAAATCATATAAAAGATAATG
This sequence comes from uncultured Patescibacteria group bacterium, assembly GCA_963926055.1. Taxonomy (GTDB): domain Bacteria; phylum Patescibacteriota; class Gracilibacteria; order BD1-5; family UBA6164; genus CAJXJP01. The sequence continues at coordinate 270,990 of CAWUVK010000003.1, read as the reverse complement.
CTCTTAGAATTAATGAAAAAATTGAATTAAAAGATATATTAGAAAATATAATATTAAAAATGGAGAAAATTAATAATTCTGTTTTAGAAGCCGATATTATTACATGTAAAACAATAATTAAACAACATTTATGAGAACTTGATTAACAAATATACAATGGTGTCCTGGTTGTGGTGATACGTTGATTATCGCGGCAATTAAAAAGGCATTCCAAGAATTAGAAATAGAGTCACACGAACGTGTGGTTGTTTCTGGTGTTGGATGTAGTGGAAAAGCGAGTCAATATATCGATGGATATGCTGCTGAAACACTTCATGGGAGAACGCTTCCTTTTGCCACAGGAGTAAAAATGACAAACCCAGAACTCACAGTACTAGCTACTGGTGGTGATGGTGATGGATACGGAATCTGAATGGGGCATTTCATTCACGCGTGTAAACGTGATTTAAATATTACCTATATTGTGATGGATAATGAAAATTATGCTCTCACAACAGGACAAGCGAGTCCAACAACTCCAATTGGAGCAAAAACAAAAACTACTCCTGATGGAAATCTTTCCGCTCCATTTGATCCAGTTAAAATAGCTCAGCAAGCTGGATGTAAATTTGCAAAATGGGCTGATTCTGTAAAATTTATGGAAATGAAAGATATTATTAAAGAAGCGATTCAACATGATGGTTTTTCTCTGGTAAATGTTCACCAAGCATGTCCAAGTTATAAAAGATGGTAATCCAAAAAACTATGAATGAATCAATCAAACAACATATTATAAAAATATGTAAAGAAAAAATTGAAAAAAAATGAGAAAATGTATGACTCTCTTTTTATGCATTTTTTAAAAATAAAAATGTTAATCCTGAGTTATTACTGAATGTTGCCACTTGGTGGATTCAGGAAAATAAACTCGATCATTTTGAAAAAGCAACAAAAATAATGGCACTTTTAACGAAGTAGTCATTATTTTTTTGATTTCTTAAGTTAATTTTAAGTTAATTTCAATAAAATAGTCATAATATTTTGCATATATGAAAAATATATGGTTAAATGAAGAAGTATTTAATTTTTTTAAGAAGCAAATCGTGAAAAAAATCATTCAAGGATATAAAAGACTAATGGACGAAAAAATTGGTAATGGAACGCTTGTAGTTTCAATTATTGCCATTTTAATTGTCGTAATAGCTTCTTGCACTCCAAATGCTTCTTATTTAAAAGCAAACGCATTAGAGACAGCTTTTATTCAAACAAATGACATCGTTCAAATCGATGGAAAAACTTTCAAAGTAGTATTACAAGAAATGAATTAAACATCTGAGCTATTAAAAAAATCTGAAAAAATTAATTTTTTCAGATTTTTTATTTTATTTTAATTTCATATTTTTCACTAGTTATTCACATTTTTGATAATTTCTTGTGAAATACTTCTGATATTTCTTCACTCAAGAAAATAAATTCTTGTTTCAATAAAGGATTATTAAAAGTGATAACAAAACTAGAAATATTTTTTTTCACAGAAATTATTTTTTCTGAAATATCTATATTTTTTTTCTCTTTAAATATTTCTATACAAATATTCCATAAAAGTGATTTACTTATTGCTGCTTTTTTTTGCGATGATAAAAAATTATTCCCTAAATCCATATTAAAAACAAATTACAAATTCTCCTTTAAGTTTTCCTGGAGTATTTTCAAAATAATCAGCGATTTCTGCTGCACTTCATCTTTTAAATTCTTCAAATTTTTTCGTTAATTCTCTTCCGACGACAAGATAATGATCTTCTCCGAAATATTCTGCTATTTCTTTAAGTGTTTTTACGATTCTATGCACTGATTCGTACACAACAACTGTTTCTCAACCTGATTTTGATTTTCTTCTTTCGACAATTGAAGTAAAAAGAGTTTGTCTTCCCTTTTTTACTGGCATAAATCAAAGATATAAAAAGTGATTCATTTGCATTCCAGAACCAACAAGTGCTGTGGTAAATGCCGTTGCTCATGGAATTGGCACAACTTCAATCCCAGCCATAATTGCTTCTTTAATCAGAATGTATCCAGGATCAGAAATCCCAGGAGTTCCGGCATCAGAAATCAGTGCCATAGTTTGCCCGTCTTTCATTTGTTCAATGAGTTTATCAACTTTAGTCTGACCAGAGTGACTATGAAAACTTATAAGTGGTTTTTTGATATCATAACGACTCAGTAGCACTCAACTTGTCCTGGTGTCCTCACATGCTATCGAATCAACTTCTCAAAGGATTCTCACAGCTCTATACGTAATATCTTCTAAATTCCCAATCGGAGTTGAAACAATGTATAACATGTTTTTCTGTTTAATAATTATTTTTCTTCATTTTAGTGCCGAATAATTTTTTGTAAAGAAAAAAGCAAGAAATAAGTTATTTCTTGCTTTTTTCTTGTATTTGAAATTCTAGATTTCTTATATTATTACATATTCTCGAACTAGTTTTTTCTAAAAAACCATTTTTATTTATCAATAATTCAAAATTATTTTCTATGTTCCATTCTACTTTTGTCGGAATATTCGATTTTTCTTGAGTAAAATAATATCAAAATGCAGAAGATAAAAATTTATTTTTGTCATTATCATTCATATTTTTTTGAAAATATTGTAAAGAATCGTATGAAACTGCAATTGTTTTAATTTCATGAGGTTTTACAGAAATATTTATCTGATAATATGGATATAAAATATAATTATTTTTTATTTTATTTCATTCGCAAGAATAATTTATTATATTATTCTCTATTTTTTCAAATTTATATTTTTTATTAATTATGAGTTTTTTTGAATCTAAAAGTATTTCAATATTTTTCATTCAATAATCAGGAAGTATAATAATTTTATTTGATTTATTACATTTATCTAAATAATTATTATATGGAGAAGTTGGATATAAATAAAATGTATAAATTTCAGACGTATTTCATGTATTTGAAATAGTATAATTTTGTAAATTATTAAAAGTATAATGTAAATATTTTCTAGACTGTGCATCAGCATAATCAATAAATACAGAAGAAAAATTATATTCTGGTAATAATTTAATTAATTTTTTATATATTTTATTTTCAAAATATTTATATTTTTTAATTTCATTAATATATGTTAATTTTACATCAACATTTGTAATTTTCATATTTCTATTCTCTATGTTTTTTGGCCAGAAATCTAGAAATTCTCAGTTATTTACACTGTATTTATTATCATAACTTCAATGTGCAAGCGAAAACATAAAGAAAAAATATATAAAAATTAGTATGAAGTATTTAGTTATTTTCATAATGATTTTTTTTAAATTATACATATATATAAATATATATATAATAAATTAATAATTATATTATAATTGTCAAAATTATATATAAACTATTTTATTTCTTATAAAAATAAATATGATATAAATAATTATTTTATAAATATTTATTATGAAAAAATATATTCATATTGTTTTAGAAATTTTCTTTTACTCAGTTGTCGCAGTTATTCCTGCGCTTTATGCTGGATTTTTATGAGAATTTATAAGTAATTATTTTTGATTTACTCAACAATCTCAGCATTCTGGAGATGATGGAAATATACTTTTATATGGTTTTATTTTTTATATTATTTTTATAATAATAATTATTTTTTGGCAATTAAAAAAACATAAAAAAACTTCATAAATATATGAAGTTTTTTTAATATTCTATTTTTTGTGTTTCTATTAATTTATAGATTAAGCAATTTTTATCTTCGAAATTTCAGATAAGTAATTTTCTTGCTTTTTGAGTTTCTGCAAAATTAATATTTCCAACATGACGTTTTTTTCCTAAAATATCAGAATTCACTAAACTTGAAAAAGTATTAAAAAATTCGTCTGATAATAAAATATTTCCAAGAAAATCATATTTTTCTAAATATTTTTTGAAACATGTTCCATAATCTTCTAAATTATCATTATTTCTAATCATTTTGAGAATATGAAATAATCTCCCAGCTCATAAAATATAATTTTGATTTACAACACTATTAAGTGTTTTTTCCATTACATCATTTTTTCTTAAATGAGTTTGTCATTGCTTTTGTGCAAATTTTCTGAATCATTTTGTAATAAAATTTTCAAATAAAACATCAAGTGATTTATGATACGAAGAAATGATCCCGATTCCATCAAAATTATTATTTTGTTCAAGTGAATGATATAAGATTTCAGCAGAAATAACATTTTCCATAAAATCTTTTGGAACATTGAGCATCAAAACTTCTCAGATAAATTGTGTGATTTCTTCAGAAATTTCTTCTTGAGTCAGTTCTTTGTTTTCATCATTTTCTTGAAAATGATTCTTTCAAATTAATTGTACTTGATTCGTTACTTCTTGTTTCATCCAGGCTTGTGCTCTGGCAAGTTTACGCTTTAAATCTTGGTTTTCGAGTTGTAATTTTTGTATATTCATTGCCCTTTTATAATAATTTTATAATATAAAAAGTATATCATATAAAAAATAAAAAAACAAAAAAACTCGGAGAAAATTTCTTCGAGTTTTTATTCTTTATTTATTTAGAGAGAGACATATAGCAATACAAGGATTAAAGGAGGAAACCTTCTACCGTTATATGCCTCATAAATAATATAATACATATTTGATTATTTTGCAAATATTTTTACAATTATTTTGTAAAAAAGGCTTCTAACTTTAAAAAACATGCTTCTTGTTAACTTAAATCAAGACAAAAATACAAAAAACCACTATTTTTCGAATACTTTACTCACTCAACTAGAGAAAAATTTTCAAAATAATCTTAAATCAATTGTTTATATTAATAAAAGATGAGAATTTTCTACGATGATCTGTGAATCTTGTCAGCATATTGTTGGATGTGATCAATGTGATGTTTCGATGAATGTCCATCTGTATCCGGAAAAACTCATGTGTCATGTATGTAATAATACAAAAAATATTCCTCATTCGTGTGAAAAATGTCAGAGTACTTCTCTCAAAAAAGTTTGAATTTGAACACAACAAGTTGAAAATTTTCTCAAAAATTATTTCTCTCAAGAAAATATAAATATTTTTCGTTTTGATACTGATGTTATTAAAAATAAAACGCAAAAAGCTGGAGCGTTAGAAGAATTAAAAAAAGCAGATATAATTATTGGGACAAAAATGATTACTACAGGATTTGATTTTCAAAATGTTGGATTGGTTGCTGTGATGGTTTTAGAACAAGAATTACTCATCCCATGATATAACACTCAAGAAAAACTCTATCAAAATATCAAACAACTTTTATGAAGATGAGGAAGAAATGGACAGCAAACAGAATTTATTATTCAAACATTTGTTCCTGAAAATGAAATAGTGGAAGCAATTACTCAAAAAAATTATAAAGAATTTTTTACTCAAACACTTCAAGAAAGAAAAATGTTTCTCTACCCTCCTTTTTGTGAAATGGTAACACTTGAATATAGAAATAAAACCGATGAAAAATCAAAAGATTTTACTAAAAAACTCAAAATCAAACTTGATAATATAAATCAAAATTCATTTGAAAATAAATATCATATTTTTATGACTCCCGGAAGTTTTAAAAAAAATAATCAATATTTTTACAAAATAATTCTCAAATGAGATAATATACGTGAATTACTCAAATTAATCGAAAAACAAATAATTTGAAACTCTCAATTATCTGTCATCTTTGAACAATAATTTTTAGTTTTTGCTGAAATAAACTATCAAAAAAAAGTTTTTCACAAATAAATTTAAAACTGCTTGATTTTCTCAAATTATTCAGTAAAAATGAATAAATATTTATTTACAAATAGCCACTTATGAAATTTACCATAAAAACAAGTGCTTTGAAAAAATGACTTGATATCGTAAACCACGCTACAGCATCTGTAACGACAACTCCGATTTTGGAAAACATACTTTTAAAAGTGAATTTTAACAACATTATTCTGACTTCAAATAATTTAGAAATGGCTATTGAATACGTTATTTCAGAAGATATTGAAATATCTCAAGAATGAGCATTTTGTATTCCTTCAAAATTATTTAGTAATTATGTTTCTCTCGTAAACGATGATTTTGTAAAAATTGAATTAACTAATGACGAATCAATTAGAATCGAATCTGCAAGTGGAAAATTAAAAATGAAATGATATGACGCAAATGAATTTCCTCTTATCCCTGCAATTAAAGAAGAAATTAGCTTAAGTTTATCTGGAAGTGTCGTGAGAAAATCAATTGAAAAAACACTTTTTTCTTCAGCTGAAGGAAATATTAGACCAACGTTAGCTGGGATTTCAGTAAATATTAAAGCAAACGAAGCTATTTTTGCTTCAACAGATAGTTTTAGACTTTCAGAATTTAAAACGACTCTTGATAATGCAGCAGCTCATAGTTTTTCAGGAATTATTCCAAATAAAACAGCTTCTCAAATTAGAAGTATTATAAATGATGGTGACGCAGTAAAAATCGTTTCTGGTGAAAGCCAAATAGCATTTATTGCTGGAAATACAAAAATATTTTCTCGTTTACTCAACGGAAAATTCCCAGATTATGGAAACTTTTTTCCAACAAGTTTTTCTACAAAAGCAGAAATAAACAGAGTTGATTTAATCACGGCTTTGAAAAAAATTAATTTAGTTTCAAGAGAAAATAATTATTCAATTAAAATGAGTATTTCAGGAGAAAATGGTGTATTACTTGAAACTTCAGAAACTCAAATTGGTGAAGGAAATGTAAATCTTGCGAGTGCTGTGGAATGAGAAGATAATATTGTTGGGGTGAATTCTACATACTTTTTAGAAGTATTAGGCGTTATTGAAACAACTCATGTATCTATTCGTTTTGAAAACCCACTTGCTCCAATTTCTATCACTCCTATAGTTGATCCAGAAAAAGCAAAAAATAACGATTCTTTCAAACATATAATTATGCCATTGAAAATATAAAAATTTGAATATAATAGTGTGCTAGATAATTTACATATTGATTAGAAAAAATGAACAAAATTACAGATATAGTAATGGAAGTCGAAAAATTAAAAGCAAACCAAAACTTTACTCAAGCCATTGAAATTTTAGAAAAAAGTATTGTTCAATACAACGATGACTATAGATTATACGAAGAATTATCTGATATTTACTTATTTCAAGGAGAATTAGATAAAGCATTAAAATCAATCAACCATGCTATGAGTTTAAATAAAGCATCGGCAACTGGTTGTTATCTCAAAGGTTTTATTCTTTTATCAAAAGATAAAGTCAGTGAAGCAATTAAATATTTAGAAAAATCAAACGAACTTTTAGGAAATAATTCTGAAGTTTTAAGAAATCTTGGATGGGCTTATACTCTCGAAGGAAAAACTCAAAAATGAATTATTATTTTAAAAAGAGCTTTAAATTTAGCTCCTGGAGATGAACTAATTACTGAAGATTTAGCTATGGCTCTTATTTGAGCTGGTGAAGTTACAGAATGAAATAATCTCTTAAAAAAATTAGGAAAAAAAATTATGTCATAAAAAATTCCTTAAAATGAGCTTTAAAACAACTAAAATTGCTCCAAAAATTCTCTGAATTATCGATATTGGAACGTACAAAATCCGTGTAGGAATATGTACGTTCCATAATTGTGAAATGGAGCTGTTATGATACTGAGAAAAAAGACAAAATGCAGACGATATTGTCATGCATGAATTTGTAAACCTAAAAAATGTTTGTAATAATATTGCCTGAGCAATAAAAAAAGCAGAAGATGATGCTGGGATAACAATAGAAGATATAGTTTTAAATATTCCTTTTGATGAAATATTTTTCCAAACAAGTAAAATAAATTATATCAGAGAAAATATTGATAAAAATATCGATAAAAAAGAACTCAAAAAAATAATTTGAGAAACTGAAACCCAAGCTCTCAAAAAACATTATAAAACCATTGCTCAAAATTCTTGATATAAGAAAAAAGATGTTCGCTTGATAATCGGATGAATTCCAGAAATTAAAGCTGATAAAAAGAAAGTAAAAAAATTAATTGATACAAATCCTGAAAAAATTTCTATTGATTTACTCAATATATTTATTCCTGAAAATAAATATCAAAATATCCAAACCATAGCAAGATATCTCGGGAAAAATATTAAAAAAATTATTCCAAGTGAATTTGCTGTTACCAATCTCTTCCCTAAAAAGCAAGATGTTGTTATCATAGATGTGTGAAGTACTCAAACTTCGATTATCGTAAAAAAAGATAATAAAATACTCGGAGTGAGAAAACATGCATTTTGAATAGATACTTTGATTAAAAATATTAGAAATAATTATAATAGAACAAAAATTGAGATTATTCAAACCATAGATCAAGATATTTATGAACTCGAAAAACAACAATTTTTAGAAATATTTGAAAATATTTTAATTATTTCTCTCGAAGAAATAGTGCAAAGTGATATTTGTCCAAGTGATTTTTTCATGATTGGATGAGGAAGTAATAAATTTTTAAGAAATTATTTATCACAACAAAATCTCAATAAAAATAATTTAAAAATCGCAAAAGAAATATCATTTATTTCACCAAAAATTGAATTTTTTGAAAATATCGATTCTTCAAAATCAAATCTCAATATTTATGCTTTAATGATGGGAACACTTCAGTTTATTAAAAATGAAAACGACCCAATCGAAGAAAGTCTTAAATCAGCATTATTAGAAATATGAAAATAAAAAAACCAGCGAAAGCTGGTTTTTTTATTTTTATGAATTTTCTTCTATATTTTTTATAAAGAAATCTTCTAAACTTCCTGAAATATCAGAAATTTTTGTTCCTTCTACGATTAAATTTCATTTGTGAATAATGCTCACTCTATCACAAATACTTTCTACATCAGCGAGAATATGAGTATTGAAAAATATCGTTGTTCCCTCTTGCCTAAGAGAAACTAAAAGATCTTTTACCATTTTTCTCCCGATTGGATCTAAACCACTCATTGGTTCATCTAAGAACACAAGTTTTGGTTTATTGATAATTGATTGTGCGAGACCAACTCTTTGTAACATTCCTTTTGAGTACGAATGTAGATATTTATCTGCTGCATCTTCTAACCCAACTTTTTGTAATAATTCATCAACTCTCGCTTTGAGTGTTTCTCATTCTAATCAGAAAAATTTTCCATTAAAATTTAAAAATTCTCTCCCAGTTAAATGTTTATATAAATAGGTATTTTCTGGCATAAAACCAATTTGTTCTTTTGCTTTTTTTGTCAGACCTTTTTCTCAAAAAACAGAAATTTCTCCTGATTCTGGCTCTATTAAACCCATAATACATTTCATTGTCGTAGTTTTCCCAGCACCATTTGGTCATAGAAATCCATAAATTTCTCCAGCTTCAACAGAAAAACTCACATCTTTTAAAATTTCTTTTTTTGCGAGATATTTTACAATATTTTTTACTTCTAAAATTGTCATTTTCACCAGCTTTAATGAATATAGTCACACGTTATAATAATTTTCTTTTTGCATTTGTAAAGCAAAAAAGTTGATTTTTTTGTATATTTTTATATAATCTGTGTCATAATAAACAATTATTCTTAAAAATTACTATAAAACTATGTTAGACTCTGCAAAACAAGCGTTAGATAAAGCCGTAAGTCATCTAGATTATGAATATTCTAAATTACAACTTGGAAGAGCAAATCCTGCTATGGTGGAAGATATTTTAGTAGAATCATATGGTTCTATGCAACCACTTAAAAATACAGCTTCTGTATCACTTATGGATTCTCAAACTATGAGCATCAAAGCTTGGGATAAAACGGTTCTTCATTCAATTGCAAAAGCAATTACTGATTCAGGTTTAGGGTTAAATCCTCAAACAATGGCTGATTCTATCATGATTAAAGTACCTGCTTTAACAGAAGAAAGAAGAAAAGAAATTGCAAAAATTGCTAAAAAAATGTTAGAAGAAGGAAAAATTTCAATCAGAAATGTAAGAGCTGATGAAATGAAAAAAATAAAAAAAGCTGAAGATAATAAAGAAATTTCAGAAGACGAAAGAAAAGACTTCGAAGAAGAACTACAAAAAATGATTGAATCTGCAAATAAAACAGCAGATGAACATTTTAAACATAAAGAAGCTGATATTATGAAAATATAATCATAAAAAATATCAAAAAAAACTTGATTAATATAATAATTTTTATATAATCTCGCAGTAATTTCTATTTTTTTCAAAAAATAGAGAAAATAAAAAACAATTTAATACATTAATTTTAAACCAAGATGGCTAAAGGTAAAAGAACATATGTAGCATTCTACTCAACAGAAACTGGAAATATGGTTCACATGACAAACATTCAAAAAAAGAATTTCGAAGCTGGTAAAAAAGGACCAGAACTAAGAAAATATAATAAAATGACAAAAAAACACGAAGTGTTAAAAATGAAAGAAATTAAAAAAGGATAATCGAAAGATTATCTTTTTTTTCGAACAAATATTTTAAAAAAGCATAAATAATTATTTATGCTTTTTTTTTTAGGTTCTAAAGGTATTTTTTTCTATAAATGCATCTACTTCAGCTGAAAGTTCATCTGAAATGATTTCATTGGTAGATACTTGAGAAACGTCTTCATCTGAGTCAAAAGCTTCCATCATTTTTTTGAATTGGAGGATTTTATCAAAATTATCTAATTGTATTTCATTATCAGGAACATAATCAACTTTTGATTCCATAAGTTCTATTTGTTTTTCTTCAAAAAAATTTTCAACATCATGAAAATCTTCTAAAGAAGTGAGAATCTTAATATAATTTTCTTCTCAAATAATATCTTCTGCTGCTGTTTCAAAAACAAGTTCTTCTATTGCTTCATATTCATATTTCTTTGGATCTATAAATATAACTCATTTTCTGTGAAACATCCATGATACTACCCCATTTTCACCCATATTTCCACCAAATTTTGAAAATGCGTGACGTATATTTGAAACCGTTCTATTTTTGTTATCAGTGAGAGTTGTAACCATAACAGCAACTCAACCTGGAGCATATCATTCGTAAGTGATTTCTAAAATTTGAGCTGCATCTTTGTCTTCTCACGTTCATTTTTTTATAGCTCTGTCTATCGTATCGTTTGGAACTCCTGCTTTTCTTGCTTTATGAACAGCAGTATGAAGTGATGGATTACTATCAACATCTCATCATTTTTGAGCTGCAATTGCTATTAATTTAGCATGAATTGAAAATACTTTTCCTTTTGCTGCGTTCACCACATTTTTTCTTTGTTGTACAACTGGTCCTCTTCCCATAATTTTTATTTATAAATATTAATTTATATAAATTTATCTATTTTGGCTCTATTGTCAAAGAAAATAATTTTTTGACAAGCAAATTATTTTAATATAATACCTCTACTATTTTTTTTGAAAACCACTACAAAACATTAGGAAGGTAAATGAAGTTTGTTTTGTCAGTATGGATATATTTATTATCATTTAGTTGTGAAGCTATAGAGATTGATAAACATACCATTACTTTTATTTTCAAACAAATAGGAGTAAACCACAACAATATTGATATGGAAGAAATAAGATGGAATAGTGATCCTGAATATGCAAATACGCTCCATATTTATTATTATGATACTATCTTAGGTTCACTTAAATATGATTGTCAGAGAAAAAAAGTGTATTATTTTTTAGATAATACTGTAAAAATTAAATTTATAAGTTTTTCTGCTGAAATACTTATTGAATCAATTTGTGAGTAAAAAAACCGGCCTAGGCCGGTTTTTTATTTTTTATATATTTTTGAGCATTTCTCTGAACCATAACTTTTCTCCAAATAGATATGTGAGATCATAATGAGTTCTTTCGATATTAATAGACCTATCAAATTCTGCTTCTACGTCGATCTTTCCATCATTTACGACCTGTGTTATCTTTTGCAGCTTTTCATTGTAATTTCTCCCTCTTGTTGGAAATTTTACAGTTTGAATATTATCAAATTGAGAGAAAAATAAATATGTATATAAATTTAAATTATCTCATTTTGAATAAAAGCTTGCTAATTCTTGCGCTTTGAGTTTTGCTTCTCCTCAAACATTTTTTACTTTTTGAATATTGTATTCCATTGCTGATTTTATATTTTGTTCTAATTCTAATTTTAGATCAACTAAAACAGATAATTTTTTATCATCAAAATTATTTTGGTCTTTATTTTGTAAAATAAATTTTACTGCTTTGAAAAATATTAAAATATTTTTATTTCTCTGATGACTCATTGGTTTCATAGCGTCTACAAATAGATCTACTCTTTTTGTATTTTTATACACCAGTTGAAATAATTTATCGAGTAATCCCTCACTATCAGATAATCAAATATCTAAAGCTAAAAATATATCTTCAATTTGTTCAAAAACATCTTTATATGAGTCATCTAATTCTTCGATTTTTTGTTGATTAGAAAGTTCAGAGTTTTGCAATATTTTTTTAAAATCTGGTCTAAATCTTTTTTTTGTAATTAAGTCATTTACAACAATGGTACAAATATCTTTTGCTCAGTATTTATGTTCAGCAAAACAAAGTCCATTATTATAACGACAAAAATCTCATTCTCAAAAAACTTCAAATTCTACATTTGGAAATGTCGTAACAATATTTTCAATTTCTTTTAGAGTTACTTCACGAGATAAAATCACTTTATTTACATCATAATTGTCCAGCATAAATGAAATTGCCTGTGTGTTATAGACTGCTAAAATAGTAGAAATATTTATTTTTCCAGCATAATTAATAGATTTTAAATATTCTAAAATAGTAATATTTCCACAAATAATTCCATCAATATTTATACTTTGGAATTCTTCGACCATTTGAATAATTAGATCAAATGTTTCATCTGTATAATACCACGCATTTAGATTTATAAAAACTTCTAAGTTATGTTTATGAACTTCATGAACAATAGCTTTAAGGGTTTCAAAATCAGTAATTTGTTCGTGTTCTGAGAATCTCCCATTTGGACTCACTTCGAAACCAAATTTATCTGACCAATATGGTGGATTATACCCCGTAAAAAATTCTGTAGCTCATCAGTCAACTAAAGTTTGAATATATTTTTCTACATCTTTTGCATTTTTTCATTTTGTCGCAAAACCGAGTCACACTATTTTTTTAAACATATTTTTATTTTAACTCTTTATATTTTTATAATTCTAGTATATTTATAAACAACAAAAAAACCAAACAAATATTTTTGAATGGTTTTTTTGTTTTGTGCATTAGCGCTACAAAAAGATTCGATTAAAAGTAAACTTTCGTATTTAACATTCTGTAATGTTCTCTAACAATAGCTTTTTCTCTTAATTTTTTATTTGAAGGTTTCCCTACAGCGTATCTTTCAGTTTTAATTTTGTTGGCTATTCTTGATTGGAAAAATAATTTTTTGTATCTTAAAATTAGTTTTTCATTCGTTTCACCTTCATTTCTAACAGCGTAAATCATGCGTTCTACCTCCTTAGGCAAAATTAGTATTAATAAATTGTAGATTCCTCTACAAGTGCAAAAATTTTATTTATTAATTTTCATTTGTCAAAACAAAATTCAGCGTTATATTTAAAGTCAAATTATAACAAATAAATATATTTATGAATAACGAAAGATTAAAAAGACTAGAAAGTGTTGCCAGAGAACTTGTTACGAACTATATTTTCCAAGAAATGGGAGAAGAAGCTCTTGAGTTTGGATTAATTACTATTACTGGAATCAAAATTAGTAGTGATTTATCCTATTTAGATGTTTATGTAAGCGCATTTAAGAATCAAGACATACTAACAAAAACACTTGCTAAACATGCACATGATGTTCAAAGAAAATTTAACAAAGCTGTTGCCGTGAGAAAATTACCAAAAATTCGTTTCCGTTATGATGAATCAGGTGCTATCGGAGAAGAAATTACGAATACAATAAATTCACTGGATATTAATTAGAATAATAATATGAAAAAATATTTTCAAAAATATATAGATCAAATAAAAAATTTCAAGAAAAAGAGAAATAGACGACCAAAATCTGTAACACTTCATGACAGACAAAAAGATAATTATAAATGTAAAAGAAAACAATTAGCAATTCGCTTTAATTCATTGTATAAAATTAAATGAATATTTCAGTATAAATGAATAATCATAAGTGTTTTTTCAGTAATGCTAGTTGCTTTAATAGTATTTTTACTCTATTGACCTGTGTATACAGTAAAATTTATTAATATTATTCGTCAGGATAGTATCACTAATATTGATCTAGCATATAATGCTCTGAGTGATGTTCGTGGAAAAAGATTATTTGAAATAGAAGAATCTAATATTAAACAAAAATTATTAGATTATCAAAATAATATTGATTATGTAGATGTAGATATAAATTTTCCAAATACTTTAGAAATATATATTCTCTCATATCCAATATTTTTTCAGACAACAATAGAAGATAAAAACTTTTATATTTCACAAAATGGTTCTCTGATTCCCGGGAAACCAAATGAAGAATATAAAAATATTATTCTTAAAAATGGGATTCAAACAAATATTTTTCCAGATTATAAAAAATTCTTCGAGCAAGAAAGTATGGAAAATATCTATGAAGCCATTGCTTATTTTGAACAAAATATCGTGGGAAGTAAAATAAAAAATGTACTTTATTACGAAATTGAAAAAGAAGTTCACTTTGAATTAGAAAATGATAATATCATAATGTTTACTTTAGAAAAAGATCTAAAACAACAAATTAAAAAAACCGCTATTTTCCATGCAGAGCATAGAGAAATAACTGATGATGGATTGATATATTTAGATATGAGAGTGACCAATAAAGTATTTTATTGTGATAATGAAACAAAAAATCAATGTATTAATAATTTAAAAAAGATTTACCCTCAATAGGGTAAATCTTTTTTAAATCCGACAATTAAGCCTCATTTATCAGCATCTTTGAAATATAATTCATCTACTATATTCACAATAATTAAAAACAATCCTCTTCCACGAATAGAATTATGTTTTGTAAAATCTATTTGTAATCTTTTATTTTTACATTCATTCATTTGTTGAGCTGATTTAGCCGTAGAACCATTACCAGAATCTTGAACTTGAATATCTAAAGATATTTGAGTTTCTGTCTTATTTATTTGGATTCTTAGAGTGTTTGTATCTCCTGGCTTACTTCCATGCTCAATAGCATTATTATTCATCTCATCACACGCTAAAACATAGCGAGCAATGTCTTTTTGAGCGAGATTAAATGATTGTAAAATATATTCTACACAATCTCTTAAAATTTTCGCATTTTTAAAATCACTTTTGTAAACAAATTCTATAGAAGCTGTATGAGAAGTGATATAATTATCAATATCTTTGAGTGAAAAATTATTTCACTGCGTATGGTTTATAGAAATTGTATGCATAAGCGAAAATCTAAAAGTAATCTATATAATTATACTCTTTTTGAAATGATAATGCAAAAAAAACACACTTTATAAAATAAAATGTGTTTTTCAGAAAATGCTTATTATTATCTAACAGCTTCTTTTAATGTTTTACCAGCTCTAAATACAGGTGATTTCATCGCAGGAATTTGGATAGATTCTCCAGTTCTTGGATTTACACCGTTTCTAGCAGCTCTTTCAGAAACTTTGAAAGCACCGAAACCAGTAATATTTACTTCATTACCTCCTTTTAATTCAGAAGTAATTACGTCGATCATAGAAGCTAAAGCTTTAGATACTGCGTCTTGAGATAGTCCCGCGTCTGCAGCAACTGCTTTAATAAAATCTGCTTTTTTCATAAACAAAAAATTAGTTATTAATAAAATAACAAAGCTATACTAGCAGATTTTTTTCGCTTTGCAAATTTTTTTTTGAATTTTTTTATTTTTTTCTGCTATTTTAAGGGAAAAGTTTTTTAAAAATAAAAAGAAATAGCTATAATTAGCCATTTCTTTTTATTTTACTTATTCACTAAAAATGGCATATTTAAGCATATTTAGGAACTCCGTATTGTCATATTTTGTCTCAATATTGTGTCTATAATTTCAAACTTGCCCACTAGAAATTATATTTGTAATAGGTTTTGAAAATGTATCTGATGAAGTTAATATGAAACTTTTTACTTGTTGTGAAGTATTATTTAATATTAAATATACGTTTTGATTATCTCTTAAAAAATCTGTAACACTTTGCGTTTTAAGTCACGATTCAAAGTTTGAATTAATTACTTTTCAATTTCATGTTGTACTAATATCAATATTTCAAACTCAAGCAATCCCATTATTTCAAGATAATAAATTCCAAACTATTTCATTTTCACTTTGCAAACTTATATTTGCAGTATTTTCAATAGAGTTATTATCATATTGATAAAAAAGTGGAATAATAGAATATTCTCCTAGTCATAAATCTTGTGAATATTGATTTTTTCATAAATCGTTTTCTAAAGGTTTTAGATTTATCTTATAAGTTACTTCTACATCTCTATTTTTTTTGAAGTCTCACTCGTTTGCTAAAATATTTCTAGAATCTGTTTCTCATTCTGATAATTCATAATCTACTCCGTATCATTGATTTTTTATTTTTAAAAGTGCGAGTTCTTTCCCTGTTTCAGCTCAAGCAAAAGCTTTCATAGAATCTCACATGGCTCTATTATCACGCATTTCTTTTAACACCAGATTTAAAACTGTGACCGTTAAAACTAATAAAAATCCTATGAGCAACATAGCAATAATTACAGAATATCATTGTTTATTATTTTTTCTCATTTGAAGAAATTATTAATTAAGGTCTGGTCTTTGTGAAATCGTAGTTTGAAAATCCATACGATTATTTTTAATCAAATCTGGTTTAATTCATTTTACAGCAGATGGTTGAACTTCCATTAAAATAGTAACTTTAGAAATTTCTTCATCACTCACTTTAAATTCTAAGTTTTTAACATCAACCCAAGAGTTCATTAAAGGTTTCATATTTTTTAAAATAGTACATCCTGACTCTTTTACTTCATCACAATCGTTATTTGAAGCAATAGTATAACTATCATTTATTTTTTTTCAAAGCCTATACTCATCTGTTCCTATACACATTTTTATACCTGAATTGTGAATGTTGCCTGAAAATCCACAAGGATCTACATCATTATCTACTACTCAAATAAGAGGTTTTTTTCTAATATCTTCTGCCATTGTTTCCACTGCATTTTTAATATTTTCTTGCATAGATCTATTTATATCAGTTTTGAGACTAATATCACTCGAAGAAATATAAATTTGCATCACAGAAATCATAATAATTGATAGAATAGTTACAGCTACGAGTACTTCGATCACGGTAAATGCTTTTTTAAAATTTTGTTTCATATTATTTTTTACAAAAAATTATAATTGTTTCCAATCCGTTAAAATAGTTTTTATTTCAAAATCATGACGACCTCTTGATTCCCAAATAACTCTAGAAGTTATTAAAATTTGATTATCATTATCACGAGAAATTTCTATATATTTTATATATGGAGTTTTTTTATTACTTCCTCAATCATCATCAAATGTATAAATTCTTTGAGCTTCATCAAAATATACTCTATATTCATCTCTCAAGCTAGTATTTGAATTTTGCATAATTCCTTCAGATAGATTCATATTATCTACTATTGGTCCTTCTATTCTCAAAGGAAAATTTGCTGAAACTTCAAAATTATTTTCTACTTTATAGATTCATTTTTCTAAAGTATTTGAAAAATCGTAATTTGCAGGGTTTATTTGATCAAATTTTTGAATTTTTGCATAATTATAATCCCTATTATTTCTCAAAATTTCGAGTTGTTCACGAGCTAAATTTGATGCGATAATATAGTGTCTATTATAATCATTTACTCTCACTGAAGAACTTATAACTGCATAAACTGAAATTATTCATAGAGAAAATATAAACATTCAAATTATTATTTCTATGATGGAAAATCATTTTTTATTTTTTTTCATATTATTTTTTATTAATAATCAACTATTTGAGTTTCAGGAAAATATGTAATAGAATCTCTTAAAGATCAACCAGTTGCCTTTTTATATGCAAATTCTATATCTACTTCTCATGGAAACTTTGAAAAAGTTTCTCATGTTAATATTCAACCTGAACCAGAAATTGCTTGAAAATAAATTAATCATTTATCTTCTCAATTAATTTTTTCAAATCACATACCTGGTTGAAGCTGTAAATTTAAAACCCCTGTTTGAGATAGTGCGTTTTCAATTAATGTATCATTTACTGATATTTGATCTAAAGTAGTATCAAAATTAAATGGAATTACTTTAATTTCATCTGCATTATTTGAGTCAAAATATACTCCAACAGAGATATTATTATTTACTCAAACACGTCCATTTAAAGCCATATTTTTTGCTTCATAAATAACTTGAGTCACTTCTTTTTGTGTGTGTTTCACTTTTGATTTATTTAAATAATATCAATACGGCACAAATGCCATCACACTAATTAGAGCAACAATAGTCATCGCAACCAAAAACTCAATAAGTGTAAAAGCTGAATTTTGAGAGTATTTCATAAGTTTTTTATTAGAAACAATATATATTCAAATAGTACAAAAAAAACGAAAAAATTCAAAATTTTTTCGTTTTTCCTTAACCAACAGTATTAGTTACTTGTAAAATGGCTCAAAATATTGCAAACGCAAACCATGTTACAAATAATCCTGCGAGTAAAATGGCTATTGGTTCAATCCATTTTGTAAGATTTGCAAGAGAATATTCTACTTCCTTTTCGTATTGATTATTTAATTTTCTAGAAATTTTTTCTAAACTTGCCGTTCTTTCTCAAACTGAAAGCATTTGTAAAAAATCAGCAGGAAAATAAATTTTTCTCGGATCAACTTGTTTCATCGATTCTACGATTTGTTCTCATTGACTTACTTTTTTTTGAATATCTTCAAATAAATGTTTATAAATTTCATTATCTGTTGATTTTCATACAAGTTTTAGTGTATTCATCACACTTACACCAGCTCCAATAAGACTTCATAAATTTGAAGAAATATTTGCTAACATGTAATTTCTATATACTCTCCCCACTAAAGGCATATGTAAAAAGAAATGATCGATTTGCTCTTTCCCACTTTGAGTTGATTTATATCAAATAAATCAAACATATAAACTTGCTAAGAATAACAGAAGTAATCCATAGTTATATTTTACAAAATCAGAAGTTGCAATGAGTGCCTTTGTTGCTCATGGTAATTCTACATCTGTGCCTTCAAAAAGAGGCATAATAGCAGGAATCACATAGACTAAAACAACAATAATTGCGATAAACAAAAATATAAATATTATAAATGGATATGTTAAAGATGATTGTACTTTCTTTTTCAAGTTATGAATTTTTTTTAAATCATCTGAAAGCTTTGCCAGTGATCCCACCAATCCTCCAGTTTGTTCTCATGATTCTACTATAGAAACTTCAGAACGTGAAAAAATATCAGGCATTTTTTTCATAGCTTTTGAAAAAGAATCCCCACTTTGGATATACATATGGAGTTCATCAATTTTTTCTTTGAAATAAGCAGATGATACTTTTGCTTCTACTGAATCTAATGATTCTGTAATAGAAACTCATCCATCAACCATAACTGATATATATTCAAAAAAGTTTGCTTTATCGAGTTGAGAGACACTTTTAAATAAAATTATTTGTTTATTTTTAAGTGATTGATTATTGGTTGTATTTTCTTGCATTGTGTATTATCTATAAAATATTTTTAGAGGTATAGAAATATTATATCCTCCTTCTCTTCCATCATTTGGATAGTTGAAATCTTGGATAAAAAATCTATATTTTGCATCTTGAGCGACTAAGTAATTAAGAAAATCTTTCATTACTTGTTCATCACTTACAATTGCTTCAATAGTAAGTTCTTTTTCTAAAAACCCAAAATCATTTTCTACTGCTTGAGTTAAGCTAATAGATGTGATTTGTAAATTTCCTTTTGCGTTATTCGAAGTTTCTTGATAAGTATATAAATAATCTAGAATCTGATTTTCGGTAAAATCACTCAGATATCTTTGAGTAACTGCTCATGATTGAGTAATTTGTTGTTTTATTTTTTGAAGTTCATCTTGTTGTTTACGAACATCTGTAATTTCTTTTTCTAATTGATGAGATATATCACTATTTTCTTGTACATTCATTACTTGAGTTGAAGTAAAAAGAGTTACAATAAATAATGAGATCAAAACAAGAGAATAAGTAAGAAATTTATTATTTTTTAATTCTGCTGACATAATTAATTTTTATGAATTATAATATTTATTTGATCGAAAATTGTAATGGAATTTTTACATCTAAATCTGTAGATTCAACACTAGAAATAAATTCAAGGTCAAATAATGCTTTATCAGATTTTCTATAATCTCCTATAAAACGTACTGCTTTATTATACGAAACTCCTGTATCATTTGTATCAAATTGAGCTTTTGTAGTGACACTTCCATTAGAAAGATTAAATCCTCTAAAATCAATATTATACTTTTGTGCTACTTCTTGAAGATGATTAATATAATCACTCACTTGAGATCTTTTATCTAAAATATCTAGAGATCTTTTATGAAGCGTGAGTAATTCATATACATAAACTTGTTTCTCAGCTTTTAATTTTTTTACCGTATCTTTATGTTCTTGAAGCGTTACTTGCATTTTATCAACTTTTTTTGATAAAATATAATTATAAACCCCAAATCAAATAGTTATACTCAGGATTACAATTAATAATGCAATTGCAAATTTTTGTCCTTTATTTGAGTATTTAAACGTAGGTGCGTGTTCAGACATACATTAGTTTTAAGAAATATTCAATACTATAATATCATATAAAAAAAATTAATTCAAAAAAAAGTCATTGACAATTAATCAATGACTTTTTTTATATTAATTTCCAGTGTCATCCATAATCGGATAAGTTGTATTAGGAGTAGATGCTTCATCAAAAATACCAAAAATAAATGCTATAATTGAATATGCTAGAAACATTATCAATAAACCAATTACAACATAAGTAATAGTCTTTTTTGAATTTGAAACTTTTTCGTCATCCCCTGCTGCTGTCAAAATATTAAATCCTGCATAAATTATATATAATACTCAAACAATAGCCATAAATGTCAGTACATAATTTACAATATCCTGAATATATTGTGAAGCTGGTTTATTTTTTTCTGATCATTCTAATGCATCACTTACAGCTGCTATTCCATTATCAGCACCACAATCATCATTTTGACATATATATGGTTGCGCTCAATCTCCATCAAATAAATCTGATAAAAAACCAGCTGAAACACCTCAAATAGTTACTGTGACAAGAGCAAAAAATATCGCTATACTGGTAATAAATTTTTTCATATTATTTTTTTTCAATAAATTATATTACACTAATTATAAAATATATTTCTATAAAAGTCAAAAATTAAACCCTTGAAAAAAACAAAAAATCTATACACTTAAGCCAATAAATAATTAAAAATAAAAAATGATTAAAAATATTATTACAGTAATTTTGAGTGTAATTGTTGCTATTTGAGCTTTTTACCTCAACCAATATGTTGGTATCTTACAAACATTTCTCACTTTAAGTGTCTATGGTATGGTTTTATTTTCAATTCACTATTTTTGGAGGAGTTACAGAAAAAAAACAATCATGGATTTTCCCGAATTTATGAGAAATTTCGTACTTTCTGCTTGTAGTTTCATCATAATTATTTCTGCATCTTTAGGATATTTTTGATATTATCATAATATTCAAAATCCCCTTACTATTGAACAACACACTATTACAAATGGAGAAAAAACTGTAGTTTTTCAAAATATGATTCATATTTGAAGTGAGAATTTTTATGAGAAAATAGCTCAAGAAATCACAAAATACAAACAAAATTGATATGTATATTTTTTCGAATGAGTGAAACTTGGAAGCCAAGAAAGTAGTGAAGCATTTGACAAGGCACTCGGAGTAGAGTTTGATGAAAACTTATACAATAATATGTCAAAACTCTATGGATTAGTTCCACAAGATAATTCAAAATTTTTATGACTCGTAAATACTCTAGATTTCAATGTTGATACAAATATGGATAATATTATCCAAGCATATAATGATCTAAAAATAGAAAGAAACGTAGAAAAAGAATATAAAACTCCCGTAGATATAAATGGACAAACTATAGAAACTCTAGCAAATTTACAAGGAAGAGAATTACAAATACTGGTGTTTATAAACCGAGCAATTCTCTCAGCTATGACAAAAAATGATACTATCATGAAACAAATTCAAAATACTTTTGGAAATGAAGAGTTATTTGAAGTTATTCTTGATGGAAGAAATAAAATAGTAGCTGAAGAAATTATTCAAAGTGAATATAATAAAATTTTTGCAACATATGGAGCCCTTCATTTTGATGGAATTTTAGAAATTTTACAACAAAATGATCCAAACTGGAAAATCATAGAAACAAAAGAACTTACTCCTTTTCAATAAAAAAAGTTCCCGGGAAAATTCCCGGGAACTTTTTTTATTCCTCATCATCATTGTAAAAAATCCCACTTACATAGAGATATCATCAAATAAAATATACAAACATCACAAAACTAAAACCAAGTGTCAAAGCCACATCAAACACCATATGGAGTAAAACTGAAACCAGTAAACCAAATAAAAATATTTTTAAATAAGGGAAACTCAGGTCTTTATTTTTATATTCTAAAAGTGCTTTAGAAAAATAATATGCTACAATACTACTGGATAAAACGTGGACAATTACAGCAAAAGTTGAACGGAAAAAATATAATTTTAACAATTCCCCACTCATCCCAACTTGAGTGTAATAATTGTATAAATACAGCATATTTTCTACTAAAGAAAAACCAAGTGCGACGAATATTGCATATAAAACACCATTTTTTATAGAAGTAATTTGTAATACACTCGATTGTAAAAAATTGAAATGTTTACTTGCCTCTTCGATAAACGCAACTATCAAATAATAAAAAACAATTAATTTGAGTGAATTAAAGATAATATTTCCAAAAGCAACTCAGTCAGCTATTTCAAAATTTACAAAATCTAAAATATAATTTGAAATAAATACAAAAAATATCAAAAATAAAATAAAAAATAAAAATACTAAAATATTTTTAAAATAAATTTTCATTATTTCACGAAATTTTAAGAAAAAATTTCAAAGTAAAAAAGATGAAAATACTATTAATATAAGAAATAAACTCAAAGAAATTCAAAACTCTATACTGGTAAAAAAATCTTTTATCTGCGAAGCGAAATAAAATGTATTGAGGTATTTAAAATCAAAAAAATTAAGAATTTTTTCCATGTGTAATATAGGAAATACAGAAAGTGCTCCTCATAAAATCCCCACAAAAAAACGTTTTTTGTTGAGCTGATTGTCATCAATATACGAAAAAATATAAGCCCAAATAACAATTGGAAAAAATGAGATTGCTGCTAAGAGAATATAGAAAAATATATCTTTCATCATAAATAAATCAATGTTAGAATTTCTGATGTAATTGTATCAAATTTAGATTTTTTTTGCAAATATTAAAAAAAGTTCCCGGGAAAAATTTCCCGGGAACTTTTTTATTTAAAAATTTTATACTTTCCAAATTGAACATAATCTTCTCCGTGAGGATTTGGTCATTTTGCTTTTTTGAAAATATTACTAATGGCTAAACCACTCACTCACATCATTAATACTAGAGTTCCTAAAATATACCCTACTAAGTCTGGAAAAACAAGTAATGTTATCCCAAAAATTATTAAAAATATTGGTACTAATTTCATAATTTTTTATTTTTTATTAAATATTTTCTCATTGTGTCTTGCTTTAGTATTAAAGAAAGTTCCGATAAAATGAATAGATTATTTTATTTCTTGAATATCTGCTCAAAGTTCTTGAAGTGTTTCTACAAAGTTTTCATATCCTCTATGAATATATTCTACATTTGTTACAGTTGAATCCCCGTCTGCGATAAGTGCAGCAATTACTACAGCAGCTCCGGCTCTTAAATCCCAAGAAGTCAGTGTCGCTCCTCATTTAAGTGTTTTTGCTCCAAAAACAAGTGCTTCATGTGGATTTAAAATCGCTACATTTGTTCCCATTTTTTCTAATTCATAGAGGAAATTTAATCTATTTTCAAATAAAACTTCATGAATTTTATTTGTTCCTTCTGCTTGAGTCATTAAAACTCCAAATGGTGCTTGAATATCAGTAGGAAATCCTGGAAAAACATTGGTTTGAATTTTTACCGCTTTTAATTTTTCCGCTTTAAATACTCTCAGATTATCATTTCAAAGATCTTGAACTTTTACACCTGCTTCTTTTAATTTTTCTATAAAAATGAATAAATCTTCGATTCTTGCATTATGAATATCTAAATACTCTTTTGAAGCCAATGCAGCTAAAACCATATAAGTTCCTGATTGAATATAATCAGCAACAACGTCAAATTCAAAATTATCTTGAAGCGATTCTACTCATTGCACAATTATTGTATGATTGTAACGCATTTTTATATTTGCTCCTGCAGCTCTGAGAAAATCAATTAAATTCATCACATGAGGTTCAATTGCAGCAAGTTCAATCGTTGTTGTTCCTTTTCTTAAAACATTTGCAACGAGTAAATTTTCAGTTCATGAAACAGAAAAACCTGCATTTAAAACTCTATCTCAAGATTCTACATTTCCATGTAATTCAATAGATTCATCATTATGAGTTGCTGTATATCCAATCCTTTCTAGACCGTTAATATGATCATCAATTGGTCTTTTCCCAATAACACATCCTCCAGGAAGTGGCATTGAAATATTTCCAAAAAAGTGAAGTAAAGGAGCTAAAAGAAAAATTGAAGCTCTAATTTTTTTGAGTTTTTCTATATCTAAATTATCTTTTCTGAGGTTTGTTGCATCAAAATGTAGTGTATTTCATTCAAAAGTATATACCACTCATACGTCTTGCATAATTTCTAAAAATGTCATCACGTCTCCTATTTTTGGCATTCCATGAAGCGTAACTTTTCCGTTTACAAGTAAAGCTGCTCCAAGAATTGGTAGAGCTGCATTTTTTGATCAACTGATTTTTACACTTCCCGATAATGGGTTTCATCATTTTATTTTAAACAATTTTTTTACATTTATGATTAAATTTTGTGAAAAAATTATATTATTTTTTTTATTTTTTCCAAGTGCTTTTTTTATTTTGAAAAAACATTTTTTCTATTTTAAACTATAAAATAAAATTTTTGTACAAAATTATTAACAAATAATTGATATAATGCTTTGCAAAAATCAAATTTTTCTTATACTATGACAAACCTATTTTATATACGATGAAAGAAAAGAAAATGTTTGAACTCAATTCACATAATATAGACAAAAATAAAGAAAATACTGTTATTAAAAAAAGTATATCCTTAGACGAAAATCTCCACTGTTTTTTATATATTGACTCTGGATCTAAAAATTATTCTGAAGCATTAGAAAATAATATACTTGATTGTATTATTGATAAAATTTGACTTCAAAATACCTATGGTGATTTTTCTGTTTCACTAGAAAATATAAATGCTTTTATAAAAACTTGGAATCTTGATAAAGATGAAAAACAAAAAGCAAATGTATTTATTGGTATTTTAGAAAATAATAATTTTATTTTTTCTAATATCTGAAAAGCAAGTGCGTATTTAGTGAACAAAAAAGATGATTTAGTTACTCTAACTGATACACAAGAAAATAAAGATGAATTTGGTTATATTTCAAACGGAAGCTTGAGTAATAAAGAATTTATTATTATTTCTACAAGTAATATTCTCCAATATCTCAGTGAAAGTGATATTTTAGATGGTATTGATAACCTCAGAGACAATAAACATTTTAGTCAAAATATAGCAGATATTTTACAACAAGAATTACTTAATGAAAATATTGTACTTGGAACTATTCAATATATGAATCCAAATGCAATTGAAGAAGTAGAAGAAAATAAATATATGGAATTTTTAAAAGAAAAATATTTTTTATTTCTCGATACAAAATTTGTAAAAAATATTCTTAAACTCATATTAAGAGGAAAAAATAAATTGCTCCAACAATCAAAAATGGTAAAAAATATTGCTTTTATTGCCGGTATTAGTTTATGTGTATTATTTCTCTACTCTACTGTTTCATCTATTGTTTGAGTTGCCACAAATACTCAACAAAAAGAAGTAAATATAGAATTACTCACTCAAGCTCGTGGATTAATAAATCTTGCCAGTGATAATGTTGGGAACGAAGCTGTATTTGAAAAAAATATTTCAGAAGCAGAAACACTTATATCTCAAATAAAAGAAGACCAATTATATCTATTGGATATTCAAAAAATGCAAAGCGATATAAATATTCTCAAAAAACAATTTAATAAAATTGAAACATTTGATAATTTTGCTGACAATGAAGTATATTCTGGAAATTTTGAAAACTTTGTAAAATTAATTCAAAGAGATGGAAAAAAATATGTTATTCAAGAAAAATGAGTTACTGGTCCTATAAATACTGGTACAAAACCAAAAGAATATATTAATACCCAATTAAATCCAGATGAAATATTTTTAGATGCAACAGTTATTGGTTCAGATATTTATCTGAATACAAATAAATCCAAAATCGTAAAATTTTCTAAAAATGGGTACTTTTCATTTATGGATGTAAAAGATCAAGCTCAATGGAATGAAAATAAAATCATAAAATCTTATGGAAATAATATTTATCTCGTTGATAGTAAAAAAGCTCAAATATATAAACATTCTCTGAGTGGAAATAGCTTTAATAAAGCGCAAGATTATTTAAACTTAGATGATGTAAATGCAATTGGTGAAATTGTTTCAATTGCTATTGATGGTTGATTTTATATTCTCAGAAAAGACTTGGTAATGCAAAAATTCTTTGCATCTCCAGAATATGAAATGGCTGGTATTTCTCTGAATAATTTACCAAAAAATTATAAAATAGAAGATGAAAATGCTAAAATAGAAGTAAAAACAAGAGCTGATTTGAATTATGTATATATGCTGTTAAATAATAAGATTTTTGTTTTTCAACCAAATTCAAAAAATTATAGAGATGTAAGTTCTCTCAATTATATTGGACAGATAGATGGTGGAGCAAATATCATACAAGATTTTTACATAAATCACGACGCAGAACTATGGATTATCAATAATAATGGTATCTATGATTTACGTTTTGAAATCAGCGATGATAAATTAATTATTCGTTAATTATTTTATCATTACAAATAAAGATTAAAAGTTGTAAAAAAATAGGAAAAAAGATTTGCTAAATTTAAATTTTAGATTACAATTCCCTCGCTTTAAAAAAAAATTATCTTAAAATATATCAAAAAATATAATATGGAAAAAATTAACTTATCTGCTGAAGTAAGATCTACTTCACAAAAATTAAGTGAACTAAGAGCTGGAAAAAGAGTTCCTGCTGTAGTTTACGGTCATAATTTTGATAATGTAGTTATCTCTCTTGATAACTCAGATTTCTTAAGAACTTTCAGAAAATCAGGTGAAAGCCACATTATCTCTTTAGATATTGCTGGTAAATCAGTTGACGTTTTAGTTCATGATATCCAAAGAGAACCTGTTACTGGTGACTTCTTACACGTAGATTTCTTTGCTGTTACTAAAGGTGAAGCTGTTCATACTCATATTGCATTAAACTTTACTGGAAAATCTCCAGCAGTTTCTAAAGGTGCAATTTTAGAAGAATCTATTAAAGAACTTGAAGTTAAATGTCTTCCAAAAGATTTAGTTGATGCTTTTGATGTTGATTTATCAGTATTAAAAGAAATGGGAGATTCAATTAGAGTTTCTGATTTAATTATCGATTCTAAATATACTGTTTTAGCAAATGCTGATGACGTTGTTGTTGCTGCTGCTAAACCAGCTAAAGTAGAAGTAGAAGCTACTGTTGAAACTACAGAATCTACTGAAGAAAAAGCATAATAATTTTTCACTTCACAAAAAAAGTATTTTGATTATAATCAAAATACTTTTTTTAAAGCATTGAAGATTACATTTATTTATTCAAACCTAATATATGAAAATTAAATTATTTTGAACACCTGAAAATACGCAAGAACTAGAAAATAGAGTAAAAACTTGTTTAGATGAATTAGGTCTTGTAGATTTCATTCAACTTGAAATCACGCAAGATGAAAATATAAAAACAGAATTAAATATTACAAAAGAACCAGCTTTAATAATAGAAGAAGAAGCAATTGACTTCAAAGATACTATATTTGAAGGAATCATACCTGAAAATGAAGAAATCAAATCGATGTTTATTAGTATTATTGGATGAGGTTCTGGTGGATCTTGCGGAAGTAAAGATGAAAGTGGATCTTGTTGAACTGGATGTGCTTGTTAATAACAAATAAAAAAAGAAAACTTTTATAAAAGTTTTCTTTTTTTATTTGTTATATTAATTATTTCCAAACAATTGTATATCTGTTTGTATAAATTAAATTATCAGATGAATCAAAGTATTCAATATCATATACATTTGTTCCTTTACTGATAGTATTAAAGTTTTCAAATGCATAATACTTCCAAGTTCATAATGTTTGAGAATATGAGCTCAATTTATATCCGTTTATAAGTACATTCGCTATATCAGGATTACTTACTTTACCTTGAATAGTAACTTGTCCCACATTTGTTGTATAGGTAGTATTTACTGATGGTGCAGTAAAAGTATATTGACTTGCATCTACATTTTCATAGTTTTGAAGATTATATCATCCACTTTCTCCAGTTGATTCACCAGCTAGATAATACAAAGTAACAAGATTTTTTTCTAATATATCTTCAGCATCATCATAGGCTCTAAATACAATATCATTTTGATATTTTGAAGTAGAAATATCTGTAAATGTAAATGATTTATTTTGAGTATTTAAGTCTGCTTGTTTTCAATTTGCTGTAATTTTAACAATATTATCATTGGTATAATTCCCAGTAATAGTAATACTTGAAGAATCTATTGTCGCTTCGTCTCTTATAGTATCAAATACTATGACTCTTGAAGTTGAAGTTTCAACAGTAGGAACATTTGAAGTTGTTTCATCTTCTTTTGTGTTTTCTTGATTTCCCGTATTTATATAAGAATCTCCTCTATTTAAAACATACCAATCATCATTTTTAAATACATCATCGATTTGTTCCTTTTGTGCTTTGAGATCTAAATCTTCATTACTTGCATTAATTGTAGTAATAGAAACTTTTTCACCAGGGAGAACTAAAGTATTTTGTCCTACTAAGTTTTCAACTTCTACAAATCCTGCAATAACGTAAATTGTTGATGCCATTTCATTTTGAGACATTGATACATGAGAATTTTCTCACATTTTTACTCTCGCAAATTTCATTTTTACATTTAAAGGTTTTGACGTATTCATCCAAAAGTTACCAGATGAATGTGAAAATGAACCATCAGCATTATAATCTATAATCCCTAGTTTTGATATTCTTGCATCCCCTACTTCTGGAATATCAAGAACTAAACTTCATTGAGACACGTTGATTGTTTCTCATTTCATTAAAACAGATTCTTGAGTGATTTCTAACTCATCTCCATTTGAATATTTTATAGTTCCTTGCGTAGACTGACCATCAAGATTTAACGCAATCCCAACTTTATTTTCTTTTTGTACTTCTACATTTTTTTCTCAACCAGAAAATAGACTGATAAGAATAAGTAATACAATAAATACACCTATAATTGGAACAATGTAATCTTTTAGATTTTTTGTCACTACATTTCTTCTTCTCGCCATTTTATTATCAATATTATAAAATATAATCTTTAAATACTATAAATATAAATATAAAAAAAACAACTCTAAAATAATAATATTGTTCTTATAAATAAAATATTATTAATACAATAAAAATAAAGATAGTAAACAAAAAAAAATCTATTTTTTTTGTATTTTTACATTCTTCCCTATAATAAGGGAACATTACAATATTTATATTTTAAAAGTCAATCTTATGAAAAAAGTTGTTGCACTTATTGCTATGCTTTCATTAGCATTTTTCGCTTCTTGTTCTAACGAAGAAACAAATGTAGAAGTTGAAACTGGTACTGGAGTTGAAGCTAACGCTGAAGTTACTGCTGATGAAGAATTAGCTGGAGAAGAAGAAGTTTCTGAAGAAGAAATGAATGAAGAAGCTACTGAAGAAGAAGCTATGACTGATACTGAAGGAAACGAAGTTGATGAAGAAGCTATGGAAGCATCTTTAGAAGCTGATGCTGCTTTAGATGTTTTAGCTGAAGGTGAAGAAGAAATGGCTAAATAATCATTTCACATTTTAAAAAAGTTGACTATAATCCAGTCAACTTTTTTATTTTGTTTATTTTTAATACTGATGTCAAACTTAGAGAAAAAATTATTGAAAAAAATGCGTAATGCTATTAATGATTTTGATATGATTCAAGAGTGAGAAACAATTCTTATTTGAGTTTCTGGTTGAAAAGATTCGATGGCAATGTGAAGGCTAATGAGTTTAATTTTAAAACACTCGAAAGTGAAATTTAATATCAGAGCTGTATATATTTTTAAAGATTTTTTGATCGACTGTGATATCAATTTTGCTGAAAAGAAAAAATATTTTGAAGAAGAATTAAATATTCCCCTAGAAAAAATTGATATTAAACTTCCTGAAGAATCTAAACTTAATGATGGGATCGGACAAAATTGTCAATGGTGTGCCTATGCGAGAAGAATTGCTCTTTTTTCACTGTGTAAAAAACGGAATGCCACAAAAATTTGTATGGGACATCATATGGATGATATCGTTGTAACTACAATGATGAATATGATCGAAGGGAGAAAGTTAAAAATTATGCCACCGGTAAACAAAATGAATCTTTGAGATATTACATTTATCAGACCAATGGCATATGTAAGGGAAAAAGAATTAGTTACCTATGTAAAAGATAATCAAATCCCGTATTCTCCTTGTAATTGTCCAGTTGGAGAAGATACGATGAGAAATAAAATAAAATTTGGTTTAGTACGGGAAAATGAAAAAAACTTTCCAAAATATACCGAAAATACATTTTGGGCACTTATTAAAGATTTTCAAGAAAAATATAAAGATGGTGGATATTCAATGTAAAAAATCAGAGAAATAATTATTTCTCTGATTTTTTTGATATTTATTTACAAAATATGATATAATAAATAAAATTATATTTTAAATATATACTATATGTTTTGACTGGGGAATAATTCTGATAATTTTCATACCTTAAAAATTTTTGATGGAATTGAATCAGAGATTGTAGATGATATTATAAAAAACTGTGAACATAGAGTTTTTAATGACGGAGAAATGATTATTATGCAAGAAGAAGAATCAAATGGAGAATGATATATCATCAAAAAATGATCGGTTAATGTCAGCATAAATGGTGAATCAATTGCTCAATTAACAACCTGAGATATCTTCGGTGAAATTGCCCTGCTGAATGAAGAACAAAGAACAGCAAGCGTTTATTCTCAAGGTGAAACAGAAGTTATAGTTCTAAAAATAGATGATATCATGCAAATGTTATCAAGTGATAATCAAATAAATAAAACTATTATCAATAGAATCGAAGAAAATATTTCTAGAAATTAAAAAAATAATCTCACTGCTGAGATTATTTTTTTATTTACAGGTAAATAATGTTTTTTCTGGTAAAAATGAAATTTCTTTATTTTTACATATATCAGAATAAGAAAAATATGAATCATTTTCTATATATATGGAATTTTTCAAATATCAATTTGGGATATTTCAAAGTTGTAATTGCATATTTTCTGGGATATAGATCGTAATTTTTTTTCTTAAAAATTGATATGAGACACTTTGATTAAAAATATTTTCAACTCAGATATTTATTTCTCAATTTTCTTGTGAAATATTAGAAGTAGAAAGTTTTTCAAAATATGATTCAGCTGATTGTTTATTTTTATGATTAATAATTGATTCGATTTCTACAAAAGCATTTTCCTCTTGAGTTTGTTTAAATTCAACTGATTCAATCCAATTTACCGTTACTTGTGTATTTTCAAATCATTTTGTAAAAGGGAAAATATTAATTTTTTTGTCTCAAATATTTTCTAAATTTATTTTTTCAATATTTGAATATGTATTTGTAAATAATACTGAAGTTTGAAAAAATCAAATTCAACTAATAAATATACAAATAAATAAACCTATTACTCCGGAAATCATTAGAAAATTAGCAATTATTTTTCCTTGAAAAATTTTCCATAATATTCCAATAATTAAAAGTAGTAAAGAAAATAATAATCCAATCACTCAAAGAGTTAAAAATGGTTCTACATTACTAAGTAAATTTTGGTTATATATTTCTAAATCTGTGAAAAGTAATCCTGATAAGAATAATGTTGGTGCGATAACAGCAACAAGTAATCACAAAATAAAAGCTAAAATTATTAATTTGAATCAAATTTTAATTATTCATCAGATTATATGAAATATTTTTTTTATAATGGAAAAAATATTTTGAAAAAAAGAATTATTTTTATAATTTTTTTCAGCAATATTTCCATATATTTTTTCTGAAATATTTTCTGAATTTTTATTTTTGATTTGTTGAGACTTTAAGCCAGAATTATTTATGTCCGTCTTTTTTTTTATTTGAGTTGATGCATTTGGAAGCAGAAACCATAAAGCAAGATAAATAACAAAAGTCATCCCAAAGAAAAATAGTCCTACTAAAAAAGCTAAACGAACCCAAAGTGAGTCAATTCATAATCTTTGCGCGATTCCTCAACAAACTCAAGCTATCATACTATCGTCTTGCGAAAGTGTCAGCTTTTGTCTTGAAAGATTTGTATAAATAATTTTTTGTTCTTTTGATTCTTTTGGAAGTAAAAACCATAAAGCAAGATAAATAACAAAAGTCATCCCAAAGAAAAATAATCCAACCAAAAATACTAAACGAACCCAAAGTGAATCAATTCATAATCTTTGCGCAATTCCTCAACAAACTCAGGCTATCATACTATCGTCTTGCGAAAGTGTGAGTTTTTGATTTTCTGTGGAGAAAAATTCTTTTACTTTTTCAGGATTGTAACCACTAGTTTTTTGAGTTTGTGATGAAAATTCTTCTGAAAAAATTTCTTCTGGTTCTCAGATTTCGTTGACAATATCTATGACATTTTTATTCGTAATATCACCTGATATTTCTGAAAATTTTTCAGAAATTCTTTCTTGAATATCATCATATAAATCCATTTCTCCATTATTTTTTTTGAGATATTTTTTTACTCTTGATAAATATTTATCTAAAAATTCAATCGAAATTTCCGATAATTCAAAAGTTTGTCTATTTAAATTATATTTCATATTTTTGTATTATAAATTATTTATTTTTTTGAATATTAATTACAGCTGATTCTAAATTATTCCAGATTGATTCCATGGAAACCAATAATTCTTTTCCCTGTTTGGTAAGTTTAAAATATTTTCTTGGAGGACCAGAAATTGATTCAACCCAATAATACGTGATAATCGAATCTTTTCTTAAACGTGAAAGCAAAGGATAGAGCGTCCCTTCAACCACAATAAGATTATTTTCTTTAAGAATTTTTAAAATATCAGATGAATACACTTCCCCAGTATTAATAATCATCAAAATAATATATTCTAAAATTCATTTACGCATTTGAGCAGAAATTTTTTCTAAATTTTCTGACATAGTTACCTTGTATTACATAGTAGTTTCCTACAAAAATAGTAATTTCCCAGACTTTAAATGAAAAATTACTACTTTGTATTACAAGGTAGTTTATGAAAATATAAAATTTTGTCAAAAAAAATATTTTATATTTATAATTTTTTACAAAAAAATAATCTCACTGCTGAGATTATTTTTTTATTATTCTTAAATTTTTCTTTCCTTTTTGGAGTAATAATGCTCCATTTTCTAAAAAGTCTACTGAAAAATCATATTTTGAATCGGTAATTTTATTCCCATTTATTAGAATTGCTCCTGAAGAAACAGCATTTCTTGCATTAGAATTTGATTTTTCTAATCCAGATTGAACAATTATTTCAAATAAGTTTTGATCGACGTAATCTAAACCTCACATCGCATTTTTATAAGTTTCTAAATCATCATTGTTAAGTTTTGATAATTCAGATACTTTATCTTGAGAAGTAAACATAAACTCAGTGATTTGTTCTGCGAGTTTTGCTTCGTGTGCCCCGTGAACGATTTCTACTACTTTGAAAGCAAGTAATTTTTGTCCAGCTCTTTGCTCTGGTGTTTCTAAATGTTTTGCTACTATTTCATCAATTTCTTGCGTATCAATAAGAGTTAACATTTTCATAAAACGAGAAATGTCTTCGTCACTCGTATTCATAAAATATTGGTAGATGAAATATGGTGATGTTTTATTTTTATCTAAAAACATAGCATTTCATTCTGATTTTCCAAATTTTTTCCCAGTTGCATCCGTAATTAATGGCCAAGTAAGTGCGTAAGAATCAGCTTCATATTTTTTTCTAATCAACTCAGTTCCCGTTACAAGATTTCCCCATTGGTCTTGTCCACCGATTTGTAACACGACATTTTTGTCTGTAAATAATCTACACGCGTCGTATCCTTGTAATAATTGGTACGAAAATTCTGTATACGAAATTGATTGACTTGGGTCTTCAATTCTTTTTTTCACCGTATCTTTGCTCATCATAACGTTCACAGTCATGTATTTTCCAACTTCTCTTAAGAAATCGAGAAAATTCATATTTTCATAAAATACTTTATTATTGATAAATTCTACCTTGAGATCATCTCATGTAAAATCTTGCATATTTTTTGCAATTTGAGAAATTTGATTTGAAATAGCTTCTTGGTTTTTATCTAGAGCATTTGTATCAAGAAATTCTCTTTCAGCATTTTTTCAACCTGGATCTCCAATCATCCCCGTAGCACCACCTGTAAGTGCCGTGTAAGTGTTTCATCTTCTCATTATATGTGTTGCCACCATAAATCCTATAAAGTTCCCTAAATGCAGAGAATCAGCTGTTGGATCAAAACCACAATAAAAATTTGCATTTCCTTCATCTATCAGCGCAAAAATATCATCAGAAGTATTTTGGTATAATAAACCTCTTTCTTCGAGTTCTTGTTTTATTGGTTTCATTTTTTTATTTTTTTATTTCTAAATTTTCTAAAAATTTATAAGTATTATATATAAATTATAAATAATATTTTTCAGATTTAATTTTATTTTAGACAAAAAAATATTTTTTACAATAAAAAATATTTGATTTTTCGCTTAAATTTGTTATTTTTAATAATAAATAATTCTAATATTTTGTAAATGGATTTTTGAAGCAGACAAGATTGGTTAAAAATACAACCTGATGATTTAGGAAAAAGTGAATGTGTATTTTGTAATCCCAAAAATACTCCTCTGCTGAAAGAATTTTCTCACTGGTATATTTGTAGAAATAAATATCCCTATTGAGAGAATAAAGATAATCTCTTAGTTATCCCAAAAAAACATACAAAATATACCTATGAACTTTCCAGTCAACAATGGGCTGAAATTTCAGAAGTAGAAAAATTTATGAAAGACTATTACGGTGAAAATAATTATTTTTCTTTTATTCGTCAAAGTTGCGCAGGTAGAAGCTTAGAACATCTGCACTATCATTATATTCCTGGATTTATTTCTGGAGCTCATGTGGAACATATTTTACAAAACCAATCTTACACACTATGAAAAGTTTAGACATTTCAAAAATCTTTTGATCAAAATGTAGATCCAAACTTCTGGAAAAATTTTTCCTAGAATATGAATCTGGAAATAATAAATGATTTCATATGAGAGCACTTTCTCGTGAACTTGATGAACAAATAAATTCAATAAAAAGAGAACTTGATAATCTGACAGAACTCTGATTATTAAAACATAAAACGGAACTTAAAAAGAAAATATTTTTTCTCAATAGTAACTTTATTTTACTCGATGAATTTATCGGAGTGTTTATAAAAGTTTATAATCCAATGGAAAAAATCAAAGAATATTTCAAAACAAAAATTGATTTAGAACTCATCATAGTCAATGAATCTGTAAAATATAAATTACTCAAGCCTGGGAAAAGTATCCTCGATATTTTCTTAATTTGAGATATTGATAAAGATAATTTTAATGAATTTCTTTGAAGTGTATTTTATGGAAGAAAAATAAAATATGCTATAATTTCCACAGAAGATTTTTACCACAGACTCGAATTTGGTGATAAACTCATCAAAAATATCCTCACAGAACCTGGAAATATGTACTTAAGAGACAGTCTTAAAATCAAACAAAAACTCGAAATTAATAATTAAAAAAAACTCGCAATAGCGAGTTTTTTTTAATTTTAAT
The DNA here is from genome assembly GCA_963926055.1 of uncultured Patescibacteria group bacterium. Classification (GTDB taxonomy): domain Bacteria; phylum Patescibacteriota; class Gracilibacteria; order BD1-5; family UBA6164; genus CAJXJP01. The sequence goes on along the minus strand of CAWUVK010000003.1, from coordinate 234,421 downwards.
CAATTCTAATTCATTTAAATATTTTGAAACACGGTCATCTATTTATCTCTTCGATTGGTCTTGAATAACAAATTTTTTGATTTTCTGGATTAGTTCTATCATAAAATAATTGTCTATAAAATGGTTGTGATAATAGTATTCAAATAATAAAATATATAAAAATATATTTTATTATTTGAGCGAGATTATTATTTGTATTCCATAAAAATAATCACAATAAAATAAATGGTATAAAATATAGAATTCAAATTCAATCTACATAATAACTCGTGTTAAAATTATTTCTATATAATAAAATTCCTCCAGATAAAATAATTCATAATAGAATATATCTAAATTGCTTCTTTATTTCTACATTTGATAATCATAATAACATAGGATAAATTATTATTAAAACTGGAGTTAATAAGAATAACACTGATATATATTTTTCTTTTCAATGAAATACAATTCCCTTCAAATTATATTTATTTTTTAATATTCTTGCTATATAATAACTCCCTACATAAAAAAAAGTAATAAACATAAATATATTTATAATAGAAAAAAATGAAATTTTAGGTTCATTTAGATGAAAAAGCTTCATTGTAAGTCATCAATAAATATATAACCAAAATTCAAAATAATAATAATAGTCTATTCAAGAGAATAATAATAAAGGTATCATATCATATATAAAAAGAATAAAATCTCACATAACAAAACTTAATTAATAATAAATATATTAGTTATAATATATTGACAAAAAAAAAAAACAATACCTTATTAAAGCTTTCAAAGAGGAAAGTAAAAATAGAAGTTAATTTACTTCACGGAAACAAATACAAAAGGAAACAGAAATGTTTAAAAAAATTTTATCAACAACCTCATTAAGTTTAATACTATCAACTAATGTTATTGCAGCAACAAGCGGTGTCACTATTCCAAGTGGTTATTTTTTAGAAGAATACAGTACTGGTGCAGTATTAATGATTAATTCTAGCCAGGATTATCATGCAATATATGTAGATTTAGATAAAGCTAAACTAAATATGGGAAACCTTGAAAAATCAAGCCGACAAACCAATGAATGGCATACTGAATATGTAAGAAAAGATAAAGATACTTTCTATAGCGAGTACAATAGGGATAAAACATTTGGTTTCGTTAATGGTCAATTCTTTAGTACAAAGCATTGGTCACGTTCAGCAATTAGTTTTGCAGTAAAATCAAACGGAGTTGTTTATCAAAATAAAAATGATAAAGATGGAAAAAGAGAACGTATTATCTACAGTCTTCTTCAAAAAGCTGGGAAGTATTATTTAAAATTTGGATACAGCCCAAATGACTTAAATAACTACACAGATCTTTTTGTAGCATGGCATCGATATGAAAAATTAAGTACAAGCGATGGTTTAAATTCTGACAATCGCACATATATGTGAGCAATACCACGAAATGAAAGTTGTAACTCTGAAGTAAGTACTTGCGAATTGAAATCAATTGTATTTTTAATAGCAATAAATAAAACTATTTCTCAATCTCTTGATGAATTACATAAATTTGGTATTAAATATGGAAATATGGCAAGATTTGATAGTGCTGGTTCAACTCAGTATGTGACTGAACACAATGGCTACAATAATTGGGAAGGTAGAAACCTACCACACATGATTGAAATCCTTAATAAGTGATTATTAACGTGATTTGAATATTTTAAAACATGGTCATCTATTTATCTCTTCGATTGTTCTTGAATAACAAATTTTTTGATTTTCTGGATCAGTTCTATCATAAAATAATTGTCTATAAAATGGCTGAGTGAGTAAAATAAAAATTATTATAATAATTCATAAATATTTTAATATTTTTAAAAATAATTTTTGAGGATTACAAATCAGAAAAATTAGTAAAATAACTGGAAGAAAATAGAGTAAACCAATTCAATTGGTATATCCAGCTGATCGAATTGCTCAATAATATATAACAAAAAATAAACAAATAAATATTCAAATTCATATATGTTTTTTATGTCATTGTAATTTTCTATCAGAAATTCATAATATGATTGGATAAAATATTATTAAAATTGGAATAATTAAAAATAGCCAAGTAAAATATTTTGTATTATTTCAAAAAGAAAAATTTTTTATTGTAAAGATTTTTTTTATTCATTTTCAAATTCAAAAAAGAATCAAAAAATAACAAAATAGCATTACTGGGATAAACAATCAAAATCATATTCATAATGAAGGTTCATAACTTCAAAATATAAAACCAGTGAAAAAATCATAAACATAAATCCAAATTTCGGAAAAATTATAATTTCCAAATCAAGAAAATATAATTGCATTAAAAAGTTCCATATATAGAATTAAAATAATTAATATTAAATATATTATTAGAAATAAATAAAAATACAATTTTTATTATAAAACTAAAAAAATCTCGCTTTCGCGAGATTTTTTTATACTTTCACAACTCAAATTTTTTCTTCAAATTGTTTATCTATAACTTTGTAATACGTTAACATTCACACCATTGCTGCATTATCCATGCAGTAAACGAGTTTTGTTGGGTATTTAAAATTGAGATTATTTTTTTGTGCGTGTTTTGCAATTTCATCTTTGAGTCTGTTATTTGCACTCACTCATCCAGCAAGTAGAATAGTTTTTACTCATTTTTCTTTTGCAGCTTGTACGAGTTTATAAGCTAAAACTTCTGTTACAGCACATTCAAATTCATACGAAATTTCTAAAATATCTTGCTGAGATAGTTCTCCATTTGTCGAAATTCTATTATCGACTTCTCTTTTTACTGAACTTTTTAATCCAGAAAATGAAAAATTATGTTCTTTTTTTACGAGCCAAACTCTTGGAAACATTGTTGTTTCTGCATGTTTTTCTGCTGCTGATTTATCAGCGTGTAATTTTTCTCATTTTAGTTTTAGTTCTTCTTCGTACTGCGCTGATAATTTTGAAATAATCGGTCCTCCTGGATAACCAAGTCACATCATTTTAGCTACTTTATCAAATGCTTCTCCTCCAGCATCATCTCATGAACTTCAGATTTTTTCCATATCCCACATATCTTTCATGGCATAAATATCATTGTGTCATCCTGATACAGTGAGACAAATCGCTGGAAATTTTATATCTGAACGATTTCTTTCAATAAAATTTGCAAAAATATGCGCTTGGATATGATTAATTGCAATAATTGGAATATTTTTTGTAATCGAAATCGTCGAAGCAACCGTTGTTCCCGTTAAAAGTGACGGAAGTAAACCTGGGTTGGTCGTCACTCAAATGTAATCTATGTCTTCAATTTTACAATTTGCGTCATCTAAAGTTTTTTGTAATACATCAAAAATTACATTTGCATGTTCACGAGCAGCGACTTCAGGTACAACTCCTCATGTTTTATTATGAATTTTTATTTGTGAATCAGTATTCATCGCTATGAGGTTTTCATCTTCAAAAATCGCTATACTAGTATCATCACAACTCGTTTCAAATGCTAAAATTTTCATCTGTCTGTTTATTTTTATGAATAATTAATTTGAGATATTTTACAAAAAAATATAAAAATCGCAACAAATAAAAAAGAGCCAAAATGGCTCATTTTTCTATAAATATCAAAGTGATAAATAATTTTGTTTATATCGCTTTGCAATTTGAGCGTATATATCATTTTGTTTAATTTTATACAAATGATATGACGCAAGGAGTCCAAGACTAACTAAAGAACAAACCATAATAACTTCAGCAGGGTTTGTATTAAGCTCAGACATTAGTTTTACAACTACTTCTTTCACGTTTGTCTCCTTTTTTTAACGTGTAACTAGATTTTAATATTTTTTATTTTTATTTTATCGCTATATTGAGAAATTTGTATCAATATAGTTTCTCGTAAATTATTTTTTAATTCTTCCAGCTCTTCTTTTGAAAGATTACTATATTTTTCATAAAAAAAATTTACTGTTTTTTTACTCTGTGGATGTTTTAACAATTGATAACCATTAAATGAAAATTGTAATTCCATTAATGTATTTTCATATGTTGCTGTTCTGCAAAAAAATGGTTTTGCAAAAGTAATTTGTACTAAAATAGTCATATTACTATCCATTTGCAATTTTTCGTGAGACAAATATATTTTTTTTTCCATATTTGTCAAATAGTATTTTTATGTCAAAATATATCAAAATAAACTTTGATATATTTTATAAAACAGATATTATAAAAATTAATATTTCTAAAAAAATTTTATGAGTTCACCATATCAAGAAATTTGTGAAATTTATGGGAAACCAGAAAGCTGGGATTTATCAGGAAGCTATGAAAAATTTGAAAAATATCCTAAAAACTGTGATGTAGCAGAAAGTTTTTTTACTCATAGTATTTGTATTATTTGCTTTTATTTTCTCGAAAAAGAATGTAAAAAATATATTCAAAAAGTAGAATTGAGTGAAAGTTTAGAAAAAAATAGAGAATTAATAGAAGATATATTAGAAGCAAATGATCTAAAAAATGAAAATAAATGACTCAATATTTATATATGAAAATCTCTCAATCATGAAGTTCACTCTGTAAAAGTTCAAACATATGATTTTGTATTTAGTATTTTAGGGTCTCAAAAACCTATTGCTGGAGTAATTTACTTACAAGATTATATTGAGGCAGAAAAGTAATAATTGACATAACAAAAAATAATCATACAATAAAACCTCACAAAACATAAAAAAGGAGTTATATTTTGGAAGCACTGCTACCTCAACTAGAGCAGAATAAAGATATATCTGGTCTAGTAAAGATATTTGAAAAACACGGTGAGAAAAATCTTTCTACCGTACATCTGGATAATATGTATCATTTATGCTGGCTAAAAATTTTAGATCTTACTCTCGAGAATAATTTAAAATTTTTAGCTTGGTGTTGGAAGAACAAAAAATCCAAGCGATCTTTTTTAAAAGCATTTTTAGTGCATTTTAAAAAAAGATACTTTGGAAACAATATAAAAACACAGATTTCGTAATCTGTGTTTTTTATTTTCTTCTATATAAATAACAAAGTTCTCCTCCGTTATATAATTTTCTTTTTTTATAATCAGATAATTTTATTAAATTATCAAATTCAGCATATCCACTAATAACTCATCCTTTTAGTTCTGGATTGAGTCTAAATAGTTTATCAATATTTCTATATAAAGTATCAATATTTGCATCTTTTAGCCTCAAATCATACGGTGGATTTGTAATAATTGTCCCCGTGAATTTTTCGTCTTCGACCATTTGTTTGAAGTCTTTGACACTAAATTTGATTCTTCCCTCTTGTCCTGCTCTGGCTGCATTTGATTCTGCAATTTTTACCATATCAGCATCAATATCACTAGCAAAAATATCATATTCTCATTCGAAACGTTTACTTCTAGCTAATGCTCTTTCATTTTCGCAAGTTTCCCAATCTACGAGTTGTAAATTCTCAAATGCAAATCTTCTTTTTAATCCTGGAGCAATATTTCTCGCAATCATAAGTGCTTCGATAGCAAAAGTTCCACTCCCACAAAATGGATCATGAAAAGGTTCTTTAAATTTCCAGTTTGAAAGTAAAATACAAGCTGCCGCAAGAGATTCTTTAATCGGAGCTTCTCAAGCTTGAGTTCTGTATCATCTCATATGAAGTGCAGCTCCAGTTGTATCAAGTAAAACTCTGAGTTTATTATCAATAAGTAATATTAAAATACCCATTTTTTCTAAATCTTCGTCTTCGTTTACATGTTCTCCAGAACCTCCAGTAAGTGATTTTACAATCGCTTTTTTAGAAATCCCTTGAATCGAAGGAATCGCTCCGAGTTCACTACGAAGAGATGTCGCTTTTACTACAATTGGAAAATCTTTTTTAAAATATTTTTTCCAAGCAATTTTATTTACCACATCAAATAAATGATCAAAATCAGCTACATTTTCTTCTTCTGCTAGCAGCATATACATTTTATTTCCGACTCTTGACCAAAAATTTATTCTTGGAATCATTTCAGCTCCACCAGAAAAAGTTATGAGTCTATCAGTTACTTCTTCTATTTTTCCACCTTGTCTTTCGATTTCTTTTTTTGCGAGAGATTCTACTCCCATAATCGTAGATAATACGTATTTCATAAATGTTTTTTCGTTAAAAATTTTTGTGAATTATAGTTATTTTTTGAAAAAAAGCGAATAAAAAGAGAAAGACGGTTCTTCGTCTTCCTCTTGGATTTTTTCCATTTAATGAAAAGCTCTATCTAGGAATATAATGCCTCCACTGAATATGAAAATTATTATCTAATTCACCCCAATATTTATAATAAATATCTAAACATACAATATTAAAAGATAACAATACAATATTACTTATTGTAAAATCATTAAATAACTCATATGATAAATATAAACAATATAAAGACCAGGTAAGAAAAAAAACATATTGAGAAATCTTTATTTGATTATATTTATTAAACCATACTTGAAAATTATGTTTCAAATTTGCAAGTAGATTCATACTAAATAAAAAAAATATCCAATAATAAATAATTAAAAGTAATTTAATCAAAAGTATACCTTTTGATTCATCAACACCTAGTTCTTTAGGTAAAAGCATTACATACAAAAATATTAAAAAGAATAAAAGTGTCTTTTTAAAAATTTTATCAAATTCTTTATAAAATTTCTCATCAACTTGATTAAAAATATTCATAATTAAATCCCTATTTTGAATTCAGACAATTGAACTATAAATATTTATATAAAATAAAAAGAAATAGTCAAAACTATTTCTTTTTACACATAAAATATACTCTTTCACTTTGCGCTGTGACTTCTCCGTAGTGAAAATCTGTTTTTTCGGCTACTTTGAAATTTTGTGCTTTTAATTCTTTTTCAATTTTTGAGATTGGAAATGAATTTTCTTGAACGACTTCAGTCGTTAAATCAAATCTTCCGTCTTCTGCTTTTTCATAAATTTTTATAAGCCATTCAAAAATTCCTGGTTTTTTAAACATTTCCATACAAACATTATCGTCTCAAAATGTATAAAATTGAGCGAATTCTTTGGTAATATTTTCAAATTCAAAAAGTGTAACAATATCAAATACCAGTAATCCATCTTTTTCTAAATGATTACTTGCTTGTGTGAAAAAATCTTGCCATTGTTTCCATGTCAATAAATGACAAATAGAATTATAATTACATAAAATCACATCAAATTTTTGTCCTAAATCAAAATTTGTCATATCTCACAAAATCAATTTTGACTCAGATTTCATGTTTTTTTTCGCTTGAGTCAGCATTTTTTCAGAAATATCTAATCATGTTACTTCAAAACCATTTTTTTGAAATTCGGCTGCGACCGTTCCTGTACCACAAGCTACTTCGAGTATTTTTTTTGCTCCAGGTTTATGCTGAGCAATTACATCTTTTATGAGAAATTCAACTTCATCTTCCAAAGGACTATTTATTCCTCTGACGATTTCATCATAATATTTTAAAAATTTATCGTATGTTTTCATATTTTATTGTTTTTAATGTTTAACTTATTTTCCCGGGATTAAATTCGTAATTTAATCCCGGGAAATATTTTAGATTTTTTTATTTTTTACACTCTCCACAAACTCCTTGCAATAAAAGTGAATGATTGAGAATAGATATATTTTCTTTTTTTTCTAATTTTTTTAATTCATCAGAAAAAAAACATCAAATATTTATTTTATTTCCGCACTCATTACAAACAAAATGATGGTGATGATGATGTACTTGAGCATATTTTTTTTCTCCATTTTGATCAAATTGTTCGAGTATTTCTCCAGTTTTTGCCATTTTTTCAACATTTCTGTATACAGTGGTTTTATCCATTTGATTTTCAAGCGACTCAAAAATATCAGTCGCACTAATTCCACAATGATTTTGAGAAATAATTTCTAATATTTTATCTTTATTTTTCATAAAATTATTTATTTTATTAGTCTTCCCTTTTCAAAGGAAGTGGCTGAAAGCCGATGGGTTATTATTAGTAATTCCTGAACTAAAAATATTTATCTTATTTTATTTAAAAAATCTATTAAATCTTTTTTTGGTTTTGCTGTGAGTTCCATTTTTTTATTTCTTCCATAATGGAAAAATTCTATTTTCCATGCATGCAGAGCCTGTCTTTTTAATCCATAATTTCTAGCAAAAAATGCATTTAATTGTTTATCTCCATACGCTTTATCTCAAAGTAATGGATTTCATAATGCAGCCATATGAACTCTTATTTGATGCATTCTCCCTGTCTCTATTTGAACTTCAACTTCCGTTAAATAAATATCTCCAGCTGGAGCTTTTATACAATGTTCTTTTATTTTTTTATAATGAGAAATTGCTGTTTGTCCTTTTTCAGAAACTTGAACTTTAGCTTCATTTTTAGCATTTTCTATTCTTAAAAGATTTTTCTTAATCGTACCTGATTCACGTGAAACTTTTCCTAAAACTATAGCGTAATACGTTTTTTTTACTTTTGTATGTGATTTAAAATCGTTTACCATTTTAGTCAACATATCTTTTTTCTTTGCAATCATTAAAATACCTGAAGTATCTCTATCAATTCTATGAATCAAAGATGGTTTAAAAGTAAGTGAATTTAATTTATCTCAAAAATAATCTTGCACTTGAGCAATAATATTTGTTTCTTTTGTTTTATGATCTCCCGGATGGACATTTATTCAAGGAGTTTTATTAATTACAAATAAATCTGCATCTTCAAAAACAATATCATTTTTATCAAATTTTGATCATTTTTCTATTATTTCAACTGGTTTTCTTTCTTCTTGAAGTGATTCAAACTCTTTATCTGTGAGAAATACTCTGATTTCATCTCAGACTTGAATTTTATATTCGTTATCTCTTTTTTTAAATTTTCCTTCTGAACCATCAAATTTTATTTTAACTTTATCTTTTCTATTAAATTTATAAATAAGACTTTTTGTAGCATTTGGAAGCAATTTAGTGAGAAATTTATCGAGCCTTTGATTTGCATCATTTTCTGTAATTGTGAATAATTTCATTCATGTTTTTTAGCAATAATTTGCGGAAATTATATAAAAATATTAAAAAAATGCAAAAAATAAAACATTCCGAGGAAATTCCCAGAATGTTTTATTTTTATTGAAATACAGCAAAATCAAATGCTTGGTTGGTTGCTTGTTGTGGAACTTTTATATCCATGTTTTTTCTAAAACCGTATGATTTCCCAGAAGTTTCGATTTGTGTATATCTTCCTGGAACACTATCACTTCAGAAATCTATTTGATATTCTAAATATGGGATTGATTTTCCATTATCTAAAATAAGTTGATCGACTAAACTCATTTTCAAAGTCACGTCATAAATATTTGAAATTCAACTACAGCTATTATTTGTGAAATTTGTAATACTACAAGTATTTCAATCAATCGTTCTTCATTCTCTATCTCAAATTGAAATATCTATATCTCATATTTCATCTTTTCTAATTAATTTAGTATTTATACCATTAAGTACTACTGGTACATCGTCACTATTTCATTTTACATTATCTGGATCTGAAATACCTGTAATTATCCAGTTAATTAAATATAGTTGTGTATCATCATTTCACTCTACATTATTTCCATCATCAAGTTCTGCTGGAATTCTAAATGTAAACTCTACATCTGAAAAGTCTATATCTGAATCTGTAATAGCGAGTTGTATTGGGAAATTATTATCAAATCTATTCCAATTAGTGTCATATTCACTATTTCCTTTTCAAGTTGGTGGGATAATAGAAGTCATCGACACTACGCTATAAGCAGTGTCTTGAGGATTTGCCTGAACAAAAGAATCTGTATTTCCAACTCCTAAATCATTTTGACTTATAAACCACATAGCTTCTTCTATCCCAGAATAAGATTGATAAAAAGCTGCTGAACTATTTTCTACTCATTTAATATTTCTAGAAAATGGTATAATGAATTCTAATATCAAAATAGCAATCATCCCAGTAACTAGAGTGATTCACATGGCTAATAAAATAGAAAATCATTGTTTATTATTTTTTGTAATCATATTAACGAGAAAAAATATCAGTTAAATTAATTGTTGTAGAATATTTATATTCTCTTGGATTTCCTTTAAGTACTTTTCTTTCTCTCCAGGCTGGCATCATTCAAACATGGATTCTCACGTATTGAGAGACATTTACCTGTTCATCAGTTATAGCCCAAGCTCTATCTTCATCGATATTTGGATGTGGAAAAATAGAAAACTCAGTAACATGAATATTTTCAGGAAAAAGTGGTTGCCAATATCAATCCACAGGATTATCTCTTCATGCTATTGTTGTTTGGTTTCCAGTAAATTTTTCATCAATCAACCAGGTGTCAATAACTCAATCATCTTGAGTATTGTTTGAATCATTAGTAGCTTGATCATGATCCAGTCACCAATCTCTCCCATCCATAATGAGATACTCTATATTTCATAAACACCCTGTTCCAGTATAATTTTTTCATCAATCTCAACTTGTACACGTTGAACCTGGTGGAGCATATGGATCGAGTCAAACGTTATAACGAAAAAATGTTCTTTGTCTTTTTACTCAATTAATGAGATACAATTCTTGTACTTGAGCTCCAGTAGCAAAAACATTTGGTCATTTCCCAAAGTAATTATCATCATCATCTCAAACAATTAGATCATTTCCATTTCCATCTTCATCTCAATTATCAGTATCTTGGTTTGAATTATAATCTCTAAATTGAAAACTATATTGTCAATACGTTTGTGGTTTTCAAGCATAATTTTGATCTTTATTAAATGGTCAAGAAAGATCTATTGTATCAATATTGAAACTATCTACACATCCATCTGTTCACATTGAAGCTAAGTTTCAACTTAAACAATAATAATATCAATTATTGTACGCTGCTGTTCAAGGATTTCAGCCTGGTCCATAATTTCAAAATCCTGTTGGTTTGATATAATGTCCACTTCAAAAATTAGTTCAAGGTTGTTGGTTAACAACTTTTCTGTTAAAATATTCTTCGAAATCAATCGTTCCTCAGTACTTTATCATTTCGAAAAGTTTTTCACTAAAATACAGCATTTGTTTTTGAGTTGCAGTTTTTTGCATAAGACGTATTTTTCAAAAACCAAGAGACGTCATTGCTTGAAATGCTCAAATAAGAATAATGGCAACTATTAGTATAGATGTCATCATTTCAATTAATGTAAAGGCTTTTATTTTTTGAATTTTCATATTATTTTTTTCTGAAAATATAAGTTATTAGGTCTCCTGGAAATGAGAATATTTTATATAATGTTGGTTTTTCCCAAAAATATTTTGGCCAAGTTCGAAATATAAATTCTAAACTCGAAAATAAAATATTTTGTTTTTTTATAGAATTATTTTTGGTAAATAATAATTTAAAGGAACGAAAAAAGCTTAAAATAAAGCTCAGAAACAATGCTATAATATCAAAGATTTTATTATCAATTTTTTCTTTTTTCTGCATAATCAAAATATCCAAACTAAATATAGTTTCATTATAAAGTATTTGCAAAAATATCAAATATTATTACAGTTTTGGTGAATTTTTACATTTAAATACAAAAAATGAATTACACATCTCGTAGTAAAGAAAGAAGATCGAAATTATTTTTGATGAAAATTTTACATATTTTACAATTTCAAGGGATATATCTCCCTATTTCAGCGAAAATTATATTAGTTTGAAATATTATTTTATTTATTTCTTTATTTCAAACTTGGGTTATAGATGCTGCTGAAGATATTACTTGGAACAGTTTTTCTTCAATTTCAGGAAATATTTGATATATTTTTATATTATGAATATTGACAATATTTTTTGTGATTTTGTCTACAAACAAACAACAAAAAATTAAACATTATACAAATATTTCGTTTAAAAATCATTCTCTTATAGGAGCAATTGGGATATTTACCATTTTTTCTATTGCAATCTCTATTAGTTTTATTCATGGATTTGCAAATATTTACCAAAATCTATCCTATTGAAATGGTGGTATTTTTTCTTTAACTTGAGGAATTATTATAACCATTTGAGCATATATTATGAGAATAGAAAATAAAAAATTCAGTATTGACACTTTTATTTCTCATAGTGGGGAAATAAAAGAAAAAGTTAGCAGTAAAAACAATATGACTCTTCCATTTTAAAAAAAGATTTTATTTGACTTTTTTCAGAAAACAATTATATCTATAAACATATGTATAAATTAAATTCAAAAGATGAGCACAATTGCATTAGATAACAACTGTATTATTCAATCGTTTGAAAATATTTTAAACTCTTTATCACAAAGGGAAAAAGACGTGATTCAAAGAAGAGTTTGACTTAATTGAGACAGAGAAACTTTACAAAATATTGGTTCTTCTTTTTCACCAGCTATTACTAGAGAAAGAGTGAGACAAATAGAAGATTCTGGGATTAAAAAAATCGGGAGAATCATTAAAACAACTCTTTTGACACAAATCCAAGAAAAATCAAAAGAATTATTAGATTTTCATGGAGGTATACTATCAAAAGATAAACTTATTAATGCAATTGTAAAAGAATTAAATTTAGATACATCAGTAAATGCTGGTATACTAGAAGTTATAATTCAATCTGATTTTGACATTAAAAAATCAAAACAAAAACTTGGATGTAAAATTTATTTTTTCCTTCCTTCAATTTCAAAAACGACTATAGACATTGTCTATAAAGCATGAATAAAAATCATGAAAAAAAGAAAAGATGTAATGGAACAAACAGCATTATATGAACAAGTTCAAAAAAATATAGATGAAGAAGTTCAAATTACTTTTATTGATTCAGTTTTAGACTTATTTGAAGATATTGTAAAAGGTGAAGAATCTCTGATTGGTTTAACAAAATGGAAAATTCTAAATCCAAAAACACTTAAAGATAAAGCTATTTATGTAATGAAAAAAGATAAACTGCCAATGCACTTTATTGATATTTCAAATAAAATTACTCAATATCTTGGTGAAACAGTAAAAGTAAATACTATTCATAATGAATTAATTAGAAATAATGAATTTGTACTTATTTGAAGAGGTATTTATGCATTAAAAGAATGGGGATTTATTCCATGAACTGTTCTTGATGTAATTGTAGATATTCTAGAAAAAAATGGTGAAGCCATGACAACTGAAGATATTACAAAAGAAGTTTTAAAAACAAGAAACGTAAAACAAACTACTATTTATATGAATCTTCAAAACAAAGATGTCATCCAAAGAGTTGGGAGAAATTACTATCAATTAAAAACATCATAAAATAAAAAAATCTCGAAAATAATATTTCGGGATTTTTTTTATTAAAATAAGTTTATATATAAAAAACAATTGACTTAAATAAATAAGTAAATAAATATATTTTTAATGTTTTATTATTTAAAACTAAATTACTTATATATTACGGAGATAAAATGAGGAAAAAATTAATTATTAGTAGTGTAATATTTTTGATTTTGTGCTTTTTTTTATATTTTTTTTATGAAACTGGAGAAAAAATTAAAGAAAAAAAATCACACAAATCTGAAACACTCCTTCAGCAAGATATGTATGTGGAAAATAGCCTAGAAGGTAATCAAGCTATCACCCCTCAAAACACAAAAAGAGAGAATAAAAATATTGAAGTTTTTGTAAAAGAAATACTTTACAGAGATCAATTTCCTCTTAAAGAAGGTGATTTCGGTGAGATTGTTTATAAATATGGTCATCCTATTCAAATAAATACGGACTGGATTGATAATATTTTAGATGGTGATACGTTTCAAATACAACTTGGGGGAGATGTTTATTCAGGAAAAATACAATTTTATTCTGAAACTAATCATGATTTTATTAGTGAAACAGGAGAACAAATAAAAGATACTACATATAGCTTTGGTGTAGAGTTTTATCCTGGTTATGAAAATTATGGAGATATCTATATAGATTACGATAATCTAAATAATAAAGGTATTATAAATTTAAATCTAATTGGAGGTACAAACTATGATGTATATATAAAAGATAACGGATATGGTATGTATATAAATTCCCAAACACATCATCAAATAGGTTATGAACGTGGTTGGAGAATAGATTAAGTTAATTAAATGAGGATAATACGATGATTCGTATATTTATACTAGCAGTATTAATATTCACTTTTCAGGTGAAATCAAAAGAAACTCTTGACGTAGTAGTAGTATATGACAAAAGTACAATAAATAATGTTCCGAAATTAAACACAACATATAAGAGGAATGAAAAATCAAAAGAATTTATACAAAGTTTAAAACAATCTTTTATTAATTCTAAATTAGGTAGTCATTATGATTTTAGATTAAAAGCTTCAATTTTAAAAGATTTTGTAAACATAACAAATAAAGTCAATCCTTCACCGATAGATTTAGCAAATATATATTCTAGTTATATTAGGTTAAGTGTACAAAATGGAAGTAAACCATTTGGAACTCTACAAAATATTCAAAAAACATATAATGCTGATAATGTGGTGTTTGGAAAAATAAACCCTGCGGTGACGGGTATTATTCTGCAATAACACCGTTAATAAAACATAAATCTGATTACAATAAACGAGGTGATTGGTATAAGTAATTAAAAAAAAAGAGTTTCGATTTTTTCGAAGCTCTTTTTTATTTTTCATCTTTACATTCTCCCCTGCTTCTGTACACTATTAGAAATAATATTTAATGAAAGTAGAGAGATGAAAATTTTTGTATTTGATACGGAAACAACTTGATTTATAAACAAAAAAGAAACAGATTTAGACAAACAACCAAGAATTGTTCAATTTGCATGAATACTATGAGAATTGCATAATGGAACATTTACAGAAATAGAGCGTGTAAATATTCTCGTAAATCCTGGAATACCTATTCCCTTTTGAGCTTCTCAAGTACATCATATTTATGATATCGATGTAAAAACTGCTCCGAAGATAGACACTGTTATTGAAGAAATTTTAAAATATATAAACGAACCTGATGTAATCGTTGGTCATAATATAGAATATGATCAAGATATGGTAAAACTTGAGCTCAAAAGATTAAAACAAGAATACAAATATAATCCAAGACAAGTCGTTTGTACTATGAAAACAACGGTAGATTATTGTGCGATTCAATGAAACTGAGCAAGATTTAAATATCCAAAACTTTGAGAACTCCATAAAAAATTATTTGACCAATATTTTGCCTGAGCGCATGATGCGATGATAGATGTGGAAGCAACAACTAGAAGTTTTGTTAAATTAGTGGATATAGGTGTAATACAACTCCAAGAAAATAAAAATGAAGTAATGAGTTTATTTTAATAAAAAATAATTATGTCATATAGTGATTTAATCAATGTAGATGATTTTGAAAAAAAAGAATATTTTTCTCAAGAAAGATGAGATGTTTCTTTTTATTGTAAAGATTGTAAAAAATTAGTAGAAACAAATAGACCAGATTTGAATGGATATAAATTTGTTTGCACTATTTGTGAAGGTGAAAATGTAGTTATTTGAACACAAGAATGACTCAAAACAAATTATAGAATAAAATAAAGTATATAAAAGTTTTGACATTTTATATACTTTATATACACTCTCTATATACTATTAAGTATGTATCTTTAAAACTAATAATATAAACGATGAATAAACAAGATGCATTAAACAATGCTCTATCAATGATAGAAAAACAATTTGGGAAATGATCTATTATGAGACTTTGAGATAAAGAAGGTGGGATGGATGTACAAACTACTTCTTCAGGTTCACTTGGTTTAGATATTGCCCTTGGTGGAGGGTATGCAAAAGGAAGAATTGTAGAAATTTATGGTCCAGAATCATCATGAAAAACAACTCTTACTTTACATGCAATTGCGGAGGTACAAAAAGCTGGATGAACTGCAGCATTTATCGATGCAGAACATGCTCTTGATCCTTCGTATGCAAGAAAAGTTGGTGTTGATACTGATAACTTAGTAATTGCTCAACCAGATTATGGTGAACAAGCATTAGAAATCGTTGATTCACTTGTTAGATCTGGTGCTGTAGATCTTATCATTATAGATTCTGTTGCTGCTTTAGTACCTAAAGCCGAAATTGAAGGAGATATGGGTGACTCTCATATGGGTCTTCAAGCAAGACTTATGAGTCAAGCTCTTAGAAAAATCACAGGGGTTATTAATAAATCTGGTACAACAGTGATTTTTATCAACCAAATCAGAATGAAAATTTGAGTTATGTTTGGTTCACCTGAAACTACTACTGGTGGGAACGCTTTAAAATTTTATGCTTCTCAAAGATTAGATATTAGAAGAAAAGCTAAAATTGAATCTGGAACAGCTCTTGATAAAGAAGTAAATGGGAACTTAACTCTTGTTAAAGTAATAAAAAATAAAGTTGCTCCTCCTTTTAGAGAAGCGAGTTTTGATGTAATGTATAATCAAGGTATATCTAAAGTTGGTGAAATTTTAGATATAGGTGTACATTTAGAAGTCATTAAAAAAGCTGGTGCATTTTATTCTTACGGAGATACAAGACTGGGACAATGAAGAGAAAACGCTAAAACTTTCTTAAATGAAAATCCTGAAATGGCAAAAGAAATAGAAGAAGTTATTAAAAATAGCTTATAAAAAATAAAAAACGACTCGAGAGTCGTTTTTTATTTTTGTGAATAATTCTTGCCTTTTACCTATTTATGGATATATTTGCAAGCAATGATTATTGAAAATAAAACACAAAATAATTTTTATATTCTTGATTCTATAATTGATAAAAGCAATATGTATCAAGGAAAAGTTAAAATAAATTATTTTTTACGTTATTTATAATAAATTATAATATTTTTTATAAACTAGAAATAATAAAATATGAAAATTTCATACAAAGTATTACAAAAATATGTTTCAAATTTAGGAACACCTGAAGAAGTTGCGCAAGATTTAGTTATGCATACTGCAGAAGTAGAAGAAATAGAGTACGAAGGAAAAAATTTAGAAAAAGTTTTTATATGAGAAGTAAAAACTTGTGAAAAACATCCTGACTCAGAAAAATTAAATTGTACTACTGTAGAAGTTAATGATACAATCTACCCTATTGTTTGTTGAGCTAAAAATGTAAGAGCTTGATTGAAAGTAGCTGTTGCTTTAGTTTGAGCACAACTTACACCAGAATTCACAATTGCTAAAACTAAAATTAGAGGTGAGGTTTCTCAATGAATGATTTGTAGTGAAGATGAACTTGGAATGACTGATATAAGACAAGAAGGTATTCTAGAATTACCTACTGATGCTCCTCTAGGAATTTCAATGAGAGAATACTTACAAAAAAATGATGCTATCTTAGAGATAGATAATAAAGCAATAAATCATAGACCAGATTTATTTTCACATATTGGTATTGCAAGAGAAGTAGCTGCTATAAAATGAGAAAAATTTAACTATGAATTATCTCATAGAGATTTTTCAAATTTAGAAAAACTAGAAATAAATAATGAAATTTCTCAACATGTTTCAAGATATAGTGCATTAAAAATTCAAAATGTTGAAAATATTAGTACTCCAGAATATATCCAACAAGTATTAAATTCTGCTGATATTGCATCAAAAGGATTGCTTATTGATATTTCAAATTATTCTCTATATTTATATGGACAACCAACTCACTGTTTTGATGCAGATAAAATAACTGGAAATATTACTATTCGTTTTGCAAAAGATTGAGAAAAATTTACTGCTCTCAATGATAGCGAATATGAATTATCGAGTGAAGATATAGTTATTGCGGATGATATTTCAGTGCTCGCACTTTGAGGTGTGATTGGTGGAAAGGATTCAGCGGTAAGTGATTCTACGAAAAGTATTATTGTTGAATCAGCACATTTTGATCAAGCAATAATTAGAAAAACTGGGAAAAAATTATGAGTTAGAACTGATTCACTCAATGTTTTTGAAAAAGATCTAGTAAATGGTATGCAACAAGCTGGGATGAGTTTAATCGCAAATGAACTAGAAAAAAATCTTCCAGAATTACAATTAGTTGCCTACGGTGATAATTATAAAAATAAACAAGAAATTGTATCTATTGAATATTCTAAAGAATTTATAGAAAATTTAATCTGAAAAAAATATACTGAAGAAGAAATTTTTATTATCTTAGAAAACCTCTGAATTAAAAAACAAGACAATAAATTAGTTATTCCATTTTGGAGAAAAGACTTAAAATATAAAGCAGATATTGCAGAAGAAATTGCAAGAATAAATGGATATAACTCGATAGAATCTACTATTCCAAAAATAAATTCTGGAGCAGTTATTCAAGATAATATTTATAAATTAAAGAATGATTCTAGAGCATATTTAACTTCTCTTGGTTACTACGATATGTACACATACTCTTTTGTAAATCAAAATCTCATGGAAAAACTTGGTTGAGATACGAACAATTTAGTACCAATGAAAAATGCACTAAGTGAAGAGCTTACTCATTTAAAATGAAGTCATATTCCAAACTTAATTGCAAGTTTAGAAAAAAATATGAGAGAATACAAAGAACTTAAACTCATGGAAATAGAAAAAATATTTTCAAGAGATCAATCAAAAATTACTGAAAAATATGCACTTAGTGGTGTAATTATGAAATCAGCAGATGTTTTATATTATGAAATTCAAACAACTGTAAATGATTTACTTACAACACTATCAGTAGATAAATTTCAGCTTAATACTCCAAAGGTATTCCCAAGTTTTGCACATAAATGAAGAACAGCAAGTATAAATATAAGAGGAAATGATATTTGATTTGTATGAGAAATTCATCCAAAATATGCAAATAATTTCTGAATTAAACAAAACATTGCTTTTTTCGAAATTGATGCTGATGCATTAAAACAAGCATTATATTCAAAAGTAAAAGCACAAGATTTATCAGAGTTTCAAGCAAATAATTTTGATATAAACTTCGTAGTAGATAAAAATGTTGAATGAAAAAATATTTTTACTACTATTCAAAATGCTGATAATTTGATTTCAAAAGTTGAACTTGTTGATATTTATGAAGACGAGGAAAAACTTCCTGGAAAAAGAAGTGTAACATTTAAAGTGTATATCCAATCAATGGAAAAAACGCTTGATGATAAAGTAAAAAACGAGATTATTTCTCAAATAGTAAAAAAGGTAGAAAAAAAATGAGGAGAATTAAGATAATTTTCCTCTAAATTAATTTGACTATTGTACTATTTTTCATATAATCTCCGCACGAAGAGAACTGGCTTTTTTATCCCCTATCCTCAAATATTGGGATAAATTAGCAAAAATATTTAATATTATATAAATAATTTTTTATGCCAATAATTCAATCAGCTAAAAAACAACTTAAACAAAATAAGAAAAAAAGATCTAGAAATGATCATTTTAGAGGTGCTTACAGAGAAGCGAGAGTTGCTTTTGAAGCTGCAATTAAAAACAATGATGCTGTAGCAGCTAAAGCTATTTACTTAAATGAAAATGATAAAGAAGGTAAAACTGTTAAATCAGGACTACAATCTATTATTGATAAATTAGTGAAAAAAAATATCATACATAAAAATAATGGTGCAAGAAAAAAAGCTAAATTCGTAAAAATGATGAAAGCTGTATCTTAATTTTTAAAATAACTGCGTGAAAGAAAAGAAAAGACTTCTAAATGGTGAAATCAGAGCAAAAAATGTTCAAGTTGTTACTGATGAAGGTGAAAATCTCTGAGAAATGACACTTTCTGAAGCAAGACAAAAAGCTGAAGAGCTCAGTCTTGATCTCATGGAAATGTGAAAAAAATGAGATGTAACGATCATTAAAATGCTTGATTATGGGAAATTTCTCTATAGACAAAAAAAGCAAGAACAAAAAAATAAACAAAAGTGAAAAGCTCCAGATTTAAAAACAATTAGAATTACTTTCAAAATCTGAGAACACGATTTACAAATTAGAAAAAAACAAGCTGAAAAATTTGCAGCTGGAGGTCATCCTCTAAAAGTAAATTTAATGCTCAGATGAAGAGAAAACCAATACGGTGAACTCGCAGCTGAAAAAATGAATTCCTTTGTAAAAAGTCTTGATGAAATATATAAAACTGATGGACTAATCAAAAGAAGTGGAAACACGTTTAACGCTATGTTAAAACCAATTAAATAATATTATTAATAATTACGCTCTTATGACTTTAAAAACAAGAAAAGGTGTAGCAAAAAGAGTTAAAGTTACTGGATCTGGTAAATTTAAACTTGGAAAAGCTTGTAAAAGACACTTACTTTCAGATAAATCTAAAAAAGCTAAAGGTAGAAATAAGTACGGTTTAATTTCTTCTCAAACAGAAAATAAAAAAATCGCTCAACAATTACCACACGCGTAATACTTTCTATACTACAACAATTTAATTTCAATAAAATAATACAATGGTTAGAGTAAAAAGAGGTCTAATGACTAGAAAAAGACATAAAAAAATGCTCAAAGCTACGAAAGGATACAGAATGTTAAATTCAAAAGTATTCTCAAGAGCTAAAAATGCATGGATGAAAGCAGGTACAAATGCTTATATCGGTAGAAAACAAAAAAAGAGAAACTTCAGAAAATTATGGACAGTAAGAATCAATATTGCTGCTAGAGATAACGGTATCTCTTACTCTCAATTAATTGGAGCTATGTATAGCAAAAAAGTAACTTTAAATAGAAAAGTTCTTTCAAATATGGCTATCACAAATCCAGCTGTTTTCTCAAATGTTGTTAACTTTGTAAAATAATAAAAAACGATTAGAATATTTCTAATCGTTTTTTTATTTCATAATTTTTTTCTTTTGAATACATGACAAAAAATAATTATTTGAGCTATTAAAAAATATCAAAAATTTTTATCTCATGATCACTCAGATCATGCAAAAAGTGATAACTATGTTCCCTATTGTAAATATTATCCAAGTTGTTCAGAATATTCAAAAGAAGCAATAGAAAAAAAATGAGTTATAATATGATGAATAAAATCTTTTTGGAGAATTTTACGCTGTCAACCATGGAGTAAATGATGATATGATCCTGTCGAAAAAGATGAAGAAAAAAATCAAAAATAAAAGCTTTACAATTTTATAATTATTCATATAATTTCACGGCTATTTTAAGGAAGAAAATATTTATTATTTTCGTTATACCTTTTTATTATTAAAAATTATATAATGGCTGGAAAAAAATATAAAAAAGCTGTTGAATTCATCAACAAAGAAATGGCTTACTCAGTAGCAGAAGCTGTAGAATTATTAGAAAAAACTAATACAGTAAAATTTGACCCTACTGTAGAAGTTCACTTCAATTTAAACTTAGAAGTTAAACATGCTGATCAAATTGTTAGATCAACTCTTTCTCTTCCAAATGGTTCAGGGAAAACTGCAAAAGTTTGTGCATTCACTGATGAAAACGCAGATGCAGTTAAAGCTGCTGGTGCAACTATTGCTGGTGGTGAAGAACTAATTCAAGATATTGCTGACGGAACTGTTGCTTTAGATTTTGATGTTTGTATTGCTACTCCTTCTATGATGAGACATTTAGGGAAAGTTGCAAGAGTTTTAGGACCTAAAGGTCTTATGCCTAATCCTAAAGCTGGTACTGTTGGACCAGATTTAGTATCAATTGCAAAAGAAATTGCAGGTGGTAAATTCGAATTCAAAACTGATAAACAAGGGAATATTCATTCAATCTTTGGTAAATTATCATTTGGTGCTGAAAAATTAGCTGAAAACTTAAAATTCTTCTTAAAAACTATTGAAGAAGTTAAACCAGCTGGTGCAAAAGGTAAATATATCAACTCTGTTTACGTTTGTAACGCTATGGGGCCTTCAATCAAAATTGATATGACTCCTGCTGAAGTTAAATAATCAAAGAAAAAAATATACTATGAACATAGTATATTTTTTTTTGATTTAAAATAATTTTATAATAAAAAAACAAATAATTTTAAAAATTATTTGTTTTTTATTATCTTATCAAGTGTATACATTTTTAATAGACTATTAAATCCGCTTTGTAGTGACGTGAAAAGGTTTGTTGTGGAACATGAGTCATGATTACTACAATCTTCTCACCTGGTACATTCTGTGATTCATAATTCTTCTCACACAGCAGAAAGAATATCATAAGTAGAAATTCTTTGAATTTCTTTTTTTAAAGTTATTCCACCATTTCTTCCCTGTTTAGTTTCTATGAGTTGAAATTTTTCTAAATCTGAAATTATTCTACGAAGCATTCATAGAGAAATTTTTTCTTTCTCAGAAATATCTCAAATTTTAACAAGTTCATCATTTGATTCGGCAATATAAATCATAGCTTTTACAGCATATGATCATTTTTTTGAAAGTTTTAGCATACTATTTTTTTATATAATATCATCAAATTCATCCTTTTGCCCATCATCTAAATACGTATGAATCGCATTTCTTGTAGTGAGTAATCATAAAACTGATGCTTGTCTTCTTCTTGGAGATACTTCCATTTCAATAAGTTCTTCGATTGATTTATAATCCATTTTTAGTACCTTTGAAATATTTTCTCCTATAATAGATTCTCCTAAAATACTCGCACATGCAGTCGTTATAATGGCTGTTTCTCAAGTAAATCCAAAATCTTTTATGATATTATCTTCGATTTTTAAAAATACTTCTAAATCATCTCAACAAATATTATTATCTTCATAATATTTTACGGTAAAATCTTCGAGTGCTTTTTTATTTGGTGGAGTTTTACTATAAAAAGTAATTGTTTCAT
This sequence comes from uncultured Patescibacteria group bacterium, assembly GCA_963926055.1. Lineage (GTDB taxonomy): Bacteria > Patescibacteriota > Gracilibacteria > BD1-5 > UBA6164 > CAJXJP01. The sequence goes on along the minus strand of CAWUVK010000003.1, from coordinate 211,583 downwards.
TATACATAAAAATTTCTATACGCTTAGAATATAAATAATAATTTAGTGATTATACCAGAAGCATCTAATAAAACATAAATTCATAATAAAAGCATAATGATTCATGTTATTAAATGCATTTTTTCAACATTTAATTCTTTTAATTCGTTTATTTCTTCTGCAGATTTTATACCAAAAGCAATCATAAACATTATGATAAACATTGGGATAATAAATACAAGATTATAAATTAAAATATACATAGCAGCAATACTAAATGAAATTTCATTAGTTGCTAAGTATGATGTAACGACTATATATGGACCTGCAGTACATGGAAGTAAAAATAAACTAATGAGTAAACCTATTACAAATGCTCCTGCTGGAGAAGTAACTCATCTTAATAGTTTAAACATTTTTGGTCTCCAAGAAGTAGGAACTTCAACTCTAAAATATTTTCCATACCAAAAATAATCTTTTAAATTTGCCAATCAAATTATTATTCAAATAACTCAAATGGTATATTTAATATATACTGGATCAAAATCATCTGCGAGTGTATCAAATAAAGCAAAACCCATAGCAACATAACTAATAAATATTGCTAAAATAAACATTAAACCTGCCCAAATAACTTTTGTTTTTGATTTATGCTGTTTCAAAATTGAAGTAAGCAAAATTATCATTACTGCAAAGGCGCATGGATTTATAGAATCTCACGCAGCTGCTGGAATTAAAAAAGTTAAAAAACCAATATTATCCATGAAACTGTCAGATTTAGCTAATTCTTGCATCGATTCAGCAAATGTAGCTTGATAAATTGATAACCAAGCAATAAATCATAAAATTATTTTTTTCATTTTTTATTTTTTTAATCCTAAGTAAGCAAGAGGAGCAATAATAATTATTAATCCTAAAAGAGTAATTAATAAACTTTTAGATTTATTTTCTTGAGTAGAAGCAATTGGACTGTCTACATTTAACACTTGAGCAAAATGTTCTGCAGCTCCATAAAAACCTCATTCAATATAACTTCCTGTACCATTTGGACCATATGTAATAAATGGAGTTCCTACTCCAGATGGGTCTATTCCATGTTCAGTTGCAGCGTCAATCATCTTAATTCCATTTTCACCTCTTACATCAATTTTATTGATATTAAGTTTTTCAAACCCATCATTTTTTTCTAAAAATGCATTAAGTTTTTGACACCATCCACATGTTGGAGAAAAATAATAATTATAAACCACTTCTTCTTGATTTTCATTTGATTCTAGATTAGAACCTGTATTAGTCATTTCAGTTTGAGTAGTAGTAATCGGTGCAGATGTAGTAACTGCTTGTATTTCTTCAGCAAAAACTGATGAAAATTGAAAAGCAAAAACTGCTAATAAAAGTGCTGTAATTTTTTTCATATATTTTTTTTAATAAGATAAATAACTCAATATTTATAAGAATATTGAGTAAAAAAACAAGTTTTAAATTTTATTAATTATTTGCGAAACTAACTCATCATGAAACTCTTTATCATAATTTTGAATATCTCAAAATATTGTTTCTATGTATGCAATAACCATCATAGTCAGTGCATTTTGTTTATCAACACCTCTACTTCTAAGGTAAAATAATTTTTCATCAGAGATTTTTTCTATATTACAACCGTGTCCAGCTTGTACATCATTACTTCTTACTAAAAGTGTTGGAAACCCTCTTACTGCTCATTTTTCTCATAAGAAAATATTTGTTTCGTTGAGATATCATTCAACTTTTTCTACATTTTCGTTAATTTGAATAATCCCATCAATATCAATAGAACCTTCGTTTTTAGCTAATGCAATAATAGTTGTGTCAATTTTTGACTCACTCGCGGCTACTTCTCAAAATATTTTTGAAGTAACTTTTTGATTCTCTTGAGCCAATAAGAAGCAATTTACTTTTGCTGAAGAATTTTCTCACTTTGTAATAATATGTTTATTAAAAACATTTTCTTCTCAGAAATATCAAAAATATTTTACTTGTGCATTTTCTTCTAAAATAATTTCTTCTATTGAAGAATTATCATCAAATAAAATTGCTGTACAGTCTGCAGAAATAATTATTGTTTTTTCTGTTGATTGTGAAATATTATGAAATCCTGATTGAGTAATTTTCATATTTTTCGCTATTAATAAATAATTTTTATACTTGTTTTTTCAATAATAGCACTGGCTATTTTTTGAATCTATCTTTAAGTAACCTTAATTTTTCTAAATCTATTTTCGGAACTTTCTTTTCAAAAGAGAAACTTGTCCCGCACCCACACCTATCTTGAATCTTTGGATTTGAAAATATATATTTTTCTTTCGCTCCTTGTAAGTGTGGATTATCAGATTTTTCTCTAATTTTAGTCACCATTGCTCAGTCAAACTGTTCTTTATTTGCAGGAATAATATATACTTTTATCCCTTCTCATTTTAAAGGTGGATTATTAACTGGTTTTCATTCACTATCTAAATCAGGGAAAATGGCAACTAACTCTAAATCTTTTTCATCAAAATCCGTTTCAATATCAACCTTCGTCCCTGAACACCCAGCATCATAAAAAAATACGTGAATTTTTTTCACTCCTTTTTCCTGAAACTCAATTAATGTCTTTTTATCTATTTTTATCATGATTATTTATTTTTTGACAAAATAATTTTTATTACCCAATACTTCCTTCCATTTCCATTGAAATCAGAACATTCATTTCAGAAGCGTACTCTAGTGGAAGTTCTTTCATGATTGGAGATAAAAATCCATTTACAATCATTGCTTGTGCTTCTTCTTCTGAAATACCACGAGACATGAGATAAAATAAATCTTCTTCGTTTATTTTCCCAGCACTTGCTTCGTGAGCCACGATAGAATCAGCATTCCCTACTCTAATATCAGGAATAGTATCTGAAACTGATCTATTATCTAAAAGTAAAGCATCACATTCTATTTTTGAAACACTTCCAGTTGCTCCTGGTTTAATATCAACTAAACCTCTATATGTAGAAATTCCTCCTGCTTTTGAAATAGATTTAGAAACAATATTAGATGAAGAATTTTTTCAAATATGAATTACTTTTGCTCATGTATCTTGATTTTGTCATTCATTTGCAAATGCTAAACCTAAGTGATCAGCTTTTGAATTGTCTCAAACGAGTACAGAACAAGGATATAACATAGTTGTATTTGAACCCATATTTCCTCAAACCCATTCGATTACTCCAGATTCTTGAACTATTGCTCTTTTTGTATTTAAGTTAAATGTGTCTAAACTCCAGTTTTCAACTGACGAATATCTCATTTTTGCATTTTTTCCAACAAATATTTCTACTCCACCTGCATGAAGTGAACTTTCGTCATATTTTGGAGCACTACATCATTCAATATAATGAGCTTCAGCTTCGTCTTCGACAATAATCATAGTATGTTCAAATTGTCCACCTGCTTTTACATTCATTCTAAAATATGATTGAAGTGGTTCAGAAATTTTTACACCTTTAGGAATATAGAGAAATGTCCCTCCACTCCATACAGCGTAGTGAAGTGCAGAAAATTTATGATCATTTAAAGGAATAGATTTTGCAAAATATTTTTTAATTAACTCTGCACGTTCAGGATTTTGTAAAGCCTGCGACATATCGTCAAAAATAACTCCTTGATCTGTTAATTCTTGTTTTAAAGAATGATATACTGTTTCAGAATCGTATTGTGCACCAACTCATGCAAGTGCTTTTTTTTCAGCTTCTGGAATACCGAGTTTATCAAAAGTGGCTTTAATATTTTCTGGAACTTCTTCCCAAGTTTTATTATTTCCAGCACCCTGCGGTTTTGCAAAATAATAAATTTTATCTAGATCAAGTTTATCTAGATTTGGTCCCCATTTTGGCATTTCTCTTTTTTGATATAAAGCTAGTGCTTTAAGTCTGAGTTCTAACATCCATTGCGGTTCTTTGTTAGAAAGAGATATTTGTCTGACTACTTTTTCATTAATCCCAGGTTCTACAGTTTCACTATAGATGATTTCATCTGAGTAATCCCAAGAACCTTGAATATTAATAGTTTGTGATTTAGTTGACATAGTTGTTTTTTTAAATTTAAATTTTGAAAAATTATTTTTTTTGTTATTATTCTATAGAAATTTTTATATGAATTTCGCAAAAAAGGAGCGAAAATTATGAAAAATCTATATGAACTTGAGCTAGTCGGCAATATTTTTAAAATTAGTAAAAACTGTGATGCAATTCGTCATATAAAACAGGGAGTTTCACTTAACCAAGATGAATTAATCGAGTTGCAGAATTTTGCCCAAACTCATTCAGTTGAATTTATTGTACCATTCGGTGGAAGATATAAAAGAGATAAGTGCTCTATACAAAGCTTCATCGGTGAAGCTAAGTTAGAATACCTAGATGATATGGAACAAGTAGCCTGATTCATATATCTAAAAAGTCGTAATTTTTACGGCTTTTTTGCTTTTTTAAATTTTTATTGTATAATATATTTTGAGTTATTAATTTTCAGTTTAGAGAAGGAGATAAAATGAAAAAATATTTACTCGCAATTACATTTGGCACTTTTCTTGGTCTCAGCTTTGCTGTTGTTCAAGGTTATGCAAATGCTATTAATTCAGAAATTTCAAGCAAATTGTCTTAAATTTCTCGATTGAAGCTGAACTTTTGTTCAGCTTTTTGTTTTGGTTAAATATTTGAAAAACCAGATTCACTAATTTCTTTTGCTAAAGCTTTGTCTCCAGTAGCTTTTATTTCCCCATCTTTCATAACATATACTGTATCTACATCAATATATTCAAGAATTTTAAAATAATGTGTAATAATAATTAAACTATTATTTTCATTTGATAATTCTTGTAATAATTCTGCCACGGCCCTAAATGCATCTAAATCTAAACCTGAATCAATTTCATCTAAAATAATATATTTTGGTCAGATTAATTTCATTTGAAGAATTTCGATTTTTCTTTTTTCTCATCCAGAAAAACCAACATTTAAATCTCTCTCTAAAAATTTTTCATCAATGTGTAAAGATTCTAAATATTTTTTTATAAATCTTTTAAATAAAAATGGTGATAATTCAGCAACATCAGGGTTTGATTGTTTCATGTGAATATTATAAATAGTTCTGAGATATTCACTTAATTTTATACCTTTTATTTCCGGTACATGTTGAAATGAAAGAAATAATCCAGCTGCACTTCTTTCTTCTGGATCTTTTTCTAATAAATTTTCATCGTCAATTACTACATCTCCAGAAATATGTCTATATTTTGGATGTCACATTAAGAAACTCGACAATGTCGATTTCCCACTCCCATTTTTCCCTAGGAGACAATAATTTTTTCCGAGTTCAAAATTAAGTGAAATTCATTTAATAATTTCTTTATCTTCGACACCTACATGTAAATCATTTATTTTTATCATATTATTTAGATTATTATCTATTTTATTTTAAACATTACCATTTTAGTAATCTTTTGAAAAATGCAAGGTTAATTTTTACTTTTTTTATATACTCAAATTATACACTTTCGCTTTGTGAAGAAAATGTGAAGAACATTATTCTTTTGGCTTAAATAAACTATTAAAATAATTTAGTAATTTGTCTAGTCAATTATAAACGCTTATTTTGACAAGAAAGAAAAAAAAGTTACAACTAAAGATAGATGATGTGCTTTAAAAAGACAATAAAAATGAATTTTTAACATTTTTTTTACAAGTTGATACAATAATATGAACATTGAAAATATTGCCGATAAACATATTTCTGTTTTATACGAAGAATTAATTTGAAGCATTGAGATCTTTAAAAATAAACAAAATATAGTTGTAGATTGTACTTTAGGTATGTGATGACATGCTGCTGGAATAATCCAAAAAATGAATCCTTGAGATATATTTATTGGATTTGATGCAGATACAAGAAATTTAAAACTGGCTCGTGAAAGATTAGAATCAGTAAATGCTGATAATAAAGTAGAACTTATTTTAATAAATTCAAATTTTGTAAATTTGAAACAAGAGTTAGCTGATAGAAATATCTTTGAAATCACAGGAATTTATTATGATTTATGACTTTCCTCTCTTCATATTGATGAAGCAGACAGATGATTTAGCTTTAGAGCAAATGGTCCACTTGATATGCGTTTTGATGCTACAAGTTGAAAACCTGCATCATTTGTCGTAAATGTCTACAGAAAAGATCAACTTATAGACATCTTCAAAACATATTGAGAAGAACCTTTGGCAGAAAAAATTGCGCAAGCCATTTCTCACCAAAGAAAAAAGAAGCCTTTTGAAACCACTGATGATCTCGTAGAAATCATAGAAACTATTTCAAAACATCCAAGAGTAAAAACTCGTATATTCCAAGCTTTGAGAATAGAGACAAATAAAGAGTTAGATTTTGCTGAAACTTCTATTCAAGATTCTTTAGATCTACTTACAAAATGAGGAAAAATATTTGTTATATCATTTCATTCTCTCGAAGATAGATTAGTAAAACAGATATTTAAAAAAGAAACCAAAGATTGTATATGTGATGATTTGATTTGTAGTTGTGGACATAAAAAGTCGCTAAAAATATTAACAAAAAAACCGATTCTTCCTACACCTGAAGAAATAAAACAAAATTCAAGAAGTCGTAGTGCAAAAGCTAGACTTGCTGAAAAAATCACTCCCGCAGTAAAAAACTCCTAATTGTTACCTCCTAACTCTAGCGAACGTGAATCCTAAAGTAATGACTACAAACTTAAAGAATAACTTCTACTCAAGAAGAAAACAAGAAAAAGAAAAATTTCAAGTTTGAGTACAAACTACCTACATAATTATGTTGTCATTCATTTCAGTTCTCCTACTGTATTATGTTTGGATCATAAATGTAAATGCAACAAAAGGTACAAGTATTCAAAAACTTGATATTCAAATGCAACAATTAAAACTTGAAAAAGAATTACTTGATGTAAAAATTGCTGAATTAGAAAGTCTATGAAATATTCGTAGCGATGCAGATTTACAAATGATGGAAAAAGCTGAAAATCCAGATTATTTAGTAATTCAAGAATGAGTAAATTACGTATATAATTATTAAAACAAGAATTGCTTGCAATATCTTGTTTTTTTTATAGAATTTTTTGTAGAAAATAAATTTATGCCCCCATCCGGCCTATCGGCCACTTTTTATTAAAAAGGAAAAAATAATATCCCCTCTGTCCTAGGGACATCTCCCCTTTAAAAAAGGGAGACTTACATAATAATATAATTCATTTTGCCAGAAGCACTAAAAAGATTAATACAATCTATATGATATTTACCTGGAATTTGAGAAAATAGGGCGACAAAACTTGCCTTTTTTTTACTCAATTCAAATCCAAATTTTGTGGAAAATTTATCAAATGATATTAAAAATATAAAAAATAAAGTTGGATCGTGTGAAAATTGTCATGGACTTACAGATGTTTGACAAAAAATTTGTAATATTTGTACTTCAAAAAATAGAAATCCTCTCTTAATTGCAGTTGTTGAAGAATATTTAGATTTACTTACCATCGAACAATCTGGATGATTTACAGGACAATATCATGTATTATGAGGTGCTATTTCTCCTATTAATTGAGTATTTATTTGAGATTTAAACTTTGAAAGTTTATTTAGTAGAATTATCGATGCTGATAGAAATTTAGAACTTATCCTTTCTATGAATCCAAATATCGAATGAGAAGCTACTATAAATTATATAAAAGAAGAAATAGAAAAAAGAAAAATAAAACATAAAGTAACATTGACTCGTCTGAGTAGATGATTATCTTCTGGGTATATAGAATATGCTGACAATGTCACGCTTATGAATGCGTTAAAAGAAAGAAGAGAAGTTTAAATTATAATTTAATTATTATGTCAGAATTTGCCCCTGCTGGTTCAAATGCACGTATGACTCCAGCGCAAGTGAGAAAATATGTACGTGATATGAAAAAGGCTCAAGATGAAGCAAAAAAGAAACTCGAAGAAGCTGAAAAAAATGGAGAACTCAAAGAAGATACGAAAGAATTAGAAAAATTAGAAAATTTATTAGATGAGTTATAAAAAAATTTTTACTATACTTTTTATAGTAAATTAAGTTTGCATTAAGTATATTACATATATTTATATTACTATTTTATATTACTTATAAATAAATATATGATAATTTATGGTTTGAATTCACCTCACGTAGCTAAAATAAGAGCTGTATTAGATTTAAAATCAGTGAAATACGAAAGTGTAAGTGTCGATTTAAAAAATAAAAGTGAAGAATTTTTACAAGTTTCAAAAACTGGTAAAATTCCAGCAATAGACGATAATGGAATACAAATTTATGATAGTTGGAAAATTATAGAATATATAAATGAAAAATATCCACAAAATGACATTTTACCAAAGTCGCTACAAGAAAAAATAATAGTTTATAATATGACTACTCTGGTAGATAATATTTTTGATTCACTTCGTGAAGTTTATATGAAAAAATTTGGACTTATAGAACTATCTCAACAAAGAGAAGATGAAATATTGAATCAAGTAAAACAAAAAATATGAATGATTTCTCAAGAATTGTGAGAAAAAGAATTTCTTGTTTGAGATTCATTATCAATTTGAGATATTTATATAAGTATTCTATGAGTTGTAACAACAACTAAACTTGATATAGAATCTGAAATTTCTGATTGGTCAGAAAAATTTGTTAATAAATATATTCCAAATGCTTTTCCAAAATCTGATGAAAAAGTTATAAAAAATATTTAAGTAAGTAAAATAAAAAAAGTATTTTCAATTATGAAAATACTTTTTTTATTTTATCCAACCATCAACTAAATCATCTATAATTGACGCTATTTTTTTCGAACTATGTCTGACAAAATCTTGTTCATGAAGCATATCTCTTTCTATGATTTTATATTTTGCATTTTTAAATTCCTTTATTTGTTTATCTTTCAATTTTACTGGTTTTTTTCATTCTGAGTCATGATATTTTTTTACCATATAATCAGAAATGTTTCAGTTATTTACTACCACGTAATCTAAAACTCATTTTCATAAATATTTTTCGATAACATCTATAAAATCTTTCACTTCAAATCCTGTTGTTTCTCATTTCTTTGTCATGATATTACAAAAGTATATTACTTTTGCATTACTTTTTTTAATAGATTTTGCTACTCATTTTACAAGCAAATTTGGTATAATTGAAGTATATAAATCCCCTGGACCTATAACTATTATATCAGAATTTTCTAGCGCGTTTTTTGCAACTTGATTTGCTTTTACTTCTGGTTCTAAATAAGCATTTTCAATACGAAGATTTCCATCATGTTCTGGCACATCTATATTTGATTCTCCACATACTTTTAAACCATTTTCTAATTCTACACAAAGATTTGATTGTTCCATAGTAACTGGAATAACTTTTCCATTTACCTTAAACATTTTATTAATTTCTTTTATTCCATCTCAAAAATTCCCTGTAATATCAGCCAAAGCTGTAAGCAGTAAATTTCAAACAGTATGACCAGAAACTGAAGATTCTTTATCAAATCTATATTCAAAAAGTTTTCTTAAAATTTCAGACTCAGTAGAAAGCGCGAGAATCGCTCTTCTTATATCCCCAGGTGGCAATACTCCAAATTCATCACGAAGCATCCCTGTACTTCAACCACTATCGCTCATTGTGACAATTGCAGCAAGATTGTAACTTGAATTATTTCTTAATCATGACAATACATTATATGTTCCAGTTCCTCAACCAATTGTGGTAATATTTACTTTATTTGAAAACATTTTATTTTTTCAGTGAATAATTGTTCTTTATTATAAAGATTTGAGAATATTGTAAAGCAGAAGAATAATTTTATGTTAAAAAAAACTATAGAAAATTTCTATAGTTTTTTTATTATTTTTGTAATACAGCTTTTATTCTTCTTACACCAGAGCTTGATGCTTCTTCTTTTTTAATTTTAAACGTTCCCATTCCAGCAGTTGTTTCTACATGTGGTCCACCACAAAGTTCACGTGAATAAACTTTTCCTGATTTCCCAACCATAGAATATACTTTTACTTCATCTGGATATTTTTCCCAAAATGATCCCTCAACTCATTCTTCCATAGCTTGAGTTTTTGGCATATTTGTAACCGTTACTTGTGTTTCATCATTTATTGCTTCATTTACAAATTCTTCTACTTTATCAAGTAAATCTCTTTGAACTTTTCCATCAGCATTAAAATCAAAACGTAATCTTTCAGGAGTAATATTTGAACCTTTTTGATGAACTCATCCACCTAAAACATGATTGAGTCAAGCAAGCATTAAGTGAGTTGCAGTATGAAGTTGAGTTGTCGCTTGCGAATCATCAGCAAGTCCTCATGCAAATTTCTTTTCAGACCCTGCTCTAGATTTTGCTTGATGTTCTTCAAATGCTTTTGCAAAACCGTCTTCATCAACTTTATATCCTTTTTCTGTTGCTAATTCAACAGTCATTTCTAAAGGAAATCCGTATGTATCATAGAGTTTAAAAGCTTTTGGACCTGCAATTGTATCGATTTTTTTTCCTGATCTTTCGAAAGCAATTTCAAAACCTTTGAGTAATTTATCAAATTCTTTTAACCCAGATTTTAATGTTTTCGCAAATTTTTCTTCTTCTTTTTGTAACTCAGTATAAATAGTTTCTTCATTATTTTTTACTGAGTCATAAATATCTTTAAATTTATTTACAAACATTTTAGATATTTCTACTAAAATATTTTCTTCGTAATTCATTTTATACGCTTCTCTGATAGATCTTCTAAGTAGTCTTCTCAAAATATACCCTTGATCAACATTATTTGGAACAATTCCATCAGCAATAATATGTGTTCCCATTCTTACGTGATCTGCTATAATTCTTGCTCATCTTTCGTTATAATTTTCTTCTCAAACAAGAGATTTAATTTTTTCTAAAACGTCAGAAAATGCATCAGTTTGATATACAGATTTTACACCATTAAGTGTTGCTGTAATTCTTTCTAATCCCATTCCTGTATCGATATTTTTATTTGGAAGAGAAGATAATTTTCCATTTTCATCTCTGATATATTCCATGAATACATTATTCCAGATTTCCATCCAGTTATCTTCGTCGTTAGCAACATTTGAATCAGCTTTTGGTTCTCATTCTCCAACCCAGTAAAAAATTTCAGAATCTGGTCCACATGGTCCAGTATCTCCTGCAGCCCACCAGTTTTCAGCTTTATCTAAATATGAAATTCTTGATTCTGGCATTCCTACTTTTTTCCAAATATTAGCAGCTTCTTCATCTCTAGGAGCATCTTCATCACCCTCAAAAACAGTTACAGCAATATATTTTGGATCTAAATTTAACCAATCAGAAGAAGTTAAAAATTCATACGACCAAGCAATCGATTCTTCTTTGAAAAAATCTCACAGTGACCAATTCCCTAACATTTCAAAAAATGTTAAATGAGAATCATCTCCAACTTCTTCGATATCATTGGTTCTTACACATTTTTGTGAATTTGCAATTCTTTTTCCTTTTGGATGAGCTTCACCTAAAAGATATGGAACCATCGGTTGCATACCCGCTACATTGAATAAAACTGATGCATCATTTTCAGGAATTAAAGGAGCAGATTTTGTGATATAATGCCCTTTAGTTTCCATGAATTTTAAAAATTTTTCTCTTATTTCGTTACAACTAAATTTCATAAATTTTATATATTTAATTTTATTTTAATAAAGCCATTATATAGATATTTCAACAATTTCAAGAAGCACTTAGTAATTTTTTGAATTTTCCTTCATAATGTGATAGAATAAATAAAAATAATACTTATTAGAACAATTATGGCATCTGAAACTTTCCTCACAGCTCAAATTGAAGCTTCTAAATCATCCCAAAAAATTGAGAATGAAGTAAAGTCATATTTGAACGAAGCTAAACTCATAATGGAAAATGTGAAAGATGATTTATGAAAAGATCATGAAATGTATCAACGTTTTGAAGAAGAATATGATGAATTAAGATGAACAATAAAAAGTTCTCTCGATCACGGAAGAGAATTTTCAAAAAAAGAAAGAATGTCAATTATGTTAGAATTATGAGATATCGTAGAATTAGCTGATGACGAATGAGTAGATACAAGTTGATCTGGTTGGGATCATTTTACTAAAAATTTATTTTGATCTGATACAGACTGAGCCCTTGATAAAGTTGAATGATTTTTAAATAAAGATATCTCAGAGTATTCTATTGATGAAGCTCAAGTTATTTTGGAGCATTTAAATAAAGAGTATTGAGATTTTGAAGAATGAAACTTTGCTTGAACAGATGAAGAAAACATAGCAGATTTAGCTGATAAAAAAGATGTGAATGTCTATCAAGATAGACTTATTGCAAAAATTTTATGAAATGAAGAAAAATGATTTAATAATGAATATTTGAAATGATATAACAATAAAGAGTGAAATTACTTAATTTCAATAAAAGAATTTGAACAAAAAATTAAAGATGATTCTATTAATATTAATGATATAAATTCAAATGAGTTAGCAAATTATTTCGCACTTTTATCATCAAAATGACAATTAAATATAGATACTATTGCAAAAAAATTATGAACAAAACAGATAAAACAATTAAATAATTTGGTTGATTCTCCTATATGAGATGATAGATGATTAAGAGAAATCTTATCTGAATATAGTTTAGATTCTATTTTAAAAGATGCAAGAAATATAGAGTTATCAATAACTGATATAAATAGTATTAGAGAATTAAATAGTATAAATTATAATTCAATTGATATTAATACTATAAAAAATAACTTAAACCGTACTGTGCCAAATATAACTGAACCTACAAAAATATTAGAACTTCTTGATTCAGGTATAATTTTAGCATTTACACAATTACATAAGGATTTAATAATGTTTCCTGAAGTAGTAGAAAGATTTCAATTGTCTATTATTGATCTTAATAGATATACGGTTGATGATTTGCGTAAAAACGAAGAACTCATTATAGCGTTAATTAATACCGATAAAAGTTGAAAAATTTTATTACCTCATTTTGTAAATAAACTAAAGTCAGAAATTAATAATAATAGTCATATAAAAAAATTATTTATAGATAATATCTCTGAAACTGCTCGTTACGGATTACCAGAATATATATCTAATATAGTTTATAAACAAGAAGTTCCAAAAACAAAAGAAGAGTTAAATGTTATATTAAGAAATATAAAAAATAATCCTAATGATATAAAATTAGCAGATGAACTTACAAATTTTTTATTGGAATCAAATATTGATGACTATGAATATCAAATAGTAGAATATATAAAAAATTGATGAAAAATTTTATGACCTATGTTTTTTAATTTATTAAATAAAAATATTGCTCAAGCTTTATTATATACAGAAATTTGAGCAAATTTTGCTCACTTTTTTCCTGCTGAAATATATAATAAACATCCATTCTTATTTGAAATTGTAATAGATAAAAAACCAATTAAAGACGTTCAAAATTTTATTAATATTGTTGATTTTCCAAATTTTGAATCTGTGTTATACACGATAGAAAGTATAGAAAAAAGAAAAGGTAGTAATGATGATAATATTATTAAATCACTCTATAGTAATGCTAAATTTCGTCAAAAAATCATGGATATTTTAGTATCAACTAAAAGTTTTGAATGTTTACCTTCTCAAAAAAAACTAGTAGAAAATATAGTAAAAAGTATTAGTGATCAAAATGAAAAAATATCAACATTAATGGAAGTTCAAAGTAAGATTTCATATCATATTGAACAAATGACAGAAGAAAATAAACTCACTCAATTAGAAGAAAGCTTTATTCAAAAATTATCAGTTGAATGAATTGAAATCAATAATGCAGAAATAACAGAATTGATTAATTTACTTACACAAACTGATATAAATTCTAAAAAATTATTCATAGAAAAAATTAATAATATGACTAATTTAAATGCAAATCAAAAAAATAAACTTGTAGAAACACTCTCAGATATAAAGTTGTATACGATTTCACAAGATATACAAAAGAATATAAATTGACCTGAAATTAATCCAGAATTATCTCGTGAAACACTCATTAAAAATTTTGATAAATTTTGATGAGAAATTGATATATATATTAATTCTCTTTGATTAAGTGGAGAAGAAAAAAAAGAAGCTGAAAAAGTATTAAATAAATATCAAGAAGATAAAATTCAGTCAGTTCAAGCAGCAATTATGAAAACATCTACAATAACTGATAATGAATGAAACTTAGTTCTTGACGAAGAAACATATAAAAAACAAGTTGAAGAAGAGCTTCAAAATTTCGATGTAGAAGAATTTACTCAACAATATGATATAGATGAAAAATTAACAGAAATTTTTAATGAAAGATATTTAGAGCATAAAAATTTAGAATTCCTCGAAGAAATCAATTCTATTGATTCTCAATCTGAATTAGGAATAAATACTCAAGAAGATAAAAAAACATACTCTTACGCTTGATTAACCTATGAAATTCCTGATGTATCAGTAAATAATAATTTTTCTATTATAAATTATCAAACTGGTGAAAAAATAGAAATTTCTCAGGAAGAAAAACAAACCGTAGAAAAAAATCCTGAAGCATTAAAAAATCTCATTGATACAAAACAAAAACTAGAAAAATTAGGACTCGATTTTGTTTGGGATAATAGAGAAGAATTTTTATTTCTAATGAAAAACGATGATAAATTTAATGATACTGGTAAAATTGAGACAACTGACAATGATTATTTAAATATTTCTGAGTTTAATCATCTTTTACAATTTATTCTCTACAAAACAACTGGAGATGAAAATACAAATGACTATTACACAAATATGTCAAAAATTCGTCAAATAAATGGTGAAAACGAACTCAATGAAAAAAGAAATTTTGTTTCGGGTTTATCAAATATCTGACAAAAATTTGTAGAATTATGATTTTTAACGCAGAGTGGAACTTTGAATTTTCATTGGGTAAACACAAAAAATTATTCTGAAATATCATGACCAGGTTTTCAAAAAGCTGCATAAAAAAAGTTCCCGGGAAATTTCCCGGGAACTTTTTTTTATTTTATAATTCTTCTTCTTCAGATTCTTTTACTAAAGAGGCTCTCACGACTTTATCTCCTGATTTTTTGAGTTTTGTTAAAATAACTCATTGAGTTACTCTTGAAGTTTTTCTAATATCTTTGAGTCCAATACGAATCGTTTGTCCTGCTTTTGAAATTAAAATTACTTCAGTAGTTTTTCTATCTTCGCTTGATAACATTGTTGCAGAAATAAGTTTTCCTGTTTTTGCAGTCATAGCCATCGCTTTTACTCATGCTCCTCATCTTTTTTGATTTCTATATTCATCTATTCATGTAAGTTTTCACATACCGTTTTCCGTTACAATAAAGACAAATTCTCTATCTTCTCAAACAATTGCTACTTCTATAACACTATCTTCAGATTTTAAATTAATCCCTTTTACTCCGGCTGCAGCTCTTCCCATTGGACGAACGTCACCTTCTTCAAATTGAATTGCTTTTCATTCACGAGTTGCGATAAAAATATGATCGTCTCCACTCGTAGTTTTTACCCAAGTTAATTCATCTCAATCTTTTACACCAACAACTTTTAGACCATTAGAACGAATATTTTTTACAGCATCCATTTCTAATTTTTTTACAATCCCATTTTTAGTAACAAAGAATAAATATTTATTTTCTGCTGCTGAAATATCTAAAATTGCTGAAATTTCTTCATTTTTTTGTAAACCTAATAAATTAATAATTGGTTGTCCTTTTGCAATTCTCGTTGTTTCTGGTATTTCGTAAGCTGGAAGTTGAAATACTCTCCCTTGAGTGGTAAAAAAGAGTAAATCATCATGATTTTTTGTTGGGACAATTAATCTAATTTCATCATCTTCTCTTGTAGAAGTTGCTACTCATTTTCCTCCTCTTCTTTGTGTTCTAAAAGAATTTGCTTTGAGTCTTTTAATATATGAATTTTTAGAAAGTGTAATAATAACTTCTTCATTTGGAATCGTATCTTTTGCATTAAATTCTCCTACTTTTCAAGAATTTACTTGTGTTTTTCTTTCATCACCAAAATTATTTTCTACTTCATCTAATTCTTCATGAATAATTAAATTGATTCTTTCAGGTTTTACTAAAATATCATTCAAATCTTCAATTAATATATGTTTATCTTTTAATTCATCTTCAATTTTTTGTCTTTCCAATCCAGCTAATTTATTTAATTTCATTTCTAAAATTGCTTCTGCTTGAATTTGAGAAAGTGAAAAATCATTCATTAAGTTTACTTTAGCTTCATCTCTATTTGATGATGCTTTTATAAGTTTGATAATTGCATCAATATGATCTAATGCTTTTTTAAGTCATTCTAAAATATGTGCTCTAGCTTCTGCAATTTTTAGTTCATATTGAGTTCTTCTTGTTACTACTTCTTTTCTATGTCCGATAAATTCTTCTAAGAATTCTTTTAAATTGAATAATCTTGGTTGTTTTCCTCTTTCTCATAAACCTACCATATTATACCCAAAACTTGTTTGAAGTTGAGATAATTTATAAAGTTGATTAAGAATTTTCTTTGGAAAAGCATCCTTTTTCATTTCAATAATTACTCTTACTGCATCTTTGTTTGATTCATCTCTTATATCTGAAATTCAAACTATTTTTTTATCTCTTACTAAATCAGCAATTTTTTCTACTAGAGACGCTTTATTAAGACCATATGGAATTTCAGAAATGTTAATAATACTTCTTCATTTTTTTCCTTCTTCAATATTAGCTACTCATCTTACTACCACTGATCATCTTCCAGTAGAATATGCCTTGAGTAATGCCTCTTTATCATAAACTATACCTCCAGTTGGAAAATCCGGTCCTTTTATAAAATCCATTAAGTCTTCAACAGAAATATCTGAAGTATCAGCTGATGAAAGAATAAATTTTATTGCCTGAATTAATTCAGTTAAATTATGAGGTGGAATGTTTGTTGCCATACCAACAGCAATCCCCATAACACCATTCATTAACAGAGTTGGTAATCTTGTAGGTAAAACAGAAGGTTCTTGTTTTGTTGCATCAAAGTTATCTCTGAAGTCTACCGTTTGTTTTTCTATATCAGCAAGTAAATATTCTGCTAATTTAGTCATTTTAGCTTCCGTATATCTATATGCAGCTGCTGAATCACCATCCATCGAACCGAAATTCCCTTGACCGTGAACGAGTGGATATCTCAGTGAAAAGTTTTGAGCCATACGTACCATAGCTTCATATACAGATGAATCACCATGCGGATGATAACTCCCTAGTACATGCCCTACTACAGTTGCTGATTTTCTAAATTTAGCACTTGATCTGAGTCATTGTTCATGCATAGAATACATAATTCTTCTATGAACAGGTTTCATCCCATCACGTACATCTGGAAGTGCTCTTGATACGATAACACTCATAGCATATTCTAAATAACATGATTCCATTTCAGATCTGATAGATTTATCTTCATCTCATCCATAAACCATTCATTGAGAAATTCCCATTTCTAATTGTTCTTCATTTTGTTCACCATTATCGTCTAATGGCGTATTTGTATTTTCAGACATAAATAGTTTTCTTAAGCAGTAAAAACATATACTAAATATACGAATTTTTGGCTAGTAATCAAGAAAAAAGACGAAAAAAAACAAAAAAAATCCAAGAAAAAAAAGAGAAATTTTGAAAAATAAAATATTTTTTTACAATATATATAATAAATATTAATTTTTTCGCTTATGAAAGCCATTATTTTAGCAGCATGAAGAGGAACAAGATTACAACCTTTGACCAATACAATCCCAAAACCAATGATTCAAATTTGTTGAAAGCCAATTTTAGAATATTTGATAGAAAATATTTATGAATATGTTGATGAAATAATTTTGATAGTGAAATATAAACAAGAAATAATTTCTCAATATTTCTGAGACAATTATAAATGAATAAAAATTACATATAAAACTCAATCTGATGAAAAATGAACTGCTGCTGCATTAAAATGAATTCAAACGCAAGATGATGTATTTATACTCTATTGAGATAGCATTATTTGAAAACAAGATATGAAAAATATTTTAGATTCTCAAAAATATTGAGTATTTGCTCAAAAAGTAAAAGACCCAAGTAAATATTGAATATTTCAAACAGATGAAAATAATAAAATTATTTCAGTTATTGAAAAACCACAAGAGTTTATTTGAAATTTAGCAAATCTATGAGGATTTAAAATGAAATCAGAAATATTAAATTTTATAGATAGTATTGAATTATCAGCAAGATGAGAATATGAACTCACAGATGCCATTAACCTATATGTAAAAAATAATGATTTTTATGCATTTGAACTTCAAGACACATTTATAGATATTTGATATCCTTGGGATATATTAGAAGCAAATAAATATTTTTTAGAAAAATTAGATCACTCAATTATTCATTGAGTAATAGAAGAAAATGTTCAAATAAGATGAAATATTATTTTAGAGAAATGAGCAATACTAAAATCTGGTACGTATATTGAATGAAATTGTTATATCGCTAAAGACTCAAAAATTGGTCCTAACACGTATTTAAGATGAAATACAGTTATTGGTAGCTGATGTAAAATTTGAAACGCTGTAGAGATAAAAAACAGTTGTTTTTGAAATAATTCAAATGCAGCACATTTGAGTTACATTTGAGATTCAATTATTTGAAATAATGTAAATCTTGGTTGATGATTTATAACAGCCAATCTCAGGCATGATAATGGAAATATAAAAGTTCCAGTAAAAAATATAATGACAGATACAGGACGAAGAAAACTCTGAGTAATAATCTGAGATAATGTGAAAACCGGAATGAATACTTCAGTTTATCCAGGAAGAATCATTCAAAATGATAGTTTTACCAATCCTGGTGATATCATAATTAAATAAAATAATACAAAAAAATCAGAATATTTAGATATAACTAAATATTCTGATTTTTATAAGAATAAAAAAAGTGTAAATAAATATTATTTACACTTTTTTTGATATTTTAATGGAGCCATCAATCGGATTTGAACCGATGACCGTTCGCTTACAAGGCGAATGCTCTACCAGCTGAGCTATGATGGCAAAAAGAAAATCTACCATCAGATAGATAAACTTTTTTTGATTAAACAACAGAAATATAAGTATCTTTATATACTCTCCCGTCAAATCTTCTTCTTTTTCTTTGAGTAAAAGTTACTTTACCTTCTGAAATAGCATAGATTGTGAAATCTTTACCAATTTGAGTTCCTTCTGCTGCCCAGAATTTATTACCTTTTTGTCTTACGATAATAGATCCAGGTGTAGCTGTTTGTCCACCAAAGAGTTTTACTCAAAGTCTTTTGGCGTTACTATCTCTACCATTACTAGTAGATCATTGAGCTTTCTTGTGAGCCATGTTCGATTACTTATGAATTAAAGAGTGAAAGTAAAAATTATCTTCTTTTATTTGCAAATCTAGCAAAAGCTTTATTCGCTTCAGCCATTTTGTAAACTTCTAATTTTTTCTTAAAAGCAGTACCAGTTTCATTCGCAGCTTCGATTAATTCGTTAGCTAAGAATTTAGAGAAAGAAGCACCTTTTTTACTTCTAGCTGAATCTATGATCCATTTAGATGCAAGAAAAAGTTGTCTTTTTTGTTCAACTTCTTGAGGAACTTGGTAGATTGATCCACCAACTCTTTTTGGTCTTACTTCAATTTTTGGCATAATATTTTCTAATGCTTTATCAAAAATTGCTTTCGGATCTTTTTGTCCTTTTGCTTTAATTTCAGCAAAAGTATCATCTAATAATTTTCTTGCTAATGATTTTTTACCATCAAGCATGATATAGTTAATGAATTTTTCAAACATTTGTGCAATATTAAAATTTAGAATTATAATAAGTGATTTTCAGCAATTGCGTACTTACTGCTTATTATAAAAAATTAAGTGTGTGTTTCTATTTAGGCCTTTTAGCACCATAAAGTGATCTCCCTTGTTTTCTGTTTTGAACACCTTCACAATCGAGAACACCTCTTACTACATGGTATCTAACCCCTGGTAGATCTTTTACTCTCCCACCTCTGATAGCAACTACCGAGTGTTCTTGTAAATTATGACCTTCACCACCGATATACGCATTTACTTCGTAACCGTTAGTAAGTCTAACTCTTGCAACTTTTCTTAAGGCAGAATTAGGTTTTTTAGGAGTCATAGTAGTAACTTTAACACATACCCCTCTTTTTTGTGGACATCCTTTTGGAATAGTCACTGTAGTTTTTTTGATAGAATTTTTAGTCACTTGAAGTGCTGGAGATTTACTCTTAACACTTGGTGTTTTTCTATTTCTTTTAACTAATTGATTAATAGTAGGCATTACTAAAAATTTATAAAGAATAAAATTTTTCTAAAATGAAAAGTTTTCAGTAGGTAAAAATTATCTTTTTGACCATTGAATAGCTTTTCTGGCTTTGTGAAGCCCTGGTTTTTTTCTTTCCACTTTTCTAGCGTCTCTAGTAATAAACCCAGCTGCTTTTAATACAGTTCTAAGATCTGTATCTTTTTCGCATAAAGCTCTCGCTAAACCGTGTCTAATTGCTTGAGATTGAGCAGAAACTCCTGAACCAGCAACAGTAATTTCAAAATGTACTTTATCTTTAAGTTTTGCTAATTTGATAGGTGAGTAAATAGTATCAAATAAATCTGATCTTTTTACATATTCAGATAAATTTCTACCATTTATTTTATCTTCACCTTTTCCTTCAAATAGTTTTACTTGTGCAGAAGCAGTTTTTCTTTTTCCGATAGCGTAAGTATATTTATTTGCCATAAATAGTAGTTATTATTTTATAATTTCTGGTTGTTGAGCAACGAAAGTATGTTCTTCTCCAGTAAATAATTTTAATCTAGAAATCATTCCAGATCTTAATTTATTTTTTGGAAGCATACCGTTAATTGCTAACTCTAATGCTTTAGTTGGTTTTTTAACTAAAAGATTTTCTAAAGAAATTTCTTTTAAACCACCTAGATAACCTGTATGTCTATAATACATTTTATCTTCCATTTTTTTTCCTGTAACTTTGAATTTGTCACAGTTTGTTACGATTACGTAATCACCATTATCAAGGTGAGGAACGTATGAAGCTTTGTTTTTCCCTTTAAGGATAACAGCAATTTGAGTTGCTAATCTCCCTAAAGTTTGTCCTGAAGCATCAATTACGTACCATTTTCTATCACCACCTTTGATTTGTGTTGGTGTAAAAGTTTTCATCTGTAATTAAGCTTTAAAAATTAAACTAGTTCTAATAACACAATTTTTGCATTATCGCCATCTCTTTGTTTAATAGCAGTCATTCTTGTAAAACCTGAAGTTTTAGTATCTTTAAACTTCGGTGCTACATTAGTGAAAAGTTCAAGAGAAGATTCTTTTGTAAAGAGTACAGACATTACATATCTGATTGCATTCATTTCATCTTTTTTATTTACTGTATTGATAAGTTTATCAATCATAGGAACGATTAACTTAGCTTTTTTTTCAGTAGTCTTAATAGACTTATGTAAGAAAAAAGATGTTAATAAATTTCTCTCCATAGCTTTTCTATGTTGAAAACTTTTATTACTAAATTTTAGATGTTTTCTTACTCTATGTCTCATAGTGTGTGTTTAAATTAATTATAAGTATGGTATGATATTAATCATCTCCTAATAATTTTAGATCTCTTTCAGCTAAAGAATCTCTGATTTCAGTCATAGCTTTTTTTCAGAAACCTTTAATTGAAGAAAGTTTTGTTTCAGTACATTTTGTAAGTTGTTCAATTGAAAGAATATTTCCATTAATTAACGCGTTAAGCGTACGTGGAGAAAGTCCCATAATTTCAATTGGAGTATAAGTTTCTTTTTCAAGTTCTTCTTGTACTTCTTCTTTTTCTTTACTGATTAAATCAGCAACATTACTAATGAATTGACCTTCAACTTGAAGAGATTCTTCATTAAATACTGAGAAATATGAGTTTAACATATTTGCAGAGAATTTTAAAGCATCTACAGCAGATATTGAACCATTAGTTTCAATATCCATTTCAAGTGAATCAAGGTTAGTTATATCACCAAACCTAGTTTGAGCAATATTGTACTTAACGTTTGAGACTGGAGAAAAGTTTGTATCGATAAGTAATACTTCTACATCATCTTCTCTTTGTTTTAATTCATCAATCGTAAGGTAACCAGCACCTTTTTCAATTCTAATATCAATGTTTAATTCTAATCCATCTTTATCGATTTCTGTAATATAAAGATCCTTATTAAGAATTTCTATACCAGCAGGAGCAACAATATCTCATGCAGTCACTACCCCTGAAGTTGATTTTGTAAGTTTTAACCACTCAACACCAACTTCTTCTTTTTTTAGAACTAAGTCTTTCATATTTAACATGATATCAACGATAGTATCTTTGATACCTGGAAGACTTGAATATTCATGACTTACTCCAGAAACTTTGATACCAGTAACCTTAGTTCCAGGAATAGTCGATAATAATATTCTTCTTAGAGAGTTTCCTAAAGTAACACCATATCCTTTTGGAAGTGGTCCAACAGTGAATGATGACACAGTATTTGAAACATCATTTTGAGTAATTTTAGGAACTCAAATAGTATTGTGAATAATGTGCATGCGAATTATATTATGAAAATAACTAAATTTATTATTTTGAGTAAAACTCAACAATTTTTTGGATATCAATTATTTGTTCAAAGTCTTCAATACTTGGAAGAGCTTTAATCGTAATTGTTAAGTTTTTTGCATCAACTTCTATCCATTTACATCCAGATACTTTCCCTTTATTCGCTTTAGAAAATTCTTCTAATTCTTCTAATAAAGATTTATAAAGTGGGCTTTCTTTCATTTTATCTCTTAATGCAATTACATCTCCAACTTTAACGCAGATTGATGGAACATCAACTTTAACTCCGTTTAAAGTGAAATGAGCGTGACTTACAAATTGTCTAGATTGAATTCTAGTTCTTGCAAGATTAGCTCTGTAAACAACATTATCTAATCTCAGTTCTAAAAGTCTTAACATTTTTTCACCTGTTGTACCTTCAGCACCAGATTTTTGAGCTTTTTTGTAGTAAGAAACAAATTGTTTTTCAGAAAGACCAAACATTCTTTTTGCAAGTTGTTTTTTTCTTAATTGAGTACCGTATTCACTAGTTTTTCTTGTTCTAATAGGTCCTCTTTTTGAGTCAGTTAAATCGTATTTTTGTGTTCCAAATAGATTTACCCCTTCTCTTCTACAAAGTTTTTTCTTTGGTCAAGTATACCTCATAGTTAAATTTAAAATTTATAATTTAAAAAATTCTACCGTAAGATTATAATTTTCTTACTTTCTTTTTTCTACATCCATTGTGTGGAATTGGAGTGATATCATAGATTCCTCTTAATTCTACTCCTCCTGAGATGAGACCTCTAATAGCTTGTTCTCTACCAATACCAATCCCTTTAACGTATACGTCAACAGATTCCATTGAATGGAGAGTTTTCGCTTTTTCAATAGCTTGTTCAGCAGTAACTTGTGCAGCGTAAGGAGTAGATTCTCTAGCCCCTTTGAAACCAGCACTACCACCAGTAGCCCAAGTTAACACATTCCCTTTTTCATCAGTAATACTAATAATAGTATTGTTAAATGAAGCTAAGATGTGAGCTTGTCCATGCTGAATGATAGCTCTTGTTTTTTTACTTTTTTTAACAGTTTTAGCCATAATCGTAATTAAAGTATATTTAAATGTATAAGTTTAGAAAAAATACTATATTATTTCTTTTTCCCTGCAATAGCAACAGATTTACCTTTTCTTGTTCTTGCATTTGTTTTAGTATTTTGACCTCTCACTGGAAGTCTTTTTCTATGTCTTTGACCTCTATAACAATTAATTTCTTGTAATCTTTTAATATTACCAGCAACTAATCTTCTAAGATCACCTTCTACTACATAAGTTTTAACTTCTTCTCTGATTGTATCTAATACTTCTTCAGATAAAGTGTCAATTTTAGTAGTTTTATCAATACCAAGTTTTGCTAAAATTTCATTTGCAGTCGTTCTACCGATACCGTAAATATACGTTAAAGCAATTTCAGCATGTTTTCCTTTTGGTAAATTTACACCAGCAATTCTTGCCATAATTAAATGTATATTAATTATATAAATATTGTAAAATCCAAGGTATTACCCTTGTCTTTGTTTATGTTTAGGTTCGTTACAGATTACTCTAATAACACCTTTTCTCTTAATAACTTTACAGTTATCACAGATTTTTTTAACAGATGCTCTTACTTTCATATTTTATGTATTATTCCATAAAGGCATATAAATTATTTTTTTCTGAAGATTATTCTTCCTTTAGTAAGATCATAAGGACTCAATTCTACTAAAACTTTATCTCATTCGATAAGTTTGATAAAATTATTCCTCATTTTTCCACTTAGGTACCCTTGTATAATTCCTCATCAAAACTCTTCTGGTAATTGAATATCAAAAACCAGTCCAGGGAGGGCTCTAACAAGTGTTCCCTCTACCTCAATTTTATCTTGTTTATTTGACATAAATGGTCAATTAAGATTAGAAAAGTGCCAGTAGTCTATACAAAAATATTATAATTGCAAACTTTTTTTTATCTTTTTCTATATTAAAAATAATATTTTTTAAAAATAAAGACAAAATTCGCAATTATAATATTTTTTTAACAATTTATAATGTTTTTTGTATATATTTTTATAACAATAAATATATTAACATTTAATTTCTGTTTCAATTATCTTATTATTAATTTTTCTTTCTTCAATAATATTTTGTATTTTTTCTAGTAATTTTGGATATTTTTGAGTGATTTCTTTTATTGAAAAATCTAAAATAGTAATCAGAATACATTCAGTTTTTGCTTTTGCCGTTGCCATTCTATTTTTTGAATCTCAAAAGATAGCCATTTCTCAAATAATTTCTTCTGCCTTAACTGTTCATAATTTTACATTATTTGATTGAATAACGTTCGATACTTCTATTTCACCTGATGCAAGAATATACATAGCATTTGCATCGTCTCATTCACGAAATAATATCTCACCAGGTTCTAAAAATTTTTCCTGGCAAAATAAAGCTAAATTATCTTTTTGAGAATCTGATAAATCTTTTAATAATTCCAAACCTTTTAATATCGACATATACAAAAAAATAAAATGATAAACATATTCGTTTACCATTTTACTAAATTATTTTTGAATTTCAATTTTATATAGTTCTAATTTATCTTTCATTTCCAACTCAATATCTCAGATAAATTTTATACCACATTCTAATGGCCCTTCTAACTCATTTACTTCGATTAAACCTGATTTTAGAGATTCAACTTTTCCATGACCTACAAGTTTTTTATTTCTAATAACTCTTATTTGAGCAGATTTTTCGATTTTATTTTCTGGTTGTAAAATTAAACCAGCAATCATGAATTCTTTTGAATTAAAAAATATACCACCAACTCTTGCTTCACCCAGAGTTATTTCTACTTCTTTTGGATCTAACATACCAGTAACAATTTTTTCAATTCTTTCTGTTACATGATAAATAATATTACTTTGAATATATTCCACTTTAGAAGATTCTAATGTTCATCTAGCAGCAGACAATACATCTACACTAAATCAAATAAGAATTGCTCCACTTCATTGACCCATGAGAATATCTCATTCTGAAATACTTCATACACCTGAATGAATAACCGCAACAGTAGTTTCATCAGTAGATAATTTTTCTAGAGCTCCTTTCATAGCTTCTAAAGCACCATTTGTATCTGCTTTGATAATTACCTTTAATTGTTTTAGGTTTCAAGCTTTAATTTTTGACATAAGAAGATCTAACCCAGAAGCAGATTTTTGCTTATTTCTGAGTAATATTTCTTTATATTCAATAGATTTTTGACGTGCTACATCAGGAGAACTTACTACCTGTAAAACATCACCACCTTGAACAACTCTATCCAAACCAACAATTAATACTGGTTGAGATGGTCCTGCAAGCTTAATATTTTTAGCAATATGATTTTTTAATATTTTTACTTTTCAATAGGATTGTTGACATACAATATTATCTCATTTATTTATTGTACCCGTATTAATAAGAACTGTAGCAACTGGACCTAATTGAGTATCTAAATGAGATTCTAATACTGTGGCAATTGCTGTTCTATTTGGATTTGCTTTTAATTCTTTCATTTCAGCAACCAGTAAAATAATTTCTAATAAATCATCTATACCAAAACCTGTGTGTGCAGAAACTGGAATCATAGGAGTATCTCCTCCCCAATCTTCTGGAACTAAACCATGTTCAGAAAGTTGACCTTTTACATGATCAGGATTAGCTCACTCTTTATCCATTTTATTAATCGCAACTACAACTGGAATACCAGCTTCTTTTGCATGATTAATTGATTCTATTGTTTGAGGTTTTACTCATTCATCAGCTGCTACTACTAAAATAGCAATATCCGTAGATTTTGCCCCTCTAGCTCTCATAACAGTAAAAGCTTCATGCCCTGGAGTATCTAGGAAAGTTATTTTTTTCCCATGTTGTTCCACTTGATATGCACCGATACTTTGAGTAATCCCACCAGCTTCTCCATCAGTTACTTTTGAAGATCTGATAAAATCTAAAAGTGAAGTTTTTCCATGATCAACATGACCCATAATAGAAATAACTGGTGATCTATCTTCTAACTTAGAAGTATCATCTTCAACTAATAAATCAGCAATATTTCATTCTAATATATCTTCTACTTTCACTCATTGAGAATTATCTCTTTGTAAAGAAACATCAAATGCTTCAGCAACAATAGATGCAGTATCAAAATCTAACTTAGAATTAATATTTACCATCATTCCATTTTTCATGAACTCTGCCATTAGTTGTGGAAGCGCAATACCAATTTTTTCTGAAAATTCTTTGAGAGATAAAATTTCAGGAACAATAACTGTTTCTCCTGTTTTATCAGTAAGATTTTGTTGAATATCTTCAACTTTCTTTTCTTCTTTTTTTCTTTTAGCTAATTTATTTCCTTTACCAAATGAGAATTCATTTTCATCTGTAGATTTAAATCTTCCTCTTGTTTTTTTATGACCAAATATTTTTTTTGCATTCACTTCTTGATCACCTTTTTTTGTAACTACTGGTTTTTTTGATTTTTTTGAAAAAGTTTTTACAGGTGCTCAAATTTTGTCGTCATTAAATTTTGATACATCTTGTTTTTTTGTATCATTATTATTTGATTCTGATTTTCTTACCGCAGGTAAATCAGCTTTTTTAACCACTTCAATTTTCTGAACAAATTGTTTTTTAACTACTGGTTTTTCATCAGATTTATTTGGTTTTTTATCAGTTTTTTTAACTACCTTAGATGGAGTTTTTTTTGCCGCTAAATTATCTTCAGCTTTTTTTTCTGATGCTTTTTTAACTACGATTTTTCTTTTGGGCTTTAATTTTGGTTTTGCCTTTTTGTTGTCATCTGCTGTATTTGCATCAGGTTTAATGCTTGAATAATAATCGTCTACTACGTTTTTGTCTGCCATTAATTTTAGTTACAGTATAATTTAAAATACTCTGAATTTATAGAGAAAATATTTGACATAAGATATGTTTTTTTTTCAAATTGTCAAAAAGAATATAAAAACTTGTCAAAATCATATTTTTTGATAATCTTACACAAAATTTAAATTATTAAATTGTGGTGATATGAGAGAGCTTATTGAAAATTTTTTCAAAAAATTATGAGCAAATTATGATTCTTTTGAAATAAATGAAGACGAAAAATGATTTACAGTACAAATTCAAACACCCGAATCTGGATTATTAATTTGACCTCATGGAAAAAATCTTGATGCAATTACTGCTATTTTACGTCAAATGATAAATAAAGACGAAAAAAGAGTGAAATTGCGTTTAGAAGTAAATGATTATCAAACATCTCAAGACTCTCGCTTATTTCAATTTATTCAATCAAAAATAGATGAAGTAAAAAAAACTTCAGTAGAATGCAAACTTCCAGAGTATACTCCATATCAAAGAAAAAAAATTCATTCATACATAGCTGAAATTAATGATGAAGAAATTATAGCAAAAAGTAAATGAGAATGATCTGAAAGAAGAATGTATCTTTCTAGAAAGCCAAAAAAACTCACTATTGATATTGATTGAGACGATATTTAATTTGATAAAAATTTAATACAATGAAAAAAAACTTTAAAAAAATAATTTTTTCACTTATAACTCTTGTTCTAGTAATAATTATGTTGTTGTGATTTTATAAAGTCAATCAACATAATTATCAAAAACATAGAGAAATAATGAAAGTTTATGTAGACCATCCTGATAATCTAATGACGCCTGAGTTTGCAGAACAAACGAGTTTTTGATTTTCAAATCTTCGTGCTGATCTATACTGGCTTCAAACCATTCAATATATTTGATCTAACGCAGTAAGTTCGCAATATAAAAAATATTTATTTGCAATTACTGATTTAGTAACTCAACTAAACCCACATTTTGAAAGGCCTTATATTATTGCCCAACTTCTTCTTCCTGATTATAATCAAAGATATGAAAATGTAAGTGAATCTACGCAAGAACAATATTTACAACAATCAATACAATTAAGTCAAAAATGAATAAAAAACTTTTGTGACTTAGAAAAGATTGAAGCTATAAAACAAGAAAATAATTTAAAAGAAATTATTTCAAACCCAAAATATGCAAATCCATGTAAAAGTTATAAAATACCGTATTATTTAGCGTATATTTATTATTTTTATAAAAATGATCCTGCGACTTCAAGTCAATATTACAAAATTTCAGCTGCAAATAAGGATTCTGCTGAATGAGCAAAATCAATGGCTGCAATAATGGCTTGAAAATGATGAGATAGAGAAAAAGCTATATTTATGTTTTTAAACATTGCTCAAACACTTGATGCTCAAAATTGAGTTTGTAGTGAATTTTCAAAACAAATAAATACTGTTGTTCATGGAGTATTTACCACAAAAGAAATTCCATTAAGTGGTGCTTTAGTAAAAGAAATTGAAGATGCTAGAAATTATGTTTTTTGAGACTTTGATTGAACTACTCAATCAGATCAAATTTCAGACACAAGTTGTATGAATTATTTAAATAAAGCCAACAGAGAAATTAATTTAGCGTATATTCAAAATGCTGATGAAAAATATTTTAAAGAAAACGCTCAACATTCAAAAAATGCTCAAGAATTATTTGATAAAAAATATATAGATTTCCTCCCAACTGATTTTCAACAATATGAAGATTATGGAATAAGATATGTTTTTAACGAAGAAACTTGAAAATATGATTATAATATGGAATACTAAAAAAGAACTATGTAAAAAATAGTTCTTTTTTTTATACAAAAATAAAAGTATTGATATTTTTAATTTTTTATATATAATCCCCCGCGTTTATATAAATATATAACTAATTTTTAACTAATTTTTTATGAAAATTGAAAAAAATTTATTAGAAAATTCTATTGTTGAACTTATTATTGAAGAAGATTCATCAAGTATTGCAAAAAATAGAAATAAAGCAATTGCTCATTTAGAAAAAAATGCTGATATTAAAGGGTTTAGAAAAGGTGCAAAAATCCCTGAAGCAATTATTGTAAGACAATTTGGTGAAGACTATATCACAAACCTTACGGTTGAATTTGGAATTGATGTTCTGTATAAAGAAGCATTAAGAAAAGAAAAATTAATTCCAGTTGCACAAGCTGAAATTAAAGAAATCATTTCACAATCTCCTTTAAAAATTAGAGTTCACATCGAAATTTTACCAGAAGTTGAAATTTCAGATGATTATAAAAAAATCAAATTAGAAAAAGAAGAAATTAAAGTTTCTACGAATGAAGTAAAAGCTGCATTAGAAGAAATTGAAAAAAAATTCACTAAATTTGAAGAAGTTACAGATAAAAGATCGAAAGTAAAAATGGGTGACAGAGTTACTATTGATACTCAAGGTTTTGAAAATGGTGTAGAACTAGAAAATACAGCAATGCAAGAATACCCTCTTGTACTTGGTTCAAATATTCTTGTTCCTGGTTTTGAAGAACAAATGGTTGGTGCAAAACTTGGAGATGATTTAGAACTTGATGTAGATTTCCCAGAAGATTATCATAATGAAGATTTCAAAGGAAAGAAAACAAAATTTAAAGTAACAATCAAAAAATTTGAAAAAGCTGTTGCTCCAGAATTTACAGAAGAATTCATCGAACAATTAAGAGGTAAAAAATTAGATTTAGCTGGTTTTAAAGCTCTAATTAAAGAAGAAATTTCTGAAACAAAAGAAGCAAATGCTAGAATGGAAGAAGAACAAAGACTGATTGATGAACTTTTAAAAGTTACAAAATTAGACCTTGGTGAAAAAATGATTGCTCAAAAAATCGATCAAGTTTTCGAAGAAATCAAACAAAACTTAACACAACAAAATGTTAAAATGGCTGATTACCTAGAAAGCTTAAAACTTACTGAAGAAGAATACAAAGAAAAACACGTAAAAGAATCTGCAGTAAAAAGATTACAAGGTGAATTAATTCTCCATGAATTAGCTCAAAAAACAAATTTTGAAGTTTCTGATAAAGAAATGGAAAAAGAAATTAAAATTATTTTAGAAAAATTTGGTTCAAAAGATGTTTTAGCAAGACTAAAAGAACTCTATGTTCCAGGAAATAAATACTACGAAGAACTAAAACAAAGAATGAAATATAGAAAACTTATTGATTCTTTCTTCACAGTTAAAAAATAATCATAAAAAAACTTGAGAATTATTTCTCAAGTTTTTTTTATTTGCCAAAACACATATTTTTTATACAATCGTTTTACTTTTTGTAAATAACGTTGGAGTAACAAGAGTTGAAAAAAATAGTATTAATAATAATTTTACTAATATTTAGTAGTTTTATTACAGGTTGTGCAACTAATAAATCAATTGTACCTGAAGTAAATTGTGAGATCCCAGTTCCGACTCAATCGGTCGTAGTATATCGAGATTTTTCAAGTAAATTTCCTGCAGATGAAGCAAGAAGATTATACGAAAATCAATGTGAGTTAGACGAAATAAAAAAAGGTCAAAGACAAAATTGTAATGATGATTTTGTTGATGAAGTAATAAAATTTGCAAACTCAACTCTCACAATAGCAGAAATTCAGTCATTAAATAAAATGCATCTGAATCACTGCCCTAAAAAATAATAAAAATTATTTTTTCATATATAAAAAACGCTGATTAATCAGCGTTTTTATTTTTTTCAGTTTTTTGTAATTCATTGATTATTTCCAAAACATCTTCTCTGTTGAGGGGTTTTTCTTTTGGAGTTTCTTCTATTTTTTTGGTTTTAATAATTTTTTTCTGTGATTTCATTTCTTCAGAATTATCATGATCTTGTCCGCAATATGGACAAATTTCCCAACTTTTATAAATAGTTTTTTCGCAATTATCACAATTTATTTTTAATTCAACTTTACAATTCGGGCAAAATTTAAAATCTGGCAAAATAGGACTTTCACAACAATAACAATGAAGTGTATTTCCAACATGTTTATTTTTATCTTCTATCATTTCTTGCATAATATCAAGATTATCCTCAACCTCATCTTGATACTTTTCATATAAAGTTCTCCCTGGACGAATCAGTAAATATAAAAACACACTTAAAGGTGTTCATACAGTGATAAGTAAAATACAAAACATTTGAAAAAATATATTTCCACTTCTGTTGATAATATCTTTAATTACCCAAATAATCAGAGAAATCCGGATAATGAAAAAATAGATAATGACAAATTTTAAAACATTTTCAAAATTTATATTATCGTATAACATTTGCATGTATGGACCTAAGTCTATGTTTAATATTTCTTGCATAATTAGTGAAGGTTATTTTTTTTCCATTTCTCAATTTCGCTATGGTTCCCTGAAGTTAAGACATCTGGAACTTTTCTCCCACGAAACTCTTTAGGTCGAGTATATACAGGATATTCCTTTTGTCTACCTAACTTTTGAGAAAAACTTTCTTCTTCTAAAGATTCAGGATTTCACAGTACTCATGGAATATGTCTCACAAACGCATCTATAAACACCATTGCAGAGAGTTCTCAGCTCGATAAAACGTATTCCCCTATACAAATTTCATCAGTAACATATTCATCTCTTATACGCTGATCTATTCATTCATAATGTCCACAAATAATTATTATTTCGCCATCAAAATTTTCTACAAAATTTTCAACAGATTCTTGATCTAATAATTTTCCTGATGGAGTCATGTAAATAACAGGAATATTTTTATGTGTTTTATCAATAATAAAATCTAAGGCTTTTGCAAGTGGTTCAGGAGAAATTACTTGTCCGTGCATCCCATAAGCTTTATCATCAATATGTTTAAATTTTTTGTCTGAAAAATCATTTATTTTATAAAATTCTACTTCAAACAATCATTTTTTTATAGCATTTCATAAAATACTCGAAGAAAAATATGAATCAAATGCTTCAGGAAAAATAGTAAGAATATGAAATTTCATTATATTTTTTTAGAAATTATTTCGTATACATCTTTTAAAACTTGATTTGGATTTCTATCAGCATCAATTACATGATCAGCTAGATTTTTTAGATTTATTTCTTTTTGTGCACTTTGAATTCTATTTTCAAAATCTTTTCCACTCACATCATCTCATCTTTTTTTCATCCTTTGTTTTATTTTTTCAACTGGCAAATCAAGAAAAATATAAGTATAGTCGTCTCTAATATTATGATGTGCATATTTAAGTTTTGGAAGTGCGAGCATATCCATTTCTGTGAGAATAATTTTTCACTTTTCAATCCCATTCTCTATTACATCAGATATTCTTGTTCCATAATAATTTTGATTGTGTACAAAATTATATTCTAAAAATTCATTATTTTCAATTGCTTGTTGAAATTCTTCTACAGATAATTTATGATAATCAACTCCTTGAGTTTCTCAAGCTCTGAAATCTCTCGTTTTACATGAAATTGATAATTCTAAATTTGGAATATTTTTTTCTAATAATTGTTTGATTAATGTTCATTTCCCTGCTCCTGCGACTCAAGAAATAAAAAATATATGTCCTTTTTTCATTTTTGTTTTTCTATAAATAATTATTTGTTTGATAGAGTATAGCAAAAGAGAAAAAAATCAATCTTGTATTTACTTTTTATATAAATGACATACTATAATTTTATTATTGTTAACATAATTTCATGATAAACTTTTTCAAAAATTATTTTTCAACTATGAGTTTTATATTATTTTGATATTTTTATTACTCAAATATAAATCATTTTCAAAATGAGTTATTTAGAAAATTTTTTATTCCTGATACAGGTATTATAATTGATTCTAAATTTATATTTATTTGATTAATAATTTTTTACTGATTATTTTTAATTCCATACTATAGTTATTATAAACAAAAATCAAAAGCAAGAATATCCATTAAATACTTGATAGATAAAATAAAATTTCAATCCGATAGAAAAATTTCCCAAGAAGAAAAAACAGCTATTCTTTCCTGGATTCTAAAATTATTTTTTGCTCCCCTAATGATAATTTGGTTTATGGACCATATCCATAAACTCTGAGTAAATATATATTTATCATATTTAGATTTTGATAATTTATCTAAAAATTTACTTTTGTTTTTCAATAAATATTTATTTATGATATGTTTTTCAATAATATTATTTATTGATGTCCTATTTTTTACACTTTGATATTTATTTGAAACACCTTTTTTTAAAAATACTATAAAAAGTGTTCAACCTACATTATTCTGATGGTGTATTGCTTTAATATGCTATCCTCCATTTAATAATTCCATAAATGACTTTATAAATTGGTATTCACAAAATTTTCCACAATTTGAAAATGTACATATCCATCTTTTTCTCAATATATCTATATTAATTTTAATGTGAATTTATTCATGGGCTTCTTTATCACTATGATTAAAAGCAAGTAATTTAACAAATAGAGGAATTATATCTAAATGACCTTATAAATATATTCGTCACCCAGCATATATAACCAAAAATTTAGCTTGGTGGATTGGTTGATTACCATTTATAATAGCTGCTTTTTGAGAAAGTAACTTCAAACAAATATTTTTTATAGTATTATCTTTAAGTGTTTGGACTCTGATTTATTATCTCAGAGCAAAAACAGAAGAAACTCATTTATTGGAAGATGATGATTATAAAAGATATATAAAAAAAGTGAAATATAAATTTATTCCTAAAGTTTGGTAATAAAAAAGTTCTCGGGAAATTTCCCGGGAACTTTTTTATTTTATTATTTTGCAGTTTTTTGAGCTTCTAAGTAATCTCAAATAAATTTTGAAGTAAGAGGTGCTGGTTTTCTAAACACACTCGAACCAAAACTTACAATCGTACCTACATCAATTACTCAATTATTATCTTTTATATATGTTCTTTTTTCCAGCAATTTATTCATTTTACCGTAAACTGATCATTTGATAATTATTTGTTTATCTGTAGATTCATATTCTCAAGTAATGTAACCATCTGGAATAATATATGTTCAAACAATTGAATTTACTCAATTAGCAATAGTTAAGTTTCATGATTTTACTATGATTCATAAATTTCAACTATAGCTGACATTAGAACTAATATATGCATTTCATTCAATAATATAAGTTTTAGAAACACCATTATTATTACTATTGTCTATCGGATTTTCAGTAAAATCCAAATTAGAAATATTTACATTTCATTTATAGTAATATACATTATCTAAACCGTTATAATTCTTCCAATTATTTGGATTATATGTGAAATCTAACTTTGAAATATCAGTATTAAATTCTCATTTATCTTTATCAACATCGGTAGTATCTCACGTAGTAATAACTCAACTTGATAAATCTCATACTGAAGTTCATGTAATATTATTATCTCAGGTAACTACTCAATTATTCCCTATTGAATTATCAGAAATATCATTTGTATTTCAAACATATGCGGTTCAACCTCAAGTTGTAACTACTGTAGGTTTTTTAACAGTTATATTTACAGGTTGAGCAAAATAGGTATTTTCATATAGTGTTCCTGCAAATTTCATAGTAGTATTAACCGTAACTTTTTTTGATTTTCATGGAAAATCTAATTTTGTTGTATATTCAGGATATCAAGGATAATAATATTTATCTCATGGTGACAAGGTTTTTCAAAATTGTTTACAATTGGTTTTTTTATTTAAGGTATTACTCCAATCTCAAATTGCAACTGAACAAATCTCAGCACTTAAATAATATTCATTGGTAGATGTATTTTGTACATAAGGTTTAATGTTATGAGTTTTATATGGATTCATTCCTCATCCGACTATAACATTTTTTCCTGGACCAAAAATCATAGAATCACTTTGTGGAAAAGTAGTTATTTCTAGTTTACAATCATCAGTACACCAATATTCATTATTATCACATTGTTCCATAAAAGGAACATCATTAGGTCTTTGAAGTATTCCATCTCAACAATAAGTTTGAGATCATCATGAAGACGATGAACTTCAACCTCATGAACTTGAACTTGAACTCGAACTCGAACTCGAACTCGAACTTGAACTCGAACTTGAACTTGAACTTGAACTTGAACTTGATGTAGATGTACTTGTAGAAGAATCTCACTCATCAACATTTATTCAAGCTCTACAACCTCATGAAGTAATTGTATCATTAATAGTACATTTAACAACATATGTTCACTTTGCAGTATAGCTACAGTTTCAAGTTAAATTTTCTGATCAATCATTTTCACCAGTTCAGTTTAACTTAGTACCATTTCAACAATCAATTTCATATTTTAATACATTTGTAGCTTTACAGGTAACTCATGTAGAAAATGGTGCTGTTCATGAACTATTTGATACTGTTAGAGAATCACAAGTAGAAACAGGTGTTTGAGTTCAATCATCTAAAATAATTTCAGTAGTATCTGAATCTTTTACTTCATTTCCACTTTCTTTCCCAGTTGCTGTTACTCAGATAGTATTTGTAAAATCTTCGGTAACGTTTGAATGTTCACACGTATAAATATGAGCATTTTCATCTCAAATTTTTAATTCATCTAATGAAATATTACAAGAAGGTGTTCTTATATCTGAAGTTTTAAGATTTATAAGATTATCTTTCCCTGTATTTGTAATTTTTATTTTAAAAATTGCTTTATTTCATTTCGAAACTTTTTGACTATCATTTCATTCAATATTGTCTAAATCTTCTGGATTCGCATCAATTTTATCAATTTTAATTGCTGATACATTTCCTCATGAATTATTTACTGTCACTTCTTGTATACAAGAAGATGAAGTGGTAATTTTATCATTTACATAACATGATACTCCATAAACTCAATTATTTGTAAGAGTGAAACTAGAGTTTTTTGAGTTTTTAGCCTCTACTATATTTCCTAGTGCATCTTTTATTTCAATTTTATAACTTGAAACATTTGTTCCATCACATACAGCAGAAATATTAAGTGGACTTAGTCAACTCGTAGGAGTAACAGACAAACTATTACAAGTTGCAGAACTAGAGCTAGAATCCAAAATAATTTCAGTATCATCTGAATCATTTACTTTTTTTCAACTCACTTTCCCAGTTGCTTTTACGGTTATTGTATTAGTAAAGTCTTCTCAAACATTTTCATGTTCACAAGTATAAATATGAGCATTTGCATCTCATCTTTTTAATTCATTTAACTTTATTATACAATTTCCTGTCATAGGATCTAATGTACTCAAATTAATCAAGTCATCTGAACCAGTATTTGTAATTTTTATTTTAAAAATTGCTTTATTTCATTTCGAAACTTTTTGACTGTCATTTCCTAATACTCCATCTAAATCATCAGGATTCGCATCAATTTTATCAATTTTAATTGCAGATGGAATAGTAGAAGGATCTATAATTACTTTTGAAATATCTTGAGAATCAACTCATTGATTACTCGTAACTCATATTCCATATACTGTTGCAGTATTCGTAAAATCTTCTAAAACATTATTTTTAGAACAAGTAAGTTGAAATGATTCATTTACTTCTAAAATATCATTTTTATTTCCATATTTTTTCATATCAATGTTTCCAGCACATGAAGAAGTTTTTGGATCTTCGATTCTGATATTTTTTAAATTTTCATTCCCGTTATTTTTTACAGTAAGTAAAAAAGTAGCAGTAGAATCGTAATTAATTGTTTGAGTATCATTTCCAATACTACCATCTTTATCAGATTGATTATTATCAGTTTTGATTAGATTTATTTTTGGTGTTAAATTGATTGCTTCACATTGTTGAGAACAACCACCATTTCCCCAACCTGATTTCCCTATATCATTTGGATCACATTGTTCATAACCTGAATCTTTTTGTCCATCTCAACACCATGTAATTTCATAGTATGCACATTCTTTATGTTGAGTAGGTCAAACATAAGTTGATCAACTTTTTTTATAATATTCTACATCATAAGTAATCAGTAAATTATCTTTTTTTCTTACTGGTGGATGATAACTTATATCGTAATCACTTCATTTAAATTCTATGATTTCAACAGATTGTTTTGGATTAATATGATACTTTGCATCTTTTATCTTTTTCGTCCATTTAAAACTAGGTTCAGGCTTTGAACCATTATAATCATATTTTGGCGAAAAAACTGCATTGAATTTAGATAAAGCAATTTGATTTGAACGTTCATTGTTAGTAAACGTATCGCTGAAACTATATTTATGCCCATACCTAAGCTTATTATATTCTGTATAGTCACAGCTAGAAGCATAAGAAGCATTTACACCAAATAGTGATGCAAATGCTAAAATGAATAATGTGAATGCTATTTTTTTCATAATTATTGTGTAAATCAATTAGAATATGATTGTTTTTCTATTCATGGAGTAGTTATTAGTCACTCTTTCTCAGCTGGTCACGATTCTATCGTACCAATATTGTCAATATCATCTTGTTTTCAACAAGATGATAATAAAATTATTATAAAAGAGTACGTCAATATTGTCAATAGTTTTTTCATAAGTATTGATTATTTATTTTTATAGGTTTCATTTGTCATA
The DNA here is from genome assembly GCA_963926055.1 of uncultured Patescibacteria group bacterium. Classification (GTDB taxonomy): domain Bacteria; phylum Patescibacteriota; class Gracilibacteria; order BD1-5; family UBA6164; genus CAJXJP01. The sequence goes on along the minus strand of CAWUVK010000003.1, from coordinate 173,243 downwards.
ATATTTCACATTCATACTTTAGAGTGTGAACTTGTTCCTGGGTACTTTTTTGGAGTAACTACCTTTGGAGTTTCTCAAGTATCAGGAGTTGTAGTGTCTGGATTTGTTGGATCAAATCAAGTGTCTCCACTAGAAGTATCAGTTCCACCATCAGTAGTTTCTCAATTTCCATCAACCTCTCAACCATCAGTATGTTCTGGATCTGTATCTCAATCTCATTCACTAAGTTCTCATTTTTTATCATCTTGTTTTTCAGTTCCAAATACTGACCAAGTTTTTAATTCATTAATTGCTTGAAATACTTTTACTTCAGTTTTTCATAAATCCGCAGAATTAAGAGTTTTTTGAGTTGTAATAGAACTTCCATCAAGTATTGGTAATATTCTATCATCAAAACCATCTGGATCTTTATAGAAGTATAAAGTTACTTTTCCTTCTTTAATAAGTTGAGATAGTTCTGGATTTGTATTTGCAATAGTTTCGGCAAAAGCCATTGTATCATTTTTATCAGAAATTTCAATCATGAGCATATCACCATTTTTATCAGCAATTGCGTCTAAATTTCCATGTAATACATCAATACCTGAAACTTTATGTTTCCCTTCTACATGAAGTGTAGAAATAGCATCAAATCCTGTACCATGTACATTTGTAGAAGATAAATTATCCATTTGTAATAACTCAGAGTAATATTGATTTGCATATTTTGAAGCATCAAAACCAAAATTTGTATTAAAAGCTTCTCTTCTTGCTTGATCAATAGAAATAACTTTCTCTACAGATTTTGCATTATTTATATCATTCCCTTCTCTCATCCAAGAGGCAACTTTTGAAATAATCGCTAACTTTTGTTCATCAGTTGCATCTTTATTAGACTCAATAAAATCAGGGAAATTTATATCTCTTAAAGCTTTCGGATTATCTGATAAATCTACTAAGCCATTCCATCTATCCTCAAGGGTATGAGAATCTGAAGTTGGTGTTAATATAGCTAAAGCTCATGTATTCCAACGAGTTTTTTCTGAAAAACCTTCTCTATACATAGAAAGATCAGCATCAAGTTTTTCCATTTTTTCAATGGTAGCATAATTTTTTTCTTCTGAAATTTCAGTTGAAGAATATTCAAAAGATTTAATAGTATCAACTTCTTCCCAAGTTTGAGATTTCATTTCTCCATGAACACCTAAAACTGGTAAATAATTTTCCTTTAAAATAAATCCAAGAGATACACCTGTTATATTTACATATGCTGAATCTCTAAATAATTCTCTTTGATAATTATTGATAATACCTTGTTTCAGCATATCTTTAGCCACTTGAGTATTTCCAGAAGCATTTTGTAGAGCTTTTAATCTATCATATGCATCTCTATTTTCTTCTGGAAGATTTAATTCTTCAAACGATGATGATTCTAAAACACTATCGATCATAACCGACATTTGTTCTGCCATTTTTTCGATTCACTCAGCTGTATCTTCATCCATTTTTTCTACTTGTACTCCAGCTACTGGAGCTATAGATAAAGCTCCTGCTACATTTACATTATATCAAGTTTCTTCAGAAGTTCTTTGGAATAAATTTTGTAGTTCTCAAATATTACCTTCATTAATTTTATAATTTGCAGCAACATAAGGATAAATATTAACTAGACCTACTCAAACTTTTAATTTTCCATCTTCGCTTACATATACTTCTTTTCAAATTTGAAGCCCTAATGAACCATTAATAAATCCAACTGAAGCTGTATCAAGAATACTATTAGTAAGTTCTTCTACATTAAATGTAGCAGCAGCACCATTATATTCACCAATTGATCCTGATAGGTGTTGTAAATAAATATCTTTTGTTTGTTCTAAAACTTTTTTTTGTAATTCTTGGGATAATTCAGGATATTTTTCTTGAATTTCTTGTAATTTTGCATTTTGTCTAATAGATTCATCTGCTTTATCAGCAATTGCTTGGAGAGAACTGTTAAGTTTTTCTCTTGCTTGAGGATCTTGAATCATTAAATTTGGAGAAATAACATATTCACTATGAATAACTCTCGCTAGTTGTGTTTTAAAATTTTCTCTTGCAGAATAATAATTATTTTCAAACTCTGCATTAAATTGAGCTAAGTTTTCATATCCGAGATTTTTTAATACATTTTCAAAACCTTGTTCGTTTTCTACAGCATCAAACATTTCTTTTTCTTGAGTGTAAAATGAAGATTCAGAATCAAGTAAACCATCTGCATTATAATCAAAAATAATTTTTAATTTTTCATTATAATCATCAATATTTTTTAATCATTCTTGTGTTCTAGCAACACCATCAATAGTTCCAATAACACCAAGCGCTTCGACTGTACCTAAAAACCCTCATTTAACTTTATATCAAGCATCTTCTAAAATACTAACTCAATCAGAATAATTTCTGAAACCTAATGTATTTTTAAAAGTATAAGTTGATAAATTATCTGTTTCCAATGCAGTTCTTAAGTCTTGAGCTAATTCAGCTGCATTTCATTTTGATAATAAATCATTTAATGTCCCTTGATGAACTTCTTCTAAAATTTCATTTTTTGATAATTTTCCAAATTCGATTCCCGCAAATTCTTCTTTTGAAGTTTTTACTCATTTTTCGAGGGTTTGGTAATTTTCAGTTTTTTCAATTTTTTCAGAATTTTCTTTTCATTCTACATTTTGACTTGATTGAACCTTTGAAGCTTCTAAGTTTTTAGTAATTTGATTTTCGATTAATGTTCATAAAGCATCAACAGTAGTTTTATCTAAATTCCCTGTTGTTTGAATTCATAAATCAGATTGTAATGATTTCATAGCTTTTGAATATGTAGATCATAAATCTCCATCTACTGCAGCACTACCAGTTAAATACAAATCTTGGTTTTTTGAATAATATGAAATATCATATCAAAGTGACAACAAAAGTGTTTGCGCTTCTTTTCTAGCAAATTGTGGTGAAGTTTTATCAGTAACTGAGTTCAACATAGATAAATTTGATAAATCTCCTTGTGGCATTTGAGATAATTTTTGAGTAATTATCACTTGTTTAGACAATTCTTCTCTTGCTTCTTGAGATGTTGATTTTACAGTTTCTTGTGTAGTAAATTTTTCTTCAATTTTATCTTTGATTTCGGAAATTAAAATACCATTTTCTAGTACTTCACTATCAACAGGAATTCATAACTCAACTAAAATATTGGCTAATTCTGACTTAATTCTATCTTGGTTATCAAAGACTGCATCAGCAGAATCTAAAACTCCATCTTCTAATGTATTAAAAGAATCAATTTTATTTTTCATTTCTTGTTTTAATAATTCTTTTTCTTGAGGGTTGATATTTTCAGTAGTTGAATCAACATGATTAGAACCATTTTCAAATCCAGTGATTAGCCCCATTGTCAAGCTAGACATAAAGTGTTTTACAATGTGCAACATAATTTAATTTTTAGTAAATATTTTTAAATACATAGTAATAATATCATACCTACATACAAAAAAACAAATTTACTTCTTGACAATATTATTTTTTAATTTATTCAGGATAAAAATTAATTATAAAAAAAACTCTTGCATGCAAGAGTTTTTTATAATTATGATTGTCTTCTGATTCTAGTAACCGCGAAAGCTAATATCATAGCAAGAAAAGCTAACATAGCAACTTCAGCTGGTCCAGTTTCAGGAAGTTCTGTTGGTTTTTCAGGTTCTACATTTTCATTCGCTGATGTAAATAATACACATTCATTATGAACTTGTTCTTCATCAGCAAGAGTGTCATCAGCAAGCATTGGTGTTACTAACGTTGGAAATACTAACATACCAATATTTGAATTTTCTGGTGCTTCATTTTTTGATAAATTATAAGCATATCCTAGTTTAGATTTTAACCAAGTAATTTTTTTCCCAGCTTCTAATACATATCCTCATTCTAATTCAGAATAAAGATTATCAAATTCTGTAGTATATTCCCAAAAATCTTCTGAACTTGGGTTTTGAGTCCATTCTACATTTGTAGGATCAAGATTGATAAGTTTTGGTTCTTCTTGAATTTCTTTAAATAGTAACATATCATTTTCTGTATTGTTTACCCATTCATCTGAGAGAAAATCAACATTATCTCATTGTGCTTTTTTACCACCGGTAAAGCATTGATTACATGAACTTACATCAAATGCTGGATCTGTAGAACATTCGATTTCTTCAAATGCAAAAGTAGGAGTAATTATTACAAATGCTAAAAGCATAGCAAATAATTTTTTAAATTTCATAGTACTAGAATAAAAAAATATAGTGTTAAAACAATTATATAGTAATAAAAAAGTACGAGAGTGTCAAAAACTCTCGTACTTTATCGCTTTACTTTTTTAAAATTTTATTTACAACTAATTGTTGAATTATCATAAAACTTGTTGATACTCACCAGTATATACCTACTCAGGCTATAAGTGTAAATGTAAATACAGCTACCATAGCTGGCATACCATAGAGCATAAACTTATTCATCATTTCAGGATCTGGCATCATTTGAGAGTAACCAGATTGGTCTTTTTTCTTTTCTAAAACCATATTTTTATCATCTGCTTTTTTCCCGGCAAGTGATAATTTTACTTGAGTAAATTGAATTACAGCAATTGAAATGGCAAGAATAATACCAGTAGTACCTCATGATTGTAAAAGATCTATACCATAAAATATTCAACTAATTGACTCTACGCTGAAATCAGATTGAAATCAATATAAGTGAAATAAATTTGAAGGATCTTTTACTGATAATATAATATTATATATTACTAATAATATTGGCATTTGAATAAGTAAAAAACCACAAGAACCCATTGGATTTACTTTTTCAGTTTTATACAATTCCATCAACTTCATACCAATAACTTGTTGATTTCATTTATTATCTTCTTGAATTTTTTTAATTTTTGGTTGAATAGCTTGTAACTTTTTTTGACTCACCATCATTTTATGCTGAGGATAAATCAAAAGAATTCTAATAAGCACTGTTATTCAAACAATAGCCCAACCGAGAGAATGATGAAATAATTCAATCAAAAATACCATTAGATTAAGAATTGGTGCATAAAATACAGCAATAAATAATTTTGAAATAGCTCATCTATGTTCTGTTTGAAATGAGGTAATATGTTCTTTAGCAGCAACATTTACTTTAAATGTGTATTCACCCTCATCATTAAAAATTTTAAAACTATCTCTATAATTAATAGTTTGAGATTCAGCTGATTCAATGACAATATCTTTACAATCTGATTCAAGAGCTATATCTTCCCCTGCATGATTCAGAGTGATATTTTCACAAGTATTAAACTTAAGAGATTCTTGAGAATTATTTGTAATTTTTAAACCTACTGTAGCAGGAATAGAATATTGTTTTGCTGTAGTTTCTACAATAATATCTCCTGTTAATTTTTGTTCTTGAGTTTTTTCAGGACCAAAAAATAAATTTATGGTTAATATTATTAATAGAGAAATTAATAATATATCTAAAAATTTTTTCATATCTATTTTTTATTAAAAACTTTTCAAATTAAAAATTGTATGTCTTTTTGAAATGATTGTACTGAATCAACATCACGACCATTCAATTTTGTTTGCTTTTTTACCACAAATATAAAATCATAATAACTATCGTTATTTTTTATATCTATATATTCACGCATCAAATCATAAAATTTTCTACGAAATGATGTTCTTTGCACATTGGTTATAACTGATTTTCATCAAATTACAATGGCAAATCTATTGTTGGATAATTTATTTTTTGTATAATTTAAAACAATTCCATAAGAAAAAAAAGGTTTTCCTCTTTGTAAAACCTTTTTTACCTCTCTTTGTTTTAATCTAAATTTTTTCGAGATCACAATTAATTGCATTAAAAAACAAGAAAAAGCAATGAGGTATACTCATTACTCTTATTTTCTTTTAATAAAGTTACCTTTTCCATCGAATGGAGTTTTTCTTGCTGTACCACCTGCAACAATATGCATTTTAGCTTTCCCATTGATTTCTTGATATCTTTTTGGGTAACTTACAGTAAGTTGATGTCTACCTTTTCTTCTTCTGTTTTTTAAAACATTTTTCCCACTAACAGTAGAACTTCTTTTAAGGAAACCATGAACTCTAAGTCTTTTTCTTTTCTTTAATTTTCCTAACATTGTCTAAAGAGATTATAATTAAATTACGGTTGTTTCTTGAAACCTAATATTTTTTGCTGACACATCGTATTGAAAAAATACAAAATGTCAAAGTTTTTTTTAACTAATAAGGGTCCCAACATTTTTTCATAAAATACTATGCAAAATAGCGTCTTCGTCATACAGAGAAACTACTTTTAGTTTCATAGAATTTTCTTTTGCTAATGCAATTGCTGTTTGATCCATAACACGAAGATTTTTCGTAATTACTTCGTCATAAGTCGCATGAGGAATAAATACTGCATCATCAAATTTCATTGGATCTTTATCGTATACTCCATTTACTTTTGTTGCTTTTATCATCAAATCTGCTTCGATTTCTAATCCTCTTAAAACCCCTGCTGTATCAGTAGTAAAGTATGGATTTCCTGTTCATCCAGCAAATATAATAACTTTTCCAGATTGAAGGTCTTTTATAGCTTTATGTTTATTAAATCTATCTGCTATTCCATCAATCCCAAAAGAATTTAAAATTTTTGTATGAATTCATTTTCTATTTAATACATCACTCAGAGCTATAGCATTAATATTTATAGCTAGCATTCACATATTATCACCATTACATCTATCTATATTGATTTTTTCTATCTCACTCCCACGGATAAAATTTCCAGCTCATACAACCAATCCTACCTCGATTCATTTTTTAACGAGATTTTTAATTTTTTCACAAACTTCATCTAACATTACATAATCTAATCCTCATGCTTGTTTTCAAGCTAAAGCTTCACCAGAAATTTTCAATAGTACTCTCATGAATTATTTTGTTATTTCATTAAATAAATTATTTGTAACCTCAGCAAGTGTAAAGTTATCATTTACAGCTTTTAATTCAGCATTTTTTTCTTTTAACCAATTGTTTTTTGCTTCTTGAGTTTCGAGTGAATTCCAAGTTTTTGAAACATCAGCTTGTTCTAATTCTAAAATACCATAATAATTATTTGAAACATAGTGTTTTGCATATTTATAGGTACCAGTTTCATCGACAGATAATACAAAATATGAAATTGAAGTTTCATTTTTATTTGGTCTACATGTATTCCACCAAATAGTTCCAATATCTAATCTATTAGTTTGAGATAAAATATATTCATTTGAACATTCAAACTCTAAATCTTTGATAGCTGATATTTCTAATCATGAAATATCACTATAAGAAACTGTTGATTCTGAAACTTTTACTGGATTTCCATATTCTGATCCTCTTGGCAAAGCTGAAATATCAATATCCATTGTATTAACATTTTCGAGTTGATCTAGTTTTTCTTCTGGATTATAAATAGTTAATTCTAGAATAGATTCTTTATTTCCTGATTTCGCAATAAATTGATATACGTTTGTCCCATAATCAAATACTTGATATTGAGAAAATGCTCTATATAAAAATGTATTGTCTCCAGCTGAGAACTGATTTAATGTATAATCATCATTTGGATAACTTGAATCTTTATTTTCAAAAGTAACACGAATAGAATCAACATTTGTGAGTGTTTTTCATGAAATTTCTAATTTTCCATCTAAAATATCACTTTCTTGCATTTCATCAAGTTGGATAAATTCATTTTCGTTAAGAAATTTAATAGAAAAAGTATCTGGTGAATTATCTTCCACTGGTTGATAATTTTCTTGTTCTTTTTCCTCTTGAGATCATTGAGAATCTACTTTATTATCTCATGTATCTGAATCTGGATTTTGATTTTGTGTATTATTATCAGTTTGATCAGTATTTTGACCAATTCATAATTCTTGTTTTGCTTCTTCGATTTGTTTTTGTTCTTGTGTATAATTCCAAACACCATAACCGATAACGGCTATTGCTAATACCACTAATAAGTTTTTCATAATCTTTTGCTCTAAAAAATAAAAGACAAAAACATTTTAATGTGTTTTTGTCTTTTGTAAACTGTAAAAATATTTTTTTTACACTTCCATAATCATTGGGATGATCATTGGTTCTCTATCGAGTTTTTGTAAAAGAAATTTTTCTAAATCTGTTCTAATAATTTTGATTAAATCTTTTTCTTCCATATCAGGAACATCTTTAATAGTATTTTCATAAATATCTCTTGATTTTTTAATGATCATTCTATGAATTGATCTTACTTCATCTAGATATACTAGCCCTCTGGTTTCTAATTTTATATGTCCAAGAATAGCTTTTGTTTTTTTATCAATTTTGTAAACAATAACTAAAGTACCTGAGTTCATCATTTTTTCTCTGGCTTTAATTACATGAGAACCAGCTGTTCCCATTCCATTTCCATCAATAATAATTTCTTGGATTGGAGCTTTAATTCTTGATCTAAAAATATTTCCATTTGGAGCAAAATCTACAATTGCACCATTATCAATTAGTAAACAATTTTCTTCTTTCATACCAACCGTGAGAGCAGTATCTTTATGAACCGTTCTAAAATATAAATCACCAAAAACTGGCATAAAATATTTAGGCTTGATTAATTGAATCATTATTTTTTGTTCTTCTTGAAATGCATGACCACCAGTATGAACTTCTTTATCATCTTTTGTAATTACTTTTGCTCCTAATTTAATAAGTTTGTTAATAATTCCAATTACTGATTTTTCATTCCCTGGAACAGTTGAAGATGAAAATACTACTGTATCTCATTTTACTATTTCAATAGATGGATGTCTTCATTCTGACATTCTTGAAAGTGCAGAGAATTCTTCACCTTGCGAACCAGTTGTGATAATAACTTGCTTATGTGGAGGAATTCCTTGAGTTGCTTTAGGAGTCATTTTTTTCATGATTCCTGGTTTGATTTTTAGATACCCTAAATCTTTTGCGATTTGAACATTTTCAACCATAGATCTTCCAGAAAGGAAAATTGTTTTATCATATCTATCACAAATATCCACGAGTTGTTGAACTCTTGAAATCCAAGATGAAAAAGCAGCAATAATTAGTCTTCCTTTATGATGATGTTTTACAATTTCTTCTAATGCTTCTCCAACATCTTTTTCTGATTTTGAGAATCCTTTTCTCACTGAACCAGTTGAATCTGACATGAGCATTGTAATTCATCTTGAACCAATCTCACCAATTCTAGAAAGGTCAGCTGGTTCATCAATAGCAGGAGTGAAATCAATTTTAAAATCACCTGTATGTACAAATTTTGCTCCACCTGGAGATTCAATATAAATACCAGCACAATCTGGAATTGAATGATTTACTTTAAAAAATTCAATATCAAATTCTCAAACTTTAAATTTATCTCCTTTTCAAGCGTCAATTTCAATAAAAGTTGTATGTGGTAATAATCCAGCTTCTGCAATTGCTTTTTTTGCTAGCCCTACTGTTAATTTTGTTCCATAAACTACTGGCATTCCTAATGCTGGTAAAATATGTTTTAAAGAACCAATATGATCTAAATGCGCATGTGTTAATAACATTCATTTAATATTGTCTTTATATTTTGTAAGAAATGAAACATCAGGAATTGAGTAATTTACCCCATACATATCAGCATCAGCAAATTGTACACCACAATCAACGATAATAATATCGTCTGCATATTGCACCATACCCATATTTTTTGCCCCTGTTTCATTATTCCCACCAACTGGAATAAATCTTGTATACCCTTCTCTTAATGAAGGAAGATAAAATTTAGTTTCAGGAAAATCAGAAACAAATTTCCCTTTTATTGCTTGAGAATTATTTGGTTTTTTTCTGTTTTGAAGTGGTTTTTTATTTCCAGGTTTTTTCTTTTGTAGATTATTTTGTTGGTTATTTTGTGGATTATTTTGTGGATTATTTCCAGGTTTTTTTTGATTATTTTGGTTATTATTTGAGTTTTGAGGATTTTTGTTATTTTGTTTTGATTGATTTTGAGAATGTTGTTTATTTTCTTTTACAACTTCAACTTTTGGTCATTGAGTTTGAACCTCTTGAATATTTGAGTTATTTTCTCATTGATTTGGAGTTGTTTCTAATTCTCTATCTAATTCATCTAAAAAATCTTTCATTTTTCATTGATTTTTACTAATATAAAATATTACATCAAAAATATTTATTTTTTCGTATTCATAATACGTTAGAAAAGGAAGTATTCATTTATTGATTGAGTCTTATCGATTTCTAAAAAATATTTTTTATAAAATTGAAAAGTTATTAAGTGTGTTTATTTTTTGGTAAATTTTGAACGGTTTTTATGACTTTAATTTCAAGTATTTTTCTATAAACATACAAAAGAGAGCTCTCTAATAAGAGCTTAATAACTTTATAAATTCTATAAATGTTTTGATGATTTTGTTAATTGAAAGAAAAGATTTTCTTACAAAAAAAATGAATATTTTTCCATGTAAGTAAAGATGTTTTCTTTCTGACAATTGGAATTATATTCATTTTTTTAAATACTGCAACAGATTTTCTATATCAAAAGGAATCTTGGTTATATCCCGATAATAGTCTAATACTTCGTTATCTATTGAAAAATCTTGTTGTTTAAAGTCATCTTTTTTGAAAAAATAGACTCAAAAATATTTATATTTTTTCATTAAAATCTCTGATTTTTGTGCTTTTTGTAAAAAATCTTGATTATGTAAAACATAATATGTGAAACTTTCAGCGAAATCTTCATATTTATTTGTCATTGCATAACCAGACACAAAATCACTTTGCTTTAATCAAGGTTTAATAACTTTTGTTGATTCCCAAGAAATACCATAAAAATTTTCACTTAAATCTCGAATTACTTTTTTTTGAAAATAATAAATATCTACAAAATGAGCAAATTCATGGATAGCAACTGCGAGAAATTCTTCTTTTGAAAGATCTTCTATACCATACATTTTTATGCTTTTATTTTTCATTTTTCCTCTTACATCATATTTATTTTGATGCATTTGAACGTGCAAATCAAAAACAGATTTTTTGATCATGTCTGAAGAAAGAAAATCTCAAAATAATTTTGAATAATCTTGTCCTATTTTATCAAAATTATCAGGAAAATAATGAAACATAAATGGCGCAGCTGAAGCATAATACTCTTTAAGAATATTTGAAACTTTTTCATCATCTGTTTCAAAAAAATCATCTGGTTCTTGCACTTGATATTCTTCAATATTTTTATCAGTTTCGATTAATTGTTCTTCCATTTGTGGTTGAAAACTCACAAAAAAGTAGTTTTTTATAAGAAAAACTACTCCTGTTAAAAAAATCGTTACAGCGATAAATAATCAAACCTGTGATGGACTATTTTTATTATTCATAATTATATACTTGCTCAAATTTGATACATAAAATTAATTACCAATGATACAACGGTACTCGCTGATAAAATAGCAATAAATCAAATAATTGACCATTTAACTATATCTTTTGATTTTTTAATTTTTTCATCGTCTCAAGTTGAAAGTGTCATACTCAAAGCTCAGTAAATCAAAGAACCTACAGAAAGTAATCCTAAAATTAATGCGATATTTTCTACCCAATTGCTAATCATAGATTTAAATCCTGTTTCTATTTTTGCGTCATCTACATGTACAGCACTTGTTTGTCCAGATGTAAAACATTCACCTACATTCTCTTTCACATTTGATCATGTACTATACGAACAATTTGCAAATGTTATTTCTTGTAAAAAAAAACAAAACCCTGCAACAATTATAGCAAAATAAATAAATAATTTTTTCATTTTTTTATATTAAAATATATTAATTCCAGCTACAAGTTTCACAGCAGCCCAAGCAAAACTTACCACAAAAATACCTACAATAGCATAAATAAATTGCATCCAAGATTTTTTGAATTCATCAGGATTTCATCTTGCTAATCCGAGACGAATCCCAACAAAAAGAAATACTCCAATGGCAGTAATCGGTAATAATGTATCGATTGAATCTCTTATCCAAAATAAAAAGTTATCGATTTGTTTGTCCGCATTATCTCAGTCTACCAAAACATCTTGAGAATTTGGAAGCATATCCTTTAAATACTGCGGTTTTTGCTCAGCAAAAGTTATTTGGAGAGTGGTTACAAAAGCAATAAGTGAAAATAAAATTTTTTTCATATTTTTATATTAATATTAATTTGGTGACATAGTGGCTGGATTCGAAGAACTTGATGAGTTAAAATTTAACTGTCAAAGTGTAGCAATTATAAACCAAGAGCTTATAGATAGTAGCACTCACAAAAGTGACCAAATAATCCATTTTTTTGCACGATTTACTTTATCTTCATCTCCGGCAGAAATCAAATACATTACACCTGAAATCATCACAGCAATAATTGCAAAAATAGCAACATATGGCATAATAAAAGCGATTGCGTCAGCAATTGCCTCAGTAAAAGAGTTTTCACTCACATTAGGTTTAGAAGGTACTGCTTTATTTCAATCCGGACATCATGGAAGTCCATAACAATTTATTCTTGGAGAACTATCTACTGCAAAAGCATGACTTGCCAACAAAAAATATAATGCTGTTGCTAAAAATGTATAAATATATTTCATTTGTTTTTTATGTATTATACAAAATAAATCTGAGTAATCCTACGATCATATATGAACTTAATGCGACGATTAGAGCAATCACACCAGACATAAATATAGATTTCCCTTTTGATAAAAGTTCATCTTGACCGTGATACAAGATAATATATCATCCTCAAACAGTCATAATCAGTACAGATAAAGCTCACAGTGCCACCATTAATTTTTGAATTACTGTTCCAAAAACATTATTTACTCACTCTGACGTAGAGTTTCAACCAAAAGATGGTCAAATTCAAAAACCAGAACCTGTATTAAACATAAATGTATCTTTATCTATACAGTTTTTAGAATCTTCACACTCTTTATTACGTTCTTCATTAAAAGCTTCTAAATTTGTATTCATTGTTGATTTAGCAGTTTCTAATTTTTTTGATTCAGTATCAATATATGATTTTTTTTCTTTTTTGAGATAATCAGCTGATTGAGTATTTCATTCATTTTCTAATCTTTTAATTTGTTTATCAAACTCTTCTATCTTATTATTATATTGAGTTTTTAATTTATTATATTCTTTAGCAGAATTTTGATACTCTTTTTGTGTAGTTTTAGTATCTGCAAAAACATTTCAAATTTGGAATATTCCGAGGAAAATTATTGTGAGTAAAAATAATTTTTTAATCATTTTTTTTGTTTAAAATTAAATTAAATTCCATAAAATAGTATCATAAAATTTATTTTTTTCAAAATATTGTTATATTTTAGACAAGTAAAAAACTTTTAACTAAAAATTATGCCTAAAAAAGTAGCTATTGTACATGAAATGTTAGTAAAACTATGATGAGCTGAGAAAGTAGTTCAAGAATTTATGAAACTCTTTCCTCAGGCTAATATTTTCACTTTAATGTATGACGAAAAAAAAGTAGAAAAAGATTTTCCAAAAGAAAAAATTCATCCGCAAGTATTTTCTCTTCCAAGCCAAAAAAGATATTCTTGGACAAAAAGACAAAGATTGTCTATAAATCTCATGGCAAGAAGTGTAGAACAAATTGATTTAAGTGAATATGATCTGGTTTTATGTAGTTCGAGTAGTTTTGCTCATGGATGTATTACCAAACCTGAAACACAATTTATTGTCTACTATCATTCTCCATCTGGATATTTATGGCATCAAACCAATGAATATAAAAAAATGATTTGATGGGATAGTTGATTAAAATGATTTTTTCTCAATAAATTTTTCTTACAAACAAGAATCTGGGATTACACAGCTTCTGCTCGTGTAGATATTCCTGTGATTGCGAGTGCCATAGCAGCAAAAAGAATAAAAAAATATTATAACCGAGATGATTATCATGTGATTTATCCTCCAGTTGAAACAAAAAGATTTACACTCGCTGCTAAAAAATATGAAACTCAAGATTATTATATCACTATTTCAGCACTTACAGAGTGGAAAAAAGTTGATACAATAATAAAAGCATTTAATAAAATGCCTGAACAAAAATTAAAAATAGTATGAATTTGAGACCAACAAAAAGATTTAATGCAATTAGCAACATCTAAAAATATAGAATTTGTTTGATATAAATCAGGTGAAGAGTTAGAAAAAATAGTTGGAGAGTCAAAATGATGAATTTTTTCCTGAGTAGAAGATTTTGGAATTGCAGCTGTTGAGGTCATGGCTGCATGAAAACCAGTTTTTTGAATTAATCAGTGATGAATCACAGAAACTTCAATAGCCGGAAAAACGGGTGAATTTTATGAAGATGAAAATGATTTTGTTGAAAAATTTAAAATATTTCACCAAAATAATATTATTTGAGTCTATTCTCCAGAAAATTGTCAAAATCAAGCAGAAAAATTTTCAGACGAAAATTTTGGGAAAAATATTCTTAAATTACTTAAATAAAAAAAAAGCCTACAAAATGTAGGCTCAAAAGTTGGAGTACAACTATGCGAGTTTTATATGCATATTTCATCAACCATTACATTCCATAATAGGTGTATAAAATAGCTTGCAGAATTTAGTCAGAAAAACATAAAAGTCAAAAATAAAATCAAAGATAGTTTACATTTTTGATTTTATTTTTATTATAAAAAAAATATACATTAAATAAAAACGATGAACACAGCAAAAAATTGGAACTTATTTACATGGTGAACTGTTATTTTTATAGCGTTAATGCCTTTTTATGTACTTATAAAAGTATTTTTTGAATATAAACTTTGAGTTCCATTTTTTGGATTTTTCATAAAAGAATTACTTATTGTAGCACTCGCTATTCTCGCTGCAATTGAATTTATTCGTAAAAAAATAAAACCAAAACTTGATGTATTAGATATATTAGTACTTTCTTATTTTGTTTACTGAATTGGGATTACTCTGGTAAATGGTTTATGAATTTCGCATATTGTACATGGTGGAAGATATGATTTTTTCTTTTTAGGAATATTGTTAATTTATAAACATTCTGCTGAATTTCTACAAATATCTGCTGAAAAATTAATTAAATATTTTTTAATTTCTGCCAGTGCATCAATATTTTTATGATTTTTAGTAAAATTTGTTTTTGGGGAAGATAGATTAATTTTCTTTGGCTTTACTGATTATGGAGCATATTCTACAACTCAACAAGCTGTTCCAACGCATCATGGTTTAGAAAGATCTGGAATCAAACGTTTTCAATGAATTTTAGAATGACCGAATGCAATGTGATATTTCTTGATTGTTTACACAACATTAATGTTGCATATTCAGAAAAATAAATTCCAATTTCATAATGTATTATTCACTATATTTATGTTTTGGTTGGTACTCATAACATATTCACGTTCTGCTTTACTTGGGATTTGAGTTGCTTGAGTGAGTCTATTTTTACTCAATATTAAATATATTTATTACAGAGTAAGAAAATATATTTTACCAATTGTCGCTGGTTGTATAATATTTTTTGGTATTTTATGAGTGGTATTTCAAGAAAAATTATTTTACGCAGTGGTTCGTCCATGATCTACAGCTGGACATATGGAAAGAATGGAAATTTGAGTTGATAGATTTTTAGAAAAGCCTTTTGGTTCAGGATTAGCAACATCTGGCCCAGCATTTAGAAGTGTCCATGAAGGTGAAATTTCTGTCGAAGATGAAGCATATTATATTCCAGAAAGTTGGTTTATTCAACAACTCACTGAATGAGGATTTATTTATTTTTCATTATTTGTATTAATTTTACTCAATATTTTATTGAGATTATATAAAGATTCAAAATTATTAATGGTTTGATTTATTGCCATATTAGTAATGAATGTATTCTTGCATATATTTGAATCTACTCATTTAACATATACTCTATTCTTAATTTTATGAGTTATGTTTGCAAAACATAATGGAAGTTATTTTGTACACCAAAGAAAATAATTATTACTAAATAAATAATTATTAATGCAAATATTTTTTTCAAAAAAATTTGCGCTAAAAAAATCTATGATTACACTGGAGTGGTAAATTTATTTTTAACCACTTTTTTTATGAATATTTTGAAAAAAATAATTTGTAGCATATCTATATTTACTCTTTTGATAAGCCAAAGTCTGACAGTATTTGGTGTTGATCAAAAAGAGTATTTAGCAAAAGAAAAAATAATGACTCGTTCTGCTTTACATAAAATTGTAAAATGAAGAAGTTATGCAAAATCTTTAGATACATTAGTTGAAAAACTCAAAGATAATGAAGAAAAAATCCAACAAGTAGAACAAAAAGTTCAAAATATCATTCTGAAATTAGAATCAAAAAATATACGTTCAACAAAAGAAGAAAAAACACTTGTTTTATTAGAATATTTACATGCATCTCTAGAATATCAAATATATATTTCTAATGAGAAAAAAATCCATGCAATTGATACAAAAATTGAAAATATTATTAATGAAGTGAAAAATTCTGACATTTCACAAAGTGAAAAACAAGAAGTAGAAAATATTTTTATAGATATTCAAAAATCTACTCTCGAAGACTTTAAATTACTCTACTGAGATATTGAAGAATACGTAGAAAATAAATCAAATTATGAAGCAAAATGAGATTTTAATGTTGATTATGATATTGATAATGAAGTAATTGGAAAATATTTTGGAGAATTACATTTAGAAGATTATTCAATTAAAAATTCATTTCTTGATTCAAAAATTACGTGAGAATTAGAAGCTATTTTTAATTCTATTGAAAAATGAGATACTCAAGCTATAAAAGAACAAATCTCAACTTCAATTGATTTAATTCAAAAAGATGGTTGATTTTATGCGCTTTTAGAAGACTTAGAAGTCACAACTTCTCAAGAAAATGAAATGATTGAAGCATTTGTACAAAGAGCAAAATCATTAGCACAAGAAAATAAATATCTTGAAATCTCAGATCCACAAACACAACAAATTTATGAAATGTTATGAAACATTAACTCTCAAAAAGTTTTTGCTGATTTAGAAAAATCTGCAGAAAAATCACTATTTACTAGTTATAAAAAAATTGATGATACACATTATATAATCCCAACAAAATATGCTTGTGATTCTATAAAATCACTTTCTGGAGTATTTGATCCATTTGCTGGAAAAACTTGTAGTGAATCACAATATGATGATCTATTAAAAAACTTTTTAGCGATTTGAGAATTAACACTCAAAGTTGAAGATACATATACCTTAGCATTAAAAGCTTTTGAATTTGAAGGTATAGAAACATTTGAAATGAATATTGAATTTGATAATCAAGAAATTGTTTCAGCAAATCTATTACTCGAACCAAATCAAGAAGAATACCCTGGAGATAAAATCAGTCTAAAATACGAAAAAAATAATTCTTTAAATGCTCTATTTAGTGTAAAAGATTTAAATTTTCATTCAGAATTTTCGTCTTCATTAGATAAAAATAATAATTTTCAAACTATAGATTTTAATGCAAAATCTTTATGAGAGTATGAAATTATTTCTAGTGAATTTACTCTAAACAATAGAAAAATTTCAGGAAATTTCAGTGTACAAGAAATTTCAAATAATTATGATGATAACTGGGAAATCATAGGAAAAGAAGTAAAAGCAGAATTCAAAATGAATATTCAATGAGAAATGGATTATTCAAACGATTTAGAATCTATGAATTGAGATTTTTCGTATAATCAAAAAGAAAAAGAAATCCTAGGAGGTAATTTTATATTTGATCTTCCTCAAATTGTACTCAATATTGATGCATATGAAGAATATTCTGATACAACTTTCACTCTCAATTTTGATAGTAAATATAACTCAGATGATCATTATTTTTATGAAATGGACTTGAATTCAAAACTTTCTACTCAACCATACGATTACGATTACCAAACATGGGAAAGAGTAAATTATGGAGATATAGTTACTCTTTTTGAAACACAATACGGAATTTCAAATGGAAATATAAATGGAGAAATGTTTATCAAAAACATGGACGAAGAATTAATGCTTCAAGTAGAAACAAACGGGAAATATTCTGGAGAAACAGGAGATATTAAAAATATTTTCACATTAAACGAATCTCTCAATATTAATTCACAAATTAAAAAATCAAGAAATAGTAGTAGAATTAATAATATAAGAGCTGTACAAATGGCCCTAGAACAATCATATCAAGATAATGCACAATATCCAAGTTATGAAGAATTTGAAGAAAAAACTTCTATGTATTTACCAGATTTTCCAAAAGATGAATTTACAGGAAAAATAATTGATGGATGTAAATATGGAATAAAATACGAAGTAGCTGATGATCAAAATGGTATTGAAAATCAAATTTATAGTATTTCTACTTGTTTAGAAAAAGTTGGTTCTTGGGAAGATAAATTAATTCAAGATGACTGAATAGATGATGATAGATATGAAGTTTGAGCTGGATTAAGCCAATTAAAAAATGAAGGTATTTTTATTCATGATACAAATAATTGGGAAAATTATGACAACTCTCAAAATGAAGGAACACCAGTTATAAATTATGATGTAATCTTTGATTATACAAATAATAAAACTGATATAAAAATGTTTTTAGAAGTATTTTTATGAGAATCAAAAGCAGCAGAAATGAATTTTGAAAATACAGGAACTATTAAATATGCTCCTCAAGATATTAAAAAACCAGAAAAAACTGCTCCATTAAATGAATTATTATATTAAAAAATATGAGCCTCGGCTCATATTTTTTTTCTTGCTAATTTTTTAATATATTGTAATATATATTTATGTAATTTTTAAAATAAATTCTATGAAAAAAATAATTATAACATTATTTCTCACTTTTGGAATATTATTCACCTCACAAAGTTATGCTGATACGATTGATCAAAATGCATTAGAAAAAGAATTAGTTCTAACTCGTTATGAAGTTTGAGTATTTTATTGAGCTGATATTCATACAAAAATTGATAAAATATTTACCAATGCATTACTCAAAAAAGATAGAGAGACTTTACAAAGACTCTATTCTCTCACAGCGAAATACATGGAAAATAAAAATCAAGATTATCTGAGTAAAAAAGATATTTTGGTAAAATATCTTTTAGTTCGTAGTTATTATGAGTTGAATTACAGAATGAAGTAATAAAAAAAGTTTCCCTGGAATATTCCCGGGAAACTTTTTTTTATTCTATAATATATCATCCATTTAATGCGTAGATTAGCTCAGCAATATTTATATTATCACGAGCATCAACTAAACGAATTTTAATAAAATTTTCATAACTATCGTATTCTAATACATAATTATTATTCAGTGTTTGTATTCTACCATCTGGGAAAACAACAAACAATGGTTGTTTTTGTTCATCAGAAGAATCGTAAATCACTAATGATCAAGGATTATAATCCAACGTATTTGGAATAAGTTGGTAGCTATATTTTGCTGTATTTAAAAATTTTACTCAAATATTTCCATCTGATACATTTGTAAAATTTTCAACTATTTCAATATCAGCATTTTTCATTTCTAGATATTGATAATAGAGCGTTTGACCATTTTTTATTATTTCTATTTTTGGATAATAATTGTCATTTTTACTATCATTTGATGAAAGAACTCTAATTTGTGTAGAAAAATCTTTTTTCTCAATCAAACCAGTTATTTCATTAATAAATGCTATCAAAGTATTTCCATACATAACTTCTAATCAAGAAGTCTGATTTCATAAATCTAGATTATAATTTCATACATCTGTCCAAGCAAATTCTTGTCCATCGAGTCATTCTAGTTTAGAAACTTCTCATGATCTATAACGATAAAAACTCACTGGTTGTTCAGATAAATTTTCATCTATATTTCCATAAATTTGATTATCTTCAATTCATTGAATTTCAGGATTTGGAGCATATACTTCAAATGGAATTAAATAATTTGATATATTTCCATTCACATCTGTAAATTCAAAAGAAATTTCTCTACTAAAAAGTTCATCATATGGTCAAAATACTACTTTGAGTGTTTCATTCGTATGAATAATTTTATAATCTGGAATAATTTCATTTGTATTTTCATCCTCTGGATTCATATTTATTACAATATCTTTTATTCCAGCCAATCAACTATCTTCGTATACTAAATCTGTGAGATCTACTATTCTTGATTGATATACAGGGATTTTTAATTCTCACATATAAAATACTGGAGCATAGCTATCAGCTTGAATTTGTGGAGATACAACAATTTGATTTGAAGCACTTGAAAATATTCATTCTTTAAATGATTGAATATAAGCATATTTAAAATCATTTTTTGTACTCAAAGTAATTGCAAAATCTTGGCTTGAATTTCATAAATCATATAACCAATATTCATTGATGAAATTAAAATTCACAAGAGCTTGAGTTCAATCAAAATATTCAATATCAATATACGTATTTCCTCTTGGTGGAGTAATATTTCTTCATACATAGTTCATATATGCTCCATCAAATATTGGTAGTCCTCTATACGCTCTAATTTGTTCTCATTTGAGTGTTATATCATATCTTCATTGAATATATGCTGCTTGTGTAACTTCAACAACTTTTATCGATTCTTTTAAAACAATATGAGAATGTTTAGGAATCAATAAATTTTGTATTTCATTATTATCTTCAGTCACATATCAAATACGTGAAGTACTATCTCAAGCATAAATCTTAGTCGCTTTTGAAAGTGAAACAACATTTCCATTTTTAATATCATCTTTGATATTTTTCATTTCTTTTGTTGTGAGTTCTATGTATTTTAAATGACCAAGATTTTTTATAACGGCAAGATTTTTATGACTACTAAATATTTCATTTTCAACTTGCAGTGTTTGATCTTCTATATTACTAAAAGCATCTACTATAGCATCTGTTGAATCTGATCTATTAATTTTATTATTTAGAGTCATTCTATAATTAAATATATCTGTTTGAGTCGAAGCATCAAATTTTGCATTTATTTTATTGCTATCAATATTTCATTCTCTAAAATTTTCAACAGCTCAATAATATATATCCGAATTGTAAAATATATTACTTGAAGATCAAATAGTCAGTACTTCATAATCTTTAGAAGTATTTTTTTGTATTGATAAATTTTCTTTAAGATATATTTTTCCTCTATATTCAATTATATAGTCTTCATCTCCATCGTTATCAAAATCATTCGTTTTCATGATTTCATTTCAATCAAGTTCATCTTTATAATCAAATAGATTATAAGAATAACTTGTATCTTGATATTTTTCTACTGCATACAAACCTTTGTATTCATATCTATATTCAGATTGAGTTTGCGCATAACACTTATTCGTAGAACTTGAAGAAACTCCGTTTGTTTGATTGGCAAACATTGGTGTTTCATCTAGATATTTGCTATATGCTTGTAGTGGAGTAGAAACTCTTTGAGTGAGTTTTTCACCAGATTTTTTAAGTTCTTCAACTTTTGGGTCCGGTTTATTATCAGTTAATTCTACAACAGAATCATAAAATTTTTGATTAAATTTTTCTAATTGTTGGTTATAAACATCTACCTGTGAATTATTTTTTTCTGAAACTTTTTGAATAAATGAAGGTTTTAGATGTTCATCTAAATTTTTCATAAATTCTTTATTTCTCAAAATTTCTGTATGTAAAATATTTTCTAAAGTATCAAATTTTTCAAAATTATTTTTTTGTAGATCTGCAATAAATGCATTTTCAGCTTCATAATTATATTCAAAAACTTCGTCCCAGAGATTTTTAAACTCTCCATATTTTGGATGTGCAGCAAATGTTTCTCAACTTAAAGAATGAGCAACTAATTGTTTAAATTCTTGATTACTTACCGTTAGATCTTTTTGAGTATCTAAATAATTTACTCATTGAGAAATACCTCCGGCTATATAACTGACAAAATTATAAATATTTGTATTATCTAAACCAACTTGTCATTCGACTCCATCAGCTCAGACATTTATTTCTACTTGAGCTGGAATATTTCTGAAATCTAAATCATTCACTCCTAGATTCAGTATTTGTGTGAAATCATTACTAAAAGTAGTCAGTGGCATAGTCACTTGACGAGCTAGTTGAGTAACAAAATCAGTTTCAAATTCTAAATTCACATAACTTGTCACTTCAATAGCGTCCACAAAAGGAAATGAAAATTGAGGTAGCGATATATCTAAGAAATCCATTGGAAGATATCATTGTCTTTCTGTAAGGAAAGCAATTTGATCTCCTGCTCTCCATTCAGGAACAAATGGTGAAGTTTTTAAAATACACATAGCTTTTGTAATAGCTTTAAGTATTTCTAAAATACCTTCAAGTTGAGCAAACATTTTAGGAAGTGTTGGTGGTGGTGGTAAGTTTGGTAACTCAACGGTTGGCAATCCTGGTAAATCTGGTAATTCCGGAATAGTAATTCTCGGTAATACTGGAAGTTCTGGTAAATTTATAGCTAAATTTGGAGTATCTGGAAGATATAAATTTGGTAAATTTGGAAGAACCATAGGGCGAGTTCCAAAAGTAAATTCTGGAAGAGAAATAGTCAGTCACGCTCGAATATTATGCAAATCAATAATAATATCTGGCCATTTAGGAAATTGAATAACTGGAATATCAGGTATTACAGCTGAAATAAGTTTCCAAATAAATGTCATCAAATCTCATCTTTCATTTTTACATTCATGACACTCTGCTTCATAATCAACAAATACATCTATAAGTAATTGCCAAGATTTTAGTACAGCTTTTATAAGAATATATAATTCTACCCACGCTTTAAACCTTTCTCCATTTCTCCCAATCCATCAACCTAAAATTTCAGAAATAGCTTCTACATTACATAAAATTTGTTCTAAATAATCTTCTTTTTTTCTCACTAAATTTCATAAATCTTTTGGAAGTGATTTATATGATTCAATTACTTCTAAGTTTTGTTCGAGTGATCAAATTAATGACTCAACTCTCACAACATAATTATTGGCAATATCATTTTCTTCTTCACATTGAGTATCTCAGGCATCACAAGCTAATCAAAATGACCATGCTTTTTTTGCTCTATCAAGTTCAGCAGACCATTGATCTATGGTAGCTGACCGTTTTTCAATAGTAGCATCTAATTCTGTTCCTGAAATCCAAGGCACATCAATGGAAATATTTTCTTGTTCTAATTTAACTAAGGGAATATTTGCTAAAAAAGTATATGCTTCTTTAATTCAAGAATTTGCAGAATTAATATTCTCAGATCAAACTAAACGAGATAAATTTTCATCAGCTGAAATAATATCATTCATATCTTCTGCTTGTGAATCTCAAAAGTCTAATACTCATGAAAAATCTGGAAGAATAATAAATACGGTAGGAAAATCTGTTAATTTTGTAACAATTTCTTCTATTTGACGGGTTACCCATCACATAAGGAAATCTGGAAATGCTGATATTCTTCTATTTTTTATTTGAATAATATCTTCAAAATTTCAAGATTTCATAGAAGAAAAATCTAAATTTACTTCTAATTGATTATCTAAAGATTGTCCTCAAATTTCTATCAGTGGTCTATTAATTATATTTGATCAATTCAAAGAATTTGGTTGAGATAGTTGTGTAAAAGATTTTTTAAATAACTCTTCAAACTTTTGTGATTTCACTCATGTTTTTTGATATTTCATGTATTCTTCTACTAACTCTTTATCAAGTTCTAACGCTTGATTCCCTCATGAGTCACAATTAGCATTAAATAATTGAGTTCATCCAGTATTTCATTGAGAAAATCATACAGATGCTGGATCTCCGTTAGAACCATCACTCGAACAACTAGCTAAAGGCATTGCTGTTACTATACAGTTCCCTCCTGGCATAAGTGGATGTAATCATGGCATATTTGAATAACCTGCAATTCTTGCTGGTCATCCAAAACATGCAGCAACTCACATTCATCATGTCAATGTAGGAGTTACAAACAAACGGAAAAAATTTGATGGACTATCCACTCATAAATATCATCATGCTCAAACACCTGCACATCCTTCACTTAAAGGACTTACTGGCCAAACAGCTGGACCACATATAGGACCATACTGCATCCATGTAAGAGCTGAAAAAACAGGAAGTCATTCTCAAACTCTTAAGCCATCTCCAATAGGAAATCAAAATAAAGTAGGATCTCAACCTGGAGCTAGTGGTGCCCAGTTAAGTGGAGTAGCAATACATCCTCATCCACCAAATCCACAGCTCAATCACTGAATTATATTATCTACTCATGTAACAACGTGATCAATATTTTCATTAATCTCATCAAGATTTGATAACAAGTCTTTATCTGACCTTGTGTTATCTTCATAATCTGGTACACCATCATTATCACTATCTTTTTGAATATTATCTAAAGCTTCTTTAGAATAATCAGCTAAAGCTTGATTATTTCCTCAAGATAATTCTTCAATGTAATCTGGCACACCATTTCAATTGGAATCACTAGGTGTATTTATTTCCTCAGGAAGTTCTATTTTTTCTTCATCACAAGAAGGAATTTTTTCTTGAGCTTTTGAATAATATCTATCTTCTCAGAATTCAACACAATCATTTCTCGTAATAAGGCCTTTACTCTTGGTTTCACAAGAATAAAATGCCTGAACTGCTTGTGAACAACTTTGATTACTCGACTTATAAATAATATCTCAAAAGCTATCATCTATTACTCCATCAACATCTGTTTCAAAGTATCATAATTCAAGAGTACCGAGAGTTATTTCTGGTACTTTTAATGTAGCTTGTATACTCATACTTTCACCAACAGCTAAATCAACACCTTGTATCATAAAATCATATCAAGGAGTATCAAAACTTATTTTAGCTTGTTTATTTGATATATTTACTGATGAACTATCAAATATAAATGGATTTAATATACTTTCTACATAAGTAAATCAAGATAATTTTTTTCCAGAGTTATTTGTAATAGTAACATCAAAATTTAATGAAGGATTATAAATTGATCCATTATAATTTTTAATAACATCAACTCATACAGATTGAGCATATTCACTACGAATAAAATTTGTTGTTGAACTTTGTTTTGTAGTTTCTGGGTACGAAAGATAGACATCTCTTTCTCATATAAGTTTTTCTAATGAACCTTTTGCTCCTCAAGTATCTACTTGATCGTTTTCAAAAACAGAATCAATAATTCATTGAGAACCTCATGCTCAAGCTCATGTTTGATATGCAACAGGTGTATAGATAAGATTTGTTAAACCACTTGTATTTACCTTTTCACCTGGTTTTTCAGCAAGTGCATCAACATTTTGTTTAATCGCATCCATAAATTCTTCAGATTCTAATATGAAATCTGACATATCCCCTGTCTCTTCAGGTGCTGGTAATCATTCAAAATATAAAGCTCCATTATCACTACGGGTTGAATTTGTAATATCTGGTAACTCTACTTGAGCAATTACTTTTTTATCAAAAACTGGTAAATTATCATTATAACTCAACAACCAACCGTTAGCTGGTTTTTTTGATATTTCAAAATTATTATCTCCATCAACTACAAAAATATTATTTGTATTTTCTGTTTGTTCTAATTCGTATATCTTATCATGTTGAGTAATAATAGTATCAAAATAATATACTCATTTAGTTACATAAATATTTTTATAATAAATTTCAAATTCTAAACCATTTGTAGAACTATCATTTATTATTTTAAACGTAGTATTGTGACTTTTTGTAAATTGAGCATTTTGATTTACTCAAAAAATAATTGAATCATTTGAGTAAATATTTATTTCATTTTGTGTTTGTTTTGATGAAAATTCTTCTGTAACATTTTGTAAACCAAAATATGTAGAATTATTAAAACTACAGTTATTAAGTGAACTACAAAATCATAGATTTAATTTTTTTCCAGCAATAGGATAAATATTTCAAACATCATATTCTACTTCATCAAATTTAGGAGTTATAATTAATTTATTCTCTAAAACTGATAGTTGCGCTTGAATATTTTCATCTACAATATTTATTCCTCCGTGTTGTGTAAATCAAAATAATTCTTTTGATTGAGTTACTCAACCATAATAAATAATAATTTTTCATAATTTATCTAATATAATAATATCATCAAAATTATCATCATCCATATCCATGACTTTTACTTCTTGTACTCCATCAAGTTTTCCAAATTGGAGTAATAAACTTCCACGCTGAAAGTCTCATTGTACATTAGAAAGAATAAAAGGTTCTCCTTGATTATTTACAAAGAATATATCATCGTATCAATCTCATCAAAAATCTCCAGCAACGACATGTTGAGGATTTCAAAGATCAAATACATTTCATATACTACCCCTATTAAAAGAAATATTTTGAGAATTTCATATATTTTCTAAAACATTCAGATATTTATCACGTCAGATAATTAATACATCTGTTTTATCATCATTATTGTAATCAAATAGTTGAAAATTTTCCATATTTGGATCATCTGAAATTAATTTTCAGATAGTAGAATCATAATTACGCATTACGTCATCTGGGGCTTTTGGTAATTCTCTTTGAATTTTTTTAAGTTGTAAAACAGGATCTCATAGATTTACAACTCCGAGTGATTGAAATGGCTTTGACGAATTTCAAACTGATTCACCAGCGGCAAAACTTAATAAAGTTTTATTTGATCATCCCCAACCTACTCAAGCTTCTTCATGAAAACTTTCATATCATTGAAAACTTCCATCTCACATAGAATTTCATCCACTTTTACTTTCAAATGGGTCATTATAATAAATTACTTTATTATAATTTCTATCACCATATTCGTTACGAGCTGCATATAATTCATCAGATAACTCAATCAATATATTATTTTGAATATCATCAATTCTTGATTGACTCATACGTGTTGTAATAACTTTAGAATCTTTAAATACATATGCAAAAGATCCTAAAACTCATTGAGTAGAAGTTATATTTACTTGTAAATATTTTTGTCCATTATCGACAATATCAAAATATATTCATAGTGAAGATTCCATAGACCCATTTTCATCAACTTGGAATATTTTTTCTCAATATTTATTTTCTAAAAATAATGATGAGTTATCTTTAAAAACTTCTATTTCATTATTTTGAGATTGTAGCATGATAGAGTTTTTTTCTTCGTCTAAACAAGTAGAAAAATCTCCATTTGTTGCATTACATAAAAATAATTCTGCTGTTTCTATGAAATTTGGAGTTATTTTTCCTACATAATCTCACATAGCAATATTTCTCACATTAACAACAAATTTTCCAGATTCTATTTCAGCTGAAAGTGTAATATCAGTAGAAAGGTCTTGCTGATTAGAAATATTTCTAATAGCTCCTGCATGCTCAACTTTTACAATATCAGAATATTTATTTGGAGAATTAAGTAAACCTGTCACTGCAAGTGAACGATTATCTCTATTAAATAATAATGATTTTGCTAAATAATCTTTTTGAGTCACATCAGCATACGATGATCACAAAAGTGTTGTATATAATGCATTATATTCCCCATTTGAAATACTTTCACCATTCCAATGAAAATAAGTTTGAATCATACCAGCAGCTTCCATATCTCAGTACGAAGCTTTATAATACGCTATTCAAGGTGTAGAAGATGTTTCTGGTTCTAATAATGCAATCCCTCCTGTAATTTGAGCATTACTAGGAGACAGAAATTTTTGAAAATCTTCAGCTACTTCCATGTTCACATTTCCAGAATTGAGACTATAAGCAATATTTCAAAATTCATCTTTGATAAACGCTTGTATTTGTGTTGCTTGTCAATTTGCTTCTATTCATTCACCTGATGATCCTAATTGTAAATATTTTGGTTCTTCATGAAGAATTTCAACTTCATCCGTAAATATAGTTTTTAATCACTCAATTTGAATTTCAATAGGTACACTTTTATTTGCCAATGTAGAAGTAACTAAATCGATAGAAGCTCTTCCATTTACAATGTCAAAATAAGGTTGTGAAACTCAAGCATAAATATCAGAAATATTAAAGTATACACGAGAATTAAAGTTTTCAAACGCACTAGAGTCTCAAACTTTTATATCAAGAGTATATGTATTTCATCAAACTTTCATTTCAGGTTTTGTGACTGAAATATCAATAGTATCAACTACTCTAATTTGTTGAGTTGTTTCTAATAATTTTTTATTAGCATCATCTCTAACAACTATTTTTAGATTTGAAATTCCTGTTTTATTGAGAGATTCTAAACGTAATAGTTGATATCACTCAACTACATTAGCTGTGAGAGTATCTGTATTTGATGAAACAAAACCAATAGAATTTCATTCGATAGAAGATTCAATAGTGAGTCTTTCTCATACTAATGGATTTCAAAATTTATCTAATAGAGTTATTACATTTGTAGTAACGGCTCCGTTAGACTCAAGAATATTTGAACCTATTTTAGTATCAATTTTTGAGGCAACATCTGGTTGAAAAAATAATTTTGTTTCTATTTTTTGTCCACTATTGTCTATTATTTCAAATGTAATTTCTCATGCTTGAGTTATACCTGGAAGTTTAGTAAAACGTTCAAAGTTACTATATTCAAATTTTTCTTCAAATAATAATTCTTGTCTAGAATTAATAGCTTTAACAACAATTGGATACGAAATATTTCTTTGTACTCAATTTTTATTTTTTTGTTCTAAATTAATTATAGTTTTGTTTTCTATATTATTTTCAGAATAAATAATATTTTTTAGATCATCAATTTTAGCTCTTTGAGAATCAATAAGAAAAATTTGTGAATCATTATGTACAACAATATTTTCATCAGATAAAATATTTTGAATATCTCATTGATTATTTTTTTGTAAAGTAGAAACACTTGTATACATCTTATCAGCTCTCACTTCAACTTTTATAATTTCAGAGTTTTTCAATACTACAGCTGCATTTTTATCATCTTTAAGATTTACTTCAGCTTGAAAATAATAATTTGCTTCCTTTCAAGTTGTTGCAAAAATACTTTGTGCTGATCACTTATTTACTCTTTGAGTCGTTGGAGTAAAGGAAATATATTTTTTTACTTCTTTATTTATTTCACCTCAAGTGTAAATAACAGATGTATTTGATGAAGTAAATTCTATATTTTCATCTTTTGGGATTTCAACTTTTACGAGTTTAAAGTTTACTTCACTCGAATTATTATAGACAATTGGATTATTATTTGAATCCAATAATTGTACATGAAGTTTACCAGGTTGATTTATATAATAACTCGAATTTTCTGAACTTATTTGAATTTCTCCTGATTCTAAAGATTTTTCTAAACAGTCATTTACACCATTTTTGTCTTCATCTCAATTACATTGAGCTAAGAAATCTTGTTGATCTTGGGTGAGTAGAGAAACCGTCGTACCACAAGTACTATCAGAGACACTTATAGTTGGTGGTAACACGTTATCAATCCAACAAACTACAGCAGGGAGCCATTCAAAAATTGGTACTCATTCTGGTGGAGCACATTTAAAATTATTATCGTATTGATTTTTTTGAGAAGCTCAGATATTTTTTCATAGTAATTGAGACTGTAAAGCAGCATTTTTTTGAATAATATCAGCATAAGGATTTTCTCATTTTGCTTCTGGATTCAATTGAATATGCATAGAAGTTCCATCACCTGGAGCTCACATATATGCTATTTCATATTGTTTTTTAGATTTAGGAAGGTGAAAATACGTTTCTTGTTCTCAATCCTCTCTCGCTTGAAATTCATCTCATAAATAATTTTCTAAAATGAATTGATACTTCGCAGATGCAGAATTTAAGTTTGACCAATAAACAGCAAAAACGAGTGAATCATAATATTTTAAAATTCTTTCATCTTCACCAATAATAAGAGTTTTTTCTGGTTTAGATTGTAAATAATTATACAAATCTAAATCTCAGAAATTTTCTTCATTACTGATAAAGTAATTTTTTAACGCTTCATCTACTTGATCAATAGAGTACTCTCATTGCTCTTGATCATCTTCATTAAAAGGGAATCTATATAAAGCAGGATACTCAATTTTTTGATATTCATCTGAAGTATTTTTAAAATCAACATATCTATTTTCATCAACTGGCAAGTTTGGTGTTAAACCATATTGAATTTGTTGTTTAATAGTTTCGAGAGTTGGCTGTTTATGTTGATATGCTGAAGATATTTTTTTAAAATAATATCTTTTTTTACCATCCACACAAGTTGTACCAGTACATAAACCACGAGCACTAAGTGATTCGTATGTATTTGAGTCAGAAATTTTTCTTGGACTCACTCTACAGTCAAATTGACCTTTATTTGGTAAGATTCCTAAAGCAGGAAGTTGATAGTATACATCTGGGCTAGAGAATCTATCATCTACTTCATGAAGTGTATAAGAATAGTAATTTGATTGTAGACATTGAGAATAACTTGGAGCATCAAAAGCAGCAGTGGTAAGACTGGATCATTTTAGATCTGAAATTTCTACTAGTGAATTATTTTTATTATGTGAGTCTAGTGTTAATCAATTATCACTTGTTTTATCAGCATCAATATTAATTGGAGTATTTCCACCATAAATATTAGATGTAGTCAGTCCATTTTGGACATTTGCTAAACATCTCGTTGAATCAAGAGATTCATCTAATTGAGAAAGAAAATCCATATCAATATCAATATTTTGAGTATTGAGACCTCTATTAGCAAATACTAATTGCCCAGATCATGATTGTCAATAATATGGAGTACATTCAGATACATTTGTAATATTTTGAGGAGATTTTCAATATAGCAGATTTACATATACATCAGTATAAGATTTACCGTATCTACTTTTAGACTCTTCTATTTTATATGGAATATAAATATCTTTTTGTAATTGTGTTTCTACTTTTTCATCTATCTTTTTTTCTAAGTCAACAATAGCCTCTTTTACTATCTCATCATTTACAGAATCTAATAGAGTTACTAAATATGGTATAAAATCTACATTTACATCATTTCCATTATAATTATACCTCCCGGCATTATAAACATTTTTTCTTAATTCTCAGATAGATCATTTTGAAAATATTTCTACAAACTTTTTAGTAGTTTTATTTATAATATGTCTTGTTTGGATATCTGGTACTGCAGAATCTAATTCAGCTGATTGCAATAATTTATCTCCTGAAAATTCATCTCAAAAAATTTCAGCTAAATCTTCAACACTTTCTTCATGAGAACCAAGAACTTCTTTTTGGATTGTTTCAGCTAATTTTTTTGTATATCTTTGATAAACAATATCTTCTTTATAATTTAAAAAAGTATTGTAGGCATTATAATTTTCTAAACTACTAGCTTGAAATTCTCTCAGCTGATCAAAGTAAAAAACATATGGTTTATAATCTTCATCTAGATTATCTTCATGATTTCCATTGAGTAAAATTTTATCTGCGCTAAATTCTCATTGCCCAGTATAAAAATCATTATTCTTTTCAAAATATTCATTGAGTAATTTAATATCATCTTCTGGATTTTCTCACTGATTTGGATTTATAACTCCATGCCAGATTTCTGCAGAGATTCCATTATTGTTCTTTTCATTTTTTTCAAATCTACCTGTTTGGTGATTATAGGTAAAAAATTTATCTTCAAAATCTACATACGGTACAATGGATTTTTGAGAATCTGTATTTTCATGCACAATTGGAATATCTAATTTCCCTATTAAAACAGTTCCTATAAGTTTTCAATTTTTAGATTTTCAAAATTTTTCTAACCCTTGATTATATAAAGATTCGTTTAATGATGCAATATCATATGCTGGAGTCGTAAAAGGTGTAGGAAAAATAACCACTTGAGTATTTCCTAATGCTTTTGATATATTTTCAGCATATTTTTTTACTCAACCAGAAATTGATTTATAGGTATTTTCCTCAACAATAAGAGAAACAATATTTTTTTGATCATTATCATCTGCAAATACATTTACATTTGGAAGAGGAAAATGTATTGTTGTTGAAAACAAAAAGAAAAATAGAGTGATGAACGATAAATATCTTTGAAATTTAGTATATTTCATATGAGTATTTTCAGTTGAGGAAGTAAAACAAAAAGACTTTTTAACATTTTAGTTAAAAAGTCTACTTTTTCAAACAATTTTTGTACTATTTTTTTATACGAGTTTGCGCATAATAAACCTAAAGATAACCTTAAGGAAAAATAGTCTTTTTTATGAAAAATATAATCGATTAAATTTCTGTTTTTCCACCCATAAATGGAACTAAAACTTCAGGAATTTTTACATTTCATTCAGCTGTTTGATAGTTTTCAATAATTGAGATTAAACATCTCCCCATTGCTATTACTGTACCATTTAGAGTATGAGCAAATTGAGTATTTCCTGATGAATCTTTACATTTTATACCAAGTCTTCTTGATTGAAATTCTCATACATTTGAACAACTTGTTACTTCTCTGTATGCATCTTGAGCTGGCATCCAAGCTTCTAGGTCAAATTTTTTCATAGCAGGATTTCCTAGATCTCCACTACATACATTCATTTTTTGAAATGGGATTCCAAGAGATTTCCAAATATCTTCTTCTATCTCTACCATAAAATCATGCATTTTTTGTGAATCTTCAGGTCTACAAAAAGTAACCATTTCAACTTTATCAAATTGATGTCCTCTTAAAATACCTCTGGTATCTTTTCAAGCTGAACCAGCTTCTCTTCTAAAACATGGACTGATTCCTGCATACATGATAGGATTTTCTAAATCAAGCGTTTGTCCTGAATGATATGAAGTCACTGGAACTTCTGAAGTACCAACAAGATATAAATCATCTTCTCCTGGGTTTACTTGATAAATACCATCTTCATCAACTGGGAAAAAACCAGTACCAAACATAGCTTTTTCTCTTACTAAAACTGGTGGAAGCATAGGTGAAAATCCTTTTGCTGTGAGTTTAGATACTGCGTAATTTTGAAGAGCAAGTTGTAATAATACTAAATCTCATTTTAAATACCAAAAACGTGAACCTGATATTTCAGAACCTTTTTCGATATCAATCCATCCTTTTTTTTCTCAAATTTCATAATGCGCTTTGATTGGAAAATCAAATTCTGGTTTATCTCATGAGTAATATTCTCTTGAATTATCTTCATCTGTATTTCCGATTGCCGCAGTTGGATCTAATAAATTTGGAAATTTATAGTATTCTTGATTCCATTGAGCATTGATACTATTTTGTTCTTCTTCTAGAATTTTTAAATCTTCTCAAACTTTTTTCATTTCAGCAATTTTTGCTGGTTTTTCATCGTTTCAAAGAGTTGGAATTTCTTTTGAAACTTTATTTTTTAGTGTTCTTAATTCGTCAGTTTTTACGATAAGATCTCTCTTTTTTTGATCAAGTTGAAGAAATGCTTGTACATCAAGTGTAAGATTTCTTTTTTCAATAATATCCTGAACCATTTCAGGTTTTTCTCTGATTATTTTTATATCTAACATAAAAATTATTTTTATTTTTTAAATAATATTTTTTTTATTTTTTTTCTTAAAACAAGCACAGTATAGTGAAATCTCTTGTTTATACAAATGAAACTCGTGGAGATTTTTTGTATATTTTTAGTGAGTTTTGATTTAAAACTTGTTACTCATTCTAACGGAGAATTTTTTTCTTCTGGTCAAGCAACTCATAAAAAATCATATACTTTACAATTTCTTGATTTAGCTTCGATAATAGCGTTCCATTGGAGTAAATATGGTGCCATCATATTTCTATATTTTTTTTGTGATGTGGATGCTCAATAATAATAAATCGCTTGAGAATCTTGAAAAATAAAAATTCCTCCTGCTACTACTTCTTCATCTTTATACGCTAAAAATAATTCTGAATTTTTTAAAGTTTGTAAAAATATTTTATAATACTCCAAGGTATTTCCAGAAAAATTATCTCTGGAAGTTGTTTCTTTCATGATATTAAAATATTTTTTTATATTTTCATCTGTTTTTTCAACTTTATGTACGATGATTCATTTTTTTTCAGCAACTTTTATATTATATCTTCATTTTGGCTTCATATTCGCTAAAATTTCTTCTTCGCTCAGTTCCAAATCTATAATTGCTGTATATGGAGTAATAAATTTTTTGTATTCTCATTCTTCAAATCTATCAACTTGTATTGATTTTTGGTGATAGCTATTACTTTCTATTTGAATAAATACACAATTTTCATTTTTACAGAGTTCTTGTAATTTTTTTGATATTTTATCTCAAATAGAATCTTCAATTCCTAATACAAATAATCAAAATTGTCATAGTCAGATACTACGTTTTTCAATAAAAATACCCTCAAATTGAATTATTTTTTCAACTTGAAGACTTTTTTCTAACATTTTTCACCACTGCTTTGTTTGCCAAATCATATTTACACTATTTTTAAATAATGGTCTGTAAATTTATTTTTATGATCTATTTGTAATATATCAAATAATTCATATAAAATTCCTATACTTTGACCTTTTTCATACTTACAATCTATAAATTTTCTTCCATTTGTAAAGACATCAAAAGAAACTAATACTCATCCTAAAAAATAATTTTTTCTAAATTTATGCAATTCTTTAATTCTTTGAGAGTAGACAGTTTTAAATAATTGATATACTTCTTCGTCTATAAAAAATCTCATAACGGCTCTATCTTCAAATTCTTGATCTTTAGTTATTGGTCATTTATATGACAAAATCATTTTTTGAGTGTCTATTTTCCTGATTTTTATAACTTCATCTTCGTGTTGTTGCTGAGAAATATTTGTATAAAAATATCTATCATTATGCTCAACTTCTCACAAATATGTTCCTCAGAGTTTATAAATTGCTTCTTCAAAATCATCTATATTAAAATGCTTTAATTCTATTTTAAAATCAATTTCATTCACTCAAGAATTTTGTGATTCAATTTCAGGATTATATTCGTTTGTTATAACAATATTTGCATTTTTTTTCGTTGGAAGCACGTACTTCATATGCATTGGTTCTACCGTTTCAAGAAAATATTCCATAATATCTTGTGGTTTTTCTCAGGTTCTTTGAATATCTCTAAAAATCCTTCTCATTATTTGACCATGCGCTCAAATATCAACAAATATATTAAAATTTCAAAGTTGTGAAATAGAATCTTCTAAAGCAAAAAGCCCTTCTATAATAATTATTTTAGATGGTTTTATTTCTATAGCATCAAATACTGGTTCAGTTTTGAAGTCATATTCTGGAGTAAAAATAGTATTTCATTTTTTTAATTCACTCAGGTGTTGATAAAATAATTCTAAATTAATTGCTTCAGGTTGATCCCAATTTAAATTATTTCATAACTTTTTTTGTTCATCCATAAAATTATGTCCACGATAATAATTATCCATAGAAATAATTTGTGCATCGTCAAAATGTTCATTTATTTTTTCTGCTACACGTGATGTTTTTCCAGAAGCCGTTCATCAAGCCACTAATACTATAAATGGTCCTCTATCAGGAATATAAAGAGTATCAATCATTTCATAAATTTTTTCTAAACCTGTATCGAGTGTATAAACTGTTTGATTCATATTATTAAGAAAGTGATAAAATATGCTTTTCACCTGCAAGAGTTATTTTTCTCCCTCTTGGAGTTCTTTCTATAAACCCAATTTGTAATAAATACGGTTCTACTACATCTTCTAGAGTCCCTTCTTCTTCTCATAAAGTGGAAGCCAAAGTATTTAACCCAACCGGTCATCCTGCAAATTTTCTCAAAATATTTTCTAAATATTTTCTATCTAAATAATCTAATCCAAGTTCATCAATTCAAATATCTTGAAAAATTTCTTCCATTACTTCTAAAAGTGCTACATCTTTTCCAATCGTTTTATAATCTCTCACAATTTTTAATAATCTATTGGCAATTCTCGGAGTTCCACGTGATTTTTTTGAAATTAATTCAATAGTGGAATCTGATAAACCTAAATCAAGCGTGTGAGAATTATTTGAAATAATTTTTGCGATATCTTTATGATTATAAAAATCAAGTTTTAAAACATTTCAAAACCTATCTCTGAGTGGACTTGAAAGTGCTGAAAGTCTCGTAGTCGCTCAAATAAGGGTGAACGGTTTAAGAGACAATTTCACACTCTGTGCTCCTGTCCCACTTCAAACCATGATATCGATTTCAAAGTCTTCCATCGCAGTATATAAAATTTCTTCTACTTGAGGTCTGAGTCTGTGAATTTCATCAATAAACAAAATATCTCCCTCTTCTAAATTTGATAAAATACTCACCAAATCTGATTGTTTATCAACAGCAGGACCAGAAGTAGATTTCATATTTGTTCACATTTCTGAAGAAATAATCGAACTAATGGTTGTTTTCCCTAAACCAGGAGGGCCATAGAATAAAATATGTTCTAAAGAATTTTCTCTAATTTTTGCACTTGAGATTGAAACACTCAAATGTTTTTTCATTGATTCCTGCCCAACATAATCTGATAATTTTTGTGGTCTGAGAATATTTTTTGAAATATTTTGATTATCTCCCGTTCTTTCTTTTGGAGTAACCATTCTATCTACTCACACACTTGATGTATTTGATGATTCAATCACTATAATAATTTTTAAAAATTAATTCCCGTATATATTATGGATATATATGAGTTTGTAAAGAAAATATGAAAAAACCGAAGCGTATGCTTCGGTTTTTAGTTTATTTATATCTCACCAAATGGTAAAATATAAATAATAAATTTTTTATTTCTATCTTCTAATTGTAACCAGTTTACAGTTATATCAATAACATCTCCAACTAAATATAGCTTATCTCCAGAAACAAATCCAAAATTTCCTTCCAAAGTGTATATTTCACCAATCACATTAATATAATTATCTTCTGAATCTAAAATTACAACTTTGTAAGTAGTTGGCTCTACATTCTCTATATAAAATTTTTCATTAGTTGATGGATTTTCAGATGTGAAAACATAAAATTTATCAAACTCTAATGTTCCAGAATTTATATAAAAAAATAATATTTTTGAATAATCTCCTATGATAAATTTACATCGCTTAGGATAATCCCAAGAGATTTCAGTTTTTGTTACATTCATCACACTCGGATTTACACCTGTCAACGCAGTAAACATATTTTCACATTGCTGAGCAGTAGTTATTTCTCCATTTACACAATTATCTGCAACAGTACAACCTACGTTACCAGATGAGTTGAGTGTCACAGCAAACTCAGATGCTAATCCAGGGTTATCTTTAACTATAGCAAGATTATTCACATATTTACGGAATACTTTATATTCCTCAAGTTCAGGAGAATAATATGTACCATCATATGTAGATTCAATAAGATGAGTTTCAAGATTAAGAACGGTTAAGTAATCATCTCTGAAAAACAAACATTTATCACCATAAAATAATACATCATACTTAAGTGCTTGTGTTTCACCAACTAAATTAATTAATGGATTTTCACAAACAGTATTTCCTTGAATATTGTTTATTCTTGGTACTGTATTACCTCCCATTTCTAAATAATGATGTGCAAATGTATCTAAAATTTTTTCACGAGTTTGTGAACCAGATTTCAGGTAAGCTTTTACAAAATTATGCCCCTTAGAATCATTATTAAAATTAAAACTTTCAACAATTAGCCTAGATTTATTAATAACTTTTCTATTTCTATATTGCCACTCATCACGATATATAAAATTTTCCCAAATATCTTCAGGAATATTTGTATAGTTGGATCCTAAATTTTCTTGTGTTGCCCTTACAATAAGGTCCTCACGTAGATTTACAAAATCTCCAGTAATAGGTAATTCTTTAGAAGGACTCCCAACTGATAACAACCTAGTCTCATGAGGTATATCAAAATCCTTCAAAACTTTATTCGCAAAAAAATTTCCTTGCGAATGAGCAATAATATTTACAGCTCCTCCATTTACTATTGTCGGATATATTATATTCTTTAAAGCAGTTTCAGTTTCCCTTTGTTGATCAATATATCCTCCCATATTATCATAAAAAAATTTTGTCTTATCAGCTAAATTTTCGAATTTCGATGAAATTCCGATAATTAGCTTCAATTCAATTAAATCCTCTAATGACATACCAATATCTAATAAAAAAGCTAGTTCATCAAACTGGCGAACTTGTTCAATTGTTAGATTTTGTGGTGGATAAGTACTTCCAGGACCTGTTAATAAAATATCAGCAGAGTTATCAATGTATAAGATAGATCCATACATCTGATTCCTGTAATCTAAATCATTTAATAATAAATAAAAATGAATAGATTTTGCTAATAATTCTCTTTGATACTGACTACTTACATCTATGAGAATTTTTTCAGCAGCTGATGCTGTCATAATTCCAACACCGGACAAACCTGAAACAAGGTTTTCAAGATTATACTTCTGGATACCAGATTCAATTAAATCTGGAAACGTTCCCATTGATTCATTGTACGCTGATATAACAGCAGTATTTTTGAGCACATGGCCATATTTATCAGTAAAATATTGTTCAAGAATTAATCGAGACTCCTCTGCATTTTCTCTAGTATTATTAATTCCATTAATGTAAAAATTGTTCACTTCTTTTGCAAAAAGTGAGGTTGAAAATAGTATTGCTAAAATTGTATATAATATACGACTCATAATCTTTTCCTCTTTTCATGAGCGTTAAACAAAAAATGTTGTAAATTTTAATATACCTTTTTAATTCATGAATACCTCCTAATATAATTTAATTTTTTTTGATTTTTCAAAAAAAATTTCGCATTCTTCTTTTGAAACTAATCATCAAAGTAATAATTTATTATCTAGATTAGAGAAAAATTCTTTATTTATTTTTTTCCTAAAGTTAGTATTGTATATCAATTTTGAAAACTCTTGAGAAATATTATATAATTCCGTAATATCATTAATAAACAGAGATTCATTAAGGTATTTTGCTCTACATCATGTGCTTAATCTTGATCTCACAGAAATATTATCTTCATAGAGGTCATCAGTAAATCGTCCTTCTTGAGTAATTAATAAATCTAACAATCTAGATCTCACATATGCAAAAAATGCTTCTACCACCATTTTATCTGATCCATAAGTCTCAACGATTTCTCTTTCGAGATCATCTCTCACTCCATTTGCATTAGTATCAATTCAAAGAAGCGTAGAATCATTGAGTTTTTTATCTGGCATTGGTGGGAGTTCTCCAGTATATGGTTGAACTCATATTAGCTGGCTTTTGTTTTTGTTTTCGTCAATTTTCACATCAAGATTATTTGATGAATCATTCACAATATTAGTTACTTCTGTTTGAGATTCTGTCCCAGTATTATTTACATCTGATACTTGATTACTTTGCCATGCAAAATATCCAAGTCCAAGTAAGATAACAATTGAAACTATTACTATAGGTTTTATCATACGATTTCCTTTTTAATAATTAATTTTGAAATAATTATATTTCAACTCAGTAAAAATATACTTCATATTGTTTGGCATTCAAGAAATTATTTTGATACAAAAAAATATTTTATTTTTGTTTTCTAGGAAAAATAATTTTTCTATTATTTACATAATACTCACGTGATATTAAATGGACATTAAATTTTTGAAGTTTTTTTTATTATCTTTTCTAAATATTTAATATCCTGCTGACTGATTCACATCAGTTTTAAACTTATCTCCTTCAAAGTTAATCTGTAAACTATCATTCCAAAAAATACCACTATAAGGTAGATTCTGAGCATTACTACTACATACTACAAATAAAACTAAAAGTGAAATAATATATTTCATCTTATTTTCCTCTACAGTTTGTTGTTAAAAAAGGCCTGAATTCTTGTTTATTTCTCTAAATTTTTCTAATTCATCTGTTCCCCTATATTTTAGTAAATAAAGTGATTTATTGAAAATATACGCTATATCTTCAGACTTCATATCATTAACTAAAGTATTTAATTCTGAAAAATTTAATTCATCATTGATAAATATAGCCCAACCTTTACCTCCTTGATTAGATAAATTAGATTGATTTATAAAAACAAAGCTTACATTATATTTATCATTAAACCATTTAGAGAAATCATTTTTATTCTCAAAGTTCATAGACTTAAATGATATATAAATTGCTCTCTGAGAATACCCATACATATAATCTGGAATAGCAGTTTTAGATCCTATTTTTCCCGGTAAAGTCTGAGACTCAGAAGCTTCATTAAAGAACTTATAGTAATCTATCGTTGCTGGATATCCCTCACCTGCAGGTTCGATAATCCAACTTTCTGGTATTGGCTTAGGGTTATTATACGTATAACCATCAGCCAACACTTCATCATAAAAACCTTCTGGAACATTTTCTCCAGTAACAGTATTTATAACAACTTTTTCTTTTCCCTCCTTTGCTTCACTTTTGTTTTTGTTTTCGTCAATTTTCACATCAAGATTATTTGATGAATCATTCACAATATTGTTTACTTCTGCTTGAGATTCTGTCTCAGTATTATTTACATCTGATACTTGATTACTTTGCCAAGCAAAATATCCAAGTCCAAGTAAGATAAATACGAGAAAGACTAAAAATAATTTTTGCATGATAATATTATTTTAATCATTAATTTATAACACTATACTCATAAGATATTAAATGAGCATTAAATTTTTGAAGTTTTTACAAAAAAATCTAAAAAATAGTATTTGAAATAATAATAATTCTCATTATAATAATAAAAATAATTTTTAAGCAATAGCAATGCTCAAAGTAGAAACTGGATTAAATAATGAAATTCTCAGAACAAGATCTCAAGAGATAAAACTTCATGAAATAAAAAAATACGAAAAACTTGGGAATGAAATGTTAAAATACATAAAAGATCCAAAAAATGGTTGAGTTGGTCTTGCTGCACCTCAAGTTGGAGTAAATAAAAGATTGGTTATTGTGAGTTTACTCAGAGACCGGGATGATGAAGATTTTAAAACGGTTATCATGTTTAATCCTGAAATCTTAGAACACTCAGAAACAACTGATAAAGAAGATGAGGGGTGTTTATCTGTTCCAGGAGCAACTGGAAAAGTAGAAAGATATTTATCACTAAAACTCAAATATTTAGATATAAAATGAAAAGAAAAAATTCTAAGATTATCTGGAGTATCAGCAAGAATTGTACAACACGAAATAGATCACTTAAATGGTGAATTATTTGTAGATAAATTAGTAAAATAAAAAAGAAGAAAATTTAATTTTCTTCTTTTTTTATTTTATTTGTCGGTTTATATAATTATTTAAATACACAAAAAAAAATCCCGAACGGGATTTTTTTTTATTTAAATTTTGAATAATCAAACATTTTCATTTCTGAGTCAACTTTTCTTACGATATCAAGAATAACAGCAACGATAATGATTAAACCTGCAGCAGGTATAATAAAATCAACTGTAGAGCCTGAGAAGAATAATTTTGACATTAAGTATGGTAACACAGCAATAAGTGCTAAGAAACCACCACCAAATAGATTTAAATGATTTGAAACTTTTTCTAAATATTCAGCTGTTTCACTTCCTGGTCTTTTTCCTGGAATAAAACCACCTCTTTTTTGAATATTTTCAGCAACTTGATCAGTATTAAATGTAATTGATACATAAAAGAATGAAAATCCTAATACTAATAAGAAGTATCCAATGATAAAATACCAAGATGGATTAGAAAAGTCAAAGTGAGTTGTTAATACGTTTCCGATTGCTCTAGCAGTATCACCTGTAGATTGTGATAAAATTTGTCCGAGAATAGAAGGAAAAGTAATAAGAGAAATAGCAAAGATAATAGGAATCATCCCAGCTTGATTTACTCTAAT
This sequence comes from uncultured Patescibacteria group bacterium, assembly GCA_963926055.1. Lineage (GTDB taxonomy): Bacteria > Patescibacteriota > Gracilibacteria > BD1-5 > UBA6164 > CAJXJP01. Next base: position 131,183 of record CAWUVK010000003.1, on the reverse strand, counting down.
TGGAAAATATGAAACTTCATCTGTACCAGATCTTGTATATACAAGTTTTACTCTTCTATTTCATTCTGTAAATTTAATAATTACATAAATTACAAAAATAGTCGCAGCAAGTAAACCGGCAAATAAAGCATAACTTCCAGAAGAAATATAACTAATAATAGTACCTGGAACTGCAGCTAATACACCAGCAGTAATTAATACACTTATACCATTACCAATACCTTTTTCAGTCATAATTTCACCTAACCACATAAGGAAAATTGTACCAGCAGATATAATAGTCATAGCCATAAGTACTGTTGAAGTACTTGTAGTATCAATAATTGTACCTCCTGCTAGTTGATTCATTAAGTAAATCATACCATATGATTGAGCAAATGCTAATGGTAGAGTTAACCATCTTGTCATTTTAGTAATTTTTCTTTGACCAGCTTCACCTTCTTTTTGAAGATCTCCAACTTTAGGAATAATTACACCTAAAAGTTGAATAATGATAACTGCATTAATATAAGGAGAAAGCCCCATTAATATTATAGAAAAATTAGCAAGACCACCACCCATTAAAGCAGAGAAAAAAGAAAGACCTTTTTGTTGCTCTAAAATAGCTGATAACCCGTCAGTATTTACACCTGGTACAGGAATAACAGAAAGAAATTTATATACTAAAACTAATAAAAGAGTAGCTATAATTTTTTTTCTAATATCCTTTACAGCAAATACAGATTTAATACCTTTAAGAGCCATAAAACATTAATTATAAAATAATTGTGAGTAGTATAACTAAAATAACAAAAAACCCAAACTTTTGCTTGGGTTTTTTATTATTTTAATTCGATTTTTCCTCAAGCTTTTTCAACAGCTTCTTTTGCTGAAGCAGAAGCTTTAGAAACCGTAACATTTAGTTTAGCAGAAATTTCTCCATTTCCAAGTAATTTTACTGGAAGTGATTTTTTTCTGATAACTCTGTTTTCTAATAAAACTTCTTTTGTAACTTCAGTAATTCCTTTTTCAGCAAGAATTGCTAAGTCAGAAACGTTTACAATGTTGTATTCTTTAGTAAAAACAGCGTTTGAAAATCCTTTTAGTTTAGGCATTCTTCTGAAAAGAGGAGTTTGTCCCCCTTCAAACCATGGAGCAACTCCACCACCTGATCTAGAATTTTGACCATTCATACCTCTACCACATGTAGTACCTTTCCCAGAAGCATTCCCTCTTCCAACTCTTTTAGAAGTGATTTTAGATCCAGCGTTAGGTTTAATATTTTGTAAAGATAACATAATTTATCTAGTTAGTTAAATATATACTATTTAAATGATGATAAAGCATCGATAGTTGCTCTAGCATTATTGATTAGGTTAGTTGAACCATATCTTTTTGCTAATACATCTGAGTATCCAGCAACAGTTAAAACTTTTCTAGTTGCACCACCAGCAATAATCCCAGTCCCTTTAGAAGCAGGATGTAGCATAATTCTTGCAGCTTTGAATTTAGTTTCAATGTTGTAAGGAACAGTTCCATCAACGATTGTAACATTTGTTAGGTTTTTCTTAGCGTTTGAAACAGCTTTTGCAATTGCATCAACTACTTCCCAAGATTTCCCTGTACCAAGAGCAACTCTTCCTTTTCCATCACCGATAACCATAACAGCTCTGAATCTAAGTTGTCTCCCACCAGTAGTAACTCTTGTTACTCTATCAATGGCAAGAAGTTCTTCTTTGAACTCTTTTCTTGGTTTAGAAAATTTTCATTTTCTATTGTCTTTTTTAGAAAAAGCCATGTGTCTTTTAGATTTAGTAATTAAATTTGAATTCCAGCTTCTCTTACAGCATCAGCGAGAGTTTTTACTCTCCCATGATATAAGAATCCATTTCTATCGAAAACAGCGTTTTCAATTTTTAAAGCTTTCATTTTTGAAGCGATATCAGCACCAACTTTAGAAGCTAGTTCAGTTTTAGTACCTTTTTCATTTATTTTAAGATCAGAAGATTCACAGAGAGTTTTCCCAGCTGTATCATCAATAACTTGAGCGTAAATGTGTGTATTACTTCTAAACACAGATAAACGAGGTTTTGATGCGCTACCACTGATAGTTGCTCTAACTCTATTTTTTCTTCTTAATCTTCTTAATGCTTTGTCTAACATTTTAGTTAATTTTAAGAGTTAAATATAATATCGTAAACGACTTAATTTGATTATTTACCAGATTTACCAGCTTTTCTTCTAATATGTTCTCCAACATATTTGATACCTTTTCCTTTATATGGTTCAGGTTTTTTCTTAGCTTTTATTTTCGCAGCAAATTCTCCTACTAATTGTTTATCAATACCCGCTATATGAATAACATTTTTTAATTTTTCATCCATAGCAACAGTGAGTCCAGCTGGTACATCCATTTCAACTTTATGTGAAAATCCAATACTTAGTACTAATTTAGCACCTTGAACTTCAAATTTATAACCCACACCATTAATTTCAAGGCTTTTTTTATACCCTTGAGCAACACCTTCAACCATATTGTTTAATACAGCTCTAGTTGTTCCCCATAAAGCTTTAGCGCTATCATTTAAAGGTTTTACAATTAGGTTATTTTCTTCTTTAATTACTTCGACAACATCAGAATACGTAAAAGTTAATTCACCTTTTGGCCCTTTAACTTTTACTTCTCTCCCGTCAATAGTAACATCAATATTATCAGAAATTACCACTGGTAATTTACCTATTCTTGACATTGTATTTTTATTTAAAAATATAAACTGGATCAATAGAAATAACTATTTCTCATTTATAGTACGATTAGAATACTTCGCAAAGTAATTCTCAACCTACATTTAAACTTCTAGCTTCATAACCAGTAACTACACCTTTTGGAGTAGAAACAATATATATTCCGTGTCCGTTTCTAGATTTTTTAATATCTTTTGAACCAACATATATTCTTTGTCCTGGTTTACTAATTCTTTTTAAAGTAGGTACGTATTTAGTTTCTCTTACATTATTTAGAGTTACCAAAATTGATTGTTTGTTATTTTCTTCAGAAATAACTTCGTAATCAGTTATGTATTTATTTTTCTTAAGAATTTTTAGAATATCAACTTTTACTCTTGAGTAAGGGATTCTTACTTCAATAATTCTAGCTAAATATGCATTTCTAATTCTTGTTAATAAATCTCCAATAGGATCTATTATCATAACAATAACATTAATGAATAAATTTTTATGAATTCATGTTTCTTACCAACTTGATTTTCTTACACCTGGTAATTCTCAAGCATTTGCTTTTTCTCTAAAACAAATTCTACAGATATCAAATTTACCTAAGTACCCTCTTGTTCTACCACAAACACTACAACAATTAAAAACTTTTGTAGCATTTTTAGGTTTTCTTCCATCTGCAATAGCTTGAATTAAAACTTTTTTTAGTTTGTTAGCTTTAGCAATTTTTGACTTTCTAGCCATAGTAAACTATTTTTATAAAGTAAATATTATTTAGAAAAAGGAAATCACATAAGTGTTAATAATTCTTTTCCTGCATCTTTATCTTTCGCAGTAGTTTTGACAGTTATTTGTAAACCGTGGTTTTTTACAACATCAGTTTGTGGAACTTCTAGAAATATAGTATGTTCTTTAACACCGAAATTATAATTTCAATTCATATCAAAACCTTTTTTATTCACACCTCTGAAATCTCTTACTCTAGGAAGAGCAACATGAATTAACTTTTCAAGAAAGTTATACATTCTGTCTCATCTAATAGTAACACTTAATCCAACAGGCATACCTTCTCTAAGTTTAAAGTTTGATACTGATTTTTTAGCGTATCTAACTGTACAAGCTTGTCCAGCAATTAGTGATAAATGTTCTTGTAATGAAGAAAAATCTTTGTTACCTGATCTAATAAAAGTTCAGATCCCCATGTTTAAAACAACTTTTTCAACTTTAGGAACATCCATAATGTTTTGGATATTTAATTCCTTTTTCAAAGCAGGAATAATTTCCTTTAAATATTTTTCTTTTAACATTTTTTTAATATGTTAGTAAATAATCGCTGATTATATTAGTAAATAATCTGGATTATTTTATTATATAATCTTTTGCTTCTCCTCATTTTTCAGCAACAGCTTTTTTTGAGAATCTGAATTTTTTAGTTGTACCTTTTTCTTCAATTGTAACGAATCCAACTCTTGTTGGTTTTTCAGTAAATGGACAAACTAACATTACAGCAGAAACTGCAATTGGTTTTTCCATTTTTACAATTTGACCTGGTTGAGTACCTTGTTTTTTAATATGTCTAGTAACAACATTAATGTCTTTTACTAAAATTTTATTTTCAGAAGTGAAAACTTTTAAAACTTCAGTAACTTGACCTTTATCTGCTTTTTTTCCAGACATAACTTGTACTTTATCTCAAGTTCTTATTTTCATATTTGAAATAATTAATAATAATTATAAAACTTCTGGAGCGAGACTCACTATTTTTTGATATCCTTTTGCTTTCAATTCTCTTGCAACAGGTCCAAAAATACGAGTTCCTCTTGGATTATTATTATCATCAATAATAACACATGCGTTATCATCAAATCTAACATATGATCCATCGTTTCTTCTTATTTCTTTAGCAGTTCTTACCACAACAGCTTTTACAACTTTTTTCTTTTTAACAGCTCCGTCTGGTGCAGCTTTTTTAACTGTACATACGATGATGTCTCCAATAGAAGCGTATCTTCTGTGTGAACCTCCTAAAACTTTAATACATAATACTTCTTTTGCTCAAGAATTGTCAGCAACAGCTAATCTTGACTCAGTTTGTATCATAGAATATATTGTTAAAAATTAAATTAACTAATTTTTTCTAACAAATCCCATCTTTTTAATTTAGATAGAGGTCTTGTTTCTTTAATTGTTACTATATCTCCTTCTACGCATGAATTGTTTTCATCATGAGCGTAAAATTTGTTAGTCACTCTATATCTTTTTTTATATTTTTCATGACTTTTATAAGTATGAACAGATATAACGACAGTTTTATCCATTTTAGTGCTAGTAACAACACCTTTCTTTGTTCTCATAAATTATATTTATTTAGGAATAATTTAACTCTTTTTGGAAAAATTATAATGAAGACATCACTGTATTAATTTGAGCAATATATCTTCTTACTTTTTTTAGTAATTGAGTTTGTTTTAATTCTCCAACTTTTAATCTCATAGTAAGAGTAAAAAGTTCTTTTGAAGCTCTTTTTTCTTCAAGAACAAGATCTTCAGAAGTCATTTCTCTTAATTTTGAAACTTCAAGTAATTTTAAATCTTTTAATTCTTTCATTTTGAAATGATTAGTCAACTATTATTTTAGTTTTTACAGGTAGTTTATATGAAGCCAATCTAAAAGCCTCTCTTGCAACTTCTGGTGTAACTCATGTTATTTCAAACATAATTCTACCAGGTTTTACAGGAGCTCTGTACATTTCTACAGATCATTTACCTCACCCCATAGGAACTTCTAATGGTTTAGCAGTGTAAGCTTTATCAGGAAAAATTCTAATCCAAATTTTTCCACCTCTTTTGATATATCTAACCATAGCTCTTCTAGCAGATTCGATTTGTCTAGAAGTTATATAACCTCTAGTCGTAGCCTTCATAGCGTAGTCACCAAAAGCGATAGTTGAACCTCTTACGGCTTTCCCTTTAAGTCTTCCTCTAAAGGTTTTTCTATACTTAGTTCTTTTTGGTTGTAACATTTTTAGTACATTAATTATATAAAAAATCTATAATTGTCAATGGTTACTATTTTTTGAAAACATCACCTTTGTAAATCCAAACTTTTAATCCAATTGTTCCATAAACAGTTTCAGCTCTAACAGTTGTATAATCAATGTCCGATCTGATTGTTTGAGTAGGAATATTTCCTTCTTTAAAAGTTTCTTTTCTGGCAATTTCAGCACCATTTAATCTCCCTCCAACTTTGATTTTGATACCTTTAGCACCTTTTTCCATAGCCTTTTGGATAGCTTGTTTGATAGCTCTTTTATATGGCATTCTTTTTTCAATTTGATTTGCAACCATATAACCTACAACCTTAGCATTTGTGTCTGGATTTTTAATTTCCTTAACTTCTATTTCTACTTTAGTACCAAGTTTTCTTGATAATAGAGATTCAATATTAGTTTTATTTTCACCAGTTTTTCCTAAAACAAGAGCAGCTTTTGCAGTATAAACTACAACAACAGTACTTTCTTTATTAGTTGATACCAAAATATCTCCTAATGGAATACCTGTGAGTTCTTTTGTTAATAATTGTCTTACCTTAATATCAGCTCCTAAGAAAGCACTATATGCTTTTTTATCAGCATACCAAGATGATTTCCAAGTTTTAATATAAGGTATTCTAAATGCAATTGGACTTACTTTATGTCACATATTTTTTATGTTTAATAATAATTCTGTCTATACCGTAATTGGTACGGATAATTATGTCTTTTAAGATAATAAGAAGTATTATTTACCTTATATTTGGTAACTAATACCATCAAACTATAGTTTGATTTATTACTTAACTTGTAATTCTAATTTAATATTAGAAGTTCTTTTTAGAATTGGATGCATTCTCCCTCTAGAAACAGGATTCCCTCTTTTATAAACAATCCCTTTAGAGATATTAAGAGTATCGATATATAAATCGTCTGCTTTTTGGTTGTCATTATTTTCTGCATTTTTTACAGCAGAGAATAAAACTTTGTAGAGAATGTCTGCACCTTTTTTAGGAGCATATTTAAGAAACCCTAAAGCTTCATTAACATTTTGACCTCTCACTACTTCAGCAACTACTCTTAATTTTTTAGGAGAAATTCTAATATTTTTCCCGTAAGCTTTCATACTTTATTAATAGTTACGCCTAAAAGGCATATAAAATACTTCTATTTTTTACCAGCATGACCTCTGAATGTTCTCGTAATTGAGAATTCACCTAATTTGTGTCATACCATATCTTCTGTTACAAAAACAGGTACATGTGATTTTCCGTTATGAACACCAAATGTGTGTCCTACAAATTCAGGAATAACTGTACAAGCTCTTGACCAAGTTTTGATTACACCTTTTTTACCAGATTCGTCCATTACTGAAACTTTTTTTAGTAATCTAGTGTCTATATAAGGTCATTTTTTTAAACTTCTTGTCATAATACTATATAAAAGTTAATTGTATAATTAAACCATAAGTTTACCTTTTCTAGTTTTAAGAATCCATCTAGAAGTTGTTTTCTTTCTACTTCTTGTTTTATATCCAAGAGCAGGTCTACCCCATGGTGTTTTTGGTGCTTTCATACCAATTGGTGAACCACCTTCTCAACCACCATGTGGATGATCAACAGGATTCATAGCTTTCCCTCTAACAGTAGGTCTTTTACCCATCCATCTAGATCTACCAGCTTTACCAATTTTAACTTGGTTATGATCAGGATTAGAAACTACTCAAACAGTAGCAAAACATTCTTTGTGTACTAATCTGATTTCACCTGATGGCATTTTAATTTGTGTATATTTCCCTTCTTGAGAAATAACTGTTCCTTTAGAACCAGCAGCTCTAATAGAAGATGCTCCTTGACCTACAATAAGTTCAAGATTATATACAGGAAGACCTGTAGGGATATTTGCAATCTTCATTCTATTACCATGCTCTAGAGGTGTTTTATCATCAGTGATAATCATATCACCTACATTCATTTCTTTATGTGCTAACACATACCTTCTTTCACCATCTCTATAACATACAAGAGCAATAAATGCTGATCTATATGGATCATATTCTATTGTTTCAACTTTCGCTGGAACACCTTTTTTATCAACTTGGAAGAAATCAACAAGTCTATATCTTTGTGCATGTCCTCCACCTTGATGTCTAATAGTTAATCTCCCAGTATTATTTCTACCAGAATGTTTTTGTAATTTAACTGTTAGAGCTTTATATGGTTTTGAGGTAGTTAATTCTTCATAAGTATTAACTGACATCCCTCTTCTCCCATTAGTAATAGGTTTAAATTTTTTAATTCCCACTTTTACTATTTTTAGAAACTAAATTATTTTACGATAGAAAAATCAATTTTAGCTGCAGAATCTTTAAGAGTGATATATGCTTTTTTAGAAGTTCTTTTTCTTAATTGCATACCACCTTTTCTTCCACGTTTGAATTTTTCTCTAGTATTCACTATATTAACTGAAGCAACATCTACTCCGTAGATTTCAGAAGTAGCTTTTTTAATATCAATTTTAGTTGCGTCAGAAGCAACTTCAAAAACATACGTATTATTTGAAACTTCAAGATTTGCAGTTTTTTCAGTTGTTAAAGGTTTTTTTAAAATTTTAAACAATCTCATTTTTAAATTTTTAAGAAATTATTTTGCAAGTTTATCTAAGTTACTTAGAGAATCTTTCATTAATACAACAGTGTTATATTTTAAAAGATCTTTAATATTTAAATAATCTGCAAGAATTGTTTTAACATTTGGTAAATTTGCAGATGTTCTTTCAATAGCTTCATTTTTAGAAGCAATTGCAAGTAATGCATTTTTTTCAATTGGAAGTTTATTTACAACTTCTACCATGTTTTTTGTTTTAGCTTCCGCTAATTCAATTTTATCAACTACAATAAGGTTATTGTTAGCTAATTTTGAAGAAAGGATAGAAAATAAAGCTTTTCTTCTTTCTTTTTTATTCATAGAAAGTGTGAAGTTTACATTGTTTCTTGGACCGAAAGCAACACCACCTTTTCTTCTGATTGGCGAATTAGCTGAACCAGCTCTTGCTCTACCAGTACCTTTTTGTTTATAAAGTTTTCTAGTAGAACCTTTTCTTTCACCTCTCGTTTTAGTGTGAGCAACAACCATTCTGTTGTTTGCTAACTGATACACTAATGCTCTATGAATTAGACCTTCATTGAGTTCTAATCAAAATACAGATTCGTTTAATTCAATTTCTGAAACAACTGAACCGTTTTGATCAAATAAATTAGTTTTCATTTGTATGATCGGTTATTTAATAATTAAAAAATTACTTTTACGTACGAGTTTCTAGCTCCAGGAACACCTCCTCTTACTCATACAACTGACATTTCAGAATTTATAAGTTCTACAGGAACTTTTTTAATTGTAACTTTAGAATTACCATGATGCCCGTGCATTTTCTTTCCTTTGTGAGTTCTTGTAGGTTTTCTATTACCGATTGAACCAAGAGCTCTATGGAATTTAGAACCATGCGAAGCAGGACCACCGTGAAAGTTATGTCTTTTCATTGCACCAGTAAAACCTCTCCCTTTAGAAAATCCTTCAAGTGCAACTTTTACACCTTCTAGAACATCTACAGAAATCGTATCACCAATTTTATATTTTTCTGAATCTCCATCGTTTACAGGAAATTCTACGATTTTAGAAAAAGCACTTTTATTTAAAGTAGTTTTTCCTTCTGCTAATTCAGTTTGCGTTTTCTCAACACCAACTATCATAGCTTCGTATCCATCTCTTTCGAGAGTCTTAAATCCTACTACTTTTAAAGTTGGTACTTGTAACAAAGTAATTGGGATGAATTTATCATCTTTAATTACTCTTGTCATTTCCAACTTTGTAGCAATTATTCATGCCATAACAAAAATAATGTTAACAAAATAAGTCAGAGGTTAAACTTTCCGCTTTGTAAAGCGACGTTTAACTTAACCTCCAATAAAAACTTTTCGTGAAATTTCTTAAAAAGCCCCGGAATTATATAAATTTCTTTTCTTTTGTCAAAAAAAAAATATTTTCTCTTGCAAAAAAGAAAATATATTTTTTTATTAAACTATTAAACGACCGTTTTATATTTTGACATATTTGTTTTAGGTATTGACTCCTCAATATTATTGCGTGATACATATTTACCTGCAATAGTTATTCAGTTTCTTCCATTTTTCTTAGAATTATATAATGCTTCATCTACCTCTTTTGCACATTTAGAACTAAATTCGGGGATATTATTTGCACTATATCATCATTTATTAATAATATTACAAGCTCATACACTCATAGTAATTTTTTCTTCACTAAAACTTTTGAATATTTGTCTTTGTCTTAATATATTTGATAATTTAAATTCTATTGCATTAAGAATTTTTTCTCAAAATACAAATGCATCCTCTTGAGTATTACATTCACATAATATCATGAACTCTTCTCAACCAACTCTATAAAACCTATCTGTGGCTCTAATCTCTGAAGTAACGACATTTGCAAATTCTTTTAACACAATATCTCATCAATCATGCCCATATTTATCATTAATAGTTTTGAAAAAATCTATATCAAGTGAAAATATCCATTTATTAGATGAATCTAAATTATTTTCATTTGTATTTCTTATAACATTAATTAAATCAATAGTAAAATCTCTATCAAATTGTAATCTATTAGATAATCAAGTTAATGGATCTGTAACACTTAAACTTTCCATTAATTTTAACATGTTTTTATTATCCGTAGCTATTTCCAATAATACATCTCAAAAACAAAGCGCTCAAGTTTGATAATAAAATCATTCTCATGTTATTTTTTTTGTTTCAATAATATTATTAATTTGATTTTGAAAAATTTGCACTTTTTTTTCATCTTTAAAAGTAACAAAATGCACTATTGAGCTTATAACTAAAAATAATTCTCAAATAGCATGATGATCATTTTCAAGATTTACTAAAAAATCATCGAATATTGCATCGACCACAAACATTACTGAATCAATACTATCAGATATTACTCTTGTATTAGTATTTCTAATTCAAACCATTGACACTGATTGCAATAAATCAATTTTATCTCAAATTTCGTCCACTCTATCATCTCATTTATCATAACCAGCAACTTGCGTATATGAATGTAATAAATCAATGATAGCTTTTTGTTGATCTTTATAGGTATCTTCTATATTAAATTGATCCTTATCGTTTTGACAGTCTATATTATAAAATGTTCTTTCTTGAAATTTAAAATACAATAAATCTAAATATGTATCTAAAAAAACATGGTTTCTATTAAATTTATCTGCTGATACATGGAAAATATTTAAATTATCTCCATCTTGTTTTTGATTATTTTTTGCGAAAAATTCTTTTATACTAACTAATTTTTCTTTTTCTTCATTATATGTTTCTTCTACCTTCTGCTTTGATTGACTTGGATCAGTTGAAAATCAAGAAAAAAGTGTAGCTTCACAATATATAATAATATTTGAAAAATAATTATTAAATCATTCAATATCAGTATTTGATAACTCACCTAAACCATCTGAATTTGACATTAGTGAATTTAATTTAAATTTATAGAGTTTTTCAATTTTCTTTAATTCTGATTTTATAGATCATTTTTTTAAAGGGTCCATAGAACACACAAACAGCAGCTCTACTCAAATAATCAACACTTGAATAATATCCAATAAATAACGAGATATATCAGGAGAATTTACATCAATAGCATCTATTTTATCCTTAATTAATTTTGAAATGGATTCATAATTTCAAGTAAGAACAGCAACTTTTAGTTTTGTAAGGCTTTGAGTTCAATCTAATGATTTTTGTAAATTAAAACAGTTAAGCAAAGTTAATAAATTTTCTACACTTTTATCGTTGAGATTATTACTAGAACAGGTATCTAAAGTAAGTTTTAATCTTTGTTGATATAATTCAAGGTTATTAAAACATTCACGTGACAACTTTGCCCACGTAAATAAAGATTCTGATTTTTTTCCACTATTAAAAACATCTCAAAGTAGCTCTTTAGATGCTTTTAAATTATCATTTCCATTAATCATTTTTAAACAATCAACAGATGATGGTATATCATTCCCTCAACTATTATTACCTGAAGCCACGTAAATAAATATATAAATTAAAAATCTCCTTTAATTTACATATTTATACATTATTTGAAAAATAAATCAACAAGAAATAGAAAATTTCTTGTTGATTTATTTTATTTGTTCGAAAAATTTAAAACTTCTGCTACTGCACCTTGTGTATTTTGTGTTTCTCTATCAATATTTTTTTTACTAATATAATTATTAAAATCAACAATTTCTCCTACTTGTTTTTGTGTTTCTGTTTTTTGACTAGAAAATGAACCTAAAGCTGTGCTTACTAGTGAACCAAAACTGTCTCATTGACGCATTGTATTTGCCATAATTTTTATTTATTATTAAGTAACAAAATAATTTTAACACACATTTTTAAGATTTGTCAAAAAAAAGTATAAAAAAAATATAAAAAAAATATTTTTTATGATTTATAAATAATTTTTATTGACGCAGTAAGCAAAAATCATATAATATGAAAAATTAATTTTTTAATGTAAAAGCAATACAAATGCAAAATAAATTACAAGAACTCAAAGAATTATTTATTTGAGAATTACAAACAACATCATCTCAAGAAAATCTTGAAATTTTAGAAAAAGATTTTCTTGGTAAAACTGGGAAATTAAAAGAAATTCTTAAAGGTATTAAAGATTTATCTCCTGAAGAAAAAAAAGTTATTTGACCAGAAGCGAATAAATTAAAAGTATTTATTGAAACTGAAATTTCTGAAAAATCAAAAAAACTCGAAGAAGAAAAATACGAAAAAATGGAAGAAAATCAAAAAATAGATGTAACTCTTCAATTTCCTTCAAAGCAAAAAGGTCACATGCATCCAATTTCAATAACATCTAATCTTTTAGAGGAAATATTTATTTCTCTTGGATTTAAAATTGAAGATGGTCCACAAGTTGAAACAGAAGAATTTAACTTTGATAAATTAAATATTCCTGATAATCATCCTGCTCGTGATGTTTGGGATACGTTTTGGGTAAGTGATGAAATAAATAAAGATAAAGAATCTGGAAATAAAAATTTACTCAGAACTCATACTTCTCCAGTTCAAGTCAGAACAATGTTAAAATGAGAACTTCCAATAAAAATAGTAGTTCCAGGTAGAGTATTTAGATACGAACAAGAAGATGCGAGACATACTTGTAATTTTTACCAATTAGAAGGGTTAGTAGTTGGAGAAAAAGTAACATTTTGAGATCTAAAAGGAACTCTTGAAACCGTTATGAAAAAATTACTTTGAGATAAAACTGAGTTAAGATTTAGACCAAGTATTTTTCCATTTACAGAACCAAGTGCTGAGATTGATGTTTCGTGTCAAATTTGTAATGGTACAGGAGAAACAAAAGGAAAAAAATGTTCTATGTGTTCAGCAACTGGCTGGGTAGAATTACTCGGAGCTGGAATGGTACATCCAAAAGTTTTAACTGACTGTGGAGTTGATCCAGAAAAATATTCTGGTTTTGCATTTGGAATGTGAATCGACAGAATTGCAGCTCAAAGATTTGGTGTTTCTTCTAGTAGAATGTTTTATCAATCAAAATTAAAATTAAACGAACAATTTTAATTATAAAAAAACCAAAAGAATTTCTTTTGGTTTTTTTATTTTTTACTTGCGAAAAAATAAGTTCAAAATATAGTAAGTATAATACTTTTTTATACAAAATAAATGCAAATAATTCTCAAAAATATTTTTCAAGAAATACTTTCATTTTCTCGTGAAAATTGGTGGATTTTCCCCATATTTATTTTTGCTATTAGTTTAATATATTATACTCAAACTGGAAGTATTTGAGAAATTGCATTATTATTTTTTCTCAATTTCCTTTGAAATGTTTTTGTAATGATAATGCAAAAAAATTATACACATGATGAATTTCAAATAGGTTCTGTATTTCATGTATTACTCACAATAATATTTTGATGATTATCAGTATATTGATTAATAACCAGTGGTGAATCACAATATTTACTTTGGCAAGTTATGTACGTACTTGCAGCAGCAAAAGCATTTATTTTTTATAATTTTCACAAAGATATACGTATTTTTACTGGAAAAACGTTTCTTATAATCAATATTATATTATTTATACTATTTTTATATTTCTTTGAATTTTTCAATAATAGTACTATTACTACTCAATATTATGCAGTAATTCAAGGATTTGGATTTGCATTAGTTACATCTTGATTAGTGAGTTTGAACGATTCATTTCGTTATTATATGAGTTATATTTGAGCGAGTTTCATTACTATTTGATCATTATTAGCCGTTATTAATAGTTACGCATTATGAGCTGTAGATTGAGTGGCCTTATGATACTTCTTGCTTACACTAGCTGTGGTGATATATTATACAAAATTACTTCCAAAATACTTAAAAAAATAAATTTATGTTTTTCTATTTTATACTATTTATATTGTCTATAATTGTTTCTTATATTACAATTAAGCTTTTTATAAAGCTATTTTATAAGTTTGACATTTTAGACAATCCTCAAAAATATTGATTAAAAAGAGATCCAATACCATATAGTATGTGAGTTGTATTTTTTATAAGCTTTTTTATTCTGAGTTTTTTTAGTATTTCGCTATGATATTTAGAATATAGTTTTAAAATATGACTCATTTGGGTTTTTTGATTTTTTATTACATCTATTAGCTTTTTAGATGATAGATTAGATGTAAGTCCAAAAATTCGTCTGTTTTTTCAAATACTTATCTGAGCAATAATTTGAATTACTTCTATAAAAATTTGATATATTAGCAATATTTTTTGATGAATTATAAATTTAGAAACATTTTTTGTAGAAATAATGAATCTAAAAATATATATTATTCCTCTTATTTTCACTATTTTATGGTATGTTTTTATATTTAATGCTCTTAACTGGACAGACTGAATTCAATGAAATACTTCTGGAATTAGTATAATATCATTTTTTATATTATTTTTACTGTGACTGATTTTATATTTTAGAGACCAATATCTCTGAGGAATACAAAATGCTGAATTTGTAATGAATATTTCTATTATTTTAGTCTGAATATTAATACCATTTTGGTATTTTGACTTTCATAAAAAAATATTGATGTGAGATAGCTGAACCATGTTTTTAGGTTTTATGTTAGCCACTCTTGCTATAATTGCAGGATGAAAAATAGCAACTGTATTAGTTGTATTTGGTATTTATACCGTTGATGCATTTTATGTACTCATACGTAGATTGTTGAATAAAAAAAATCCTTTACAGTGAGATTTTACTCACCTGCATCATAGATTATTAAAAATCTGACTTACTAAAAATCAAGTTCTCTATCTTATTTATTCACTTTCATTATTTTTTGGTCTTACGGCATTATTTTTAAATACGACTTGAAAAATCATAGTATTTTGAATAATAGTTGTAGTTGTAGTATTTATCAATAAAATAATTGAAGTAGTTTTACAAAAACGTAATAAATATATTCAAAAAATTAAAAATGAATACAAATAAAAAATGATTTAGTTTTATTGAAATAATAGTAGTTAGTACACTTCTTATTGTAGTTACAGTAAGTTGAGGTTATTATTTTCAAGATTTTATAAAGAATCAAGAGATGAATATTTATATAAATTCTTTTGAAGAATATATAAAAAAACAAGATCTAAAAATAAAAAATAAACAAATATATGATTATCAAATAGAAGTATACGATTGATATGTTTCTACATTTTCAAATACTTCATGACTAGATAAATATTTACAATTTACTCCAACAGATATTTGATGAGAATATTATATTTATTGATGAAATTCTGAAGATATTGTGTACTATACATTGTATAAATGAGTGAAAAAAATTGAAGATTGAAATATATCTTGAGATTCTATTATTTCTATAGAGAAATGAAATAATTATACTTTGGAAGCACAAATAGAAAATCAAAATATTAATTCTGCAGAAATATTTATATTTGATGATAATAATCAACTTGATGTTTATAATATTGTCGACAACAGTAATAATCAATTAAATTCCCTTTTAATAGAGAATTATTGATGAAATAAATATTATAAAAATTGACAAAATAATAGCGTTTTAGACAGTCCAATTCAAGTTATATTTGATTTATACGGACATGAAAATACTTTAATAATGAAATAAAAAAAAATGAGAATAGCTTTTTTTGGTACATGAGAATTTAGTAAAAATATTCTCCAATGAATTTTAGATGAAAATGTGGACGTACAACTTGTAGTAAGTCAGCCTGATAAACCAGTAGGAAGAAAAAAAATTATTACTCCAACAGCAGTAAAACTCTTAGCTCAAGAAAAAAATATAGATGTAATTCAACCAGAAAAATTAAGAAATAATGAAGATTTTTTCTCTACTCTGAGAAATTTAGAATTAGATTTCATAGTCGTAGTAGCGTATGGAAAAATAGTTCCGATCGAAGTTTTAGAAGCTCCAAAATATGGTTGTATAAATATTCATGGTTCTATTCTACCAGGGTATAGATGAGCTTCTCCGATACAAGAAGCTGTGAAAAAATGAGATACTCAAACATGAGTAACTATTATGTATATGTCGGAAGGTATGGATGAGTGAGATATCTTACATATTCACAAAGTTGATATTCTCAGAGATGATACAACGGCTGATATTTTTCAAAAGTTTGAAAATATTTGAGCAAAAACTCTTGTCTCAACACTTGAAAAAGTAATTTCAGGTGAAATAGCTGGAGAAAAACAAGATGATTCAAAAGCAACATATTGTTCAAAAATTGAAAAATCTGATGGAGAAATAGATTTTTCAAAATCTGCAAAAGAAATTTATAATACATTCAAAGCCTATAAAGCTTGGCCTGGGATCTTTAGCTATTATAATGGAAAAAAAATTACAATTGAAGCATGTGATTTTTTAGAAGAAGATATTATGTTAGATGATGATTTTTCTATTTGAGATGTAATTGAGTACGAAAATCATTGAAAAACACAAATTTGAGTTATTTGTCAACACGGAATTTTATTAATTCATCAAATAAAACTTGAATGAAAAAAATCTATGGATATAAATAGCTTTATAAATGGGAACAGAGATTTTTTAGAATATAGCTTTGCTCAATAATTTATTATTTCACTTTCTATACAATGTTTAATATAGCATTTAATACTTTTAGAGAAATCGTAAGAAACAAATTTTTATATATGATTTTGTTTTTTTGATTTTTATTTATAATTTTTTCTCTTGTTTTAGGGCAATTAACACTTTGAGAAGACAATAAAATAATTGTCGACTTTGGATTGTCTATGATTGAAATATTCTGATTAATAGGAGTATTATTTGTATGAAGTCAGTTACTATTTAAGGAAGTTGATGGGAAAACTATTTTTCTTATATTATCAAAACCTATTGGAAGATATGAATTTATTCTTTGAAAATTTTTAGGGTTTTCAGGTACAATTGCTGTAATAGTATTTTTTCAAGCATTATTATTTCTTTGAGTATTGTTATTTAAATCAATTCCTATTGATCATTTAATAGTCATGAGTTTAATATTTACATTTTTAAAATTAGAAATATTACTTGCCTTAGTATTTTTCTTTTCAACGTTTATATCAAACATACTCACAGTTTTAGTATCAATGATGATTTACTTCGCCTCACATAGTTTATCTCATGTGATTGATATGGCTATTTCAACAAAAAATGTAACTCTTTTATATATTACTCGTGGACTAGAATTAATTTTTCCACCAATGCAAGCATTAAACATAAAAGATGTAATAGGAAGTTTCCAAAATTTTTGAACACTCTATTTTTTACAAAATACTATTTATGCTCTAGTATATTTAACTATTATAATGGTGCTGAGCGTAATTATCTTTAATAAGAAAAAATTTGAAAGTTAGTATGGAAAAAAAATACATTTATCAACAATTATTAAAATATTACGATAAATATCAAATATCTCTGATCCTTTTACAACACACTGGTTTATCAAAAAACCAGTTGTTTTTTTGTGAAGATATAGAAAACTTTTCTCAAGCTGATATCAATAAATATTTAGATTTACAAAAATCATGAACCCCATTTGAGTATATAATACAAAAGGCTGAATTTTATTGATTTGATTTTTTTGTAGATTCTAGAGTTTTAATACCTAGAAATGATACAGAAATAATGATTGATTGCGTTTTAGAATATATCAACAATGAGAATAAGTCCGGACCGGTCCTAATTGATATTTGAACTTGAAGTTCTTGTATTCCAATTTCAGTATTAAAAAATTCACAGAAAATATCTAATTGTTTTGTAATAGATATTTCAAAAAAAGCTTTAGAAATTAGTAAAATAAACATTCTAAAATATAATTTAGAAAATAATATTTCTCAATTTCATGGAAGTTTATTAGAACCTTTATTATCTAAAAATTTTGAAAATAAAGATATTATAATTACTGCAAATTTACCATATATAAAAAATGGTGATTTTAAAAATATGTCTCCTGAAACAATTCAATATGAGCCAGATAGTGCCTTATATTGAGGACCGGTTACATGATTTGAACTCTATGAAGACCTTATCTTTCAAGCAGAAAAATTAAAAAAATTTGATTGAAACACTATAGATTTATTTATAGAAATATGATTCGACCAAAAAGAATATGCAAAAAAATATTTAGAAAAACTTTCAAAAGAATTTAAAATTTATCCAGATAATTCTGGAATAGATAGATGTATCCATATAAAAATATAAAAAATTTTTATATTTTTAAAAATCATTATACTCACTATAGATATACTTAATTTTTTCTCATGGATTTAGATACTTTTACACCTTCGGAGTCACCTGAGTCGTCTTCAAATTCTGCTGAAGTATCCGAAAAGATACAGGAATCGATAAAAAGATGAGCTGCGTGAATCAAAAGAACAAAAAAGGATGAACAAAAAGCGAAAAGAAATGATTTACTTTTAGCTGGTTTTTTAGTAAAAATTATTATAGACAAAAAATATGATTTTGTCTTAGAATCACTATTTTCTTGCTTAAATAAAGGTTTTTCTTCAAACATTTTATTATGAATAATATCGTTAACCAATGAAGATATTTCAGAAAAAATTAGATTATTTTCAGGAAAAGACTTTCAAAAATATACTTTTAGTTATTCGCAACCAACTGATTTTGATGATTCTCATGTAGATATTTCTGTGAAAAATAGGATAAATACTTGGGTCGAAGATATTTCTGATATAATTTCAATCGATTATTCAAATATTCAAACGCAACAACTCAGAAATAATTTTGTAATTTATAGACATGAAATTACATTATTTACACAAAAGGTTTTTACTTTTTTCTTACAACAGTCAAATATAACAATTTCGAAATCTCAATCAGAGTGAATAACAGAATTTATTCTATCAGAGATTGAAAATGGAATTCAAGATCTAGAAATAAATGACGTATAAAAAAACTCAGAAAATTATTTTTCTGAGTTTTTAATTTTTATATATTAATTATTTGAATAATTAGAGTTTAAAGCAAATTTTTTAAATTATTTATAAGCTATTTTTTTTTATATAAAATAACTCCATTTTGCACCTATAAAAATATTTGACTTATTGGAAACAATGGGTACAATCCCGGCACAACAAAAATAAATTGGAAAATATTTCTGGTAAATACTTGACTATTTACAGATATTTTTGTTTATAAAAATATTTTTAAAATTTAATATTATTCTATGACTAAAGCAACTCCTTTAGACAAGATTAGAAATATCGGGATCATTGCCCATATTGATGCTGGTAAAACTACTTGTACAGAAAGAATTCTTTACTATACTGGGAGAATTCACAAAATTGGTGAAACTCATGATGGTGAAGGTACAATGGACTGGATGGAACAAGAACAAGAAAGAGGTATTACTATTACTTCTGCTGCAACTACTGCGTTCTGGAAAGATCACCAAATTAATATCATTGATACTCCAGGTCATGTGGACTTTACAATCGAAGTTGAAAGATCTCTAAGAGTTCTTGATGGTGGTGTTGCTGTATTCGATGGATCACAAGGGGTTGAACCTCAATCAGAAACTGTTTGGAAACAAGCAGATAAATATGATGTACCTAGAATCTGTTTTGTAAATAAAATGGATAAAATGGGTGGTGATTTTGAAATGTCAGTTGAAACAATCAAAAAAAGATTAGCTGGAGATAAAGTTGTAGCTATTCAATATCCTATTGGTGCTGATGATTCATTTGAAGGGATCGTTGATCTGATTGAAATGAAAGCATACCACTTTGAAGGTGATTCTGGTGAAAATATTACTGAAATCGAAATTCCAGCTGATATTAGAGATAGATGTGCTGAATTAAGAGAAGAAATGGTAGAAAAAGTTGCTTCAGCTGATGATGCACTTATGGATAAATATTTTGAAGAAGGTGATTTAACTGTTGCTGAAATTAAAGCTGGTTTAAGAACTGCTACATGTTCAACTGCTTTATATCCAGTAGTTTGTGGATCTGCTCTACAAAATATCGGTGTACAAATGGTTATTGATGCAGCTGTAGAATTTTTACCATCTCCAATGGATGTTAATAATGGTGAAATTGATTGTAAAGATATCGATTCAAAAGAATCTTTCAAACAAATTCCAGTTGCAAATGATTCTTCACTTGCTGCTATTGCATTTAAAATCGCAACAGATCCTTTTGTTGGGAGATTAACATTTACAAGAGTTTATACTGGTACAATTAAATCAGGGACATATATTTATAATGCTACTACTGGTTCGAAAGAAAGAGTTGGGAGATTATTACAAATGCATGCAAATGATAGAGTTGAAATACCTGAAATTACTGCTGGTAATATCGGTGCAATTATCGGTCTAAAAGATACTAAAACTGGTGATACACTTTGTGATATGAATGATAAATTCTTAGTTGAATCTATTGAATTTCCAAAACCAGTTATCTCAATTTCTGTTGAACCTAAATCTAAAGCAGATCAAGAAAAAATGGGGATGGCATTATCTAAATTAGCTGAAGAAGATCCTTCATTTAATGTTCATACAGATGCTGAATCTAGTCAAACTATTATCTCTGGTATGGGTGAACTTCACCTTGATATCATTGTTGATAGAATGAAAAGAGAATTTAAAGTTGAATGTAATGTTGGTGAACCTCAAGTTGCATATAGAGAAACTATTAAAAATGTTGCTGATAAAGTTGAACATAAATACTCAAAACAAACAGGTGGGAGAGGTCAATATGGTCATGTTGTAATCACTTTCGAACCATATACTGAAATGGATGAAGAAGATATTGCAAACGAAGAAAAAGAAAAACCTACACATAAATTTGTTAACAAAATTGTTGGTGGTACAATTCCAAAAGAATATATACCTGGTGTACAAAAAGGTTTAAATGAATCTTACCAAAGAGGTTTTGTTGCTGGTTACCCAATGGTTGATATTAAAGCAACTCTAACTTTTGGTTCATTCCATGAAGTTGATTCATCTGAATTATCATTTAAATTAGCTGCTTCAAAAGCATTCCAAGAAGCATGTAGAAAAGCAAAAGCTTGTCTAATGGAACCAATCATGAAAGTTGAAGTTAATACTCCTGAAGAATATATGGGAGATGTTATTGGACAATTAAACTCAAAAAGAGGGAGAATTGAAGAAATGAGTAATAGAGGTTTAGCTAAAATTATCTCTGCTTACGTACCTTTATCTGAAATGTTTGGTTATATGACTGACCTAAGATCAGCATCTCAAGGGAGAGCAACTTACGGTATGGAATTTGACCACTACGAAGAAGTTCCTTCTAATGTAGCTGCTAAAGTTATCGAAGAAAGAGGGTTTAAATTACCAGAAGAAGACTAGTCATTAGTTATCTCAAAACAAAAAAAGTACTTACCAATTGGTAAGTACTTTTTTATCATAATAAAGTACCTTTTATATTAAATATATTTTATTAAATATTTATAAGATTAGTCAATAATATTTTATATATTTTTGTATGAAAAATTGCTTTTGTTTTGCTTTTTTTTAAATTTCCGTAATATATAAATACCTATAGACAAAATAGGTATTTATTGAAATGGAAACAAAAATTAATCAAAAATAAAGTCTTTAGAAGATTTTACATCAAAACATTTTCAAACATATTTTGATATTACCTTAGCATTCAACTAAGGATTTTTAAAGAAACTAATTTTTCACACTCTATATTTTTATAAACGACACATGGATTTATTAATAATAATAACTTCAGTGATCTTTTGAATGGCAGTATCTGTAGTTTTATTTTATGTTTGGGAAAACAGAAAAACAAATAAGGCAAAATCAGATGCTCAAAATATTCTCAAAGATGCTGAAGATAAAAAAGAAAAAGTTTTGCAACAAGCAAAAAAAGAAGCAAATGAAATTACTTCAAAAGCAGAAAAAATTGAAGAAAGAATTTTAGACAGAGAAGAAAAAATAGAAAAAAAACTAGAACAAATTGAACAAAAATATGACGATATTGCATCTAGAGAAGACGAACTGAAACAAGATAGACAAAATCTAGACGATACAAAAAGAGAACTTGATGGGAAACTTCAAGAATTATCTCAACTTACTGTCCAAGAAGCGAGAGATTTATTTCTCGATGAAATTAGACAAAAATATGAAAATGATTGATTAGATATCATAAAAAAATATAAGAAAAAAACGGAAGATTCTAAAAAAGAAGTTGCCAGAGAGATTATTCTCAAATCAATTCAACAATATGCTGGGGATGTAACGAGTGAAGTTACAACAACGGTGATTGAAATACCTTCTGATGATATTAAAGGGAAACTTATTGGGAAAGAATGAAGAAATATCACTACTTTTGAAAAAACAGCAGGTGTAGCATTAATTATCGACGATACTCCAAATTCTGTATTTATTTCGGCTTTTGATTTATTTAGAAGATATGTAGCAAAAAAATCTCTTGAAAAACTTATCGAAGATGGAAGAATTCAACCAGCTAGAATCGAAGAAGTTATTAAAAAAACAGAAGAAGAAGCAAGTATATTACTTACAGAATTATGAAATAAAATTCTTGATGAACTGAGTATTACAAATATGCCAGAAGAAATGATTCCAGTCATTGGGAAATTAAGATTCAGAACGAGTTATGGACAAAATATTTTAAAACATTCAAAAGAAGTTGCTTTAATTGCAGAACAATTAGCTAGAGATCTTGGTGCTGATCCTCAAATTTGTAAAATTGGTGGTCTACTTCACGATATTGGAAAAGCTTTAGATCAAGAATTTGAATGAACTCATCCTGAAATTTGAGGAAAATTAGCGAGAAAATATAAAATGAATGAAAAAATTATCGATATGATTGAAAATCATCACGGTGAACAATTTAGTATTTCACTTGAAGCTGCCATTGTCCAAGTTGCTGATGCTATTTCATCAGTAAGACCATGAGCAAGAAGAGAAGTTATCGAAGATTATCTTAAAAGAGTTCAAGAAATGGAAGCGCTCGTTCAAAGTTATTCAGGTGTATCAAAAGCATATGCTTTAAGTGCTGGACGTGAAGTAAGAGTGTTTGTTGATGCTGTAACAGTAAATGACCTCGAAGCACAAAATATGGCAAAAGACATTGCTGAAAACATTCAAGAAAATCTTTCGTATCCTGGTGAAGTAAAAGTAAACCTTATCAGAGAATCAAGAGTTATTGAATATGCTAAATAAAAATAAAAATTAATTAAAAAATTATGTATAACGCAAGTGACCTAAAAGTAGGGAAAAAATTTGTTATGGACGAAGCTCCATATGAAGTAGTATCTTATTCTCAAAAAGTAATGGGAAGAGGTGGATCAATTATTAATATCAAAGCTAAAAATTTATTAACAGGAGCAAATATTCCTAAAACATTTTCAGACCACGATAGATTTCCACCTGCTGATATAACTACAACTGAACATGATTATTTATATAATGATGGTACTCATTATTTTTTCATGAATAATACTAGTTTTGAAACAGTAGAATTAGAAAAAACTGCTTTAAGTGGAGCAGAATTATTTTTACAAGATGGAGATAAAGTTTTATTGCAAGAATACAATGGAAATCCTATTAATGTAAACTTAGAACCTACTTGTATTCTTGAAGTGGAAGATACTCCACCTGGAGAAAAAGGTGATACTGCTACTGGTGGTAAAAAACCTGCTACTATGACTACTGGTTTGACTATTCAAGTTCCTTTATTTATCAAAATTGGTGATAAACTTGTTATTGATACAAGAACGAAAGAATATAGATCAAGAGCATAAAAAGCAAAGCAAAAAAGCTTTGCTTTTTTGCTGTAAAAAAATAAAATAGTTTCATATATTTATTAATTCAAAAAAACCGTGTATCCATTTTTTGAACTTTTTACAAATTTTAAGATCTACACCTTTGGTCTTACTTTAACAATCTGTTTTTTCCTCTCTCTTTGGATGCTGAAAAAACTTTCTTCAAGATATACTTTGAATATAAATATTTTTACAAATAATATTTTATGGTATTTCTTTGGAATTTTTATATTTTCACGTTTATTTTATATAATCTGAAAATGGGATGATATTAAATATATTCAAAACCCTTTTGATTTTTTTGTTACAAGTGACTATAACTTTTCACTAGTATGAGGGATTATATGATTTTTAGTAATTTTTTTAATTCATTTAAAAGCAAGAAAAGAGTCTATTAATAAATATATAGATCCTTTAGTTATTACATTTATATTTATTCTCACTATTTGATTTATCTGAGCATTTCTTGGTTGACAAGTATATGGAAAAAATACTCAAATAGGTATAGAAATACTCTATAGCCATGCTCACACTCCTGTTCCTTATCAAGTACCAGTATTTCCTCTTCCTCTTATTTATACTGGATTATATTTTATTTTATTTTGTATTTTATATATCTGATCGATGTATATACATATAAAATGACTTATTTGATATTTTGGATTAATTATTTTTAGTTGTATATTATTAATATTTGAATTTTTCAGCGGAAAAACAGATATTCTTTATACTAAAATAGACATAAACATAACTCAACTTTTTTCAATACTCCTAATCTTTATATGTATTTATCGTCTTTTTCTCATTATGAAAGAAAATGAAGGAAAAGATATTACAATACTTCATAAAAATTAGATTATGGTTTACTCAAAAAATTTATTATTTTTATTTTTCGCTCACTGATTTCTTTGAGCCATACTAATAAACAATATTTTTGAGTATCATATTTCATTTAAAATACTCACTTTTTTGTGAGTATTTTTTTTGTTATATACTTTTATAAAGAAAAAATTTATATATTATTTAGCAATTATAATATTTTGATCTATTTGTGGAATATATATTTCTCAAATACATATTTTTGATAATAATAATAAAAATGAAATAATTATTCAAAATTCACATGAATATAAAAACTATACTCTTGAAATACTAGAACTTTCGAAAAAAGAGAAAAATGATAATTATTTTATAGCAAAAATTCAAAATATAGAAGAGAATCTTTTGTCAGAAAATATTTCTATTGAAATTAAAGTGGCAAATATGTATACACTCAAACAATGAGATACAATTCAAACACAAACAAAAATTTATCCATTTCAAAATACAAACGATTTTTCTTATAAATCATATATGAATACTAAAAATATTTTTGCTTCTGCATTTATTAATTCATACGATGTACTATTTCAAAACCAGAATAATCTAATTAAAAGATATGCAAAAACTATCCGTGATTCAATGTTAGAAAAAATATATAAAATTTATCCTGAAAATGAAGCAATATTTTTATGATGAATAATACTATGAGCCCGTGAAAGTTTAAGTGATGAAATAAAACAAGACTTTAATAATTCTTGACTCACTCATTTTATAGCAGTGAGTTGATTTAATATAACAATATTAATAATATTTTTTTGATTTTTAATTAAATACTTTCCAAGATTTTTACAGTTTATTTTGATGAGTTTTTTTATAATATTTTTTGTAATGATAGTTTGAGATACTGCTCCAGTTATTAGAGCTGCGATTATGTGAGTTATTTGATACGCTGTACTACTTTCATGAAGGAATTCACATAGTTACACTTTAGTTATTCTCAGCGGGCTTATAATGGTATTAATTTCACCTTCTACACTTTCGTATGATGTAAGTTTTCATTTAAGTTTTCTCGCTGTACTTGGAATTATTTTTACTCAAGTATTTTGGAAAAAAATATTTTTCTTTGTTCCGAGTATATTTGCTATAAGAGAAGCTCTGGTTTTAACTTTTGCTGCAATGGTTTTTACTTTGCCAATTATGATTTTTAATTTTGGACAGCTGTCTATAATGTCACCTTTTGCAAATATTGCCGTTACTTGGACTATTCCTATAGCTATGGCTCTGGGTTTTATTAGTATTATTTTTTATTATATTTATCCTGTACTGTGAGAAATATCTGGATATTTTGCACGGATATTTTTAAAATTTGATATGTTGATGGTAGATTTTTTTTGAAACTTAGACTTTTCTGTCGTTGAATTTGATTTTGGAATATATAAAACTCAATTATTTATTTTATATTTTTTAGTTATGATATTTTTAGTTTTATATTTTAGAGAAAATGTAAATACAAAAAAAGAAGTAACTTAAGTTACTTCTTTGTGATTAGATAGACTTTCTGAAATTTTATCTATTTCTCAAGCTTGAAAAATATCTCAACTTGCTTCTTCATCTTTTTCCATTGCTAAAATTTTTTCTATTTGTGATTGTTTTAATTCTAATTGATCAAGTGTTGTTTGATTTGCTTTTTTTAATAAATCTCTTACTTCTTGAAATTGTTCTTGTGAAACCAGTTGTTTGGCTCAATCCATTTGTTTATTTATTCTAAACTCTCTGGATTGTTTTGCTCATCACATTCATTCATTTGTATGGATAATAGATTTAATTTTTTCATAATTTACAATTTTTTCCATAGGATTTCCATTATAAATATTTTCACACAAATTATTTATTGTTTCTTGTGGGAAATTCATTTTTCCATCTAATAATTCTCAAATTTGCATATCAAAAGCATAATTGAGCGATTTATTGATTTGTTGTACTCATTTTTCTCATCCTTTTGCATATACTTCTTGTACAGAGTCAGCATCAACCGGTAAAACACATTTTGCTAAAATAATATCTAAATCTTCTTGTACTTCTGGTTGTTCTAAGAGTGTTTTATTTTGTTTGATGTCTTTAGATTTATCTCACATAAAAGATTCCATAAACGATTCATTTTGATAAATCATTGTTTGCATTTGGTCTTTATTTTTATTTTTTTCTTCAGTTCAATTTAATTTTTGATCTAATTCATCTTTTTCTAATCAAAGATCATTTGCTAAATTTGTCTCTGCATTATTTCAAAAATTTTGTTGATAATCTATTTTTTCTTGTCTTGCAGCATATGATTGCGCAGTTTCCAAGTTTACATTTTCTTCATCAGATTTAAGATTTTCTCTTTGTTGTTGAGATAATACAATTTCATCTTGAGGTTCTTGCTGTATTGCTGATAATAAAAGAGTTTTTACTTTTTCAGATTCTTCGAGATTTTTAATAGTATCTACATTTAATTCTATTGCATTATCAATATCTCCAGACAACTCAAAAGACCCTGCTATTTTTCAAAGCAAATCATTTCATTCTTCTCACAGAGCATTTTCTAATTTTTCTCTGTATGAGGTATTAAATAAGTCTGCATTTTCATTATACCTTTCTTTGTTTTCAATATTTCATCAAAAAACTTCTTGATTTTGAGGATCTGTAAAAGCACTCATATAAAATGAATAAAAAAATAATCCCTTATATTGTAACATATAAGAGATTATTGTGTCAATTAATTGAAATTAGTCTTCGAATCAAGCTGGATTTTGTTTTCCATAACCTGTAGCTTGTTCAAAAATATGAGCCACTTGTAATAATTTAGATTCTTCTTTTAAGTTTGAAAGAAATTGTACTCAAACAGGAAGAGTTTCACCATCTTGTTCTACAAAACCTGCTGGAACAGATATACCAGGTAAACCTGCGAGTGAAGCTGGAATTGTATAAGCATCTGCTAAATACATTTTTAGTGGATCTTGAGATTTTTCACCGAGTTTCCATGCAGCTGAAGGAGTTGGAGGAGTAAGAAGTACATCAACTGAATTAAAAACTTCGTTAAATTCTTCAATGATTTTTGTTCTCACTTGTGAAGCTTTTATATAGTATGCATCATAGAATCCTGCTGAAAGTACATGAGCACCTACAAGAGATCTTCTTTGAGCCTCTAATCCTAAACCTTCTGATCTATTATTCATATACATTTCGTCAATACTTTCATAAATTTCTTTTGAAACATGACCATAACGTATTCCATCTAATCTCCCGAGATTTGTAGAAACTTCCGCAGGCACAATAATATAATATGCCGCAATTGCATATTTTGTCATAGGAAGTGAAACATCAACTATTTCAGCTCACAGTTCTCTACATTTTTCAATTGCAGCTTCGATTTGTGCTTTTACATCGCTATCAAGACCTTCTTCAAAATATTCTTTTGGAATTCCTACTTTCAGACCGGTCATGTCTTTTTTCTCAAAAATTTCATCACTAATAATATCTTTTCCAGTAAATGTTGTATTTTCTTTTACATCTTCACCATTCATGATGTTATATAAAAGTGACGCGTCTTTTACCGTTTTTGTAATAGTTCCTGGACAATCAAAACTTGAAGCCATAGGAATTACACCAAAACGTGAATTTCTCCCATATGATGGTCTAAAACCAACTACATTACACATACTTGCTGGTTGTCTTAAACTTCAACCTGTATCTGTTCATAAACTTGCAGGAACTAATCCAGCAGCAACAGCTGCTGCACTCCCAGAACTTGAACCACCTGGAATTCTTTGTTTTCCCCATGGATTAATAGTAGGACCGGTCTTAGAATTTTCTCATGTAGTTCCCATTGCAAATTCATCCATATTTACTTTTCCAAGAGAATTCATTCCTGATTCTTTGAGTTTTGAAATAACTGTTGCATCATAAGGTGGAACAAAATCTTTTAACATTACTGATGATGCAGTAGTAGGAATTCCATTTTCACAAAAAATATCTTTTACTCATAAAGCTACTCATGCTAAAGCAGTTTCTGATGAAGTTTCTCTAAAATCTTCATTTATAAAATTAAATGCATTTAGATTTCCATCATATTTTTTTATTCTTTCTAAAAAATAGTTATTAACTTCGCTTTGAGTTGTTTCTCAGGCTTTAATTTTTGCAATTATTTCTTCAAGTGATAAATCTTTAAATGTCATATTTTCATATTAAGTTTTAATTCTAGGCGATTATATGGAAAAAAGCTGATTTTAAAAGTTAAATTCTCATAAAAAATAAAAAACCACTGAAATAAAATATTTCAGTGGTTTTTTTGAAAAGTTATAATTATTTAACTTTTTTAACTTCTTTAAGTCTAGCAGCTTTACCAGTAAGATCTCTAATAAATTTAATAGATTTTCTTCTTACTTTAAATTGTCTTAGAATTTCAATTTTTTCGATAGTTGAAGAGTGAATAGAAAATACTTTTTCAACACCAAAAGCACCGATTTTTCTTCTAACTGTAATAGTTTTTTCTAATTCAGATTTCCCAGCAGTTTTAATAACTAGTCCTTTAAATCTTTGAGTTCTTTCTTTACCATTTTCTTTAATAATTTGGTAAACTTCTACTTCCATACCTGTTCTAATATCTGGTCTTCCTTCTTGTACGAATGAAGATTGAATAGTTTTTACTAATGCAGAATTTGTCATAATAAATATTTTTTAGTATTAAAATTTGCGCATATCATATGAAAAAAAAATATTTTTGCAAATTTATTTTTCACTTTTTTTATATTTCATAAAATATAAGTGATTTTTTTGCAAAAATATTTTGTATCTGTTAGTATTATAGTAATAATTATTTTATATACAAATTTATTTACCAATGGATTTTAAAAAGTTCGTAGAAACTGCTAAAAATAAAACGAAAGAATATAGTGATAAAGCTGTAGACTTTAGTTCTAAGAAATTATCTGAATCAAAATTAACACTAAAGACAGCTGAAGAATTACAAAAAATTATAGATTCTTCTGAAAATAAAAAATTTACAAATAAAGAAACTGGAGTAGAAAAAACATTTGTAAAGCATTCAATTATCATTTTATGAGATGAAAAAAGTGACTTTTTTAAAGAAGCTCTGTATATTCTCCCTGTGTTAGCAACAAAAGGATTTACAAAAAATACTTCTGTTAAAATTGCAGGAAATAATATAAAAGATTTTGATTATAAAACTATCCAAGTTGAAGAATTCCCATCTTTAGTATTATTTGAAAATAAAGAAGTAAAAAAAGTGATTACAGGAAAAGAAAATATTCTAAAACTTGTAAAAACTTGGAATTTTGATATAAATGAATTAGTAGAAAAAATCTAATTATTTATTAAAATGAGATTATGACTTTAGAAATCATAGATATTTTATATATCACTTTAATTATTTTCACGACAATAATCGGAACTTTACTCACTTTGGTTTTAATCAGAGTTATGAAAGCCTTATGAATGGTGATGGAAATTGTAGATTTTTATGAAAAAATTAAAGAAATAATCTGAGCATATAAACAAATTCCTGATGTTTTAAAAGAAAAAGCAAAAGAATTCATGAAAAAATAAAAAAGAGCAATTTGCTCTTTTTTTTATTTCCATTATATTTTTAACAACTTATTCATAACTTTTACACATTTATGTGAAAAATTATTCAACTTGATCCAACTCTGGCAAATCAAATAGCTGCAGGTGAAGTAGTAGAGAGACCGGTCTCAGTTATAAAAGAATTAGTAGAAAACTCTATTGATGCATGAGCAGATACAATCACAATAGAAATTACTGAGTGATGAATTTCTGAGATTATAATAACCGATAATTGAAGTGGAATTGGGAAAGATGATTTACTCCTGGCTACAAAAAAATACTCTACTTCTAAAATTAAAAATTTAGATGATTTATATCACGTAATGACATTTGGTTTTCGTGGTGAAGCTTTATCGTCAATTTCTTCTGTAAGTCAATTTAAAATTCAGTCAAAAATACCATCAGAAAGCTTTTGATACTCAGTAGAATACAATAATGGACAACATGGACAAATCGAAAAAATCTGATGCGAAAATGGAACGAAAATAAGAGTAGAAAATCTGTTTTATAATACACCAGCAAGATTAAATTATCTGAAAAAACCTAGAACTGAATACAATCATATTTTAGATTTTATTCAACAAATGGCTTTAAGTTATCCAACAGTTTGATTTGAATTTATATCTGATGAAAAACAAGTATGTAAATTTAAAAAAGATGAAAATCTTCACACTAGAATTTATCAAATATACGGAAAAGATTTTTCTGAAAATATATTAGAATTAAATATAGAAATATATGGAATAAAAATTTCATGATATATTTCTGATCCAAAAGTGAGTTTTTGAAATAGAAATAAACAATCTCTGTTTATTAATAATAGAGTTGTAAAATCTCCATTGATATTTAAAGCTATTAGTAACGCATTTAATAGATTTATACCTCATGGCTGTTTTCCTGGATATATTTTACATATACACATCGATCCAACTCAAGTAGACGTGAATGTCCATCCTAGGAAATTAGAAGTGCGTTTTGCTGATGAATCAAGTATTTTTAAAAGTGTGTATTCGAGTGTTTTTAATAAATTAGAGCAAACTACGCTCTTATCAAAAGGACAAGAAGAAATATCTCAAAATACAAATACTCTATGATTTTCAAATAATCAATTTACTACTTCTACAGCAAATACTTCTTCAAACCCTCAATATTATACCGGTTCAGGAACAAAATTTAAATCTTATTCTCCGTATAAAGACGTTACACCAAACCCATCTCAATGAACTATTTCTTCAGCGATGAATTTTTCAAAAGCAGTAACTTGAAATGATAATTTATGAGAAAATAATTCTAGACCGTTCCATGATAATTTTGAACCAAAAGATCTTCACGATACAAAAATGTGAAAAATAATCGGACAAATGCACAATTCCTATATTATCGTGCAAACGGTAGAATGAATGCAAATACTTGATCAACATGCTCTAGCTGAAAGGATAATTTATGAAAAACTCGTAAAATCTCAATATCAAGCGAAAACTCAATGATTATTAATCTGAGAATCACTTCATCTAGATGGAAAAGAGTTTGATATATTACAAGAAAATATTACAACTTTTGAAGAAATGTGATTTGATTTTGAAATTTTATCAGCAAGAAATATTATGATAAATGGTATTCCTGATTTTATAAAAAAAGAAAATTTATCTCAAATTTTTCAATGAATATTATCAGATATTTGAAGTCATAATTTCGAAAAATCAAAAACACTCGAAGAAGTCAGAAATAAAATATTTGCCTATGCTTCTTGTCGTAGTGCTATAAAATTTGGAAATAAACTCAATCTCTTCGAAATGAATAAACTCCTCAACGACGCAGTTATGGACTACTCAGCAACCTGCCCACACGGCAGACCAGTCATCTACGAAATTTGATTACAAGAGTTACAGGATAAGTATGAACGTTAAAAAATAATATTAATAATCTAATTATGAGTGAAAAAAATTATCTATCAAAGACAGAAATGCAATGAAATTGATGAAAATGAATAGAAAAGTTATGAATACCATTTTTTTCTATTAGAAAATCTGACTTATATCATGATTTTTTACCTGCATTCTATTTTTTTATATTAATTATTATAATACTTTATATTAATAAGTATTGATTTTCAAGTAATGATTTTTCAATAACTGATAAAATGGATTATATAAAAAAATATAAATATGAAACTTTATTATTTATAGTTCCACTTTTATTTATATTATTAAAATTAATTTGATTAATTATATCTCAAATATCTAGAATAACTTTACTAACTTTTAAATGTTATCCTGATCAATCTATATCAAAAGAAATATTTGAACATGTTTGATATAAAAATATTATTATTAAATGATTAAATAATTTTTACAAATGATATATTATAACAGAGAATGATTTAACAAAAGCTACAATATATTGGTGTATATTTAATTATGTTATGGATTATTATTATGGTCAAGAGAATATTTATGATGATTTAAGAATCTCAATATTTCTAAGAAATTTAATATGAGCAAACGTCTTATTAGGTATAATAATTATTTCTACTTTCAATTGTGAATTGATAATTTACTCTATAATAATTTTATTATTATTTAGTAAATTTTATTATAAAATGTATTTAAGGAAAATAAGATATTATCATTCAAAATTAGTAAGAACATTTTTATATATTAATTCAAACTTAGAATATATAAATTCAAAAAAAGACACTCAATAAATTGAGTGTCTTTTTTTATTTCTTCTTTTGGTATCCCCAGCTGGGATCGAACCAACGTCTATCCCTTAGGAGGGGATTGTTCTTCCACTGAACTATAGGGACAAAAAAAGTGTTCATAGAATAATTATTTTTTCCATGAACACAAGTTTTATACTGATAAAAACCAAATAGTAGCTGCCACAGCTAAGAGAACTACAACAAAAACAATAAGTATTAAATTTGTTGTTTTTTCATATTTTAGTTCACTTTGAAGTTTTTTCTTTTCTTTTTTGATTTCATCAACTTCTTTATTCATATGACCTTTAGATTCTTCTAAAAGAAATTGTGATTTTTTGAATTCTATAACAGAAACTGAATTTTTAACCATTTCTTCTGCTCTTCCTAATTTTTGAGAAAGTTCTTGAATGGTTTCGTCTTTATATTTAATTTCTTTTTTCAAATCAGAATAAATATTTTCTAACATTTCTGAAGATTTTGAATCAGATTTTTTAACGACTGCTTTTGATTCTTCTTTGATACCTGGAACAATAACCTCTTGTTGAGATTGTCATCCTCACATTAAAACATCTACATCAGATCATTTTACGTAAACAATTTTACCATCTTTTTTTGATCTGAGTTTTCCTGATTTAATATATCTATCTACACTACGTGTAGAAATCCCAAGCATATCAGCTGCTTCTTGTCTCGTATATTTGTACATAGACATAAAATTAATAATAATATGTCTACAATATAGACTTTTTCTTTATATATTCAAGTTTTTTATCTATTTTATCTTTGACAATTACGTATTTTTTGTCTAAAAAAAGATTTTTCAATGAGAAAAATCTTTTTTTATTATGAATAAATAGGAAACTTACTACACAAAGTCTTCACTTTTTGTCTTATATTATTTAGTTCCTGATTTTGAGAAATAAAATTTCTAAAATCTTTAAGTTGTTGTTTTCTTTCTTCTTTATCTTCAATATAAGAAAAGTCTTTTATTATTTCACTCACTTGAAACATCAATTCTGCCACTTCTTGCATTTGTGATTCTTTCATTCATCTTTGAGTCATAATTGGAGTTCATAGTCTTATTCCACTTGGATTAAATGGAGTACATGGATCATTTGGTACTGTATTTTTATTTAAAGTGATTCCTGCAGTATCAAGTGCTTCTTGCATAAAACCTCATCTTCATTTTCCAACTGAAACTAAAATCAAATGATTATCTGTACCTCCTGTAGGTATATCAAAACCATGAGATTGTAAAGCAGATGCAAGAGCTTTTGCGTTTTTTACAATTTGATGATTCATAACTTTATACTCTGGTGTAAGAGCTTCTTGTAAAGCAACTGCGATAGCTAAAGTTTGGTGATTATGTGGACCTCCTTGTAATCCAGGAAAAACTGATTTATCTATTTTAGTAGACAGTTCTGGGTCTTTTTGTAATCCTTTATCAGTAACCATTATAAGAGCTCCTCTTGGACCTTTAAGTGTTTTATGAGTAGTTGTCATAATAACATCACAATGAGGTGCTGGAGACTCATGAGCTCATGATACAACTAACCCTGAAATATGTGAAATATCAGCTAGTAAGTATGAACCAGATTTTTTTGCAATTTTTGCAAATGCTTCAAAAGGAAATTCTCTACTATAAGCAGTAAAACCTACTATAATAACTTTTGGTTTATGTTCCATAGCTAACGATTCGACTTCTTCTAGATCAATATATCATTCACTATTGAGTCCATATTGAACAGCATTAAAAAATTTCGAAGTAGCAGAAACTTTATGTCCATGTGTTAAATGTCCACCTTGAGAAAGTGATAAACCTAAAATAGTATCATCTTTTTCACATAAAGCATTTAAAATAGCCATATTTGCTGGACTTCCACTATAGGCTTGTACATTTACATGTGCGACACCTGGGAATGCTTGTTTAGCTCTAGAAATTGCTAATTCTTCCACTTTATCAATCACTTCATTTCAACCATAATATCTTTTATGAGCATATCATTCAGAATATTTATTTGTTAAAGGAGAACCAAGTGCTTCTATAACAGAAAGTGATGCTATACATTCACTAGGAATAAGTTCAAGAGAAGATTCTTGTCTGGCAATTTCTTCTTGAATAAGATTATAACATGTTGGATCTGTTTTTTGTAGATTATCAAAATTCATAATTTTTTAATAAGAAAATAAAATAAAAATAAATATTTTTATTTTTGAACGTATAAAATTAATTTTTTCACAAATGTATAAATCATATTTTTATAATTAAAAAATATTTTATTTACTATAAAAGAAATTATAAATTTTTCAATGAGAAAAAAATTTCTGTGTTAAAAAATGATAAAAAAATAATTTAGGACCGGTCCTAAATTATTTTTTTATAGAATATTAAGTTTATGGAAAAAATCTATATCTGTATCTCAAGTGATAACTAAATCATAATTTTCTAAATATTTTTCTAATAATTTATCTTGTTTATCATTGAGAAAACCTATTTTCATTAAATTTTTATATTCAAATCATTCAATCATTCCAACATCTCAAAGGGAATCTCACAGTAAAATAACATTTTTTCTATTTTCTATTTTTTTATGAATTTCTGGAAATTGTTCTAAGGCAGTTTCATCTTTATTAAAAACATGGACAATAGCATTTTTAAAGCCTGTTGCAAATCAATCTTCTCAAAATTCAAATTGATTTCAGACAATATGAATATTTTTATAATTACATTTTTCATAATCAAGATAACTTGAAATAGAGTCTACTCATAAACCGTTTGCTGTGATAATTACCAGTGGAATATTTTTTTCATCTAATATTCAAAATAATTCTTTTACTCCTTTTCTTAAACGAATAATTCCTGAGTTTGAAACTTTTGAAATATCATCTTTATGAAGTTTTGACTCAACTATTATTTCTAAATGTTTTGTCCACCATTCTAACATTTTTTCTTTTTTCATTTTAATAGAAATGTTTGGATCTATTTCTATTGGATGATATGTATCAAATAATTCATATGCTTTTTTAGAATACTCTTCTCACAAATATCATTCACTTCTTAAGACTGAAACTATACTTGGTCTTTTTTTTCCATCAACAAAATGATAGGTTAAAGTTCTATCAAAATCTGATAAGATATGAATATTTTCATGTCAATCATCTTGAAATTTTTGAATTAATATATCAAAATTTTCTTTATTTTTATAATATATTCACATAAGTTTATATTAATTTAATTAGTATTGATTTTATTATATAAAAAAAATGAAGAATAAAAATTATTCTTCATTTTCAATATTTTCTTTAAGAGTATCTTCTTGATTAAATAATTCTATAGTTTGCGTAAAATTATTATTTTGTATAAATGTATCTAAAACATTTTTTGCTTCTTCTAATTGTCTGTCATATTTGTCTATATAATCTTGTTTTTCAAAACTCACTTCAATATCTGGAGCAATCCCTTGTTGATCAATATTTTTTCATTCTGGTGTAAACCATTTTGCAATAGTTATTTTTAAAAGTGAATCATTTGATGTTTGAAATGGTTGTTGAACTGATCATTTTCCATAGGTATTTTTTCAAACTAAAATTCATCTTTTATGATCATGAAGAGCTCAAGCAAGTATTTCAGAAGCACTTGCAGAGTTTTCATTTATTAGAACTACAATAGGTTTATTGTAGACCGGTCCAAAACTTACCGATTTATATACATCATTTGGTTGAAATCCTGGATATTTTGTAACTACTAATAGCGTATCGTCTGGGAGTAATTCACTTAAAATTTCTGTAGCTGTATGAAGATATCAACCTCCATTATCACGAACATCTATTATAAGACCATCTGTATCATATAGTTCTTCAAGAGCTTTTTCAAATTCGTTTACTGTATCTTCACCAAACATATTTAAAGCAATATATCCAGTATTATTATCAATTATTTTAGATTCTACAGAAGGAATTACTATTTTATCACGAATAACGGTAATTTCTAAAATTTTACTTTCTCATTCACGAAGAACTTCTAAATCAACACTCGTTCACGCTGGACCTTTTATAAGGTCAATAGCATCAAATAGATCAAGATCTTGGAGTAATTCTCCATTTGCACTTACAAGTATATCATTTGCTAAAATCCCAAATTTTAAAGCTGGTGATCATTTTATCACTCTATCTATTTGAATTCATAGAGGATGTTTATCTACCACAGCTCATATTCATTGAAAATCTCCTGATAAACTTTCTTCAAACCTTTGTTTTTCTTTCAAAGTCATATATTCAGAATGTTTATCTCAGAGTCATTCTACTAATCCTTTTATAGCTCAATCTATAAGTTTTTGTTTTTCTATATGATCTATATCATAACTATACTTTTCAATAATTTCATAGACTTGCCAAAAGCGACTTAAATCTAAATTTTGTCCATCTTTTTGTACTATTTGTTTATATTCATTGAGAGTTTTTCACAATGGAGTTGTAGTATTTTGGCTTATAATAAGGCAAAATAATATTCACAATAAGAAACTTGTTAAAAAAGTTATAAAAACTACCGGAAAAACACTTTTTTGTTTAAAACTATTCATAAATGTCAAAATATCTTTTTAATAAAATTTTCACAACAACTATAAAGTTTTACGTAAAAAAGACAAGTCAATAAATAATTTTATAAATTGTGAAAAACTTGTAAAATTCATATTTATTGGCTAATATAAAGCTATATAATATATTTTTCAAATCAATGTTAAAAAGTAGAAACTATAAAAATGGCTTAAATAAGGTCTTCTGACATTTTAACATAAATCATTAATACTAATACTAAGTATATAATATATAAATAATTACATAAGTAGTACACAAATGTTTAAAAGATAAAAAGATGAATTCTTAAATTTGTAATTCAATAAAAAATGTGTTATTTTATATATGAATATTTATTAATTATCAAAGTATGATTTTTGATTTCTTGAAAAAACAGAATGAGATTGCAAAGAAAAAAGAACTCATAGCAATTATGATTCAGTCTATAAACATTTCTGAAGAACAAAAAGAACTCTATTTAGAGTCTTTAGACGTTTTAGATAAACAATGAGTTGATAATCTCTATGAAGAACTTTCGCATTTTATTGAAAATATTGAAATAAAAGAGCTTGAAGATATAAAACAACAAAATTTCGGAACTATTTCAGGAATGAGAAAAAAAGAAGCCGAAGAAAAGAAAAAAGAAATGAATTCTTTTTCGTTTTTACTCCATAATTTATAAAAAATGTCATTTGAAAATACACAAAATATAGAATCTCAAGATATTTTTAAAAATTTATCTGAGTGTACATCTGCTGATGAAGCTCTCAATGTAATGCAAAATAGAGTAGAAAATAATTTAGAAAAAGCTGAATGACTTTTTGCAGCCAAAGAATGATGTAAACTATTATTAGAAAAAAATCCAGAAGAGTATACTCCTAAAGTTGCAACAATTTTAGATCAGTATTTACAAACAAGAGCTGCATAAAAATAATTTTAAAGAGAAATAATTTTATATGAAAAAATTTAAAATAGCTGTATCCAAAGGTCAGAAAAAATATACTCTGGTCTTTAAAGCTGAAAATGAAACCGAGGCAAAGCTGAGAGTTCACAAGGAATGATACTCTATTTTAAGTTTGCAAGAAATTTGAGATGAACTGCAAGAATGACATGCATATTCGTTTGTATGATCAAAAGACTCAGAAGAAAAAAGAGGGAAAGTAATGGGAAATGAAATATTTAAAGTCTATATCAAATTAAGAAAAGACCTTGGATATGAAATTTCTGAAATTTATTCTGATGATCAACCAAAACCTTCACAACAAGATATTCAAAAACAACTTCGTAATCTTGAACAAGAATATCAAATATATATTGAAACACTTAAAAAATCTGAAAAAAAACAACCGAAAAAAATAAATGAAGATAAGGTTGATAAAACACAAGAAACAAATATAGATTCATTTTTTATAAAAAAAGAGCTCGAACAAACATATAAACTTATAGATTTTGTTTTAATAAAATTACAAAATCTTATTGATAATAAAGAAATTGAAAATTTAGATTCTACTCAAAAGGAAAAACTCAAAACTCTGTATAATTCTATTATCAAAATAAAAAAATCTACAAATATTGCGAAACTCAAAGAAGTTTGAGAATTAGCGTTATACAAAATTGGTTTATTAGAGCTTAAAGAACTTGAAGAAAATAAATCAGAAAATATGCAAGGTTTACTAAAAGATACCAATAAATTACTCAAACAAATTGGTTCTAGTAAACAATTTATAGAAAAAGAAAAAGATTATAAAAGAATTTTAACAGAAAAATTTCAGAAATTTTTTTCTAGTTTTTCAAAAAAGAAAAAAATTAAAAAAGTTGATAAAACTTCTCATGAATATATCAGAACTGAGTTACTTATAAGAAAATATAACGAAAAATTAAAAGAAAATACCACAGAAATTATAAAAAATTTCTTTGCATCGAAAAAAAATAAAAAAGATGATTTACATTTAAGAAGAAAAGTTATAAAACAAAATCTTGTTTTATATAAAGTAAAACAAAAATGAATAAATTATTCTTATACAGCGATAAAAAAATGATATAATTATATTTTAGAAATGATTGATAAAATCATAGTAATTATTCGTCAGTATATATTTGCTATTATATTTTTCTACAGTTTTTTTATTTTATTATATATCATTGCATTCCCATTGGTATGAACAAACCAAGCAACATTAAGTGAAATTTCATTTAATTTTCAAGGACTCCGTTATTTTATTTTATTCATATTTATATATATAACTTTGTATATCAGGAAATGATACATCTCATTATGAGTAAATTTTGTAATTTTGTTTTTTATCGTTATATTTGGAGTTATTAACTTCTAA
Source organism: uncultured Patescibacteria group bacterium (assembly GCA_963926055.1). GTDB lineage: Bacteria > Patescibacteriota > Gracilibacteria > BD1-5 > UBA6164 > CAJXJP01. The sequence continues at coordinate 90,937 of CAWUVK010000003.1, read as the reverse complement.
TAGCGATATATGAGATTTTTAATTGTGGGAGTTTCATTGTTATTTTCATTCATTTTTTATCTATTTTATACAGCAAACTTAGGAAAAAACATTTTTTTTCAAAGTAGTGAAAATGTCTTTTATGGTAAAACTCTTTTATGAAGTTTTATATATTTTCCTATTTTATTTCTCTGTTTAGCTGTATTTTTCTTTTTTATTTTTAAATGAAATAAAAAAATAATCTACCCTCAAGAAAATAATATTGAAATAGAAAATGAAAATTTAGGACCGGTCCCAAATAATATATCAAAACAAATTAAAATATATTTTTGATTCTGAATTATATTAACATCTTTATTTTATTTTTTTGATTATAATTATTTATATTTATTAAGTATTTTTTCATTTTCCATATGTATACATTTTTGCGTTAAAGTATTGTATATAAATCACAAAATACCTAATAATATTTATGTCTGAGGAAATATTTTATCTATTATTTTTACTTATTTTTTCTCTTTTGGTATAATAATATATATTTATTTTTCAGAAAAATTTTTATTATTTAGTGATTATCAAGCTATTTTACTTTACATATGGATTGCTTTTATTAGTTTTTTTCATCTATATATTCACATTCGTTATGTAAATATAATTTCATTAGTTATATGAATTATTACATTTATTTTTAGTTTGTACAGTATTATTCACACCTTGTTTCCTTGAATTATTTAGTATTTTTCTTATATTAAGAAAAATACTTTTTTAATAAAAAAATATGTTTGAAATTATTCACAAACTCAAAAAAGAACATAATAATCACGTTTATGTAATTCAAAATAAATCAGATATTAAAAATATTTTAGAAATATCTGAAAATAAAATTCTAAAAGATAAAATTATTTCTCTTTTAGAAGGAAATAAATCAACAAAATTAGATATTTTTATATGAGAAAAAAATTGTGAAAACATATTTTTATTTATTCTCGCAAAAAAAGATGAATCAAAACTCGTAGATTTTGTTTCTACTCAAGCAAAAACGCTTCCAAAGAATTTCACATTTTGTGTACAAAATGACAAAAACTTGTCAAACTTGTTAAAATCTCTCTTTTTATCAAACTACAGTTTTGAAGAATACAAAAGTAAAAAAGAAGAAAAAAACTATAGCGTTTTTATAGACAAATCTCTCAATAAAACTGTAGAATCAGAAAAAGAACTTATCGATAATATTTGCTTGGCTCGAGATTTAGGTGAAACTCCGAGTAATTTTCTTTATCCAGAATCGTTTGCAAAAATAGTAAAAAATACAAAATGGAAAAATACTAAAATAAAAATTCTCACACCAAAACAAATAGAAAAAAAATGATTGTGATTATTACACGCAGTTGGAAAATGAAGCGTTCACAAACCATATGTTGTTATTATGGAAAGAATTATTGATAAAAAACTTCCAACAATCTGACTTGTTTGAAAATGAGTTACTTTTGATACCGGTGGAATCCAAGTAAAACCAGGAGATCATATGTATGAAATGAAATGAGATATGTGAGGTTCAGCAAGTGTATTTGCTACCATAAAACAACTCGATAATAAAGATCTCAATGTAAATATAGTTGCTGCGATTTGATTAGCAGAAAATCATATCTCAGGAGAATCATATAAACCTTCAGATATAATCACAGCCTACAATGGAAAAACTGTTGATATAATCCATACAGATGCTGAATGAAGACTGGTTATGGCTGATGTTATGAGTTATATTTCGGATAAATATAAATTAGATAACTTAATGACCGTAGCTACTCTTACTGGAGCATGTATGGTTGCGTTAGGATTTCGTTATGCATGAATAATGTGAAATGATGAAGAAATGATCGAAAATCTTTTAGAATATTCAAAATCACACGAAGAAAAATATAATAGACTTCCATTTGATGAATATTTTGTATCAAAAACAAAATGAAAAATTGCTGATCTAGAAAATTTAAACAGATGAACGATGGCAGGATCATCTATGGCAGCAGCATTTTTATCAAATTTTTGTGATAATAATGAAAAATATACACATCTAGATATTGCAGGAGTTTGACTCAATTCATATGAACCGTATGGGTATGTAAACCAATGAAATACAGGTTTCTGAGTAGAATCTCTTTCTACAATTTTTCAAAACATTAAATAATTCCTCCAAAATTATTTAAAATAAAAAATATGAAATACTTACAAATTATAAAAATAATTAAAGATATTTTTTCACCGAAAAAATGTTATTCTTGCTCAAAAGAATGACATTTTTTGTGTTTTGAGTGCTTGAAACAACAAAATAATTTTGAAGAAATATGTTATGTGTGTAAAAATCCAAGCAAAAACTTTGAAATACATTCTGATTGTAGGACCGGTCTATATTTTCAAAAAGTTATTTTATTAACGCATTATAAAAATCCAGTGATAAAAAAACTTATCACCCATGGAAAATTTTATAAGAAAAAAGATATTTTTGAAGATTTCTGAAAGTATTTATCAAAATTGTTAATAAAATATCAAAAAGATGTCAATAAAAATAATACTATTCTAATTCCTACTCCGGTTTCATTTTTAAGAAAATTAAAAAGATGATACAATCAAAGCCAAATTTTAGCACAATGTATTTCAGATAGGACCGGTCTAGAAGTTGTTTCAGATCTTATTTTAAAGTCAAAACATACCAGACAACAAAGTAAAATATCAAAAAAACATAGAAAGAAAAATTTAGAAAATAGCTTTGTATTCAATAAAAAGTATACAGACAAGTTTGACAATTTTCATATTATTATTGTGGATGATGTTATTTCAACATGAAATACGTTAAATGAAATTTCTAAAATACTGTATAATAATGGCTGTAAAAATATTTCGTGTTTAGTTATTGCTTCCGATTAACAATTTGACATTTGTTAAGTATTAATATATAATAATATTAATAAAAAAAGGAGGAAAATTTATTCATATAATTTTCCTAAAAATGGTGCTTCAATTACAAGATAATAATAGTATTAATAATACAAAAAAATCACATGTTATTTTTCCTGAAGAACAATTAGATTTATTTACACCTGATGAGTTAAATCAACAACAATCAATTACTGAACAAGAAAAAATTAATAGGAATATTATTCCTATTAAGAAAAATGTTGAAAATATTGTAAATAATCAAGAAAGAGTATTTTTAATTAACGATAAAATTAAATTTTTTAATATTAATTTTTCTGAAGATGAAAATAATTTTTTTATAACATTTCTTGTGACTAAAAATATTGAATCTAATCATAATAATACAGATTTAAAAATCACTATTACTTTAAATAAAACTAATAAATATAATAATATATTAGTAACTCAAGAAGGTATAAAAGATTTATCATTTAAATTAGAATTAATTAAATACTTTTTAACGGCACAAGGTTTTCATAACTTAATGTCTGTTATATTATGATTAAATAATGTACCACAAGATTTATTAAATATAAAATATAATCATAAAAAATATTGAACAGCAGAAAGCTTTTATAATAAAGAAAAAGTAAAATATAAATGAGAAAAACTTAATTTATGAAAAATTTGAATATCTCATAATCATTTTCCTGAATTATATTTATTAAAAGATAATTCATCTGTAAATTTTGAAAAAGATAACTTTGATTTTAAAATTGAGCTAGAGTTTGATAAAAAAGTATATACTGTGAGTTGAATTTGACTAAAGACAATTAATAATACGTGAGACCATTCAGAATCATCTATTAATATAGATATTACAGAAATAAACATAGATCCACACTTAGAAGATAGATTAGTTTCACAAATTAAAGACCATATAATTTATTATATACAAGAGTTATAAAAAATATCCAAATTTTCTATTTGAATATTTTTTTTTATGGGTAAAATGAAATGAACAAAATTTTACGTTTTATTATTACAAAACATATATGTCAAAATATCTAGAAGTTATTTGAGCACGTACACATAATTTGAAAAATATAAGTGTTAAAATCCCAAAAAATAAAATGACGGTTATTACCGGACTTTCTGGTTCTGGAAAATCTTCACTCGCTTTTAATACAATTTATTCTGTTGGACAACAAAAATACCTCGAAAGTTTGTCGAGTTATGCACGTATGTTCATCGGTGGGATGAAAGAAGAAGCTGAAGTTGATGAAATAAAATGACTTTCTCCAACTATTTCAATTGATCAAAAAACAACCAGTAAAAATCCACGTTCTACGGTAGGGACTATTACTGAAATTTTTGACTATTATAAACTTTTTTATCTTAATATTGGGCAAAGAACTTGTACAAAATGTGGTACAACAGTAAAAAAAGATAGTATGAATGATGTTATAAATTATATTACATCACTCTGAGAAAACGAAAAATATATGATTGTTTCACCATTAAGTGAAATATTTGAAAATTTTCAAGAACTCAAAAAAGAACTTCTAGAAATGTGATTTATTCGTTTTTTATATCAATGAAAAATTTTGACAATAAATGATGAAATAACTGATTTTAATTCACAAGAAAAAATATTTATTGTCTTAGATAGACTCGTAGTAAAAGATTATTCAGACTTAGATTCACCAGATACAAAAAGACTCAAAGATTCACTTGAATTATCATTTAAAATCTGACAATGACAAACGGGTATTTTTACTCTTGATGGAAAAAATGAAGGTTTTTCAAATGTATTTGTTTGTTCAAATTGTGGACATATTCCAGCAGAATTATCTATTTCTAGTTTTTCATTTAATTCACATGCTTGAGCGTGTGGAGAGTGTCAATGACTTGGAATAAAAAAAGTTTTCCTCGAAGAAAAAATCATAAATCCAAAACTTACTCTACTTGAATGAGCTGTCGTAGCTCCTGGTTTTTGATGAGATTACTTTTTTGCATTATTAGAAGAAATAGCAAAACACAACCCAATAGATATAAATATTGAATACTCTGAGTTAACAAAAAAACAAAGAGATATTATATTATACGGAACCTGAGACAAAAAATATGATGTAAAATTTACCAATGAATATTGAGTAGAAAATACCTATAACTCGCGTTTTGAGTGAGTTATTAATACACTTACGAGAAGATATTTTGATTGAGGTGGAGAAAAAGGTACCTATGAAGATTATGTAGTGGATATGGATTGTCACTTATGTGATGGACATAGGTTAAATCAAGAATCACTCGCAGTAAAATTAGATGGAAAAAATATTTGAGAACTCGCAGATTTATCAGTTGATAAGGCTATAGATTTTTTAAAAAATCTAAAAACTTCAGCAACACAACAAAAAATGGTCCAAAAAGTATTTAAAAATGCCGTTGAACGTTTAGAATTTCTCGAGTGAGTTGGACTTTCTTATATGACTATTTCAAGAAAAGCAGGAACTTTATCTGGATGAGAAGCACAAAGAATTCGTCTAGCTACTCAAATTGGGACAAAATTAGAAGGTATTATTTATGTCTTAGATGAACCTTCTATTGGACTGCATCCTCGTGATAATGATATGCTTATTGAAAATCTTAAAAAACTCAGAGATCTTTGAAATACTCTTATTATTGTTGAGCATGATGAAGATATTATGAGGCAAGCAGATCATATTATAGATATTTGACCGGGAGCTTGAATTCATGGATGACAAATAATTGCGCAGTGAAATATGCAAGAGCTTATAGATAGCGGAGAGTCTGTGACCGGTCCATTTTTACATCCAGATTCTAATATTATTATTGAAAGACCAAAAAGAAAAATAGACAAATATTTAGAAATTATCTGAGCAAATCAAAATAATTTGAAAAATATTGATGTAAAAATCCCTCTTTCAAATTTTGTAGTTGTCACTGGTGTTTCAGGTTCTTGAAAATCAAGTCTCGTAAACGATATTCTGGCAAACCATTTAATGAATCAACTCAATAGAGCAAAAAGACAAGTTGGACAACATAAAGAAATAAAATGAATCGAAAATCTCGATAAAGCTGTAGTTATTGACCAAAGTCCAATTGGTAAAACTCCTCGTTCAAATCCAGCTACATATACAGGCGTATTTACTGCTATTCGTGAAGTATTTGCTCAAACGAGTGAAGCTCAAGTGAGAGGATATGGACCAGGAAGATTTAGTTTTAATACCAAACAAGGTCGTTGTGCTGAATGTGAATGAGATGGGGTAAAAAAGATTGAAATGCACTTTTTACCACCAGTATATATAGAATGTGAATCATGTAGATGACAAAGATATAATACAGAAACACTACAAATAAAATATAAATGAAAAACTATTTCTCAGGTCTTAAATATGACAATAGAGGAAACAATGGACTTTTTCTCAGCTCATCCAAAAATCCTAAAAACCATAGAAGTTCTCAATGATGTTGGACTTTGATATATTAAACTTGGACAATCAAGTGTGACTCTTTCGGGTTGAGAAGCTCAAAGAATTAAGTTGGCAACTGAATTATCAAAAAGATCAACAACAAAGACATTTTACATATTAGATGAACCTACGACCGGTCTACATTTCCAAGATGTACAAAAACTTCTTAATATTCTTCATACTCTGGTAAATAAAGGAAACAGTGTATTAGTAATTGAACACAATATGGACGTTATTATGAATGCTGACCATATTATTGATATCTGAAAACAAGGGTGAGATGCAGGTTGAGAACTCCTATGAACTGGAACGGTAGACGATATTTCTAAATTGAAAGATTCTTATACAGCTGAAGCGATAAACAAATATTTAAAAAAATAAAATAATGTTAGATTTTTTAGAAAAAAATAAAGATATTACACAATATTCAAATTTTAAAACTCCAGCAAAAGCAAAATATTTTTATGAAATTACTCATTTAGATCAATTGCAAAAATTAAAAGAGATATTTGAATATATTAGACAAAATAATATAGATCATTTAATTATTTCTTGAGGTACAAATATGTTATTTGCCTTTGACGAATTTAATGGGATTGTTATTAAAAATAGTCTCTATTGATGGACTTATACTCCAGAAAATAAAATTCTTGAAAGTTATTCAGCAGAAAATATTTGGAATATTGCAGAAGTTTTAGAAACAGATGATAACCAAGACTTGTGGCATAGATTTATAGGTCTTCCAGGTTCTGTTGCTGGAGCTGTTTTTTGAAATGCCGGTTGTTTTGGACTTGAAACACAGAACAATTTTACCGAAGCATTTGTTTTAGATAAAGTAAGTTGAGAAACAAAATTTCTCTCAGCAGAAGATATGCAATTTGAATATAGAAGTAGTATTTTAAAAACTTCTGAAAAATATTTTTTGATAAAAGCAAAGTTTGATCTTTCAGAAAAAAAAGAAAAATATGCTTCAGATGTTGATAATATATATTTTCGTGAACACAAACAACCAAAGTGAAATACATGTGGTTCGTTTTTCAAAAATCCTAGCCGTGAATTTTCAGCTGGAAAACTTATAGAAGATGTTTGACTTAAATGATACAAAATTTGAGGAGCTTATTTTTCTGAATTACATGCGAATTTTTTAATGCATGATGGACAATGAAACTATCAAGATTTATTAGATCTTATAGAATTAGCACAGAAAAAAGTATTTCAAAAATTTAATATTCATCTAGAAAATGAGGTGAGAATAATTACTAATAAATAAAAATTATGGAAAAAATGAGACTGCAAAAATATATGTCTCAAGCCGGAATTTGTTCTCGTAGAAAAGCTGAGGATTTTATTCAAAGAGGTTTGGTAAAAGTCAATGGACAAGTGGCTGAAATTGGTATGCAAGTTAATCCAAGTGAGGATAAAGTGGAAATGCAAGGACAAGCAATAGAAGAACAAAAAAAACAAGTCTATTATAAAATCAATAAACCAAGAGGAATTGTAACTACATGTGCAGAACATGGGGACCAAAATATTATAGACATTGTCGATATTCCAGAAAGAGTATTTCCAGTTTGAAGACTTGATAAAGAAAGTGATGGACTTATTATTTTGACAAACGATGGAAGATTAACAAATTTTCTTATTCATCCACGTTATGAACATGAAAAAGAATACTTAGTAGAAACATTTTGACCGATTGACGATAATCAATTAGAAGATATGTCTTGAGGTGTTAAAATTTTGGGTTGATTAACGAAGAAAGCAAAAATTACGAGAGTAGCTTCATGAAAGTTTCAAATCGTTCTTACAGAAGGAAAAAATAGACAAATCAGAAGAATGGTTGAATCAGTATGAGGACAAGTTAAAAAATTAAAAAGAATTCGTATTGAAAATATCCAACTCGGAAATTTACAACCTGGAGAATTTAAACCATTAGGAAAAAAAGAAAAAGATATTCTTTTTGCAAAATTAGGTTTAGATCAAAAATAGGACCGGTCCAAAAATATAAAATAAAAAAAGAATGAAAATATTTTTCATTCTTTTTTTATTTTTGTAATAAATTATTTACTTCAGATAGATCTTGTTTTATTTTTTGAAAGACTTGAGTAAAAGTTTTTTTCATTTGAGATTCATTTTTAAATGTCATATTTTCAAAATTTTTGAGATATAATGCATTTTTTTCTAAATTTTTTAAATGTATTATTATTTTTAATTTATTTTGTTTTGAGAGATCAGATTTTTTTATAGTTTCTATTTGTTGGTCAATTCTTTTATAAATATTATTGCCGATTTCTTTTGATATAAAACTATAAGCAGTATGTTTTTTTGATAAGTTTTGTTCAAATTTATATTTTTCATAAATTAATATTTCTTTGAGTTGTGTGTTGATAATTTTTATTTTTTTAACTATTTCTTCTCAAATTACTTTTCTGTCATAATTTATTTCTTTGTTTTTATAAATGTTTCCAGCTATTTTTTCTAATTTTTCAATCTCTCAAATATAATAAGTAAGCTTTTGATTATTTCATATTTCGTATTTTTTTTGAAATAAAATCAGCTTATTTTTGTGATTTTTTAAATAGTTTTCTAATAATCAAAATTCGCTAAAGTTTGTATAGTTCTTCACACTTTCTTCATATTTCGATAAATCTGCTTGGGTATAATTTACTCATAACAAAAAAAACAAAATAATACTAATGATTTTTTTCATTATTGTTTGTTTAATCTATAATTATACTTATTATATAGCAATATAAATTTATTCAAGAAAAATTATAAAAATGATTATAGGATTTGATTTAGAGACGACCGGTCTTGATAAAAATAATGATAGAATAATAGAAATTGCATTAGTGAAATTTGATGAAAAAACTTTTGAAACAATAGATACGTATTCTACGTTTATTAATCCTCAAATGTCTATACCAGATTTGATTTCAAACCTAACTAATATTCACGATTATGATGTCGAAAATGCACCAACTATTGATGAAGTAAAGCAAGAAATATTAGATTTTATTGGAAATACTCCATTGTTATGACATAATGTTTTTTTTGATAGAGATTTTTTTATAAAAAATAATATTCATATTGAGCATAATAATCTCATAGATACATTTTTTTTAGCTAATTTTTTGTGTCCGTATGAAAAATCATTGAATTTAGAAATGTTGTGTAAGAGTTTTTGAGTATGATTTTCTTGAGCTCATAGAGCTATAAATGATGTTCATGCAACAATAAAATTACTCGAAAAATTATTAGAAAAATTTAAGAAATTATCACAAGAAAAAAAAGATAATTTACAATATTTATTTTCTCTAAGTGAAGATCAACATGCAGGATATTGTGTATCACTTTTGTTTAATAATACTGAAAAATCAATCAAATTTGAAGCATTTGAATCAAAAATACTCAATGTTTTAAAATCTAAGCTGACGGTAAATGAGGATGCATGAGATAGAAAAATAAAAAAACAAAAACTCTCAAAATTATTTTCAAGTTTATGAAATGTAGAGAATAGAGAAAATCAGTTAAAAATGGCTGATATAGTAGAAAATACATTAGAATTTAATAAAAAATCAGTAATTGAAGCTCCGACCGGTCTTTGAAAATCGTTTGCATATTTACTCCCATCTATTCAATATTGTGTAAAAAATAAGCAAAAAATTTATGTTTCTACAAATACAAAAAATCTTCAAGATCAGTTATTTGAAAAAGATTTAGAATTTTTAAGTGAAAACTTAGATATTCCTTTTAATTATGCAAAACTAAAAGGTAAATCAAATTATATCTCAACGAAATCATATTTTGATGAAATTATTTTATGAGATTTATGATATTCTAAATTAAATTTTTTCTTAAAATTAACACTCTGGTTATATGATACAAAACATGGAGAATTAGATGAACTTAATTTTTTCTGAGTAGAATATAGTTTATTGCGTTTTATAAACTCAGAAGGCTTATTTATTATGAGTGAAGAAAATCCATATAAAAATTATGAATTTTATTTATTTGCTCGCGGAAATGTTGAAAATGCAGATGTAGTTGTTATTAATCACAGTTTATTATTTTCGGATATCAATTCTCAAAATCCTTTTTTAGGAAAAATGAAGTATTTAATTATTGATGAGGCACATAATATTGAAGATTCTGTTACACAATCTGTTCAACAAAGAATAAATGAAAAAAGTGTAAAAGATATTTTTGATGTTGTAGAAAATATTCTCACGAAAAAAAATATAAAAAAAATTGATTTTATAAACCAAAAAGAAACATTTCTTTCTTCAATGGATATTCTCATGGATTATTGCGCATCATATGTAGAATCAAAAACACCATCTGGACATAATTATAAAACTACTTTAGTTAAAGATGATTTTTTTGATGATATAGATTTGCAAGCATTAGCGAAAAAAATAGAATTATCACTTATTGACATTGTTGACATTTTGGCAGTTAAAAATGAATTTGATTTTACAAAAGAAATTACATTGATTAATAATTTATCAGCAAATATAAAAATATTTCTTGATATTACCAAAAAAGATTTTATAAAAACAGCCAGTTATAATGATAGGACCGGTGTAAGTTTTGAATATACTCTTTTAAACCCTTGAAATTATTTATATGAAAAATTGTGGACCGGTCTTCAATGAGTTATTTTAACTTCTGCCACTCTACAAATTTCAGGTTCATTTGATTATTTAGAAAAAATACTTCATTTAAAAGATTTTGATTATCATATTTTTGAAAGCGATTTTGATTATAAAAAACAAGCAACTCTTTTTGTTCCAACTGATTTATGAAGTATTAAAAATAATAGTGAAAAAATTGTAGATTTTTTATGAAAATTTTATCATGCTGTACGTGGTAATACACTTACACTATTAACGAGTTTTTCTATTATAAAAAAAATATATACTACTTTAAATTCAGATTTAGTTGATCAGGGAGTTCATTTATATCCTCAATGAGTTTGATGAAGTAAATCAAAGTTATTAAGTTTTTATTTAGAAAATGCTGATAATTCAATTTTATTAGGAACTGACAGTTTTTGGGAATGAGTAGATATTCCAGGAGATACACTTAAATATTTAGTAATTCATAAATTTCCTTTTGGAGTACCATCGGATCCGGTATTTCAGGCTCGTAGTGAATTTTTTGAAGATTCATTTCGAGATTATGCTATACCAAAAGCTATTATTAAACTTAAACAATGATTTTGAAGGCTTATAAGAAGTAAAACAGATACAGGCATTGTTGTATTATTAGATGATAGAATGTATTCAACAGCTTGGTGAGAAAAATTTTTAGATGCTTTCCCAAAAGATATAAATAAAAAATATGTTTTATCACAGAGTTTTATTGATATATTAGAGAAAAAAAATAATAAAAATTAAATTACAGTTTATTAAATTGATTTGTAAAGAGGAACTTTTTGAGAGTTCCTTTTTTTTGTGTTATTATTATATAGATTATTTTAATAACTATTAATTATGGCATCAGAAAATAAAGATGTATTAGAATCTATCGATTCATCAAATATATTCGATGAATTTGAAACTGGTGAGTTAACTAAAGAACTAGAAAACAAAAAAAATAAAAAGGACATGTATGATTATCTTTCTATAATCTGATCTGCTATGTCTACTGTTTTTTGGTTCGCTCTTATAATAGCAGTAATAGGATTTGCATATACACATTATCAATCTAATGAGCAAAGAGAAAATTCATCTCTTCTTGCTCCAATATGTTTTTTATTTACATGAGATACACCTTCTATTATAGACAATACCTGTACATCTATTGTAGCTTTAAATAAACATTACGAAGAACTAATAAACACTACGAAGTCTCAACAATTTGAAAAAATTAATGCATTATTAGAAGAAGTATATAAAATTGAAAATTTTAACAAATCAAAAGAAGTTATATTTCTAACATCTCAAACACAAAATAAAGTTCCAATAACTGAAATTTTAACAGATTTTGATAATTTATTATATGAATATGATTCATCTAAATTAAACCAAATTCAATGTAAAGATATTAGTGTTAATGATTCAATGATTGTAAATATGAATTGTAGTACTTATACGTGAGATTTTGATAGAAGTATAAGATGAATGTCAGGAAATGAAAAAATTAATGGTACATCTATTACTCTTGCAACAAGTTTTCTCCATTATATAGAAAATAATTCAGATAGTTTTATTATTCAAGATAAACAAAGAACATTTAAAAAAGACCCGTATTATTCTGATGAAAATATTTATACATCTGAAACAAAATTTGAATTAAAAATGCAATACATTCCTTCTAATAATTTAAACACTAAATAGTTATCATGAAAAGAACAAAAAGACAAGAAACGTCGATTATTATATATTTTTCATTTTACTTATTATTATCTGTTGGTTTACTTAGTTACTATGTTTTTGGTCTTGTTCCAAAAGTAAGTGAAATAGAAACATTAAAAGATTCTACCAATCAAACATATAATAAACATGAAAATATCGTACAAAAATGACTTTGATTTGAAGAATTTACAGTTTTATCAAAATCATCAGACTTAAATACATATTCTAAAGAATTAGTTCAAAGTTTAGATTCAAAATTTTATACTAAATATTTTGAAAATTCTACTTGAGATAATTATAAAACTTTTATAGAAAATCAAAGTAAAAAAATTACTCAAGGACAAAATTATGAAGATTTTCTTGATAAATCTCAAGAAATTTCAAAAATTTTGCCTATATATACTGAAGTAAATATGTGAGATTCAAGTGAATATTTATCTGATTTTGAATTTACTCATTATATTGAATCTATACTAAAAACATTTAACTTAGAATATTCTGATGAAATTTGAGTTTCTGAACTTGTATTGGTAGAAGAATTTTCAAATGATCAAAATAAATCAAAACTAGACACAAATATTTTTTATGTACCTGTTAATTTACAGCTTGAATGAGTTAAATCTGATATTCTTAATTTCCTTTATTTTATAGAACATGTTGGAAATACTACTATTTTGTCAGATGAAATAAATATAGAACATCAAGATGATGATAAATTTTTATATAGAGGAACTTCTCAATCATCTGGTCAAAAAATTATTCTTGATGGTGCAAATACTTTTTCACGTACTCAATATAATATTTTTCAAAACCAATTTATTGATTTTGAATCAATAGAATTTAATAATTTTATTGATGAAGAAAGAACAAGAGTTTCACAATCGCAAGATCTTATAAAAAGGATTAAAGATGATCAAGCCAATGATAAATATGCAGTAGATGTTACGCTTCGTTTTTACGTAAAATGAGTACAAAACTTAAAAATCATTAATCAGTTAAGCGATTATGTTACGTATTACCAAAAAACAAAACAATTATTTACGCAATTAAAAAAATCAGATTCTACTTCGGAATCTATTAAACCAATTTTAGATGAAGTAATTCAAATCCATGGAGAGTTGGAAAAAGAATTAAAAGATATAAATCAATCTATAGCAAAACAAGAAGAATTACTACAAACGTTAAAAGATGTTTCAGAATATACTGAATTACTCAATAAATTGCATAGTAAAATTTGATATAATTATTATATTACAAATGTTTTAAATCAAATAAAAACACATCAAAATAATAAAAATCTAGAAACTTCAAATACGCAATTATCTACATATTTAAAAGAAGTAGAAAAAACTATTTCTGGCTTAATGAAAACTGAAAAAGAAACGCAACAACAATACGAAAATAGACTAAATAATAGAAATATATTTATTACTGTTTTACAAATAGAAAAGAAAATAAATACTTTACAATAAAATACCTATTAAAAGAAATTTATGAAATACCAAGAAGTCGTAGAATCATTAAAAGATTTTATGTATAAATGAGATGAAATTCAATCGATATGTGATTACATGATTTTAGGAGCAGTATTATGAGAATCTTCGGATATTCATATTGAACCGCTTACAAGTTATGTTCGTTTAAGATACAGAGTTGATGGAGAATTAAAAGAAATTTTAGAATACCAAAATTTCCTTCATCAATGAATCGTGGCAAGATTTAAAATCCTTGCTGATCTAAAGATTGATGAATCTCGTGTACCTCAAGATGGGAGAATTTCAAAAACCATTGAATGAAAATCACTTGATCTAAGAGTTTCTACACTTCCAACTGTACATGGAGAAAAAATAGTTATGCGTATCGTAGATAAGTCTAAAAAAATACCAGAATTAAGTTCTCTAGGAATTCAATGACAAAATTATGATTTACTTATGAAAGCTATTTCGCTTCCAAATGGTATTATTTTAACTTCAGGTCCTACTGGTTCAGGGAAATCAACTACTTTATATTCAGCTATGAGTGTATTAAATAAACCAGGTGTAAACCTTATGACTCTTGAAGATCCAGTAGAAAACCAACTTGATGGACTTAATCAATCACAAGTAAAGCCAGATATTGGTTATACATTTGCATATTGATTAAGAACCGCACTTAGGCAAGATCCAGATATTATTATGGTATGAGAAATGAGGGATAAAGAAACCGTAGATATTGCTATTGAAGCATCACTTACTGGTCATTTGGTTCTTTCTACTATCCATACAAATTCTGCATCTGAAACCATTACGAGAATTGTAAATATGTGAGTACAGCCATTTCTTATTCCAGCCTCTGTAAATGCTATTATTGCTCAAAGGTTAATTAAAAAACTTTGTCCACATTGTAAAGAAAAAATGTCTATGAAAGATATTTGAGTAAATACACTTTCAAATATTAAACATGCGATTAATATTACAAAAAAAGAAGAATTAGAAAATAGAGTATGAGATAAACTCAAACATCCAGTATTTTATAAACCAGTTGGTTGTGAACATTGTGATAACTCATGATATAAATGAAGAGTTGGTTTATATGAAGTACTTGAAATAACTCCTTGAGTAAAAGAAATGGTTCTAGCTGGAAGCTCAGCATATGATATTAATAGACAAGCAATTAAAGATGGAATGATATCTCTAGAACAAGATGGTATTATAAAAGCACTTAACTGAGAAACTTCTCTTGAAGAAGTCTACAGAGTTGCTAAATCTCAAAAATGATAATATTTAATTATAAAAACCTATGTCAGATATTTTAATCTTGGACAATGATTCACAAGAAAATCAACAACCGAATAATAAAAAAAACTGAAATAAACACGATTCTGATGCACCAAAAACGCTCATGGATAAAATCAACTTGTACCTTCTTTCTATGCAAAAGATTAAAACAAAAGACAAGGTTTTATTTTATCGTTTACTTGCTACGATGACAAATGCATGAATGAGTGTATTAAAATCAGTTATTGTATTAGAAAAACAAGAAAAAAATCAAGCTATTAAAATGATTTTAGCTAAATTTATAGAAGGCTTGAAAAGTGGACAAAATCTTTCAGAATGTATGGAAAAATATCCAGCAAGTTTTGCTGAAGCAGAAGTATGAATTATCCGTTCTGGAGAAAAAACAGGGAAACTTAATGAATCTCTTTTAGAATTATCAAGTCAAATTGAAAAAGTTGAATCAATTTCTGGAAAACTTAAATCAGCTATGATGTATCCATCATTTATTATAGTAGTGGTTATAGGTGTAGTAATTGTTATGATGGTTGTTGTAGTACCAAAATTATTAGAAATATTTAGTGGTTGAGATGTAGAATTACCAGCATCTACGCAACTCTTAATTGCTATATCAGATTTTTTTAGAGATTTCTGGCTTGCTATGATTATATTTTTTATAGCTTTTACTGTATTTGTACTTATATGGAAAAAAACACCAAGTGGACATTATATTTATGATAATATTATGTTACATATTCCAGTTTTTTGACAAATAAATGCAAAGTTGACACTGTCTAAATTCTCAAGGGTATTTTCAGGTTTATTAGGTTCATGAGTTTCAGTAGTCGAAAGTTTGAGAATTACAGCTGTAGCAACGTGAAATGAAGTGTATAAACAAAGAATATTACTTTTATCAAATGATGTCCAACAAGGGATAAAAATTTGGGAATCACTAGATGGAGATACTCTATTTCCAGATATGATGGTTCAAATGATTCAAGTGTGAGAACAAACAGCGAAACTAGATAAAACGGTTATTAAAGTTGCAGACTTTTATGACGAACAAGTAGACAATACTATCAGTATTATTAATAAATTATTAGAACCGTTTATTATTGTTACACTTGCCGTTATTGTATGATTTATTGCCATTGCAATTATGCAACCAATTATGAATATGGCAGATACAATTTCTCAATAAAAAAAACTGAATTTATAATTCAGTTTTTTTATTTTTTTAAGTCCGGACTCAAAAATAAGTCGAGAATAATATTGAGTTCGGACTTAAAGAAAAAATTCTGCTGAATAATATTTTTGTGAAGACTTTGTGAAGATATAAAATATTCTTGTAAAAATATTTTCTTTTATCATAATAAGGAAAATATTTTTTATAAAATAAAAATGAGAAAATTATTTATTCAATCAATTTTAAAAATAAATACACTGTTTCCGAAAAAAAATCATCCTTTTGATACTCTTGAAAATGGAGTGAGTGACATGAATTATACTCAATTTGAATATGATCATGCAGAAAAATTACTCAATCAATATAAGAACTTTATTGATTTAAAAGAACTCCAAGGAAAAAAAATACTTGAAATAGGTTCGGGGTGAGGATGAAAAATTATTTACATTGCACAAAAATATAATGCTCAAGCTATTGGAATAGATTTAAATCAACATTTTTTATCTCAAGCGAATAAAAAATCACAAGAGCTTTGAGTACAAGATCAAGTAGAGTTTCTTGAAATGGATGCTTTAAATTTAGATTTTCAAGATAATACATTTGATATCGTTTTAATGAGTGATGTACTTGAGCATATTCCACAAACACATAAACTCATTTGAGAAGTGCTAAGAGTTACAAAAAAATGATGAAAAGTGTTATTTGATTTTGCACCATATTACCATTATTATGGTCATCATATTTGGGATAGTATTTATATACCATGGCTTCATTTACTTTTGAGTGATAATCTTATGGCAGATATTTATGAAGCATCTCTTGATTGATTTGCTGACAAACAAAAACGTCTTGATTTACGAGTATCAAAAATTTGAAAAAAGAGAGTTTTTACGTATTTAAACAAAATATCACGTAAAAATTTTGAAAAAACTATAAAGTATTATGAAGATATGTGAAGTTTTCAAAATTGTACAATTACCTATTTTATGTTAAAAAATATTGATATTTTTTCTAAAATCCCTATAATTAGGGAAATTTTCATTAGACATATTATTTGAGTTATTAAAAAGTAATTGTGAAGAAAGTGTGAATTGCACATTCAGATATTTGCAAATCAAAATAAATATGATAAACTGGTGATGTTTTAAGTAACGGTCATTAAAATAGACTGAAAACAAACACAAAAAACAATTAAAAAAGTTTGAGCCGTTTGTTTGAAATACAACCCTGGGATAAAGTATATATAAATAGGTTATATATATTGTATCCCGAGGTTGTGTAAACAACAACGGGTTAAGGCTTTAACCTTATATATCTATTCTTAGATATATTATTTTTATTTCTTAAATAAGATTTCATGAACTTATTTAAAAAGACTACTGCATCTGTTGCATTAGTTGCACTAGTTTCAGGGACTTTCTCTGCTGGTGTTGCTGCAATGGATTTAGCTGAAATCAATGCTGCTACTTCGTTAGCTAAAAAAGGTTTCATTAATAATGTAACAACTGTTGCTGACTTCAGACTTGATGATACAATCACAAGAGGAGAAGCTGCTAAAGTTGCTGCTATGATCGCAAGTGTTGAACCAAAAACATCTTGTGAAGGTAAATTTGCTGATGTTTCTGCTACTACTCCAAATAACTGGGTATGTGGATACGTTGAAGCATTATTAGAAAAAGGATTACTTTCTGCTAATGAAAATTATAATCCAGAAAGAAATCTTTCTAAAACAGAATCATTAAAAATGATGATGGAAGCTGCTGGAGAAGAAGTTGAATATTCAAATTCTACTTGGCAAGCTGACTTCGTAGCTCACGCTGTTGCTGAAGGTTATATTTCAACTTTTGCTGATTTTAATTCTGCTGCTACTAGAGGTTTTGTATTTGTTGCTGCTGATAACTCTCACACTGCAAATAACGACGATGATCTTCTTGGAGAAATCTTAGATGAATTAGAAGGTGAAGGTAACGGTTCTGATAACGGTGGAGATACTGATAACGGTTCTGAAACTCCAGTTTCTGGAGACGATGAATTAATGGTTACTTTATCAGCTACTACTCCTGCTGCTGCTACTGTTCCTGGTGCAATTTCAGGTTTACCAGTTGCTAAATTTGACTTTACTGCTGGTTCTGAAGATGTAAAAGTTACATCTTTAACAGTTAAAAGAACAGGTTTATCTACTCAAGATACTATTACTTCAATTGCTGTATTTACAGATGAAGGAAGAGCTTCTAAAGGTAAAAATGATTCACAAGAAAACGATACTCAAGCTCTAATTAACTTAGATAACGGAGGTGTTGTTATTAAAGCTGGTGAAACTAAAACATTAACATTAGTTGCTGATATTGCTTCTTCAACTAAAATTAATGGACACGAATTTGCATTATCAATTACTGAAGTTGTTGCTGAAGGAACTAACTTAGAACTTGCTTCTAACTTAACTTCAAACACAATTAAAATTGGTGGTGTTGATGCTCCACAAATTAAAGTTTCAACTGATGGTTCAGTTTCTGATCCAAAAATTGGTGAAGAATCTGCAGAACTTTTCAAATTTAAAATTGAAGGTGCTTCAGATGAAGATGTTACTTTAAAATCTATTACTCTAAAATCATCTGAAAATGATGTAGATGAAGATTTTGAAAACTATGTATTAGTTAATGATGGTGATGTAATCGCTACTGTTGATTATTCTAACGGTAAATATGTTACTTTTAACTTAAATAAAGGTTTTGTTATTCAAGAAGATAAAACTGAAAAATTTACAGTTAAAGCTGATGTAATTACTGGTGCTGGAGACTCTATTAAATTCTATATTGATAAAAATTTAGATGTTAGAGCTGAAGGTTCAAAATTTAACTACGGTGCTTCTGCTGATATTAGTGCAATTGACGAAAATGATACAGATGCTATAGTTGTTCAAGCTGGTAAATTATCTTTATCAGATATTGATGCTCCTTCTGATAAAATCAGAGCGGACAAAAAAAATACAATTTTAGGAACTGTTAAATTAAGAAATGTTGCTGGTGCAAACTTAGAACTTCAAAAATTTGGTTTTAAAGTTGTTAAAACTAATGGTACAGGTTCTCAAAATCTAAAAGACATTTTAGAAAATGTTGAAGCAAGAATTAATGGTTCAGCATATGAATTAACTGCTCCAGATTCTGAAACAAATGGAAAAACAGCTACTTATAATGATGATGATTTAAATGTTATCTTACCACAAGGTGATATTGAAATTATTATCGAAGCTGACATCAAAGAAGATGTTGCTACTGGTACTGAATTAAAATTAGACATTACTGGTACTAATGGATCAACAATGTTTACTGTTAAAGAAACTGAAGATGATAAAACTGTTACTGATGTAACTCCTTCTTCTTTATCTTTCAAAAAAGTTTCAGTTATTACTTCTGGAGCTAAAGTTGCTGAAATTCCATTACCAGCTGATACAAAAGCTGTTAGAGGTGCTAAAGATGTTGTAATCGCTCAATTCGAAATTGAAGCTGAAGAAGCATCATTAGTTACTGTTGATGAAGTTAAAGTTAAATTAACTGCAACTGGAGGTATATCTGGAAATATGACTAAAAAAATCTCTAGAGTTGCTCTATATAAAGGATCAGTTTCTGATTCTAACTTATTAGATGACGAATCATCTATTCCTGGTACAACTGATGGAACAGTTACTTTCAACTCATTTAGAGATGGAAAAGTTTCTATTGCTTCTAAAGCAAAACAAACTTTTGTAGTTACTATTGATTTAGTTGATGGAGCTGATGTTACTGGAGCTGAAATCACTGCTGCTATTGCTGGTGTTTCTGCTGAAGATGATGATTCAGATGATGTTAAAGTTATTGCTGTTTCTAATGGTAATGAAATTACTGGATCTAACTTAGTACAAGGAGGTAAAACTCTTACTGTTAGAGCATCTGGTCAATTAGAAATTACTGCTGATGCTGGTAACGATGCTAATAAAGATGTTAAAACTATCTTAGCAGGTGAATCTGCTACTGTTTTCTCTGCTGATGTATCTGCATTAAATGAAGGTGCTGATGTAGAAGAAGTTACTTTCACTTTCTCTGGAAATGATTTATCAAATTTCAAGAAAACTGTTACTTCTGCTTCTTTATACTTAGACGGAAAATTAATTAAAACTAATTCTAACTCTGATATTACTGTTATTAATAGTGGTTCAGGAGGTACAGTTAAATTTAATAACTTAACTGACTTTATCGTACCACAAGCAAACGTTGAAGTTGCTGTTAAATTAAACACTGCTAATATTGGTTTTGAAAAAGTTGGTAAAACTTTATTACAAGCTAAAGCTACTAAAGTTGAATTTGCAAAAGTTGATGGTGAATCTTCTGGTAAAGCAATTGAACTTGGTTCAGGTTTAACTAACTTAACTGCTAACGCTGGTGCAAAAGAATTTTCTGTTGTTCCTGCTGTAGTTACTCCTAGTGTTGCTACTTCTCTAAATAACTCATCATCTGCAGAAATTAAAATTACTGCTAATGCTGGAAACAATAGAGAAACTAACTCTAACTCTGTACCTAATACTAATGTTAACTCACTTAAATTTGACTTAGCTGGTACTAGTTATGCTACTGGATCTACATTAACTTTAATTAATGTTGATGATGCTGGTGAAAAAGTACTTGCTACAATCGCTAACGATTATACTGT
The DNA here is from genome assembly GCA_963926055.1 of uncultured Patescibacteria group bacterium. Classification (GTDB taxonomy): domain Bacteria; phylum Patescibacteriota; class Gracilibacteria; order BD1-5; family UBA6164; genus CAJXJP01. The sequence continues at coordinate 69,570 of CAWUVK010000003.1, read as the reverse complement.
TACTTTTGATCTTACTGATACTACTAATGGTACTCTAGACAGAAGTATTTCAAATGGAGGAAGTGAAACTTTCAGAATCACTATTCCTGCTGATAATGATAAAACTTTAAGTCTAAGACTTATTAAAACTGGGGTTAATTACACTGTAGCTGGTTCTACTGTTACAACTAACCTAACAAAAGATATTGATTTTGGTTCTAGAAAATACTAGTAACTCGATGACAAATATACTTTGTTAAACAAACTATTTATTTAGTTCAAAAAAACACACTTGAAAAAGTGTGTTTTTTTGTTGTTTATATTTTTGGACCGGTCTTATAAAAAAATATTAAATATTCTCCTTGCTTTTATTTTATAGGAAGGTAAAATATAAAAAATATTATTAATTAAAGTTTATGAAAAAAATTATATGTGTATTAAGTATTTTGAGTATTCTATTTTTACAAAATATCACTGTATATTGATACTCTCAATCAGAAATAAATTCTATTACTCAAGAAATTCAAGAATTACCAAAATGAGAAAAATATATACAAACACTTGATGTATTTTCTAAAAAATATGAAGATAATTTAAATAGAGCAAAACAAATCCAATCAAATATTACAAAAGTACTATCAAAATATAGTGATTCTACTCATAGAGATGCAGAGTTAGTACTTCTTATTTTAAGATACTTGGATATCAAATTTTTAGATATTATTGATTCGTTTGATTCAATTGATGATAATGACTGAACAAACCAAGAAGATACTACAGAAGATAATTCTTGAGAATCTGAAGATAATCAAGAAGATAAAGATCAAATAATATATACTAAAGATGCTCTATATTCATGATTTTCTTCAAGTTATAAAGATGATGCTCCAAAAACTATTCTAGCAGGAAAAGAAACATTTGTTTATAATGGTTCTTTAGTTGCTAATATTGAAGAAATAGAAGTAGAAAAGATGGAGTTTACTTTAGAGAGTACTGATCTTTCCAATTTTAAATATGGATTTAAAGAAGCAATTTTATACGTTGAATGACATAAGGCACAAGTAATTACTTCAAATAAATTTTCACTAACAAATTCTACACAATGAATTTTAGAATTTGATAGTATTGATGGTGTATTTGTTCCAAAAGAAGAAATAGAATTTAGACTTGCGTTAGTACCTCAAGAAATTGGATATGAAAAATTAGGGAAATATATTCCTGAAATTACAGTTTCACAAGTAAAAGTGACTCAATGAAAATGAGTTATATCTGGTGCTGAAATTTCAATGAATACATTAAGTGAATGATCTGAAAAATTTGAAATTTCTCCTGTTATATTAAATGTATCAGTTGAAAATAGTTTAGTAGATTCTTCAAGAGCAACTATAAATATATCTGCTGATTGATGAAAAAATACACAAAATTCTTCATCAAGAGAATTAAAAGCTAAATTAGAAAGTATCAAACTTATATACAGAGAAACTTATTGAGATGCTATTTTTAAAATCTATAATAGTGACAATAGTAGTAATAGTGTTGTTTGAATAAAAAATGGATGATATTTAGAGTTTGACTTAACATGATTATGAAACGATAGATTTATTTCATCTTGAAGTAATGAATCATTTGATATTCAGATATCTGCTCAAAACGATTCAACTATTTCTTTAGATATTATAAATCAAGGTCTTATTTATAGTGTTGAATGAGTAGATAATGTAAATAATATAAATGCAAATTTATTAGAATCGATTAATCTTTGATCTAGAAAATATTAAAAAACACTCTAAGAGTGTTTTTTAATATCTAAATTTCCAGACCGGTCCTAAATTTGCAATTTATCAAATGATTCTGTATAATGTAATTAATACTTATTAATTTATAATATTATGTGAAATGCAAGAGTTGAGTTTTTAGAAAACTCTTACTATCATATATTTAATGCTTCATTTACTCATGATCCACTTTTTCATGATGACGAAGAATATAAAAAATTTTATGAACTTCTTATAAAATATCTATGAGCATATGAAAATATCAAACTAGTTTCATATTGTTTTATAAACTCTGAGTTTCACTTGATTTTAAAAAATATTCAAAATGGATATGAACTTTCAGAATTTATGAGAAAGCTTCAAGTGAGTTATGCCACTTGGTATAGAAAAAGACACCCAAGTGAATTAAAGCATCCTGTATTTTTTGGAAGATTTCAATCTACTCTTTTAGATAAAGATGAAGATTTACATAAAGCTATTTCATATGTTAACTATTTACCAATCAAATATCAAGCTGTAGACGATATAAAAGACTTTTTATATACTTCGTATCATAAAGTAATCAAAAGTCCTTCATGAGCGTATTTACAAGAAGTTATTACAGATTATCCAGAGTTGGAAAATAAATTAAGAAAAAAGGCATAAAAAAAAGTTCCCGGGAAATTTCCCGGGAACTTTTTTTATTATTTTATATCAACTAATTCAATATCAAAATTAAGAGTTTTTCCAGATAAAGCATGATTTATATCAATAATCACATCTTCGTCTTGAACTTCTTTTATTTTAAATACTCCAAATTGAGTTGGTAGATCTGCTCATGCTTCGATTTTTATCCCAGCTTGTTCAAATGATACCATATCTTTTTTTCTCATTGTTTGTACTTTTGTTTCATCATATTCTCCATATGCATCTTTTGGTTCGAGTGTCACAGATTTAGTTTCACCGATTTTCATACCAGTTACTGATGTATCAAAACCTGGAATCATTTGTCCAGCACCAAGAGTGAAATCAATGGTTTGTCCTCTATCATGAGAAGAATCAAATTTAGATCCATCTTCTAGAGTTCCAGTGTAGTGTACTGCTACGAGATCTCCAGATTCTGCAGCTTTAGATTTTTTTTCTGTAGCTATTTTTTCTGCTTGAGCTGTTGTTTCTTCTAATTGAGCGTCTACGTCTACTGTGTGATCTTTAAGAGTTCCATTTTCATATTTTTTTATTTCAAGAGAAATAATTTTTACTTCTTTGACTGGTTTATCTTGTCCATCAGTTTTTACTTTTGAGATTTTATCTACATTATCAGTTCCTTCAACTACTTGCCCAAAAACAGAGTGTTTGTTATCTAAGTAATTATTATCAGCTTGATTAATGAAAAATTGACTCCCATTTGTATTTGGTCCAGCGTTAGCCATAGAAAGAGAGTAGGTAATATTTTTTAATTCTGGATGAAATTCATCATCAAATTTTTCCCCATAAATAGACTCTCCTCACATACCGGTCCCAGTTGGATCTCCACCTTGAAGCATGAATCCTTTGATAATTCTATGAAATATAATTCCATCGTAATATCCTTTTTGAGCTAAACCTATAAAGTTTAGAGTTGTTCTTGGAGTCTGACCAGTAAATAATTTAATTGTCATTGTTCCGTTTGTAGTTTTCATAACAGCAGCTATGTCCCCATTTTGTAGTCTTTCTTCTTGATTAAATGTCATTGTTTATTAGTTTACGAAATATACCACTTTTACAGTGTAATTTAAATTTTTTCCAGCAGCTGGATGAGGATTTTTTATAGTTACTATAGTATCACTTACTTCTAGTATTTCTATTTCTCCACCTTGTACAGGAAGTGTATTTCATGCTTCAAGTGTTAACCCAGCATCTTCAAAATCTTTCATTTGTTCTCTTGGTACTTCTATAGTTTCTGGACCATAGGCATCAGTTGGTTCTAAAGTACCAGATTTCGTTTCTCAAATTTTCATACCTGTAAGGATACTGTTAAGACCTGGAAGAGGATTTTGTCCATCAATTTGAACTTGTCCACCAAATTCTTCTTCAAGAGTTGAATCTATGATAGTTCCATCTTCTAAAGCAAATTCATATTTAAATTCTACTACATCACCACTTTGAGCAACTCTAGCAATATCTTGTTGAATTTTTGCTTCCCTTTGTTCTTTTATTTTATTTCCTGCTTCTTGGATCATATTATTGTGATTTTCTTGTGCTTGTTTAATAAATTCATCTTTATTATCAAGAGTATAATCAATTAATTTACCATCTGTATAAGTGAATATAACAATATCTTTTATAATTATATCTGTAGCTGGAGTTTCACCATTAAGTGGAACTTGTGTAATTTTGTCTACAATATCCATTCATTCATACACTTTCCCAAATACTGTATGTTTCCCATTGAGAAATGAATTATTTGCTTCATTAATAAAAAATTGGCTTCCATTTGTATTTACACCACTATTTGCCATTGAAATAGTTCCTGGGAGATTTTCAATTTTATCAAAAAATTCATCAGAAAATGCTTCACCATATACAGATTCACCACCCATACCATTTCCAAGAGGATCTCCTCATTGAATCATAAAATCATCTATAACTCTATGAAAAATAGTATCTTTATAGTAGTCATCCATTGCATGGACAATAAAATTTGTTGTCGTTAATGGAGCAGCTTGAGTATAAAGTTGTAATTTTATATCTCATTGAGATGTTTCAATGATAGCAACTGTGTCATTTTCTTCTAAAATAACATCACTTTCGTACGCGCTTGCTTGTTCATTTGTAATATTTTCTTGAGAATTATTTCATTGATCTTGAGTTGTATTATCTGCTGTGCTACAAGCAGTAAATATAAGAGTCATGATCATTAATGCTCAAATTCTATGGATTAAATTCATAATTGTAATATTAATAATTAATATGTGTCACTATATTGTTTAGGCTTTTAATTTCAACTTAATCTTTTTTTTCTGCCTTGATGTTGGAAAAAAAATATCTGTCATATATTTTAGAAAAGATTCATCATTTTGAAAATTCTTTTTTCCACTACGTAAACGATAGCCATTTACTACACTAAATTTCACTTTTTCATCCAGCAGGAGAAATTTTTTAATATCCGGTAACTCAGCACTCGTATCAAAATCTATTTGATAATTTATTCCGGCTGATTTTATCGCATTTATTTTATAGTCTGGTGCTTTGAGTTTTAACTTTAAAAGACTAAAAAAGTTTTGTGTTTCTAGAGGAATTTTTTCATTTATAGTCATGAAATCTTTAATTATTTCATCGAGATCCTCGAGTGTATCAAGTGCTTCAAGTTCTCTATAAAAATTTATTTTATCGAGTTCTCCATCAAAAAATTGTTCATCGATATATGCTCAAATTTGTAATTCTATAGATGTTTGAATTGTATTATCTTGAATAATATTTGTTTCATCTGGACCGGTCCTTTTAAGTTGTTCAATTTTATCTTCGAGCATTTCGAGATATAAATTCATACCAACTTGAGTGGATTGTCCACTTTGCTTGAGTCATAAAATATCTCATCAACCTCTTATTTCTAAGTCTTTTACCGCAAGTTCAAATCCTGCTCCTAAGTGACTATATTCGACAATAGTTTTGAGACGTTTTGCCGCATCTTCTGCAATTTTATCTTTGTTAAACAGAAGATAACAAAATCACTGTGTATCACTACGACCAACTCTTCATCTGAGTTGATGGATCTGAGATATACCAAAATTATACGCATCATTTATAAATATTGTATTTACGTTTGAGAAATCTATCCCATTTTCAATAACGGTTGTTGCCAGGAGAATATCGTATTGTTTTTGCTTAAACGCGAGAATCCTCTTTTCGAGTTGATCACCAGGAAGTTGTCCGTGAGCAATAATAATTTTTTTCTTTGGAAATATTATCCCTAATTTATCACGAAGAGATTCAATATCTGAAACTTTATTATGTATAAAAAATAACTGTCCACCACGATCAAATTCTCTTTTTCCTGCTTCTTGGATTAATTTTTCATCAAAACGTGAAACAATAGTAGAAATTGACTGTCTTCCAACCGGTGGAGTTGTGAGCATAGACATTTGTTTAATTCCATTGAGAGCCATATTGAGGCTTCTAGGAATAGGAGTTGCAGAAAGTGCTAAAACATCTATATTATGACGAATTTTTTTTATTTTGTCTTTGTCTTTTACTCAAAATTTATGTTCTTCGTCGATTACAAGTACTCATAAATCTTTAAATTCTATATCTTCACTTAATAATCTGTGGGTTCATACTATTAAATCTATTTTTCCATTTTTAAGTTTTTGCATTGTTTCATCTCTGCTTTTTTTATTTTCAAAACGAGTAATAACTCAAATATTTATAGGAAATGGAGCAAAACGTTTCAATGCTTTTTGATAATGTTCATAAGCTAAAACTACCAGTGGTGAAATAAGTGCTGCTTGTTTCCCAGCAATAATCGACTTATAAATCGCAGCAAAAGCTATTTCAGTTTTTCAAAATCATACATCTCAAGAAACGAGTCTATCCATTGGCTTATCAGATTGCATATCTGTGTAAATATCTTGGATTATTTCGTATTGATCTGGAGTATAGTTGTGTTCAAAACTTTGGAAAAATTTTGCTTCTTCATCTGGTAAACTCGGGAAACTATATCATTTTTCTAATGCTCTTTGAGCATATATTTCTAAAAGTTCTCCTGCTACTTCTTCGACATTTTCGTGGACTTTTTTCATTGTTTTTTCCCACTGTTTTGTCGACAATCATGTGAGTTTAGGATTTTCTACTCAGACATATCTATTGATTCTCCCAACTTCTGTTATAGGGACAAAGAGTTTATCATTTCCACTATATTCTAGTTCTATATATTCTTTTTTGATCACTCTTTTGATTCAAACTTGGAGTTGTTTTTCTATAGTTTGTTTAAAAATACCAATCCCATGATCAACATGTACCACATAATCTCATGGTTTTATTTGTAAGAGGAGATCAAGTTTTTTACTCATTGATTTTTTTACTCTCTTTTTCACAAATATACGTGCAATATTATCATCACAAACATATATTTCATCGAGAGTTTGGAAACTTTTTAGATTAGATATTTTTGTTTCAAAAGTTTCTATATTTTCTATAGAATTATAGTCTATGAAATTTTCTATCGCTTTTGGATTTTTTGTAAACACTTTTACTTTTTTATCTTGTGAGAGTACTTTTTGAAACTCATCTATTGTATCTACGAAAATATCTGTGACTCACAGAGAAATTTCTTTGTTTTGATTATTTTGTGAAAAACTATGAAAAAATATTGAATCATTAAATGTTTGATATATTTCTTGAGCAAATTGAAAAAAATCTATTTGATAAAATATACAAAATTTATTTTTTAATGATGAGAATATCTGATTATTAATCTGAGAATTATTTATTTGAAAAAAATCATAATTCCTGTCTCAAATTGATATTTTTTGACGAGTTTGAGAGTCTTTTGTCAACGTGTCTATTATGAATATTTCCTCTATTTCATCTCACCAAAAGCTGATTTTGTATTCGTAATTTTCATTATTATTGACAATTGATAGTATTTCTCATTGTATATGAAAACTTGCAGCTGATCCATGTTGAGAATGTTTATATCACATTTCGTGCAATTGTTTTGATATCTCATCAAGTTGGATTTCTTGTCATTTTTCTAATGATAATATATGTTTTTTGATATCATAATCACTTGTAGGGAATTTAGCAAAAAATACATCAGTTGAAACTCAAAAATTTCAAATATCATTAGAAATAAATTCAATATAATCAGAAAAATCTAATATTTGATATTGAGTAGTTTTTAAATAATTAGATATTTTTAACGAATTTTTTAACTGAGCTTCATCACTATAAATATTTAGGACCGGTCCTAAATTATTTTTTAAATATTGTGAAACGACTATATTTTTTGAAAATATATTTCCTGTTTGAATGTAATGAATATTTTTATTTATTTCCTTCAAAATATTTGATTTTATAAATTAGTGGAGAGATTATAAACAAAATACTAAAAAACGAAAGTATAATCTTTACAAATCTTAGCTTTTTTATACTATAAACTATATAATTTTTAATTAAGAATAAAGTATGAATTTATTCATAAATGCGGTGAGTGAAAAATGATATCTCGCATTATTTGACGAAAACAGAAATATAGTTGCTTCAATTGATCTCAATATTAAAGGAAATGAATCTTCTGAATTTATTACAATTTTAGATAATTTTTTACAACAAAATAATATAGAATATTCTTGAGTAAAAAATATAGTTTGTGTAAATGGTCCAGGGAGTTTTACTGGTGTGAGAACTATTGTTTTAGTTGTGAATACTCTAAGCTTTTTACATAATATTAGACTCACTCATATGAGTTATTTTGATCTTTTTACTGTTTTTCCAATTATAAAATCATCATCAAAGAGAGATAGTTTTTTTATGGAAGAAAAAAATAGTGAAGTAAAAATTATTTCCAATAATGATTTAGTTGAATTATTTTTAAAAAACAATTTAAAAAAAATATATGGAGAAACAAATTTTTTATTTGAAAATGTATCAATAATTGAAAATATAGATTATTCTGATATAATAAAAAAGTTAGAGTTTCAAAAATATAAAAAAATAGAAGCTCTGTATATCAAAAAACCAAATATTTCGTAATTATTTTCCATGCTTCCTATTGAAAATCTAAAAGAGGGTGAATCAGTTAAAATGGCTATTCGTAGACACTGGATTGTATATGTTTTTGTAGCTTTGTATGCATTTGTATGAGTTATAATTTCATTAGTAACATTTTGATTTCTATGAATGAACTTTTTTGTAACACTCTTAAATATTTTATTTTGGATGTTTTTCTCAATTTTTTTGTATATTCAATGGTTAAACCATGAATTGGATCTATATGTTGTTACAAATAATAGAGTAATCTGAGTAGAACAAATTTCATGGATGAATAGAGTAACTCGTGAATACAACCTCTGACAAGTGCAAGAAGTGAGTTCAAAAACAAAAGGTATTTTTGCAAATATTTTTAACTATGGGACACTATCGATACAAACAGCTGGAACAAATACACACAATCTTGATATGGATTTTTGTCCAGACTCTATAGGAGAAGCAAGAAGAGTACTAAATATTGTAGATGCTTATAGAGATAATGAAGCAAGATTAAAATCATGAATGACATGAGAACCAATAACTAACCAACCAACATAATGAAAGAATTAAATTTACAAGACATACTCGACAATACATCAGAATTAAAAGAAAAAAAAGTTTGATATGTAGCAATTATTGGGAGACCCAATGCTGGGAAATCTACGTTTGTAAACTCTCTTATTTGAGAAAAAATTTCTATAACTACCAATGTTCCTCAAACAACTCGTAATAAAATTTTAGCAATTTATAACGATGATGAATCTCAAATAGTATTTTTTGATACTCCAGGGATTCATAAATCTACAAAAGCGTTTAATGAAGAAATAAATAATCAAGCGATTTCTTCACTCAAAGATGCAGAAATGATTTTATATTTTATCGATTCTACTCGTGAATGAGGAGAGGAAGAAAATTATGTAAAAGAAATTATTTCAAAAGCAAATGCTCCAGTTGTAAGAATTTACACAAAATGTGATCTCCCTGCAAAAATAACTATTCCAAGTGGAGATAATATTTTTAAAATTTCATCAGTAACTCAAGAAGGATTTGATCCATTGATTGCTAAAATAAAAGAAAACCTTCAGACTGGTCCAGCTTTTTTCCCAGATGATTATTATACAAAACAAGATATTTATTTTAGAATATCTGAAATAATCAGAGAAAAAGTATTTCTTCACACAAAAGAAGAAATTCCTCATGCAACATTTATTTGAGTTGATGAATTAGACGATAAACCTGAAATTCTCAGAATAGTTGCGTATGTGTACGCTGAATCAGATTCACAAAAATATGTACTTATCTGAAAAAATGGAGCATTAGTAACAAAAATTGGTACACTGGCTAGAAAAGAATTAGAAAAAGTATTTGATAAAAAAGTATTTTTAGCTCTGAGAGTAAAAGTAAAAAAGAATTGGAGAAAAGACGATAAATTTACTAAACATATGTTAAAATAAAATAATCCAAAAAAAATCCCGGGAATTTTCCCGGGATTTTTTTTCAAAATAATTATTTAATTATTTAATGAAAGCTTCAATATCACTTTCTACATTTTGAGTTTTTACATATTCACCAGTTTCCATGTTGAATAAAATATTTGTAGGAGTAGCAGATACACCAAAGATTCTAGATCCATTATCTCTTACAGATTCACGAGTAGCGATATGTTTATCACTTGCCATACATGATTCAATTTGAGCAACATCAGCACCTAAATCAGCAGCTTTTTGTTTTAAAACTTCTACATCTAATATTTCTTCTTGGAAAATATTTTTTTCAATTGAATAGAATCCTTCGCTTCCTAATTGATCAGCAACACATTCAATTAATTCAGAAGGTTCATACGCGTCATCAAAGAAATGGAAATGTTTTGTTGCGTATTTAATTTCTTCACCATATTGTTCTAATACTCTATCATGAATACCAGATTTATGAAATGATACACAAGCAGGACAAGCAAAATTTGTATATTCAAACCAAACATATGGAGAATCTGTAGCACCTTTTGTATATTTAGTTTCTTCATTTAATATAGCTAAATCTTCTTCACTCACCATTGCATATCATTTTTCACTTCTTTCCGCAAATGGATCAAATTCTGACGATGTATTAAGAACAAAAACACCATCATTTCTTTTTTCTAAATATTGATTTATACCAGCATCTACATAACTTGTAGGGAAAACAAATGCAGGTAACATTGTAATATTATTTTCTTTTAAATATTCTGAAACTCCATTTTCACTAAAATCTTTTATTTCAAAATTTGCAGTTGATAAAGAAGGGATTCCTTTTAGAGAAGTTACTATTTCTGAAGTTGCACATGTTGTACATCTCATGTCATCAATAACGGTAACTTTCATACCTTGCGTATTTGTAGGTTGACCAGTTGTAATATTTCCACCAGCTTGATTATTATTTCCAGCTAACATTTGTCCTAAGAAAAATGCTCATACTGCAATGATTAATAATAAAACTATAATCACTCACAGAAGAACATTATTTGTATTATTTTTTGGTTCTTCTTTATGTAATAGACTCATTTTTAAGAATATTAAAATGTAAAATGTATATTGGTACTCAAAAATTATATTTCTTTATTCAAAAAGTAAACAAGATTTTATTTTTTTCGCTTGAACAATACATATTTTGTTTACTGATATACCTTAATTATTTCTTAAATAGAAAAAATATAAAATAAAAAATCCCTTTTTAAAGGGATTTTTTATTTTATAAACATAGCATCTCAAAAAGAGAAAAAACGAAATTTATTTTCTACGGCATATTTATAGGCATCTTCTATGTTTTGTTTTCCTGCAAAACTAGAAACTAACATTACTAAAGTTGATTTTGGTAAATGAAAATTAGTAATAATTCCATCTACAAATTTCCATTTATATCCAGGATAAATAAAAATATTTGTATCCATTGAACCAGCTTTTATAAGACCGGTCTCATCGGTAAAACTTTCTAAAACTCTAATAGAAGTAGTTCAGACAGAAATAATTTTTTTTCATTGCTGTTTATATTCATTTAATCTTTCAGCGACATCTTCTTCGAGCTGAATATATTCTTTATGCATATTATGTGTTGTGACATCTTCTACTTCTACGTTCTTAAAAGTACCTAAACCTACATGTAATAAAACTTTTTCAAATTTTACTCATTTATTCTTTAATCTTTCTATTAATTCAGGTGTAAAATGGAGCCCTGCAGTAGGAGCAGCTACGGAACCTGAAACTTCATTAAAAACAGTTTGGTACCTATCTGAATTTTTTAATTTTTCTTTTATGTACGGAGGAAGTGGAATTTCTCATAAATTTTCAATTATTTCCATAAACTCAAGACCTCATTTTGAAAATTCAACAATTCTTCATGAATCAGAAGTATCTTTAATTTCAGCTGTCATGATGACCGGTCCATTTTTTTCTAGTTTAAATTCAATTTGTTTTCCGGGTTTTAATTTTTTTCCAGGATAAACTAAACAGTCCCAAGTTTTATTATCTATTTGTTTGTGAAGAAATATTTCTACTTCTTTTTTTCTAAATCCATCTATTTCTTCTGACCTCACCCCCGACCCCTCTCCTTTTGAGGAGAGGGGAGTTTGAATATATCAATGAAGTCTGGCATTTATTACTTTTGTTTTATTGAGAACTAATACATCATTTTCTCAGAGTTGATCTAAAATATCATAAAATTTAGATTCTTGTATTTCTCCAGTATTTTTATTTAATCAGAGTAAACGTGAATGATCTCTTGGTTCTATAGGAGTTTGAGCAATAAGCTCTTCAGGTAAGTGATAATCAAAATCGGATAGTTTCATAAATTTTTACAATAAAAAATAATTTCCCTTATTTTAAGGGAAATTATTTTTTTGCAAGGGATTATTTTTGAACTTTTTGAAACTCTAGTCAGAAAAAATTATCTTTTTGAATATCAACTTGATTAATTCAAGTATGTAATTGTTTAAAAAGATCTTTTAAATCTATTTTAATTCATAAACCACTATTTTTTAGAATATATTTTCATCATTCTTTTTTTATATCAAATGTTACATCTCAATTAATAACTTCATTAGCCCAATCGAGACTATTTTTATAATTGAGTTTATAAGTAACACTTTTTCAATCTTCATCTACGAGATTTATTTCTTTATCTATATTAAATGGAGATATTAAACTCATTGATTTATATTTATACATATTTCATTCAAAAATTTCTCATTGAATACTTTCTTTTTCAGGAGATTTTTTAGAGATTCAACTATCTACATTACTTCAAGTTCAAGGATTTTCAGTTCTTTTGTCTATTACGTTTGTAGTTTTAATTTTAAAATCTATTTTTCCTTCTTGAGTTGTAATAGAATGTTCTAATTTATTATTAATATTTCATTTTGATACTAATAATGGAATTATTCATTTTACTGCTTGAATATCAACTTTTGCTCAGTGTTCTTTAAAAAAATCATTATTTGTAAAATTTGAACTTCACTGAATTCACCACTTTTCGCCATGTCATATAATTGAATCAACAAAATAAAAATATTTTTTATTTTCACTTTGAAGTTGAATTTCTCAATGTTTATTCCATAAAATATTATACCATTGTCCGTTCACTTCACATGTAGATTTTAGTTCTGTATCTGTTTTTTCAAAACTTTCTTCTTGTTTAATAGATTCAAATTTATGTAAAGCAGCTACTTTTTGAGCTTCTTCTTTTTGAATTTCTATAATAAATTCATCAAGTGTTATTTTAGGATTTTCAGTTTTTTTAGCTTCAAATTGAGTATATAATTCTAATGATTTACTTAAACTAGAATAGTTTAAATTTCATTCAACTTGTGTTGGTGAAATAACTTTTTTTTCTTGTAGTGTATTATTAAAATTTTCAAAATCGGATCATTTTTTTAATAGTCATTCAAGTGTTTTTTTATAATCATCACTTCCATTAGATAATGATTTTAAATTTGTTAATAAATTTAAATCATTTTTATTTCAAATTTTTAAAAAATCATCTGAAATATTTAATCAATGGACAAATAGTTCTTTATTTTTAAAGAGTTCAGAAAGTTCTTTTTGAATTTCTCAAAATTGTGAATTTTCAAACATATTCTCAAATGAACCTATTCATAATAAATCAGCAAAAAATTTTAATATATCACCAATTAGTGGGATTGATTCTAATCAAGCTAAAACCTCAAGCATTTTAGGAGATTGAGTTATTCATAATTTTATAGTTTCTTTATAATCTTCAATACTATTAAATATATCACTCATTCCACCTAATTTACTTCAAACTGATTCTGGAATTAAATCTCACCATGTATTTCAAATACTTTTAAGATTATCTAGACTTGAATTTTCTATAATTACAGGATTAGCAGTTTGTTTTTGAATTACATAATTTTGAATATTTATAATACTTCCATCTAAAACTCAATTAAAAAACTTTACTGTTTCATTTGGATTCATTATTATTTCATTATTTTCTCAACCGTTTGTAAATATATCACTATTAAGTTCAGTTTTAATAATTTCTAATTTTCAAGTCAAAGCTCAAAAACTTGATTTTAGATTATTAATAATTTCTGATGATTTATCTCAAAGTGAAAAAATATCTCATAAATTTGAAAAATTTCATTCTAATAATCATCAAATATTATTAGTAAAATAAGAAATATTTTTTTCAATATCAAAATTTTCCTTATTTTTTGATAAAAAATCAAAAATAAAAAAATTAAATCATACTACAATATTTTGTTTTGCATCTTCATTGAGTCATAAATGAGATAGCAGACTATCATTTCAATTAAATAAATAGTTTGACAATATTCTTTCTGATACTTGAGTGAATTTTTCTAGATTTTCTTTTCATCCTAAATTTTTTTCTATACTTGTTCAATCAAGTATTTCACTGGTAGTGATAGTTTCTTGAATTTGTTGATCAATAAATTCACTCAAAGTATCACTTTGATGAATGTTATTTTTCAATTCTTCTAATTCATCACTGGTTAATACCATAATTCAGAGTTTTTCTGTGTTTTTATTTTCTTCTCTGAATTTATTTAACGCATCAATGATTTCTTTTTTTTCTTCACTACTAAGAGTCTCAAGTAAATCTTTTTCTACTTGAGTTTCTCTTAAGTCTATTCTTTGTGAAATATTTTCGTTCATAATATTGTTTTATTTATTATCTTTTGTATCCATGTAGTCCATTGCTACCATTGCTCAACCAACTCTTAAAATAAATCATAATGTTTTATGTTTGTCTTTTGCTTTTTTCAACCATTCTACTCAAGCTTTTGAACTTTCTCCTACTACAGGTACTTTATTAACCAAGTTTCAAATCATATCTAATCATTGATCAGAACTTGCAAATAAGATAGTTAAACCTGTTCAAATAGCTGTTAAGTCGATATCCCCATCATTCATATAATCAAAACCAAGAATTCAACCTCAAGCTAACATTGTAGCAAACAATGATTTTTTCAGTAGACCTTTTACAAATCAAACTGGTTTATTTAATAAATATTCTTGAATTTTTCCTGCTTGTTTTTTTTGTGCAGGAGTTGCATTAGGATTATTCTTGATTCATTCAAATTTTTGTAATAAGTTTTTTTTAAATACGCTACCATCTGCAAAATTTTCTTCAAATGCTTTATCAAAATTTCTCTTAATTTCTGCTTTGTTTTTTATAGTTAACCCAGCTTCAGAGATTTCTTTTGTCGTAAATTTTCCATTACTTGCTAGAGTATGAGTTTCAAATTTATCACTTACTCATTTTTTAAAGATTTTTGTACTTTTATTACCATTTTTTGTGTAATATATTATATTTCCACCATTTTCTATATGTCTATATCATGCTAAATTTCACTTTTGATTATAAATTCATTCTAATGAACCAGGTTTAGATTGAAGTTCTCAAAGTATTTTTTTATAAGCATCCATATTTCCATTAAATTCTTTTGAGTTTTGTAGTCTTAAAATTTTTCCATCACTCATTTCAAGAGTAGGTATTCTTTTATTTCAAAAATTTAAATATTGCACAGATTGAATTTTTACTCAATCCGGTAAAACTCAGACAGTTTGAAAATCTCTATTTACTATTTCTTTTCAGTTTTTTAATGTAAATCCATTTCAAAGATCATTATATTTTGCTGTATGATCTATTTTTTTCAAAGATTCTAAACGAGCAGTTCTATTTTCTGCTAAAAATTTATTCAATGATAGTTTAGCATTATCAGGAGAATTTTTTAGTGAATTAGAAATTTTTAACTTAGAATTTTGAATTCAGTTTTTTAAATTTACTTTATTGCTTTCAAATATTTTTCTAGTTTTTCACATTTGTGTATTACTATCTATTGAAGCAATTTCAGAATTTGTTCTATTGTTATTATTTCTAATAGCATTATTTAATCTTACTTCAGATTGTCACAATGATTGTCATATAGTTCTAGTATTAGATTGATTTTTTAATATTTTTGTTTGTAACTCTATAGGTAAAGATTTTCACATTCTACTTTTTTGTGCAGAATCTCTATTGGCAAAATTTTCTCACCATTTCTTTCATTGATTTTGTAAACCTCTATGTTTCATCAAAGGAAACATTAATCCCCCCATTAGTATTCATTGAGCCATCATACTTCCAGCATCTTCGACTGATAAACCATCTGGAAAATCTTCTGTCATTATAAGTGCACCTGTTCAACCAATTGAACCTCAAAGCATTTGAGAAAGTGTTTTTGTAAAATCTCAACTATTTCTCGGAATAATTTTTTCTCAAATTTTCATACCAGTTATACCACCAGCAAAAAGTGCTAAATTAGTAATGTAACTATCAAGACTTATTTCTTGATTTTCATACATCATTCCTGCTCAAACAGTATAGATTCATGCTTCAAATGACCTTGCTGTTGTAAATTTAGCAGTATTTAATCAAAAAGCAGTTACTTTTTGACCAATAGATCTTCCACCTTCTGCATATTTAGCTGCAGCATTAATAGTTCTTCAGACTTTACTTGCATACAGGCTTCATCATAATCTAGCAGATGTAACGGCCCATCAACCAATTCAAGCAGTTAATATACTCGTAAGGGCAAATATAATAGCTTCTTTAATGAGAGTTTCAGCAATATCTACACTACTACTTAAGATATTATTCATCATACTATCATGTTTTTGCATATAGACTTTATGCATACCGTCAAGATTATTACCATCCTGAACCATTGAAAGTATATTTTTATGAAACAGGGTTCTATACGCAGTTTGTTTTAAAGCTGTTTGTTTAATAATATCTAATACAGCATAATCCAAATCAATGCCTTTTAAACTAGGATCTTTAACTATTTGTTGTTTTTGACCATCAGATAATTTAGAAATTTCTTCTAAAAATACATTTTTATTTATTTGCTTATTAAGATTTTTAGCTTCTGCTTCTACTTGTTCTTCATTTGGTTGAAGTGCTTGAGCTGTTGTAATTTCTTTATCTTCTAAATATTTAACTATATCACTTTCTATAAAACTAAATACTTGTTGTTTTGCTCCAGTATTCCAGCTAATCATATCTGTAGCTTGAGCAAGTTTTATATTTTTTAATGTATTTCAATTTCTATTATCTATATCTTCTAGTTTTTTATCTAAATCTTCCATGGAAATATGAAATAAGTCCATATCCCAGTCATCTTTTACTCATAATGTTTTAGAAATTCTTTCAATGGAAGGATCATTTATGTCATCAAGTACTTCATCTTTTAAATAATTCCAATATTCTTGTAAAATATTTCACTCATCAGAATCAGTAAAATAATTTTCTTTTTCTAAATCTTTGAAAGAAGTAATTTCTCATTTTTTAATTTTTTCTTTGACAGATTTTATTTTATTAAAGTCTTCTTCTGAAAAATTAAAGAGATTTGCTTTTGAAATATTTACTAAACTTTTAGAGTCATCAAATTTCATCCATTCTTCACACATATCTAAAAATTGTAGCATTTTTCTAGCTTTTTGTGTATCTTGATTATTACTTTCAAGGAATAAATGATTTCATACAGATTCTAGAGTAGATTTATAAATAAGGTAATCATAAGGTATATATCCATGCTCTTCTTGAATTTGTTTTGTTAAAATGTCGAAATCAGATTCCATTTTACGGTAATCTTTTAAGTTAATAGTATTAATTTTTTTATTTGATATTTTTGAAAAAATTTCACTATTTTTCTTATTAGACATAAATAGATCAAATTTTTCAATTCATATAAGTGTTTCAGCTATTGAATCAATATTTACATTATCTATATCTTCAGTATTTACTTCGCTCAGTTGAATAGATTTTTGACCAATTCACCTGATTCATTCTTCATTTTGAATATAAAATTGTAAAGCAAGAGGATCGAGTACTCCTGTTTGAGTATATTCGTATGTAAGCGTATTAAATTTGGAAAGTGTTTGAGTTGGAATGATTCAAGGAGCATAGTTTGCTGAGGCAGTAACAATTCAAATTTTTTCAACTGTTTGTAAGCTTAAAAATTTTATATTTTCAGTATTTGTTCAATCAATATAAGTTTCTAAATATTGTTTTTCATTATTATTTAATTGATTAAAAAAATCAAGATAATTTTCAATAAAAGAGACTTTATCAATAATAGTATTATTATCGGATAAATAATTATTTAAATGAGTTTTATCTAAAAATTTAGAGTTTATAGAACTAATTTCATTTTTTAATTCATTTTTAAGTTTGATTTTTAGCTTTTCTTGAATATTTATAGGAATTAAATTAAGACTATCAGTTCATAGTAAATCTTTAATTTCTGAAATAGATAAATTTTGTTTTTCTGATTTTTCTTTTAAATGTAATAATTTTGGCTCAAGATTATTCATAAAATTATCAAAAACTTCTTTTTGAAATTCATTTAAATCTCAACTCAGAAAATCATCTAAATTTTTATTAAATTTAGATGCAAATTCTTTCTTTGCTATATCTTGAAAGTCTGATAATTTTTTTAACCTTATTTCTCTTTCAGGAGATCTAGATTCTCAGAGTAATTCAGGAGTTGAGGTAGTCATAATATATTATTATTTTTTAAAGTTTTATAATTGAAGTTCTTTTATTTTATTTTCATTTCCAGTATTTAAATATTCACTTATCTGAGATGAGAATGTTTTTTGAATTGTTTGAGTAGATCATCATAATTGAGATAATGACGATATTTTTTCTTTAATTTTCGAAGACCTTTCTTGTAGAGTAATCATTTTTTCTGAATATATTGATTCAGAATTATGAAACTCTATCTCTCATAATTGATTATCATTTAATCTAATTCAAGTGTTATCTTTTATATCTAATATCATATTGGTATGACCAAAGAGTATATTTTTATATAGTTCATCTTTAGGTAAATTATTTTTAGATACTAGAAAATCTACCATTTCAGAATTAGCATTTTGTTTTATTGTGTCAATATTTACATCTAATCATAAGTTAGTATTTCATATTGTCATATAAGTTAAAGCTCTAAATTCTCATAAATTTATATTCTCTTTATTTTCTTCTAATAACTTTGCTTGTTTTTTTAGATCTTTTGCATTATCAGTTCATTGAAACATTTCTCAAACTTTACTAAGTGTTTCTCAAGTAATAGATTTTCCACTAACTACTTGACCAATTAATTCTACAGCAAGTCATCCAAATATTACTTTTAACCAATTTCATTTCATTTTATCACTGACCCATGAAAATAATTTAAATGCAGCATATATTGAACCTCATCAAATTACAGTTGTTTTTAATAAAGGATTTACTTTATCAAAATTTTCAGCATATTCTTCTCAAACTAAACTTTTAATTCATTCTTCAAAACCTCATTTTTGATCTAGAAAATTTTTATTATTTGTTTTTGTATAAGCTAAAGCTTGTATTCAAACTCATAAATCTTTTAAGAAATCTTCTCATAATAAATTTATCAATACTGATGTGTTTTTTCAAAGTTTAGTATTTATATATGCAAGCAATTTTTCAGGATTTTTAGAGATATCTTTTATTTCATCGGATTCTAAATTATCTGCTAATAGATTATTTACTCAATACTCAACTATATTTTTTTCTCATAAGTATTCTTTGAAATACTCTTCTTTAAAGTATTCTTCAATTCAACTAGTAATAAGTTTGTCGTTTAATTCAACAGGGAGAGTAAAAATTTCATTATTGATTTCTATTTTTTTTCCATTAATAGAGTATGAAATATTATTACCAAGAACTATTGAACTGAGTGTTAAATGTTTTCAAATTGTATAAGACAGATATTCTTTATTTAGAATATCTTTTTTTTCTTTTGTTTCTCATTTAAGGATCTCTTCTTTTTCAGAGAGTTCTTTATTTAATGCTCAATGTAATTCTTTTTCTAACTTATTATTAAGCATTTCTTGTGTAGGTTTAACAGATTCTTGCGAAAAATTATCTGCTTTTTCAAATGTCATAATTTTTATAATTACTTTTTAAATTCCTTTTTATGATATCACAGTTTCATATATCAAGTCAAATTCCTAACTTGACAATTTTATAATTTATTTTTTATAAAATATTTTTCATACTCTATTTGTAAAAATCAAAAAAATCTATATCTTTACTTCAGAGAAAATAAATAATATATTATATATATAATAAGGTAGAGAATGATTCTTCGTATTACAAAATATTCAATTAAAAATATTTTGAGAAATAAATTTTTAAGTTTATCTTCAGTGCTTGTGTTAACACTTTTGATGTTTTTTATAAATATCTTAGTGATGCTACATGATGTGAGTTTTAAATTAATTGACTCAGTGAGTTCTAAAATGACTATATCTTTATATATCAGTAATGAATATGATAAAAATTCATTAAAAATAACTGATTTAATGAATGAAATATGAGCACTTCATCCGGATATTTGAGTAGAATATAAAACAAAAGATGTAATTTTAGATGATCTAAGAGCAAGAGAACCAGATTTAGTAAAAATTCTTGAGCGTTCAAATCCTCTCCCAGATACTATTATACTTTCAAATATTTGAATAAATTATTACGAAGCAGTCAATGCAATTATTCAACCTAAAGAATTTTTACTTTCAACATATTCAGATGATCAAACACATTTTTCTCATTACGCTACACAATATGAAAATATTAAAAGCATTCTGAGTGTGTTAAATATTCTTACTTTAGGATTATATATAATTATTTGAGTATTTATATTATCAATATTTATTATCACATATTCTATTATTTGAAATTTTATATATTATTTTAAAGATGAAATATATATTACCCGTTTAGTATGAGGGAGTAAAAAATTTATTTATGGACCATTTGTACTTCAATGAATGATTTATAGTTTTGTTTCATTTGTATTAAGTTTTGCAGTATTTATCATTTTATTAAAAAATGTGAACAATGCTTTCGGGGACTTTTACATATTTCAGGCAAATTACATGATTCTATTATGTGAATTAATTGTATTTGTGCTAGTAGGAGGTGTTAGTGGCCTATTTTCTTCAAGGAAATATCTAGATAAATAATAAAAATAATAAAAAAATAAATATTTTTTTCTGATTAATAAGCCGTTTTGTATAAAAAAATAAAAAAAAGTAAAAAAAAGATTTGCAAAGAATAAAATTTTTTATATACTACGGCTCGTTAATTACAGCAGAGCAAAACAATATGCACTGAATAGCTAACAATTAAAATATATGGATGCGTAGCTCAGTTTTGGTTAGAGCGCTGCACTGTCACTGCAGAGGTCGCGGGTTCGAGTCCCGTCGCGTCCGCCATTCATTTTCTTTAAAAATACATAATCTGATAACTATAATAGAGAGTTGAAAACGAATCAAGATATAAAAATGATTTGCCTCCCTGTTAATTTAAAAGATGTTGTATTATCCACACTATTGTGTGGGGCCTTAGCTCAGTTGGCTAGAGCGCTCGCCTTGCACGCGAGAGGTCAGGAGTTCGACTCTCCTAGGCTCCACCATTTTTTTTTAGATGAGATTGGGAAAATGAGATAAAAAGTCGAAATTTTGTTAATTTAATCTTTATAATAAAAATATTATGCCTGCAAATAAAAGACCAAGAAAGGTCAACTATTCGGTTAACAAAAAAGGACCGAAAAGTGGAAGTAAAGTTGGTAAGGCTGTAGCTCACTACCAAAAGTTACAAAAAAGAGTAGAATTTGAAGGACAAACTAAATGGTTAGAAAATGCCCTAAAAATTGTTACTGTAAAACTTAAAAAATACCAAATAAATCTTAATAAAATATAGTATGCCTAGATTAACAGGACACGCTCATAGAAAGTTAAGAAGAAAACTAGAGTTGATAGAAAAAAGAGTAAAGAAAACAAGAAGATAGTAAGTTAAATTTGATATTTTCAAAAATATTACTAAAATTTAGAAACATTTATTTTATATTATTACATATCGTATTATGTCTTTTGATAGATCTAAACCACATATGAATATTGGTACTATTGGTCATGTTGATCATGGTAAAACTACTACTACTGCTGCAATTTCAGCTGTATTAACAACTATGTTAGGTGGTGATGTTAGAGATTTTGCTTCTATTGATAACGCTCCTGAAGAAAGAGCAAGAGGGATTACTATTAATACTTCTCATGTAGAATATGAAACAGCTAATAGACACTACGCTCATGTAGATTGTCCAGGTCATGCCGATTATGTTAAAAACATGATTACAGGTGCTGCTCAAATGGATGCTGCGATTCTTATCGTTGCTGCTACTGACGGTCCTATGGCTCAAACTAGAGAACATATTCTTTTATCTAGACAAGTAGGTGTTCCTTACATCGTTGTTTATATGAACAAATGTGACATGGTTGATGATGAAGAAATGGTTGAATTAGTTGAAATGGAAATCAGAGATCTATTATCTAAATACGATTTCCCAGGAGATGATACTCCAATCATTAAAGGTTCAGGGCTAGTTGCTCTTGAAAACCCAGCTGATATGGATAAAGAATTTGGTGCAAAAACAATCGTTGAATTATTTGAAGCTATCGAAGAATTTGTTCCAGTTCCTGATAGACCAGTAGATAAAGATTTCCTAATGCCAGTTGAGGATGTATTCTCAATTAAAGGGAGAGGTACTGTAGTTACTGGTAAAATTGAAACAGGTATCATTAAAGTAGGTGAAGAAGTTGAAATCGTAGGGATTAGAGACACTCAAAAAACTACTGTTACTGGTGTTGAAATGTTCCACAAACTTCTTGATCAAGGTCAAGCTGGTGATAACGCTGGTTTACTATTAAGAGGTATTCAAAGAGAAGATGTTGAAAGAGGTCAAGTTCTTGCTAAACCAGGTTCTATTCTTCCACATACTGAATTTGAATCAGAAGTATATGTACTTTCAAAAGATGAAGGTGGTAGACATACTCCATTCTTCAAAGGTTATAAACCACAATTCTACTTCAGAACTACTGATGTAACTGGTGATATTGAATTACCTGCTGGAGTTGAAATGGTTATGCCTGGTGATAACGTTAAGATGACTGTTAAATTACAATCTCCAATTGCAATGACTCAAGGGTTAAAATTTGCAATCAGAGAAGGTGGTAGAACTGTTGGTTCTGGTGTTGTTGCTTCTGTTAAAGCATAATTAATAATACATTAATGTAAATTAATGTATCCAACATTATCAATTTGTTTTGATAGTGTTGGCTCATTAAATTATATTAAATTTAATTTTTCATTTAATTAAGAAATGTCAGCAAATAAAAATACTCAAAAAATTAGAATTTCTGTTAAATCTTTTGATTACAAATTATTAGACGAAGCTGTGAAAAAAATTGTTCTATTAGGAAATGATTCTGGTGCAAAAGTTGTTGGACCTATTCCTCTACCTACTAGAATTGAAAAAGTTACAGTTAACAGATCTACATTCGTTAACAAAGATGCAAGAGAACAATTTGAAATTAGAAGACATAAAAGATTAATTGATATCTTAGAACCAACTGCAAAAACAATGGAATTATTACAAGATATTTCTATTCCAAGTGGTGTAGGTATTGAAATTAAAGCGTAAGCTTGCAATTTATTAAATCCATAATTTTAAAAAAAATGTCTAGAGTTTGTGAAATAACTGGAAAAAGAACTGCGGTTGGAAACAATAGATCTCATTCAATGAGAGCTACTAAAAGAAAATTCTATCCAAATCTTTTTAAGAAAAAAATTAAAGATCCTGAAACAGGATTAGTATACGAAATTAAAGTGTCTGCAAAAGGATTAAGAACCTTAAGAAAACACGGAGTAGTTTAGTAAAATAAACTCTCGGTTTGCCCAGATGGTGGAATTGGTAGACACGCGAGACTTAAAATCTCGTTTCCATAGGAAGTGCGGGTTCGATTCCCGCTCTGGGCACCATTTAAAACACACTTAAAAAAATAATTACGAATTATTATTAGTTGTTATTACTAATAACATTTGATTTGTAATTCGTAATTGATTATTTAGTTATAAATTATATAAATATGTTAAAAATTAGATTAGCAAGAGCTGGTAAAAGAAATATGCCATTCTTTAGAGTAGTTGTCACAGAACATACAAAAGCTGCAAAACACGGATATAAAGAAGTATTAGGTTTTTATAATCCAATTTCTAAAGAATTTAAAATAAAAGATCTTGATAAAGTGAAAACGTATGTTTCTCATGGAGCACAATTTTCACCAAGAGTTGAAAAATTATTAAAAGTAAATAATGTTGCTGTTTAGTAAAATAAAAGTATCCTTCAATTGTATTTACGGTTGAAGGAATTTTTTATATCTTAAATTTAATCAATGAAAGAAGTAGAATTTTTACAATTTATTATTGAAAATCTTGTATCTAAGCCAGAAGAAATTAAAATTGATAGAGTTCAAGATGAATTATGAATACTCTTGACACTTTGTGTTGCAAAAGATGATATGTGAATTATTATATGAAAAGGAGGAAATACAATTAATTCAATTCGTTCTATTTTAAGAATTTATGGTCTAAAAATTGATCAAAGAGTGAATTTAAAAGTTTTAGATTAATATTTTATAAAATATTTTATGGTAGAAACAACATATGCAACAACTCAAAGCACCTCAATACTTTGAGAATCAATGGCTTTTTGAGATTTTATTCTTTTAGCTATCTCTCTATTCGTTTTAGCTGCAGGTATCTTTTCAATTGTATTTATTTTATGGTGAGGATTACTTTTAATTCTTTCTGGAGGGAAAGATGATAAAATTAAACCAGCTATCAATACAATTCGTTATGCTATTATTTGAGTAGTAATTACGGTGCTTTCTATTTTTCTTTTTCCAATCCTATGAAGATTATTAGGATTAGATGTAGAAAAATATGCAAAACCAGATAGAATCTTTCAAAAGATTGAAGAAATTTGAAATGCAATATTTGGCTGAGGAAGTATTTCAACACAATCAACAGATATGAATAATATTGATGAACTCTGATCAGACTTTTCAGATCTATAAAAAAGTACCTTATGTAAGTAAGGTGCTTTTTTTTTTGTAAAAACTTCAAAAATTTAATCTCCATTTAATGTCAGGTGAGTATAATCTAAATAATAGAAAAATTATTTTTTCAAGAAAACAAAAATAAAATATTTTATTGAGTTGAAATATTTTAATATTTCAAAATTAATTATTAAAGAGGAAATCGTATGACAAAACCTATAGTAATAGTTTCAATCGTTATTTTACTTGGACTTGGATATTTTGCATGGCAAAGTAATCAAGTATCAGATGTAAATAATACTGGGACAGAATCTCAAGCAGAACTACCTAATATTGTGAATGATTCATCAAATAATCTTGATGTGAAAATTGACGAAAACAAAAACAAAAGTGAAGCAAAGGAGGAAAAAGAAAAAGATATAATTTCATCAAAATCTAATGAAATTGTGAATCCTATTACAGGAGAAATACAACCAGCGAGTTATTATGATGAAGTATTAGCTG
The DNA here is from genome assembly GCA_963926055.1 of uncultured Patescibacteria group bacterium. Taxonomy (GTDB): domain Bacteria; phylum Patescibacteriota; class Gracilibacteria; order BD1-5; family UBA6164; genus CAJXJP01. The sequence continues at coordinate 44,117 of CAWUVK010000003.1, read as the reverse complement.
ATAGTTATACCTACAACAATTTTGCTCCGATTCCTGAAGACTGGATTATAGAACCTGCAACGGATGAGTATCCTGCTACTTTGGATTATGAGAAAATGAGAGCTACAGTATCAGAGTCATATTTATTGCCTGGGAAAATATCAACAATGTTTTCTATGGTGCCAGAATATATGCATGGATATACTCCAAGAATTTTGTTTTTCAGAAATGAAAATGGCTTTAATAATAAAAAAGAATTTTTAACTTGGTTATCACAGTATACGAATTCAGATATTTATTTTATTTCTGAATCTAAATATAATAATCGTGATGGAGGGAAAAATTGGAATATATTTATTACGGAGAATGATATGGAGGCTATTTATGATACATATTCTAGAATTAAATCAGACACTATGGTTTCAATAAGACCCTGGAATCAATATTTACCACAGTACAGAGGAACAAAAGAGTTACAAGATGCAATTGATGCAACAATGAATGCAATGACAGAATAATTAACCAATACAAGGAATCTAAATTATGCGAATTTTATTCGTTTTACTATTTTTATTAGCAACATCAGTACAATCTAACACATTACCTATAAAGGAGGGAAAAATATTTTGGGATGAAAATCTCAAAGTGTCACATGAAGGAATTAACTTTAAAGTTGGTACAAATAACTCTGCCGGATACTTAGGAGTGAATGGACACGATATATTATCAGTCTTGCACGATAATAAATATCTTTATACACCAAATTTTTCAGTTGGGATTATTGATGCAGGATTTTATAAAAATCATGCAGATTTTCATAATTTTATCAAAGAAGTTTTATCTACAAAATCTGATTCACATGGTGTTCAGGTTTAGCGAGAGTATTTTCTATATCTGAGATTCAGAATAACTTAGGTACTCATGGTATTGTAAATGCTAAATCATTAGTCCTTGATTATTCGGATAACTTTAGAACACCACTCAAAAATTATCAAGAGTACCTTGATTTAGATGTAAAAATTATTAATCAAAGTATGATTTTTAATCTTTAATTCACTTTACGAAGTAACTATTGTCGAAACTGGAGAATACTATGAATTTGGTTTCACTTATAGTATATATAATGATATTTGGACACCTTGGCATGGAAATAATAATTGTTCTGATATACTTTGGAATTAATTATCAAAATCTAAAACTAAAAACCGAAGCATTCGCTTCGGTTTTTTATAAATCATTTTTTAAAAAGTGATTCCATTTTTCTTGAATACTCATATTATCTGTTGGTTTATAGGTTTTTACTTCTATATTTTCTTGTGTTTTTTCAAAACTGACTTCTTGAGTATATTTATTATAATTCTCTTGAGTTGTGAGATATACAACTTTTTCTCATTTATTTTTGAGTCATTGTTCTTCTTTAAGAATCATATTTTTATAGGCACTTGATTGCTTATATTCTATAATTCATAGTGCTTTTTTATTATACTGTTGAGTATCTTCGATAAAATTCTCTATTTTTGTGATATGTTTATCTATTTCGTATTCTTCTATACTAAAACTTAGTATAAGATATAAAATATATAAAATCACACTTATCATAGTGAGAAATACGTATTGTTTGTTCATAATTTTGATAAATATTTATTTTTCGATAATATGGTGACATATTCTATTCTTATAATACCCAAAAATGAAAAAAATAAAAAATAAATTTATTGTTTTTGTTATTTTTATACTTTCAGCAGTAGTTTGATTTTTATTATTCTCACCAAGTAATAAAAATTTGGACTCTAGTGTAACTTTAAAATCCTGAGATGCTATGATACTAAAAAGTGATAAACAAATCAATTTGGAGCAAAATATACCTGTTTTAATAACAACCTGAGACACACTTAAGACTCTGAGTGAAGAATCTTTAGCTATTATTAAATGGTGAGATGGAAGTATTACACGTTTATGATGAATTTGAGAATTACAATTAGAAGAAGATTTTGTTTCATTTGATAAAACACAAATTAATATTAAATTTAATCTTCTTGCTGGAAAGACTTGGTCAAATGTTTTAAATTATATTCCTGATGAATCTCATTTTATACAAACATTTAATGATCATGAAGCTGCCGTAAGAGGAACAATATTTGATATAAATTTAGAAAATGACTATATCTATGTAACCGATCATGCTGTTGAAGTTACAAAACCAAATGGAGATATTATTGAAGTATGAAAAAATAAACCTTTTTCTATTAAAGATTGAGATTTTATTTCACTGCTAGAATTTATTCAAAAGTTTAAAGATTCAACATGGACAAATATTAATAAGAATCTAGATAAAATTCGTCTCGAAGACCTTCAAGTTGAAATGCTAAAAACACTTCAAGCTGGAATTGGATTTATTGAATATGAAAACATCACAAAAAATAATGATATTGCTCGTTATATTAAAAGTCTCAATACAGAAGAAAAAAGAAATAAATATAGAGAATTATTAGCAGAATACCAAAATCTGCATTTCGCAAATGCACAAACTCCAGAACTTTTAGATGAAAAAATAAAAGTTAAACAAGTTTTAGTTGAATTAGCAGATGAAGAAAATAAACAACTGCTTATTAAATCATCTTTATACGATTTAGATGAAGTATTTCAGACAAATAATCCTTTAGCATTTGAAAGAATTATTCAAATGTTTGAAGCGCAAAATGATATAGTAGAAAAATTAAAAATTTCTCTACCAGAAGTATTAAAATTTGATAGACTTTCAGATGAATTTGTAGTTGTTCTACAGTCACGTATAGGATCATTAAAAGAAAAATTTAGTTGAGTTGATTTTCAATCTATTCCAACTATTACTCCTGAAATGTTACAAAATTTAAAAAAATCGGCTGACGCTAAAGTACAAGAATTTTTAAATAATAATCTTGATCCAGAAATAATAAAAAATTTCGGTCAATCAGCTATTGATACATTTAATTCACTTTTTAATAACCAATAATGAATAAAACCGAAAAATTATTAAAAAATAAAAATATTCTCACTTTTTGACTCAGTATAATAATTTTTATCATTATATGGCTTTTATCAGTGGTTTTTAATTTTTTTATTCCTTCAAACACGGTTGTACAAAATATTATTTTAGATATAGCTCATAAAGCTCAAGTTTCTAAGGATATCATTGTTGTTGAAATTGATGAAAAAACTACTACTGGTTTAGAGCGTTTTCCTTTTGATAGAAAAGTCTATGCACCAGTTATTCAAAGATTAAACGAAGCCTGAGCAAGTATTATAGCATTTGATGTTATTTTTGCTGATAATACAAATCAACTCTCAGATAAAATATTTTCTGATGCTGTAAAAAGAGCTGGAAATGTTATTTTTTGACTATCATTTTCTCAAGATGGATTATTTGAATTTCCAATTGAAAGTATTAGGAAATATGCAAAAGACTTCTGATTTTTTTCTCCAAGAATTCATCCAGTTACCAATAATGCAGATGCATATTATCCAGTATTATCTGATAAAGAAAATAGACAAAGTTTTGAATTTTTTCCACTCGTTATTGCTAAAAATTATTTAGGAATTTGATGAATGTGAGTTAAAACCCAAGATTTTTATAATCTTTGAAATGATATTTCTTTACCATTTGGCTACAAAAATTCTCCACTTATTTATGTGAATCATCCTGAAATTCATAATTATCAAAAAGTTTCTTTTATAGACATTTATGATCAAAATGAGTTTGAAAGGGTAAAAAATAATGTCGACTTCAAAGATAAAATAATAATTATTTGAGCGACTGCAAAAGGAATAAAAGATACATTTCAAACATCAGAATGAATTATGTACGGTGTCTATTTTCATGCAAATGCTCTGAGTAATATTTTACATAATGATGCTGTAAAATTTTTATCGAAACATTTAGAATGGATGATTTTTTTCTTAATTATGAATATTTCTATATTTTTTAATTTACACCGTTCTGGAAAAATATTAATTTGAAGCAATATTACGGTTATAATTATTTTTGCATTTTTCTTTCCAATTTTATTATATTCTCAAGCTTGATTGCTAGTAAATTATTATTATGAGTTAATAGTATGACTGATTATTTCACTGGCATGAGCAAATATTGTAAAATATTTAATAGAAAATAAACATAAAAATAAACTGAACAAAGCTCTGTGAGAATATGTTTCAAAAGATATTGCTGCAGAAATATTATCAGGATCTGGAAAAATAAATCTCGATGGAGAAAGTAAAAAAATTACTATGTTTTTTTCAGATATTGAATGATTTACTACCATTTCTGAAAAATTCACTCCAGCAATATTAGTAAAATTCTTAAGAGAATATTTATCAAGTATGTCAGATATTATTTTAGATTTGAGAGGATTTATTAATAAATATGAATGAGATGCAATAATGGCTCTTTGGTGAGTTTTCTGAGGTGAACATGAACAGAATGTTTATGAAGCATGTGAAGCTGCACTGCAACAGCAAGAAGCATTAAAAAAACTCAATATTTGATGGGAAACTGAATGATTTTCTCAAATAAAAGCAAGAATTTGAATCCATTGTTGAGATGCAATTATTTGAAATATTTGATCTGCCGGGAGGAAAATGGAGTTTACAGCTCTATGAGACAATGTAAACCTGGCTTCACGTTTAGAATGAGTAAACAAGTTTTATGGAACATATATTTGTGTCTCTCAAGAAGTAGTTGAAGCTACCAGAGATAAATTTTCATACAGATATTTAGATAAAATTCGTGTAAAATGAAAAGATACTCCAGTAGTTATTTATGAATTATTATCAAGAAAATGATGTATTGATGAAGATAAAAAATCAATAGTTTTAGAATATACAAAAGCAATTGAGTTATATTTAGCTTGAGATTTTGAATCAGCAAAAGATATCTTTAAAAAATGTGCAGACAATAATGACGCACCAAGTTATACTTATTTTAAAAGGTGTCAAAAATTTATATACGAAAAAACTCCAGAAAATTGGGATGGAGTATGGAATTTTGACGAAAAGTAAAAAAACTTAGAATATATTCTAAGTTTTTTTACTGAAAAAAATTTGACTATTTTTTAAAATATATATAATGCTTTGGCACTTAAGAGATTTAAGTGAATAAGAAATGTCCGTGTCGCCATCGTCTAGTGGTTAGGACTCCTGGTTTTCATCCAGGCAACCGGAGTTCGATTCTCCGTGGCGATACCATTTTTATATATATCGCGGGGTGGAGAAGTGGTATCTCGACGGGCTCATAACCCGTAGACCACAGGTTCAATTCCTGTCCCCGCAACCAAATAAAAGCGTAAAAGAAATTTATAAAATCTGCTTATAAATTTTTTTTTATAACAAAAAATTACAAAAAAACATTATCAATTATTGATAATGTTTTTTTGTTTTTATATAATCTTTTATTTTTATCCATAAATCCATGGGAAAAAGACGCTGAGAATATATCCACTAAGTAATAATAAAATTATTCCAATAAGTGTTTTTGTGATTCTTTTTTTTGCTTCATCTTTCATACCACTATCAACTCATGACATCGAATACATGATACCATTTATAACAATAAACAAAACGGCTGAAATCATAGCAATATAAGTGAAATATTTTATCATTCATGAAATCATAGTCATGATACTTCAAAATCATTTCTCTACTTCACATTTATAGACAGTGACTTCAGCAGTAGTTCATTCGCTGGTTGTTGATCATTCATCACATTCCATCCATGGAAGTTTTTGAGTTGTACTTATGATTACTTTTGTTTCATCTTCACCTTCTGCATGAGCAGAATAAAAAGAAAATAAAATTGAAAATAACAGGAGGATTTTTAAAACTAATTTCATATTTTTATTTTAAAGTGTAATAAGATCTAATAAAAATGTATATCCAGCAAGTAATATAACCGTTGCGAGTAAAACATTTATAATAATATTTTTTGCTTTAGAAATTTTATCTTCTTCACCATTTGCCGTGATAAATAAATATCCAGCATATGTAACAAATGCAATGGCAACTGGACCAGCAAAGAAAGTAATTAAGTTAATTAAAGCTTCAAACATATTACTTCCATCATCAATATCTCATTTATAAACAAAATATTTCCATGATTCAATAAATCAAACTAATAATAAACCTATCACTGACCATAAGATTTTATTTTTTGATTCAGAAATATCTTCTTCTTTTCCACGTGATGCTAGAATTTTTACAGATGCAAGTAATATAACAGCTACTGCAATGGCTGATAAAAGAATTTGGACAAAACCAATTATATCACCATTGAGTGTTTGTCAAAGCGAATATGCGTTGATGAAAATATTTCCACTATCTCAACTCGATGGAGCTGAAAACCAACTATTATACCAAACTCAAGATGTTACATCTTCTGTTGAATTTGAATCAAAAGATTTATATATGGTCCCAGGAATATTAATAAATATGAAAGCTATCACAGAATACCGAATTTGTCTTTTTGCACTCGATAATTGATCTTCATCTGTTCACATACTCATAACCATTTGAGCACCAGCATAAACAATAAAAATAACTAATAATCCTCATACAATTGTTTTAATACTAATGAGAATTTTTTCTCCCGTTTGATTTATTGCATCAATTGGATCTAATCAGGTTTGATTGGTTCATATTGATTTTTCTTTTATTTTATCTGTTTGATTTATTGAATTTATATCAATTGCTGCATATGTATGAGAAAAAATACCAAATACACAAAAAAATGTAATAACTGCTGAAATAAAATATTTCATAAAAAAATTATAATAAATTAAATATTATCCAATAGGAGTTTCTGGTATAAGGAAAAAAGTAACGATAAGATAATTACATACTAATACTCAAATACCAACAAAAATATATAATAAAATATTTTTTGCTTTACTCAGAGCTTCTTCATCTCAACCAGATAATAATACTCTTGCACCAGCAAAGATAACTAAAAGTACAACGATTATCCCAATAAATCCATTAGCCCAATTTATCACTTGAGCAACTGCTTGAGCTAAGCCATCAAGATTTTGAGGTTCTAAACATTTAGCTCTATCACCAGGTTGATTTATATCAATAATATCACTTATATTTGATCAACAATTTATTTTACCATAGGTTGTATAGACAATTGTTTTTGTGAGTTTTACTCAAATAAATCAAATAATAGCATATACAATCGACATTTTTCCTTCTTTAGCAGCGTCTTCATTTCAACCAGCTGTTACTAATTTATAAAAAGCGTATACAGCAATAGCAATAAAGAAAAAACTTGCACCTGTCTCTAAAAAACTAATAAATGGTTGTATAAGTTTTTCTGAAACTTCTTCTGCTAAGTTTTCACTTATTCATCTGTCAAAAAAAGTATTTACAAATAAATATGCTATTTGTGTCACAATTAAACCAATAGTTGTCCATAATCCTCATTTTTTAAAGTTTGAAACTTCTTCTTCGGTTTTTTCACTTACTAAAAGTTTTAATATTAAAATGAGAAAATAGAGACTTGCTATAACAAATAAAATATTTTTTAAATCTTTAGCAATTCTTATAAGAGTATTTGCAATTGCTTCGTCACCTCATTGTGAAACAGTGATTCATCCATCTATTCTAAAACCATCTATTTTATCATTTTTTGCAGAATCTCATGATGTTTCACTTGCTCATTGAGTATTCAGATTATTTTCTGTACTACTTTGTTGTTGTCATACTTCAAATATATCTGCGTGAACAGTGCTGTTTAATGATAGAAAAGAGAATAAACAGATAAATAAAATACCAATTTTTTGTAATATTTTCATACAATGTTTTTATAATTAAATTTTTTATGTTGGATTAATTCCTAGTCTTGCTTCGATCTCCATATCAACATATTTTTTCTTTCTTCCGTATTTTTTACGAGAATATTCTTTTATGATAGAAGCAATTTTTTCATTTTTATAATTATTATCCCAAATAGTTTTGAGATCAAATGGACGAGTTGATGCATTGTCTATATTGAGTTTACAATATGCTGTAAAGTTCGCAATCCCAATAATATCTTGTTGAGAAAGCAGTGGAGCATATTCTTTTTCCATATATTCTGCATCATCAGCACCAACTTTAAATGACATAATTGTCCCCGCATTCCCAAAAACTGCATCTTTAATACTAGGTTTATCTCATTTTTGAGAACCTCATGAATTAATTTGTGCAATAAATTGGTGAGCCATAATAAGTGCTAAACGGTATTTTCTAGCTTCTGATAATATTTCACCGAATGTTTCAGTGGCAAAATTTTGAAATTCATCAACGTACATATAAAAATCTTTTCTTTGATCTTCTGGTATATCTGCTCTCGACATGGCAGCCATATTTACTTTTGATACAAATATTAACCCAAGTAACTGTGCGTTGAGAGCTCAAATTTTCCCTTTTGAGAGATTAACTAAAAGCGCTTTTTTATTGTCCATAATGTCACGAATATTAAACGCTGACTTTGGTTGACCAATAATATTTCTAATAGTTGTATTAGTAATAAAAGGACCAAATTTAGAAGAGAAGTAAGGAATCATTTCTTGTTTTTCTCTATCTCAAGTGTTTGCATATTCATGTTCCCAGAATGATTTTACTACTGGATTTTTTACTTTTGAAACTTTATATTTTCTAAATGCATCATCGACAAATAATCTTGGTACGTCAATAAGTGTTCCACCATCTTCGACATCTTCCATAAGTGTCAAACACCCATTTCTAAAGTAATGTTGGATACGAGGTCCAAATATTTCGTCACCAAATATTTTAATAAATATTTCAGTTGCATCCATTGCAGCTCTGTCCATTTCTCTTTTTCTAAGTTCTGGATCAGTTGATATTACTTCAAGCATATTTAATCCCATTGGTCTTTCGTCATCCGCAGGATCAAACACTACGACATCTTTTGCTCTTTCTTTTGGAGTGAATGCGAGTACATCTTCGACAAGATCTCCATGTGGATCAATAACACAAAGCCCATCTCCATTCCGCATATCTTGACGAGCGAGGTATCAAATAAATACTGATTTCCCCCCTCATGATTTCCCGATAACATATTGATGTCTCCCTCTGTCTTTTTTACTAAAATATATTGGAGTTTTTTTATTTCTATATTCATTCCAACCAAGTAATACTCAATCTTTGTAAACTGGAAATCAACCGAGTTTTCTATGTACTTGTTTTGCTTCAAAAATGTCCTCACCATCTCTTTGTCAAATTTTTACTTTTTCTTCTAAAAAAGTGGCTTGAGTAGGAAATTTTAAATTATGAGGTGTTGGTAATTTTTTATATTCCAACCAATTAATGATAGGAGATTTATTATAATTTATATCAGGTAAATGATAGAGAGTTGAAACTTCATCTGCTGAAAAATAAGAAGTATTTTGAAAAAATCCAACTAATTTATATTTAAAACCAAAATATCTTAGAGGTGTAAATATCCGTGGAAGTGCATCTTCAAGAACTTGAGGATTATCAAGAGAATTATTATATTCATCTGTAAAAATAGATGCAGCAGCAACAATTGCATGGACTCAATCTTCTGAATTTTGATGTATTTTACTACTTACTAAAACACGAACTGAAGATTTAAATGCTGGCTGAGCAGCAGCTTCACCCATAATTTTTTGTGCTTCAGTTTCAGCTTGGTTAAATATTTTATAGGCATCTCACTCACTTGCTCCAGGAGCATTATTTCAACCTGCAACCATAGAATCAGGTCATTGGAATATCGCTACAATTGGGTTCCATAAAAATCCTAAAAATCAAAGTAAATTTTTTCTTTTTTTTCCATATTGTCATTTTGCCACCAAACGAGCTGCATTTAATGCTAATTTATTATGATCAAAATCAGGTTTAATTACTATTTGAAAAACAGCTTTATCATCTTTATGTAGACCACCAAATACATTTGAAAAGTTATTTAATGGATCATCTTCTAAATATTTATATGTTTTTATAGGAAAAACATCATCATGTTCTTTTCAAAGAGATGCTGCTCTCATTGAATATCAATCAGGCTTAATATCTATGTAATCTTTTTTTTCAACTTGAATAATTTCGGCATCTGTATAAATCGATGTGAGATGTTGGGTAATAAGATTTACGTAATTTTTATAAGTTACTACGTAGAATGTAACTTCACCATTTTCATAGACTAATTCTAAAGAAATTTTTGAATGTCCAAAAATCCAGTTGAGAAATGTATCACGAAGTCCGGCTTCAGATAATTTATGAATTGCTTTATAAAACATAGACATCATTCCTGTTTTTTCTTTGAAATCTTTTTTTGTTTCTTTTTCTTTATCAAGCTTTGAGTCTGCTCTTGGAAGAGTAACTTTTAAATATCTTAAATTTTTTGAATAATACAGTTCGAAAACAAAACGCATAAAATTCTTAAGAAATAAGAAAATAATTATTCATCAAACTATGTAAATAATCCAAATCCCAATAGTTTCTAGCATATCAAGACTTCATTCGAAAAATCAATCTTCTTGATTTTGTTGATTTTGGTTTTGATTTTGATTTAGTTTAGGTTTTGTATTTCCAGATTGTGTATTTCAACCTAAAAGTCATGCTGAAAAAACACTTTGTGAAGTGCTTAATAAACATATAAATGTAAAAAATAATTTTTTAATAGAAAAATTCATATTCTCAAGTTACATATAATCCTTTTTATTGTACCACAGAAAAACTCTAGAAACAAATATTTACGTTGACGAATTGTATTTTTTATGAAGAAAAAAGAACTTATTTTTACTATTGATATCTCAAGTATGATTTTTTAGAAAAATGGTAGAGGTACTAAAATAATTTTATATGTAAATAAAGTATTGATTTTTTTATATTCTTACTATTATTATAATAATTAATTATTAATTGCTATGTATGAAAAATTTTATTAGTCTATTTATTTTTATATTTTACATAATTTATTATGTAATGTTTTCTATAGTTTTTGAGACAGGAAATACTTTTTGATATTTTTTACATGTTTTACTTTTATTTATACCGACTTATATAATATTTAGAGCAATAAAAAATAAAAATAATATATTACTTTGAAGTACTATTTGAGTAATTATATTATTTTGAATGTATATTTTACAGTATAATTATTTAAAAATTCCTGATTCTCCAGATAATTTTTTAGAAAATTATAGTTATCAAGATTTTTCTGAAATAAAAGATTGTATAAATTATTCTTGTAATCAAGAAGAACAAATAATATATTTTAATTCTATTTTAGACTGAAATATTAGTTTTCGTGCTATTGGAAAAGTACAGCAAGAATTTTTAAATTTAGATGACGAAGTTGCTTTGAAATTAGATTTTAATAAAGAAAGAATTTTAAAAAATTATTTAGCTCAATATATTTATTCTCCATATTATTTTGATGAAATGAGATCAGATAATTTATTTTTTCAACAACAATCTTTTCAAGATTATAAAAAAACCCATGCATTTTATTTGTATGATTCTGTCATAAATCAAAACGATAATACTCTGATTCAAAAAGAAATCACTTGAGAATACAGGAGTTCTATTGTTTGGGATTTTCTTAATAAAAAATATTTCTATAGTAGAATAACTCTGAATAATAAAACAATTGAGGATTTTTGGAAACAATTAAATTTTATAGAAGAAGAATTAGAATTTATGAAATAAAATAAAAAACAAGAATTTTCTCTTGTTTTTTTATTTTTTTGAATTTCTTGAAAAAAATAAAAAATTCGCTATAATTCGCGCATAATAAAATTTTAATTATTAATAGAAAAAACGTGGAATATTCTAGAGAAGCGTTGGATAGACAAGCAAAAATCCAAGCGATGAAAGATGCAGGAATTATTTGTTATGCAAATCATTTCCATGGAAAACAAGATATAGCAGAAATAAGAACACAAGAATCAAAACTCAAAGATGTAAATGAACTTATGGAAAATGGTTCTCTTGGTGAATTTAAAACGGCAGGGAGAATTATGTCGAGCAGAGGAATGGGGAAATTAGTCTTTGGAAAAATTAGAGATCACTCAGGAGATATTCAAATGTGTTTTATGAGAGATAAAGTTGATTTTAATACTGGGAGAGAAGTAGTTCAATCTATTGAAATTTCTGGTGAACCAAAAACGGCTTTCAAAGTCGCTGAAAAATTTTGCCAAGTATGAGATTATATTGGAATTACTGGAGATTTATTCCTGACAAAACATGGAGAAATGACTCTTTTTGTAAAAGAATTTCAAGTTTTATCAAAAGCTGTGAGACCACTTCCAGAAAAATTTCATGGAGTTACTGATCAAGAAACTATTTATAGACAAAGATATTTAGATCTGATTATGAATGATGATTCATTTGAAAGATTTAAGTTTAGAAGTGAATTTATAAAAACTATTAGAGAATTTTATTGGAAACATAAATTTATCGAAATAGAAACTCCTATTTTAGGAAATAGCGCTTCAGGTGCTGCTGCAGCTCCATTTAAAACACATCATAATGATTTTGATGAAGAATTTGTTTTAAGAATTGCTCCAGAAACTTCATTGAAAAAAGCGACTGTTTGAAGATTTGAAAGAGTTTTCGAAATGGGGAAAAATTTCAGAAATGAAGGATCTGATCCAACTCATATGCAAGAATTTTCAGTATTTGAACACTACGCAGCATATTGGAATTTTGAAGATAATATGAAATTTACAGAAGAAATGTTTGATTATATTTTCGAAACAATGAATCTGGATAGAACTATTAAAATCAGAGATAAAAATGGTGTAGAAAAAGAAGTGAACTTTACAACTCCATGGCAAAGAATTGATTATATTGCTGGAGTAAAAGAAAAATCTGGAATTGATGTGGAAGCATACGCACCAGAAGATGAACAAAAACTCAGAGCTGATATAAAAGCAGCAGGACATTCTTGGGAAGGAATGGATAAACAAGCAACAGCAACTATGATCGATTACTTATATAAAAAAGTATTAAGACCAGGAATTGTTGGACCAGCTTTCATTTATAATTATCCAAAAACTATGCAACCTCTGGCAAGACAATCTGACCAAGATGGAAACATAGTAGAACAATTTCAATTAGTTTTAAACGGTTGGGAAGTTCTTAAAGCTTATTCAGAACTCGTTGATCCAAAAATCCAACAAGAAAACTTCGATGAACAATCAGGAGCAATCGAAGCTGGAGATGAAGAAGCAACAGCAAGTGATGACGATTTTGTACTCGCTATGGAATACGCTATGCCTTGTCAATCTGGTTGGGGAATGTGAATTGACAGAATGGTTTCACTTCTTACAGAACAAGAAAATCTTAGAGATGTAGTTTTATTTCCGATTATGAAATCAGAAAAAACTGGTGAAGAAGTAAAAAATGAAGAAAAATAATAAAAAATAAAAAACCGCGCATGCGCGGTTTTTTGGTGGTTCAAATCTGACGACAGGCATTTCTTTCGTAGAAATACTCATCTTCAAGATTTGTTTTCAAACCTTCAATTGTATTGTTAGACAATTGAAAGTCTGTTGTTATTAAAAATTCTTTCGAAGCTCTAGAATTGTCTGAGCAACGAAAGTATGTTTTTATTTTTTCTTTGCTACTATTATTTTCATTGACCGTTGTAGTAGTACAACCATGTAAAAATAATAAAGTAAAGAGTATAGCAGTTTTTTTCATTTTTCTGCTTTTTTTGTTATAGGTCAGGTTTTTATACGAAAAAATAACAGATAGTCAAAAATATTATATTGACTATCTGTTATTTTTATTATTAATTATTTACTTATTTCTTCAGTTTTCGGATTATTTATTTTTATAGTATTTCTATATTTTTTTGCTTCTTTTAATGTATTTAATACAGAATTTAAGTCTTGATTTGCTTGTTCGTCTGGTAAATTTTCATTCGGATTGTAATAAAATATATCTTTTAATATTTCTGTGTTTAAATAACTTTTATCAAAGATAAATCATGGTCCTTGAATAGATTGAAATCAATTTAATTCATTTAAAATAATATTTCAACTTTCTTCTTCAAAATATAAATCATCAATATTATTTATCATGTCAACGAGAAATTCACCAAATATTCTAAGTTTACTCATATCTGGATTTGACTCGTTTGTATAATCATCTGCTATATCTTCGTCATGAACATGAGAAAGATTTAAATTTACAGGAATAACGAGTTCCTCGTTGTCAAAAAGTTTGTATTGAAATGTTTTGTTTTTTGGATCATATATTAAATCAATATCATCTGTGATTAATTCAGCATTAATTTTTTGTTGTAATTGAACCAATATTAAAGTTGCTTCTAACATCTTTAATTCATCTTTACATTCTTGAGAAATATCATTTTTTTCTTGTAATAAACAAATTTCTGATGGATTTAATATTTCTTCTAGATTACTGTCTTTAGGAAATTCAGCTGTTATTTCATATTTAGCAGAATTTGTATCTGATTTTATTCATCTGTCTAAAAGACTAATATCGTTATTTGGAGTTTCACTCATATTTTTTTATTTAGGAGTAGTTTTGCTTTATTCCTACTAAAAATATCACAAAAAAAAAATTACGTCAAAAATCTTCTTTTTGGAACGTAACTTTTTACTATACAAAATACAAATTTATTGTATAAATATATTATATTATTATATTTGTTTCTTAATTATAAATTTATTTTCTTTCGTCAAAAATTCGCATTTTTCGAAAAAATTTATACAATAAAATAAATGAATTTAACAGGTAAAAATAGAGAAAAATATGAGTTTTGTACATTTACACAATCATTCACATTATAGTATTTTACAAGGTCTTCCAAAACCAAAAGATTACGTTGCAAAAGCAAAAGAATTTGGGATGAAAGCAGTAGCTATTACTGATACAAGTAATATTCATGGATGACATGAACTGTATGAACAATGTGTTTCTGCTGGGATTACACCTATTTTATGAACGGAAATTTTTGTCGAATCTTCTCTTGATCCAAATCTGAATCACAAATTGGTACTTCTTGCTAAAAATCTCAAATGATATCAAAATATTATTGCGCTGACTTCACGTGCGAGTTTGGATAATGCTGGGATGATTCCAAAAGTTACTTTAGAAGATGTAAAAGAATTTAGTGAACATACGGTTGCTCTTTCTGGTCCGATTACTGGAGAAATTCCATATTATATTTTATGTGGAAAATCAGACGAACAAATTTTAGCGAAAATAAAAGAGTATCAAGAAATTTTTTGAGAAGAAAATTATTTTCTCGAACTTTTATATCATCAAGATATTCCAAAACAAAATACCGTTACAGACAAACTTATTGAAATTAATAAAAATTATTGAATCCCAGTTGTTGCTGCGAATAATAATTATTATATAGAAAAATCTGATGCAAAAACTCAGGATGTTATTCAAGCACTTGGAACCGGACACGAACTTGAAAATCCAGATAGAGCAACACTTATAAATGGTGATTACTCTTTTTTAAGTGAAGAAGAAATGCAATGACTTTTTGGGTTTTTACCAGAAGCACTTTCAAATACGCAAAAAATCGCAGATATGGTAGATATGCAAATTGAAACTGGATGAATCTTGATTCCTACTTTTGAATTACCTCAAAAAGATCAAATTATTTATGAAAAAGCTCTCGAAATAGAGGAAAAAAATGAAGAATATACTCTATGAGGTTTTGCAGATTTAGAAAATAAAACCAGAGGTTTAAATGTTAAAAAACTCGATTCATCAGAATGGTATTTACGTTATTTATCATTTAAATGACTTAACTGGAGATATGAGTATGGTCTGAGTGAAGAAGAAATTTTTATGTTGATTCAAAAACTTGATAAACCTAGTCTCGATAAAAAATTAACGGAAACTTCACCAGAAGAATTAAAAGAATTATCTTTGATTTATTATTCTGATAAGAAAAAACAATTTTTAGATACACTCGAACAAAAACAGCAAGATTATATAGAAAGACTCGAATATGAACTCGTAGTAATCCATGAAATGGGTTTTGATGCATACTTTTTGATTGTAGCAGATTATATCAACTGGGCTCGTGATAATGATATTCCAGTTTGACCAGGAAGATGATCAGCAGCTGGTTCAATCATGGCATTTTTATCTGGGATTACAGATATTGACCCGATGGAATATGATTTACTTTTTGAACGTTTTTTAAATCCAGCGAGAGTTTCTATGCCAGATATTGATACGGATTTTGCGGATAATGAAAGAGATAGAGTAGTAGAATATTGTAGAAATAAATATGGTTCAGATAAAGTGGCTCAAATTTGTACTTTTGGTACTTTTGCTGCTCGTGCTGCGGTAAAAGATGTTTGAAGAGTTATGTGAATTTGATTCGCTGAAATGAATTCCTTAGCAAAACTTATACCAGAAAAACCAGGGACAAAACTCAAATGAGCACTCGAAGATTCTTTTGAATTTAATGAAGCGTATAATACCAACCCGGTATATAAAGAAATAATCGACAATGCTTTAAAAATCGAATGAAATGTTCGTCAACTTTGAGTCCATGCCTGTGCGGTTATTATCGCTCCAGAACCAATGACAAACTTTACAGCGTTGCAACATCCACCAAAAGATGCAAATGCTATTGTAACTCAATATAGTGCGAATCCTTTAGAAGACTTAGGTCTTTTGAAAATGGATTTCCTTTGACTGAGAAATCTCACGATTATTAAACGTGCTCAAAAAATTATTAAAAATAATAAATGAGTAGATATAGATATTTTAAAAATTGACTTAAAAGATCAAAAAGTTTTTGATGTCTTTGCTGCTGGAGATACTACTTGAGTATTTCAGTTTGAATCTGATGGGATGAGAAAATACCTCAAAGATCTTAAACCAAATGTTTTTGAAGATTTAATTGCGATGGTTTCTCTGTATCGTCCAGGTCCACTTGCATATATTCCTACTTTTATTGATAGAAAATATGGAAGAGAAGAAATTAAATATATGACCGATGCGCTCATAAATATTATGCAAGAAGCTGGATATAGTGATGAGATAATAGAAGAACAAAAAGATAAATTAGAAAATGATCTCAAATCAATTCTAGATGTTTCGTATGGGATTGCTGTTTATCAAGAACAATTAATGTTTATTGTACAATATATGGCTGGATTTTCACTTGGTGAAGCCGATCTATTGAGACGTTGAGTTGGGAAGAAAAAAGTAGAAGTAGTAGAAGCATTAAAAAAACAATTTATTGAACGAGGAGAATCATATAAATGATATAAACCAGAAGTAAGTCGTTATATCTATGAAGAAATGATTCAACCGGCTGCGAACTACTCATTTAATAAATCTCATGCTGCGTGTTATGCACTCATTGCTTATCAAACTGCGTATTTAAAAGCCTATTATGAAGCTGAATTTTTAAATTCCATTATGGTTTCGGATGAGGAAAATATGGAAAGAATTGTTTTAGTTGTTTGAGAATGTCAATCAAAATGAATCAATGTACTTCCACCGAGTGTACAAGAATCAATGAAACATTTTACCTATATTGATGACAACAATATTCGTTTTGGTTTAAAGGCAATTAAAGGTATTTGAGATGGACCAATTAATAAAGTTATTGCGACACGCGATGAATTATGAAGAAATTTTGAAAACTTAGAAGAATTTATAGAATCATGTGGAAATGAAGTAATAAATAAAAAATCACTCGAAGCATTGATTATGTCAGGAGCGATGGATACACTTTGAGACAGAGCTGCTATGTTTAAAAGTATTCCTGAAATGATAAAATTTTGTAGAAAAGATGAGAAAAAAAGAGCCACTTCTCAAATTTGATTATTTGATGATTCTGATGTATTTGAAGAAAAATTAGAATTAATTCAAACCGATCCATTTACATTCGAAGAATTATTAGCATGAGAAAAGGAAATGATTTGATTTTCTGTTTCTGGTCATGCACTGGATGGATTAGGACGTTATTGTATGAGACGTTCAAATAATGTGAGAAAATTAAAAATTCCAATGTCAGATTTACTCGAAGCTGATAAAAAAGAAAATCCTGATAATTATTTACCAGATGCTGAAAAAAAGAAATTAGAAGAAGAAAATAAAAAAAATTGAATCAAAAAAGAAAGACCAAAAGATGAAATAGTTCAAGCTGTTTGAGTAGTTGCTGATGTGAGAAAAATCGTTACAAAAACTGGAAAACCAATGGTATTTCTAAAGTGTGAATGATTTGATTTTGATTTTGAAGTGGTTATTTTTCCAAAAGATGTAGAAAAATATCAAGATAAGCTCGAAGTTGATAAAATAGTAATTGTAAACTGAGGATTACAAATAAACTTTGAATATGGGAGAAAAACGATTCAAGCTCGTGATATAAAAATTGCGAGTATTTCTCAAGTTAGAGAGCAAGCAACGGATTTATGACTGATGAACAAACAAAAACGTTTATTATTTAATCCACTTGCTGCTCAACAAGATGAATCAGTAGAAGATAAAAAATCAGAATCTAATACTCAAGAAAACTCAGAAGTAGAAGATAAAAAATTTGATGAGAATTTAGATAAAAAAATTCATTCAAATGAATCTGAACCTCAAGAACAAATTTCTCAAAATACTGATAAATATGTTGTAGAAATACCATCTCATGCAAAAAAAGAAGATTTACATGAGTTAAAATCATTTTTATTAGAACTTCAACCAGGTGAAGTACAAGTATTTATTTTACTCAAATGACAAGAAATTTTTACGAAAATATCTGTGAGTGATATTCAAAGTATTACAGATTGGGAACAAGATATGTGGTACTAAAAAACCTCAAAATTTATTTTGAGGTTTTTTTTCATACAAAAACTATTGACAATAGCTATAAAAAGAATATAAAAATATTACTTAAAAGTAAATTTCGTTCAAATGAGAAATACAATGAAAAAAATTATTGTCTTATTTATTCTAGCCAAACAGGTCTAAGAGATTTTTTCGAAACTTTATTTATATATAAAACTTCACTAAAAACTTTTAGACCAAACAGTCTAAAAGTTTTTTTAATTTTATTCTCTAGTATATAAATTTAAAAACTTCCCTCGAGGTTTTTATGATTTGTGTATTAGATTTGTAAAATTAAATTCTGTTTTAAAAAAGGAGAGACAATTATGTCTACAGATATTACATTTACGCAAGTTTCTGATAAAATTGAAGTTGAACCATTTAACCCAATGTCACGTCGTAATCCATCGTCGAGATATTGGAAAGTATTTCCAGAATGGAAAAAAGTATTTAAAAAACTAAATAGTCAGGTCCATAAATATGATGAAAGTTTGCGTAAAGCAATATATACTCAGTATTATAATGATTATTATAAAAAACATTATACAGCATCATGTTGTTAATACTTAGTAAAAAAAACCAGCTATTAGAGCTGGTTTTTGTTTTGCACAAATTTTTGACATGAATTAAAACTCACAGTTGATTTAAGGAGATTTTTCTATATATTTATTTGAACTTAAATCTCAAAAAATTATTAATACTATGCATAAAAAACCACTCTTTTCAGCTATTTTTACAGTTTTAATTCTCACTCTTGTTTTCGGTTACTCTCTTGTATTTGGTAATTCAAATATGTACACTTGACCAATAGTTTTAGATTTTCAGCTTTCTAAAAATATTTATCCAGAATCAAATAAACTCAATTCAAATATTTTGATTTTTAAATCTCCAGTTGATTTATCTGATGCAAAATTGGTAACTTCATGCGAAACTTTTGATAAATTTATACAAAAGAGAAATGAATACTATATTTTTAATATAAAATATTTTTCACCTTGTAATGATACTAAACTTATTTTAGAAAAAAATAATGAGCAATTATTTACTTTAGAACAAAAAGTTATTGGTGAATATAATTTATGGGATAAATTTATTGACTATTCAACACAAGATTTACAAAAAGCGGTAAATTCATTAGATAAAAAGTTGTTATTATCTATGCAAAGACCAAAATCTACTTCTTGATATATTTCTGCAAAACAAAGTCACGAAACCTATGAAATTTCTTTTTTATATAATGTTGTTGAGAATATTATAGAAGCAAGAAAACAAAAATATAAAATTCCTGTAATATGAAGAGAAATATCAACGAAACACTCTAAATTACCAAATGCAGGAAGACCATATAGAGAATCTTATACAGATGGAATTCATCATGGATGGGATGTAGATGGAAATCTATGAGAAGAAGTTATCTCACTTGATGATGCTATGGTTATTCGAGTTGTTTCAGGATTTGAATATAGCGACTTAAATAGATTGGTATACGGGGAAAATATTTCAGAAGATCAAAAAATAAAAAATCTTGATACACTCAGATGAAATCAAGTTTGGTTAAAAACAGCAAAATGAGATGTGGTATTTTATAGTCACTTACAAGATATTTATACAAATATCAAAGAATGAACTATGGTGAGAAAGGGGCAAAAAATTTGAACAATATGATCAACTTGAGTACCAGATAGAGCATATAAAGATTTTCATTTACATTTTCCAATTCATAAAAATCCTTACAATTCAGCAAAAGCTGGAAAATATGATTATGATGATTATATGAGATGGGATTGGTATTTTAAAGAAAATACTGTCTATGAAATACTTGAATTACAACATCAAGTATTTGAAAAATAAAAAATAAACATATAATTAAAATAATTAGATTAGTTTATAGATGAAAACACAGAAATGAAAAAAAATGATACCCTCATAACTAAAAATAAAAAAGCATTTTTTGATTATGAAATGATAGAATCTTGGGAAGCATGAATAATTTTAAAATGACATGAAACGAAAAGTATTCGTCACTGACATGTAAATTTAAAATGAGTATTTTTAAGTATTATGTCTGGAGAATTATATTTAAAATTTTTACATATAACTCCATGGAAAGCACTTTCTAATAGAGGAGCTCTCGAAACTGATGCTCCTAGAAAAGTATTATTACATAAAAAAACAATAGAATATCTCACTCAAAAATCAAAAGAATGAGGATATACAATTATCCCAACGGAACTTTATTTTAAGTGAAGTTTGATAAAAGTCAGAGTAGCTCTAGCAAAATGAAAAAAAGCTCATCAAAAGAAACAAGTTCTCAGAGAAAGAGCTATGGATAAAGCTGCAAAAGTAGCCCTCAAAAAATATATTTAGAAAATTTTCTGAATATATTTTTTTTATGCCATAAAATAATTAATTGTAAAATTGTTTATTTGTTTTTGAAGTAAATATTGTGATAGAATAAATATATACATATTTTATTAGTTATTTGCTTGAACATGTTTTCACATTATAAAAAATTATTATTTTCTCCGGTATTTTCTCTAAATTCACCAGAAGGTTGAGCTTCAAATGAAATTGAAACAAAAGTAGATACAAGAGAAGCTTCAGTTGAACCATTACCTCAAGATGTATTAACTCCTGAAGAAAAAAATGAGTTAAAAAATGCTGTAGAAAAAAAAGAAATTGAATCTGCTGCTATAAAAAATCAAACAAAAGAAGGTTTAGGTAAACTACAAAAATCTATAGAAAATAATTCGTCTTTAGAAAATGAAGTTTCAAATCTCATTTCAAATATTGATTTAAAAAATGAAGCAACGCTTAAAGTTGAAGATGGACAAGTAAAAGTTTTTTCAAAAGACTGAGTACAAGTGAGATATTTCACTATCGAAAATTGGAAAGAAGAAGAAACATTTGTTACAGATGAAAAATATGATAAACAAAAAATCCAAGATTGGGCAAATTGGAGAGTAGATCAATATTTGCAAAAAATTTCAGAAAAAAATACAGATGCAAAACAAATTGATTGAACTAATGATAAAGAAAAAGAAACAGCACCACAAGACTTACCACCAGTTATGGATTTTAAAACAAATAATACTGAAAATATTAATGAAGAAGAAAAAACTTCATTTTGAGAATCAGTTTCAGAAACCTTTGATGATGTGCTAGATTCTACAGTAGAAACATATAACGAAGTAAAAGAAACAGTATTAGAAACATATGAAGAATCTGTACAATGGTTAAGAGAATATTTTAAAGAGTTTCCAGATGCTGGAAAAATTGATTTATGAAATGGTGAATTTTTAGAAGTAGAGTATGACTCAAAAAATAATAAACTCTATGTAGATACTCAATTTTTTGATGGGATTTCTGATTATAAATCTGAAGTAGAATTATGAGATATTGCAGGAAAAAGTCCAGAAGAATTAAAATCACTTATTTCTATTAAAAATATTGATTTTGTAGATGAATATAATAATGCAATTGAAGCAAAAGAAACACAAAAACTTCACGCGGATATGAAAGAAGTTCTTTTATGAGAAAAATCGAGAAAAACAATTGATACTTTGAACATAAATGGAGAAGAAATGAATGTAATTTTACTAAGAGATAGAAAATGAGATGTAAAAGCAAAACTCTCAACACCATATTGAGATGGTGTATCAGACAGTGATTTAACTATTAAAATAGCGAGTATTTGAGATAAAATTTCCCTACAAGATATTCAAGATAAAATTAAAAATGAAGATTTTGAATCAAAGTATAAAGATTTGTATAAAAAAAATAATCCAGAAAAAAAAGCTGCATAAAAAAATCCCTCAAGGAGAGATTTTTTCTTTTTTGCAATAATGTAAAAAATATTTATAATTAATTCTATCTATTAAAAGGAGATACATTATGAATACATTAGCTTTAGGTATTACAATAGTAGTATTAATTGTATTAGTTGCAGTCTCAAGATATATCGGATTGAAGTATAATGGAAGTTAAAAAGTTGGATTTTAAAATCTTCTCAATATTTTTGGGAAGATTTTTTATTTGCAAAAAATATAAAAAATAATATATTTATGTTTCTTTAAAAACAAGGAGGAGAATAACATGGATAATTTGCCATTTGGCGAAAATACAGTTTATATTTTATTATTTCTTTTTATTACGGTTTTTTCGTTAATGAAATATATTAATTATAAACGAGAAAAAAAAGAGCGTGAATAACGCTCTTTTTAGTTTTATATTTTTCCACAAACTTTATCAGCTTCAAGAGGTTTAAAAACTGCTACATTTGAAAATCATTTTTCTAATAAATATAATCCATGGAGTTTTGATAAAACTCATTTTTCACAGCTTAATAAATATTTTTTTGATTGATCAAGTTTTGAAAATTCATTATTTATATCATAAAAAGGTATCTCTAAAACTTCTCTTCCATCAACTTTGAGTTTAGATTTTTTTATTGATTCAGGATCTCTGATATCAATTATTACATCATTATCTGTAGGGAAATTTTTATATTCTATTTCATCAGATTCATCTTGTACATGTTGTAAAATATCATCAACTCTTTTTGTAGATCTATTTTCGATAGCATCATCTAATAGTGAGAAATCAAAATTTTCTTCTTCTTCTAAAACCTGACTTACTTTTGCTCCTACACTTGGTCTATCTGAAATAACTCCACAATATTCTGGCATATTACAGGCAAAATCATAGGTTCAAATTTGTTTTGAGATATCTACGATTTCTTGTTTATTAAATGAAATTAGAGGGCGAAGTACTACGGTATCAGATGCTTTATCTACTACATGAATATTTTTAAGAGTTTGACTTGAAACTTGTCCAAGTGAATCTCATTTTACTAAAGCACAATAATTATATTTTTGAGCTAAAAAATCTGCAACTTTAAGCATACATCTTTTTAATATAATTGCTCTATATTTATGATCGGTTTTTGTTACGAGATGTTTTACTACATTTTCAAATGGAATACTTACAATTGTTGCCTTATATCAAGCAGAAAAATTTTTATTGAGATAATAGGCAACTTGTTTTACTCATAATTCGTGAGCTGTTCCTCAGAGATTGAAAAATAAGAAATCCACTTTACATCCACGTTTCATCATTGAAAATGCAGCAACTCCAGAATCAAATCCACCAGAGAGAAGAGAAACAACTTTGTCTTGAGCTCAAACAGGAAATCCTCAAATACCATATCCAGTATTTTTTACAACATAAAGATTTTCATCTTTTATTTCCATATAAACGGTTACTTCAGGATTTTTCATACTTACTTTCCCGTGAATTCCGTATGTATTATCAAGAGTAATTAACAAATGTGCTCAAATATGTCTTTCTAAATCCAAAGAACTAAATTCATGTTTTCCTGTACGTTTTACTCTGACACAAAATGTTTTATTTTTTATTCTATCTATATAGACTTCTTCTGCCTTTTTTGCCATAAAATCTAAATCGCAAACTTCATGAGTTTCTACTTCAATAAAACTTTCAACTCATGGTGTACGGTATAAAATTTTTTCTATTGTAGAAATTTCATTTTGCATTTTTTCAATGGTTTTATCGTCTCTGATATTTATTTCGAGTTTATCATAATGAACTGATACTTTTATTTCAGGTGAAATTTCTTTGAATTGCGCTTGAAGGTTGAATTGTAAAAAACCAAGATATCTTTTTCTGACACCTTTTGATTTTACCATTATTTCTGAAAAAGGTTTGATAATAAATTTCATAATGTTTTTGTAAGAATTTTAATGAGACTATTGTAGTGAAAATCAAGATTTTTCAAGTCATAATAAAAACAGCATAAATTATGCTGTTTTTATTATCATCATTACTCCATCATCAATGTCAATCGGCAGAGTATTGTAAGAAATATTTTGTTCTTCTAAATATTCCCAAAGTCCAACCATTTTTTCTCTGAATTTTATTACATCATCTATAATAATGATTCATCAGACTTTTGTTTTTGGCCAACAGAGTTCTAAGAAATCTTTACTTCTTCTCATCATTCCATCTATAAATACAAAATCAAATGCATCATCTTCGAGTTTCGGAATCTCGTCGAGCGCATTTCAAAGTATAGAATCTATTAAATGATCTACTTTTGCTTCTTTAAAATTTATTTGAGCTTCATCAAATGATTTAGGTGAAAAATCGATCGTAGTTATTTTTCCGTCCACACTTTCTAAATAGTCTGCAAAATTTATAGCAGAAAATCCATTTGCGGTTCAAATTTCCAGCATATTTTTTGATTTTGAAACTCTGAGTAAATCAACAATAAATTTTGCATTCACATCAGAAATATTTGGAACCGTATTTTCTATACCATAGGCTCTGAGATTTTTAATTAATTCTTTTCTATTCATACGAAAACTTGTGCAATAAATGATAAAAATATGATAAATAAATATCTATAAATATATGAAACTATTTTATAGAAAAATAAAATATTACAATAATAATAAAAAAAAGGTGAAAAAATTTGCATAATAAATCAAAATTGTCTATAATTAATGTGTTATTAATATTTTTTTAACGAAATAACACTATGAAAAAAATTGTAAAAGGTGGTTTATACGCTGCTGCTGGTACTTCGTTATTAGCATTAAATTCTATGAACTCAGCTCATGCAGCTGCAACTGATACATTTGGTTTAACAAAAACAGAAGTAAATGGTGAACAAGGAGAATTACAAAGTGCAGTTCAAGGGTATGTAAATACATTTATGACATTTTTAGCAATTGTAGCTGTATTACTTATTTTATGGGGAGGGTTTAATATCCTTACTGCTGCTGGTGATGATGATAAAGTTTCAAAAGGGAAAACTATTATTATCCAAGCAGGTATCGGTTTACTAGTTATTTTTCTTGCTAACTCAATTATTACTTGGGTTCTTGGATTATTTGTTAGTAATGGTGTATAATAAAAAAAGAAACTTTCGCGAAAGTTTCTTTTTTTATTATTAAATTTATTAGAAGTTTAAATCATCATCTATATCTTTTTCATCACCTCTAACTATATTGTTGAGTCAAAAACCAATGAATGCTCAAATAACAGCAGATATAATAGCTAACATCCAAGTTTTAGAGTTTTGATCTATGAACACAAAAGCAGGTCTCGGCATAACCATATTTTCTACAATTAAAATAGCAATTAGTGCTAAACCACCGAATACTAAAATTTTATTTATCATATTTTTTTGTTTCAAATATTATAATTATTTTAAATTATAATATTTTTTTATATTTTTCAAAATAAAACTAGAAAAATACAGATTTTTTGTATAATAAAGACAATAATTTATATAGTTATAAAATTAAGAAGAAATATATATGTACAACCATAAAGAAATTGAACAAAAATGGCAAAAATATTGGGAAGAAAATAATACCTTTAAAGTAAAAAATGACTTTTCAAAACCAAAATATTATACACTTGATATGTTTCCATATCCATCAGGAGCGGGATTACATGTAGGTCATCCAGAATGAATGACTGCAAATGATATCGTTGCAAGATATAAAACAGCAAAAGGTTTTAATGTACTTCATCCAATGGGATGGGATGCTTTTGGTCTTCCTGCTGAAAATTTTGCAATAAAAACATGAACACATCCAAGAACTACAACGGATGCAAATATTTCAAATTTCAGAAAACAAATAAAAGCTCTCGGGTTTTCATACGATTGGGATAGAGAAATAGATACAACAGATCCAAAATATTACAAATGGACCCAATGGATATTTTTAAAACTATTCGAAAAAGGTCTTGCCTATGAACAAGATCTTCCAATAAATTATTGTCCATCTTGTAAAACAGGTTTAGCGAACGAAGAAGTTTTAAATGACTTTACTTGCGATAGATGTGGAACAAAAGTTGAAAAGAAAAAACTCAGACAATGGGTTCTTTGAATCACAAAATATGCAGATAGATTACTTGCTGACGTTGATAAGCTTGATTGGCCAGAAGGAATCAAAGATATGCAAAGAAACTGGATAGGAAAATCTCAAGGATGTGAATTTGAATTAAAAAAATATTGAGATGAATCAAAATCTATCAGAGTTTATACAACTAGAGTAGACACAGTTTTTGGTATGACGTATGCTGTCTTAGCACCAGATCACAAAGATGTAGATCTATTCATCACTGATGAAAATAGAGCAGCCTGTGAAAAATATATAACTGATGCTAACTCTAAATCTGATCAAGATAGAACAGCTGATGATAAAGAAAAAACATGAGTTTTCACTGGTTCATACGTAGTAAATCCTTTTTCGTGAGAAGAAGTACCACTTTGGATAGGTGATTATGTACTTGGAAATTATGGTACTGGTGCTGTTATGGCTGTTCCTGCTCATGATGAAAGAGATTTTGCCTTTGCAAAGAAATATAATCTAGATATAGAAAAAGTAATTTTATCTCAACAAGAAAATGAACGTTTTGATGAGCTCGGAAACCAAATCGAACATTTTGAAAAACAAGGAAAAGATATTTCTGAGTTAGAAGATGAAGTTCAAGCTATGGTAACTCCAGGAGAAAAATCAATGACCAGAGACGGAATTTTATTTTCAGTAGCTACGCAAGATACTTCACTTGTTGATTTAATAGATAAATCATCAAAAGAAGCAAGAAAAATTTTAGCGCAATACGCTCAAGATAAATGATTTGGTTCTACAAAAGTAAACTATAAACTCAGAGATTGGTTATTTTCAAGACAAAGATATTGGGGAGAACCAATTCCTCTTATTCATCTTTCAAATGAAGATATTGAAAATCTTCCAACTTCTCAAAATGATCAAGCTTGGCTAAAAGATGGAGAAACTCTTATGATTTGAGAAAAAGAATTTTCAAAAATCTATGATGGTATTTATGGAAAAATAGTTTGTGATTATAGACTTCCTCTTGAATTACCTCAAGTTGAAGATTTTGCTCCAGCTGGAGATGGACAATCTCCTCTTGCGAATGTAGATGATTTTGTACATGTACAATTAGCTGACAATTTATCAGGGAAAAGAGAAACAAATACTATGCCTCAATGGGGAGGTTCTTGTTGGTACTATCTCAGATATATGAACAATGAAAATAACGATATGCTTGTAGATCCAGAAGTTGAAAAATACTGGGGACAAGTAGATTCATATGTAGGATGAGCAGAACATGCAGTACTCCACCTCTTATACGCAAGATTTTGGCATAAATTCCTCTATGATATAAATGTCGTAAGTCACGATGAACCATTTTATAGACTTAGAAACCAAGGGCTTATTTTAGCTCATGCATTTCAAAGAAAAAACGGAGGATTATTAGCAAATGATTTAGTAGAAGAACGTGATGGGAAATATTTTGAAATTGAAACTGGTGAAGAAGTAAATAGAATTGTTTCTAAAATGTCTAAATCATTAAAAAATGTAGTAAATCCAGATGATATAGTGGAAGAATATGGTGCAGATTCTCTGAGATTATATGAAATGTATATGGCTGAATTTAAAGATGCAGCTCCATGGGATTCTAAATGAATCGTATGAGTAAGAAGATTTTTAGATAAAGTTGAAAGATTATTTACTCCAGAAGCAAAAATTTCTACACAAGATGATAATTTTACAGAAAAATTATTACATAAAACAATTAAAAAAGTAGAAGAAGATATAAATAATTATAAATTCAATACGGCTATTTCTGCAATGATGATTTTAGTAAACAATGGTTTACCAAAAGATATCGATGCACAAAAAGAATTTAGAAGTGTATTATGTAGAATTCTACAACCATTTGCTCCGCACTTAGCTGAAGAAATGTGGGAAAGAATGCATAAGCAGTCAGAATCACTTTTCTTTGCTGCTTGGCCAAAATTCGAAGAAGCTAAAACAGTGGATGATCAAATCACTATTTGAGTACAAGTTCTCGGGAAATTAAGATGAGATATTGAAATTTCAAAAGATGAAGACAAAGACAGTGTTCTTAAAAAAGCCAAAGAAAATGTAAATGTTGCAAAATGGTTAGAATGAAAAACTCTTGTAAAAGAAATCTATGTCCCAGGAAAAATTGTTAATTTAGTTGTGAAATAAAAAAATATAAAAAACTCGAAGCAACGCTTCGGGTTTTTTTCTATGAAATTATATTTTGTTATTTTCTTTATTCAGATTTAAATAAAACGATAAAATTTTGTTGATTATTTTTAATTAGTAATATAATATCATACATATTATTAATTATTTATATATAAATGAAAAAGTACCCATTAATTTTAATTTTTATTATTTTAACTTCTTTATGTTTAATAAGTGAGGTATTTTGAGAAAATATTCAAATATCACATATTCCAAACCTTTATTTTGAAAATAAAGATATAAATATTATTGAGGAATCAAGGACTTTATTTGTAAACGATCCAACTAAAATCAATTTAGAAAATGCAGATTTATTAACTACAATTAAAAAAAGACCAGAATTTATAGAGAGACTTGTCAAAAAATATTGAGAATCAAAAGTAAAAAAATTATTAAAAGGAGATGAAATAACTATCAATTGATATGGAAATAAATTTGAAGCTTTTTGATTAGAGGAATCTTATAATAAAAATATTTATTTTGATGAAAACATATCTAATAATAAAAAAATATTAACAAATGTGTCAGTAAAAAATAAAATTATTCTAGAAAATAATGGAAATAAATGAGAATATATTTTACAATTAAGACCGATTGATTTTTACAAAAAAGAACAAACATGAGATAATTTTTTTAAAATAATTTTATACGATAATATTTTTGATTTTTTTAACTTAAAAATTCAATCAAATTGAGAAAATTACTCAGGTTGAAAAATACAAAAAAAATATCATATACAAAAAACACAAAAAGTATCAAATTTCGATACCTGAGAAATAGATTTTTCGTATACTTTTATTCCATATTATGAAACTAAAATAAAATTAAATAAATGAGAAAATTTCATATTTATTGATTATGACTTGTTTATATCTAGTTTTCTTTACGGTTGATATACAATAAATATAAAAAAATAAAAAACTATTAGAACATTTCTAATAATTTTTTTATTTGACAAATATTAAAATATTTTATAATTAATATATCTTAATTTCCAACTAATTAAAAAAGGGAGACGGAAATGGATTTAAATAGGTTTTTGAAATTTCAACAAAGCATTGCAAATCAAGCAAAAGCTATTGCTGGAGAATTTACAAAAGATCAAAAAGCTCTTATGAGTTATTTTGTCAATTCTGATAAAGAGTTACTTTGTATATGTGAAATATCAGGAATATTTCCTGAATATGAAGTTTATAACAGAGTTCTAAATGATTTAGTAAGTTTTGGTTTATTGGTTGAAACTCAATCAAATAAACAAAGAGCTTTTACTAAAGGAAATTATTTTTTATTTTTTGAAAAACATTTTAAAAAATAAAACTTATAAAAAAACCGAAGCATCGCTTCGGTTTTTTGTTTGATTATAAAATTATTCATAAAAAATACTAGAAATTAATTTCTAGTATTTTTTTATTTTGAAAGATTAGTCTTTTTTACCTCTTTTTCTTTCACCTTCTTTTAAGAATTTTTTTCTTAATCTAATAGTTTCAGGAGTAACTTCAACATATTCATCTTCTGAAATATAATCGATAGCTTCTTCTAAAGACATTAATTTAGGTGGAGTTAATTTTAATGCTTCATCTGTACCAGATGCTCTTACATTTGTAAGTTTTTTATTTTTAGTTGCATTAACAGTTAAATCTTGATCTTTGTTAGATTCACCAAGAATCATACCTTCGTAGATTTCAGTAGCAGGTTCAACAAAGATTGTACCTCTATCTTGTAAGTTAAATAGAGAGTAAGCCATAGTTTTCCCATTTTCCATAGAAATCATAGAACCAACTGATCTTTTTTCAATTGCACCTTTATATTCTTCGAAACAATCGAATGAACTTGATAGAAGACCTTCACCTTTCGTCATAGTTGTAAATTCTGATTTGAAACCTAGTAGACCTCTTGTAGGAACTCTAAATTCTAGACTTACAATACCGTTATCATCAATCATATCTGACATAAGACCTTTTCTTTTCCCAAGTTCAGCAATAACTGCACCTTCGAAACCAGATGGAACTGAAACTGAAACATTTTCAATAGGTTCCATTTTTTTACCATTTTCTTCTCTCATGATAACAACTGGAGCACCAACTTGTAATTCAAAACCTTCTCTTCTCATTGTTTCAATAAGAACAGATAAATGAAGTTCACCTCTCCCAGCTACTTCATAGTTTTCACCTGAATCAAAATCAACTTTTAACCCAACATTTGTTTCTAATTCTTTTTCTAATCTATCTCTGATTTGTCTAGAAGTAATAAATTTCCCTTCTCTTCCACAAAATGGAGAGTTATTTACAAGAAATTCCATTTTTAGAGTAGGCTCATCAATAGTAATAGGTGGCATTTGTTCTACTGAATCATTAGCAGCAACCGTTTCACCTACGAATATATCAGAAATCCCAGCAAGAGTAATAATATCACCTGCAAATGCTTCATTTGATTCAACTTTTTCAAGTCCTTCATTTGTAAGAATTTTAGTAATTTTTCCTTTTCTTTGAGCTCCTTGATTTGAAGTAACAACTACTTCTTGACCAACTTTGATTGAACCATCATAGATTCTCCCAATACCAAGTCTTCCTAAGAAATTATCATAACCAAGGTTTGCAATTTGCATTTTTAAAGGTGCTGAAGCATCATTTTTAGCTTCAGGAACTTTATCCATAACAAAGTCTAATAGTGGAGTGATATTATCTTGAGCAGGATTTGCATCCGTCCAAGCTTTCCCATCTCTAGCAATAGCGTAAACTGGTTCATTTAAGTGTTCTAATTGTTCATCAGTTGCACCTAATTGTACGAATAAGTCGAATAGTTGATCTACAACCCATTCAGCTCTCGCAGAAGGTTTATCCATTTTGTTGATAACAACGATTGGATGTAATCCTAATTCAAGAGATTTTTTTAGTACAAATTTAGTTTGAGGCATAGGACCTTCGTAAGCATCTACTACTAAACAAACTGAATCAACTGTTCTAAGTACTCTTTCTACTTCAGAACCAAAATCGGCATGACCAGGAGTATCAACAATATTAATTTTGTTTCCTTTGTAAGTAATACCAGTATTTTTTGAATAAATAGTGATACCTCTTTCTTGTTCTTGAGCGTTTGAATCCATAGCTCTTTCTTGAATACCAACTCTTGTGTCAAAGTTGTCATCAGCTTTTAATAGTTCATCAACTAGTGTAGTTTTACCGTGATCAACATGGGCAATAATTGCAATATTTCTAAATGCCATAAAAATTACTTAAAATATATACTTAAAATTCAAGGGGTTAACCTAGATTTTAAAACACAAGGAGTATAGGCAAAAAAGCTAAAAAGTAAAGTTTTATTTTTGTTGATTTGAATTCTCTAAAAAATATTTTATAATACCTATTATTAGTATTAAATTTCATAGTATGGAAAGAGAATTTAATAGACAAAAATATCAAGAATGAAGAGATAATTTAATAAAAATATCTGACTTTAAATTAAAATATTCAAATTTATTTACTCTAGCAAGTATTGAAAATTGAGTGATAAAATATTTAGATTCAGATAATTCTGAACATTTAGTTGGTATAATTATTCAAGATAATATTTCATTATTTATGGATGAAAGTATTGAAACTTTACAAATATATGATGATGACGCTTGTGTAGAATTATATAATACAAAAAATATCATAAATATGATTATTTGAAGAAAATAAAAAGTATATCTTAATAAAAGATATACTTTTTATGTTTTATTCAGGTATTTCCACTAAATAGTAGTTTACCGCACTACTCCTGGAAATTTATTGTTTGTTGCATATGCAAGGTTTGTTGAAAGTAATGTAGCTACGAGTATTATAATATGTAAACCATTCATTTAATCTATCCTTTTGTTTCAGATTTTCTCATTTACATAGTAGCTTATAAAAATAAGCAGAAAAAATATATTGATTTTTTTTTGTTATTAATATTATATTTAAGTAATTTAATATTTAATAATTATTTATATGAAAAAATATATATTGATACTTGTATTATTTTTAGTTTATTTAAATACAAATAATGTTTTTTCGTTAGATATAAAGAATTATACTATTGATAATGATATTTCAGAAAGTTACGAACAAATAAGTGGCCAATTAAAAAAATATTGAGACATTTCATTGAGTGAAATATCTCATGTAATTAAAATAAGTCAAACAGATGATTTAGTGCTAGAAAATATACCGGCATATACTGATTTAGAAAAATTATTTATTCAAAAAATTTGATTAGAAAAATTTTGAAAACTTGTAAAAAATCATACTTTATATAATGTAGGTTGATATCATCGTGAAGATATTAGAAATAATAATTATGATTATACAAAGAAGAAAATTCTATCAACACAAATACATAACAGAAGATATTTTGATATTTTTTCTGAAAAGAAACAAAAAATAAAATTAGAATTATATCCTGTTCCGACTGAAAAATTTTCATGATTAGATCAATTTTTGATGAAACAGGGCAATATTAGTGATCAAAATTTATTAGCATATTATGATTCAACTGTTGAATATTATGATATTAGTACAGAATTAACTATGCGAAAAATATCATCAACTCAATGAAAAATTGAAAAAAAATATAAATTTATTGAATATAATATAGAATCAAAAATTCACGATGCACATAGACCTATATATAAATATCTTGTATATACTCCGTATTATGAAATCACTGCCAATGTTGAAAAATGAAATACTTTATTAAAACTAGAGTATTCTACATATTGAAATGTTTCAAATAATTATTGATCTATTTTTATAAAATAAAAATAAAAAAAAGACAGAAAAATTAATTTTTCTGTCTTTTTTTTATTTCAAAGAATTACCCTTCAAAGTTTGGATCGAATTTTTTAACGAAAGGAATTAGAGCCATAACTCTCGCTTTTTTAATTGCAGTCGCTAATTTTTTTTGATTTTTTAAACATACACCTGAGTAATATCTAGGAACGATTTTCCCAAATTTAGTAGTATAGTTTTTTAATAATTCAACATTTTTATAATCAATGTTTTGTCCATCTAATGGACAAGTAGTTTTTTTAGACATTTTATAATAGGTTTATATATAAATAAATTTTGGATATGTAACCAAGATTTTATTCTTGATAATTTATTTCCATTTTAACAAAATGGATTTCTTAAAACTTATCGTCATCAAGATCATCAAATTCATCAGAACCTTCTAATTCATCAAAGTCAGATTTTTTGTTTAAGAAAATTAAGTGAGCAACAACTACCTCAGTTTTGTAGATTTTTGTTCCATCATCTTTTTCGATAACTCTTGTTCTGAGTCTACCTTCAGCATATACAAGTTTACCTTTGAGTAAGTATTTTTCAACTCTTTCTGCGAGATTTCCCCACGCTACACAATTGTGAAATTCAGATTCAGATTTACTTTCTCCTTCAGCAGATTTATAATATCTATTTGTTGCAATTGTAAAAAGTGCAATTTTTTTTCCAGTTTCAGTTGTTTTAATAGCAGGATCTCTAGTAATGTTACCAATAAGGGTAACTTTATTAACAGTTCTCATAGAATTTCGTTAATTTATAAATATTACTCAATAGTATTTTCGAATTATGCTTCTTTTCTAGTAAACATATATCTAACAATAGATCTATTTAAATTGATTTCTTTAGAAATATCTTTAATAATTTTACCGTCTAAGTTTAAATCATAAAGAATGTAAAAACCTCTATCAGATTTATTGATTTTATACGCTAATTTTTTGTCTCCCCAAACGTCTTCTTTTTCAACGCTTACAGAAAATTTTTCAAATGATGCTTTTAATTCACTAATTGATTCATTTCTTTGTTCTTCAGTTAAAGTAGAATCAATAATTAGCATAAGTTCATAGTTTGCCATGTTATACCTATGGGTTAATATCCAGTAATGAAAACCATTCTGGAAGGAATAAATTTAAAAAACTCTTGAGCAAAAGTCAAGAATTGCCAGTATTTTATTTAATATTTAAAGTATGTCAAAAAAAAAGCAAAAAAGATTTGACTTTTATTTTGAAATGAATATAAATCCCGTACCTCAAATATATTTGTCAGTGTAGCTCAGGGGTAGAGCACAGGATTCATATCCCTGCGGTCGGTGGTTCAAATCCACCCATTGACACCAAATTAAAACACAACAAAAAGTTCTGATTTTTCTTTTGAAATTCAGAACTTTTTTGTATTTACAAATAGCGAAAAATTCATATAATTCAGCCAAATTAATTTTAATATCAAAAAAATGTTTATTGATGAAGTAAAGATCAAGGTTATTTCGGGAAGAGGATGAGATGGTCTTGTTTCTTGGAGAAGAGAAAAATATATTCCAAAAGGTGGACCTTGGGGATGAGATGGATGAAACGGTTGAAGTGTTTATTTAGTTACAACAAATAACTTAAATACTTTATCTGAATACAGACATAAAAAAGTTTTAAGAGCCGTAAGTGGTGAAAAAGGTGGTACAAATACGTGTCATGGAGCTAATGCACCAGATTTATTATTACAAGTTCCAGTTGGGACTTTAGTAAAAGATAGTGAAACAGGAGAATTATTAGCAGATTTGTCTGATAATAATATGAAACTTCTTGTTGCTAAATGAGGGAAATGAGGTTTCTGAAATGCCCATTTTTGTAGTTCAGTAAGACAAGCTCCAGCATTTGCTGAACTTGGTGATGTAGTAGAAGAAAGAGACTTACATTTAGAACTAAAACTCGTAGCAGATATTGGTATTATTTGAGTTCCTTCAGCTGGTAAATCAACTCTTATCGGGAATGTTACAAACGTAAAACCAAAAATCGGAGATTATCCATTTACGACTTTAACTCCAAATTTAGGTGTTTTAGATCATAAAGGGAAATCTTTAGTTTTAGAAGATGTTCCAGGATTAATTCCAGGAGCTCATGAATGAAAAGGTTTAGGAATTGAATTTTTAAAACATATCGAAAGAACAGGTGTTTTAGTACATCTTTTAGATATGTATAGAATGGATCAAGTTTTTTCAGATTATGAAAATATTCGTAAAGAACTAGAATTATTTTCTGATTTACTTGGAACAAAAGAAGAAATTATTGTTTTTTCAAAAGCAGATTTACTCGACCAAGAAATGAAAGATTTTATTGTAAGTGAATTTGAAGCAAAATTCCCAAATAAAAAAATGTTTGTTATTTCGTCTGCAACTGGAGAAGGAATCGAAGAAATTAAAGATTACTTAATCGATAATTATTCAACTCAAATTGATGATGGAGCCGAAGAACAAGTTTCAGAATTAAAATTCTATGATCTCAAAAAATCTGTTGATCCAAAATCAGTAGAAGTTTCATATCTAGGTGATTTAAAATTTGAAGCAAAATGAATCAGATTAGAA
This sequence comes from uncultured Patescibacteria group bacterium, assembly GCA_963926055.1. Lineage (GTDB taxonomy): Bacteria > Patescibacteriota > Gracilibacteria > BD1-5 > UBA6164 > CAJXJP01. Next base: position 7,815 of record CAWUVK010000003.1, on the reverse strand, counting down.
GAAATCGTTCGTATGAGTGATTTTACAAATCTCGAAGCAGTTATGAGAGTATATAATGTACTTGAAAAAATGTGAGTGATGAAAAGACTCGAAGCTGAATTGAAAAAAATCCTCGAAACAGAAGAAATTTCAAATGAATTTTTCTTCGAATGATCAGAAGATAAAGATATTCAACCAAAAGTATATATCGCTGGGAAATGAGTTCCTCTTGATAGATTAAAATATAATTTATAAAAAAAAGTAGAAAAATTAATTTTTCTACTTTTTTTTCTTTCTTTTTTTTTGAAATTTATAGAAAAAATATTATAGTAACCTAAAAAATATTTACTATTAAAAAAATAAAAATGAATATTTCAAAAATATTTACAATATGACTTGTTATTATATCTGTTTTTTATTATATGTTTGAAAATTGAAGTAATAGAATTTGAGCATACTATAATGACATATGATATGATATGTATGAGCAAAAAAATTATTCATGAGCTATAATTCAATTCAAAAAATGAGTGAAATTTGACTATGATAATCCGGTAATTTGGTATAATCTAGGTCTTGCTCAAAGTGATATAGGTGAATATGAAGAATCTTTACTAACTTCTCAAAAAGCACTTGATAATTATGTTGTTGATTATTCTTCTAATCTTTTGAAATGAGAAATAAAAAATCTCATTATGACAAATTATTTTAATTTATGAGATTATGAAAAACTAGAACAAATAGTTGATGAAGAATTAAATCTCAATTCAAAAAATTTATTTGCAAATTATTATAAAGCAGAAATACAATTATATAATTATGAATATAATTCAGCTTTAGGCTATATTGATAGATATCTTGAAATCGATTGAGAAGATGAAGAAGCTTTATATTTGAAAGGAGATATTTTATATTATAAGTGAGATTATAAAAAATCAGTTGAATTTTTCGTAAATACCAAAAATTATTATTCTGCTGGTTTTGCTTCATTATATTCATATGATTTTGAAAATGCAGTAAAATATTTTGAATTGTCTTTAAGTCAAAAATCATGAGAATCAATTGACTCTCATGATGATCAATTGATAAAAAATATAATGCTTGCTATTTCTTACTATTTTTCCGAAGATTACAATACATCAAATGAAATATTTACAGAAATAATAAAACAAGATTATCAAGAATATAAATACAGAGTGATTCCTTTTTATACTTTAGTGCAACATTATTCTGGTTGATTAACGAAATGATGGGAGGATTATATAGAAGGTAAATTAGAATATGATAAACTTATTGAAAAACAATCAACTGTAGATTCTATTTTTATAGAAAAAAATTTAGATGAATTTAAGGATTATTTGTATCAAAATTATATTTATTCATGAATGGAATAAAAATTAAATTTAAAATAAGCTCTAATTTTATTTTTTACTAAATCTCACTGATTCTTGCAATTTCCCTTTTTTTCACTACAATCAGCACAAATTTAAAAAATATTAAAAAAGATACATATTATGAAATTTAATTTAGATAATCTTGTTAATGAATTTCAAGAATTAGAAAAAAAATTATCTGATCCTGAAATTTTTAAAGATCAGAAAAAAATCAGAGTAGTTGCTTCGAGAAAAAAATCAATTCAACAAGCAGTTGAATTATATAAAGAATATAAAAAATCATTTGAAGCATTAGAAGAAAACAAACAAATGCTCGGAGAAGAAAAAGATGAAGAAATGAGAGAAATGCTCAAAGAAGAAATCAAAGAAATCGAAGAAAAAATTCCTACAATGGAAGAAGATCTAAAAATTTCACTTTTACCAAAAGATCCAAACGATGAAAAAAATATTATTGTTGAACTCAGAGCTGGGACAGGTTGAGATGAAGCAGCATTATTCGTAGGAGAATTAGCAAGATCATATATGATTTTTGCAGAAGCGGAATGATTTAAAACTGAAATTTCAGAAGAAACTATTTCTGAAGCAGGTGGTTATAAAGAAGTCATGTTTGAAGTAAAATGAGAATGAGCATATTCTCGTTTCAAATATGAATCAGGAGTTCATAGAGTGCAAAGAATTCCAGAAACTGAGTCAAAATGAAGAGTTCATACTTCAGCAATTACAGTTGCAATTATGCCAGAAGTAGATGCTATTGATATTCATGTAAATGAAGCAGATGTTGAAATGACGTTTACCAGAGCATCAGGAGCTGGATGACAACATATTAATAAAACCGATTCAGCTGTTCAATTAAAACATGTTCCAACTGGAATTATGGTTTTCTGTCAAGATGGTCGTTCTCAGCATAAAAATAGAGAAAAAGCCCGGAATGTACTCAGATCAAGACTTTTTGCTTATGAAGAAGAAAAAAGACAAAAAGAACTCGGTGAAGCAAGATTAGCTCAAGTTGGTTCTGGTGATAGATCAGAAAAAATTAGAACCTATAACTTTCCTCAAGATAGAGTTACTGATCATAGAATCGGTCAAAACTTTTCAGGGATTCCTCAAATTATGATGTGAAAAGTTGGTCAAATTATCGACGCATGTGCTGTTGCTGATCAACAAGCAAAACTAGAAGCTGCGGCTAATAGTTAAAAAAATATTTCTAGAAATTTTCTAGAAATATTTTTTTATTTTTTTGCAGAATAAAAAATTCTAATTACAATTATTTATAATATTTTCAATAATAAAATAATGCTCGCAATAAAACAAAAAACAAAAAATTCTTCATTAATAAAATTTATTTTTAAAAATAATATTATTAATTTCTTTCTTTTAATTATAGCTACACTTTTAGAAATATATTATTTTCAAAGTTATATTTTTGCTGTATTTTTAAGTATATTTTTTCCAATATTTTTTCTCAGATACAAATTGTATCATACAAAAGAATATTTTCAGTTTTTTGATAAATTACTTATGTATAAAAATCCATATCAAGAAGATATTATTATTTATTATGATGATATTTCGGATGTGAAAATGAAATACGATATTTTTTCTGGAAAATATATCTGTATTGAAATTAAAAATAAATCAGTATTAAAATATGATAATGAAAAATATGTTAAAATTTATCATTTTCTGAATTATCAAAATGTTATAGCAACTGTAAAAACTAAAATTTTATATTAATAACATTTAACTATGCATCAAAAATTATCAAGAGATGAATATCAAAAAAAAATCTGAAAAAAAATTCTTGGAGAAAATAATTGTCCATTTTGTGAACCAGACGAAACTATAAATAAAATTATCTGGAAATGATGTTTTTGGAATATTATGGTAAATATTTCTCCATATACTTGAGACGATTATCATATTATGGCAACTCCAGTGAAACATAAAAAATTTTTCTATGAATTAGAAGATTGAGAATTATTGGAATTAAAAAAAGTCCATGAATTTGTAAAAGATTATTATCCAAATGGACAATATTTTTCAGCAACCAGAGAAACATTTTGAAATAGAAGCGTCGAACATTATCATACACATTTTTTCCCGGGAAAATTATCAGATTCAAAAATGATTCAAATGCTCGATGAACAAGGTTTAGTAACAAAATAATTATGAAAAAAATCTGACTCTTTATCGGAAGAATGAACCCTCCGCATAAATGACATATTTGAGTAATTCAAAAAGCTTTGTGAGAAAACGAAGAAGTTTTAGTTTTACTGTGAAGTTCTGGAATTGTTAACGAAAGTAATCCATTATCATTTGAACAAAGAAAATATTTATTACAAAAATTTTTCTGAAAAAACAAAAACCTGAAAATAAATATTATTAAAGATACAAAAACAGATGAAGAGTGGGTAGAAAATATTTCTAAAAAAATTATAAATAATTTTTCAGAAGATATTCTTCTCAATATTTATGGATGAGATTTTCAAAATGATTCTGCTATTACTGCAATGAAACAATTTGAGAATATTTTATGAGAAAATATTTCTTATATACGAGTTGATAGATTTTTAGAAACTCTTGAATATAACGGAGAAAAATTTCATATTTCTGCCACAAATCTCAGAAATGCTTTGAGAAATTGAGATAGAAAATTTGTAGAAAAATTTTGTAATGAAGAGTTGGTTGAAGAGATTGTAAAATTATTTTAGTATTGATTTAATGGATTTTAGTTATATAATTATAACTAATTATTATTAAAGGGAGTAAAATGAAAAAAAATAAATATTCAGTAAAGTGAAAAACTTTACAAGAAGTAATATATGAAAAAAAATCACAAGAAACTCAGTTAGATAAAAGAAGAATGATAAATGCTGCTTATGGTATGTTTAAATAATTATTATATGAAAACAAGAGAAGAGCTTATTAATGAATGAATGTTTGATTATTTAGATGATGATAAAATAAAAGACGAATTATATTCGTCAGCATATTATATTTTTTATTTAGTTGATACGTTAGAAAAAATAGAAGATGAGTTTATAGATTTTTCTGTTAGGCATTCTATTATAGTATTGTTATGATGAATTATAGAGGTATTATTGTTTCAGTATGTTTATAAGTATTTTGATATTAATCAAGATGAAAGGAAAATAAAAAAATTTTGTAAGAGATGCGATTATAAAGAGAAATCAAAGGTGATAGAAAAAGATGATAATTCAGAAGTTTGATTTGTATATTGTGAAAGAAGTATTAAATATGAAAAATTTAAAGATAATATTAACTTTAATTATTTAATAAAATGAGCTAGAGATCAGAGCTTATTATCAGATATTATTTTAGAGAAAATAGATAAATTTAGAAGAGTTAGAAATGGTGTACATTTAAACGTTTTATTAGAAATTAGAGAAGTTTTTTCATTAAATGAGTTAACAATCTTTTTTAAAGATAATAAAAAAATATTAAAAGAAATTAAAAAAAAGTATAAAGAATTATAATATTTATTCAAAAATCACTGAAAACTTCGATTCTAAGAAGTTTAAAAAAATTCTCGTCTAGAAAAAATATATAAAAAACACAAAATTTTAAAAATTTTGTGTTTTTTATATAAAAATTAAGCCGTAGAAAGCTTGTAAAAATTCTATCGTCTATTTAGAGCCAAAATTTGATTTTGATTATTTTATTATTATAGTGTATTTATAGAATATTTTTTAAATGTATATGTATGACAAAAACAACTGAAGAATATTGAGCTGATTCGATACAGGTCTTAGAGGGTTTAGAACCAGTAAGAAAAAGACCTGGGATGTATATCGGTTCAACTGATGAAAGAGGTTTACATCATTTGGTTTGGGAAATCGTTGATAACTCGATTGATGAAGCTATGGCTGGTCATTGTGATACAATTATCACAACTCTTGGAAAAGATGGTTCTTGTACCGTTGAAGATAATGGTCGTGGGATTCCTGTTGCAAAACATGCGAAAACTGGTAAATCAACTTTAGAAACTATCTTAACGGTGCTTCATGCTGGGTGAAAATTTGGTTGAGGATGATATAAAGTTTCAGGTGGTCTTCATGGTGTAGGTTCATCTGTTGTAAATGCACTTTCTACGAAAATGGAAGCGTGGGTACATAGAGAATGAAAAGTTTATTATCATTCATATGAAAAAGGTATTCCAGTTGGAGATATTGAAGTAATTGGAAAAACAGATAAAACTGGGACAATTATTAAATTTTATCCTGATGCTGAAATTTTTAAAATCACTACAAATTTTGAATATAAAAGAATTGTAGACAGACTCAGACAACAAGCATATTTAACAAAATGAATTAAGTTAAATATTATTGATGAAAGAACCGAAAAAAGATATAAGTTTTATTTTGAAGGTTGAGTGAAATCATATGTTCATTTTTTAAATAAAAATGAAGATACTCAAGGAGATATTTTTTATGCAGAAAAAGAAAAAAATGATATTTTAGTAGAATTATCACTTCAATATAATAAAGGATATTCAAATAATATTATTTCATTTGTAAATAATATTCATACTCCAGAAGGAGGGACTCATATTACTGGTTTTAGAACAGCATTAACAAGAACTATTAATAAATATGCCAGAGATAAAGGTATATTAAAAGAAAAAGATGTAAATCTTACAAATGAAGATGTAGTTGAAGGAATGACTTGTGTAATTTCTATTAAAGTTATCGATCCTCAATTTGAAGGTCAAACAAAAGGGAAATTATGAACTCCTGAAGCAAGATGAGCCGTAGATGGTGTGTTTTCTGAAAAATTCATGGAATTTTTAGAAGAAGATCCAAAAACAGCAAGACATGTAATTGAAAAGGTTCTTTTAGCTGCAAAGGCAAGATTAGCTGCTAGAGCTGCAAGAGATACAGTTATTAGAAAATGAGCATTAGAAGGAATGACTCTTCCTGGTAAATTAGCAGACTGTTCTTCTAAAGATCCAGTAAAATCAGAATTATATATAGTCGAAGGAGATTCTGCCGGTGGTTCAGCTAAACAGGGCCGTGATAGAAATACTCAAGCAATATTACCGCTTAGAGGTAAAATTCTAAATACAGAACAAGCAAGAATTGATAAAATTTTTGCAAATAATGAAGTAAAAAATCTTATTATTGCTCTTGGTACTTCTATTTGAGAGTCATTTGATATTTCAAAATTAAGATATCATAGAATTGTTATAATGACGGATGCCGATGTCGATGGTGCTCATATTAGAACTCTTCTTTTAACATTTTTCTTTAGATATCTTCGTGATATTGTAGAATGAGGATATTTATATATTGCTCAACCACCTTTATATAAACTATCAAAAGGAAAAAAAGCTTGGTATGTTTATACGGAAAATGAAAAAGAAGAAATCATGAAACAAGAATGAATCGTTTGAGAAAATATCCAACGTTATAAAGGGTTGGGGGAAATGAATCCAGAACAACTTTGGGAAACAACAATGGATCCAGAAGAAAGAAAGATGTATAAAGTTTCAGTGCATGACGCAAAAGCTGCAGATGAAATTTTTAAAATTCTTATGTGATGAGATGTTGCTCCAAGAAAAAGATTTATTCAAACAAGGGCTATGGATGTTAAAAATCTTGATGTTTAATTTGAAAATATATTAAAAAATAAATTCACTAATTTTAGATGGATTTATTTTTTTTATTTTCTCAATAACTTATTTATATATTATAAACAAGTTGTTTATAATTATTTTCACTTTAAAAAATGTTTATTTTAAGCCAATATTGAATATGAGTTTAAAAAAAGTAAAAAAAAGTAAAAAAAAGTTTTGACTTTAAATCAAATTTTCATATTATCTGTCTCGCTGAAACGCAAACACATTATATAAATTTTCCTCCGTAGCTCAGCGGTAGAGTAGATGACTGTTAATCATTTGGTCACTGGTTCGAATCCAGTCGGGGGAGCCATATAAAAAGTTCTTTAAATAAAAAGATTTTTTAAATAAATTGTGGAGAGATGCCAGAGTGGTCGAATGGAACGGTCTTGAAAACCGTCGTGTCGCAAGGCACCCAGGGTTCGAATCCCTGTTTCTCCGCCATTTTTTTTACAGAAAAATTAAAATTACTTGGAAAGGTGGCAGAGTGGCTTATCGCGCACCCCTGCTAAGGGTGTGAACCTTCACGGGTTCCGAGGGTTCAAATCCCTCTCTTTCCGCCATTGGAAGGGCCTGTAGCTCAGGGGTTAGAGCACTCGGCTCATAACCGATTGGTCGCTGGTTCAATTCCAGCCAGGCCCACCATTCCAAAATAATTAAAATTTTACATTCATTGAAATAAACTTTAAAAAAAGTTTTGACAATGGATTAAAAATAAATACAATCCTTTTGCTTTAAGAAGCGAAGAAGAGGTCATTAAAATAGACAGAATATTAGAAAAAAACGAATTAACGATTCGCTAGG
>CAWUVK010000002.1:0-101472 GCA_963926055.1 uncultured Patescibacteria group bacterium | reverse complement strand
TTGTATTTGTATTTATTTTTGTTTCTGTTTTTGAAGGAGCTTCAAGAATAGAAACAACGTTTTGTATATTTTGATGATTTGGTTGTATATCATAATTTTGACTCGCAAAAAGTAGAGATCCTCCAATAGTTGCTAAAATAGCAGTTGTAATCATATTTTTTTCGTTATTGAATTGAAAATATTAAAATAATTTTACTTGAGAGATATTAAATGGAGATTAAATTTTTGAAGTATTTTTTATTTTCTCTAGACAAAATATTTTTTTATGGTGAATAAATAGTTTAAAACTTGTTTTTTTTGAAAAATCTATATAATTACGCAGTAAAAAATCATTTTAATATTAAACTATCAAAAAGTGTTAGGAAAAGTAACTATTATTGGGAGACCAAACGTAGGGAAATCAAGTTTTTTCAATATGTATACGGGGCATAAAATTGCCATTGTTGCTGATGAAGCAGGGACGACAAGAGACATAGCAGAATTTGAATACCAAGACAAAGAAAATGGTCTGACGTATATTATTGCGGATTCAGGATGATTAGATGTTGATTCTGATACAGACGAAATTGCATCTGATATCGTAGAGAGAACTCAAACGGCTATTGCAAACAGTGATTTACTTATTTGGTTAGTGGAGTATGACAGAATTACTCAATTAGACGATCAAGTTTTAAAAATTTTAAGAGAAACAGGAATAAAAGATATTATTCTTGTGGCAAATAAAGCGGATAATGAATCAAAAGTTATGGAAGCATATTCTCTAGCAGGATATGGTGAAAATATTGGTTTTTTTCCAATTTCAGTTTCTCATAATCACGGTGTAAGTGACGTGAAAAAATTTGTTGCAGATTTTTTAACAGCAAAAGGATTAAATTTTGAACACGAAGAAATAGATGATTCTTTTGTTAAATTAGCTCTTGTTGGGAGACCAAATGTAGGGAAATCAAGTTTAATCAACTCTATTACCAGAGAAAATAGAGTTATGGTAAAAGATATGGATCATACAACTCGTGATAGTATCGATACAAAATTTGTACATAATGAACAAGATTTTGTTTTAATTGATACTGCTGGTATGAGAAGACTTTCTAAAGTTGGTGTAAGAAATATCGAAGATTGGTCAGTTATGAGAACAAATAGATCTATTGCTAGAGCCGATATTATTGGAGTTGTAATTGATGGGGTTCAAGGAATTGTTCATCAAGATTTATCTATCATTTCTAATATTTTAGAAGAAAAAAAAGGTCTTGTAATTATTATTAATAAATGGGATGCTGTTTTAGAAAAACCAGGTGTTGATAAAGAAAAAATGATGAATAGATATATAGATTATCTTAAATCAAAAATTGAATTTCTTCCTTGGGTTCCAGTAGTATTTACTTCTGCAACTGAAAGAAAAAGAGTAGATGAAATCTTAGAAAACGCTATTGAAATCAAAAAAGAACGTTATAAAAGAGTAAAAACAGGTGTATTTAATAACTTTATTGAACAAGCTGTTTATAAACATCCACCAACGGGGAATAAAAAATCACATAACCCAAAAATTTACTATTGATCACAAGTTGACGTAAATCCACCAAAATTTGTATTAACAGTAAATAATCCAAATCATTTCCACTTTTCATATAAAAGATATTTGGAAAATAAAATCAGAGATAACTTTGGTTTCCATGGAACTCCTATTATTATTGAGTATAAAGGGAGAGGGAAATATGCAGATGTTTCAAAATAAAAAAGAAGAAATTTTAAATTTCTTCTTTTTTTATTTTCTCTTACTCTTAATGATTATTATAAAAATGTCACGAAAAAGAAAGTTTTTCGTAATAGTATTTGAAGATTCAAATTATTTATCATTTATTTATAAAATTATGAGAGAACAAAAATTACAAGATATTTGATTTTTACTCAATGTAGTAAAAACACAAATGCATACTCAAGATACTCCCGAAGTGAAACAAACTTACTTTTATCTTTTAGATTTAAAAGATAAATTACAAAAACAATAGAAATTAATCAAACTATTGTTTTTTTATTGTAAAAAAATCAGTATAATCAAATAAATATTATTTTGATTGAACTTTACAAAAATGAAAAAAATGTCATTACAAAAATTAGCAACTATTATCTCATCTTTCACAGCATTTTTATTAGTAAGTATGAAAATGTTTTTTTGATTATTGAGTGGTTCAATTGCCGTTTTATCATCTGCAATTGATTCTTTGCTTGATATGTTTGTCTCAATATTTAATTATTTTGCTGTAAAAAATGCAGAAAAACCAGCTGATAAAAATTTTAATTATGGAAGAGGGAAAATAGAACCGTTAGCTGGATTATTTGAATGAATTGTTATTTTTCTTTCTGGATGATATATTTTGTATCAATCATTTTTAAAGTTAATTTTAAAAGAAGAAGTTTCGTATATTTGAATTTCTGTTTTAGTTATGGGAATCAGTTTTTTCATAACATTGGCTCTTGTATACTTTTTAGAGTATGTTGCAAAAAAAACAAAAAATCTTGTGATAGAATCTGACGCGTTGCATTATAAAACTGACTTATTTTCAACCGGTTGAGTTTTGTTATCTTTGTGAATTATCTATTTTACTTCTTGGTATTTTGTTGATGCTTTAGTTGGGATTTTTATTGCATTATATATTATGTATTCTTCAACAGAAATTATAAAAAAATGATTTTTATGAATATTAGATGTTGCTTTAGAAAAAAATCAGGTCGATGAAATTATTCAAATAATTGAAAATAATCCAGAAGTAAATAGTTTTCATTATCTAAAAACACGTCGTAGTGGAAATGAAAAATTTGTAGATGTTCATTTAGTATTTACTCCATTTATAGAATTATTATACGCGCATAATGAAGCAGATAAAATAATCGCAGAAATTAAAAAAATCGATAAAGATTCTATTTGGCATGTAAATATTCATATGGATCCTTATGACGATTCTGCTGAACATAAAGAAGCTTGTAATATAAATGTGAGATAAAAAATAAATATTTTCAGTAAATATTTATTTTTTTTGTCACGTATTTTTTTTTCTATCGTTACACTGTGTACAAGCCTTTTAAAATTTACAATTAAAATTTATATTATGAAAAAAATTATAGCAAGTTCAATTATCGCAAGTGCTTTAATCGCCGTTCCTACATTTGCAAATGAAGTAAAAATGGAAATTATGCCTATTTCTGATCCTATTTATGTAAATTCTGAAATTATTGAAGATACAGCAACAAATAAATATGAAACTATTATTAGAAATAATAAAATAGAAGCAGATGGAGAATATAATAATTCACATTATTATACAACAAAAATTAAAACACAAAATATTGTAATCCCAGAAGAATTAAAAGATTCAGCTGAAAAATTTTACTTTTTAGTAGAAGAAGGTTCTCCAAGATATTATTTTGGATCAATGAAAATGCAAGCTGATTCTATGGAAATTTCAGAAGTAACTGAAGAATATAACTATAAAATCGTAGATTTTGATGCTTCAAAAAAAGAATATATTTTCAATAATGAAGATCTAGTAAAAGATTTTGATGAAGATACAAATAAAAGTGTTTCAATTACATTAATCGCTGAATTAAAAGATGGGAAACAAGTTGTTCTCTCAAATGGTTCATATATAAATATTTCTTCTAAAGAAAATATTTTATCAAACTTAGTTTCTCAAGAAAATGAAACTTCATATTATGGATATTATAATTCATCAGAATTAGAAAATTATCTTGAAACTATGTCAGAAAAAATGAAAAGAAGTGAATATAAAACTATGCTTTCAAAAGCAGATTCAAAAATTTCTAGAGCATTAAGAGAAAATACAAAAAATAAAGATGAAATGTTAGAAAAAATTACAAGAGAAGCTCATTTTTCTAATCATATTTCAGATTATAAATCTTATAGCGAAGTAAATAAACTTATGAATGGTTTAAACTCTGCAGTAAAAAATCAACTTCAAAATATCAGAGCATTTGATGCAATTGATAAAATTTTAAAATAATTTTAATAAAAAAAACAAAAAGTAATTTACTTTTTGTTTTTTTTGATTATAAACTTTGAAATAATACACATAATTTAAAAAAGGGAGAAATTTATGTGGTTAAGTGTTCCAAGTGATTATGTTCGGATATGTATTTTATTTGCTGTGGGTTTAGTATTACTATTATGTTTTATATCAAAATATAAAATATATTATGAAAAAACTCGACCAGATTTTGGTTTTAGTATAAGCGTTGTTTACAGTTTTTTCTTAGCAGTAAGAGAACTTTTACCATTTTTGCTAATAGGTTCTGTTTCGATTCTAACTGTTTGGATTGCAAATTTTTAAAAAAAAGCTCATTTGAGCTTTTTTTTGTTTTTTAACTTTTTATTCCATATCATTTTTTTAGAAAATGAAGGTTGAGAAGAGTAAGGATAATGATAAATATTATTGAAATAGCAATTGCTACAAAAATATTTATATCACTTTGTCCTATAAATGCATATCTTAAACCATTTACCATATATAAAATCGGATTGAATTGGCTGACTGATTGCCAAAATGGTGAGAGAAAATCTATTGAATAAAATACTCAACCAAGATAAATCATCGGAGTGATTACAAATGATGGAATCACATTTACGTCATCAAAAGATTTTGCAAATATTGCATTAAATAATCCAGCAAGTGAAAATAATGCAGAAGTAAGAATTAAGAATAAAATCATATAGAAATAACTATGAATCGTTATATCTGTCATGAAAAACCCGGTAATTAATACTAAGAATCAAATCAAAATTCATCTAGTCATTGCTCAAAAAACATATCACAGCAAAATGGCTGTTGTGCTCATCGGAGAAACGAATAATTCTTCGATTGATCTTTGGAATTTTCCTCAGAAAAATGAACTCGATGAATTTCCATAACTATTGATTATAACAGCCATCATAATCAAACCTGGGAATATGAAATTTATATAATCTACATCTCAAATTTCTCAAATTCTATCTCAAATAAATTTTCAAAAAATCATTAAGTATAAAAAAGTAGTGATTACTGGTGGAAGTAGAGTTTGTTTCCAAATACGTAGAAAACGTGTAATTTCTCTTTTTGTGAGAGTTAAAAGTCCAAACATTTTTTTAATTTAGTAAATATATTTTTATTTTGTAATTTTTAGAAATAGTGCTTCAAGTCTATTGGTTTTGTTTCTAAATGAAGAAAGTGAAATATTATTTTTATTAATTATTTCAAATAAATTATTGAGCGAATGTTTTTCTCAAATGGTCACTTCTACCTCATGTTCTGCTACATGTTTTGCTCAATATTTTGAAATTAATTCTACAGGAATATTTATTTTTTCTTCTTTTGTTGTCAAAATAACTGTTTCTTCAGAAAGTTGAGAGAGTAATTTTTTTGTACTCGTATCTTCTACGATTTCTCATTTATTTAAAATTACCACACGATTACAAAGTGCTTCTACTTCTTCAAGATAATGTGTTGTGAGAATAATAGTTGTTCCAGAATCATTTAATTCTCTGATAAATTCCCACATACTGGCTCTAAGTTCTACATCAACTCCAGCTGTAGGTTCATCTAAAATAAGTATTTTAGGCTGATGTACGAGTGCTCTGGCTATCATAAGTCTACGTTTCATTCATCCCGATAATTCTCTTGCTCTGGCATTTTTTTTATCTCAAAGACCCAGTTTATCTAAATAATAGTCAGCACGTTCTGCTGCTGTTTTTTGATCTACTCAATAAAAACCAGCTTGATTAATAATAATATCTCTTGTTTTTCCAAACACATCAAAATTAAATTCTTGTGGAACGACTCAAATACTTTTTCTTGCTTCACTAAAATTAGTATCAATATCAATATTATCTACTTTTATTTTTCATGATGTTTTGTTTACCAAGTTTGTGAGGATTGATATAAATGTTGTTTTTCATGCTCCATTGTGACCAAGTAAAGCGAAAAAATCTCATTGATTTACATCAAAATTAATTCCTTTTAATACTTCATTTTCTCAATATGTTTTCTTGAGATTGTTGACTTCTAAAATTTTCATATTTTATTTTAAAAAATAACTATAAAAAGTATAGTGAATTTTAAATAATTGCAATTTTTTTTATAAAATATTTTATAGTCTTGTAAATAAGATATTTTTGCAACTCAGCCAAAAATATTTATAGTATTACTATTAATTTATATATTAACAAAATGAAAAAAAATAATTATAATGCGTTTACTTTAGTTGAACTAATTGTGGTGATAACAATACTTGCGGTTTTGGCTACGGTTGCTTTTATTTCTTTTGCTTGATATTCTTCAACTTCTAGAGATAGTGTGAGGATAACAGATATGAAATTGGTTGAGAAGTCATTTTGACTTATGAGAACTAAGTCTCAATTACTTCCGGATCCAGACGAGAGTATAAATATTACTGCTGATGGAGTTGCTATTTGAAAACAATGACTTTTTTGAATAACAGCTTTTAAGTCAACTCATATGACTTCCGCGCCAAAAGATCCTCAAACAGGAGAATTTCTAATATATAGAACAAATCAGCAAAGAACGAAATATCAATTAGGATCATTTTTAGAAAACCAAGTATCTTTGTTATCAAATTCAAAATTACATGCTGTTGAAAATTGAGATAAAACTCTAAAAGTAAGAGGAAGTGGTTTATGAATCATGGTTGATTCTCAAACAAATAAACCAATAAATTTTGATATAGATGTGGTTACATATAATAGTTGAGGTGTATCGGCAATTTTATGAAATAATAAAAATGATATTATTTCTGGTACGGGTACTATTTTTAAAACTCTGGCTCTTTGAGATGAATTATGAAAATGATTGATTTGATATTGGAGTTTTGATGAATCAGATAATGATACGATTTATACAAATAGAGCGTTAACAGAAAATTTAAGCACAGATCTTTCTGAATTTACTAATATCTCCATTGTAGATTCAAATAATGGAAAATGATTATATATGTCTGGAAGTGAAGTGTGATTACCATTAGAAACATGATTCTGAAATTATGATTTTTGAAAATGATTAACTATAAGTTTTTGGTATAAAAATGAGATATGAAAATATAATTCTACTTCCTATGGATTAATAAATTTATGAAATTATTGGAATCATATTTATGCAGGGAATGAAAGTCGTGAAAATAATTTAGATTTACGTTTTATTCCAAATAAATTATATCAAAAAAATTTAGAATCTCTGTATTCACATAATTTTTATTCAGCACTATATAAAACAGTGAGTGATAGTTTTGTCGGTGAAATATTTAACGATGGACAATACCATCTCCATACTATTACATACGATAATGAATATGATTTCTCATATTATATAGATGATAAAAAAATATATTCTACTGGAAATTCATTATGAGATTTTCAACAATCTTATTTGTTCGAATTTGAGGAAGATGGAACACTTGATGAAACATTTTTAGAAGAAAATTCTCTTGTGTATACAAATAATAATAAAACACAATTTCATCCAGACTGAGTAAATGGATATAAAGATTGATCTCGTTATAATTTAAATGATTTAAGAATAGGACAGGATGCTTTTGGTATTATAGATGAAATTAGGATCTATGACAGGAAACTTCAATCGGATGAAGTGACACAAATCTATGCTCAATCTCAATAAAAAATGAGATTTAGTTTTGTTTAAGGTTAAATAAATATAAATAAATTACATTTTATAAATAATAAAAAATATTATGAAAAAAATTGCATTAGCTTTATTAGCTACAACTTTAATTTTAACAGCATGTGGTTCAAATAATGAGGAAAAATTATCTCAACAAGAAGATAATTTACCAGAAATTTCTGAACAATGAGAAAATATGGTAGAAAATAATTCAGAAGAAAATGATATGTCAGTTTCTGAAGATACAGATGCTCAAATGGGCGAAGATTCTGAAGCTTCGATGAACGAAGACGATATGATGGAAGAAGAAGAGAATTCTGATATGCCAGTTTCTCAAGATACAGATACTCAAATGGATGAAAATTCTGAAACATCTATGACTGAAAATGATATGACTCAAGAAGAAGATAATTCTGATATGCCAGTAGAAGAAGAAATGCAAGAAAATGTAAAAGTTGGAAATGTATATGTAGAATATTCAGATGAAGTTATGGCAGATACTCAAAATCCTAAAATTCTATTTTTTCACGCAACTTGGTGTCCAACGTGTAAAGCTGCAAATGTAGCTTTTGAAGGTGTTGAAAATACAATTGGTTTAGATGTAGTAAAAGTTGATTACGATGAATATGGAGATCTTAAATCTCAATATGGTATAACTTCTCAACATACTTTTGTACTTGTTGATGGGAATGGAAATATGTTAAAAAGATGGTATGGTTCTAAAAACTATGAAGAAATTTTAGAAGAATTACAATCATAGTATGGAATTAATTATTTTGTCATTTTTTGCTTGAATTCTCACAATTTTAGCGCCTTGTGTACTTCCACTTTTGCCAGTGATTTTGTGAGCTTCAGCATCAGATGCAGAACAAAAATCTCGTCCGTATATAATTATAGTGTCGTTAGCTCTTTCAATTTTAGTATTTACACTCTTGTTAAAAGCTACAACATATTTTATCGGAACTCCTGAAGAATATTTAAAAATTGCTTCAGGGCTAATTATTGTATTTTTCTGAATAATTACTTTATTTCCAAATATTTGGAAAAAAGTTTCAGGAAAATTTTCAAGTAAAGCAAATGAAAACTTAGCTAAATCAGCTAATAAAAAATGAGTACAAGGAAGTATTCTCGTTGGTATTGCACTTGGGCCAGTTTTTTCAAGTTGTAGTCCAACATATGGATTAATTTTAGCGCAAGTTTTACCAATGAGTTTTCTTGCATGAGTTACAAATCTATTTGCATATATTCTAGGATTATCATTAGTTATGCTTTTAATTGTTGTACTTGGTCAAAAATTTATATCAAAAATGAAATGGGCAAGTGATCCAAATGGTATATTTAAAAAAATCTTATGAGTTTTATTTATCACTATTGGGTTAGCGATTGCTTTTGGTATTGATAAAGATATTGAAACATATATTTTAGATCAATGATATTATGGAGCTGGAAGTTTAGAGGAAAAATTTCTCGAGGATATAAATATTCAAAAATAAAAAATAGCAAAAAGTTGTAATGTGCTTTTTTCAAAAAGAAAAGATAAAAATCATTTGGTTTTTATCTTTTTTTTGTATAATTTATTATAAATAATATTTAAATTCTGTATATATGAAATCTATTTTCCAAAATTCAAGAAATAAGAAAATTATGCTGATTATTTGAGCAGTTTTTTGACTGATACTAATAGTATTGGCAGCTATCTTTGGGACTAAATATTATTTAGAATATCAAAATACAAAAAGGCTCGAAAAAATTTCAAATATTTTGGAAAATACAAATGTAGATAGAAATCAATGTGCAAATATTTTTTCTGTTGATTCTGATGCATTATTTTTAGATTCAGAAAAAAATAAATTACAAGAATTTGAAGAAAAAAAATTAGCCTGTCATACAAAATATGATATTGCGTATACAAATTTAGATAAATATACTTGTTTAGATATTATAGCAAACCCAAAACAAAATTTATATTCAAGATATTTAATTTTAGATAATTTACCAGAAACAAAAAAATATTGTATCAATAGTTTTTTCCCTGTAAAAATTTCTCAAGGAAAATTATTTGATGAATTAAATGAATTTAAATCTCAAATAATTTTTGATTTTGACTATGAATTTTATAGAGATATTTGAGTGGTAAATGGTGAAAATTTTATTGAAAATAGACTCGAAGCAAAAAAAATATTTCTCCAAATTTTAGAAACTTCAAAAAATATTTCTGTTACATTAGACGACATAACTTTATATTCAAAAAGAGCCATTATATCTTTAAATTTATTGCCAGAGCAAACATATAGCTTTAATATCAAAACTCTAGATATTCAAGAAAATGCATTGAAGAATAATAATTTATATTATTCAGGAGAAACAAAAATAAAACCAACAGATAATCCAAATATTCAAAATAATCTTACTGAAAGATTTCCAGCTTTATCAAGAGAAATATTTGAAATCACACTTCCTGAAAATAAATTTTTAGGATTTATTATAAAAGATCCAGTGAGTTTATATCCTGATACAAATCAACCAGTATTTAAATTGATGGATTATAATTCAGGAAAACAAAATATTTCTGCAAAAATTTGTCGTGTACCAAATGAAGTCTATGCAAAAATTGAAATAATGGACGAACAAAAAAATAATTTATTTTTCCAAAAAGGTATCGATGATCTAAAAACGCTTGATTGTTATACAAAAGAAATTTCTATAGAAAATAAATCGGATGATATTTTACATGTTCAAGAATTTAATTTTGCTCAACAAATAGGTGAAATTGCAAGAAGTGGATTATATTATGTAACATTTGAAAATCCTGAAAATAGATATTTTAACCAAAGATACCAAAGACCATTATTTTTTGGGATTGTAGATTCTCATATTACTATGAAAATTTCTAAAAATGGTGAAGCATTTTTCTTTGTAAATGATCTAAAATGAAATCCTCTTGCAGAACAAAATATTCGTATTTGAGTAAATAATTTCGAAGCATTTTGAGAAACAAAAAATTGGAACAATCAAAACCCAACGCTTACTTCTCCATTAGAAGTTGATATTTTTGCTCCAGCACAATTATTATGAGAAACAAATCAAGATGGTGTGTTACAAGTAAATTTAAATGATTTTATTCAAGATGGATATCAAAAAACTTTTTGAGATTGGTACGCTGAAAACTATAAATGAAAATTTGATTCATTTATGGTGACTTCATCATCTGAAACAAATCTGAGTTATTCAAACTCTCGTTTTAACAGTGGGATTGCTCCTTGGAATTTTGGGTATTCAATTGATCAATGATATTATTACAATGAAAGTTCTGACGAAAATGAAGTAAAACTTTCTCAAAATACTCAAAAAGATAGATCATTTTATGCTCATATTTTTCCAGAAAGAAGATTATATTTACCTGGAGAAACTACTTTTATTAAAGCAATTTTAAGAAAAACTTCAGATCTGTCTATCCCAGAAGATACACAAGCAACTATTAAAATATTTAATTATAAAAATGAAGAAATTTATTCTACGTGAGCAGTTTTAGATGAATTTTGATCAGCGAACATTTCATATGATTTTTCACAAGAAGCAGATTTATGAAGTTACAGAGCAAAACTGTATGTTGAAGATGAATATATAGCAGAAACTGGCATGAGTGTAGAAGTATTTCAAAAACCAAAATTCAAAAATGACGTAATGCTAGAAACTATTTGATTAGATGAAGGTTTTATTGAAGTGACAGATATTCAAAAAGAAAATATTTCGGGATGGACTTCAGAAAAATATTTTGGAAATTTTCAAATTAAAGCAAAAGTATTATCTCAATATTATAATGGAAGAATGCTGCAAAATGCAAACTTTAGTTATAAAGTATATAAACAAGATTATTATCCAAATAGTTATTGGAGTGATTGTTATTATGGGTGTTATTGGGAACCAAATAAAGAGTTTTATACTGAGTGAACGTGAAGTTTAAATATCGATGGACAAGCAGAATTTCTCGTTGATGTGGATTTTGATTCTCGTTATGCGGATTATAAATATATCGTCGAAGTTTCTGTCGAAGATACAAATGGAGATGTGATTTCGGGGACAAATTCTATTTTAGCTCTTTTACCAGAAAAATATAAAAAATATAATTGGGATTCTCGTTTAGTTTTTTCTTCAGATACAAAATTTATACAAGCTGGTGAATCAATTAAATTAACATGAGGACTCAACGCTGGAAAATGGTCAAAATCGTATGATGATACTGGATTACTCGTTGTAAAGAAAAAAGATTATTCTGTTGAATATAGAGAAGATATTCGTTGAAAAATCCCTAAAAATATAGTCAAAGAGACAATCGTAGATATTATCCCTATCAATGATTCAAATTTCAAAAAAACAAAAGATGGGAAATTAACACTCGATTATACATTAAAACAAACGTGAGAATATATTTTTGAATATTGAATGATAGGATTAGAATATCCACTTTCACAAATATTTGATACAGTTGAAGATAGACAAGAAACTTTAGAAGATATTTCAAAGAAATTTATTTCTGAAAAATCGCAAGAAATTATTTATAATTATAATGCTCAAGATATTATTATTAATTTAGATGATTTTATTGTTGGAAATAATAATTATTTCTCTACTGTTGTATATGGAAATTCATCAGCAAAAAACCCAGAATTTCATGATAATAAACTTCAAGTTATGTCAGAAAAAGTGAGTTATAAGCCATGAGAAACAGCGAAAATTTTAGTAAGGCTTCCGTTTGAAAATTCAAAAATTTTATGGACTATTGAAAAACAAGGGGTCGTTGAACATGAATATATTGATATAAAATGAAACATATTTTTCAAAGAAATCCTTGTAGATGAAACATTTGAACCAAACGCGTACATTTGAGTTGTAATGGTGGATACTCGTGAAAATGTAGCACCAGAATATAAAGTAGGTTATACAGAAATAGTGGTTGATAAAAGCGAAAAAGTATCAAATATTTCTATTAAAACGAATAAACAAAATTATATTCCAAGAGAAAATGTAGAAATAAATTTAGAAGTTCGTGATAAAAATAATAATCCTAAAAAATCGCAAATCACACTTATGGTGGTGGACGATTCTCTGATTAGTTTACTCGGAAACATAGATGTAAATATTTTAGAAAAAATTTATAAAAAACTTCCATTTCAAATTCAGACTCAACTTTCGAGTGTGGCAATGATTCAGAATTTTTACTTTTCGAGAAAATGAATCGTTGGATGAAGTTGATTAGGTAGTTTTAAAGGATGAGATTCAGCTATTTCAACAAGAAATATATTTAAAAATACAGCATTTTACGATGCAAATATTATCACAGATGAAAATGGGAAAGCACAAATAAATTTTGAACTTCCAGATAATATTACTAATTTTCGTATTATTGCATTATCTCAATCAAAAGATAATTATTTTGGAAATTCACAAGAATTTATTTCCGTGAGGAAAAATATTCTTATCGAAGAAAAAATGCCACTTATTTCTAGAACAAAAGATGAAATCGTAGTGGGAGCAAATATTTTTAATCTTACAGAAAATACTCAAAAATTAGATATAAAATTTGAAGCTCAAGGTGTAGAAATCCAAAATCAAAATCAAAATATAGTGTTAGAAAAAAATGGAAAACAATTTGTAACGTGGAGAATTAAAAATATTTCAAATCCACAAAATATAAATTATTCTATCACAGCTCAATGAAAAAATATTGTCATGAGTGATAAAATAGAAAAATCTATTCCTGTGTATTCTTCTCCAGTTTTATATTCTCGTGAGAGAAAAACTAAGGTCGTACAAGCAGGATGAGTCTATGAAGATGAATTTGAGCTACCAAAAAATATTGATAAACAAAATTCTTTTGTAGAACTAGTATTTTCAAATAATAGATTATACGGATTAGAAAAATCGCTTCAAACATTGTTGGTGTATCCTTATGGTTGTATCGAACAAACTGTTTCTAGTACGTATCCAAATGCAGTAGCAAAGAAATTAAATTCTCTACTTTCTGCGGATTTAGATACTGCTACAATTGACAAAAATATTTCATCTGGATTAGAAAGAATATTTTCTATGCAAAATGCTGATGGAGGATTTAGTTATTGGCAGGGGGATAATGAGTCAAATCTCACGATTACACCATATGTACTTCGTAGTTTGCTTGATATGAGAGAATTATGAGTCGAAATAGAACAATATAAAATAGATAATATTGTAGAATATATTTCTCAAAATCTAGAAAATGTAAAAGATAATACACAAAAAGCCGAAGTATTTTGGGCATTGGCACAAGCTGGGAAATATGTGAATGTAGATATTGATACTTCTAAATTTGATAGACATGAATTAATTGCCTACACATATGCATTATATCATGTAGATTTTGAAAAATATGAAGAAAAAATCTCTAATAATATTATGAAAATTGAATCTATGTTGGAAAATGATTCTTCAAAATATTACTGGAATAGAATCACTGATAAAGCCTTATTTACTCAGCTAATTATTGATGTAGATTTTGATGAAACAGTAATCGAAAATAAAATTGCGGATTTATATGATTATGATTTTGAAAGTTTTTATTATTCTACCAATACAAAAAATGCAGCATTTACTGCGTTTGCAAAATATATAGAATATACATGAACAAAAAAATCAAATTCATTTGGATTTTCACTCGGAAAAATTCAAAATAGAGGAGAAGTTTTTTCTGAATCATGAGATAATCAAGCTGTAATTACAAAAAAATATACTCTAGAAGAAATGCTCTATGATGATTGAGAAATTGATCTCAAAGTAGCAAATCTAAGATGAGATAAAATGTATGTAGATTTTGTGTTTCATAAAGTTCCAAAAAATAAAGAAGATATTCCAGCATATAGTAATGATATGGAAATTTCTAGAACACATTTCTTGGTCAATGATGAAACAAAAATCGGTTTATGCAGTCAAAAATATTATTTTTTCAATCAGGAAAAACCAGATTGCCAATGAGTATTTAGTGAAATTATAGATGGAAAATATCAAAAAGATCAAATTTATAAATCTGAAATTCGTGTACAACTTCCTAAAGATAAACGTCATAGCGATCTTGTAGTTGAAGAATTTTTAGCAAGTGGTTTTGAAATTATTCAATCAAATTTTAAAACTCAAAGTGTAGCAGTAGGGCAAGCGGATAAAAATAATTCTTGGGTTTGGAGTTATACACAAAATTTACCAGATCGTGCGATGGCACATGCAAAATATGTGTATGATGATGAATTAGTGTATGAATTTTATTTCAGACCAAAATATGAATGAAATTTCACACTTCCTCCAGTAACTGGATATTTAATGTATCAACCAGAAACCAGAGCACATAGTAAATTTAGTAATGTAGAAGTAAAATAATGAAGAAAAAAATACTTTTATTTCTCGCAATTTTAGCAGTAAGTTTTATATCTTACTGCTTTTTTCCCATAGTATTTTTTGATGAAAATAACCCAAATCAGCCGGGTAGAATATTAGTACAAGATAGAAACGGAGAAATAATTATAGATAAACCAAATGAATTTTGATATAAAAATTCCTCAAAAATAAATTTAAATTCTGATTTTGTAAAACATTTAATTACTATTGAAGATAAAAACTTTTATTCTCATTTTTGAATTGATATTTTTTCAAAACTTTGAGCTCTAAAAAATAATATTTCCTCATTTCGTATTGTTTCTGGCTGAAGTACCATTACAGAACAAATGATAAAAAATAAATATTTTTTAGAAAATAAAAGAACCTATGTACAAAAAGCTAGAGAAGCATTTCTTGCACTGATTTTTTCTGCATATTATTCAAAAGACGAAATACTAGAAGAATATTTACAAAATATTTATTTATGAAAAAATAATTACTGAGTTTCATCAGCCATAGAAGTGTATTTCCAAAAAGAGAATTTAGCAGCTCTGACCAATCAAGAACAAGTACTTTTATTATCATTAGTAAAATATCCAGGAATAGAAAATACTTCAGAATTATTTTTTCAAAATTATTTTGAAAAAATAAAGCAAAAATTATGATTTAATTTTGAAAATAAAATATATTTATTACCCAAAAAACAAAGTATAAATATTTTACCATGGTGAGAAAATCATTCTACCATTGATGCAAAATTACAAAAATTTACAAAAAATATTATTCATACTACTTTGCAGCAACTCGCAGATAAAAATGTTACAAATGCAGCTGTGTACGCTGTAAATCCTAAAAATTGAGAAACTCTTATTTATCAAGCGAGTCGTGATTTTAACTCAAAAAATATTGATGGGGAGGTTGATGTGATTATGTCTCAAAGACAAATGTGAAGTACACTTAAGCCTTTTTTATATGCACTTGCTTTAGAAAATTGAGCTGGAATCGAAAGTTTTTTAGTTGATTTAGATACTCAATATGAATCTTTTCAGTGAGATAAATCATATACCTCGAGTAATTATAATTTAAAAAATTATGGTTTAGTTCGTTTAAAAAAAGCACTCTGAAATAGTTTAAACAATGCTTCTGTGCGACTGGTTCAACATTTATGATTACAAGAATCTTTTGCCTGGTATGAAAAATTATGATTTGATTTTGAATATCAAGCAGAACATTATGGATATTCATTTATACTGTGAAGTCCAAGTATGAGTTTAAAATCTCTGGTTGAAAATTATGTAAAATTAATCCCAGACTGAGAAATAAATGATATTTCTGAGGAAACGAAATTTTTATTATATGATATTTTATCTGATCCAGATAATAGAGATTTGAGTTTTTGAGTAAATTCTATTCTCAATACTTCTGTACCAATGGCTGTGAAAACGGGGACGAGTTCAAATTTTCGCGATAATGTTGTGATTTCATATCATCCAGATTTAGTTATCTGAGTTTGGGTAGGGAACAATGATAATTCACCAATGACATGAGTAACCGGAATAACCTGAGCTGGATATATTTGGCATCAGATTACAGAAAAATCAATCGAATTATGATATATTCAAAATACCAAAATTAATATTCCACAAAATATTTCTCAAGCAAATTATTGTTTAGATACAAAATGTTTTAGAAAAGAAAATATTTATATTTCATCTCAAAAGTCACAATATTTTTCTGCTATTGCGGAAGATATCTATGATTCCAGAGATATTTACATTCATACTTCACAAGAAGAAAAACAATTATTACAAGATATGTGATTTTAAAAAAGAAATAATTCGTGAAGAATTATTTCTTTTTTAGTAGATTCAATTTTGTTTTTTCCAGATTTCTTCCTTGTATAATTCTAAAAATTTATTATTCATTTTTAGTTTTAATATTTCAGTAAGTGGCTTTCAGTCATTATCAGATAGCTGAAAAAGGAGTACTCAATTTGACATATATTCTATATTATTTCTTTTGAATACTACAGTATCTTTTGGGTCTAGTCAATGAACTTTTTTGAAATATGAATACACATGGTTTTTATCACTTTGAAATATATATCATAACCGTGAAAAACTGTCATAATCAATGTAATCTAATATTTCTCATTTAAAAATATAATTTTTTCCATCTTTTGCAAATAATGTTCGATGATTTGACATAAGATAAAACTTATTATAATTTACATCTTTTAATAGAGTTAAGTATATATTATCCTTTGTTCTGTAAAAATAATATATAGAATTATTATATTTACTATATCATTCATCTAGTATTTTTTCTTCTTTTGATTTTTGTTGAAAGAATTTTTCATGGTCTAATAATAAGACTTCTTTTGGTTCAACATTATTTTTTTCTCAAATGAGAATATAATAAAATTTATTACCATCTGTAAATATTCCTTCTCCACCTTCTAATGTTTGATATGTTGAAGAATCAATTCATTCTAATTTTCAATAAAATTTGATAGCTTTAGTATTTTTATTGTATTTTCATATATAAATAAAATTATCATCTCAATATAAATCAATTCAATATTTTTCAGAATCTTTATATCAAAGAGTTCATCAAATAGAATATGTATTTTGCATATGGATTCAATTATAACAATGGATTTTAAATATTTCATCTAAGTTTTTGAATTTCATTTCGATAATATTATCCTCTTTACATGATAATATTGGGAAAAATGAGTAGTAATTTTTGTATATATAGATTCATATTAATGATAAAATAATAATGAATCATACAACAGTAATTTTTAATAATTTCATGTTTATTAACTTTTATACAGTACAAAGAGCAGGACTCTAGAGTCCTGCTAATATTTTATATCATTTATCATTTATAGCTATTATAAAGATTTAGATATGTTGTATAATGAAACATGTCTGTTTCATTTCCAATTAAATTAGTGTTAAATTTATCTGATTCTATATCTCCTACGACAAGTATAGAACGATTATTCCTTTTCCAAATTACAAGTTGTTGAGCCTCGTAACTTACTTTTTTATAGACACAACTACCATCATCATCATAACGATAATTGTAATCCGTTAAATCGCTATTTTTACTTACAGTTTTCGGTCGATGATCATCTCTCGTTGCTCGTTCAAATAAAGTTGTGCAATCAGATTCGCTTCGTGGAGATACAAAGAATATATATCTTGATTATTTCGTCCAGCCTGAGGGTGGAGAAAAATCAGTCCGTTACCATATATGTAATGATTTCTTGTCTTTCCAATCAAAATTCCTGGCATAGGCAATCCAAGATAGTCATTAGTTACATTGAAATTTTCATTGTTAACATGAGGACTTTCCCAAATATCAATTGCAATATGTTGATATCCACTATTAATCTGAGTTCCAAATATCAAATCACCAAGTGTATTTTGGTAATATGTGGTATTTGTCGAATTTGGATTATTAACTTCAAATTGAGGCCGTACGACGTAACGAGCAGTACCAGATAGTTGTACTCCTGAGTTATCGGAATAATCTCTAGGCTCATTAGCAAAAGATTGAAAAGAACTTAAAATTGCTACACCGATAATTGTTTTTTTGATACTCATTTCTGAGCTCCTTGTTTTGTTATATGTTTAGTTTTTTAGTTATACTTACAAGTAGTCATTAACTTGAAAGCTATAAGAATATATATATTTATTTATTTGTTGCAAATTATTTTATATAAAAAATATATAAATAAGTATATTAATATAATTTATCCTTATAAGATAGATTGTTTTAATTTTCTTATATTATTTTTTTCTTGATAAATTTAAAAAATGCTTAGAATAGTGAGGAACTTTACATTTTTTATTATTTATTTTAAAATGACAAATTTTAAAGGGGATTTTCCTATTTTTTCAAATAATTCAGATTTAATATTTTTTGATTCAACTGCGACGAGCCAAAAACCAAAAATGGTGATTGACGGGATTACAGATTTTTTATCAAACAATTATTCAAATATTCACAGAGGGATGTACGATATTGCCCAAAATGCAGAAACTTTGTATAAACAATCAAAAGTTAAAACGGCTGAGGTATTAAACGCAGATTCTTTTAAAGAGGTTATTTATACGTTTAACTCTACGTACGCACTTAATTTATTAGCTCAAACATTGAGAAAAAACAATAAATTACTAAAAGGTGATACAGTATTAGTTTCGATTGTAGAGCATCACGCGAATGTGGTTCCGTGGCTAATTTTAAAAGAAGAAATTGGGATAAACGTTGAATATGTACAAGTTGATGAAAATTTTGATATAGATTTTGAAGATTTTGAAAAAAAATATGATGATTCTGTAAAAGTAATTTCATTTACACATGTTTCAAATGTAACGGGACAAGTTTTTGATTTACAAAAAATTTGAGAATTAAAAAGAAAAGATACGTTATTTGTAGTTGATGCATCTCAAAGTGTTCCACATATGAAGGTTGACGTAAAAGCAATTTGATGTGATTTCTTATTTTTCACAGGGCATAAAGTTTTTGCTGATTCTGGAATCTGAGTTTTATGGGGAAAATTAGCTTTATTAGAAGAAATGGAATGTGCTTTTTCAGGAGGTTGAGCTATTTCAGAAGTAAATTTTGATTCATATAGATCATGTGGACTTCCAGATAAATATGAACCAGGAACACCAAACGTTACTGGAGCTGTAAGTTTACTCAAAGCTTTTGAATATATAGATTCAATTTGAGGATATGAAAAAATAGAACAAATCGAACACGATTTAGTAGAATATTTTTTACAAAAAGCTGAAAAATTTCCTCAGTTTAAAATAATTGGTTCAACATCTGTAGAAAATAGAGTTTCAGTATTTGGATTTGTAATTGATGGAATTCATTCTCATGATATTGCAGAAATAATGGCAGAAAAAAATATTGCCGTTCGTTCTGGAAAACACTGTGCACACCCATTATTTAAAACCTACGGTCACGCTCATTCAGTCAGAGCAAGTTTGTATATTTATAATACAAAAGAAGAAATTGATACATTTTTTGATATAATTCAAGAAATTATAAAATAAAAAAAATCTTATTATTATTAATAAGATTTTTTTATTTTATATAGAGTATTTTTTTGACAAATAGTAATATATTGATATAAATATTGTGTTACTCAAAAAAAGGAAGATTAACATGAATGAAGATGATGAGTTGTCAGATGATATTATGGCACTATTACCTGAACAAGCTTCTAGTGGCTGGGAAGGTATTAATCCATGTGAAGCATATCACTCAGGTTATATTTACTTGGAATCTTTAAATGAAGAAGAATCGATGAAAGTGTATTTGAGTTATAAAGAAACTCAAGATATTTTAATTCCAGATGGATTTATCGAAATACTTTCTAAAGACTCTACAAAAAAATTTAAATGCGCTCGAACAGCATTTGTATTAGGTGTAGTATCTAATTTAAAAGAACGAGATTATGTTATTTAAGTTTATAAAAAAAACCAGCAATTTTGCTGGTTTTTTATTTGCTTTATTTATAAAATATTTTATAAATAAATTATAGGGAGGCTATTTTTTTCAGATTTAAATTTTATGTGAATTTCTATTCCTCAAGAAATATTTACTTGAGCATGAAAAAATTTTATATTTCCAACGCATTATTCTCGTGAAGCAAAAACACAAGTTGATGATATTTTAAATTTTTGAATTATTGACGAAGCAAAAGATAGAAAATTTCAAGAAGCCATAACCATTGATTGACTCGAATCAAAAGATTTGGATGATGCAATTTGGGCTGAAAAAACAAAAAATGGATATAGTGTTTGGGTGCATATTTCTGATGTATGTGAAACTATTCCTATTTATTCACCTCTTGATTTGGAAGCTATGAAAAGAAGTACGAGTGTGTATAGACGTTCGTGAGTTTTAAATATGTTTCCACCAGAATTATCAAATGAAGTGATTTCTCTCAACCAAAATGGTCTAAAAAATACTATGAGTTTGCAAATAGATTTAGATAATCAAGCAAAGATTGTAAACTATGAATTTTATGAATCTAAGTTTAAAAATCTTTCTCGTATGGATTATGCAGGATTTTCACAACAATTTGTAGATGGAGATTCTCAGTTCCATCAAACACTTCATACAATGCGTGAAATTAGTGATAAACTCAGAATTAACAGAAGAAATAAATGAGGAATTATCTGATATACCGAAGAATGAAGAAGATTACATCTGTGAGAAAAATCGCAAAATTCGTCTGAATCCCATGCAGAAAAAATTTCTCATGATATCATAGAATCATTTATGGTTTTAGCAAATTGTGTAACAGGGCAACATATGAGTGAAAATAATTTGGATGCTTTATACAAACAACATTTATCATTGTGAGAAAGAAGTTTTTATACTTTATTCGAATGAATTCATGAAGGTTTGCAAGTAAAAAATTATACACATTTTACTTCTCCGATTCGTAGATATGCGGATGTGGTAATTCATAGAATTTTAAAAAATTTCTTGAGATGAGAAGAAAATCCTTTTGATGAAAAAATCCTCAAAGAAATAGCGAATCATTCAAATATGGTTCGTCTGCATATAGAAACAGTTTGATCACAAATTGATAGAGAGCAAGATGAAAAAATATATATCCAGAATCTTGATGAAAGACTTTGAGAAAAAGCGCGTGTATCAGATATGACCGCACATATAAAAGCAAGTATGATCAAACAAAGAAAAATACCAGGTGTTTTACGAGACAGGATCAAAGAAATTATCCAAAATAATGATAAAGGAGATTGGTGATGGATTATTTGAGTTATTTTATTTTCAAATGATACAAAGTTAAAAATATTTTTGAAAGAACATATTTTTTCTCAAGAAAATATAAATGCTCCTAAAATTTTAAATTTAATTGATTCAACGAAGATTTTAAAATGATGAAATAAAATTTTTAGAATTCTTGAAGAAAAGCCAAATGAAAATGAATTTAAAATAACTATTTTTATTCATAATAAAGAAATTTTTTCTTATGCAGATTGTGCTTGAAAAAGATGAAATTTTAATCAAATTAAATGACAAGTGCGTTATAAAGCAATAGAAAAAATATTTAATTATTTTATAGCGTTAGAAAACCCTCAAAAAATATATTTTTCATAAAAAAACCAGCAAAATTAATTTGCTGGTTTTTTATTTTATTTATTATATAAATTTTTGATATCAAATTCTCAGGCAATATTATTTCCATATTTTTTAGAATATTGAGTTGAAATAATAATCATAAGTATTCAAATAACTATCAGCGCGATAACTCTACTAATCGCGTCATCTAATCCGTACCAAATATCATAAATAAATATTTTTCCAAGAACTAACGCGAGTAAATATAATCATAAAGTTCTCATTTTGATTTTATTTTTACTGATTCCAAAGAGTAAAAATATACTTGCTACAATTCACCAGAATATCGTTACTGCAAATGTAATTTCAAAAATATCTAAAATAAATAATGAAATAATCATCAGTGTGTAAAAAGTATAGACTACATACATAAATGGATTATATGTTTTCAAAGTATTTGATTTTGTAAATCAGAATACTGTTGCTGAAATAATCACAAAACATAAATATTGTAACACTCTGAGATATTCTAAATTTTGTTTATCGATCAAAGAAATAATACTTTCAAAACTTACTATATGATACAAACTTAATATTCCAAGCGAAAAAATTATTATAAGTTTTAAAATATGAGATGAAAATCTTGCATATAAAATTGCTAAAATTGCTAAAAATAAAGATATTCATACTAAACTATATCATTGTCCAGTTGAAGGGATGATTTGGATGAGTAGACTTCATAATATTCACATTCAAACAATATGAACAACATCGTGAATGACTTTTGATTGTGATGTTTCAAGAAAATCGAGATTTTTCAAATTCAAAATATATGCTCATAAAATTAAAGCAAATGGTATCAAAAATATATAATCTGCTCTTGCTACTGATAAGTTTGAAAGCAATAATGTCCCAATAATAAATAATATCATTGCAAGAATATATATTTTATTTTCTTTGGTTTTTGTGAAAAAATAAAATAAAATACTCGCTTCAAAAATCCAAGCTGTTGAAATAATTTCAGGATTATTTGAAAATATCAATGCAATACTCAGAGTCAGTAGGGAAATAGAAATAAATAAATAATTCATAACTATATTTTTGAAATATTGAGAATCTTTAATATTTTGAATTCATAATTTTAAAGTCATCACATATGAAAGAATAAAATATAATCCAGCAAATGCTAAAAAGCTGAATCAAGTTGCTATTCAAGGGAAATAAATATTTCAGAAACTATAGAGTTGAAATGCTATAAATAATACTCATAAAATAGTAGCTATTACAATATTTTGTAGATTATTTTCATTTTCTCTAAATTTTTTACTCACAAAAGAAAATAAAATATTTAAGAGGGCAAAAATAATTATGGTAATAATTGATCAAATCATCAGCGTATTTTCTCAATTTTGAGAAACTTTATTTGTGAGAATTGGTAATAACATCAAAATACTTCAAAAAGTACTAATACTATATAGATATCATAAATCTTTTTTCACAGCGAGATAATATCAAATCACTAAAAATAGTATTGAAATAATTGCTGTTGTGAGGAATGTTTCAAATGATGTTATTATATTGAGATTGAAGCTATAACCATTTATGATGATAATAAATATTGCTAAAGTAATCCAAAAAATATATTTTATTTTGTTTGGAATGTATTTTTCTAAAATAAAGAAACTGATAAAATATGTACAAACAAATATTGCGAATCAAATAGTGAGAAAATCATTTATTCAATAAAATATTTGGAGCAAAAATATTCAAAGTGGAATAAAAAATATAGTTAAAATATTTGGTAATTTTTGACGGAGAAATAAAAATATTCCTCAAGCAAAAAAGCCTAAAACACTTATTAAATATATGATAAATCCACTTGATTCACTCAGGATATTTTCTAAATTTCCGAAAAATAATAATGCAAAAATAAATATATAATTTCCAATAAAAATATTTTGTAAGTTTCTAGAACTCGATTTATAAAAGTAATAAAAACTTGAGATGGCTAATATACCACTTGCGATTATTTTTGTAATCCATTCAATATTTTCACTAAACGGTGCGAGTAAAAATAATAGATTTCATCCGATAAATGCACAATATTTTAAAGTTGTATCATTTTGTTTTTCTCAAATAAACAATGCTCAAAGAGAAATAATTAAACTGTATCCAACTAATAAATAGGGAGTATCGCTACTGGCACCAGTTAAAAATGGATTGAGATATGCAAAAGCAAAACCAAATAATAAAATATTTCTCGACTTATATACCAGCGATGTTACAACAGCAAAAACAGTATTTAATATGAGTAATATGAAAGTTGCTGTGCTTGATAATATCCCAGTTGAACTATTTTCTGCTATATTGAGTGAACCTGAAATGAGATATTTTCCAGCTAAGATAACGAGAAAATTTATTAAAATTCATGTTCAAAGTAAGATTTTAGATTCTCCAGTATATCACTTTTTATCTAAAACTACTCAAGATATATAGATAGAAAATCAGATAAAAAATCAGATTAAAATTTTAATAATAGAAGGGATTTGATTCCAAATCAAACTCATAAGAAATACTACTCATAAGAAAACTAATATAGAACCAATTTTTGCTAATAAATTTTCTGAGAAAAATTTGGTAATATAAATTTCAAATTGAGATTTTTGCGTTGGAAGTTCTATCTCTTGAGAAATAATATTTTTTTCTTGAGATAACTTATTTTCATATTTTTGCTCTTCTTCAAGATTTTTTTCTTCTCAAATAGTTTTTTTAATGTCGTGAGAATCTTGAGAAATTTTATCACAAGCCAGCTGAATTACATCTTCTTGTGAATTTTGTAGAGAACTAGATGTTACTTTTTCAGATTTTTCTGCGAAAGTATTTTCATTTTTTAGAGTAGTTTCCTGAGATAATTTATTTTCAGATTTTTTTTCTCATCTTTTTTCTACAGCATTTGCAAAGAATTCTAATCTTTGCGTTATAAAATCTTTTGAAAGAAATAATTGTTTAAAAATTATTCCGACTACAATTCAAAAAATAGCAGAAGAATATCACAAAAATCAAAAACTAATGACCTCTAAAAATATATATCAGATGACTATTGATAGAAGCCACGAAATTCTGTTTAATAATTGAAACATCTTTTATATGTTATATACTAAATTATTTTATTTTTTTCATAAGTGCAAAAATTCCTCCAGCAAATACACCGATTAATATGACGAATAGAAGTATAAAAATAGTTTTATTTGATTCGAGAAATCTATCGTCTTTTGTATCACAAACATCTCAAATACCATCTTTATCTATATCAGTTTGATCAGGATTATATTTGAACGCACAATTATCATTTGCTGCAATTATTCCATCATTGTCATCGTCTTCACAAACATTTCAGACTCCGTTATTATTATCATCCTTTTGGTCAGGATTATAATTATTGATACAATTATCTAGATATCACTCAATTCCATCTGTATCTGAATCTTCACATTTGTCTCAGATTCAATTTTGATTAAAGTCTATTTGACGACTATTTTGAAAATTTTTACAATTATCACAAGCATCTCAAACTCCATCATTATCATTATCAAGTTGATTTTTATTTGAAATATATCTACAATTATCGAGATTATTTATTATTTCATCATTGTCATCGTCATTTTGTTGTAGATTTTGATTTGCTTGGTCACAAACATCTCAAATATTATTTTCATCAACATCACGCTGATTTGGATTATAAAGTTTACAATTATCACAAGCATTTCAAATAGTATCTTTGTCAGTATCTTTTTGATCCGCATTTGCAATATTTCTACAGTTATCAAAGCTATCAAAAACGCCATCACTATCAGCATCAAATTCGCAATCATCTCAAATATTATTTCTATTTATATCAGTTTGCTTTGGATTATAAATATTTAAACAATTATCTTTGTTTCCATTAATTCCATCATTATCATCATCAGCACAAAGATCTCATACTTTATTACTATTAGTATCATTTTGCTTTGGATTAAATATAAATATGCAATTATCGGCTTTATCTAAAACACCATCTCAGTCAGAATCATTTTCAGGATTTTCTACTAAAAATGGATTTTCTTCATAATAAATATTTATTTTTCTTGTATCCACTGAACTTGATAATTTTGAAGTATATTTTGGGATAATATTTTTTTCTACACAAGTATTTTGTGTATAAATTTTCATAATATCATCTCAATTATTTTCGACTAAATATTCGTAAGATTTTTTTATAAATGATAATTGAGAAATTTTTATTTTTTCATCATTTGTCGTTTTTACATCTTTAAATATTTTTAAACGTATGTATTTAAAGCTATAATCTCAGATATCTGCAACATCTACATCGATGAATTCTTGATTATCAGCACTCAGTGAAATTTGAAAATCGTGATATTTTGCTTCAAAATTAAATTGCATTTGAATAGTTTTTTCACTAATAAATTCTCAAAAATCTAAAATTATTTCAGATATTTCACTCGTATCTAGTTGAATAAATGTATTTGGATTTTCATCTAGTAAAAAATTTATTTCAGAAATATTTTCGCTGTTATAATTAAATTGTGTCTCAACAGTATCAAATAACTGTACGCGAGAAAAATATTCAGATTGAGTTATCACAAGATCTTTAAAATCTCAATTGATGACAAATATTTCATTTTCTTGGAAATTTTTCCCAGGAATTTCTGCATAATATTGATAACAACTCGAAAGAAAATTTTGATCAACTTTTTTAAATTCTTCTGCATAACTTTGAGAAGAAAAAATTATACACATTATAATAATACCTAAAATTTTTCTCATAAATTTTTTTCAAAAAATAATTAAAATAATTATAGCAGTTTTCTTTTATATAACAAAAAAAATATTCCCTTTATTTTAAGGAAATATTTTTTTATTTTTTATTTTTCTTGATCTTTTTATACGCAAACACAAATGCTCACAAACTAATCACACTAAATCAGACTTTTTTATATAAATGATGAGAAGCTTTTCTATTTTTTTCACTGATTAGTGTCACATAATCGTGTTGAGAGTCCTGAGATTTTTTGAGTGTATCAATCATTAATTTTTTTCACAGTCATTTTCAGCGAGCTTTATTATTAATAACAAAATCATCAATATATCAGATTTTTTTTCAAAATATTCTAAATGTAGAAAGTGAAATAATTCATTTTATTTTTCAAAATCATTTTCATCAAATAACTATAAATTTTTTTACTGGTGAAAAAATAGTTTTTACACCTGAGAGAAAAAATTTATAAAACCAAATAGTTTGTAGTTTTTGAATTAATCTTCTGTGTTTTCTGTTGATTTGTTCATCTTTTTCTTGAATTTTTTGCATTATCTTAAGTATAAAGATTTATTTCTTTCGTGTTCTGCGTTGTTTTTTCCGTAATAAATTTGTCATGTTTGAATATCGTGGAGATAATAATAATATGGAGTTTCTTTGTAATTTATTGTTGCATTGATTGTTTCAAAGTTTGGATTTCAAATTGGAGTTTTTGGAAGTCAAACCATTTGTCTGGTATTATATTCTGTCTTTTCGTATAAATATTTTGTGATTATGAGTTTACATTCGTGTGCGGTAAGTTCATACGGATAACAAACAGTTATATCGGCTCAAATCATCCATCATTCGTCTAATCTTTTTTTCAAAATTCCTGCTACGGTAGATTTTTCTGCAGAATTTTTTTCTTCTTTTTCCACAATACTTGCTAAATTTACCATATCTTGAAAATCTTTTAAACTTAGATTTGATGCAGAAAATAATTTATTGTACACTTTTATTTCAAAAGTTTCGAGTTGTAAAATAACAAATTTATTTATTGCAAAAGTTGCTGGATCAATCGTATAGGTATCTGGATATAAATATCATTCAAGTGTTTCTAGATTATCTAAAAATGGGAAAAATTCATTTAATGCTGTGATTTTTTCTTGATTTCTCGCATAAGCAATATATTCTCATTCTCAAATTAATCCTTGATTATATAAATATTCATCCGTATCAAAAATATTCCAACCTTCTAAAATAGTAATATTTCTTGTGTCAAAAATAGGTTTCTGAAGCGCTTCTAAAATATCCTCAATTTTTGCATTTTCTGGTATTTCAAATCTCCCAACTTTTAGAGAATATTCAGGATTATTTCTTGAAATATAATATTTTAAATATGTTTCATTGAGTCATAATCTTTGTGAAAGATCACTAAAACTTTCTTGTTGTTTGATAATAATTTCTTGTTTTTCTTCTATTAAAATAGCAGAACTAAAGTTTGAATATCAAATATAAATGTATCCTAAAATCAAAATACTGATCCAAATACACAACTTTATAAATCTAAAAATAAGGCTTGGTTTTTTCTTTATTTCTTGTGTTGGTTTTCTCGTAAAACTCATAAAAATTCTTTTGAAAAATAATATTATAAATATTGTAGTGAAAAATAAAATTATGCAATTTGTTAATTCTATAAAATAAAAAACTGACACAATATATTAATTTTTTGTGCCAGTTTTTTAAAACTATATATATTTTGAGAAATAATTTATTCTGCAATTTCTGTATTTGCTATATTATTTTCAAAAGATGTTTCTCCTTGAATAGGAACTCATCACATCATCATTCCCATAACTTCCATGATAACTTCTTGAAAATCTATTGAGTTTTCAGGAGCTATTATATCCATTTTATTTTGAGTAGTTAAGTCATCAAGATTCATATTAATTTTCATTTGTTCACCTTGAGAATCAACAGTAGCTTCAAATTGCATATTTGTATTTTTCCCATCTGTAGATACAGACATTGTCCCAGATAAAATTTCATTATCAGCTTGTGATGCTTTTATTTGAGCTGAAATACCATCTATTTTTTTTGTTCCTAAAAAATCAAATTTTATACCTGCATTTACATCAACAACTTGAGCATTAATATTTGTTTTATTATTTTCTAATGTAAAAGTAGCATTTTGATCAGTAATTGTAAAAATGAAATGTTCTACATTTTCTTTTGAGATTTTTACATTCATTTGAGTTTTTTCGTTGAGAGTTTGGATATCACTTTTAATATAATCAAAATCTTCTTGTGTAAGTTGAGAATTTTCGTCACTGGCTGATAAACTATTTATTTTTTTAGTAATTTCTATTAATGTTTCAGGATTTATATCAACTTCATAATCATAAAATTCTTCATTTTCATTTGTAGCAACATGATTTAATAATCTTTGCGTTTTAAGTACTTCTATAAATTCATTTTGAAATTGAATCATATTTAAGTTGGCTCATTGTACTTGATTGAGAGCATCTTCTATGAAATACCATTTTTCTAAATATGGACTCGCTAATCATGTAATCATAGCAACTGCAGGATCTTCAGCTGGTTGAGAAATATCTAAATTATTTACTTTAAAAAATAATTTATTTTTTAATGCAATTAAATCAAAATCAAGTTTTCCTGCAAAATTAGAAACAGGTAATCCCATATTTTCATCGATATTTCCATTAACAGAAATATTCATATTTCCACTTGTGTCTCATGTTTCTTGATTTGCATCAAAATTATATGACATAATTGCTGCTAAATTGAGGTCACTTGATTCAATTGAAAAATCCATTTCCCCCGTTGAATTTGCTTGTGCTGGAGTTAAATCAGAAATTTTTTCTAATTTTTCTACTATTTGTTTTTGGTTTTCTAATAATGCTTGTTCTGGCGTTTCAAAAGTATTTGTACCGCAACTTGAAAGTAAAACCAAAGCAAATCAGCTTGCTAATATTTTTTTCATAAATTATTCTTTATTAATAAAATTCGTAACTCTAGACTAAGGAAATATTAAAAAAGTACAGTAAATTGAAAAAAAATATACTAGACAATATATTAAAAATTATTTTTAATATATTTTTTATTTTATGATGAAATATAAAAAACTTTCAAAATTTAATGTCCATTTAATATCTCATGAGTATGATTATAAAAACAGTTGTAATATCTCTGCAAAATTTTACATTATTTAGAATAATTATAAAAAAATAATATATGTATAAAGATAGAATAAAATTTTTAGTAAATAAATTTTTTCAAACAAAACCATCATATTCGCTTCAGTTTCCATATATGAGAATAATTTTTATTTTTATAAGAAGAACGAGAAAAAATATTCAAAATGTATCTAAAAATATAGCAAAAAATCGTGATGAAAATAATTATAAAAAATATATAAATATTCGTCATCAATCAGTTCTCATGAGAAAATTATGAAATGTTGATATGCAATTACAAAAAAATAAAACAAAAAATATTTCTCTTGCAATCGAAAAACTCGATGGATTAATTATTCAACCAGGAGAAGTGTTTTCTTTTTGGCATCTTGTGTGAAAACCAACCTATAAAAAATGATATCTTGATGGAGTTTTGATAAATCATGGTTGAGTTTGAATCTGAGTTGGAGGTTGATTGTGCCAACTTTCAAATTTACTTTATTGGATGTTTTTGCATTTAGAAGTAGAAATTTTAGAGCGTCACAGACATTCATACGATATTTTTCCAGATTCTGGGAGAGTTTTACCATTTGCCAGTTGAGCAACCGTTTTTTATAATTACGTTGATTTGCAAGTAAAAAATACTCTCGATTATCCAATCCAAATCAAACTTTGGACCGATGAAAAATATGTGAAATGACAAATTTTATCAGATTTCCCAAGAAAATTTAAACTCCATGTCTACGAAAAATTTCATAGCTTTGTACTTTCTCAATGAAAATATTTTCGCTATAATCTTATCCACAGAACAAAAAAACAAGACGGAGAAATTATTTCTGATGAAAAAATCTTAGAAAATTTTTCTCCAGTGAAATATGAAATAGATGAAAAAATAATTGAAGATAAATGATATGAGTTAATTAAAATATAATTTATTAATAATAAAATTAAATATTAATATATAATTTAAAAATTTTTTATAGAAAAATAATTCGACATACAATTTATTTTAAATAGCATCGTTCTTGCTTTTATGAAAAGTATTAATTGAAACATAAAACAAACGTAACAAAAACTCACAAATAGAGGAAATTTATTGTGAAAAATACAAAAATAAAAGCAGCTTTGGCTGCAGTACTACTAAGTATATCTGGTTCTGTGTTTGCTGTTGATTATTGCCAAAATGGTTATAGAATGCATACCGAGTTGCCACATAAATCAAAACTAGCAGATATAGTGATTCATTTTAAATCTAATGTTCCAAATAGTTGGAGAGATGCTACTTCATCTGCAATTTATGTTTTGAATGGTTTATTTTCAGATGAACGATTTAATTTAAATTTAAATTTTCGTACTACATCTACATATTCAGAGTATGTGGATATACAAATGAAATATATAAATTTTGGAGAATATGAATTTGAAAGAGCTCTTGAATATCCTGCTGCTGCAGCTGCTCCTGTAAATGCAATGGTTGGACGAGAAGTGTTCATTAATAATTTATTGCCTCCATATATATATATATATATACAGCAAATGAAAAAAGAAGATTTATGATACATGAATTATTGCATACCTTAGGCGCTATGCATACTAACACTGACGATGGTATAATGTATCCAAATTCGAATACAGAACCGTATTGTACCTTTGGTTCTGAGTCTATTATGGAAGAGAATCCAAATGTAGACACTCTTAATGGTTTAGATCTTTATTATCTTGCCACTGAGTTATCTAAGTAATATAATAACCGCTCCTGTAAGTTAAGGAGCGGCTTTAATCTGTATTAATAATATATGAAAATCAAAGCACCTATGCTAATAATATTTATATTTTTAGTAGTAATATGAATATCTATTTATGTAAATCATGAAAAATCTTCATGTAATATATCGTATCATCTAAAAACCTTAGATGGTTTTGGAAAGAGAATTATTTATACGTGAAATTGTTTCGATAAAAAATCAGATATAAATGAATGAACTTATCAGCAAGATTATTGTATTTATAATGCAATGAGAGAAAAATGATCTAGAGTATTACCTACTTTTTTTGAAAATAAAATTGTTATAAGTGATGTTATTCATGCCAGAAAAAGTCTAGCAAATTTTTATGAATGTTGAGAAAATTCAGATATTCAAAAATAAGACTTTTCACAAAAAAAGTTTTTAACATAAAATTCAAAAAAAAAGCCGAAAAATAGTTGTATTTTTTGGCTTTTTGTATATAATCTTGCCGTTTGTATCACCTACGATTGCGTAATTCTGAAAGGGTGGTACGCTTTTTTGCGTATTTAAAGTCAAAAAAACTCGATTGTGTAATTCCGTTTTGATTTTAAGTATAATGTATTTGTGAACTGTGGAAAAATATTTCATAAGCATAAATAATTATATTTTAAATTTATAACCAAGACTTGTTGTATGTTGGAAAAAACAACTCCAAAAACCAAAGAAGTTGGAAGTTTATATGAAATAAAAGGTCGTCATTATTTTACTGATGATAGATCAATTGCAGGTATTCCAGAATTATTGGAAGTACAATTAAATTCATATAAAGATTTCTTAGAAACAGGACTCGATAAAGTATTTAGTGAATCTTTTCCTATTTCAGATTTTTCTGGGGAAAAAGTAGATATTTACTATAAAGGATTTGCTATTGAAGAACCTAAATATGATGCTGAAGCATGTAAAAGAAAAAACTTAAATTACGAAGCTCCGTTAAAAGTGAGACTTGAAATGCTCAATAAAGAAACTGGTGAAATTAAAGAACAAGATGTTTATATGGGAGGAATTCCTGTTATGACAAAATCAGCAACTTTTGTAGTTAATGGTATTGAAAGAATTATTGTAAATCAAATTATTAGATCTACAGGGATTTTCTTTACATTTGGTGAAAATGGTCACGCATTAAAAATTATTCCAGGAAAAGGTTCTTGGTTTGAAATTGATATTGAGAAAAAAGGTATTATTAATGTAAAAATTGATAAAAAAAGAAAATTACCAATCTCAGTAGTTTTAAGAGCGTTTGGTTTAGAATCAAATGCAGAAATCTTAGACGCTTTTAGTGGAATGGGAGATGATATTATTGCAAATCATATTGCTCCAACTCTAGAAAAAGACAAGACAACAAATAAATTAGAAGCACTTCATACACTTTATAAATTATTAAGACCAGGGGATTTAGCTACAGATGAAAGAGTTGAAGAACTTTTTGATGTGACTTTCTTTGATGAAAAAAGATTTGATCTTGGAGAAATTGCAAGATTAAAAATGGCATCAAAACTTGGTATAGAAGCTAAATATGAAGATGAAAATGGAAAATTTTTAAATTCTACAGATTTAGTTACAGCTTTAAAATATTACTTAGGTTTAGTTTATGAATTTGAAGATCATAAATTAGATGATATTGATCACCTTGAAAATAGAAGAGTGAGATCAGTTGGTGAATTAGTAATGGATAAAATTAAAGTTGGTATTGCGAGAATGGAAAGAATTGCGAAAGATAGAATGACAATAGTTGAATTAGATGATGCTACTCCAGGTACATTTATCAATTCTAGACCTATTGTTGCTGTATTAAAAGAATTCTTTGGTTCTTCTCAATTATCACAATTTATGGATCAATCAAATCCACTTTCAGAAATTGGTCATAAAAGAAGAGTTTCTGCTATGGGTCCAGGAGGGTTAACTAGAGAAAGAGCTTCATTTGAAGTTCGTGATGTTCATCCGACTCAATATGGGAGAATATGTCCAATTTGTACTCCAGAAGGACCAAATATTGGTCTTGTACTTCACTTTGCATCATACTCAAAGGTAGATAAATACGGATTTTTATTAACTCCATATAGAGTTATTGAACATGATGTAAAAAATGATGGGAAATCAGCTATTAATAGAATTGCTTTAGGTGATATTATTGCTGATGATAAAAAAACAGTTATAGTAGAAGATAAATCTATTATTACAGAGGCTCAAGCAAAACAAATGCAAGAAAAAATTGCAGCAAAAAAAATTGAAATAAGAGGTTTCTTAGGAAAAAAATTCGATTATTTTGATGCACACCAAGAAAGAAAATTAACAGTTGCCGAAGCCGGTACTGCTACTGATGAATTTGGAAATTTTACAGATACAAGACTTTCAGCAAGAGCTGGAAATGAACCAACTATTGCATTTATTAGAGAAATTACTCATATTGATGTTTCACCAAAACAAACAATGTCAGTTGAAACTTCTCTTATTCCTTTCTTAGAACATGATGATGCGACAAGAGCTGAAATGGGATCAAACATGATGAGACAAGCTGTTCCTCTTATTAAAGCTGAATCTCCAGTTGTAGGTACAGGTATGGAAAGAATTGTAGGTGAAGGTTCAGGATATGTTGTATTAGCTGAAGATGATGGTGAAATTATTGGAGTGGATGCAAAACATATTACTGTTTTATATAACTCAGGAGATAAAAAAACGTATGAATTAATTACGTTTACTAGATCAAATAATGATATGATTGTTCACCAAAAACCACTTGTTTCTCACGGTCAAAAAGTGAAGAAAGGAGATGTTTTATGTGATGGTCACGCTATTGAAAAAGGTGAATTAGCTGTTGGGAATAACTTAACGGTTGCTTATATGCCTTGGAAAGGGTTTAACTTTGAGGATGCGATTATTATTTCATCAAGATTAGTTGAAAAAGATGTGTATACATCGATTCATATCAAAGAGTTTTCTCTTGATGTTCGTGAAACGAAACTCGGACCCGAACAAACTACAGATGATATTCCTAATGTTTCTTCAGCTAAATTAAAAGATTTAGATGTTGATGGGATTATTAGAGAAGGTGCGTATGTAGAATGAGGTTCTATTCTTGTAGGGAAAATTACTCCAAAAGGAGAACAAGAACTTTCTCCAGAAGAAAGATTACTTAGAGCCATTTTTGGTGATAAATCAAAAGATGTTAAAGATTCTTCTTTAAGACTTGGTTCTGGTCAAGGATGAAAAGTATTAAAAGTTGAAGTATTAAAAAGAGAAAATGGTGATAATTTACCAACTGGTGTATTTAAACAAGTAAAAGTTTATATTGCTCAAACAAGAAAACTTGAAGTAGGTGATAAAATGGCTGGTAGACATGGG
The DNA here is from genome assembly GCA_963926055.1 of uncultured Patescibacteria group bacterium. Classification (GTDB taxonomy): domain Bacteria; phylum Patescibacteriota; class Gracilibacteria; order BD1-5; family UBA6164; genus CAJXJP01. The sequence goes on along the minus strand of CAWUVK010000002.1, from coordinate 66,149 downwards.
AATAAAGGGATTGTTTCAAAAATTGTACCTTTAGAAGATATGCCTTTTATGGAAGACGGTACTCCAGTAGATATTATTCTGAATCCTCTTGGGGTTGTTTCGAGAATGAATATCGGACAAGTATTAGAAACTCATATTGGTATGGCTGCAAAAAAATTAGGAATAAAAGTAGCAACACCAATTCTAAATGGTATTAAAATTGATGAAATCAATAAATTAATGGAAAAAGCAGATATGAATACTGATGGAAAAGTACAACTTTTTGACGGTGAAACTGGTGAACCATTTAAAGAAAGAACTATGGTTGGGGTTAAATATATGTTAAAACTTCATCATATGATTGAAGATAAAATGCATGCAAGATCTGTTGGACCTTACTCTATGGTTACTCAACAACCACTTGGTGGGAAAGCTCAAAATTGAGGACAAAGATTTGGGGAAATGGAAGTGTGGGCTCTAGAAGCGTATGCTGCTGCAAATATTCTTCAAGAAATGATTACAATCAAATCAGATGATGTGGCTGGTAGAACTCAAGCATATGAAGCAATTGTTAAAAATGCTCCTATCAGAAAACCAAATATTCCAGAATCTTTCAACGTTCTTATTAAAGAATTACAAGCTATTGGTTTAGATCTTGATCTTCTTGATAAAGAAGAATTACAAGTAAAAAATGATTTAGCAAAAGAAAGATATGAAGATATTATCAGAATTGAAAACAAAGTTTTTGATGAAAATGATGAAGATAAAAAATAATTTTGTGTAAAAGCCTTGAATTTCAAGGTTTTTACCAAAACTCTCAATTTTTAACCTCTAAATATACAACGAATGTTTGACAAAAGTTTAGATAACTTTCTGAATGACAAAATCACTGACTTTTCTGAAATTGGAAAAAATATCGGAAAAAAAGATATCACAGAATGAAAAAATCTGGATAATCTTGCAGGGATTGCACTAGGAGTTTCATCTCCTGAAAGAATAAGATCACTTTCTCATGGGAAAGTACTTATTTCTGAAACTATCAATTATAGAACTCAAAGACCAGAAAGAGGAGGTTTATTCTGTGAACAAATCTTTGGTCCAAGAAAAAACTACGAATGTGCTTGTGGAAAATACAAAAGAATTAGATACAAAGGTATCGTTTGTGAAAGATGTGGAGTAGAAGTTACAAAAACATCAGTAAGAAGAGAAAGAATGGGACATATTGATTTATATGCTCCAGTTGCACATATTTGGTATTTAAAATCAGTACCTTCTAGAATTGGTTTACTTTTAGATCTTCCAGTAAAAAAACTAGAACAAGTTGTTTACTTTGCATCATATATTATTACTGATGTATTTGAAGAAAAAAAAGAAGAAGCATTAAGAGAAGTTGAAGATAAATATAAAGTTGCAAAATCTGAAATGCAAAAAGAACTTCAAAGAGAAGTAAATGAATTAAAACTCAAAAAAGAAGCATGAGAGCTTACTCCGAAAAAATTTGCTGCTGCTGAAGTAGAAGTAATGTCAAGATTAGATGAACTTATGGAAGAGTTTGAAGGACTTAGAAATGGTTTAAAAAATCTAAAAACAGGAGAAGTTGTAGGGGAATTAGAATATAGAGTTTTAGAATCTAAATTTCCACATGTATTTAAAGGTGGTACAGGTGCTGAACATCTTAAAGAATTACTTTCAAGAATTGATTTACTAGGGTTTATTGAACAACAAGAAGTTGAATTAAAAACTGCTACACAAGTAAAACAAAAGAAAATTATGCAAAAAATTAAACTTGCATCAAATCTTTTGAAATCAGGACAAAGACCAGAATGGTTTATTCTTGAATCTCTTCCAATTATACCACCAGATCTAAGACCAATGATTCAACTTGATGGTTGAAGATTTGCTTCATCTGATCTAAATGATTTATATAGAAGAGTTATTAATAGAAATAATAGACTGAAAAAACTTATTGAGCTTGGTGCTCCTGATGTAATCTTAAAAAATGAAAAAAGAATGCTTCAGGAATCAGTTGATATGCTTATCACTGGGGAAACAAGAACAAATAGATCAGGTTTTGTTACTGCTAATAAGAAAAAACTAAAATCACTTACTGAAATCCTAAAAGGGAAACAAGGTCGTTTTAGACAAAACTTACTTGGGAAAAGGGTAGATTACTCTGCAAGATCGGTTATCGTTGTTGGTCCAAATCTAAATATGGATGAATGTGGTATTCCTAAAAAAATGGGTCTAATTCTATTTAAACCTTTTGTTATCTCTAAATTAATAGAAAATGGATATGTTTATAATATTAAACATGCTGAAAAATTTATAGAAAAAGGTTCAAAAGAAGTTTGGGATTCACTCGATGAAGTTATTGAAGGAAAATATGTTCTTATGAACCGTGCTCCTACGCTTCATAGACTTTCAATTCAAGCATTTAAACCAGTTTTAATTGAAGGGAAGGCAATTCAATTACATCCTCTTACTTGTACTGCATTTAATGCCGATTTTGATGGGGATCAAATGGCAGTTCATTTACCTATTACGGATAAAGCTCAAGCAGAAGCAAGAGAATTAATGGTAAGTTCGAAAAACTTATTAGCTCCAGCTTCAGGTGAACCAATCGTTACACCTTCTCAAGATATGATTCTTGGATGTTACTATGTAACAGCTATTGATGAAACTGGAAAAGGTGCAGGAAAAATATTTAAAGATTTAAATGATGTAGCTAACGCATATGATGCTGAAGTAATTGGTATAAAATCACCAATTAAGGTTAGAATTAATGGTGAAATTATTGATACATGTTATGGAAGATTATTATTTAATGAAATTGTACCAGTTGGGTTAGGTTTTATTAATGAAAAATTAACAAAATGAGTATTAAAAAGAATTTTATCTCAATCATTTGAAGAATTAGGTGGTGAAGTAACAGCAAAATTAGTAAATGATATTAAAAACTTTGGTTTTAAATATTCTACTATTTCTGGATTATCTATCTCTAAAGATGATATGGTTGTACCAGAATCTAAACAAAAATTATTAGAAACTGCTGCTGAAAAAGTTAAATATATTCAAAAACATCATTGGACTGGATTCTTAACAGAAGAAGAAAAATATCTTCAATCTATTGTTATTTGGGCTGAAGTTAAAAAAGTTATCGAATCAGATATGAAACAATTATTTGATGGAAAAAATCATATTTATAACTTTATTGATTCAGGTTCAAGAGGGAACTGGGGGAATATTACACAATTGTGTGGTATGAAAGGTTTAGTTGCTTCTACTTCAGGTGCAACAATCGAACTTCCAATTAAATCTACTCTAAAAGAAGGATTTTCATCTCTAGAATACTTTATTGCCACTCATGGTTGAAGAAAAGGGAAATCAGATACGGCACTCAAAACAGCACAATCTGGGTACTTAACAAGAAGACTAGTAGATTCATCTCAAAATATTGTTGTTAAAGAAGATGATTGTGAAACAGTTCATTATAAAACTATTACAAAAGGTCTAAAAATAGGAAGTTTTGAAGAAAAATTCGAAGATAGAATTTATTCACATACTTTAGCAAACCCAGTGGTAAAAGATGGAACAACTTTATTTGAAGCAAATACTGTAATTGATATTGATGTATTAAAAGTACTCACTAAAAATGAAATTGATTCAGTAGATATTCGTAGTGTTGCTACATGTGAAACAGAATGAGGTGTTTGTAAAAAATGTTATGGTATTGATCTATCAACTACAAGAGAAGTAACTATGGGATCTCCAGTTGGGGTTATCGCAGCACAATCTATTGGTGAACCTGGTACGCAATTAACGATGAGAACATTCCACTCGGGTTGAGTTGCCAAAGAAGGTTGAGATATGACTCAAGGTTTAGCAAGAGTAGAAGAACTACTTGAAGCGAGAATGCCAAAACTTATTGCAGAAATTTCTGATATTGATGGTTTAATTTCTACTGAACATAAAGATAAAGAATTAACAGTTACTGTTACTGCAGAAGAATTAATGACTGATGAATATTATTTTGAAGAACATTTTGATATAGCTGTAAAAGTTGGTCAAGAAGTAAAAGCAAAACAAATTATTGCGAGATCTACAAAAGATAAACAAAAAATCACTACGAAATTTGCTTGAGAAGTAAAAGCAGTTTCAGAAGGTTGTATTGTCGTTAAAGATAAAGAAAATAGACAGTTTGAATATAACTTTGATATCTGAAGAACTCTTATTGTAAAAGATGGAGACCAAATTAAAAAAGGTCAAAAAATTACAGAAGGTTCTCTAAATCTTCAAAAAGTTATGGATGTTGCAGGTGTAATTGCAGCTCAACAATATATTGTTGATGAAATTAAATCTATCTATTCATCTCAAGGTCAAACAGTTAATTCAAAACATATTGAATTAGTAGTAAGACAAATGTTCTCAAGAGTAAGAGTTACATCTAAAGGTGATACTCCTTTCTTCCCAGGAGATATTGTAGATATTATCAAATTCAAAAATGAAAATGATGTACTCCTATCTCAAGGAAAAAAACCAGGTATTGCTGAAAGACTACTTTTAGGTATTACAAAAATTTCACTTTATACTGATTCATGGCTATCAGCTGCATCATTCCAAGAAACTGTAAGAGTTCTTGTTGAAGGGTCTGTATCTGGTAAAATTGATACCTTTAAAGAAATGAAAGAAAATGTTATTATCGGGAGACTTATTCCTGCATGAAAACATTATACTGGTGAAAATAAATTTGATCCAGAACAAGAATACTTCGATCCAGAAGAAGCTGAAATTGATATTTCAGAAAAACATCTTGAAGAAGTTGAACAAGAAATGAAAGGAGAATCAGATTTCTAATTCCCTGAATTTCAAAAAAAACACTCAAAATTTATTTTGAGTGTTTTTTTATTTTATTATGTATATTCAAAAATAAAAACCCACTAAAATTAATTTTAGTGGGTTTTTTCTAATTTTTACAAATCATTTAACATATTTAAAACGTCATCAGCATCAGAATCTTTATCTTTTGCTTCTTCGTCTTTGATTTTTTTCTTGTTATCTTTCATTTGAAAATCTTGCCATTCTATAAGGTGTTTTTCGTTGAGAGATTTAATTTCTTCTTGATATTTTGATTCTAGTTCTTGAAGTTTTTTCTTTTCAGTATCTAGGATATTAAAAAGTCTGTCTACTTGTTCATCCGTCATTGAGGGCATAATATCAAACCAGTATTGTCTTTCGTTGTCATCCATTGAATCTGTATCAAGAATGAGTTGTACTAATTCGTTATATTGTGCTTGAATTTCATCAGAAATCACAAATTTTTTATCATTATGTGTAATTTCAGCCATAATTTTATATATCAAAAATTAAATCTATAGTTCTTTACTATTATAACAGAGAGTTATTAAATTTGCAAAAAAAAAATATCAAATATAATAAAAAGGAATTGATTTATATAATAAGTCTGGTTTAAAAATAACTTTTTGAAATTTATGCTGTTTGTCTATTTATGAATTTATACTTTTATTTTAACATTAGCTTGGTGATTATTTTTTATTTCAAGACTACATTCTTATAAATTTAAGAATTTTTCTCATAATATTGTAAAAGTCACAAATATTTTATTTATATTTTTAGTGACTTTGACTATTTTAGGATACATATTTATTTTTACTCAATATGACAGTCAAACAACAGCGAGTTTAGACTTTTCAAATGGGACAAACGATTATACACAAATAGATTACTAAACAAATTACATGAGCATTTTTACAAAAATTATCAATAGAGAAATTCCAGCAGATATTGTTCTTGAAAATGATAGAATTATTGTTATCAAAGATATTCAACCTCAAGCAAAAACTCATCTGTTAATTATCCCAAAAAAAGAAATTCCTACTATTAATCATCTGGAACCTGAAGATGCTGAACTTATATCAGAAATGTTTTTTGTTGCAAAAAATCTAGCAAAAGATTTAGCAGTGGAAGAAGGATATAAATTACATTTTAATGTATGAGAAAAAGGCTGACAAGAAGTTATGCATATCCATTTACATTTATTATCAAATATAAAATAAAAATATGAATAAAAACAAAATAATTATTTTAGTGATTTTCTGAGTTATTTTATTATGAATTTTGTGGCTTGTTGCAAGTTTAAATAGTGATAAAAACTCTAGTGGTACAACAGCAAATAATATAAAGACATTTAATATTTGGATGTATCAAGATGCAGTTACTCCGATGGAAGAAGTGGTTGAAAACTTTAAATCTAAATTTCCAGAATATAAAAATACTCAGATAAATATAGAAACATTTAATGATTATGAAGAATATACTTTAGCACTTGCTTCTGCCTTCGCAAAAGAAAAATGACCTGATTTATTCACGATTAATAATTCAGATTCTTCGACTTTATTAGTGGATTATACTTTTTGAATTGATCCAAAAATTGTAAATCCAAATGATTTTAGAAAAAAATATAATAATGTTTTTTCTCAAGATTTAATATCATCAATAGTAGATGATACAACTGATGAACCTAAAAATATAGAATTTTTAAAATGAATTCCTGTCGGATATGAAACTCTTGGTATTTTTTATTCTCGTGCAAAACGTCTTAAACAAACAGATTTTGATTCTATTTCGAGTTTAAAATCAGCTATTTCTAGAATGAGAGAATTATATCCAAATAATATTCCACTTGGAATGGGGAATGGTTCTACCGTTGAAATGGTCTGAGAAATTATTTCACAATTCTTTCTTTTTGAAGAAAACGTAACATCAATTGCACAAGTCACTGATGGAAAAATGAAAGCAGCACTCAATGGATATATGATTTTTGGTGATGAACAATGAGAAAATACTTATAATAAACGTTATGCAGATATGGTTTTACTTGATCAAAATAATGTAGATTTATTTGCTAGAGGTGAAATTGCAATGATTGCAGGTTTTCCAAGATTAGTAAAACAAATAGATGAAAAATGATTTAGAAAATCTTTATTAGCTGCAGAAAGTTTCCCATTTTATTTTAATACAAGTGGTTCAACTTTAGTAAATTATAATTATTTTGTGAAATCTAAAAATGTTGAAAATCAAGAACTTTCAAATATATTTTTACAATATTTAACGAGTGATTCATGAGCCGAAGCATTTCTCGATGCGTATGGATATTATCTTCCTGCTCTACTTTCTTTAGAAGATAGTATGTTACAAGAAGAAATTTTAGATGGATATAACATAACGCTTAATGACTTTTATAATGCGCAGCACCCGTTAGTTTCATTTGATAAAGGGATTGTAAATAAATTTGATGAAAATATAATTTGAGTTTTAGATAATCCAAATAATTATATTGATAATTTTTGAGACTTTCAAGATGAAATATTATGTTCTCAAAAAAAATATTCTACACTTCAAAACCTTTCAATCGACTGTAAATAAAAAAACTTCTTTCAAAGAAGTTTTTTTTATTTATAATAGAAAAAATTAATTTTAATTTAAATAAAATAATTTTTATTTAAAATATATAAAAAAATAAAAATTTATGCACATTTATATTCATATCCCATTTTGTGATAGAAAATGTAGTTATTGTCGTTTCGCTTCTATTTGAAGATTACAAGAATTACAAATAGAAACATATGTTTTAAGTTTAATTGAAGAAATAAAAACTTCAAAATATATTTCTCAAGAAAAAATAAAAACTATATATTTTGGTTGATGAACTCCTGGAGTATTAAATTTTTCACAATTAGAAAGAATTTTCGAGGTTTTAAAACAAAAATATATTTTTGATGAAAATATTGAAATTACTCTCGAAACAACTCCTACTAATGCAACGAAACAAAATATTTCGGCTTGGCAAAAAGTAGGAATAAATAGAGTTTCTATGTGAGTTCAAACACTCAATCAAAAAGCTTTAAATGAAATTCAAAGAGGAAATAAATGAGATATTTTTGAAGCATTAGAAAATCTAAAAAGTACAAATATAAAAAATATTTCTATAGATTTTATTTTGTGATTGCCTTATGTATCAAAATGAGAAATTTCTCAAGATATTATAAATATTTTAGTAAAATACGATTTTATTACGCATATTTCTGTGTATATGCTCGAAGAATATTATGAAGCAGATAAGATTATTGAACATAAATATGATGAAATTACCTATCCTGAAAATTGGGTAGATTTAGGTCTAAAAGATGAAGATTTTGAAGATGAGTATAAACAAACTCAGAAAACTTTAGAAAATTTTTGATTTCATAAATATGAGATTTCAAATTATGCAAAATGAGATTATGAGTGTGAACACAATAAAGCATATTGGTCACACAAAAATATGTTTGCATTTTGACTTTGAGCGTATTGATATTTCGAAAATACTCGATTCAGAAATAGTGAAAATTTCATGGATTATTATGCGAGAAAAAATATTATTCTCGAAAAAAATTCTCAAGAAGATATTTTCATAGAAAATCTTATGTTTGAACTCAGAACAACTTGAATTACTGGGGAAACAAAAAATAAACTCGATAATAAAAAAATAAATTATTTTTTAAAAAATAATTATTTAGAAGAAAAAAATAATAAAATTATTCTCACCTATAAATGATTTCCAGTGATGGATTATATTTTATGAGAAATTTTGTAAAATAAAAAAATCAAGATGTATACATCTTGATTTTTATTTTTTCGGTTTATTTTTAGTCTGCTAATTGTACTTTAATGTGATCAAATAAATGATTTACTAAGTCGTCTAATTTTTTAAAATCTTCTCTTTCAGATCTAAAAGAATTTCCATCGAAGCTAGCTTGGATTTTACCATTAAATTCACCTTTTTTATTTTTTTCTAGTGAAATTTCCATTGTACCTTCAGAATCTTCTTTGTTAAATTTTTTCAAGTAACTATCTAACTTGTTATTTAAGTTCACATCTATAAGTCTTTCAACTACTTCTTTAGATCCTTCTAATTCGTTGTCTAAATGTAATTTTACTTGTAATTCCATGTTTACAAATGTTTAAAAATTAATGTAGAAATATTTTATCACACTTCACATCAAAAGCAAACATTTGGGTATGAATTTTATAATTTTAGTTTGAAATATTTGTTTTTTACTGTATATTAAAACAAATTCTTAGAATAATTTTTTAAGGAAAAAATATTTAATAAATATTGAAATAGCGATGAAATACGAAAAAGTTATAGGGTTAGAAATTCATATGAGAATTAAATCTGATACAAAAATGTTTTGTGGATGTAAAAATGCACTTTCTATTGATGTAGAACCAAATGAAAATACTTGTCCAGTTTGTATGGGATTCCCAGGAATGCTGCCTGCATTAAATGAAAATGTAGTGAAACTAGGTCTACTTTGAGGTATGATGATGAATTGTGAAGTAAATAAACACTCACGTTTTGATAGAAAAACATATTTTTATCCAGATAATCCAACGAGTTACCAAATTACTCAACTATATGATCCAATCGTATGAGCATGAAGTGTAAAAACTATTGTTAATGGTGAACCAAGAGAATTTGGTATTCATCATATGCATTTAGAAAATGATGCATGAAAATTAACACATGCTGGTGGGAAAACTCTTTGTGATTATAATAGAGCATGAGCGCCACTTATGGAAATTGTTACTGATCCAGTTTTTAGAGATAGAGAGGAAGTAATGGAATTTTTGAGAGAATTACAAAAAATGATGAGAGCTGCTGGTGTTTCAGATGCTGATATGGAAAAAGGTCAAATGAGATGTGATGTAAATCTTTCCATTAGACCAGAATGAAGCGCTACTTTTGGAACTAGAACGGAACATAAAAATGTGAATAGTTTTAATGGTATTTGAAGACTGATTGATTTTGAGTACAAAAGACAAGTAAAAGTGGTAGAATCTGGATGAGAAGTAGATCAAGAAACAAGAGGTTGGGATGATGAAAAATGAGTTTCAACTATTCAAAGATCAAAAGAAGATGCTATGGATTATAGATACTTTCCAGAACCAGACCTATTACCTTTAAATCTTACAGATGAATTTATAGCAGAAGCTGAAGCTATGAAAGTGGAATTACCAATCACAAGAAGACTTCGTTATTTAGAAGAATATAAACTCGGAGAAGATGATGCAAGATTATTAACCAGTGATAGTGAATTGTCAGATTACTTTGAAGAATTAGTTTCTTTAACTCAAGATCCTAAAAAATCTTGTAGTTATATTACTACTATTTTACTAGCAATTATTAAAGAAACTGAAGGATTAGATTCTGTAAAAGATTTGAAATTTGATGTTTGAGAGTTAGCAACAGTAATAAAATTAGTAAATAAAGATGAACTTTCTTCAACAAACTCTAAACTCGTAATTGAAGAATTAGTTACCAATGGTGGAAGTGCTGATGAAATAGTTGATGCTAAAAACTTGAGACAAAAAAATGATATGTGAGCACTCGAAGCAATCGTAGATAGCGTTATTGAAAATAATACAAAACAAGTTGAAGATTATAAAGGATGAAATGAAAATATTTTTGGTTTCTTTGTATGACAATGTATGAAAGCTTCTAAAGGGCAATGAAATCCTAAAATTTTTAATGAATTATTAAAGAAAAAATTAGGATAACAGGTAAAATACATTTAAATCTATCAAAAAAATATATTTTAAAACTAGACTTTGCCAAAAGTCTAGTTTTTTTGTACTTTTATTTTTTGCACCTACTAAAATTATATGGTATTATTTATTAGAAATATCCCTCGAGGAAACAAATAACTACTTACAACGAAAATATGTTGATTGGAAAAATCTTAAATTTTTTGAAAACAAATAAAAAAACTCTATTTTATATAGCATTTATTGCTGTATTTTTTATGATTTCTACTGATTGAGTTTTAGCAAATGAAGGTGTAAAAACTGCTTGAGAATCAGAATCAACAAATTTATACAATGCCTTAATTCAAACTGTTTCAACAGGTATTGGGATGCTTTCTAGTATAGTAGGGTTATTTTTAAATCCGAGTTGGACAAATGGTACAGGTATTTGATTACATGTTCATTTAAAAGATTTATGGATTATGATTTCAAATATAGTCTATGTAATATTTGCATTTTTGCTTATTATTATAGCTTTTATGAATATTATTTGAAAATGAGATAAATGGGAATTAAAACAAGCACTTCCAAAATTTTTCATTTGAGTACTTATTGTTCCATTTTCTTGGATGTTTGTTCAAGTAGTGATAGCTATTTCATCATTTTTATCGGTTTCAGTATTGATGCTTCCGTATGATGTACTTTCAAATTCTCCTACAAATTCTTGGGAGGAAATTAAAGCTAAACCAGTTTGTACAACGTACATTGTTGTATCTAAATCTCAAGGCAAAGATCAATCTGCAAATACAGCGAATACAAGCTGATGTGGAGGAACTACTTCAATTGCTGAATTATTAAAATCAGATGGAGTATATGGTTTACTTAATATTTATACATATGGAATCTTTTCACTTGATCAACTTAGTCAAATAAATGGCCAAGAAGTAGATTCGTTCACAAGTTTATTTAAAATTGGTATAAACTTAATTGTTATTTTACTATTTGCTATCATTTATTTTATACTCATGGTGAGTTTATGTCTTGCATTATTTGTAAGATGAATGTGGTTATGGATGTATATGATTTTCTCACCAGTATTTGGGCTATTATATTTCTTTGATAAATCAAAAGATTGATTTATGGAAGGGAAGTTTAGTATAAGTGAATTTGTGTCACTGGCTATGGTTCCTGTATATGTATCAGCTGCACTTGCTTTTGGTTTATTATTTATATTTGTAGCAGGATCTTCTTTTTCAAATGAATCTGACTCTGATGGATTTGTAGATTATCAAAAAGAACCTGTTACTTCTTCAGATTATCCTGGAACATCTTCTTGATCTGAAATTTCAAAAGATGCTTGAAATGGTCAAAGAATCACTATTCTTAAAAACTTTAATTTAGATATGTATGGTGATTTTGTTACCAGTTGAAAACAAACAGATGGATTATTTGATGTAATGAAATCTGGTTTTGGGACTTTACTTATGCAATTATTTGGTCTCGCGGTACTTTGGGTAGCTGTGATGGCCGCAATTAACCAAAGTAAGATTACTCAAGCTGTGGTTGAACCAATTGCTTCGTTTGGGAAACAAGTTGGTTGACTGATTCAAAAATCGCCACAATATGCTCCAATATTTGGAGGGCAAAGTATGACGAGTTTGAAAAATGCTTCAGGTACTTATGCGGGTTCATTTCAAACTGCTCAGTCAAATAAAGGTGCGGAATTAGCTTGAAAATTACCTTTTTCAAATATGTGAGGTTGAAATGAAGAAATTGTTAAGCTTTGAAATAAAGTATCTTGAACATATGAAGAAGTATTGCCAATCTTAGATCAATTACGTAGTAAATGAACTTTAGATGAAATTGTTACTAATTGACATTCTGTAGAAGCTATTAAAAAACAATTAAAGCAATATGTAGAAAAAGGATGAGTTATAAATCAAGCTGCAGCTATGGAAAAAATTAATAAAATTAGAGTGAATGATATAGAGTCAATGAAAGATGCATGGGATTTTATCGAATGAGATGCAAAAGTAAGTGCTAAATCTGTATTAGCTTGAAATAAAAGAATTACAAGTGCAGAAATACCAGATTACTTTGGCTCATCTGCTCAATCATCAAATTCTTGAAGAATGGTTGAAGATGTATTAAAAGTACAAGATGTATCAAATAACTCTGTTAAATTATGAACAGTTTTATTAACAATTGAAAATTGAGAAATAAAGGATAAATCAGATTATGAAAAAATTGCTATAGAATTAGTTGATACTAATAGTATATGATGATTTGATAAGAATGATTTTGATAAAGCATTTAGAAGAATGTGAATATCTGATCCAGATAAAAGAAATGCTATACTCGATGGGATTGTAAATTATATAGAAAAAGATAGTGAAACATGAGAAGTGAAAGTTGTAAGTCAATGAGATTGAAATATAACAAGAGACGATTTATTTAAGAAAGATGATTCTTCTAACTAAAAAAACCTAACTAAAAGTTAGGTTTTTTTTATGAAAAAAATATTTTTTTAAATAAATTTTCATAGGAAATTATTTCGACATCTTCATATATATATTTCCTAATATTGAGATCTTCAATATTTTGAGTTATTAAATATTTTTTTCAATTCACTGGAACTTTGTTTAATTTATTAATTTCTTTTTTAATTTCTGTTTTATCTTGAAAATCTCAAAAATTTATACAAATATTTTTTTGGTCTTTTTTAATATAAAAATTAAATTCATAGGTTCAATTAATTCCAGCAAAAACTTCATATCAATATGCTAAGAGTTGCTGAAAAAGCAAATTTTCTTTTCTTGTTTGAGGGCAATTACAAAATAAACATAATGAATTTCTCATTCAAGTGTCTGTGAAATAATATTTTGATTTCGTAGATATTATTTTTCACTTTTTAAAATCATATGGATTTACTCAGAATATTATTTTTGATTGCTGAGAAAAACTTGTATAGTCTATTATTGTTTTTAGTGATATTTGTATATGTATATTTATGCATTTATGAAGTTCTCTTAATGAAAAGAACATATTGTTTTTAGATAAATAACGAATAAAAAAATCAAATAATCATATATTTTTTACTCAAAAACTATGATAAATATCTTTGGTGAAAATATCATTGAGCATAAGTTTTAAATGCTTCTTTCTAAAATGATTATGTCACAAAAGGAGTACTTCAGGAAATGTTCCATAGAGTAGTTGATTTTCTATATCATAATATTTTCAAATATTATTTATTTTTTCTGGATATATATTTACTTCATCACAATTATTTATTTTAATTGTATTTGAAATGATTATAATTTTATATTTGCTACTGTCTAGGTATACAAAATTTAAAAAATCTTTTATTTTATCAATTTTATTTATATTTTTTAAAATAATAATTTTTATGTGAGTATTTCTTTTCACTTCTTGAATAAAGAATTTTTGTAAATCATATCAAGATTTAATTTGATTTTCTAGATCATAATGTTTATCAAAGTGAAAAACCTCTTTTTCTCTTCAGATTTTTTTTATAAGTTCGTTCATTATACTTGTTTTTCAAGCATTATGAATTCCATTAATAATAACTACTCTTTTAGAATTTAATTTTTCTATAATCTCTCTTATCTTTTCAGAATGTTGAAAAAAGATAGATGTTTCAAATAATTGATCTTTATGATTTGTTAATGTAAATTTTGTCATACTTAAACTATATAAATAATTAATAAATATATATTACTTTTCAAAATATATCATTATTCTTTTAATAATCAAGAAGAATTTTATTATTATGCATTTCAAATCACAAAAAATATTTATTTTTTATGATTTTTTTGTATAATATCGCAAAATTTATTATATATTATAAATTATATGGAAAAACAAATTCAACAATTATTACAAACTATTATTCAAACAAATTATAATATTGCTTTAGAAGAAATTAAGTTAGAATTTCCACCAAAAAAAGATCTATGAGATTTTGCTTTTGGTTGTTTTGTCTTATCAAAAGATACAAGAAAAAATCCAGCGATAATAGCAAACGAATTAGTAGAACTTTTAAAAAGTGAAACATTAATAGAAGATGCAAATGCAGCTGGACCATATTTAAATTTCAAAGTTTCTAAACAAATTTTTGTTGATGCACTCAAAAATATGTATGAAAATTTAGAAGCACATTTATATTCAAATATTTGAAATAATGAAAAAATTATTATCGATTATATTGGTGCAAATGTAGGAAAACCACTTCATATCTGACATATGTGTACTCCAAATATTGGGCAGGCAATGATAAATGTTTATAAACATCTAGGGTATAATGTTATTTCTGATAGTCATATTTGAGATTGGGGTATTATTTTTGGTAAACTGATTACTGCTTATAAGCTTTGGTGAGAAGAAGAAAAACTTCATGAAAATGCAATTGAGTATTTACTCGATTTATATGTAAAAATAACAGCAGAGGCTCAAAATGATGAATCATTAGAAGAACAGGCAAGAAATACTTTTAAATTATTATCTCAAGGTGATGAGGAATCAAAAAAACTTTGGGCAGAGTTCACTTCATATTCTATAAAAGCTATGAATGAAAACCTTAATCAACTCAATGTATTTCCTCAATATAATATTTGAGAGAGTTTTTATGAAGGTTTAGGTCTCCCAAAGATGGAAAATTATCCAGATTTAACAGACGATATGCATGCAATTGTAGATGAGTTAGTAGAAAAGGGAATTGCAACAAAAAACGATGATAATTCTGTTTGAGTAGAATTTTCTGATGAATCAAAACTATCATCTTGTATTTTACAAAAAAGAGATGGAACCCATGGATATTTAGCAAGTGATTTAGCATGTATAAAGTATAGAATCCAAAATTGGTCACCAGACAAAATTGTGTATTTTGTTGATGTACGTCAGCAACTTCATTTTAGACAAGCTTTTGAAATAGCAACGCAAGCTGGTTGGTTAGATGGATTGACGCAAGATCATAAAACTGAGTTATTTCATGCATATAATGGTTTTATTTCTGGAAAAGATGGGCCATTTTCTACGAGAAAATGAAATATTATCAGAATGTCAGATTTACTCCAAGAAGCTCAAGATAGAGCAAAAGCTATTATTTTAGAAAAAAGAGATGATATTTCTTGAGAAGAATTAGATAATTTAGGGAAAATTATTTGAATTTGAGCGATCAAATATGGTCACTTAAAAAAATCTCGTGAAACTGATATGATTTTTGATTGGGATGAATTTATGACCTTTGAAGGGAACTCATGACCATATATTCAATATGCGTACGTAAGAGCGAGAAGAATTTTAGAAAATTTTTGAAATGATTTAGATTCTACTGTAAGTTGAAAATTTTGTGAATCTGAAGAAATAGACTTAGTCAAAAACTTAAATTCATACAAAGAAATACTATCAAAAACAGCAGATACAAATATGCCTCACCATTTATGTAAATATGCTTTTGAATTAACGAAGTCTTTTAATAGTTTTTATAATAGCGTACATATTTTAAATGAAGAAGATGAATCTAAAAAAATGATTCGTTTACAACTCGTAGAAGTATTTTCTCAAACACTCAAAGAATCATTTTGAATTCTTGGTATTGATATGCCAGAAAAGATGTAATTTTAACTATAGAATAAAATAAATAATGGTAGATTATAATAATTTTGCAAAGACATTTTCGAAATCTCGTAAAAATATGAAATGGGAAGAAATGGAATATTTTTTACAAAAATTAGATATTTTTGATACTACTAAAATATTAGATGTTTGATGTGGTAACTGAAGATTTTTATGAGAATTAATAAATATCTTTTGAAAAAAAATAAATAAAAATAATTATAACGGAGTTGATTTATCATTATGATTACTCGAAGAAGCTAGAAAAGATTATTCAGATTTCAATTTTGATGAATTAAATATGTTAGATTTAGATAATTTAGAAAATAAATATTCTGATATTTTTTTCTATGCATCTTTTCATCATTTACAAAATATTGCGGATAGAAAAATAGTTTTAGAACAAGCATTTGATTTATTAGAAAAATGATGAAGAATTTTTATGACAAATTGGGCCTTAAATTCTGATTTAAATAAAAAAAGATATTCACAAGCTGAAATAGAAAATTCTCAAAATGAATTTGGGAGTGTAGACTTTAATATTAAACTCGCTTGAAACGATAGATATTATCATTGTTTTTCTTTAGATGAACTAAAAATATTATCTCAAGAAGTTTGATTTAAAATAATAGAAAATAGATTATTTGAAAATGACAGAAATTTTATCACAATTTTAGAAAAATAAAAAAATCCCAAAAGGGATTTTTTTATTGTGCAAAATCAGTAACAGCATATGGAATACCATAATCACCTGAATTACTTGAAGCATTTTGAATTGATTCATTGAGTAATACATTTGTTGGGCCTGAACCAATTAATGTTTCTGGATAATCTTCTGGATTAGAAAAATTCGACTTATCATAATCTCAAACAATTTTTGTAATATATCATTCTTCACCTTCTTGTTTCAGTGTGAATGCTATATTATAATAATTTCATTCTTGATTATTTGAAGTCCAATTAAATGATTTTTTATAAACACCATAAACATATCTACCAATACCTTGATCAATCATATCTGCATTTGATCAAACTTTTATATCACCAACTTCTGGATCATATAAATCTTTTGATAAATATTTTCCTAATTGATCTTTCCCTATAGTACCTTTAGCACCAATTTGCCCAATTGTTCCAGAACCTGAAATTGTTCCACCACCATTAGAAGCTACAACACTAGCAATAGAATCTCCATCATATGTAACTTGAATTAAATTTGATTTAGATGCAGTTGTTGCACCTGTATATCACCATAAATTTTCATATGAATATTCACCAACTTTAGGATAATAATTCTTATCAGCTTTATATTGCATTAATGAACTTTCAATAGTAGCAACGTCACCAATTTTTCTTCCAGCATTTGCTTTATCAACTGCACCACCAAAATTTTGGTATGCAACTACTGAAATAATAGCTAAGATAGTAATAACAACGAGTAATTCTACGAGCGTAAAGGCTTTATTTGAAATATTTTTCATAGGAAGTATAAAAATAGTATATAAACTATTTTATAATATAATTTTTTGAAACGAAGTAAAGAAAAAATTAAAAATTAGAGTTGATTTTTCTTCATAGAAAGTATATACTCTATTATAAATATTTTTAATAAATATAGTATGTCGTATATAAAGATAGATAAAAAAGTCGAATCCATCATTAGAAAAGTAAAAAAATATATGACAGGCTACACTCCAGCTCATATTCATGAGCAAATTTGGAATGCGTATATTTATGCTCGTGATGCGCATGAAGGGCAAATGAGAAAATCAGGAGACCCATATATTATTCATCCAGTAGAAGCAACTGATATATTACTTTCTCTTCAACCAGATATTCATACCATTCAAGCTTGTTTATTACATGACGTTATTGAAGATACTCCAAAAACAAAAGAAGATATTTATGAAGTCTTTTGAGATGAAGTAGCATTTTTATGTGAATGATTAGCAAAACTTTCAAATGTTCGTTATAAATGAAAGCAGCGTGAAATTGGAAGTTTGAGAAAAATGTTTATCGCTATGGCAGAAGATTTGAGAGTAATATTTGTGAAACTCTCAGATAGACTTCATAATATGCAAACTTTAAAATATCATCCAAAACCAGAAAAAAGAGAAAAAATTGCACTCGAAACACTCAATATATTTTCTCCAATTGCTGATAGATTATGACTCTATAACTTAAAAAATTCTCTTGATGAAGAATGTTTTAAAATACTTCATCCAAAAGAATATAAAAATATAGCAAAACAACTCAAATCGCTCGAACAATCAAGTGAAGCATTTATGAGAGATGCAAAACAAGAAATTACTCAAGTTATTTGAAATGAGATAGAAAATTTTGAAATCGATTACAGAGTAAAATCTATGTTTTCGATTTATAAAAAAATGCAAAAAAAATGACTCAGTGATATAAAAAATTTATATGATATTTTTGGGACAAGAATTATTGTAAAAGATCTATCTGACTGTTATAAAACTTTAGGTATTATCCATAATCAATGGTCTCCACTTCCATATAGATTCAAAGATTATATAGCATTGCCAAAGCCAAATGGATATAAAAGTATCCATACAACAGTTGTTTGATTATTAAAACAACATAGACAACAACCAACTGAAATCCAAATTAAAACTTTTGAAATGAAACAATATTCGGATATTTGAGTCGCAGCTCATTTTGAATATAAGGAAAGATGATCTGTAGTTTCAAAAGAAGTTGACTGGGTAAAAGAACTCAAAGAGGTAGCTCAAAATTTGGAAGATAATGATTTTATGGGGTCACTTAAAATTGATCTATTTAAAAATAGAATTTTTGTTTTTACTCCAAAATGAGATCTCATTAATCTTCCTCATGGATCAACTCCAGTAGATTTTGCATATTATTTACATACTGATTTATGAGATCATTTAAGTATTGCTCGAGTGAATGAAAAAGTTCATCCACTTGATCAAGAACTTCATAATGGAGATAGGGTAGAATTAGTAATTGATAAAAATAAAAAACCAAATCCTTTTTGGATTTGATTTGTAAAAACAGCAAAAGCAAAAAATGCAATTAAATGATTTTTGAAAAAAGAAGATAAAGATATCCACAGAGAAAGATGAAAAGATTTAGTAAATAAATATCTCAAAAAACTCTGACACGAGTGACTAGATAAGGATATGACGTTATTAAAAAATCTCAATGATAGAGTTTATTCTCAAGAAGAACGTTGGCAATTACTTGAACAAGTAGGGAATTTAAGTCTCAATCCAAATAGTGTTATAAAGAAAATAATTGCTGCAAACCAGCTTATTTTTGATAGAATTGAAGAAAAAAAGAATGATGAAATCGTTGAATTGGAAGATATTTCAGATAAAAAAGATATCTGTGAAATCGATACAAGTATAAATAATATTATTATTTGAGGTGAGTCCAACTTAGATTATAAACGTTGTTATTGTTGTAGAAGAACTCTACCACTTGAAATCGTAGCGCATATTAATTCATTTTGAAAATTTACGATTCATAGACGTGATTGTAAAATTCTCAGTTGAGTAAATAAAGATAGATTATTACCAGCCTATATTCTAGGAACTCAAGACGAAGAATTATGATATCATATCAATATTGTATTCAAAAATAATACTGGAATATTAAAAGTACTTACAGAAATAATATTTTCTATGCAAATTGATATAGATGAAATATTATCGAAAAAATTATGAAATATGTATATGTCTTTTGATTTAAAATTAAAAGTGCAAAATCATGATTTTATGGTAATAGATAGATTTATAGAAAGAATTCAAATGACATTTGCAGATGATTTAATAAATTATAAATCAGAAGAATTATAAAAAAACCAGAAAAACAAAGTTTTTCTGGTTTTTTTATTAAAAAATGAATGTAAAAATTATTTTCTAAGAGATAATTTTTCAATTACATTGTTATATTTTTCAACATCTTTTGATTTTAAGTAAGCAAGAAGTTTTCTTCTTTTAGCTACCATTTTTAAGATACCTCTTCTTGAGTGGTTATCTTTTTTATGTTCTTGTAAGTGATCTTTTAAATTTTCGATTTCTGCAGTTAAAATTGCAACTTGTACAGCAGGAGTACCAGTGTCTCCAGCTTTTTCACCAAAATCGGCTACGATTTGTTGTTTTACTTCTTTAGTAACAGCCATAATATGTATTTTACATAATAAAAATAGTGTGATGACCAGAAAATACACTAGTAACATCAGCCAGCAGATTATATGAAAAAATAATAAAATGACAAATTAAAATTGAAAAATACTAATTGCGAAGTAATATAAGAAAAATTACTTTTAAAAATCTCTCAAAAATATGCAAGATTATGCACCACGTTCAAGAAAATTTATCTTTGAGACCTATAGATTTGATGTAGCTGAAATGAAAGCTCATTTTTACTATAGTTTATTAGACGAAAAAAATCCTGCGAATACAAAAGGTTTTGAAGAAATAATTGACTTTGATGACTCTAGATTCGATATTCGCCCAGATATTGATTTTGCTATTTTAGAAAATTTATTATTTCATCTTCATTTAGCTTTATGAATTAGTTATTATAAAGCATATCCGACTGAAAAGTTAATAATTAAATCTTGAAATATAGATGAAGAATCTCTAGGTTTTTGGAAAAAATTTTACATCAACTGACTTTGAGAATTTTTATTTCAAAACAAAATTTCTCCAAAAAATTTATTTCAATTTGAATGTGTTTCAGATAGAAATATTGAAAAAAAAGAATTTAATGTTTCTGAAAAATCACTCGTTCCAATTTGATGAGGAAAAGACTCTATTGTCAGTTTAGAATTATTGGCAAAAAATAATTTTGAATTTGATACATTTGTATTTTGAAAAATTGATAGTATTAAACAAGATTGTATAAATATTTCTGATAAAAATAATTTTTTCGTGAGCAGAAAAATTTCTGAAAACTTATTTCAACTCAATAAAGAAGGATATTTTAACGGTCATGTTCCAATTACAGGAATTATTGCTTTTGTAATGTATTGTGTTGCGTATATTTATGATTATAAATATTTGGTTTTATCAAATGAATTATCAGCAAATTTTGGAAATACACTTTGGGAATGAGTAGAAATTAATCATCAATGGAGTAAATCTCTAGAATTTGAAGTGGATTTAAAAAATTATGTAGAAAAAAATATTTCAGAAAAAATAAAATATTTTTCTCTTTTGAGAGGAATGTATGAAATAAAAATTGCAAAATTATTTTCTCAGTTATGAAAAAAATATTTTAGTGTTTTTTCAAGTTGTAATAATAATTTTAAAATAATAAAAGAAAAAAATCATTCCGGAATTTGGTGTAATACTTGTCCAAAATGTGCTTTTGTTTATACTATGTTACATCCATTTCTATCATCAGATGAAATGAGAGAAATTTTTGGGAAAGATTTGTATGAAAATAAAAATTTAGAAACCTTATTTAGTGAATTATTATGAATTTCGTGACTCAAACCATTTGAATGTGTCGGGACAAACCAAGAAGTTACCTTAGCTATGTATTATAGTTATAAAAATTCTAATAAAGAATATCTCCCATATATTTTAGAAATATTTGAGAAAAAAGTGTTACCAAATTTTGATGAAAAAATAAGAATTAATAGTGAAAAATTATTATTTGAGATTGATGAAAATAATATTATACCGAAAAATTTTAAAGAAATATTATAATAAAAATACATATGAGGGCAGAAAAACAAATTCAAAAATTAATAAAAAAATTTGAATCTATAAATAGACTATATTTTGTTGCATGATTTTTCATCTTTTTTTGTTTATTTATCGTGAGTAAAATTTTTCAATATACAGTTTTTGATAAAGAATTTTACCAATCACTTGCTGATAATCAACAAATTTGAGAAGTAACTGTACCAGTTACTAGAGGAAGTATATTTAGTGATACCAATGATGGAACTATTTTGGCGACATCATTGAATTTATACGATATTGCTATTGATCCACAAGTGGAATGATCAAAACAAAATCTCCAAAAATTTCTCGTGAATGTTGTATATAAAGAAACATGTGAAACAGCCAATCGAAATGATTGTTATAATAACGTTTTACGATTTTTAAAAAAAGTAGAATTACCAGAATTTCAATATAATCAAGAATATATAAAAAAATTAATTTGAGATTTCTTATATGATAAAATTAGTCAAGAGTATGTTACGAGTGTGTTTATAGATAAGGAACTTGATCAAGTAAAAATTGATGCTATAAAAGCATTAGGATTACAATGAATTTATCCAAATTTTCCTTATGTATATGCTAATCCACAAGAAATAATTCAATTAGAAACTGTAGTAGGAAAATTATCAGGAATCATGAATATCGAGGAAGATAGACTTAATTCACTTCTCAGACAAAGAAAAATTCGTTATGTTCCTATCCTAAATAAACTTTCTATTACAGCTTCTGAATATGTAAAAGAATATCTTGAAGAAGAACAAACAGCATTAAAAAGTTGATTGATGAATAGGGAAGAGAGAGTAGGAAGTTTTGTTATTCTTAACCCTAGACCACACAGATATTACCCAGAAAAAAATATTGCTTCTCAAATAACATGATTTGTAGATGGAGGTTGAAAAGGTCATTATGGTTTAGAGTGATATTTTGATGATTATTTAAAATGAAATAGTGGAAAACTTATTTCTAGAAAAGATATTTATGGGAGGATAATAAACCCAATCTGATTAGATGAAAATTCTTGAGATACTCAAGGAGTTGAAATACATACAACTATAGATAGAAATATACAAAAAAAAGTAGAAGAAATTTTAGAAGAATGAGTAAAGAAATATAGAGCAAATAAATGAACAGTTGTTATTATGGAGCCAAAAACATGAAGAGTTTTATCAATGGCAAATTATCCAACATATGACCTTAATAATTTTTCTGATGTATATGAATTAGAAAAAGTTCGTTATTCTCAATATCCAAATCCATTAGTAGATTTATTATGATATCCTGTATTTGTAGAAGATTCTCAAGAGTGAATTAAATATTTTTATGATAATAAAGAAATTTTTTTAAGAGAAGCAACAAGAGAAGAATTATGAAATTCTCTTATAGTAAAATACAAATATAAAAATGATTTTTGACCAGCAGTATATCAAAATGATGCAATCTCATCTTTATATGAACCAGGATCTATTATGAAATCAATTATTTTTTCGATATGATTAGATACGAATGAATTTTGACCAAATGATCTCTACCAAGATAATAATAAACTTACTGTTTGACCCTTTACTATTGGAAATGTTGATGAAAAAAATTGTTGAGGATTAAAAAGTTTTTCGAATGCACTTGATTATTCATGTAATGTTTGATTTGTCCGTATGGTACAAAAATTATGAAAATTAATGGTCTATAATTATTTTGAAAATTTTGGTTTTGATTCTAAAACTTGAATCACTTTAGAATGAGAAACAGCATGAAAATTAGAAAATTGGACAAAACTATGAGACACAAGATTTTATACGAATTCATATGGTTTAGGTATGTCAGTAACTCCATTACAAATGGCTGCTGCATATTCTGTGATAGCTAACTGAGGACTTTATTATACTCCAAGAATTGTAGATAGTATTGAGTTTTCAGATGGAAAAACTATTACCTATAAAACAGAAATACAAAGAAGAGTTCTCAAAGAATCTACTTCAAAACTTATGACAAAACTTTTAGTTCATTGAGTTGCAGAATGAGCAGCAAAAAAATGATATATTGAATGATATAACTTAGCAGGGAAGACAGGTACTGCACAAATTGCATCAAGAGGTTGATATGAAGATGGTATTGCTTCTACTAACGCATCTTTTGCATGATTTGGTCCAGCTGAAGATCCGAAGTTTGTAGTTATTGTAAAACTAGAAAGACCTAGAACGAGTAATTACTGAGGTTCTACATCATCATATATTTTCAGAGATATTGCTGAATATTTGTTAGATGTTTATAAAATTCCTAAAAAATAAAAAAACTGATTTTTAAAAATCAGTTTTTTTATTTTGCATATAATATATTTGATATATAGTAGAAAAAATAATTTATAAAATATATGAATTGTTTTCTTATATTTTTATAGTTTTTCAAAAATATAGCCAGAAGGGGATTTTGTATAATCAAATCCTCTCATTGTTTTTTCTAAGATTTCTTTTGAAGTTTTATTGATATTTTTTGGAATTAAATAATTTTCTAAATTTTTATCACAAATAGAAAATATATTATCACTTTTTCTATTGTAAACAGCTATTAATTTATAATCTGGATCATATGATGCCATAGAAGCATCTCAATGTGAATTGTTACAGACCAAAAATCATCATTTTTTGAGGTATTTTTTTGTATCTCTTCATGCAAAACCACAATATTGAGAAATAATCACATCAAATGAAGATTCAGTCTCATTTATATCATTCTTATAATCTTGTTGGTAAAAATCATATATAGGTATTCACGAATATTCTTTATTTTCGAATATAAAATTTTTTACTTCAATACTTTCATAAAATTTATATGTATTTTTACAAGAATCTATGTAGGTAACATCTTTAAAAATAAGAGATGGTGTAATATGTACATAAGAACCTGGATATAAAACTCGCTTGATATTTTTAAATTTTGTATTGAGTTCTCTAAATAAACCTATAGAAGTATATTCTTTATCAGAATTAAATTTTTTGTACAGTTCTATCATTATTATAAATTATCAAATAGTAATAGTATTATACTTAAGTTGTAAAAAATACATATAAAAATTTTATATGTATTTTTTTAGCAACAAAAAAACACTAGGATACGGCTCGATAGTGTTTGTTTTGTATAATCTGAATAGTTTATTTCAATTTGGTGCGGAGAGAGGGATTTGAACCCTCACGGACGTAATTGTCCACACGCCCCTCAAGCGTGCGTGTCTACCGTTTCACCACCCCCGCGAATAAAAAAACTCAAGTCAAATCAGTGAAGATTCGATTTGAGTTTTTTCTTTTTTATTGAAATGGTGCCGAGAGCGAGATTTGAACTTGCGACACAGGGATTTTCAGTCCCCTGCTCTACCCCTGAGCTATCCCGGCATAAATTTTTTCTTTGCGTTTCAGCGAGACAGATAATATGAAAATTTAGATTAAAGTCAAAACTTTTTTAAACTTTTTTGGTTTTTTTCTTTTTGATTATTTTAAAAAGGTGATTACAATGAGCACAATTCTTATAAATTAAAATAAAAAAATGAAAGTACAAGTATGTCATGGGAAAACCTGCACAGAACGTTTTTGCAAATATATTAACACAAGATTAGAAAATGATAAACAAAAATTTTCTCTTAATAATGTTATTATAGAAGATTCAAAATGTATGGGGCAATGTAAAAAATGACCAAACGTTAAAATAGAAGATACTATTCATAATTATATGAATCCAGCAAAAGCTGCAGAACTCATCCAACCAAAACCAAAGAAAAAAAAGAAATAAAATAATAATAATTTACTATAAAAAATGGAACTATTTAATACAAAAACAAGAAAAAAAGAAGAATTTAAACCACTCAAACAAGATGCTATAAAAGTCTATTACTGTGGACCAACCGTGTACAATAATGCTCATATTGGGAATTTAAGAACCTATGTTTTTTGTGATATTGTGGTAAGATCGCTTAAATTTCTATGAAATAATGTCGATAGTGTGATGAATATTACAGATGTTGATGATAAAACTATTAGAGATTCTCAAGCAGCTTGAGAAAAATTATGAGATTTTACGCAAAAATATACAAAAATATTTTTGGAAGATATTGAAAAACTTAATATTATTCCAGCTGATAAAGTAGTTCCAGTTACTACGCTTATACCTGAAATGGTAAGAATGATTCAGACAATGTTAAACAGAAAAAATGCTTATCTTGCAGAAGATGGAAGTATTTATTTTGATGTAAAATCATATAAAAAATATGGTAAATTCGCAAATTTAGATTTTTCAGGAATGAAATCATCAGTCAGAATTGATAATGATGAATACGAAAAAGATGCTGCTGCAGATTTTGTATTATGGAAAGCATATAAATCAGAAGATGGAGAAAATTTTTGGGAAGAAGAATTTGAAGTAAAAAGTGAAAAAATCACACTTAAATGAAGACCAGGTTGGCATATCGAATGTAGCGCATGTAATATAAAACATCACGGTCCACAAATTGATATTCATATGGGAGGATGTGATTTAGTATTTCCACATCACCAAAATGAAATTGCACAAACCGAAGCTTGTACAAGAAAAGAATTTGCAAAATATTGGTTACATTCAGGTCATCTTACAGTTGATGGTAAAAAAATGTCTAAATCTGCAAATAATTTTTATACACTCGATGATTTAGAAAAAAAATATTCTCATGTAAAATCATGAGATTTATTTAGAGCTATTCGTCTGGGCTTTATGAATGGAAAATATTCTGATAGTGTAGATTTTTCATTTGAAAAAATTGAAGCAAACCTCAATACAATTAAAAAAGTTGATGAAACACTCAAAACTTTATCAAGAAGTATTGATGCTGGTGAAAAAGATGTTTTTGGGATTTCTAGAAATTTTAGAGACGAAATGCAAATTGTTGTTTCAGAATATATGGCAAGAATAGAAGATGATTTTAATATGCCAGAAGCAATTGCAGAATTTCATAGTTTTATAAAATTTGTAAATACTGGAGTGGCTGACAAAACTTTTTCTTTAGAAGAAGAAATGGCTTTAATGGATATGTTTGAAACATTTAATGATGTTTTAGCTATCGTAGATTTTAGTATTATCGAACTCGAAGAAGAAACTCCAGCTGAAATTTTAGAATTATTAGAAAAAAGAAATCAAGCAAAAGCTGATAAAGATTTCGAAACTGCTGATACTCTCAGAGATGAATTATTAGCTCAAGGATATAAAATTATTGATTCTAGAGAGGGAAGTTATGTAGAACAAGTATAATTTACACAAATAAATAAAAATAATGACACCAGAAAATATATTATTCATTATCATTGCTTTAGTTATTTTTGAAGCAATTTTAACAAAAACTCTATGATTTTTAAATCATAAAAATAAAGCAGGAGAATTACCAGAAGAGCTCAAAGAAGTGTATGATGAAAAAAAATATGCTCAATCTTTAGAATACGAAAAGACAAAATATAGTTTTGGAATGATTTCTTCGATACTTTCGATTATTGTAACACTTGGAATGTTGGCATTTTGAGGTTTTGGATATTTAGATGAATTTGTAAGACAATTTACACAAAATCAAATAGTTATTGCTCTTTATTTCTTTGGAATTATTACATTATTTCAAACGATAATTGGATTACCATTTAGTTATTATTCAACATTTGTAATAGAAGAAAAATTTTGATTTAACAAAATGTCAAAAAAATTATTTTTCCTCGACACAATTAAATGATTGATTTTATCTGCTCTCTTAGGAGGATGAATTTTATCACTTATTGTTTGGATTTATTCTATTGCTGGAAATAATTTTTGGTGGTATGCTTGGATTTTGATGACATTTATCTCTGTATTTTTCATGATGTTTTATTCGTCAGTGATTGTACCGATTTTTAATAAACAAACTCCACTAGAAGATGGGGAACTGAGAAATGCAATCGAAGAGTTTTCAAATAAAGTAGGATTTAAACTCGATAATATTTTTGTTATTGATGGTTCAAAAAGATCAAGTAAAGCAAACGCGTATTTTTCTGGACTTGGTCCAAATAAAAGAATTGTTTTATACGATACACTTATAAATGATTTAGAAACGGATGAATTAGTTGCTGTTTTAGCTCATGAAATTGGTCACTATAAAAGGAAACATACATTTCAAATGCTAGCGTTTTCAATTGTACAAACAGGATTCATGCTTTTTGTTTTTGGTTTAGCGTTAAGTTTTCCAGAAGTTTCTCAAGCTTTAGGTTCAAGTGAATGAAGTTTTCACGTTTGAGCAATTGCATTTGGAATATTATTCGCTCCAATTTCTATTGTAATGGGATTACTTACAAGTTTATTATCAAGAAAAAATGAATATGAAGCTGATGAATTTGCTGCAAAATATTACGATGCAGAAAAATTAATTAGTGCTTTGAAAAAATTATCGAGAAATAATCTTTCAAATCTCACTCCACATCCAGCATTTGAATTTTTCTATTATTCACATCCAAATCCTTTAAAAAGATTTGCTGCACTGAGAAATGTTAAAAAATAATTTAATTTTTCTGTGAACTTTAAAGCAATCTTTTTGCAATATAAATAAAAAACTGCTATAATTATAGTAGTTTTTTATTTGTAAAAAAATAATGTGATCACAAAATTAAAAAATATGATTTTGGCTGAAAATCCAGTGAATAAAGATAATATTTTAGAAAATCCCGAAAGTACATTATGAAATTTTATAAATCATTTCATAACTTTTTTGATAATTATTTTTGTAGGGGTATTGGTTTTTGAAAGTTTTTGAGATAATGAAGAAATATATAAAAAACCTTTATATATTTTTGAAGCGATTATTTCTTTGGTTTTTGCTTGGGAATATTTTTATAGATTATTTAAAGCAGAACATAAACTTTCATTTATTTTTTCTATTGGTAGAATTATCGACTTATTATCATTTCTTCCATTTTTCTTGGGAGTATTTGTTGTTGGAGAATTCTGAAAAGTTTTAAGAATTTTAAGAGTGTTTAGGATTGTAAGGTTATTAAAAAAAATACCTTTAACTCGTTGATTTATAAAAGCAATTTGAGAATATAAAGATGAATATGCCGCAGTAACTTTGTTGTTTGCGATTATATTATTTATCGGTTCTGTTGCAGTTTATTTTACTGAAAGATGAATTTTAGGGACAGAATTCACTTCAATTCCAATGGCACTTTGGTGGGGCTTAGTTACGATGACAACAGTCGGTTTTTGAGACATGTATCCAGTCACTGATATGTGAAAATTTCTATGAAGTTTTTTGGTGTTTCTCTGACCACTAACTATCTGATTATTTTCGGCTGTAACGGTAATGGTATTTCAAGAAGCTGCGCGTAATCAAAATATTTTACACAAACATACTCGTGGAGTAGTTTGTAAAAGATGTAGAACCATGAATCCTCGAGATGCAAACTATTGTATGAAATGTGGAGAAGAAATGATGAAATAAAAAATACCTAAAATAATATTTCAGGTATTTTTTATTTATATTCTTTGATGATTTGTTTAAATTCTAAAAGATTTTTTTGTAATTCTGTATTATTAATTTCGTCAATTTTTATTTGTAGGTATTTCTCAATATATTCTCAGTTTAAATTTCTTTGCAATAATTCATTTGTTTTTGGATTTTTTTTCATTTGTCAAACCTTTCAACTTGGACTGCTTGCTACTAAAAATCAAATAAAATCTTCCTGTGTTAATGAATTTATAATTTCGACAGATGATAAAAAAACTATTTTATCTTCATTCGAATCAATGTTATTTTCACTTGAAGAAACATTTTTTTCTAAATTTTCTATTTTTAATTCAATTAGGTTATCGGAATTTATACTATTTTCAGGAATTTCTATTACAGCACCAGACAAACTTACTTCGTCACTATTGATTGAAGATTGAGTATTTTTAAAAACACTCTCTAATAATTCTGTATTTTTTTCGATTAGTGATTGAATATTTTTATTTTCGTAAATTGAGTATAGATTTAAAAATATTAGTAATAATATGAGAGTAAAAGTTAAGGTTTTCATAAAATATTTTATATAGAGATTAATTATTTATCATTTTAAGCATTTATTTAAAATATACTAACTTGAAATTAAAGAAATTCCAACCTAAAAGAAAAAAGATTGAAAGATTCAAAAGTATATTATTTCAGAATCAATAAACAATTCAGAGCTATCTGATATATTGAAAATAATGAACTTATATTGTGAAAATAGATAATCATCGAGATTAATTTAATTATCCTGCGCTTCCAGAAAATATTAGAAATACTGCAAGAAAAACAAAAATGAATGCAAAATAAAAAGCCCACTGTAAAAAGTAGGTTTTTTAAAAATATTATTTTAAAAACATTCTGAATATATTATTAAATTATGTCAAAAAATTAATTGAAATTATCTTATAAAATAAGTATAAATATTAAAAGGATAATAAAATATTTTTTAAAATGTTATTAAATGACACTTTGTAATGCTGAATGAAGATGTATGTTGTCATGAAAAGATACGTCTCATAGATCTGCAGAAAAACTTATTTTAAGGGATTGAGATAACTCAGAATTAGATAATTGAGTAAATATTGAATTTATGGAATCAATTTGAGCTATTTGATTTTGACCTAAATGAGTAAAAACTCAAACAAATAAAATAATACCATGAAATGATGAAATATTTGATAAAAAATCGTTTCTATTTAATTGTTAGATAATATTAAAAAACTATTTACAAAAGCCAAAAACTCACTAAACTAAGAGAAAATATATTTTAGTTTATGAGTTTTTTTTGATGAAGAAGAATTTTTATGTGACAACACCGATTTATTATGGAAATTGACCAGTTCATGTTGGGCATTTTTATAGCTCAACTATTGCAAATACGATTTATAAATACCAAAAAATATCTGGAAGTAATGCCAGATTTACTACTGGGATTGATGAAAATAGTCAAAAAGCTGTTATAAAAGCAAATGAAGCTGGAGTACCAATTATGCAATATTTGGATTCTATGGCGCAGTCTCATCAAAAAGTATGGAACCATTTTAATATGGATTATACTGATTTTATTAGAACAACTTCACAAAGACATAAAATCACTGTACAAAATGTTTTACAAAAATGTTTCGATAAAGGTGATATTTACGAAGGGGAATACGAAGGAATGTATTGTATTTGATGTGAATCTTTTAAAAAAGATGAAGATCTAGTTTTTAGAAATAAAACTTCGTGAGATACTTTTCCTGTTTCTGATAAAGTAAAACCATCAGAAAATATTGAAAAAGTTTGTCCTGATCATCTTACTCAACCCGATAAAATCAAAGAAAAAAATTATTTTTTCAAATTAAAAAAATATCAAACATGGATAGAGGAATTTTATGAAGATAATCCTAAATTTGTAAATCCAGATTTTAGATATAACGAAGTAAAGGCATTTGTATCAAGAGGTTTAGAAGACTTTTCAATTTCTAGAGAAACGAATACTTTCGGTATAAAATTACCATTTGATGACACTCAAGTGACATACGTATGGTTTGATGCATTATTTAACTATTATACAAGTTGTATAAAAAGTAGAGCATGAGATAAAAATAATGAAGAATTTATCGATGAATCAAAAATATTTTGGGAATGAAATTCTGAAAATAAAAGAGAAATATTACACGTAGTTTGAAAAGATATCATCAGATTCCATGCAATATTTTGGCCAGCTATGCTTGCAAGTTACTTTGATTTAGGAAAAACTGATGCTGATGGAGTATTACATTATACTGAATCAGATTTAGATTATTTACCAAACGAAATATTAACAGGAGGATATTTCACAGTTGATGGACAAAAAATGAGTAAATCAATTGGAAATGTAATCGATCCAGTAGAATATTCAGAAAAATATTCAAAAGAATTACTCACACTTTATATGTTATCAGCTTTTCCAATCGGAAATGATTGAGATTATGATAGAAAAGATGCTGTTTTAAATTTCAATGCAAAAATGGCAAATAATTTTGGGAATTTAGTAAACAGAGTTGTGGTTCTCACAATGAAACTCGGTTTAGAAAATTGACTTTTTCATGAATTGACTATATCTGGAGAATGAAGTTATTTTTGAAGAAATATTGAAAATAAAGAAATATCATATTTATGATGAGATATTATTGAAACTATCAAATTTGATTATCCTAGAATATTTGATGATGCTATGAATATATATAATTTAAAAAGTTGACTTGATAACACATTTTTCTTCTTGGATACATTAAATAAATTTGCTGATACAAAACAACCTTGGCAAACAATCAAAGATGATGACAAAAGTGAAACTATTGAAACATTATACACTTTAGCTGAATGAGTAAGACAAGTTGGATTAAATCTGTATGCATTTTTCCCAGAAAAAATGGCAGAATTATTTGAAAAACTTGGTTTAGAAAATTATTCTGAAAGACTAGAAAAAGGTGAGTTAGAAGATTTAAGAAAAGAAAAACCAGCATTTAATATCACTGAAAAATGATCTCCACTTTTTGCGAGATTTGAAGTAGAATAATAACTATTTTTAAATTATGTCCCATACACAGTCATATATTCATCTTACAAATAAAGAAAAAGCATCATTACAAAAAGTTCTTATACGTTTTGTAATTATTTGTATTATATTTGTAACATTTTTTCCATTTTCTCTTATTTGATTATTTTTTATAAAAAAAATAAAAAATTATTTTTTATCGAATACAGAATTATTAAAAATAAAAGCAAAATTAAAAGAATTCTCTCTTGAAAATTCAAAAAAATACAAAAAAAATAATTGATACGGAAATCAATATAAAATAGAAAAACAAAATGAAGTATTAGAAAATAAAGAAGAAAAAAGAAATAATCAAAGTTCATTTTATGAACAAAATAGAAAAAAACTTCAAGAAAAATTTTCTGAAAATTTAGAAAATAAATCTGAATCTAGTAAATACGACAATGAAAATTCATGGAGAAATACTGTAGGGAAGACAACAGCAAAAAATAATAATTTTTTCTGAAATAATAAAAAAAATACATCTTTTTGAAAAGGAAAAAGTATTTGGGATGATTATGAAAGTGTTACTGATAAATTTAATTTTAAAAATAAATAATGAAAATAACTATTAAAAATGCATCATGAGAAATCATTAAAACTTTAGATGCAGACCTAAATAAAACTCTTCTAAAACAACTAGAAGGGCATTGAGTAGAAATCCCTTCAGCTTGTTTTACATGAATTTGTGGAGCATGTATGTGTGAAATAGAAAAAGGTGAAGAGTTTGTAAACAAAGAAGCAACAACTGCTCCAGGTTTTCCTCTTGCTGATGAAGAAGTGATGACATGTATCTCTAAAATCACATCTGATCAAGATGGAGAAATAATTTTAAAAAGTATGTACTAATAATTAATTTTTTTAAATAAAATAAGATGCCTCAAAAAATAAGAAAATGCGTAATTCCTGCAGCAGGTTTTGGTACAAGATTTTTACCAGCCACAAAAGCTCTTCCAAAAGAAATGTTTCCAATTATAGATAAACCCGTTATGCAAATGTTGGTAGAAGAAGCGATTTCTGCTGGATGCACGGATATTATTATTGTTACTGGGAGAAGTAAAAGAGCAATCGAAGATCATTTTGATTCAAATATTGAGCTGGAAGAAAGACTCGATAGATCTGGAAAATTTGATTATTTAAAAACGGTACAAGGTTTAAATAATATGGCAAATATTGTTTATGTGAGACAACCATATCCAAAAGGTGATTGAGATGCTATTTTGAGAACAAAAAATCTTGTTGGAGATGAACCTTTTTTAATTTTATTTTGAGATGATATTATTGATAATAAAAAATCAGCTGCAAGTCAACTAGTTGAAACTTTTGCGAGAAAAAATGCTCCTATAATTGCTACAGTAAAAGTTCCTGAAAGTGAAGTATCAAATTATGGAATATTAGAAACTCTTAAACCTGATGATAAAACTTTTGAAGTAGAAAAATTTTTAGAAAAACCAAAATCGAGTGAAACAAATTCTAGAAATGCTGCTATTGGAAAATATGTTATGACTCCTGAAATTTTTGATTATTTAGAAAAATCTACCAGTGGAAGTGGAGATGGAGAAATTCGTTTAGCTGACGCACTAGAATTGATGAGAAAAGATAAAGATATTTATGGTCACGCAGTTGATTGAGATAGATATGATACAGGTTCAAAAATTGGTTATATAAAAGCAACCGTTGCATATGCTCTTCAAAGAGACGAATTAAAAGACGAATTTATAGATTTTATTAAAAGTTTAGATATAAAATAAAAATAAATTATTATAAAAAATTTATGACAAAAATAACTACGATTTGAGGTTGAAATGGACAATCAAATCTTCTCGACGCATTTTATGAATTTTTCCCAAAACAAGTAGAAATTACTTCGGTTGTTTCTATGAGTGATGATGGTCGTACAACATGAGAACTTATGGGCGCATTTAAGAATGAACTTGGTTTACATTTACCACCACCAGGAGATTTAAGAAGATGTTTATTTTCGTTGAGTTCATCTAAATATAGAGATTATTTTAAACTGGTTTTTGAATATATTTTTCTTAATGAAGAAGAAATTCAAAATTTTACCATTTTTGAATTGTTTACTCAAGTAAATAAAGAATTATTATTTTTTGGAAGAGGCTGAGATTTAAAAGCAGAGTTACAAAAATTTGTAGAATTTGAATCATGAGATTTATATAATTTATTAAAAAATAAATATGCTAATATTTTAGATTTAAAACTTCCACTCACTTCAGAATTAAAATGACATAAATTTGGTAATATTCTCATGGCAAGTTTATATTACAATTTTGAAAAAAATATTATAACATCACATAAAAATATTTCAAATAGTTATGATGCAATGATTGATTTTATGCATGATTTATTAGAAGTAAAAGCAAAAGTTGTTCCTGTAACAACAAAAAAAGCAAGAATCAGAGCTATTTTATGAAATGGTGAAATCATAGAATCTCAAGATAGGATTTCAAATGTAGCAGAATATTCAGCTGGAATAGCAGATTTAGAATTAGCAGATTGTTCAGCTTGAGCTTCTCATAATACTCAAGTGCATGAAGCAATAGTGCAAGCAGATTATATATTAGTTGGCCCTGGTGATTTATTTACATCTATTATTTCAAATTTTATTATTTGATGAGTAAAACAATCACTTTTAGAATCAAATGCAAAAATTATTTATATTTGAAATTCTACGAACAAATGATGAGAAACTATGTGACTCACTCAACTTGATTTCATTAATAAAATAGAAAGATTTCTCTGAAAAAGAATAGATTATTTTGTTTTAAATAATGCAAAACCTGAGTTGTCTGAAAAACAAAAAAGAGCATTTCAAAATGATATTTCAATAAAATGAGGGGACTATTTATTTTTGTCTCCAGGTGAAAAATCAGAATTAATCAGAAGAAAAATTGAAATTATAGAAGCAGATTTATTAGACGAAGATAGTTTTTATAAACATAATAAGTCAAAAATTTCAAAAGTTATTTTAGATATTATAAAATAATTTTTCTAAATACTTTAAAAAAAAAGAAAAAATTTTATTAACTTTCACCTCTTTGATAAAGGGGAGATGCCTGAAAGGCGGAGGGGATTTTTATATAAATATAAAGAGATTTAATTTTTTAAAATAAAAAAAATGTTAACATTTTTACATAATAGAAGATGTTCTAAATCAAGAGAAGCTTTAGAAATTTTAGAAAAATCAGGGAAAAAATATCTCATGAGAGAATATTTAAAAAATCCTTTAGATTTTGATGAATTAGAAGATTTACAAGGGAAACTTTGAAATATCCCAGCTATCGATTTTACAAGAATAAAAGAAGTAGAATTTAAGCAACAAGGTTTAGATAAAAATTCATCTGATCTACAAATATTCAAAAAAATGCAATCTTTTCCAAAACTCATGGAAAGACCAATTCTTATTTCAGATACAAAAGCTGTTATTTGTAGACCACCAGAAAAAATATTAGAATTATTAAAATAATAAAAAATGAATAAATTTGCAGGAACACTGACTTTTACTGGAGAAGTAGAAGTAAATAAAATTCAAGATAAGCACTTAGTTATAAAATCACAAGATTCTCAATATACAACGGTATTTTTACTAGGAAATACAAAACATGAAACAAGTGAGGAATTGATAAAATCATATAATAATATTTGAGAATTATTTGCATATGATATTTCTATTTCTACGGAAGATAATATGACTATTTTAAATAACGAAATCGATAAAGAAGGTTTATATGAAGTAGCAAGTTTCGAATCATCTGAAGCGGATCTACGTGATATTATCGAAAGATTTCAAGATTCTTTTGAGGTTATGAGTGTAAGAGAAGCAGAAGAATCAGAAAAATTTGGAAACAGAATAATTAAAGCAGATTTTATTTATTAATAAATTTTCCATGAATCTACATATTCACCTTTGAACGAACTTAGAGTATTTTGATTTACTAAACAAGGGATATTTACTATCACAAGGAAAAGCTGATAGAGATGTTGCTGGTTTTTTTATGCAAAATTTTCCAGGAGAATTAGCAGAAACTATTTCACCACAGTATGAAGTGAATTTCATGTGAATCAGAGAAATAAAAAAGAAAATTTGAAAAGATGCATTCAATAAAATCGATGGAATTTATTATGGTTCAGATAATTGTGAATATTTATCTGTTTATGAACATGAAATAAAAAAAGCCATCGAAAAATTTCAAGAATTTAATAAAAACTATCCTCCTCATAAAACCAGAACTTTCACTCTTGTAACTCCGTATGTAGGGAATAGAATGCTTATAGAATTAGAAAAATCTTTAGAATATCTTAATGAATTAAACATAAAAAATCCAATCGAAGTAGTTGTAAATGATTTTGGTGTTTTAAGACTTTTAGAAAAAAAATATACGAATTTAAAACCAATTTTTTGAAGAGTAATTCATAAAATTTTAAAAACTCCACTTATAGATACTTTTTGATATGAAGCACATCCAGCTGGAGAGAAAATCAAAAACAAATCGGAGCAAGAAAAATTATCTCTGAGAGCTGAAATAGTGAAATGGCAAATGAAATTTTATAATTCTAGTGAAGTATCTTTAGAATTATTTAGAAACTTTTTAGAAAAATATTGAGTAGAAAGAGTTGCGTTAGATTTTATGGAAAAAAGAGAAGATTTATTTGATAATTCTCGTTTTTGAAATATAGGAATAGATTTATATTATCCATGGGCTTTAATCTTTACTGGAAGACTTTGTGATACTTCTGCAATCGAAAATCCTAGTAGATGAATGTATGCTACTGATGATATCTGTCCTAGAACCTGTAATAGATATGATGTTTCATATAAAATAAAAACGACAGATTATCATATGATTCAAAGATGAAATGCAGGATATAGAAGTGAGTTAAATCTTGATTTTTTAAGTGAAGATTTTGTTAAAAATTCAAATAATAGACTTGTATTTGCACCATTTATATCAGTATAAAAATATAAAAAGTTTGGTTTTTCAAAGTTTTATTCAAGTAAAAAAATAATATTCGGTTGAATATTATTTTTTCTTTTATATACTCATGACTACTTAATATTAGGTACAACAAAAAAGGAAAAAAATATTATGGCAAATTCAACTGGAGTTCGCTGCGAAAGAATTAAAACTTTATTATCAAGTCATCAACTGGTTGATTCAAGTCAACTCAAAGGTTCAGTGATACATATTGATAATTTAGAAATAGATTTACAAGAGGATTTAGAAAGATTTTCTTGTGATATGCCTATTATTAGGCAAAATAAATGTGAGTTGAATATTTATTTTTCTTGTTGTACAAAACAAGAAATTATAAAAATTTCAGCAGATATGCTTGATTTAGGACATCTAGAGATTGTTCGAAGTGATGTACTTAATTGTATAAGCACCCAAGCAGTTGCATAATATAAATAAAAAAACTTCGCATTTGCGAGGTTTTTTGCTTTTTTCTTGCATAATTTATAAAATAAATTATATTTAACAATACAAAATATATAGCACAACTTGGAAATATAAAAAATGCTACAAGAAGTTCAAGAGGTAGCAAGGAATGCGTTTACGAAAGAAATATTGTTCAACATTTTAAAAGATGTAGAACAAAGGTACAAAAAGATGATTGGAGATCATTATCAATTAAAAATTAGTTTTGAATTATTAGATCCATCTCAACAATATGAAGTAGAACAAATTAGTTTATATCAAATTGATGAAAATGCTGGTACAGTTATACTTCATACAAAACTTCATAGTTTTGAAATATATGTGAGAGATCCACACACATTAGCAAGGTTACTTGTACGCGAGTACAATGTATATTCTTGTATAGAAACCATTAAAAATCCAGATAGTCATTTATGACTGTCTGGATTGTTTTTTTATTGATTTTTAAAATCTGCTTCGTCGAATAATAAATCAAGTGCTTTAAGTGCTTCGATTCATCCATTATTTGGAATAATTACGTAAGCATCTTTTATAATAGCTTCTTTATTGTTAATTAAAACATCAAGTAAGTTTTTATTATAAGCATTGAGATATTGATATTCTCTTAAAAATTGATTTATATAAATAATATATGTACGAGCAAAATAATATTTTTGTTTTTCTTCTAAATACTCGTCTATATTTTCTAAGCTCGCATCTTCGTCATAATTATTAAAATCAACCGTAATTTTTTGTTTTATACTTTGAACCTTTTGGTTTGAAACTTGCATTTGTTGTTCAAAAATATTTTTTTGTTCCAATAATTTTTTTAATTGATTATTTGTATTTGTATATCTAAATTCGAGTTGAGAAATATATGCTTCTAAAACATCTTTTTTATTTAATGCATTTTCGATAAGGTTTTTTATGCTGGTTTGAAGTACATTTCTGTATTCTTGTACTGCGATCATATTTGCTCCGATAATATTATCTCGCGCTTTTTTCCTATCAAACATAGCCTCTTGTAAACTCATCACATCTTGGTAAATCGTAGCAGGAAGTTCATTGATTAATTTATGATTCGTTCATAAATTAGTAGTAATAGCAACTCAAATACTTCATAAATTTGAGTTATTTACTCACTTAAATTGTTCAAGATTTGAAATATTTGGATTGATTTTTGAAGAAGATTTTTCAAAACCATTCACAAAATAATATGAAATACCAAAAAAGACTATTCCAAGTGTACAACTTAGAACAAAAACTTTCCCGATAAATCTTTTTAAATGTTTCGACATATTCACTAAATTATATATAATTATTCACAATTATTGTATCACAAAAAACGCTATGAGAAAAATATTTTACATTATTTTATCAGTATTTATACTATTTTTTCATTTTTCAAATGTATTTTGATACGAAAAACCAGAAATTATTTCTCGTGAGCAGTGGTGAGCCGATGAAGAATATAGATATTTGGATTCTACATATTGGGAAGAAATTATTGAAAAAAATAAAATTCAACAAGAAAATCTCACTCAAGCACAAAAAGAATATGCTCAAAAAATAGCAGAAAAAAATAAAAATATAAATTCTTATCTCAATACTCATTTTACTGATTATTTAGGAAACACAACTATTTCAAAGAAACATGATAATAGACCTTTAGCTTGGGATATAGCACATTCTGATAAAATCTATGGATTAGTGGTTCACCATACTGCAACGGCTGATATATACGATTCTGATGAAGAAGCAGTAAGAAAAATTTATAAATTCCACGCGCTTACGCGAGAGTGGTGAGATGTTTGATACAATTTCCTTATTGGAAAAAATGGAAAAATTTATGAATGAAGAGCAGGGTGAGAAAAAACAATAGCTGCGCATGATAAATGGAATAATATAGGAAATATAGGTATTTCTTTGATCTGAGATTATTCACACGATGAAATAAATTCAGAGCAAGAAAAAGCACTCAAACAACTCATGTCATATCTGATCCAAAAATATAATATAGATTTAAATGCCTGAAATTATTTTCATAAAGAATGTATAGCGCAGGAGTGTGAAAATCCAATTATTTCTGAAAAACTCGATCCAATTATCGGTCACAGAGATGCCTGACATACTGAATGTCCAGGTGAAGAACTCTATGCTCAGCTACAAAATATTTCGTTTGAACTGAGAAATGAATTATGATTTAGTTTTATAAATACTGCAAAAATTAAAAAATCTCTTCAAAATATTTCACAAGATAAAATGAATCAACTCTGGTTGAAAATAGATAATTATATGGAAAAATTAGATAAAAATAAACAAGAGGATTGGAAAAAAATTATGTATTTTAAAGAAATTATGAAACATATTTCTAACATAAGTAGCTTTCAAGAAAAATTTGATGTTTTTACTCATAAAAATATAGAAAAAGAAATAATAAAAGTAAAACTTTCGTATCCTCATAAAGAATTTATTTCAATTTCTGATGGAAATAAAAATATCGAAATAATCAAAGATGGAAATAAATTAATTGATTTTGCTACAAAAAAATCTGAAAAATTTTATTTAATCCAAGGTGAAAGAGAATATTTAGAAATTAAATCTTGGGATAGAAAACCAGATTGGGATACAAATAATATATACAATGATAATAAATTTCGTTGAGATTTATTTATATATATTGATAGTTGAGAATTAACAGTGGTAAATATGTTACCACTTTGAGAATATTTAAAATGATTAGGGGAAGTTTCTAATTGAGAAACTGAAAATAAAGCTAAAACAATTTTTACTTCAGCAAGGACATACGCATATTGGTATATGACCCAAGCAAGAAAATTTCCAGGAAAAATCTATGACGCGAGTGATGACCCAAATGTTTTTCAAAAATACTTATGATATTGACTAGAAATTCGTAGTCCGAGACTCAATAAATTTCTTGATGAAACAAAAAATCAAATTATTTCGTATAATTGAGAAATAATTAAACCTTGGTATTCAAGTCAAACTTCTGGAAAAACTTTGAGTTATTATGAATATTGTATGCAAAATAATGAGGAAAAATTTTGTGAAGAAAATCAAAAAAAATATCCATTTTTAGTTTGAGTACAAGATCCTGGTTCAATCGGAAAAACACAATATTGACATTGAGTTTGAGTCTCTTGAACAGGAACTAAATATTTTTCTGATAAAGGCTGGAATTATAATATGATAATTTCTTACTTTCTTCCAGGGGTTAAAGTAGGATATTTAATGAAGTAATAAAAAATATTATTTATAAATAATATTTTTTTTTGTCAAATGAAAAAACTTTATAATTATGTCTATTCTGTTATCATATAAGTTATCAAAAATATATAACCTCCAATATATATGAAAAATCAAGCATTTACCTTAGTCGAACTTATAGTTGTTATTACAATATTAGCTATATTATCTACAATTTGATTCGTGAGTTATAGTTGATTTCTTTGAATCAGTAGAGATTCAAAAAGATTGTATGATATAAAATCAATTGAAAATACAATGGAATTAAATTTCTTAAAAACTGCTGAATATCCAGATCCAGATGATTTCCAAATAGCATCATACAACTCAACGACTCTATGGAAGCAATGAACTTTTTGAGATGATGCTCTATCATTTATTTCAAAAAGTATGACTGAATTACCAATAGACCCACTCTATAAAACTCAATATATTTATTCAGTTACTTCTGATAATCAAAGATATGAGTTAATGTTTGTGACTGAAAATAAACAAAAATTTGCTCAACTATTTGATAAAGTCTTTGCAAATGATATTCATGTAATGATACAGTGAAATTATAATAAAATAGCAATTTTATGAGATAATTTTATTTTTCCTACACCAAGTATTATTACCAGTGAAACTTTACCAGCAGAAATAAATAATTGAAATATAAACTCACAAGTTGTTAAATGAGAAAAAAATGTTCCTGATTTATCAACGAATAAAATTACTCAAACAACAAATCAATTAAATATTAATAATTTTGAAGTATATAATTGAAACATTTCAAAATCTTCAAATAGTGATATTTATTTATGAGTATACGATACTATTTTAAATTCATATTCGTGATCCTTACTTGAAAATACTTGATTAGTTTGAACACTTAAAGATAAACAAACGGATTATGAAAAAATATCAGCTATAAAATCTATTTTGTTTAAATCATCTATTTCTTCAAATAATATAGAGACTTGAACAACATCACCACCAATTGATACAGGAAATAATTATCCAGTATGTAGTGCCGGTTGAAGTATTCCTTGTACAGCAAATTAAAAAACAAACATAACTTTATTAATAATATTACATTATGAAAAATTTTATAAAATCAACAGTTAAATATCTTTATTTATGAATTATTTTTTCTGTTAGTGTATTATTTACTGTATACGCAGCAAATATTACTTGAGTGACTGGTCAAACTATTTCAAATGGAGATACTATTTGAAATGGTTGGTTTCAAGATGTTAATAATAGTATTGTACCAGGTTGAGCAGTAATGGCATTTAACTTACCTTCATGTCCAACAGGATGGTCAAATTATACACAAGCAAACGGAAGAACCATTATAGGTGCCTGAAATGGCGCGGATAGTAATACATCAGTCTGAGACACAGGCTGAGAAAAATCAGCACCAGCAATTGATGTGAAATTCCAAATTGCAACAAATAAAGCTAATAATGAGACTCCTAATCCCGATAGCTATTTATCTCAAGCAACAAATCAGATTTACTTTAAACCGTCGGGATTTGACGCGGCGAACCTACTAAATTTAGCTTGAATTTCTGTTACTTGAGCAGGGACAGCTCCTGATAATATGCAACCGTATGTTTCATTATTGTATTGTCAAAAAAGTTAAATTGATTGATTTTTTATAATTTCACGGTAAAATAAAAAGAATTCGAAAATATTTATTTTCAATTCTTTTTTTGTTATAAAAAAAGAAAAAATTATAAAAATAAAATAATTAAATATAAAAAATACATGACAGAAAAATTTGAATTAGTATCAAAATATTCTCCAGCTGGAGATCAAGGTGAAGCGATTAAAGAAATAAACAAAAACCTCAAAAACAAAGAGAAATTTCAAACCCTTTGGTGAGTAACCGGTTCAGGGAAAACTTTTACGATGGCAAATATTATCAAAGACGTAAATAAACCAACTTTGATTATTGCTCATAATAAAACGCTTGCTGCACAATTAGCAAATGAATTTAAAGAATTTTTCCCAAATAATTCTGTTCATTATTTTGTGAGTTATTATGATTATTATCAACCAGAAGCATATGTTGCTAAAACTGATACATATATCGAAAAAGAATCTACCATAAACGAGGAAATAGATAGACTACGTCATGCTGCAACTCAAGATTTACTCACAAGAAAAGATGTTATTATTGTAGCTTCGGTTTCTTGTATTTATGGTATTTGAGATATTTCTATGTATTTAGAACAAGTTTTTGATATCAAAATAGGTCAAGAATATGTGATGGAAGATTTACTTAATAGATTAGTTTCTATTCAATATTCTCGTAGTGGTGCAGATTTTAAGCCAGGGAATTTTCAAGTTATGGGAGATTTACTCGAAATTTTTCCTGCCAGTAGTGAAACAGTTATTTCTATAGAATTTTGGTGAGATGAAGTGACTCAAATCACAAGTAGAAATTATTTAACAGGTGAAATTTATGAATATTTACAAGATATTACTATTTTTCCTGCCAAACATACGGTTACCAGCAAAGATAGAATTAATGAAATTATTCCAAGAATTAAAAAAGATTTAGAAGAAAGACTCGCTTTTTTCAAAGAAAATTGAGATGTTTTAAAATACGAAAGACTCAAAGCAAAAGTAGAATATGATCTTGAAATGATGCAAGAAGTTGGATATGTAAATGGGATTGAAAATTATTCTGCATATTTAGACGGG
Source organism: uncultured Patescibacteria group bacterium (assembly GCA_963926055.1). GTDB lineage: Bacteria > Patescibacteriota > Gracilibacteria > BD1-5 > UBA6164 > CAJXJP01. The sequence continues at coordinate 22,247 of CAWUVK010000002.1, read as the reverse complement.
AGACAACCTTGAGAATCTCCAGCTACTTTGATAGATTATTTTTGAGATGATTTTTTATGCATGGTAGATGAATCACATATGACTTTTTCTCAAATTTGAGGAATGTATGCAGGGGATAGAGCGAGAAAAACAAATTTGGTTGAAAATGGTTTCAGGCTTCCAAGTGCGATGGAAAACAGACCTTTGCAATTTAGTGAATTTGAATGAAAAATGTCTCAAATGATTGCTGTTTCAGCAACTCCGAGTGCCTATGAAATAGAGCAAAGTTGTGATGATCCTCAAGAATTTTTTGACTTTGATCCAACTCACGGAAAAAAATGGATTCCAAATAAAAATAAAAGAGTAATTCCTCAGCTTATCCGTCCAACAGGTTTACTTGATCCAGAAATTGAGTTAAAGCCTATGGATTTTATGGTGGATGATATTATGAAGCATATATCTGAAGTAGTAGAGTTATGAGAAAGAATGCTTATTACTACTGTTACAAAACGTTCGAGTGAAGAACTTACCGATTTCTTGGTTGAAAATGGAGTAAAAGTAAAATATCTGCATAGTGAAGTTGATACACTTGAAAGACTTGATATTTTAAAAGACTTGAGAATGTGAGTGATTGACGTAATTGTGTGAGTAAATTTACTCAGAGAATGACTTGATCTTCCTGAAGTTTCAAGAATTGCTATTCTAGATGCTGATAAACAAGGATTTTTACGTAGTACATCTGCATTGATTCAAATTATCGGGAGAGCTGCGAGAAATGCAAAATGAAAAGTATTTATGTATGTTCAACAACTTAAAAATTTTGAATACTCAGCGCAAGATGGAGCAATACTTAAATCAGCTGAACAAAATAGAGTACTTGATGAAGAAGAACCTGGGATGTTTCGTGTGGATCAAGCAAAATTTTGTAATACTGATGGATTAATGATTTCCCAAGCGATGAAAAAAGCAATTTGACTCACGTATTATAGAAGGAATTTACAAAAAGCACATAATGAAAAAACATGAATGCAAGCAACAACTGTTTTTTCAAAAATAAAAGATATGTGAATCAATACAAAAAATAAAGATTATGCTGTATTAGACAAAAAATCAGTTGAAAAAGAATTATCAAAATTAGAATTAGAAATGGATATAGCCGCAGCAAATATGGAATATGAAAAAGCAGCAGAATTGAGAGATCAAATTTTAGAGTTAAAAAAATGAAAAAGAAAATTATAAAAAATACCTTGCAATAATAAAAATTTGCATGGTATTTTTTTTATATATAATAAAGTTATACTATTCTTTATTTAAATTAAATGCATAAAAAACAAAGTAGATTTTCAGCTTTCACACTTGTAGAATTAATTGTGGTGATAACAATATTAGCTGTTTTAGCAACGATTGGATTTATATCATTTCAATGATATTCAGCAAGCTCTAGAGATGCAGTTAGAATAACAAATTTAGCATCTATAGATAAATGACTTTCATTATTAAAATTTAAAAATGAACCATTTCCTAATCCAACTGGACCAACAACTTCAATTGAAGTTAATAGCGTCCCAATCTCGACACAATGATTTATGGATAAAAAAATAGCAAATAGTATCTGAGTTTTTTGAGATTTAGAAGATCCAATCACTTGATATTTACCAATTTATGTATTATCGGCTGATAAACAAAGATATCAAATTTGAATGTTTCAAGAACAACCATTACAAACATGACTTTTATTTGCTTCTGAAACATTTGCAAAACAAAACCCATATTTTATTACCGCGTGAGATAAAATATGAGTTATTTTAAGTGAAGATTGAATACCAGTAAATGCTACAAATACACCAAGCGTAGATATTCTCAATACAACGGAAACGTATTTAGCATATATTGATGAAACAACTAAGGTTGAAGGAAACTGAGAATCTCTGTACCAAGTGAATCCAAACTATGATTGTGCGAGAATATTCGAAGATTCGAGTAAACCAAGTGGAACATATATGATAAATCCAAAATGAACAGAAATCCAAGTATATTGTCATAGGAAATATCCAACCAGAACCTTTTATGATTATTTAGTAGATTGAGATTTTGAAGATCCGACAGGAACAGTATGGGATAATTCACATAAAAAATCAGAAGCAGCCTACGAAGGAAGCTATGGAATGGAGTATGTAAGATATTCTAGTGTTCCATCAAATAATCTCACATATGTAAATCCAGAAAAAAGTTATAAAATATCATGAATGTTTAGATCGGTTTGAGAACACAAAAGTGTTTTATATTATTGATTTATAGAGTACGATAAAGATTTTAAATTTATAACAAATGAAAGTGTTAATGCAGTTGCTTGAACAGAAACTGTATTAACTCAAGATGTAAATCCTTGAGATAAAACAATTACATTTGAAAATATATGAGGTACAATGTGTGAAAAATGGGAATCAAACAATCAATTTTTAACTCATGCAAAAGTAGCCTTTGATATTGATGATTCTGGAGAATATAATGATTTACCAAATAGGAATGTAAGTCCTGGTAATTGATCTTATACAAATGCTGAAAAATCTCAATGAAAAAATATGCGTACTATGACTAATAACTGAGAAACTTGTACTGTCACTTTTGGTTGAACTATGATTAATACTTATGAAGTAGGTACAAAAATTAGAATGCATAATGATTGAGGAAGTTATAATTATAGAGCTGCAGCATGATTCACTGTTCCCAATATATGGAAAGAATATACATGAACAGTACAATGAATTTCTACTAATTGAGTATCTCAAGCTCAATTTAGAAAATGAACAGTATTTATTCGTCCAATTATTCTTGCGAATTATAGATATTCATCATATCATTCAAATTATTACCAAAACTCTGGAATGACGTTGCAATTTGATAATTTAAAGATTGAAACATATTAATAAACATAAAAAAAATATTTTCTCAATTGAGAAAATATTTTTTTTATGTTTAATTTCTTTCAAATATAAATTGACCATGATATCATTTTGTTTGTTTTTCTATAAGTTTGAAATTATGGCCTTCGAGTAAGTTTACAAATCCATCTACTCAAAATCTATAAATTTGTAATAACTTAATTTTATATTCAGGCAAAAATACTATATTATAATTTTTAATATCAATACTTACTTTTTTATTAAACTTAAAATAAAAACTAAATTGAAGTGCTTGACTTTCTGTATGTTCAGTCGATTCTAAAATTATTTCACCATCATCAGGATTGATTCAGTCATTTATAATTTTATTGAGTAAAAACTTTTTTTTATCATTTTTATTTGATAGATATGTTTTATAAATTTCAAATAGTTTTAGGTCGTCTTCAACTTTCCTCCCTGTTCTAATTCAAATATCAACCCATATTTTATCATTTTCATCTAGAATATTATATAAAATATTTATTATTTTTGTATATTTTATATTTCAAAATGTTCCACCAAAAAATGCAAATACTTTTCTATCATAATTTTTGCATAGATTATTTATTTCATTTTTGAATTCATCTGAACCAAAATCTGCTCTTAAAAATTTTTTATCATTATTTAATTCTTTTAAGTTATCTGATGACATTTGTATCATTTCAGATGAAGTATCAACTCAAATATAATCAATTTTATATTCATCTGATAAATTGCTCATGATAAATTTTTCAGTTTCTGAATTTCCACATCATAAACTTATAAATACTGTTTTTTCCTTAGGAGCAAAGCATTTTTTTGAAAAATTTAAATAGTCATCGTTACCTAATATTTGATTATTTGAATATGTCTTATTTTTTGAATTATAATATGCAGAACCACCTTCACCTAAATATAGAAACCATTGATCAATTTCTTCATTTTCATATCAATTAATCAATTGTCTTTGATACATTGGGTCGGAAATAGTATTGTAAATTTGAGTCATAATAAGGTGATTTATAAACTAAATGAATAAGTATCTCAGATTTCGAGTTTGATTTCGTTGTTCATAACTTGTCATTTTTTAAAACGAAACATAAAAGCAAAATAATCGTGTTCTCAGGATTCTATTGAAAGAGTTTCAATTTTATCATTGATATTTGGTGTTTTTAAAAGTTCATCTAAAACTTCACGATTATTTATTTTCCAGGTTACATTTGCTGTATTTTGATAGACACTATCAAAACATTCATTTGAGAAATTATTAAATGTTACACTGATGAGATAATCTTTGAGCTTTTTATAATCGCAAATATCTAATTTTTTACAATGAGTACATAAATTATCATGAGCTTTTTCTATAGAATCAATATTTTTATAATCGATTATCATTTCTAGTGGTGAAAATATAGCTTGAGTTTCAAAAGCCATTCTCACTTGTTTATTATCTTTGAGATTATTGATTGTTTTGAGATTATCATCTCTATCTGCGAGTTTGAGTAAAAAAACTTTTATATCTTTTGTCCCACCATACAAAAATTTATCTATTTTTCTTTCAAATACTATATCTGATTTATACAGTTGCTTAGTATTTTTTGTAACTGCGTCGACCATAAATCCTACTTCATCTCAAAACTTTTCATAGATTTCGTTGATTTCGATACTTTCATTATCTTCTACTGTATCGTGTAATAATCATGCTGCAACTAAATCTAGATTTCCAAATTTATGGTATAAATCTATTGCTACAGCTAAGGGGTGAATGAAATAATCTTCACCGGATTTTCTTTTTTGCCCTAAATGTGCTTGATATGCAAAATCATATGCACGTTGTAATTTTTGCTTTTGTGGCTCTTCAATAGTGCTACAAATATCTGAAAACTTGTGGGATAATTCTCAATACATATATCATTTAGTTAGAAAAAAAGGCTACTTATGACTATAGCAGAAAAATATTTTATATCAAGTTTAAAATAAAAAAAATATTTTATAAAGATATACTAAAAGTTTCTTTACTTTCTACAAAAAAACTATATATTATTCCTGCGGGGCTAATCTTGGTTTCTATTAGGAGAATTGTCCGTTTTATATGCTATCTGGGAGGTGTTTGTGACTTCCACAATCAATCACAAACAAACATAAATGCAAAAAATAGAATTGCAGGAGGACTAGCTTCTTTTAAAAAAGCTATGACTCCATCTTACGCATACGCTGCGTAAGTAGTCTCGCTCCACAAAAGAGAGTTTTAGAGACGTAGCCTTCCCTCGGGATGATGACATTTGTCTGCTACACATTTTTAGAAAATTTTAATGAGAGAAGTTTCTAAAAATTATTAAATTCCCATCTTGTAGGATCGAGTATGATTTTGTTTTGTACCTACAAGTACCTATAAATATAATCTTTATATACACTTTTTGTTTGTTCTCTATGTATGTAAATATCAAAATAAACTATGATAGTAGAAGTATTTGACTGGCCTTCTAAGACATGGGTTCAAATCCCATTAGCTCCACCAAACAGTAATATATTGAAAGTATTTAATAGGTTATATTAGATACTTTTTTTATTGGACTTTTAAATATATTTTTATATATTTATTTTATAGTGAATAATATATTTTGAACAAATAATGAAAGATAAAAAATTAACTGTTATTGACTTCTTTTGTTGAGCTTGATGATTTTCAGAAGGATTTAGACAACAATGATTTAAAATAATAAAATGATTAGATTATTGGCAACCTGCAATTGATTCTCATAATCTAAATCATAACTTAAATGATACTACAAAAAATATTTTAGAATTTTGGAATGACGATACTTCTAATATTGAAGAAATTAATAATCTTGAAAATTCTGATATAATTATTGGATCTCCAGCTTGTGTATCATTTTCAACTTCAAACAAATGGTGAAAAGCTGATAAATCATTATGAATACAATTGATTGAATCTTTTCTCAGAGTAATTGCAGTAAAAAAACATCAAAATAATTCAAATTTATTAGCATGGTACATGGAAAATGTACCAAATTCACAAAAATTTGTTTTTGAAGAGTATACTTTTGAAATGCTGAATTTAACTAAATGGGCAGAGTCGATTTGAAAACAATCAACTGATATTGCTTTGAAGGTAAAAAATAATTGAGAAATATTAAATTCCGGAGATTTTTGAGCACCTCAATCAAGAAAAAGATTTATTGCTTGAGAGTTATGTAAAACTTGAGAATTTATTTTTCCAGTAAAAACTCAAGAAACTCATAGAACTTTATGAGAAATCCTTAAATCAATGCCAAGTCCAAAATTAAAAGAAACAACAGTTAAAAAGAAAAAAATTATTGATCCAAATTATCCAGATTTAAAATTAATTGGAACGGAATTAACTGACCATTTTTATGACAGTTGATTATATAAAATAGAATGGGAAATGGCAGAACATTTAAAAACATATAATTATTGTATGTGAAAAATGTCTTTTCCAGAAAATTTAAACAAACCATGTCGTACAGTTATGGCTACTCAGTCGGCTCGTACGAGAGAGGCTTTGATTTTAAAATCTGAATATAACAGAACTTGAGAATGAGAGTTTAGACTCCCAACAATCAGGGAAATATCTACATGTATGTGATTTCCATTATCTTATCAATTTACATGATCACAAGGCACTAAATGGAGGCAGATATGAAATGCAGTATCACCACACTTAAGTGCAGCATTAGCAAAAGCTGTTCGAAAAAAGTTATGATTAAAAGAAATAAAAAAAATAGATTTTATAGATTTAGAAAATCATAATAATAAAATTATTAATTTAAATAATTTTAAAGAAATAATATTTAATTCACCAAACAAAAGAGTGAAAAATGCACGTTTTAGAAGACCAATTTTAAAGAAAAATAATATTACAGTTGATTTGTTAAATTTTGATAAAAATACTGGAGTGTGAAATTCATGGTTTGTAAAAGCTTACTTCTGAACAGGAGTTAATTTTAAAACACTCGATATTGAAAAATATCATATAGATGAATTAGAAAAAATACTAAATGATAGAATCATAAATTTCAAAAATTTCAAAAATAATTTAAATAATTTTATTAAAAAAGAAATTTGAAAAGTAGATATTCAAAACCTCCAGAATATTTACGAGACTGATTTATATATCGTACACAAACAAAACCCAATAAACATAAGAAACAAACTACATAACTTTATTTTAGAAAACCTAGGTGATGATGAATTAATGACTGAGATTGATTTTATTCCAAAGAATGAAATACCAAAATCACAATTATTAACGATTTATAGTTTATATAAAATAATTTTTAATTAAAAATATGCATAAATATTCAAAATATCAAACGTTATTAAATGTTCTAGATAAAATTTCTCTTGAAGCCCCAATTGCTAACAAATTTTATAGACCAAAAAATGATGAAAAATTTTTGCAAAATACAAATAATGCAAGATCTAGGTCGTTAATACATTTATATTTAAAATCTCAGTTTTGATTAATAAATTTTAAAGATAGAGAAGTATATGTGACAGATGGACCATATGATGGATGAATAGATTGATATTATATTGATGAAAATATAAAAAAAATATATATTATTCAAGCTAAATTTAGAACAAATAAATCTAATTTTGAAGAAAAAGAAATTACATTTGAAGAATTGTTAAAAATGGATATTTCAAGAATTATAGATGATGGAGAAAAAAAAGACGAAGATGGAAAAAATTACAACTGAAAAATTTTATGACTACAAAGAAAAATAACTGAAATAAGAGATATTGGGAGGTATAAATACGAAGTTGTATTATTAGCGAACTTACATAACAAGATAAAAACATCACAATTAACAAAATTAACAGGATGATTTACGGTTGAAAAATTTAATTTTGAAAAAATTTATTCAAATTTAATCTTTCCATTTATAAATTGAACATATTATAATGAAAATGAACTATTATTAGAATTAAATTTATCTAATACTTATAATTGAGCATCCCATATAGATTATTCAGTTGAATTAGAATGAGGAGAAGTTTCAATTAATGTTCTTTTCGTTCCTACAATTGAAATTGCCAAAGCTTTATATATGTATAAAAACTCGATTTTAAAATATAATCCAAGATCATACTTAGAAATGAGGCAATGACATGTAAATAAGGATATATATGATTCAATAGTAGATAAAAAATCTAATGAATTTTCATTATTTAATAATTGAATAACAATTTTATCTAGAGAAACTGATTTAAATAAAAAAACAGCAAAAAAACATAATGCTCAGTTAATTATTGATTGACCACAAATTATAAATTGAGGACAGACATCATATACATTAAGTTGGATTTATGAAAAAGTCTTAAATAATGAATTACCAGAAGATGTTTTTTCATGAAAGGATGTTTTGATTAAAGTTATTACATTGGAAAAATGATATTCCGATGAAAGTTTAGATATTATAGAGGCTATTTCTAAAGCGACTAACAATCAATCGCTTGTAACTTGAGCAGATAGAAAATCTAATGAAAAAGTACAAATAGATATTCAAAAAAATATTTTTGAAAATTTTGGTTTATTTTATGAAAGAAAAAAAGGTGAGTTTTCTGATGGAATTTTAAATAAGTATATTGATAAGGATGCTTTAATAAAAAGAGAAATATTTTTAAAAATGTCTTTATGTAGTCAGTTCCCAAGTAAATATATATGAGATTCTGATATTGAATTTAAAAATCCTAAAAATACTACTGAAACATGGTTGTTTTCAGATCAAATATTCCGTAATATACTTAGTTATGAAAAATTTGATTTAAATAGAAGTATATATAATTATTTTATTTATAATGAAATAAAATTAATTAAAAAGAAGCAAAAGGAAGATATTAAAGATAAGGATGGGATTTCTAGATATTGAAATGTTTTAAGATATGGTGAAATAGCTTTAATTATGATAAATTGTTTTTTAAACTATAAAGAAGATTATTTAAATGAAGATTTAAATAAATCTATAATAGATTTAATGGGTAAATGGAAAGATTTTGAAATATTTATACAAAATAAAAGTTATAATAATAAATATTTTAATAAAGAACTTCAAGAAACTAATTTTATTTGATATTACAAAAGTAATAATTTATTAAAAGATTTAAAAGAATATTTTATAAAAGCATGAACCTAAACTTCCAAACATCACTATCAAAAAATTATAAAAACAATTCACAAAAAATAAGAGCTATGTCAGAGCCTTGGACGACTGCAAATATTTTTTGTCCGAATTGTGGTAATGAATTATCTGAGCTTGAAAATAATAAAAAAGTCTCAGATTTTTTGTGTGAAAATTGTTTGGAGAATTTTGAACAAAAAGCTTCAAAAAATAAATTTAAAAATAAAGTTTTAGCGAGTGAATATTATACTTTGATTCAAAGACTAGATTCAAAAGATAAACCTCATTTTTTCTTTTTACATTATTTAGATGCGGTTTATTCGGTAAATGATTTTTTCGTAGTTCCAAAATATTTCTTTGTTTCTGATATCATAGAAAAAAGAAAACCACTCTGACCAAATGCAAGAAGAGCAGGTTGGACTGGAGCAAATATTTTGTTTTCAAAAATACCAAACTCTGGAAAAATGTATTATGTAGAAGATGGAAAAATTATTTCGAAAGAAAAAATATTAGAAAAATGGCAGAAAACGGTATTTTTAAAAGACATCAAAAAAGATAATTTGAAAGGTTGGATTCTCGATATTATGAACTGTATTGATTCACTCGATAAATCTGAATTTACTTTGAAAGAAATTTATTATTTTGAAAAAGATTTAAAATGACTTCATCCAGAAAATAAAAACATCAAACCAAAAATCAGACAACAATTACAATTTCTCAGAGATAAATGATATTTAGAATTTCTAGAAAAATGAAAATATAGAGTTTTATAATTTTTTTACTTGATCATTTTCAAAAAATCATTAGATCATATGAGTTTATATATTAATTACACTCTATGAAAATAATCGTTTTAGATTTCTATGATGCAAAAGTAAAAATTATTCAAAATATTCCTGAAAATATAAAAAATAATGATTATGAAGCATATTTATCAAAAAATTATAATTTAAAATCTTCACAAATAGAATATATGATTGTTGATGAATTAGAAATAGAAACATTATAAAAAAGAGTAAAAATAAATTTTTACTCTTTTTATTTTTTTCATGCAAAATTACTATTTGACTCAAACCAAAAATATTATACAATTTATTTACTTCCTTTTGAAAAAAGAGAGTTTGATATGAATATTTTAAAAAAAGTACTTGCATTTGTTATATTGACGTCTGTGTGTGTTGTATTTATATTTCAAATTGCTAATTTTGAAAATGTTACTGTTCAAAATAAGGCTAAAATTCAAAAGATACAGGAGTCAAGTGATACAAATTATATGATTTTAATGAATGATTTTTCATTTGATTATGTATCGTATACAGTCAAAAAAAGGAAAAAATTTACAATCAAACATGGAGCAAAAGCTGCTTGTTTGGAACAAATGTGCATGTTTGCAATCCAGCATGTACCTCACGAAATCAGAAATTTGTATTCTGATTCGTTAGAACAAAAAAATGGTATTTCGTATCTTGTTTTTGATAATGTTGATACAAAAACTATTTTTTCGAACCAAAAGCATCTTGCTTTAGTTCGATATGAAATATCTGATTTTTAAAAACTATTTAAAAATAATTGATGACCTCATTATTTTTAAACAACCAAAAAGCCTGTGATCCAGGCTTTTTTTATTTGATTATTTTTTATATATTTTTATAAATCTTTTCAATTATACCACTGTGGATAATAATTTGAACCGGCACTCCAGACAAACCAAGAGTTCATTCAGGCATCTTCTAAGGCTTGAATTTGTTTACGAAATTTACTCGTGGTATATGGTGTAGCTCAGCTGCACCGAGTACAAGTAAAGCCTTGTAACCATGGACGAATACTTGTATATTTAATTTCTCAAATATTTGCAATATCAGATGTTTTTGAATCAAATTTTCATAAAATAGAAATATTTCTTTGCTGAGTTTGAGCATTCTTTATTTCTAAATTGAGAGAATCTATACGTTTTTTTGCTCCATTTAATGCATATTCAAATATTTCATATGGATTATTATCTGGTTGTTTATATCATAAAAATCAGGCTCAATAATGCGAAGGATAAATCATCGGAGCAACAAAATCAAAATGAAGTAAAAATGATTCTAAGTTTTGTCAGATTTGAAACATGTTATTGTTTGTAACCAGTCAAAATACATCAGCTGAAGTTGTTATTTCTGATTTATAATTTTTAATATTTTTATTGAGATATTCTGAAAAATTTTCTAGAGTTTCTATTTTTCACCAAGTTGGATTTTGTGAAATTTTATCTCATGAAAAAGGGTAGAATGCATCACTTATTTTCCCATCTGTTGGAAAACGAACATAATCAAAATTTATTTCATCAAATCATAAATCGTAAGCCGTTTTTGCAATTGCCGCATGGTAATCCCAAATTTCTTTTGATCCAGCGTCTGAGTAAGAATTTCCACTGTAGTCTGTCCAAACTTTGTCTGAATCTTTCCATTTGAGATTCAAATCTGGTCGAATATTTTTAATCCTGTTATCTTTAAAAACTACGACTCTTCCGATAATATAGGCTCATTTTTCATGTAATAATTTTAACTCAGATTTTATATCTGAAATCTGATTATTTGACTGAGGTTTTATAGTTCAGAAGTGAGTTTCAGGCATATCAAAATTGATATATCCAGAAATAGTTTTTATATCTAAAATCACAGAATTAATTTCTGAAGTTTCGAGTAGGTGAAATAAATTTTCTCTTTTTGGTCAATAATTTAAAGCTCCAGCAGTATAATAAATAGATTTTACTTGCTTAGGAGTTTTTTGATGAGGAATTTTACTGAGTTCTATTTGTCTTTGCTTTTCTTTTTCTATGAGGATTTGCTTTTGTATTTCTACTGATTCTTGATAATCTGATACTCACAGTTGAAAAATACTACCTATAACCACTATTCACATCATTAGATTTTCAAACATATTCTTCTATTAAAAATTACTCTGTTGTAGATAGTATAATAAAAAAATATTATAAAAAAAACTCAAAATATATTTTGAGTTTTTTTTATGTTTTAGATGATGAAATTAAGATATGTAATTTTTTAGTATTTTTTTTGCTTGAGAAATTTCTCATGAAAAAATAATTTTATTATTTTTTTCTACTGTTGCTTGATCAATATTTTTTATGAAAATAATATTTTCCCATCATTGTGATTCACATGTTTTATCCCAAATATTGACGAGATTGATTCTTTCATGTTCATTTATTTCTAAATATTTCTTTTTTAAAGCGCGTTCATATTTTTCTCTCTCGTATGGTTTTAATCTATGAGGCATTCCTCTTGATCAGATTTTAATTCATGATTTTTTCCCTTTGGTAAGTTGTTGAATATGTTCTATTTTCATATTTTTTCTATAAATAATATTTTTTTTATTTTATTTAATTTACAAATCTAGTCAAACATATATAATAAAACAGAAGCTTTAGTACAAATTATTTTGTTTGATAATTTGTCATACATGAAATCAGATATCCAATGTATTTGGTTCAAAAAGAACCTAAGAATACAAGATAATCAAGTATTTGAAAAACTCGACTCAGCTCTAGCAACGATCTGATTTTTTTTGTTGGAAGATGAAATAATCACTCAGGCAGATTTTTCTTATTTTCACCTAAAATTTATAATCGAAAGTTTAGTAGAATTAGAAAAAAATCTTAGAAAATTAAATATTCAACTCATAGTTTGTAGATCTAGATTTGAAGATTTTATTCTTAAACTAGAACAAAATTATAATATTCAAAAAATAGTTTCTACGCAAGAAACTTGAAATATGGCCAGTTATAAACGAGATAAAAGAGTTATAAAATTTTTAAAAACAGAAAATATTTTATTTCAAGAAGTAGACAATAATGGAGTGGTACGATGATTAAAAAATAGAAACGATTGGTCAAAAATTTGGAATCAAAGGATGTGAGAAAAAATTTATCAAGAAAAAATATTTCCAAAAATATCAGAAATTAAACAATTTGAAATTTCAAAAACAAATAAAATTTTAGATTATTATTTACAAAAAACAAAGCATTTCCAGACACAAATTTGATGAGAATCAAAAGCACTGAAAATATTAGATTCATTTCTCTGCATGCGTGTACAAAAATACTCTTATGATATTTGAAAACCGTTTAATTCTACAAAATCATGTTCGAGATTATCTCCCTACATCACATACGGAAATATTTCTATTAAAAAAATTTATCATGAATCTTTGAAAAAAATAGAAGAATTAAAATATTTAGATACAGATTTTGCAAAAAAATATATTTCTCAGATTGATTTTTTTCTTGCAAGGATTCATTGGCAATCACATTTTATTCAAAAATTAGAATCTCAACCAGAAATTGAATTTAAAAATTTATATCAAAAATTTGATGAAATCAGAAACCAAGCAGATGAAAAAATAATTGATGATTTTTTTCGTGCAAAAACAGGGATTCCATATATAGACGCGTGTATAGTCTGTTTGAAAAAAACTGGATGGATAAATTTTCGCTCACGTGCCTGTATTGTCAGTTATATTTGTAATACGATGATGCAACCATGGCAATCAATCAGTCATAAATTAGCATGTTTATTTACTGATTATGAACCCTGAATTCATTATTCACAATTACAAATGCAAGCTGCTACAACCGGAATAAATACGATTAGAATGTATAATCCTATTAAGCAGTCTCAGCAAAAAGATCCCTATGGATTATTTATCAAAAAGTGGCTGCCGATATTTGAAAATGTAGATATCCAATATATCCATGAGCCGTGGTTATCTCCGGAAAAAATCCCTTGATATGATAAAATTATTGATATTGCGTCTTTGAATAAAAATGCAAAAGATATAATTTGGTGAGTAAAAAATGCTGATAAAAAATCTCAGGTTTTAAAAAAAATATATGAAAAACACTGAAGTAGAAAAAAAATAAATACAGCTAAGAAAAAACAAGAAAAAAATATTAATCAGTTAACTATATTCTAATGAAAATTTATGACAGATGAGTGTACAAAGAAGCAAAAATTTGTAAAGTTTGCGAAAAACCATTTACTATAAGAAAAAAACGGAAAAACAATTTTGATGAAGTTTTATACTGTAGTGATAAATGTAGAAAGAATAAATCGTAATGAAATTCCTCATAATATTGCTAGCTAATAAAACAAAAATTCATATAGTAATTATATTATATATTTTAATAAAAAAATTATGAAAAAAATTATTTATATAATTTCGTTAATATTTATATTAAGTTCTTGTAGTTGAGATAATACAGTAACTGAAAATAATCTAGAAAATAATTCTGTAGAAAAAAATACAGAAATTTCTCAAGAAATAAAAAATTATGAAAAATTTGATTTTACAACTCAATCTTGATCACTAGTAAGTATCTACCCAGTTGATCACGCTACAGCAGCAATTAATTGGTGAGAAGATTTAATTTACGTTGATCCTGCCAATGATATTGAATGATTTAGTAATCCAAATTTTGTATTTATTACTCATGAACATGGAGATCATTTTAACCAAGAAACACTTAAAAAAATAGTAAATGAAGAAACAAATTTCATAACTACTCAAGAAGTGTATTCAAAATTAGATGAAGAATTACAAGAGTTTGCTACTGTTATGCAAAATGGTGAAATAATGACTATTCAATGACTTACAATAACAGCGGTTGCAGCATATAATATCAGAGAAGAAGCACTTAAATATCATCCTAAAGGACAATGAAACGGGTATATATTTGAAAAAGATTGATTGAGAGTATATTTTTCATGAGACACAGAAGATACTCCTGAAATGAGGGCATTAAAAGATATAGATGTAGCATTTGTGTCAATGAATTTACCATATACTATGCCAGTTGATTCAGCTGCAGATGGGGTTTTAGAATTTGCTCCTAAAAATATTTTCCCGTATCATTATAGAGGAAAAGAAGAAATAAGTGATATAAATAAATTTAAATCAATAGTAGAATCACAAAATTCAGAAATAAATGTTCTATTTGCTGATTGGTATTGAGAATAATACATTTTTATTTATTTTTTTAATAAAAATAGAAAATAATATATGAAAAAAATCCCAAAATCTTGGTACGATTTTTTACTCGAATTGAGTGTAAATAATAATCGTGAATGGTTTGAAGAAAATAAACCAAGATATTTAGAAATAAAAAATCAAACAAAAATATTTGCTGCACATGTATTTTGAGCTTTAAATAGTTTTGATTCTAGTTTACAAACTCCTGGTGAAAAACCATATTTATTTCGTATTTATAGAGATGCGAGATTTGCAAAAGGAAAACCATTTAAAAATCATTTTTGATTTTTATTTTCTCAATGAGCAAAACCAATGATGCACCAAAGAGGAGGTTTTTATCTCCATATTCAACCGGGAAATACTTTTCTTATCGCAGGAATTTGGAGACCAGAACCATTTTTACTCAAAAATATTCGTAAAAATATTAATGAAAATCCTGCTGAAATAAAAAATATTTTAGAAAATAAAAAAATAAAAAAATATTTTTCTCTCAGATGAGACCAAGTAAAAACGACTCCAAAATGATATAAAAAAGATAATGAAAATATAAAATTACTTAGATATAAAGAATTTTATTTACTCAGAAATTTTTCTGATACAGAGGTCTTGAGTGAAAATTTCTTTGATGAAATAGTTTCTTCAGCGCAAATTGGACTTCCACTCAATCAATATTTAAATAATCAGGCTGTGAAATAAAAAACTAATTTTAAGTTTATTAATTTTTAACTATATTTAGATAAATAATAAAAAAAAACATGAATATCCAACAAACTATAGATTTTTTAGAAAATTTAAAGAACATATCAGAAAAAAAATCAGAAATAAATTTATATAAATTATTTTCAGAATTATTACGGAGTCTTGAAAATTTACAATTATCAGATGAAAAAATTGAACGTATTTCTCAAAAATTAGAAGAATTACATATAGATTCTCCTCAAGAAAATCAATATAGATATATAAAAAAACAATATATTGCATTTACTCAATATCTTGAGACGCAACATAAACTCATTGAAAAATGACGTTATTTGTGATTGTGAATGACTTTTTGAATGATTTTTTGACTAGTTATTACTACAGCAACGTGATTTGAATTTGGAATGTGAAGCGAAACTACTGGAGGTTTAATTGGTTGAATGTTACTTTGAATGATTATCTGATGAGTTATGGATAAAAAAGCAAAAAATGAAAATAGAGTGCTAAAAATAAAAAAATAAAAGAGAAAATAAATTTTCTCTTTTATTTTTTTAAAATTAATATATATTAGTTATGTAAAATATATTTTAGTATAAAGTTATGAAAAAATTAATTATTATTTTAAGTTTTTTATTTATTTCTTGTGGAATTTGAGAAAATAATCAAACAGAAAATACTGTAGAAGAAAATAAAAACATTCAAAATAATTTACAAAATTATTCTCTAGAATCTTTTGTACCAGGAGCAAATTTGTATCAAAATGAAAAAAAAGATGTTTCGATTTTTCGTGTGGATTTACAAAAAGCAAATATTTCATTTGGTGGAGTGGAACTAACGGATGAAGATGAATCAAACTTAAAAAGATATAAAAGATATTTTGCAGAAGATTTTTCGAATAATTATGATGGGAGAATTGATGGTACAAATATTTTTGCATTTATAAATGGACAGTTTTTTAATCAACTTATTGATTCAACTTCTCTGAGTTTTCCTGTGAAATCAAAGGGTGAAATAATTAATAGTTATGTAGATAATGATATAAAAAAATCTACTTTTGTAATAACGAAAAATAATACAGCAAAAATTATTCATGAGTATAATACAGAAATTTTAGAAAATCTAGATTATAGTGAAGTCATAGTTTGAGCTCATAAAGATGTGAATGCTAGGAGAGATGATGAAGTTTGAAGAACGTATATTGCATTAGATCAAAATAATCTTGTATATTTCATTATTGCAAAAAATAAGACTCAAGCACAAATGGAAAATATTATCTGAGAATTATGAATTTGAGAAAATGACTTTATGATGATGGACGGATGACCTTCGAGTCAATTTGCATATTATGACAGTGATGGTCCTGGAACGAAATTTCAAAGATTTTACGGAAGTTGGGAAGTTCCACAATTTTTTGTAATTTCATATAAATCAGAATAAAAGAAATAAAAAAGAAATAATTTTTTTTATTTCTTTTTTTTTCTTAATTCTTATTATAAAAATAATTAATTATTAAAAAATAATTTTATGCATTATATTATCTATATTGTGGCTTTTTTAGAGGGATTCACAACTCTTTCTGTAGAAATAGTTGCACTGAGAAAATTTACTCCGATTATAGGATCAAGTTCTATTTCGACTTCAATAATTTTATGAGTTATTTTATTAGCTCTGAGTTATGGATATTATAAATGAGGACAAATATCAGCTACTGGGAAAAATATTGAAAAAATATTACTCAGAAATTTATTAATTTCGAGTATGTATTATTTTTTTCTTACGTTTGTATTTGCAGAATTTACGATTCAAAATTTATTACTTGCAACTGGAAATTATTTCTTTGCGATTTTAATTTCGAGTATTTTATTATTTTTTATTCCAGTATTTTTAGCCAGTCAGACCATTCCACTTTTATCGGAATTATTAAAAGGGAATCATAGTGGAGAAAAAATGTGAAAACTTTTATTTTATTCAACTGTGTGATCTTTTGCAGGTTCTGTTGGAACTTCTACTGTATTTTTTCCATGGATTTGAGTAAATAAAACAGCAGCAATTGCACCGATATTTCTTGTACTTTGTGCGATTTTGATGATGATTTTTATGAAAAAGTTTTCACATTTTTTATCATTTGTTTCAGCATGATTACTAGGGTTTTATATTTTGTTTTTGAGTACGAATATTATAAATCCTAATATTATTTTTTCTACTTCAAATGCCTATCATGATATAGTTATTTATGAAGATCAAGAAAATACACAACGAATATTTTCTATGGATTGAGCGTATTCTAGTGGGGTAAATATAGATGATAAAACGAGTTTTTTTCAATATATTAAAGAAGCAGAAAAAAAAGTACAAGAACTTCAACCAAAAAATATTTTAGTTATTTGAGCTGCAGGATTTACGTTTCCGAGAGATATTTCTAGCTATGATTTTATAGAAAATATTGATGTAATAGATGTAGATAAGGATTTAAAAGAAATTGCAGAAAAATATTTTTTAGAAGAAAAACTTTCAGGGAAAATACATTTTTACGCACAACCAGCAAGGTATTTCCTGAATAATTTAGATGAAAATAAAAAATATGATTTTATTCTCGTTGATGCGTATTCTGGTAAATCAATTCCACCTCAAGTGCTCACACAAGAATTTTTTCAAAAGTTAAATGTTCATTGAGAAAATATTTTTTTAAATATTATTACAGATATATATAGAGAAACACAACTTTCTAAAAATTTATTTACTACTTTAGATACTGTTTTTGAAAATGTATATTTTAAAAATACGAATAAATCACTTGGTTCTAAAATGACAAATTTTATTGTGACGAATAAAAAATATGAAGATTATTTTCTCAATGGTATAAATGATGCTCAAATTTATACCGATAATCTCAACACAATAGAAAAAGATTTATTTTCTCAAAATAATTTTCAATATGAGAAATAAAAAAATACTATTTTAAAAATAGTATTTTTTTTATCACCAAATTTCCATAAATGCTCTCTCCATTTCTTTATATTCATTGAGAAATCCAGATTTTACGAGCCAGATTTTATTTGAAATAGCTTCGAGAATATCTCTGTCATGCGAAACTATCATCGTTGTTCATTCAAATTCATCGAGCATTTTTTTGATAACTTGTTTTGAGTGAATATCTAAATGATTGGTTGGTTCATCCATTATTATCACATGAGGTTTTACTAAAAGCATTTTTGTGAGTGCAACTTTTGCTCTTTCTCATCATGAAAGTGTTGAAATTTTTTGTTCTACTTTATCTCAAATAATTAATAATCCACCAAGCATATTTCTGATTTTTGTTTCATCTTGAAAATCAGCTAATAATTCTTCTAAAATATTTTTATTAGGATCTAAATCTTCTAAAACTTGTGAATACGAACCAATTTTAAGTGTTTCATTGATTTCTATACTTCCATCTAACAGCTTTAATTCTCATAATAGAGTTTTTAAAAATGTTGTTTTTCAGGCTCAGTTTTCTCAGATAATTCAAATTTTATCTGATTTTTTTACTTCTAAATATTCTGGTAAATGAACGAGAGGATAATCATATCAAATCACTACATCAGATATTTTCATTACCACTTCTGGAAGACGTTTATCAATTTCTACATGAATATCTTTTACCAGAGTTTCGTTTTCAGGTTTTTCTAAAACTTCTACTTTATCCATTGCTTTTATACGACTTTGGACACTACTGGCTTTGGCAGAATTTGCACGAAATCTATCAATATAATCTTGAGTTTTTTTCAAATCTTTTTGTTGATTTTGATAATCTCTTTCGAGTTTATCAAAATTTGCTTGTTTTTCTTGGAGATATAATTCATAATTTCCAGGATATTTTTGAATCTTTTTTTGTGAAATTTCAGCAATACTATTAGAAGTATTATTTATAAATCGTATATCATGAGAAATACTTAAAATAGCTTTTTGCCAGCTCGTACAAAATTTTTCGAGGAATAAAATCCCGTTTATATCCAAATGATTGGTAGGTTCATCTAAAATGAGTAGATCTACATCTTGGATTAAAAATTTTGCAATTTGAACTTTTGTTTGTTCTCAACCAGAAAGCTGAGAAATTTTAAATCACATTTGTTCTTGAGAAAATCAAAAATATTTTAAAATATCTTTTTGGAGTTCAAATTTTCTAAATCCATCAATTTCTGCTAAATATTTATTGATTTGTTCTATTTCTTCCCATTTTTCTCAGTCTTCTTGAATTTCTTGGAGTCTAAATATTTTTTCATTTATTTCAGGAAAAATATTATCCATTTCTTCTTGAAGAGTTTTATTAATATTTTCCCAAAAAATATCTTGAGATAAATATCAAATTTTTACTCATGGAGCTATAAAAATTTCTCATTGATCAGGTGTAAATTCTTCATCAGTTTTTAAAATCATTTTGAGTAAACTAGTTTTTCCAGCTCAGTTTTTACCTATTAATGCAATTTTATCAGATTTATTTATTTGAAAATTTGCTGCTTCAAATAAATGAGTTCTTTCTATATTTTTATGGAGATTATTTATCTGTATTAAACTTGATTGAATTTCAGCTTTACCTGAAAATAGATACTTTGGAATGGTATCTAAACTATATTGCTTTGTTTCTAAACTCGTAGTTAAATCAGCTTTGTTGAGCTCAAATTCTTTTTCTAAAAATTTATTGAGACGTTTTAATTTTGTTTCTTCTTTTATTTTAGCTGGTTGTTCATGTAAAAACTCCTGACAAATTTCATCTACATCTTCGTATGAAAAATCTGGATGATGCTCAATGACATTTTGAATTATTTTTTCTAACATATATATTTTTTTGAATTATTTTGAGGAATTATAAACAGAAATAAATTTTCTTCAAAAGAAAATCGCTTCTTACGAAGCGATTTGGATCAATGGAACGATTTTTTGTTCTTCTTGATGAAAAACTATTTCTTCTAATCCAGATATTTTGAGTGAAAAACGAGTAAACAAACCACCAGAAACAGCAGAAATTTTTGGAACCTTTTGAGCTTGGAATTCGATAATTTCTTCCGAGTAATATATTTTGTGTATGTCTGTCTGATTTGTGATTGTAAGTTTGAGTTGTAATAGAGGATTAGAACAAGCATATCCGATTACTTTCCATTTTTCATCTTGAGTAGAATTTATTTTTCCATTGAATAGAAGTTTTTGTTTTATTTCACATAAATTTTTTATTCCTAAAGAATATAAATTTGGAAATAAGCGCAAAAACTGTTGTTCATTTAACACGAACTTTTGTCTCCAGTTTTATTTATTTATAAAAAAGTAATTATAAATATATAGATTTTTTCTACATGTAAAGAGTTTTTGTTATTTTTTAACATAAAAAAAAATTATCATTTGAGAAATATAAAATTTATAATAAAATACCTAAATATAGATTTTATTAATAATAAAAAAAGTATGGCTAAAACATATATTGATGGTACGAGCTGTAAAGCTGTAAGTGGTCAATTTGGAGAATTTTTTAATATGAGTTTTAATATTGAAAAATTACAACAATACGCAAATGAAAAAGGATACGTAAATGTAACAATGAGTAAAAGAAAAGAACCAGGACAATATGGTGATACTCATTATTTCACTCTCAATGAATGGAATCCTGAAAATAGTAATAATTCAGGTGGAAATTCAGCTCCTGCGCAAAATAATTATAATGCAAAAAATGATCAAGCTGGAGATATTTCAGTTGAAGATATTCCATTTTAATAAAAAAAAGAACTCTAAAAAAGTTCTTTTTTTATTTTTTGACTTCAATGAAAATGTTCTTAAAATAATATCAATTCATAATAACAAAAAAAGAGGAATTATTTATGAAAAAATCAAATAAACTATTAGTTTTATTTTCTGTAACTGTTTTATTTACTTTACATTTAAATAACTTTGGTTTTAGTCTCGATGAGGTTAATAATCAAGAAAATTTAAAGCATGAAGTAATGCAAAAAGTAAAACAAGATTCGATGTTTTGATTTAAATTTAATGGAGCTAGGAAACTAGCTTCTTTTTTCTTGAGAATAATAAAAATATTATTCTATATTATTTTATAATGTCTAGATTAAATATTTTATTAATATATAAAAATTCATATTATAAAATAAATATTTTTTTATATTTAACCCAAAACATGAAAAATAATTTATACAAAGCATTTACTCTCGTAGAACTCATCGTTGTAATCACAATCTTAGCCGTTTTGGCAACGGTAGCCTTTATATCTTTTCAATGATATACAAGCTCTTCAAGAGATTCAGTTCGTTTAGCTGATTTAAAAAATATTTCAAAATCATTTGAAATTAACAGAACAAAAGATATAGATTTTCCACTTCCGGATAAAAAAGTAGATATTTCATCGAGTGGAACTATTTTTCAATATCAATGAGAATTATCACAAAATATTTTAGAAAAAAACTTAAATATT
>CAWUVK010000001.1:0-333948 GCA_963926055.1 uncultured Patescibacteria group bacterium | reverse complement strand
AGATTTAGATGGAGATATTTTAAATTATTGAGTTAAAACAACAGCTTCAAATGGAGAAGTAACTGTAAATTCAGATGGAACATTTACGTATGTACCAAATGCAAATTTCAACGGAACAGATACATTTGAATACGAAGTAAGCGATGGAGAATTAACAGATACAAAAGTCGTAACTGTTACAGTAAACGCAATCAACGATGCACCCAAAGCAACAGATTTATCATCAACATTTTCAATCGATGAATGAGAATCTGTAGAAATAAATTTAGATAATCATATTTTTGATGTAGATAATCAAGTACTATGATTTTCACTAGAATCAGGATTAGATAATTCAGATTATAGTATTAGTGGGAATATTCTAAAAATTACAAACCCATGAGTTACTCAAGATACTCTTAAAAATGTAGTTATTAAAGCAATTGATACAGAAGGATTATCAGCAGAAAAAGATTTTCCAATTACATTCAAAAATAATGTAAATGAATGAGTAGAAATTACAAATTATAATCCAATCACATCGATAGCAGAATGAGAAACTAAAAGTTTTACATTTAACTATGATGATCCCAATGGAGATGATGTAACTCTAGAATTGAAATTATGATTTAATGATGCACCAGATTTTGCTACATTAGTAGATAATAAAGATGGAAGTGCAACCGTTACATTTGCACCATGATATGAAGATGCAAGAGAATATAGAAATTTTGTTGTTGTTGCAATGGATTCATATAGAGATACATTGCAAACTGCATGATTTCATTTAACAGTTGAAAATACAAATAGAGCACCAGTGATTACTTCAAGTGCATCGTTCTCAACTGATGAAGATACTCCATATAATGGAGTTGTAACAGCAACTGATGAAGATAATGATACACTTACATATTCAGTGAGTATGCAACCAGATCATGGTGATATAAGTCTCGATTCATCAACATGAGAATATACGTATACTCCGGATGAAAATTATTATTGAGCAGATACTATTGAATTTAGTGCATTCGATGGAGTTGCTACAGTAACTAAAAAAGTGACACTAGATGTGAATTCAATCATTGATAAATATGAATTAATCAATGGGAATTTCCCAACTACAGTAAAAGAATGAGATTCATATTCTCATACATTTACTGTGAAAGATATAGATAGTGTAGTCAATAAAGTAGTTATTGTAAATAAACCAGATTGGATGACTCTTAATAATCTTGGAAATGGTCAATATTCTATGACTGGTACACCAGATTATGATGATGCAGGTACATATAAAAATGTTTCAATTAGAATAGAACATGATTATGGTGTCGAAAATATGATTATTCAAGATATCGTAGTAGAAAATACTATTTTAACTCCTACTATTTCAATGGAAGATCAATTTATAGATGATCAATATGGAGCTTATTCTACAGATTTACCAGATCCAGTAGTTGAACATGTTGAACCATGAGCTTTTTATGAAATTGTATGAGATACAACGTGAGGAAAATTAACTATCAATAGTTCTACATGAGTTGCAACTCGGTTCTGAGATGAATTTAGTCCAATACCATTGGATTACACAATTACTATAAAAGTAACGAATCCAGGGTGAAAAAATAGTTCAGTTACATTTAATTTAAATGTAAAAGATTTATGATAAATAAAAAAAACAAAGCGATACGCTTTGTTTTTTATTTTTCATAAATTTTTATATAATTTATGACATCATTCCATTGATTTTTAATTCAATCCTTATTTACTCAAATATAATTAAAATCTCGTTCAAAATTTTGATAATCATATTCCGAACTATTTGAAGTATCTGATAATTGAATTCAGATTTCATTATCATTTTTTATTAAGAGTACTGAATAATTTCTAGAATTACCTAAAGAGATATATGGTATATTAATAGATCATTTTTCATAATCATCTATTTTTAAAGTAAGTTGTCTATCATGAAGATAAAGTTTTACTTTTTCATTACTAAATAAAAAATATGTTCAAGTACTTCTATTGAGTGCTTTTCATCTGACATTTATTTCAAATATAAAATCATTATTGAGAGCTAATCATTGATATTTTATATAATCTTTATTTGTCCAGCTTCATCCTTCATTATCAATAAATATACCTTTTGTTCCATCTGATTGAATACAAAATGAATTTGATTCGTCAGAAGATTCTACACAATAATCTGGTAAAGAAGTATTATTTCCAGTTATAGAGCTATGTCATCATAATTTATACGTAAAGCTAGAATCATATATGCTAATATCACCAGCTACATCATATGGAGCATAATAGGCGAGTGTAAAATCATCGTCAATTCCATCTGTTTTTTCCCAACAATATTGTTTCTCTTCTCAAAATGGATTACTACATTCTGATTCACTTTCATCTTCATCTAATGGTGGAAGTATAGGTTTTTCACGAACGAGTAGTGGGAGTTCGTCTTTTGGTTTTTCTTGAGAAATTTTTGTATCTTTTACCAGTGGAACGGTTACTGATTTTGATTCGAAATTTTTTCAATTACGTGTTTGAACTAATTGTATAGTAATAGTTCCAAGATTTTTAGGTTCTCATGTAGTATCATCGTCTGATTCTGATATTGTAATAATATCAGGAGATTGATTTCAAGTTGTTATCTCTGCATTTGTATTTAAATCTATATTAGATCATCTCTTGTCTCATACTTGTTTTGTGTAATCTGCATTTGCAGTAGAAAATATTGAAATAGTATTTTCTTGAGAAATATCTTCTGTAGGTAGATGATAAGAAATATATCAAGCTTTTATATCATTAGATAAATCAATAAAATATTGATTATTTTTTTCGATAGGGCTTAAACTATAATTTTTCTCTATATTAGTAGATAAACCTCATTGATTAGAACCTAAACTAGAGGATATAGATATTTTATCCAGTCAGTCCCAAACTTTTTTTTGCATTTTGAGAACTAGTTTCTCTATTTGTCATTGTTCATTTATCTCAAGTGTATCAACTCAAAATCAAATATTTTTTGAAAATAAAATTCTGTTATCAATAATATCTTTTTTTATTTCTTCAGGAATATCTTCTAGTGAGTCATTTGTTGGCTCAATTTCTCATTGGCTTTGAGTATCAATTTGAACTCATTTTATAGATTCATCCGATTCCACTTCAATGATACTTTCTTGAGTTTCTTCATCAATAGTTATTACATTATTATTTCTTGAAGATACTTGCTCTCTAGAAATAGTTTTGTTTGTTGAAATTTTTTCTAAAAGTTTTTCTAAATTTTCTTCATAGTTTTTATATACAGCAACTTTTCACTCAGATACAAGTATTTTAGAATTTCATGAATTTTTTTGCACTCCAAATACTGTTCCACGAACCGCAGCTGTTGAATCAATAGTATAGATTTCAAATTGAGATTCTTCGTCTAAAGATGCAGCTTTGTTCCAAATCATTCCTGATTGTAAAACCAGTTGTATTTTTGTTATAAGGTTAGTTTCACTTGGAAATTCTAAATTTTGTAATATTAATTGAGTTTCTTGTGAAGTATCTCATAAGATAGAAGTTGTACCATCTGAAAAATAAATAGTAGCATTATTATCTTGTGGAATTTTTATTGTATCTCCAGAAACCAGCTGAATATTTGAAATTTCATCAGTAGATAAATTTTTCCCATTTACGGTGATGTTTCCAGAATTATCTCAAATTTTAGCTGTGAGAATTTTTTCGTATGGATTATACGCAAAATTTTGAGTTGAATTATCATCTACAAAATATGGACCATTATATTCACGAATCAGATTAAACGGTCACTCTATAGCTGTATAATCTCAAATTACTTTTGATTTAGGTTCTTGGTTCTCAAAAATAACAGATGCAATTTCATACATTTCACTTCATTTTGTTTTCCCATATGCATAATATGAATTGGTTCTTGGATCTAGAGGGATTACATCAATATATTTTTTAGCAAGGGTATTTTGAGTAATAAATCCATGCACTCAATAGGTATTTTCATTTTCATAATCGTGAGAATAACTCGTGTCAATCGCATAAAAATTATTATTACCATCTGGGAGAGGTAAAACTGAATTTTCTTGCTTTGCTAATAATAAAGCATTTTTAAGCGTTTCAACTTCGGATGTTATTTTTGTATTGAGAGTATTTTCTTGTTTATTTCCAACTGCGGTATATCAAATAACTGATAATAATGCGAGAATAGAAAGAGTAATAATCAATTCAACAAATGTAAATGCGCGTAAATTTTCAGATTTCATAAACAAAAAAATCACAAAAATAAATAAAGTAACTTCTACTTTATAATTCATTATATAAAAAATATCTCAAATACAAAAAAACTCTTTTGACAAATAGATTATATTTTATATATTAAAAATGTTAATTTCTTAACCAAGGACCTATGAACCTCGCACAACTTGTAACCACTATCACTGTTACTACAACTTTACTTATAACCAAGTAGGGAATTTTTGTGTGAAAAAAGAAATTATAAAAAATTTAGCAAACACCAAAAACTCTACTTTATATAAAAGTAGAGTTTTTTTATAAAAAAATATTTTGAGTCCGGACTCAAAATATTCCAGGTCCGATTTCAAGTCCGTACTAAAATATATAAATATAAGTTAGACTGAAATAAAAAATATTAAATAAAAAAATAAATTATGAGTGTAGAATTATCAACAAAAAGACATAGTTTGGCCCATATAATGGCTCAAGCAGTAAAACAAAATTTCCCTGAAGCAAAAATTGCAACAGGTCCAGATACGCAAGATGGATTTTATTATGATTTTGATTTTGGAGCAGTAGAATTTTCTGATAAAGATTTGAAAAAAGTAGAAAAATCTATGAAAAAAATAATTACTCAAAATCAAGAATTTAAAAAATTCGAAGTGGATTATTCTACCGGGAGAAAAGTTCTTACAGCTATGGATGAAGAATTTAAAACTCAATTAATTGATAGATTTGAATCAGGAGATTTTAAAAATAGTGAAAAATTATCAGATAAAATTTCTTTTTACTATAATGTTTCAAAAGGGAAATCTTCAGAATTTTATAATAAAATGCAGGATTTCTTAAAAGAAAATGAATTTGAATCATTTGAAGATTTAGATGGAGATCAAGTAAAAAATCTCAAATTTATAGATATGTGTACTGGTCCTCACGTTGAAAATACGAATCAGCTTGATGCAAACTCTTTTAAATTAGCAAGAGTAGCAGGAGCATATTGGTTAGGTGATGCACAAAATCAACAATTAACGAGAATTTATGCATATGCATTTAATGATAAAACTGAGCTTGATGCATATCTACATATGCTCGAAGAAGCGAAAAAAAGAGATCATAGAATTTTAGGTCAAAAATTAAAATTATTTACAATTTCTGATTTAATTGGACCAGGTCTTCCACTTATGCAACCAGCTGGTATGGTTTTAAGAAAATCTCTTGAAGATTATTTATGGGGACTGCATGAACAAAAAGGCTATGATAGAGTTTGGACTCCACATTTAGCAAAAGAAGCTTTATATGAAACCTCTGGTCATGCTGGGCATTATCTTGATGATATGTTTAGTGTTTGGGGTGGAACTTCAAAAGAAAAATTTTTCCTCAAACCAATGAATTGTCCTCATCATATGCAACTATTTGCTGATAATCAATTTTCATACAGAGATATGCCGGTAAGATATTTTGAACCAGCAACAGTATATAGAGATGAAAAATCAGGACAATTATCAGGGCTTACAAGAGTAAGAGCTATTACTCAAGATGATGGTCACTTATTTTGTAGAGTAAATCAAATCAAAGCTGAAGTTCAAGGAATCACTGAAATTATTAAAGAATTTTATACAACTCTTGGAATGACAGATGATTACTGGGTTTCTCTTTCTGTGAGATGAGAAGATAAATCAAAATATTTAGGGGAAGAAGATGTATGGATTCAAGCTGAATCAGCGCTCGAAGAAGCTGCTCAAGCAAGTGATTTACCGTACCAAAGAGTAGAATGAGAAGCTGCATTTTATGGTCCAAAATTAGATTTTATGTTTAAAGATGCTATTGGAAGAGAATGGCAATTAGCTACAATTCAATGTGATTTTAATCTTCCAGTGAGATTTGACCTAGGATTTACAAATGAAGATAATGAAAAAGAAAGACCAGTAGTAATCCATAGAGCCATTTCTGGATCACTTGAAAGAGGAATGTGAGTGTTGATCGAACATTTTGCTGGTGTTTTCCCAATGTGGTTAGCTCCAAGACAAGTAAAAATTGTACCAGTTTTACCTATGTTTGATGATTATGCTGCTGAAGTTATGAGTGAACTTAAAAAAGCATGAGTCAGAGTTTCAGGAGATTTTTCAACAGATAACTTAAATAAAAAAGTTAGAAATGCTGAAAAAATGCATAATAATTATATCGTAGTAATCTGAGAAGCTGAACAAGAATCAGGGTCAGTTGCTGTGAGAAATTATAAAACGAAAGAACAAACAGTAGAAAAGAAAGAAGAATTTATTGCAAGAATCGTAGAGGAAATTAAAAGTAAAGCATTATAAAAAGAATAAAAAATTCCCGGGAAATTTTCCCGGGAATTTTTTTATTCGCAAAATAATTATTTTTCGCTATAATTTCAAAAAAAATTTAAAGAAAAAAAATATTTATGAGTAATTATGATGTCGTTATTATCTGAGGGTGAGCAGCAGGTTTATATACTGGGATTTGTCTCGATAAAAAATTAAAAAAAATAGTACTAGAAAAAAATAGAAAACCAGGGATAAAAGTGTTACTTTCAGGTTGAGAAAGAGCGAACGTTTCGAATATGGATATCGAACCGATGAGAGATTATTTTACACAAAATAAAAAATTTCTTTTATCAATATTTTCGAAATATACCAACTGGGATGTGATGAGTTTTTTTGCTGAAAATAATGTTTCAATAGTAGAAGAAGATAGATCAAGACTAATTTTAGAAAGTGGAGATTCAAAAGAATTACTGTCATGTTTGCTTGATAATTTAAAAAAACAAAATTGTGAACTCGAAACTGATGATGGAGTAGAAAAAATAGAGCTGACATCTCAAAGTTCTCAAGATTTAGGATTTAAGTACAAAGTAACTACCAAATCTGGAAAAAATTATTTTGCAAAAAAAGTGGTAGTATCAGCTGGATGAAGAAGTTTTGCGCATGTTTGAACGACGTGAGATGGATATAAAATGGCTGAAAAGTTACAAATAAATATGACACCAACTCATCCATGTCTCTGTGGAGTTTCAACAAAGCAAGATTTAAAAGAGATCTCTTGAGTCTCTGCAAAAGTAGATATGAAATTTATAGATAAATCAAAAGATAAAATAATTTATGCTGAATTTGGACCAATATTATTTACACATTTTTGAGTCAGCGGTCCAATTATTCATAATGTTTCTGTAGCTGCTGGAGAATATTTGAATTCTCTTAAAATTCCAGAGAGTGAATTTGAACAATATTTTTGTGATAATTTTTCTTTAGAAATAAAAATTCCACTAGAAAATGCAACAAAAAGTCTCAAGAAATTTTTTGAATTATCCGAAGAAGACAATATCAGAAATCTAGATTTACACACGTTTAGAAGCCTTAAAGAAGCAAAAGCAACTTCAGGATGAATTGATACAAATGAATTAGATAATCATATGCAAGCAAAGAAACTTTCTGGATTATATTTTAACTGAGAAGTGGTTGATGTGACTGGAAAAACTTGAGGATTTAATTTACAATGGGCTTGGAGTAGTGCATTTGTAACTGCAGAGCATATAAATAAAGAATTAAAATAACAAAAAAAAAGAAAAAGATTTCCCGGGAATATTCCCGGGAAATCTTTTTTTAATTTTAAAATAAACATTGTATTTGTAAAATACAATGTTCTATAAATATTTGAATTACCAAATAATATAAGTATTATGCAAATAATTATATTTATATTACAAATACTTATGTTGCATTTTATTATTAAGATTTTAGAAAATTTTTTGAATTATTTAAAAAATGTTCAAGAAGAAAATATTTCGAGTTTAGAAAATAATGTGAAAAAAAAATCTATGTGAATTTTAACCACAATTTTTTATGCGATATTAACGTTTTTACCAATTGTTTGAATCGGAGCTTTTCTGATTTTTTTACAATGAGAAAATAATTATTGATGGCCGTATTTAGGAGTATATATACTATTTTGACTTTTTGTATTCAAAATAGTAAAAATACTTCATAAAAATTTTAATCAAAAATATTTCTTTTTGATTTATTTTCCAGCAATTATTTCTTTTGCTTCTATTCTCATCAGTGGAGTATTAATAAGTCTAGAAGAAATGAGGTTGAGTGATATGATTTTTTCTCTGGCTTTTATGGGGATTTTCCCATTGCTGATGTGTTTGAAAAATATTTTTCCAAAATTATGAGAAAAAAAATATTACTCTCAAGCTGTAAATTTCTTTTTATACTACAATATATTTTTATTTTTCCTCGTTGGTATAACTACAACACTTTCAATTTTATGAATTGAATTTTTATTTTTAAAATGAATTTCAGCAGGGATTTATTTAGTTTTGGATACAAATATCTGAGGATATAATCTCGGATTTTGAGAATATCTTTGGCAAATATTTTTAACATTTTTCTCTCATGCACTCGTGTTATTTTTCCCTGTGAAAATGCTTCATACGTATTTTTCTTACAGTGAAAATTCAAAAAAATGATTTTTATTTTGAATAAGTAATTTTGTTATATTAACTATTTTAGTTTCTATAATTATATGGATTCCTGGCTATAAAAATGACCTTGTAAGTCAATATCTTGCAGACGTGAGAACGCATGTACAAGTGAATGGATATAATGAAGAATCACTCAATGAAATCAATTATTTTATCTTTGAAAAAGCAATTTTATCAGAAATAAAAAATGGAAGACTTCCAAATATAAATAAAGAATTATTTACAAAAATATTTGATCAAACTCCAGAAAAATATTTTGGTGAAAAAATATCAAAATATGTTTCTAATAGTTCATCATTTGCTACCAATGAAACAAAAACCTGAGAACAAGCAGAAGTAATTTTTACTTTGGGTGAAGTGGAAAATAATTTTGATACAAACGAAAATTTTGTAAAAACAACCTATGAATTTTATTTTGAAAACCAAAGTTTAGAAAATCAAGAAGTTATTGTACAATTTCAATCTCCTGGTGAATCAACAGTTGTAAGCGAATTATATCTATGATTGCAAGACGAACTTATTGGTCAAATTGCGCCAAGATGAGCTGCAAAAAAAGTGTATAGCGATTCTTTGAGAAAAAATATTGATCCAGCGTTAATCGAAAAAATTTGATATAATACCTATAATCTCAGAATTTTTCCAATTCTTGCTAAAAATGTAAATCAAGGAAAACAAAAAGTTAAAATTGTGATGCTTACTCCGGTTGAAAGTCAAAATTTTAATTATTCTCCAAAACTTTCACTTACAAACGTAAAAATTTGAAAAAAATCACGTTTTAGTTCTAAAATATATGTTGACAATACTTTACAACAAGAAAAAATTCTAGAAGAAAAATCTCAAATAGAATCATTTATTTCTCTACAAAATACTATAAATATATCAGATATTTGAGGAGAAAAAATAGAAAATAACTCTATTTGTATAGATCAAGATTTACAAAAATATTTAAATGAAGAAAATATTTCTTTAGAATCAGAAAAAAATATTGATAAAAAAATTCATATTTTCTTTGATAATTCACAAAGTGTAAAAAATAATTGAGCGAATAAAATGTATGCTAAAATATATGATTCGATAAAAAATTATGATAATTCTCTTCAAGATACACAATTATATAGTTTTAATTTTGAAGTAGAAAAACACCTTAAAATAGATGATATTTCATTTTGGTGATATTCAAATATTGATAAATTATTACAATTTATCGAAGAAACAAAACTTCAAAATACAAATATTGTATTTGTAACAGATGATGATAATTTTAATTATTCGACTCAACAAAATGAATATTTTTCAAGTGAATTTGGAAAAACAAATAAATTTTCTATCCTAAAAATTTGAAATAATATTAAAAAATATAAATCAGAAATTCAAACATATTTATCTGTATCTCAAGGGAATATTTATGAAATTAAATCACAAAACCAAATAGAAAATACAGTGAAAAATATATTTGAAATAAATACTTCAAATATTTATAAAACTTGTAAAGAAACTCAAGAAAATATTTCAGATAATTGGAAAAAAATCCAAGCGGGATATATTTCTAAAAGACTATTACTGTGAGATAATTTTCCACAAGAATCCCAAACACAAGTGGCAGAAGAATATAAAATTGTAAACCAATTTAATTCTTATATCGCACTAGAAACGCAACAACAGCAAAATGATTTAGATAGGTATTCAAATCAAGCAGATAAATATAATACAACCTTTAATGATAATGAGAGTTCTTTTTCTAATGATAGGGGAAATATTGAAATAAGAGCTGATATCTTTGCAGAATCTAGAGATAGCTGAGCATCAGCTACGTTTTGATTAGATAATGTTAATGTTAATTGAGAAAGTTCAGGTGCTCATATTTTCTGAGCATCAATGAAACGTTATTCAAACTCTGACTACAAAGATAAAATTAATATAAATTTCTTAGGATTTATTTTAATCTGTATGTATTTAGTACAAATTTTTTCAATGATTGTATTTATTACAAAATTATTGAGTAGAAAAAAATAAAATACAAAAAAAAAGATTTCCCGGGAATATTCCCGGGAAATCTTTTTTTAATTTTTTCTCAAATATTTTATTTCGAGACTTTCTGCTTCAAATGAAAAAATATCACTTGGAGAAATATTTTCATCTAAATCGACTTCATCAATTATTTTTATTTCTGATAAATATTTTTTAAATGTTTCTTTTAAATCTGAAATTTTATAATTTTCTTTTTCTCCAGAAAAATTAGCACTCGTTAAAAATATTGGTCATTCTTCTTGAATGAGTTTTTTTTGTGCTGGAGTATGAGCGACTCTAAAAGCAATGCGTTTATATTGATCAAAATTTGGATATGAAATTTCTTCGTCTTCAAATTCTAACAACATCTTTATTCTTGAACAATCAGTTAAAACTGTAAATGGTTTTTCATATTCTGAAACAAAATTGAGTTGTGCTTCTGTTAAAGTTGTATTTTCATATAACCAGTCTAAATCTTCGACCATGATTGCCAGAGGTTTATCATATCATCTATTTTTTATTTCATAGATTTTTTTGTAAGCATCAGAGTCTCAAATAGGACATCAAATTCCATAACATGTATCAGTTGGTAATAGGTAAATATTCATAATTATTGTTTAAAAATTATTTTTTGATATATTGTAACAAAAAAGAATATTTTTTAAAATATTCTTTTTTATTATTTAATTTTATTTTCTTACACTAAAGGTTTTTGAAGAGGAACTCCAGTAGTTCTCGGGTATTTTTTATGAGTAGTAGAAATTTTTTCTATTAAGATAAATGTTCTTTCTTGGTCTCAAATAGTATAATTTTTTACTTTTAATATTTTTGCTCCAAGTCTTGAAAGTGCTTTTTTTGCAGATTTTAATTCTTCTTTATCGTTGAGTTTATAGGCAACAAATATTCCTCAAACTTTTAAGAAAGGAATACAAAACTCTAAAAGTGTTGGTAAAAATGCCATAGCTCTCGAAACGATATAATCGTATTGTTCTCTGTGTTCTACTTTTTGTCCAAGTTCTTCGGCTCTTCCATTTATTGTAGATACATTTTTTAATTCTAATTGTTGCGCAAAATCTTCAATTGCTTTGAGTTTTTTTCCAACTGAATCAATTCCTGTAAATTCTACATCAGGATTTACAATAGCAAGTGGAAGCATAGGGAAACCTCATCCTGTTCCTAAATCTGCTACTTTTACTGTTTGATTTTCAAAAGCTGGTTCAAAATCAAGAAAAATGTTTAATAGAATTGAATCAACAAAATGTTTTTCAATAATTCATTCATCATCTCTGATTGCTGATAAATTAATTTGCGAATTTTTTTCTTTAAAAATTTCTAAAAATTGCTCAAATTTTGCGAGTTCGTGATCTTCTAGCTCTAAATTATGTTTTTTAAAAAGTTCTTGCATTTTTTTGTAAATAACTCACTCTATAACTTCTAGATACCTCACCCCAGCCCTCTCCTTTGGAGGAGAAGGAGTATGATGTATGAGTGAAAAAATAAATTTGTAGTATTGTACACTAAAATTGAGAATTGCAAGCAAAAAAGTTGCTTTTTAATTATTGTGTATATACTAAGTATATAAATAAAAATTCTTGTATTAATGCTATAGTAACTCTACAAACAATATGTTATCAACTCCATTAACGAAATCAATCTTAAGAACTACTGACAATTATATAAAAGCTTTGCAAAAAGCTGGTATTTCGACTGTTTGGGATTTACTGAGAGAATTTCCGAGAGATTATGATGATAGGACAAGTGTGCTTGATAGTTTTTCATTAATTAATATTAAAGAATCAAATACTATTTTAGTAAAATTATTATCTATAACTTCACAAAAAACAGCAAATAATAAATTACTTACTAAAGCTGTACTAGAAGATAAAAATGGTTTTTTAGCAGAAGCTGTTTGGTTTAATAGAAAATATCTCACAACTCAACTACAACCACATGTACAAAAAAAGATTATAGTGACAGGAAAAGTAAAATACGCATTTTGAAAAGTGAGTTTCACATCACCTGATGCACAAACAGATTTATCAAAACTTTCATGAGAAATTGTCCCAGTTTATTCTGATTTAAATTATATTCCGAGTAAATGGACGGCCCCAAAAATTGATTTATTAAAAAAATATATTTCAGATATCACAGAAAATTTACCAGAAAATATTTTGAAAAAATATGATTTTATTTCCAGAAAAGAGGCATTTTATAAAATTCATTTTCCTAAAAATAAAAATGATATAGAA
This sequence comes from uncultured Patescibacteria group bacterium, assembly GCA_963926055.1. GTDB lineage: Bacteria > Patescibacteriota > Gracilibacteria > BD1-5 > UBA6164 > CAJXJP01. Next base: position 320,958 of record CAWUVK010000001.1, on the reverse strand, counting down.
CAAGCGAAATATAGGCTTGCATATGAAGAACTCTATGAAATAAATTTCACTGCTATTTCCAAAAAATATGAAAAATTTGAAGCTACAACAGGGAAATCTGTAAAAATACCAATGAATCCAAGTTTAGTAAAGCAGATTCTAGAAAAACTCCCATTTACACTCACTGATCATCAAAAAATAGTATTATTTCAAACACTCAGAGATATGGAAAAATCTCATGGAATGCAAAGACTTTTAGAGTGAGATGTTTGAACTTGAAAAACAGCTGTTGCACAAGTAGCTGCAATTCATGCTATTTTGGAGAGTGAGAAAAATAATAACAATACCCCTCCCTCAGTCCCTCCCCTTACAGGAGAGGGAAGTAGAAAAAGTTGTGTAGAGCAAAATTATGCTGAGTGCCCAAGTTATATAAAGGATTTAGTTATTGATTTAAGGAAAAAACAAACAGAGTCTGAAAAAATATTGTGGGAAGTTTTGAGAAATAAAAAATATCAATGAGTTAAATTTAGAAGACAGCATCCTTTTTGAAGATATATTGCAGACTTTTATTCATCAGAGTTAAAATTAGTTATTGAATTAGATTGAAAAGTTCATGAGTATCAAAAAGAATACGATAAAATAAGAGATGAAGTAATTTCTCAATATTGAGTAGATATTATGAGAATTACTAATAATGAAATTTATGATAATATTGAGTGAGTGCTTGTGAAAATCGCAAAATATATTCCCTCTCCTGAAAGGGGAGGGCTAGGGAGGGGTAATTGAAATATAGAATCCTCTCGCATCCAAGTAGTTATTATGGCTCCGACAGAAATTTTAGCTCGTCAGCATTTCGAATGAATGCAAGAATTATTTTGGGATTTCTGAATTTCATCACATTTATTAGTGTGATCAGTAACGAAAAAAAATAAAGAAGCTATCAAAGCTGATATGAAAATATGAAATGTAGATGTGATTATTGGTACTCATGCGTTAGTTCAAGAAGATGTATTATTTAAAAATTTATGATTTGTTATTATAGACGAACAACATAGATTTTGAGTAAAACAAAGAGAAGTTCTTGAGTCCGGACTCGGAAATTCAACTGGAATAATTCCACATAGTTTAAATATGACAGCTACTCCGATTCCGAGAACTCTCGCTCTGACACTCTATTGAGATCAAGATTTATCAATTATTTCTCAATATCCAAAGGGGAGAAAAGATATTTATACAAAAGTTGCTGGAAATGAAAATCAAAGGCAAGAAATAGAATTATTTCTGCGTAGTGAGTTAGAAAAGTGAAGACAAGCTTTTTGGATTTCACCTCTGGTAGAAGAATCTGAAAAAATGGATTTAGCGAATGCAATTTCAACCTACGAAACTTTGACCGAAATATTTGCACCATTTACGGTAGGATTATTACATGGGAAAATGAAAGCAAAGGAAAAAGATCAAGTTATGAAAGATTTTGCTGATAATAAAATTCAAATATTATCTTCAACTTCGGTAGTAGAAGTATGAGTAAATATTCCAAACTCAACTATTATGTGTATAGAGTGAGCAGAAAGATTTGGTTTATCTCAATTACATCAATTTAGAGGTCGTGTGTGAAGATGAAAATACCAATCTTATTGTTATTTATTTCCAAGTAAATGAAACTCTACAGACAGATTAAAAGCTATGGAGAGAACGAATAATGGTTTTGAATTAGCAGAAATTGATCTAGAAATAAGATGACCTGGAGAAGTGTATGGTTTGAGACAATCATGAGTACCAGATCTAAAAGTCGCAGACTTAAGAGATTTAGAACTTATTTCGCAAATTAGAGAAGATATCCAAGAAATGTTTGAAGATAAAAAACAAGAAATGCAAGCCTAAAAACTTGTATTTTTTTTGTGAGGTATATAATGAAAATAATATATTTTTCAGTTCCCGGGAAAATTTCCTGGGAACTGAAAAACAACACAATATTTGATAAATAATTTTATGACTTTACTCGAAATATTTTTTATAGTATCTGGGATAATTATTTTTATTCTAGCTCTAGATATAGCAAAAAAACAAAAATTTAATGCGTTGCATTTTATTATATTCTTATTCGTTTGAGCTTCATTAACTACATTGGCTTTGGTACCAGAAATTCTTAATCTTATTTGAGATATTTTTGGTGTTCAAAGATGAGCGGATGTTTTAGTGTATGGAAGTATTATATTTTTAGTATATTTTGCATTATTATTACTTAGAAAATCTGAAGAAAATACTTCAGATCTCACACAACTTGTTAGAGAGCTAGCGATTGAAAATTCTCATAAAAATAAAATATCTGGAAAAGAAGTTTTTGTTATTCCAAGTTATAATGAAGGGGAAGTTTTGGCTTCAACTATTAATACTGTTTTATGACACGGTTATAAAAATATTTTAGTGGTCAATGATGGATCAAGAGATAATACAAGAAACATTTTAGAGAAAGAATTTTGAGATAATAAACATGTTACTGTTTTAAATCATTATAAAAATAGAGGACAATGAGCAGCTCTAGAAACTGGTTTTGAATATGTAAGAAGATATTGAGAAATAAAATATCTCATCACTTTTGATGCAGATGGTCAACACGATATAAATGATGTAAAAGAATTTGAAAAATATTTAAAACAACATCCAAAAGTAGATATATTACTTGGAAGTAGGTTTTTAAAGAAAAAAGCAAACTGAATTAAATTATTCCGTAGAATTATTTTAAAACTCTGAATTATTTTTACATTTTTTATGAGTAATATTCGTTTATCAGATACGCATAATGGTTTCAGATTAATTCGTTTAGAAACTCTCAAAGATATTCATATAACTATCGATGGCATGTGACATGCTTCGGAAATTATTGATATTATTGCCGAAAAAAAACTTACTTATAAAGAAGTACCAGTACATATTATTTATACTGATTATTCTATGAATAAATGACAATCGAGTATGAATGCAATAAGTATTGCTTTGAAAATGATTTGGACTAAATTTTTTAAGTAAAAATAAATAACCTCACCCTCACCCTGCTAATCTTTAAGTTCAAAAGAAACTATAAATACCTCACCCTAACCCTCTCCTTTGGAGGAGAGGGAATAGAAATTGAAAAATTTTAAAAAAAATAAATTATGAAGAAAAAAATACTTATAACTTGAGGACTTGGTTACATCGGTTCACATGCGGTTGTTGCTTTTGAACAAGCTGGTTATGAAACCGTGATTTTAGATAATCTATCAAATAGTTGTGTGACGACTCTGAGAAATATTCAGGCTATTTTATGATATAAACCTGAATATTTTGAATGTGATTTAAGAGACAGGAAATCTGTTTTTGAGATTTTTGAAACTCATAATTTTGATGGAGTTTTACATTTTGCTTGAGCAAAAGCAGTTTGAGAAAGTTGTGAACAACCTATATATTATTTTCAAAATAATATATCAGGAAGTTTATTTTTATTTGAAGCTATGGAAAAATATAGAGTAAAAAATATTATTTTTTCTAGTAGTGCGACGGTTTATAAAAATACCCCTCCGTCAGTCCCTCCCCTTTCTGGAGAGGGAAGTAAGGAATGAATTTGTGAAACACATAAGCTTGGTACTACAAATCCTTATGGAACTACAAAGTTATTATTGGAAAAAATATTAGAAGATTTATCTCAATTCTTAGGATTCAATGTAATTAACTTACGTTATTTCAATCCAATTTGAGCACATCCAAGTGGAAAATTATGAGAAGACCCAGATGGAATTCCAAATAATTTACTCCCATTTATTATGAAAGTTGCAAATGGAGAATTAGCAGAATTAAAGGTGTTTGGAGATGATTATGAAACAATAGATGGAACATGAGTCAGAGATTATATCGATGTAAATGATTTAGTTGAAGGACATTTATTGGCGTATAGAAAATTAGAGAAAAATACCCCTCCCTCAATCCCTCCCCTTTCAGGAGAGTGAAGTAATAGTTGATTCTGTGATGTATATAATCTTGGAGTGGGGAAATGAAGTTCTGTTTTAGAGATGGTTGAAGCTTCGAGAAAAATAACAGGACAAGAAATCCCTTATACTATATCTAATCGAAGAGATTGAGATGTTGCAGAAGTATTTTGTAATCCTGCTAAAGCAAAAGACGAGCTTTGATTTGAAGCGAAAATACCTTTAGAAGAAAGTTTGGAAAATAGTTGGAAGTTTTATAAAAAGTAATTCATCGGATCTATAGCTATCTTGCTTTATAAAGCAAGATAATAATTTTTTGAGAAAATTAATAATGAAAGAAATGAATCCAAAAATATCAGTAATCATGCCAGTATACAATACGGAAAAGTATGTATGAGAAGCAATTGAGAGTATATTATCTCAAAGTTTTCAGGACTTTGAATTTATCATCATTGACGATTGTAGTAATGATAAAAGTTATGAAATCTGTCAAAAATATTCAAAAAACAATGAAAGAATAAAACTATTTAGAAATGAAAAAAATATGTGAATTTCTTTTACGAGAAACAGACTTATTTCTCTGAGTTCAACAAATTATATTGCCAGTCAAGATAGTGATGATATTTCTTTAGAAAATAGATTGGAATTATGTTTTAATTTTTTAGAAAATAATAAAGAATATTGAGTGGTTTCATGAGATAATATTATTATAAATGAAAAATCGAAGATTATTTGATATAGAAAATATAGCAATGAAATACAAAATGTAATTTTAAAAAAATCTCCAATTTCGCAACCGAGTTCTATGTTTTGTAAAGATATTTTTGAAAAATTATTATGATATGATAAAACATTAAATTATGGAGAAGATTATGATTTATGGTTAAAAATGTATGCAAATTGATTCAAAATCAAAAATATATCTGAAAATTTAATCAAATATAGAATTCATCAAAATCAATCAAAAAGTGTAAAACTCAAAGAAACGATAAAAAATACTCTTTTTATACAAAAAAGAGCGATGATGAAATTATGACTACAACCTACTTTTTCAGATAGTTTTTATCACTTTCTTGAAAAACTATTATTAATATTACCAAATAGTTTTATACTATTTCTGTTTAAAAAATTAGAATATAGAAAATGAAAATAAGAATACTAACTCAAAATCCATTATCAGTTTGATTCGGAGGAGTAGAATTACAGGCTTCAAAGTATATTCAAAATATTAAAAAATGAGACGCTCATATCGATATAGATTACTTCAAATGGGATGAAGAGGATTTTGATATTTTACATATAGTTTGAATTCATACAGGAATAAACCCTTATTGGATTGATGTTCTCAAAAAAAAATGAGTAAAAATAGTAGTAAGCTCTGTTTTTTATATAAAACCAAATTCAGTTTTTGATTACAGAAGACCAATTATTTATAGAATGTTTTCTTTTGTTCCATTTCATATCATAAACTGGATGAAGCAATTATTGCAAAAAGCTGATATTATTTTGCCGAATTCAGAAGAAGAAAAAAAACAAATTATTTCTATATTTTGAATAAATTCAGAAAAAATCTCAATTTTACATAATGGTGTAGATCAAAATTACTTTGAGTGAGTTGATACAGAAATATTTAAAAAAACATATGATGTACAAAATTATATTCTCTGTGTCAGTCATATGGAACCAAGAAAAAACCATTTATCATTGATACAGTGATTTTTAGAATTTCATAAAAACAATACATCAGGCTTAAAATTAGTTTTATTTTGAGAGTTTAGATGAAATTATTTTAATTATCATAAAGAAATACAAGAGTTATTAGAAAAACACTCTGATAGAATTCTCCATATAAAACACCTGAAAAATTCAGATGAACTTTTCAAATCAGCATACTTAGGGACTCAGGCACATTTTCTCTTAAGTTCACTGGAAACTCCATGATTATCAAATATTGAAGCAGCATTTGCAGGTAAAAAATTAATTTTATGAAAATGTAAGCCGGTACAAGAGTATTTTCAAAATTATGCCCAGTATATTCATCAAAAAAATATTTCTGATATTGCTACTTCAATATCTACTCTCAATAATCTACAGCAATGAGATACGAAACAAATAGAATTTATTAAAGAAAACTATACTTGGGAAAATATTTCAAAAAAATTACTTACTATTTATAATGAGTTATGAAACCAGAAATAATTATATATATGGTCGTGAGAAATGTCAGTCAAAAATTAAAACTTTTTACTGAGGTTTTACACCAAGCAAGAAAAATTTCTCCACATTTTTATATAGTTAATCATGGGAGTAGCGATGATACTATAGATATTATTAATGATTTTTCTGATAAAAACGAACTAAATCTCGAATTGGTAAATGAGTCATTTACTGGAACTATGGATGATATGAAAGGAAAACATTATCAAGTTTTGAAAAATAAGTATGGAAATGAAAAAAAATTTATTTTTATTCTTGATTGGGACGAAGTTTTAGATGATTGACTTATTGAAGAAATAAAAATGTTAGATTTCAGTCATGATGTTTATATGATAAATAGACATACATATCTTATAAGTAAATCTATTGATCAAAATTCTTATTTACCTCTATTATTTGAGATAAATTCTGTTGAAATTGCTCCATTTGAAAAGTTTCATAAACTTTATAATATCCTTTCAGATAATACTAAAAAATTAGATTGAGTACTACATCACTATTCATATGAAAATATTCAAGAATTGTTAAATAAGAATATATTTTACGGTAAAAATGAAGCTATTGATTTATATGAAAAAAATAAAAATATTTCTAATACATTAATATTTTTTAAATTTATAATGGAATGATCTACTTATTTTGTATATACACTTTTCTATCATTTTAATTTTTTAAATTTAGAATGATGGTTATATAGTTTAAATTGGTATGTATATAAGTATTATAAATATTTATTTTATTTAGAATTAAAAGAAAAAAATGCACGTTAAAAAAAATATTCTTGAAATTTGTAATGGATTATGACTTTGATGAACGGAAAAAACAATGCAAATTTTTTGTAAATATTTAGATAAGACTAAATATAATGTATTTGCATGTGGAATTTTTAAATGATGAGAAAGAGCAAAATTAATAGAAAGTCATGTTAGTAACTTATTGATTGCAAATTGAAACATTGATGAGATTAAAGACTTTATAAATGAAAATAATATTGATATTGTACATTGGCATAGTATTTCACAAAATGCTTGAAATGAATTTGAAAAAAGTATTGAATTGTTGAAATTTTTAAAAAGTAAAAATATTAGGGTCATAGAAACTTCCCCATTTTCTTTATATAATGAAGAAGTTGATAGTTTACTTGATTTGAAGTTATTTGTTTCAAAAACAAATTTAATTAAATATTTTTGGAAGTTTGGAAAAAAAATAAATGATAAATCGAAATATTCATTTTTATATAATCCATTAGATACAGAGGAATTAGAAAAACTAAGATTAAATGATAAAGAAAAAATCCTATTAAGGTCACAATATTGAATTAGCAAAACTGATTTTGTAATCTGAAAAGTATGAAGAGCAAATTTATGGAAATGGGAAGACACAATTATTAATATTGTTCCTGATTTAATAAAAACAATACCTAATCTAAAAGTAGTTATAAGGGCAATTCCTGAAATAAAGAAAAAGAAGATAAAAAAGATGTGAATAGAAGCATATTTTATATATCTTCCAGAAACTGTTTCTGAAAAAGAAATTTCTGAGACATACCAACTTATGGATGTTATGGTTCATACAAGTAGAATTTGAGAGTGTAATAGTGTTGCAATAAATGAGTGATTATTTTTTTCAATTCCTATAATTACTACAAGTACTGATTTTTTACAGTTTACATTATTTGGAAGAGATAACTGACAGATTGAGGTTATCAGAGATAATATTAATTGATTTGTTTCTAATCAAATTATTGAAATTATTAAGTTTATTATAACACTAAATAGTGATAAATTACTATTAGAGACAATAAAAAATAATAGTAAGAATAAATCAATATTTTTGTTCGATAGCACAAATATAACAAAACAGCTTGAATCTTTTATTGAAAACTGAAACAAAAATCTATATGATTTAGATCATGAATTAAAGTTATATAAAAAAAACAGAAAAAAAGTTTCAATTTTTTCGCTATTCAAAATTAATATTGAAGCAATTTATGAAAAATTTATTAATAAAGCATAAAAAATATGAACTTAGATAAATATAATATTGTATTCAATAATCAAGATATAAAACATAATAAATCTCAAAAGAAATATTATAAAAAAAAGTATTTAAAGTTCTTATATTCTTTATCAGAGGATTCATCTGTTTTAGAAGTTTGACCTTGAAATTTATCTTTTTTATTTAATTATGTTTTACCAATAGTAAAAAAAGAAAATATTTTTATTTCAGATATTAGTAAATGAGTTATAGAAAATATTAAACAGTTATCACTTTTGGAAGAAAAAAATCTACTCTTTTGAGATTTTTTAAATATCGATAAGAAATTTGACTTAATAGTTTTTAGACATGTTTTTGAGCATTTTGATAAAGAATATACTGAAAAGGTAGTTGCGAACCTTTCATGATTATTAAATGAAAATGGGACTATTTTAATAGAAGTTCCCAATTGATTTAACTTATTTTATTGAATAACCAACTTCTCATTAGATTTTACTCATTTACAAGTTTGGTCAGAAAAAACTATCAAACAAGTTTTTGATTTTTATTTCAAAGATGAATATGAATTATCATTTTTTTGACTTAATGTTTTTCCATATAAAATTTGATTTTTATCTATTTTGTGATATTCAATAAGATTGTTTATTTCTTTTATTTCTTTTTTGATATGCAAGATATACGTTTGATGAACAATATGAGATGATTTTTTACTATGTAAAATAACTAAAAAATGACAAAAATAACTTTTTGAATTGCAACAAAAATAACGACAAAAGAAAGAGAGAGATATTTATATAAAGCAATAGAGTCTATATTATTTCAAAATAATAGTAATTGGGAATTACTTATTTCAGACGATAATTCTGACATCAGACCCAATTATGAAAAGTATAATGATGATAGAATAAAGATTTTTTACCAAAAAAAATCTTTATGAATATTTAAAAATTTTAATTTTTGTTTAAATAATACTAAAACAGAACTTTTTCTTCCTTTGTGAGATGATGATTTACTTGAAAATAATTTTGTTGAAAAGATTTTAGGATTTTATAATAAAAATATTGATTTTATTGCATTTAATTATAAAAATATAAAAGCGAATTGAAAAATTTATTATACATCTAATATTCCAGAATCTTTTTATAATAAATGACAGGATTTTTTAAATTACTCTATTAAAGAACTATATTGAGAGTGAGAGAAAAAAATGTTTTTTTGTTCCGTAATTAAAACTAAATCTTTAAAAAAGATTTGATGATACCCCGATTACTGAATGATTACAGATACTTACTTAGTATATTTATTTTCAAATAATTTTAATTGTTGATTTTGTAATGATAACTTAATAAAAATAAGACATCATGATCAAAATGCAAGTTGAATAGAAAAAGTTGATATATTAAGAAAAGAGCAAATATTATTATATAAAAGATTAAAAAATGATTTTTATAGTTTCTTATCTGAAGAAAATAGAAAAATCTTTGATAAAAATGTATTAACTTTATGTTCGGATCATATTTCTCTACTAATTAAGTTTAAAGAAATATGAAGACTTGGTTGAATAAAATTTTTTTTAGAAAAATGAGTTAGTAGTAGAAAAATAATTGTATTATTTTTCTGAATTCTCTTTTGAAAAAATAACCATTATTTTTTTATTAAATTTATTAATATTTTTAATAGAATTAAACAATTTTACATTAATTTAGTATTTAACAAATTTTAAAATGAATAATTATTTTAACTGAAAGGTTATATTTTTAACTTGAGGGACTTGATCATGGTGACAAGAATTAACAACACAACTTTTACAATTTCATCCGAAAGAAATAATAATTTATTCTAGATGAGAACACAAACAAGTTGAAATGAAAAGAAAATTTCATAATTATACTAATATAAAATATATTATTTGAGATATAAGAGATTTAGATAGGTTAAAGAGTGTTACTAAATGAATAGATATATTATTTCATTTAGCTGCATTAAAACACGTTCCTGTATGTGAAGAAAATCCATATGAATCAGTTGAAACTAATATTATATGAATACAAAATGTTATCACAGCTAGTATAGAAAACAATATACCAAAAGTGATTGATGTATCAACAGATAAAGCAGTAGAACCATTTAATATTTATGGTACATGTAAAGCTGTTTGAGAAAAAATGATTATTGCAGCAAATAGAGAAACAAAAAATACTGATTTTGTTTGCGTTAGATGATGAAATGTTTTATGAACAAATGGTAGCGTAGTACCACTTTTTATTGAACAGTTAAAGAAAATTAACAAAGTTACTATAACTGACCCGACAATGACAAGGTTTCTTATGAGACTTCCTGAAGCCATTACTTTACTTATAAAAGCTTCTATAGATTCAATTTGATGAGAAATTATAGTTATGAATATGCCTTGAATAACAGTTGATAATATAGCTAATGCTATGATATCTACATTTTGAAATAATGAGAGTGAAAAAATAATTATTTGATATAGGGCTTGAGAAAAAAAACATGAATTACTTGTTTCTCAATATGAATCAGTTAATTGTTATGTCTTAGATAATGATTATTTTGTAATATTGCCTATGATTGATACTTATAGGAATTATGAAAAATACTTTAAGCTACCAAAGTTTAAATATAATTTTTTTGGTTCTGATAACACAGATTTATTAAACCCAGATGAATTTATAAATATGTTGAAATTAGATTGATGGTTTTCAGATATTGCTAAAGAATCACTTGAAGAATTAGAAAAAATGTCTAAAGATGAAATTTTAAATTATTTTAAAAATCAATGATGGAATTAAAAAAAAAAGTTTTAGTTTTATGAGCAAAGTGAATGCTTTGAAATTGTATATATTCATATTTAAAACAACATGGTAATGGTATCGATGTACATTGAACTTGTTCAATTAATGAATATTGATATATTGAATTTCTATTGAAAAAAAACTATATAAATGAATTAGAAAATATACTGAAAAATAATAATTATGATTATATTATAAATTGTATTTGAACAATACGACCAAATAACTGTTTAGACGAATATAATCAAGCTTTGCTAATTAATTCCCATTTTCCAAAATCATTACAAGTTTTATCCTATAAATATAATTTTAAATTGATTCATTTTAGTACTGATTGTGTATTTGATTGATGTAAATGAAATTATTCGATTCAAGATATTCCTGATGAATTAGGTGTTTACTGAATGTCAAAATATTTATGAGAAATCAATGATAGTAAAAATTTAACTATTAGATCTTCTATAATTTGAATAGAACTATGAGGGAGACCTAAAAATTTATTAAATTGGTTTCTTAGTAATACAAAATGAGATGAAGTTATTGGGTTCACTAATGTTTTCTGGAATGGAGTTACAACCTTAACTTTAGCAAAAATTTTGAAAAAAATAATTAATACAGATTTAAATATTACTTGATTAGTTCAATTATGAGGTGAAAAAATCTCAAAATATGAATTATTAAAACTTTTTAATATTATTTTTAACAAAGACTTAATAATTATTAAAAATACAGAAGTCCAATCAAATAAAACTATAATTTCAAGCATAAATATTAAAGATTTAATATTTATTATTAAACCATTAAAAGAACAAATTATTGAACTTAAACACTTTTATGACTATAATAAATAAAAATATTATGATAGAATAAATAAAATACTTATTTATATTTAAATCAAGTATTAAATATAAAATAGGATATATATACTCCTCTTTAATAAAATTATATAAAATAAAGGTATTATGAAAGTTCAATTTTTCAAATTTCCCATTTAAGTGAGATTTTATTATCGAAAATTCATTATGAAAATTCAAAATACATGAGCCATCTGATATGCATAGTGTTTTAAATCCGAACTCAGAATATGAATTATATAAATATTTTCAATTAGATAAATGAATTTTTCTTGATGTATGAGCAAATGTATGAAAATATTCTGTATATTTATGAAAGCAAAGTTCAGAGATTATTATACATTCTTTTGAACCAAATACTCATTTATTTAAAAATTATTTATCAGAAAATATAAAATTAAACTCTTTGAATAATGTCATATTAAATAATTATTGACTTTCAGATGTAAAATGAACATTTGATTTATATGTTCCAGAAAATAATTTTTGATCATGAAGTATTGAAAATACTTACGATTGATGAACGAAGTATGTAATTAAATTGATAAAATTGGATGATTATATAGGTGAAAGTAATATCGATATTTCAGAAATTAGACTTATTAAAATTGATGTAGAATGACATGAGTTTAAGCTTATAAAATGAGCAAGTAAGACTTTTAAAAAGTTAAGTGATTGTAGAATAATTATTGAAATATTTTCTGATTCTCCAAAATTTCAAAACACAATTAAGCTCATTAATGAGTTCTGATTTGAATTAACTGATAAATTATATTGAGATAATTATATTTTTTATAAAAAATAAACTAATGAAACACTGCTTTGTCCTATGAACTCGTCCAGAAATAATTAAATTGTTTTCATGTTTAAAATATGCAGAAGATAATAATTTAGATTATTTTGTAATACATACAAATCAACATTATTCAGATAATATGGATAAGGTTTTTTTTGAAGAACTAAATCTAAAAAATGCAAAATATAATCTATGAATCAATGGTTGATGACATTGAGAAATGACATGAAAGATGTTAATTGAAATTGAAAAAATAATATTGATAGAGAAACCTGATATTGTATATGTTCAAGGAGATACTAATACCGTTTTAGCATGAGGATTGGTTGCATCAAAGTTATGAATCAAAGTAGCACATATCGAAGCTGGATTAAGAAGTTATGATATGTCGATGCCAGAAGAAATTAATAGAATTGCTACCGATCACCTTTCAAATTATTTATTTTCTCCAACAAGTAGACAGAAAAATATCTTATTGCAAGAAAATATTTCAGATGATAAAATTTATATTGTATGAAATACTATTGTTGATGCTGTTCATATTGTAAAAGAATTATCGAAAAATAGTCATAATACAATTATGCAAAAATACAGTATTACAAGTAATAATTATATATTATTTACTTCTCATAGACCGAGTAATGTTGATTCTCAAGAGAATTTATCATCGCTCTTAGATGGTATTATAGAAATACATAACACTTCAGGAAAAGATATATTGTTTCCTATTCATCCGAGAACACAAAATAATATTATTAAATTTTGATTAGCTGATAAGTTGAAAAATTTTATTGTTATTGAACCAGTTTGATTTTTTGAAAATATCATTTTAGAATCTCATGCATTTATGATTGTCACAGATAGTGGCTGAATTCAAGAAGAGGCTTGTATATTAGAAAAGAAAACACTCGTATTAAGGGAAAACACAGAAAGACCAGAAACCTTAGATGTTTGATGAGCTATTCTCGTATGAAATGACTCAAAAAAAATTATTGATTGATATTATAATCTATTAGAAAAAAATATCGAATGGTATAACCCATTTGGTGATGGAAAAAGTGCTGAAAAAATATTTGAAATAACAAAAAAATGATAGATTTTATATCTATCATTTTTTTAATTTCTTAACTTCTAAAATAAAATTCTTAAACATACTATAATTAATTCCTGCAAATATACAAAAATAAATCACTCCAATTCATAAAAGTATAAAAAATCATTCTATTCTCGAAAACATTTCGATGTATTTTTGATAGTTTCAAAATATTATCAAAAATATTCCTGAAAAGAGTCATAAAGAAAAAATATTTACAAATATATTTTTCCAAGCGATGGAGATTGTATACTCTCATTTGATCACATATTCTGACATAGCCCAAATAATAATCCAACCGATCCCCGTTGCGAGAGCCGCTCCTGCAACTCACATGTAGTGGATAAATATGAGATTGGTAATGATGTTGATCACCACAGCGATAGAGACGATTTTTACACGTTCTGCCACTCTTCCGACTCCTGCGAGTATATTGAAGTTGATTTGTAATAAAAAATTGAAAAAGAGGAATAAAACGGAATACTGTAATATTATTCAAGAAGTAAGAAATTTTTCTCCAAATAATACATAGGTGATCGGAAGGGCAAATGTAAATAAGAAAAAATTAAATGCGACTCAAATAATCATAAAATTATTGGTAAATATTTCTTTTACGAGGGCAATTTTATTTGATTCTCATTTACTGTGCATTTCCGAAAAGAGTGGAAAAAGTAATGCAAAAATAGGTCAGATAACCATAAATGGTATACCGATTATAGACAGATAATTCGTGTAGTAACCAGCATCAGTTGTACCAAGAAACAATATAATCATTTGCATGTCTATTTGTCCAAGTATAACAGATGCTTGCGCTCATAGAAATACAAGTGCTCAGTATTTAAAAATTGTCAGAAATAATTTTTTATCCCAGAGTATTTTTTCATTTTTAAAATATTTTCCATAATATTGCTGTATAAAAACTCATAGCGAAAATATGATTCATAAATACAGTCAGAGAATCCAAGCATATGAGAAATTTTCAAGAGAACTGAAGTCATAGAAAAATACTCAAATAGTAGCGATGAGAGTCAGTCACATACGAATGAGTTCGATCATTTTTAGAGTGAATGTATTTTGAATAGAACTAAAAAACATTGAAAGTATCTGTATAACATTGATTCCCAGGAAATAAAATGCAAAGATTTTGAGGGCTATTATTGCTGATTCTGACTTGAAATAATTGAGAGCAAGCCAGTCTGCTCAAAAGAAAAATCCAGCTGCAATCGTAACTCCTGTCCCCATCTGTGCGATAAACGCATATACTAGAATAGTTTTTACTTTATCATAACGTTTTTCTGTGACAAACTTCGGGACAAAATGATTAATACTTTCGCTCATTCATATGTCATTATACGCAGAAATCATCACAATCAGACTAATAATCCCATACAAAATCCCAACTTCAGAAACTGTTAATTCTCAGGAAATAATAATCTTGATAATATATCAAATCGGGGCAATAATAAAACTAAATAGATAGAGCCAGAATCATTTTTTCAAAAATTTCTCAGCTAATGAATTGTGTTGATCGATCATATTGTTATTTATTCAAATTAAGTACACCTCTTGTTAAAAGGGAAGTGCCTGAAAGGCAAAGGGGGGGGGTATTTTTTTTCTCCAAAATTAAGTTTTTTTCCACTGAAAAGTTTGGATGGTTTATAAAAATATATGTATTTAAAATTCTTTCTCAATATACTTTAAAAAATAAAAACTACAATGATTTTTTAACATAAAAAATAAAATTTTATTTTATTGTCACTTTTCTTACAATAAAACGTTAGAGTGTTTATAATATTTATATTTTTAAAACAATTATTATGAAAAAGATATTTGCTGTGGTTATTCTTGCTATTATGAGTTTAACAAATGTATGAGCTGAATATAAACTTGATGGTTCTGAAAATAATATTCATACAGATGGTATGGTAAAAACTACTTCTATTGAATTTAAAACAACAGCAGATATGAAAATGCATCCAAGTTGGGATAAAGATGAAGACGGTATAAATGACTGTGAAAAAGAGGGAACTTGTGACGATTCTGTTAACTATACACTTCCAAAAAAAGATTTAGAACCAAAAATTTGTACTATGGAATATGCTCCAGTTTGTGCTCAAGTAAAAGTTCAATGTGTTACTACACCTTGTAATCCAGTTGAACAAACATTTTGAAACAAATGTACTGCAGGAGACAATAAAATTTTATATACTGGAGAATGTAATAGCTTAGTGAATAGTGATTTATTACTCAGTTATAAAATACATGATGAAGTATTATCTCAAAGATTTGGAAAATTAAATGATATAGTTCTTGCTAAATTAGTGATTGAACTTGATCAAAGAATTACAGCTGTAAAAAACAGTAGAATTGCTCAATTTGTTCAAATCCATAGAATAACTCAATATACATATATTAAACAACGTGTTCTTGAGGAATTATCAAATAGATAATCAAAAATATATAATAAATGCTTCAAAAACTATACTAATTTTTTAGTATAGTTTTTTTATGTTAAAAACTCAAAAAAAATATTTGCAGATAGAAGGAATAATCTTACACTAAAAGCAATTATTTTTTGTTTTTATTTTTTATGAATGGAGCTCTTATAAAATCATTAATTATTTTTCTCTTTGGTTTTTTTATAATATTTCAATATTATTTTCAATTTGATCATTTAGAAGTTTTTAATGGACTCTTAACTTACTTAGTACCAACAGGTATTATTTATGGAATTTATAAATATTTTCAATCTCAAGAATTTGCAAATTCGTGAGAAAAAAATGTTTCGTATTGATTTGTTACATTAATTTGATTGTTTTTCGTCCAATTATTCTTACTTTCGGGATTTTTCTTTTATTATAATGGAATGTCTTTTTGAGAATGAATTTCATTATTTTTTAAAATAATTTTCTTTTTACTTTTACCTGCAATAATTTGTCTATTATCGTGGGGATTTTGAAAATTTTCATCAGAAAAAATATCAGGATTTACAAATCAAAATATAGTATTTCAAAATATATTTTCATTCATACTGGGGTTTAGTTTATTTGTTTTTTGAAATGTAATACTTTGAGTTCTATGATTTTTTAATCTCGCAACACTATGATTAATATTAGCTGTATTCCTAATTTTTGGAGGCAATAAATGTTTACAATTATTGTCTAATTTGACTATATTTAAAATTCAAACAAATCAAATTTCTACAAAATCAAGTTATATTTTATCGAGTGATTTTTTCTATTTTATTATCACTTTACTTATAAGTGTTAGTTTTATAGCAATATTCAGACCATTTCCAATTGGTTGGGATGACTTGTGAGTTTATATGAATTATCCTCAATTGTTTGCGAATGCATGAGAAGTTTTAATGTTAGGTTGAATGCACTCTTGGCAAGTTTTTACGAGTATTTGATATTTATTTCATTCTCCTACTCAGGCATTTTTTTTAAATTCTATTGGATGAATTGTATCTTTCATATTTTTATGGAATATTTTTCAAAGATATTTTTCAGAAAAGAATATGAGACAATATGTGAATATTCCACTTATGCTGTCTACTATATTTATAGCAATGCCAATGGTGATTTTCCAACAGGCAAAAGATATTAAGCATGATGCAGGTTTATTTTTCTTTTCGATTTGAATACTCTATATTTTATTTTATATTTTACAAAATAATGATTTTTGAGAATATAAAAATAAATTATTAGATTATATAGGGATTAAAAATATTGATATTTCTTCAAATATAATTCTATTTTTAATAATTTGATTTATTTTAGGATTTACATTTACAGTTAAATTTACTTCATTATTACTTATTTTATGAGTCTTTGGAGTTATATTTTATTCATATTTTTCATTTGCTTGATTATTTTGATTTCTATGAATTTTTGTATGAATATTTACTAAACTCTGACTTTGGAGTTATATGAATATTGTTTATTCAACTCAAAATCAACAAGCAATAAATATATTCTCCATATTATCTTTGTGAACATGAATTATTCTACTATCATATAGTTTCTTCAAAAAATCAGATAAAGTGAAATTATTCTTATGAAAAATCTCAGTATTATTTCTCGGGATAATTATTGCAATATTACCTTGGTGAATACATAACTTGGCATCAAGTGATGGTTTTTGAGTGAGCCAAATTATTTCATGAGAACCTGATAATGTAAATCTGGATTATTCAAAAATATATACATGAGATCAATTAGAGTCTAAAAAAATAGAACAAGAAAAGTTTTCACTCTCAGCAACTGGATCGACTTGAAATGAAGATTGGGGGAGGTATTTAGGATACCAAGAGTGAGTAAATAATTGGATTTGGTTACCATATAATCTTTCAATGCAAGAAAACCAAAAAGGTGAATTTACAGATATTTCATATTTATATTTTGCTCTTCTTCCTTTAGTTCTACTTTTTCTACCTGTGAGAAAAAAATATCTCATAATACCAATTGTAGCTATTTTTATTTTTGAAATACTATTATTTTTCATTCCTATAACTTCTGAAATTTTTCAAAATTTCTTTGCAAAATTTACTTTCCCTGTTTGATATATTATATTACTTGTATGATTTTTGATTCCATTTTTTATACTCATGATGAGTGTGAAAAATGATAATAAAACAAAAATTCTAAAATTTAATTTAGTATTTTCTCTTATTTATATTTTCTTGTGGACTATTTCAGCATACTGAGTTGTTTGGTACGGGATTGTAATGTATTTTAACTTATTGTTAATCATATGATTTGGTTTATATTATGCAATGAGTTTCCAAAAAGATGATTCTGTAGATATTAAAAAATCAAAAGCAATTATAACAATTGCTTTAATGTGAGTTATTCTGACATATTTTGTATTATCTGTGATTCCTCATAGTGTAAAAAATTTACAATCTGCTTGATATCAAGAATATAAAGCTGGTAAAATCTCTACTCTTGAAGCACCATATTTATATAATCCAGATTATTTAAAAATATTATTCCATACAAATGTTCATCCAGAAAAACATACTGAATTTATAGATAATGCTCTTGATTCTAAAGTAGCAAACTATATTCAACTCTTAAATCAAAAGAATAAACAGTCTAAAGCTCAATGAGAGTACAAATATATAGATATTTATAATATAGATCAACTCGAAGAAGTACTCAGACAAATGAAAGTCTCTCAATCATTAAAAGATATCCACTGAGAAATTTCTCGTAGTTTAGAAAAAATTTATTCAGGAATATCATATCCTACTGATGAGTTTAAAAATGATAAAAATATATATAGAATTGGGACATTTTTAAAATATTATATTTCACAAAATAATTCGAGACTTTTCGAAGATTCTCTTATTATGAAATTTGAAACGTATATGTTAGCTGAAAATCCAAATGCTACGGTTAAAAATATGAAAGATGTATGATTAGAATATTTCTTAGTAGATCTTAATGCTGCTACAATCGATAAAGATCCAAGAAGAAATCTTACGAAGCGTTTTGAATCACTTCTATTTACCTTTACTTCAACTGATTTAGAACTTATTTCAACTGATAGTAAGTGTCTCATGGCTGCTCGTGAAACATATATAAACTCATCTAAATCTCCTCAAGATTATGTTGAATATCTCGCTATGGCATGAGTAAATTATGACTGATATGAAAATGGAGAAAAAATTTCTCGTACACAAAAAAGAATATACTGTTACAATAAAGTACTCAATTTAATAGAGGAAGATAAAGTTGATAGTAAAAATTATCCATATTTACTTTCTATAAAAAATTATTTATTAGAAAATCCAAGTATTTTACAAGATATGGAACTACTTACTACATACTTACAAAGAGAACTTCCATTTGGATATAAAGCATTTTTTAAAATAAAATAAATAAAAAAAAATCCCGAACGGGATTTTTTTTTATACTTCTTTGAGTAATGAAGATTTATATTTTTCAGCTTTGTAAGGTTTAAGTCTTTTTATAAAAATATCGAGATTTTCTTTTTGAATATATTCTTCGAGCATTTGTGTAAAACTATTTTGATCATATCAAAGACAAATTACTTTTGGCATATATAGTTTTAACCAAATTAGAGGATTATCTTCATTTCATGGACTGACAATATCTGCAATTTGTAAATCTTTTACATCTTGCATTCTTTTAGAAAGAGGAAATTTCGGTCAAATTGATTTAAATTTTTCTACATTTTTATCTGTAGCAACAATAGTTACTAGCCTATCTCAAAATCTTTTTGCTTTTTTTAAGTAGTATTCATGTCATGGATGAACATGATCAAACGTACCAAAAGTTAAAACATAGTCTTTTATATTTTTAATGGTAATAATATCTATTTTGATTTGATTTTTTAACTCATCAAGCGAATCAAATTTTTTATTATCTCTGATTTTATCAAAAATAATTACCTTTATTTTATCTCAATATATATTTTTATCAAAATGAAAAATATGTACTTCGAGTAATCATTTTTCTATAAAATATGATGCAGCACCTTGATATATTTTTTTCTTGTAAATAATATTTACTTTGTATACTCAAGGATCAATAATACCTTCTTGAATTTCTAGATTTGCTGTAGGGAAGCCGAGTTGTCTTCCGAGTTTTTTTCCGTGAATTACCTCAGCTTTTATAATTTTTACCATTTTTTTATACTTGGTTATATGCCACAAGTGTGTTTAGTCCAGATAAACTATATACAGGTTTAATTCTTTCTACTACTTGTTGTTCATTTAAACATGTCAAAATCCCGTTCATTATTGGGGTGTTATATGAAGTCACTAAACTCATTATTCAACTCGCTGAGTGATCACAAACATAGTCAAAATGAGGAGTATCTCATTTAATAACTACACCTAAACAAATAATCAGATCTGCTTTATTTTTTTCTAAAATTTGTTTTGCTAAACCTGGTATTTCATATGCTCCAGGAACTTGATATGTATCAATATTTTCAAAACCTTCATTTTTTAGAAAATCTACATTCACGTCTTCTAATTGTTGAGTGTAATTGAGATTAAATTGCGCAGTTATTATAGCAACTTTGGTATTTTTATCAAGTGTAGTGTAATCAGCTTTTTTAAGTGTATAATGCGACATAAAAATTTTTATTAATAATATATTGTGTATAAATTTATATTTTTTACCTTTTTTTTACCTTAAAAATAAATATTATTTATTTCCATAAATTTTATTTATATATTTTCCAATCATATCAAATTCTAAATTCACCGTATTTCCAATTTCTAAAAGTCCTAAATTGGTAACTTCTTGGGTGTGAGGAATAATTGAAACACTTACAAAATCATCTCCATTGGCACAAACAGTCAGAGAAACTCAATTAATTGTTACTGATCATTTATCAATAATATAGTTTTTAAATTTTGAATCAAAACTGACAAAAATTTCTACTGAATTATCATCATGAGTCAAAATTTTTGTAACTTTTCCAGTTGAATCAATATGACCAGTTACTAAATGTCCATTTACCGCGTCAGAAAGTTTTAAACTTCTTTCTACATTAAAATAGTGATTTGTATCTTTTTCTCATAGATTTGTTTTATCGAGAGATTCTTCCATGACAAAAAAACTATATGAATCTTTATCCCAAGAAGTAATAGTCATACAAGCTCCGTCATGAGCAATACTTTCACCAATTTCTAATGGTTGGTCAAAATGATTTTCTACTACAAAATTTCCTCATTTTTTTTCTAAAATTTTTGCTTTTGCTTGAATAATTCCTGAAAACATAGCTGAATAAACAATTAACTATATAAAATATAGTATTATTATATAAATTTTTATAAAAAATAAAATAAAAAAAATATTTTCACAAAAAAAAAATCCCGGGAAATATTTCCCGGGATTATTTTTTATGTATTTTTATTAATCATTTTACCATCTTTATAATCATTCCAAAAATTTTCTCTAAATTCTTCATAATTATTTTTTTCAATAGCAATTCTTGCTTTTTTAGTGAGATGTATAAGGAAATATAAATTATGGTATGACATCATTTGCATTCCAAGCATTTCATTTTCTTTTATCAAATGTCTGATATATCATTTCGTAAAATTTGTACAAACTTTACAATCACATTTTTCATCAATAGGACTCGTGTCAAGAAGAAATTTTTGATTTGTAATTTTGATATTTCATTTATGAGTAAATGCTACTCAATGTCTTCCTAAACGAGTAGGTAAAACACAATCAAACATATCAACTCATCTATAAATACCTTCAATTAAATCTTCAGGGGTTCCGACACCCATGAGATATCTTGGTTTATTTTCTGGAAGTTTTGTTTTTAAAACATCTAAAATTCTATACATATCTTCTTTAGATTCTCAAACGGATAATCCTCAAATAGCGACTCCTGAAGTATCTAAACTTGAAATAAACTCAGCAGATTGAGTTCTTAAATCTTCATAGGTTACTCACTGAACGATAGGGAAAAGTGCTTGTGGATGTCTCCCGTCTTTCGCTCTAATTTTATTATTTTTTTCTACTTGTTCGAGACTTCTTTTTGCCCATCTGTGAGTTCTATCCATTGCAGCTTTTGCATAATTCCAATCAGAAGTTCCTGGGGCACATTCATCAAATGCCATAATAATATCTGCACCAATATTTGATTGAATATCCATAACTTTTTCTGGAGTAAACATATGTTTAGAACCATCGATAAAACTTCTAAATTCTACTCCATTTTCATTTATTTTTACCAGAGACTTTCATTCTCTTGTTTGTCCAAGGGAAAAAACTTGAAATCAACCACTATCAGTTAAAATTGGTTTATGATAATTCATCATTTTATGAGTTCCTCAAAAATGAGCGACTATATCGTCTCCAGGTCTCAGGTATAAATGATAGGTGTTATTTAAAATAATTTGTGCTCACATTTCATCGAGATCTTCATTTGAAATTCATTTTACACTTGCTTTTGTTCAAACAGGCATAAAAATTGGAGTTTCAATTTTCCCATGTGGAGTCTCAAATTCACCAGATCTGGCAAATCAGTCAGTATTTTGTAAATCAAAATTAAACATTTATTATTATTTTTTATAATTAAAATTTTCTAGGATTTTATGATTTTTTTTGTAAAAATCAAACAAGAATAATATCGGGAGTAAAAATAAAAAATCCCTGCTCTTGTAAAGAGTAGGGATTTAGGGAAGAGTTTTTATTTAAAATAAAATAAATTAAATTCCATCTTTTTCAAATTCTTCGACCATTTTTTGAAGTCTATGTTTATTTTCTTTTTTCGAATGATTCCTTTCGTATTGTTGCGTTTTTGTATAATATTTATGTTCTGCTAAAAATTCAATGACTCAATGTCTCCATTTCGGATCTTTTAATTTAATTTGTTTTATAGCTTCCACTTCTTTATTTAAATCATTTGTTTTAGCCCAAAAGTCATTTCTTCCTAAATTATCTAAATCTGCATCTTTGATAATTTTTTCGTAAATATTTTGAGGAGTTTTGTAATCTGGATCTGTTGCTAAAATAATTTGTTCAATGAGATCTATTTTATCTCTATCATACATCATCATTTTTAAATAATTTTGTGCAATTTTTGCTCAAATTGGTTCATTTTTATCATATTGAATAATAAATCATGTATCATGAAATAATGCAGAAATTGCTAATATTTCAATATCATCATCACTTAAACCTTCTTTTTTTGCCAAATAAACTGCTCTTTGCATTACATCTAAAGCATGTTCATAGTGGTGATAATAATGATTTTCTAAAGGTATTAAGAGTTGATTTACATAATTCATCGCTCTTTGAATGACTAAATTGTTTTCTAACATAATCTTTTTAAGAATTTATAATTTTTATAATATCATTATACGCTATTAAAATACTTAATGCAATTAATAGTATAAAAAAACTTACATGAATAATATTTTCTAGTCCAGCATGAATTGCTTTTCTTCAAAATAATTTTTTTATTATTCCATTAATAGTTATAAATATAAATCGTCATCCGTCAAGTGCTGGAATTGGAAGGAGATTAAATACTCATAAATTAATACTGATAATAGCAGTGATAATAAATAATAACTTTATACCACCACTCAGAGCATTTGTTATAAAATCTACGATTCCAATCGGTCCACTCACTTGAGCAATTGCTTCTTGCCTTTCTACTGGAGTTTCCGGAGTGACTATTTTTTTCACTAAAGTTCCAATTCATTGAAATGTTAAAAGTGATTGATAATATGTTTCACTAAATCAATATTTTATAGATTCCAAAACTCAATATTTATATTCAAAATCTCTGTTATATGTAATATTTTCCGAAATATATGCTCAAATTTTTCCATCAATATTTGGTGTAATTTCTACTATTTTATTGCTAGAATTACAAGGTTTACATTGTGATCATACTGGACAGATTGGACAAGGATTTATTATTTCTAGTACTAATTTTTTTTCTGCAGAATTATTTATTATTTCAATAAAATTTTCAGCAGATTGAATTTCTTGATTATTAACAGCGATAATATTATCTCATAAATTAATTCAAGAATTTTGAGCAATTGATCATTCTACTGGTTGGAGAATTACGCCAGGATTTTGTTTTAAAATTCCAGATTCTATTGCTTGAGAATAATTTGGGATTAATTTTACAGGAAGATTAGTTTCTAATTTTGTATTTATTCAAATCGGAGAAACTCAGATAAAAAATAATACAGAAAAAATAATTCATGCGAGTAAAAAATTTACAAAAACTCCTGCTAAAATAATAATTGCTTGTTGCCAAGATGGTTTATTTGAAAGATTATACGGAGCTTGATTATCTTGAAGTGCTTTTAATATTTGTTGTCTTTGGAGTTCTCAAATTTCAGTTCCATCTTTATAAAATACGGATTTTTCTTGTGTTAAATCTTTTTCAAGATCAAGATTATTATAAAGTTTTTTATTTTCGTCATACACATAAAATGTATTCGGAGCTTCTCAAACAAGTTTTACAAAACCTCAAAGTGGAAGCCAATTTAAAGTATAATCAGTTCATTTTTTATCTGTAAATAATTTTTTTGCCTTTGGTGGAATCCCAAGTCAAAATTCATCAACTTTTACTCAAAAAAATCTTGCTGCACTAAAATGTCACAGTTCATGTAAAATTACAATTATAGAAAAAACTATAAGCGAAACAAAAATCCCAATAATCAGCATTATCTTTTATTTTTAAAATATATTTATAAACATTTTAAAAGAATATTATTTTTTGTAAATTTAAAAAATTATTTTTTTGCAATATTTTCGCAAAACTGTTATAATAATACAAATAATATTTAAGTACACTGTATGGCTAATAATGCACCAAATAATCACGAAAGCAACAATAAAACAACCAAACATGAGGATTTGAGTCAATTAATTGCAAGTTCACAAAAAGATTTTATTACAAGTAAAATTGCAAAAAATATGAATTATTTTGATCAAAATGGGATAAATTTTGATGATTATATTTCTTTTTTAAACATAAATTCAAAGAAATATGCAAGTATTTCAAATGATTTTGTAAATTATACAGACGCACAAAAGAAAAATATAGAAAAACAAGTTATTACTCAAGTTGTTAAAAAAACTGCTTCAATAAAACAATCATTAAAAACAGCAGAAGAAATTTTTGTAGATAGTTATGATTTCTCTGTAGATCAGATCAAATCTATTGTCTCAGGATTAGCAAAATCTTCTCAAGAAGAAATTGCTAAAATTTTAGATACACAAAAAGCAAGAATAGATTTTTTAAAAAGAAATAAAGTTATTAAATCTCCAGACGATTTAGTGGAAAAAAATCAAGAAGATTTTTTTACAAATTTTAGTATTTCGAAAAAAGATATTCAAAAAGCACAAGCTAATGGTATAGATTTAGCAGCTGTACAAAATTATTTTGTAGATATTCATAATCCAGATTTTGATAAAAATATAAAAGATTTTTTCACTTTTTGTAATGAAAATCAAAAAAAACAATTTTTAAAAACATTTCTCAGAGATATTCCAGTAAATATTTTAGAAGATATTTGACTCTTAGATACTGATCAAGTGAGAAAAATTATTCAAAATTCTATTCCTCAAAATATAAATATTTCTCAAAGTGAAATCGATGATATTATTGATTCAATAGATAAAACTACTTTTTATCTTCCTCTAGATTTAGATAAAATAAATACAGATGATTTTGAAAAACTTATTGCTTCAGAAGATTTTTTAAAATATTTTGATTCTAAATTCAAAAAAAATAAAGAATCTTATACTCACAGAGCTGATATAACAAATAAGCTAGATGAAACTCCAAAAGATAAATATCCAGATGTATTAAAAAGTTTTATCCAAGAAAATAATAATATTCATCCAGGTATTAAAAAATCTTTTAAAGTGGCTCAAGAGTGAATGTTTATAAAAACTTGGAATGAATCTACTCAGATGCATAATTTTGTAAAAATCACGAACCTAAATACAGGGACAATTGCAGAATCAGCCGGAGTTGAAATAAAAGAAACTTCACATTTGTGAAAAATTCGTCCAAATAAACCAGGTGCAACAAAAAGAGTTTCATATATTCAATTTATTGATTATTTAGAAAACCTGAGTAATAAAATTACAAATAATAATAACTCAGCATTAGATACTCATGATTTTTTTCAAATTATTTCTCAAAAAGATCTCGAAGAAAATGATGATATAGAATCTGTTGAAGAATTAGAAAATATTTCATCAAAACAGGAATGTAAAGATTATTTAAATGAATTAGACCCTGAAAATAAAGATGTAGATATTAATAAAACATCATTTATTATCTGAAACTCAGAATCAAAATGAACCTCGTTTGATGTAACTTTTGATGATACAAAAACGCTTCCTGTTATCTTAGATACAGGTGATAAGATGAGTTATGAAGAATTTATTGATCGTTTTAAACAATATGAATGTAAAAGATTTGAAACAGTTCAATCTCCAGAAGATCTTTTAAATAAACTCCAAAATGGAAACCATGAAATTTCTTCAAAATTTGAATGATTAAAAATAAAAAATGGTAAAATAATAGGTTGAAGTGATAAAAATGAAATAGAATATAATTATTTTATTTCGGAATCAGCTTCTTCTAATCAAAGTATCTATTGTGATGATGTTTCTCGTTGAGAATATATCACAGGAGAATACAAAAAAAGAAATGAAAAAGAAAGAAAAAAATGAGAAAAAGAAACATTAGAAGTAAATAAAAATGGAAAATATATTGGATTAAGTGATATGTATCAACAAATAATTCAAAATGGATTAATTCCACATTCTGTAAAAGATTACGAAGTCCCAGATCAAGAAAATGTTTGAGATTTTAATCAAAAATCAAGTTTCACAAAAAGATTAATGAGTGGTTCAAGTATAGCTGAACTCATGTGAGCATTTAAAATTTGATTTGATGCAGTAAGTCAAAAACTTGAAACTGGATCAAAATTAAAATCTGCAAAACTTGCTATGAAAATAGCTTCTGTTACATGAAAAGAATGAGATTTGTATACGTCTATGCAACAAATCGTTGAAGCGGAAAATAAAAAACAAATGGAAGAAATAATCGGTCAATTAAAAAATACCGATTCTGATGTTATGTTGAAAAAAATAATTAAAATTATTGAAAATAAAGATTCAGAAGAATACGAAAAAGAAGCAGCTTTGATGACTATCGTTTGAAAATACGGAACTTTGTATCCAAAAGATTATTCAGATTTATGTGATAGAAGAAATGAATGGGTTTGGTATAGAGCTTTTGGTTGAACAGTTAATGATGAACTATTTAAAAGAATTAAAGCTGATTGTGAATGATCTGGAGACAAAAATAATCCACCAACTCCATTTACAGAAGAAGTGTTAATGGAAAGACTTTTAAAAGAACAAAAAAAAGCCCCTTATAATAGAAGATCAAAACTTCATAAAGATTATGGTTGAGCTCTCAATTGAGGGATAAAAGATGAACAAGAAGATGGAGCAAATAAAACTTCAGATATGGCAACTCTTGAATGAAAAGTAGATTATATTATTTGAAATATGGCTTGAGGTGAAGTAGTAAATTCTTCATGAGCTCTGGATAATTTAATTAATCATAACGGTGATCATATAAAAACAGCAAAAGTTCCATTTGTTTTTACCATTACAAATATGGCAAAAGATATGAATCAAGGAGTTTTGAAAAAAAGTTTTGTAAATAGAGGTTTTGCTACTCCGTATACAACATTTTTATTTAATATGACTCCAGGAAGTAGGGATTTATTTTATTCTACTATAGAGTTAATTATAAAAAGTTTCAATAACAAAGCTATGGAAGCTAGTTTTGCAAAAATAAAGAAAAATAGTGGAAATACTGGAGTAGAAGTCGCAGCAAAATTTTGGGATGATTATGGTGGAAAACTTCTCCCAATAATGCAGTGTCAGGATTGATTTGTTTTATCAAAAGTAAAAGATAAAATAAAAGAAGATGACCCAGATTATGAAAAGAAAATTAAGCAACAAGAAACATATAAAGAATACTACAAGTATCTTGTCTGAATGACTAACGATACTGAATATTCAATAGAAAAAGATATGATTAATGATGGGAGATTTGATTCTGAAAAACTCAATACAGCATTTGTTGGTATGGAAAGGATGTGTGAAACTCAATTTAGAGTTTCAAATGATTGAAGACTTGATGCTTTATCACAAAGACTGTTTTCGCAATCATTAAAAACACTAGAAGGAGTTTTACAAAATCCAGCTTTAAGTAGAGAAGAAAAAATGGAAAATTATTTAAGGATATTTACACCTCTATGGGCAACTGCACATGAAGCATATTGAGAGAGAAGTAAATGTAGTTTTTTGGATACATTAAAATATTATGGAATTAATATATCTGATAATACTTTTGATAAAAGGTCTAAATCCGTATTAAATGACCCTATGTATCAAAATCCTAGCAAAGCTGAATTTGAAAGGTTAACTCCTAAATATTTAGAAACAAGTGCGTATGAAAAATTTTGTAAAGATTCTACCAAGAAATTCTTTGAAGAACATGTTGATAATAATGGTTTTATTAAATCAAAAGATGTAGTAGATGATAATGATATATTTGCTACGATGGATGAAATCCAATGAAAAGTTTCTGAAAATCTCAATCAAGATTCTCAACAAAACAATTCTCAACAACAAAATAATAAAAATCAGACAAACTAAAAAACAATCCGGAACGGATTGTTTTTTAGTTTACTTTTTTATTTGCCCAATTCGTGAGAATATTACTCATTTCAACTTTTCTTACTTGATTTGATCAAGAATCAATCCATTGAATTTTTGCAGTAACTTTCATTTTTTGTTCATTTGAAATATTAACACCACTATTTACAGGATTTTCTCAATCATCTAAATATTCAATAATTATTTCTCTGGTAAAAGGGGGGTTTATTTCTTCTGAAAATGGTTGTGTCTGCGTAAAAAATCATTTATCATCGAGTCATACAGTAAAATGATCTCTGTAAGCAACTTCCGAATAATCTAAATTTCAACTATAGGCTTCTAATATCCACCTATTATTCGTAGAAATATAAGTTCTATAACTTCATTCTCTAATATCTCTATTTGTTCCTGTATCATTGAAACAACTAATATTATAATTTAAAACATTCCAACAATTTGGAAGATCTCATTTAAATAAAATCCAGTTTGTATCTCTGATATTATTTACAGCTTCGAGTCATTCTTTTGCCATCGAAATTGCTCTAATTTTGTATTCACTGCTATCAACGGTTTTTATTGATTGACTAAACATTTGATACGATCAAGTAACTCAAATGAGTATAACTAACATCACGACCATAGCTTCAGCAATAGAGTTTGCGAGGAGATTTTTTTTCATACGAAAAAAATTTAAAAATTATATATTAATATAATAAAAAAAAAATCTTTTTTATCAATTTATTTTACCTTTACAAATACGAGTTTATTCTTAGAATATGCCAAAATTTAGAAATTATTACAAAATATATAATGAAATATTCAATTCATAATGAAGCAAAAGTAAAAGAAGTCTTAAAACAAAATGGTTTTCCTACTTTTCGTTATGCTCAAATTGAGAATGCAATCTATAAAAATTATGTTCAAGATTTTCAAGAAATGGGTACAATTCCAAAAAAAATGAGAGATATTCTCCAAGAAAATTTTGTATTTAAAACACTAGATATTGATACTCAAAAAACATCTGCTGACGGACAAACGACGAAGATTTTGTTTAAAACTTCTAGAGGAGAATTTATTGAAGCAGTTATTATGAGACACAGATCTGGGAGGAATACACTTTGTATTTCGTGTCAAGTTGGGTGTCCAATGGCTTGTACATTTTGTGCAACAGGGAAACTTGGTTTAAAAAGAAATCTTGATCCAGAAGAAATAATCGAACAAGTGTATTATGCTTGTAGTTTATTAAATGATGAAGGAGATTTTTTAAGAAATGTCGTTTATATGGGAATGGGAGAACCATTTTTAAATTATGATGGTCTAAAAACTTCAATCGAATTTATTACACACCAAAAGAAAATTGCTATTGCAAATAGAAGAGTAACGGTTTCTACTTGTGGAATTGTTCCAGGAATTGATAAATTTACGAATGACTTTCCTCAAACTTCACTTGCTATTTCTCTTCATGCTCCAAATGATGAAGTGAGAAGTTCAATAATGCCAGTAGATCATACTTGGCCACTTGAAAAACTTATGAAATCATTAGATAATTATGTAGAAAAAACAAATAAAAGAATTTTTTACGAATATATCATGATTAATGGAGTAAATGACCATATCAAACTTGCGGACGAATTAGGTCAATTATTAAAAGGAAAATTAGCACACGTTAATTTTATTCCATATAATGCGTGAGAAGGAACAAGTTCTGATGGATATACAACAACTCCGAGATTTGTAATCGAAAAATTTCAAAAAATACTTGAAAAATATGGAGTAGTTTCAACTATTCGTCATACAATGTGAGATGATATTGATGCAGCTTGTGGACAATTAGCAAATAAAAAAGACTGAGAAACAGTTATGTCTTATAGAAAAGATGATAAATAAAATAGAGGAAATTTCAGTACCGGAACCAATAGGTTAACGGTACTTTTTTGTGGAAATATAAAGAAAAAATTTACTTTTAGAATATTTTCTTATAATTTGTGTAATGTTGCGAAAAAATCGTATTTAATTTTTGTTGTTAATTTTATGAAAAACTTATTATTCAGACTATTATTTATTCTCATTACAGGAGGGTTATTATTTATTTATATTTTTCCATGGTCAAATTATGGTATTCAAATGCCATTTACTGGAAAAGATTATAGACTTGGTTTAGATCTTCAAGGTTGAATTGAACTAGATTATAAAGTTGATTTATCAGAAGCTTCTCAAGAAGAAGGGTATAATAATGCTCGTGAGAATGAGATTGTAGAAGGTTTAAAATCTATTATTGATAAAAGAGTTGAAACACTTAAAATTAATGATTCAGTAATTACAACTGCCACATATGCTGGAGAAAAACATATTATTGTTCAAATTCCACTAAAAGGGAATTCTAATTTTGAAAATAATGAAAATATTCAAAGAGCAAAAGAAGCCATTTGAAAAGTAGTTAAAATAGAATTCAAAGAAATAAGGAATGAGATCACACAAGAAGATATAGAAAAAAGATATCAAATTGCCACAGATGTAATTCAAGAACTCGAAACTTCTGAATATAAATTTTCTCTTACTGCAGAAAAATTTCAAAATAATTATGAAAATGTAGAAATTTGAGAATCAGGAAATATCTGAGATTTATATCAAATCGATGAATTGAAATCAAAAGAAATTATAGAAACTGAAAATGGTTATCTTGTATTATCTGACTTAGAGGGAACTGTATATGAATATATTTTTGTTTCAAAAGAACCTTCAATGTGGAAACCTGCAGCTGATAGTCAAGGAAGAATTTTAAATGATAAATATTTTGTAACTTCATCAGTTCAATACGATCAAAATTTTAATGCGATGGTTGAACTAGTATTTAATACTGAAGGTGCAAAAATATTTGGTGAACTTACTACAAGATTAACAGGCCAACAAATAGCAATTTTTGTAGGTTGAGAACTCCTTACTGCTCCAAATGTAAATCAACCAATTCTTACAGGGAAAGCAGTTATAACGGGTTCTTATACTTGAGAAGAAGCAAAAAAATTATCAAATGATATAAATACTTGAGTTGTTCCAGCTCCAATTTATTTAACGAGTGAAAAAACTATTGATTCAAAAATTTGAGCAGAATCATTAGAAAAATTAGTAATTGCTTGAATATCTGGATTTATAATTATTTTTATTTTCTTGATTAGTATTTATAGATTTTCAGGATTAATTGCAAGTATAGCATTATTACTCTATATAATTTTAGTTTTAACTATTATTAAAGGATTTGGAGTAGTTTTAACACTTGCTTCTATTGCAGGGTTAATTCTCTCAATTGGTATGGCAATTGATGCTAATATACTTATTTTTGAAAGAATTAAAGTAGAGTTAAAAAAAGGTAAAAATCTCGTTGATTCTACTACTATTGGTTTTAAACAATCTTGGTCTGCTATATGGGATTCAAATTTCACAGGTTTAATAGTAGCACTTATACTTTTTGTATTTGGTGTAAATATGATCAAAGGTTTTGGTTTTATGCTTGCTATTGGTATAGTTGTTTCTCTATTTTCTGCCATGTGGATTTCTAGAGTATTACTTATTTTACTCGCAAAAACATCAAAAAATAAAAATTCATTTATCGGAATGAAAAAATAAAAAAAATAAGTTCCCGGGAAATTTCCCGGGAACTTATTTTTTTTATTTTGTGAAATCTATTGAATATCTTAAATTATCTACATCTCAAGCTCAGAGTAATATAATAACGGCTTCTTGAGAATATTTTTCGTCTAAATGTGAAATAATTTTTTGAGTATATTCTAAATTTACTCAGTGTATTTTATCATCATGTTGTATCGAATCTAAAAATATTTGAGCATTCATAGTTTCCATATCTTCTTTAGAATCTCTTGATTCATAAATATTTGGAACTACAAGTGTATGTGTATCATGAAAAGATGTTTTAAAATCTTCTAATAATTCGATAGTTCTACTGTATTGATGTGGTTGGAAAATAGTTATAATTCTTTTATTAGAATATTTATTTTTAATAGCTTGGAGTGTGAGAATAATTTCTGTAGGATGATGTCCATAATCACTATATACAAGATTATTATTTTGTGTTTTTCATAATATTTCCATTCTCCTCCAAACTCCGGAATATTTTTCTAGACTTGAAATTATTTCTTGATCAGGTATGTTTACTATTTTTCCTAAACAATAAGCTAAATGCGCGTCAAATAATATATGATTCCCAGGAACTTGCATGTTTATGTGAGGTATTTTATGGTGATTATTTTGTTGAATATATTCTCAGTTTGATAGATTTATATATTCTAAATCTTCTCTTATTTTTAATTGTAGACAATTTTTATCTTGTCCATTATAAATCACATAACCACCAGGTTTTACCTTATCTATCATTTCATTGTAAGCTGAAATATAATCTTTTTCATCTTTATAGTAATCAAGATGATCGACCTCTATATTGGTAATTATGAGAAATTCAGGTGTATATTTTAAAAATGATCTTTTGTATTCACACGCTTCAATTGCGAAAAAATCACTATTAGAAAAATGTGTATTTTTCCCATTAAATTCTTTTAATAAAGTTCCAATAACTGCATTTATTCAAACTTTAGAATTTTTCATCATGATACTTACTAAACTTGTCGTTGTAGATTTTCCATGTGTTCAACAAACAGCTATGAGTTTTTTATTATTTGCAATTTGTGCAAGTGCTTCAGGATATGTTTGTATTTGAATTCAAAGTTCTATAGCTTTTGCTATTTCTTCTTGAGATGTTTTGACAGCTTCTGTATAAATTACTTTTTGAAAAGAATTATCTATCCTATTTTTATCTGCTCAAATAATAATATCGATTCACTCTGATTGTAACGTTTGAGTTAGTTGAGATTGTGTTGAATCACTCGCTAAAACTTCATATCAATTTTCATTATAATAACGAGCAATTGCAGAAACTCATATTCATCCAGCTCAAATTATATATATTTTTTTCTTATCCATATTAAAATTTTTCATGTAATAATGCTTCTGATTCTGGAAATATTTCATTATCCAAATCTATTTGTTCTTCTTCTAGAAATTTTGATAAAACCCAGTCACTTAAATCGTATCTTTTATCTTGTCAGACTCAAATCTTTATTCTATTAAATTCTTGATCAAACTTAGAAATAATATCTTTTATTCCATTTTGACCTCCAGCACTTCATTTTTCTCTGAATCGAATTTTTCAAAAATCTAAACTTATATCATCATATACTACGACCCAATCTTGTTTTTCTACTTTATAATAATGGGTTATTTTTTGTACAGCTTCACCACTCAGGTTCATAAAAGTTTGAGGTTTCACGAGAATACATTTTTCTCATTCATAGATTCAACTTGAGATTTCAGCTTTAAATTTTGATTCAAATTGAAATTCTCAAAAATTATTTTTTTGTTTATAATAGTCTAGAAATAAAAATCCTACGTTATGTCTGGTAAGTGTGTATTTTTCTCACGGATTTCATAAACCAATTATTAGTTTCATTCTCAATATAATCTTAAATATTATTTATTTTATTATAGTAAATTTTCTTTTTTTAGA
Organism: uncultured Patescibacteria group bacterium; assembly: GCA_963926055.1. GTDB lineage: Bacteria > Patescibacteriota > Gracilibacteria > BD1-5 > UBA6164 > CAJXJP01. The sequence goes on along the minus strand of CAWUVK010000001.1, from coordinate 286,450 downwards.
AAATCTTTTATACTTAAAAACTGGAGGGAGTTATTTTTTAAATATTTTTTATGGAGTTACAAACGGCAATCGAAGAGTTAAAATCAAAAAATAACAAAAAAGATATTTTAGAAATTTTATGAATATCATTTTGTGAAGATTTTTTACAAGAAGAATATTACACTCAAAAAATAGATAAATTACCAAAGGGAGAATATTTTTTATCAGATTTAGACGGAACATTCTTTAGAGGGACTTTACAAAAAGAAGCTTTTTCTTTATTTGTAAAATTTGTAAAAAAACAAGATATTTTACAATGCGACGTAAATAAATACTCAGAATTTCTCAAAGATTTACAATATTTTGATATTTTAGAAAAGCAAGCATACAATAAAGAAGTTCCATTTGCAGAATATCTCCACGCAGGTATTTATTTACTCATTAAGCATAGGGAATTAGTTTCTTGGCAAGAGTATAAGATATATTTAAAAAATAGCTTCAGACAAAAAGAAAAGGTAAATCCATATAGATTTTCATTTCAAAAACTCAAAGAAGTTTTAGACTCAGGGAAAAAATTTATGTTTATTTCTTGAGCACCGAATTTTATTTTTGATATTTACTTAGAAATACTCAAAGAATATATCGAAAAAAATATTTCTCCAGCTGCAGCAAATAATATTTATTGATTTGGTACAAAAATAAATATTCATAATTTTGTATTAACTCCACTTTGGTGAGCTCCTCATAAATCAAAATTTATCCAACTTTTACAGCAAAAAGAAATCCTCACTGGAGTTTTAGGATGAATGTGAGATACCAGTTCAGATTTTTGAATCAGTTTTCATTTAAATAAAAATAAAGATTTTTATTTTGTAAATCCTGATAAAAAAGTTATTCAAGTTTATGATGATACAAAAGTAGAAGATGTGAATTATCATTTAATTTTCGAAAGAAAAGATTTAATTTTCGAAATGAAAAAAGAAGATATTGCTATTGTTTAGCAATATCTTCTTTTTTTTAATTATATTTTTTTCTAAAAAATATAAAATCTACTCATAATATTAAAATTAACATAAATGGAATATACACATACGTCTGAGCGAGTCATAGTTTTCAGATAAAAAATCATGCTATAGCTGAAAAAATGAAATATCAAAACGAAACACTCATAGAAAAAATCGATAAAATGGTTGATTTATGAGTCTTAGGAGATTTATGAACTAAATACGTATTTCATACTGTCATAATTGTTCAGCTGAGTATTCACATAAAAAATATTGGAATTAATGCGTAATAACTTTCCATATAAATAAATAATACAGTCGCTATTGATAATAAATATAAAATAATTCTTACAAGAGTATAACTAGAAAAATCATCCTTTAATTTTTTAATTATAAATGCTCAAAAAGCGCTAAAAAGAGCAATTGATGAATAAATATATCAAATTTGAATAATATTAAATCAGACTGTTTTCATATATTCTTGATAACTAAACCAATAAATATTTGATATTCAGGTAAAAATAAAACCTCATAAAAAAATAAAGTATAATAATTTTTTATTTTCAATTAAAAAATTGAATCATGTTTTAATATGTTGATAATCATTCACTTCTTGTGAATAATTTTGTTTTGGTTCTATAATTCAAAGAAACAATATAAAAATAATACAAGATAATATTAATCATAATCAATACGGCAATAATTCATTATAACTATAAAAATATCAGCCTAATACTCAAGAAACTCATCTTCAAAGAAATAATAAAATATACTGATTTGCCTGAATTTTTTTAAATTCAATCTCCTCTCATTTTTCTTCTAAATAATCATGAATAAGCGCATCAAAATTTCCAGAACTAATAGCCCGAGAAAATCAAATTATGATTGATGAAATAATAAATAAATATATTTTATCTGCCCATAAATAGAAGCTTCATCAGACAATTCATAGAATCATTGCAATTAATAATAATTTTTTTCTTCCGTATCTGTCAGCCCAACTTCAGGTCAAAACTTCAAATACCATTGAAATAAGTCCAGATAAAACTCATAAAAATATAGAAACAGATATTCAAAAATGTAAATAACTGGTGAAAAACACTAACCAAATCGGAAGTGAAAAAGTAAGTGATCATAAAAAACTACTGACATATGCAATTGTTATATTTCTATTCATATTTTTATATATTTATTTATTTATTTCATAAATTTATTATGGATTTCTTTTAATTTTGGATTTGCTACATGTGTATAGACTTGAGTGGTTGTGATACTTGCGTGACCAAGCATTTCTTGAATGGCTCTTAAATCTGCTCCTGCATTTAAAAGGGTAGTGGCAAAGCTATGTCTGAGAGTATGAGCTGAAATATTTTTTAAAATAAATGCTTTTGTTGCATATTTTTTTACCATCGAAGTTATGAAAAAACGAGAAAGTCTTACATTTTCACTTTCGAAATTATCTATATCAGCTATCTTGATATTATGTCTAATAAAGAGAGGTTCTAAGTTATCAGTTCTTTTTTCTAAATAATTTTCGATGAGATTTGCTGCATGTTTTGTGAGAAATACACTCCTTACTTTTTTTCATTTCCCACGAACGGCAAATTCTTTTCTTTTGAGATTTATATCTTTTCTGTTGAGATTTGTGAGTTCTGAGATTCTCAATCCTGTAGAATAAATACATTCCATAATTGCTAAATCTCTGGTTCAAATAAGTGTATTAGTGTTTACACTGGCAAATAATCTTTCTAGTTCTTCAGTAGTAAGATATTCCACTTGTCTGTCTTCTGCTTTGATTAAATCTATTGCTGTGGGGGAAAGGCTTTTAAATCATTTTTTTTCTAAATATTTTAAGAAACTTCTCAACGTAATCATATAAGCATTTGCTGTTTTTATAGAAAGTATTTTTTTTGCATTTTTATGAATATAGGTCCTAAATCAATCTGCTATTTTTAGATCAATTTTTTCCACTCAATAATTATAAGAATCAATATTTTTATCTTCTAAATATTCTCAAAATTTACGTAAATGTCTGTCGTATTGTTCTACGGTTCTAGGAGATTGATTTTTAATAACTTCTAGATAATCGAGAAATGCGTCATGAGCTTCTTTAAAATTCATATCTTGTATTAAAATAATATTTATTATGTGAACATATTGTTTTTAGTGTAATTAAATTTCAAAAAAAATAAAATTTATTAATTTTTTCATAAAAAAGAATAAAATATTGTCAATATATTTAAATTTCAATTTTTTGAGTATTTAGGTATATTATCATTGTAATTAAAACAAAACTTACAAAACATGAAAACACAAAATAATAGAGCTTTTACGCTCGTAGAACTCATCGTGGTAATCACGATTTTAGCCGTTCTCGCAACAGTTGCATTTATATCATTTCAAGGGTATGCTAGCTTGAGTAGAGATTCAGTCAGATTGGCAGATTTAAAAAATATCTCAAAATCATTTGAAATAAATAGAACTAAAAATATAGACTTTCCTTTACCGGATAAAAAAGTAGATATTTCATCAAGTGGAACTATATTTCAATATCAAGGTGAATTATCTCAAAATATTTTAGAATCAGATCTAAATATATTTGATGGTTGACTTGATCCGGTTACAGATCAACCATATGGTTATGCTATTAATGCTGCAAGAAATAAGTTTCAAATAATCTGATTTTTAGAAAACCAAGAGTCTGTTACAAATGTTTCTCTAACTAAAACATTTGCAGACAATACAGATAAATATGTAAAATCTAGTTGAGATGCATTAGGGATTTTATTAGATGAAACAAATAATGAAATTATATTAGACGATAATGAAACCTTAGAAATAGATATAGAATCTGACACAAATACTTATAAAATGTTAAGTATTCAAAATGAAATTATACTTGCTGATAAAGAAACTCTTCAATGACAATTTTTATCGAGATTTAATCCTAATGCAAGTTGTAAAACTCTACTAGAATCTTGAAATTCAAAATGAAGTGGCATGTATTTTATTAACCCAACAAATACGGACTGAGAAGAATTTGAAGTATATTGTGATATGGGAAATCACTGAGGTGGATGGACTTTAGTATGGGAATGACTCCCATCTGAAGCAATAGCAAATCTACAAACAAATGAAAAATTGGCTCTGAGTGGAAGTATTGTATTTCAAGAAATATATGCAAATCCATACCATTTGCCAGATTATCATATAGAAAGACTTTCAAATACTGCAATATTAGATAGAACTTTCAGAAAAATTTATAACGATTTAGATAATGTAACTGATGCATTAGATCCTAGAGCTCTATTTACTGATTTAAATTGAAATCAAACTACAATGGTAAATAATATGTTATATTGATATGGAAATTCTTTTAGAATTTTTGCAAATGGGAGAAATATTGCTTACACAAATCAAATGTATATTTGTAATCCTAATTGATCAGATGTTTTTACACAGCTCACACCTACTGAAAGAATTGAATTATGAATTTGAGGTACTCATAACTGTTATCCATGAGATCCGGATAATTATGATATTAAAACCTCATCTTGATTATCCATCGCTCAGTGGCAAGAAGTGAAAGTTTATGTAAGGTAATTTTTAAAGATAAAACATGAAAACGCAAAACAATAAAGCATTTACACTGGTAGAGCTTATCGTTGTAATCACGATTTTAGCCGTTTTAGCAACGGTGGCTTTTATTTCTTTTCAATGATATGCAAGCTCTTGAAGAGATTCAGTGAGACTTACTGATATGAAATCAATTACACAAGCACTAAACTTACAGCTAACACAAAATAAAAATATTCCAGACTGAAAAAACATGGTAAATGTTACAGCTAGTGGTACAATAATATTTTCTCAATGAACATTGTCCGAAAATCAACTATCAAATATATGAGTATTTAATGGATGATTTGACCCTGTCACTTGAAGTTGAGTAGTGTATGCGAGAAATCCACAAAAAACTAAATTTCAATTAGGGATGTTTTTTGAGCAACAAAAATTATCAAAAAAAATTAATACGAATGAAATTTTTGCAAATAATTTAGATAAATATTTCCAAACAAAATGAGATAAAATAGGAATTTTGCTAGAAAAAGATACCAATAATCCGATTTCAATAGATATAGATTTAGTAACCACTACACAAGAACTACAATCCTATATTTCTAATATCAAGGTTATAGAATGAACATGATCGACACTTATATGAGCACTTCCAAATGCAAATTGTAGTAGATTGTATGAAAATGGAACGGTTAAAAGTGGAATTTATGAAATATATTCTTCATCTGAAGTATCATGAAAAAGAGAAGTATATTGTGATTTTAGCCATCCGGAATATATTATTACTGATGAGTTAGTTCAAACATGAGATTTAATTGATGGAAATAATGTTAATATTTATACAGCAAGTAATCCAACAAGTAATATTGTTGCTATGAATTCTCCTGTAGAATCAGGATATGTTATACATCAAAAATGATGAGAGTGAACACAATATGTAATGAGAATATCTAATACATGAACCTGTCAAACTGGAAAAACTATTACTATGAGGGCATGGATTTCATATAATAATACTGATAATCTTTTTAGGCAAGAATTTAGATATCCGGACGGAAATCGCTGGTTTTTATTTAATGATGTTCGTCCTCACCCTGAAGTGTTAGATACAAAAATAGTAGATGGAAGAACATGGAGATTAGAACAAGTAAAATGACTTATAGATAAAGAATTTACATTTTTCTTCTGGTATTTAGGATATAATTCTTTAACAACTGATAAAGACCATTTTGTTACAGGTATGCGTTTATGATGTGAATAATTTATTAATAATTTGAAGTCCGATAACATGAAAAACAATTCTAATAAAGCATTTACACTGGTAGAGCTTATCGTTGTAATCACGATTTTAGCTGTTTTAGCAACGGTGGCCTTTATATCATTTCAATGATATGCAAGCTCTTGAAGAGATTCTGTAAGATTAACAGATTTAAAAAATATCTCAAAATCATTTGAAATAAATAGAACTAAAAATATAGACTTTCCTTTACCGGATAAAAAAGTAGATATTTCATCAAGTGGAACTATATTTCAATATCAAGGTGAATTATCTCAAAAAATTTTAGAATCTGATCTAAATATTTTTGATGGTGGATTAGATCCAGTTACGAAAAAACCGTATTGATATGCAGTAAACCTCGCAAGAAATAAATTTCAAGTAATATGATTTTTAGAAAACCAAGAATCTGTTGCAAATATTTTTCCAACTAAAACGTTTGCAGACAATACAGATAAATATATAAAAACTAGTGGAGATGCTTTATGAATATTATTAGATGAAATTACAAATGAAATTATTATTCAAAGTGGAAGTTTAAATGAAATCGATGTAAAAAATTCTTCTGAAGTTTTGAATAAAAAATTAGTATTAAATACTCAAATTATTCAAAATCCTTCAATGATCTGATGAATAAAAAATAATTCTTTTATAAATGGAGAATCAAACTGCAATGATTTATTGAAAAATAATTCTCAATTACAATGAAAAGATGATTATTATTTATTACAATTATGAAAAAATAAAGAACTTGTATATTGTGATATGACAAGAGATGGATGAGGCTGGACTTTGTATACAGGAAAATGAAAATATCATTTACCGGATAAATGATTGCTTTATGTTTATGATGATATTATAAATAATAATGATTTTCTAGATATTCGTTATATTTATACTTCACCTTCTGCAAATACTTTTCATTTATTATATACACCTTATTCATTAGAAGAAGGGTATTCTATCTTAACAACACCAGATAGAATTACGCCAGATAAATGGGATAATATATGACATTATCAAAATACAAATGAATTTGCAAATGCTTTTACTGTTTGAGAAAATAATACAACGACAATCACACAAGAAGATTTCAGAAGTAGGATAATAGCTTCTAATTTAGTGAGAATGAACGCATGGGTAGACGGTAATGGTAGTTTTACTCATAGTATGTGAACTGCTTTTTCCTATGATACAAATTTAATAGATATTTTTTGGTTTCCATCTAGGCCATACCATTGAGTATGGAGATTATGAAATGAAACATTTCCTTCGAGAGATTACAGTGAACCATGGGAAGACGGGAGATCAATAACTATTTGGATAAAATAAAAAAATCTAGAAAATATATTTTCTAGATTTTTTTTTATATAATTATTTCAGCTTCACCATCTGTAATCAAAATAGAATGTTCATATTGACAACCAAGTGAACCATCAGAAACAAAAATATCATCTCTTCATTCTTCTTGATGAATTTCACCAGAAGTTTCACCAATTAATGGTTCTATTGCTATTGTCATACCAGCTTTGAGTTTTAAACCAGTCCCTGGAGTTCCATAATTATATACATATGGTTCTTCGTGAACTTTTCTTCCAATTCCATGTCCTGATAAATCACGAACAATATGGTATGGAGAAGCATCAATAACTTCTTGTACAGCTGCTCAAATGTCACCAATAGTATTTCAAGCAGTAGCTTTTGAAATACCAGCGTAAAGAGCTTTTTTTGTTACTTCTATCATATCTGCTCCAACTGGATTTTTATCTTCACCTCAAATTACTAAAGTAATTCCTGAATCAGTATATATACCAAGTTGTTTATCTTTTACTCAGAAATCAAAATTTACGAGATCTCATTCTTGAAAAACTAAATCATCATATGGTACTCCATGAGCAATAACGTCATTTACGGAAATACAAATATTTCCTGGAAATCCATATTGACCACGAAATGCACAAATCATTCCAGCATCACGGGTAATTTTCCCAGCAAGTCTATCGATTTCACCAGCTGTCATTCCAGGTTTTACAACTTCACGAATAGTATCTAAAACTTTTTTATGAACTTTTGCATTTTTTCTCATTTGTTCTAATTCTTTATAAGAAAGAGGTTTTGGTAGTTTTCTTCACATATTATATTTTGTTTAGTAGGTATTTATTTACATGTTCCACAGTTTCCATCTCAATATCATTGTGAATTACAAACTTTTACTGCGAGTTCACATTTTTCTCAGAGAGTTTTTGTTGATAATTTAATATTTGTATGAATATCTATAAGTTCTCAAATAACACTATTGGTTTGATAATCTTGTATAGAAAGAAAAGATTTATTGAGAGAATAGACATTATCTAGTCGTTGCTTTATGGATTCTGTGATAACTTCATTCTCATTTAACGTATTAAAGTCTGTAAGTCAAATTGATTTTTTATCATTTATTTCTTTTGTTTTATCTTCACTAAATAATCAATCTGTTGCTTTAGAAAATCATTCTTGTATTTTAACAGCTGCATCCTTTATTCATCGAGCAGTATTTGTAATAAAATTATTTTCTAAACTATAGAATCAATTTTCATTAAAATCTTCTAAATTTTGAAGTAAAATAGCTTGCTGATTTGTCGATAGTCACTGACGTGCGAGCTCTTTTTGTAATAAATTTTTTTCTAATTCTTGATTAGTTTCGCCACTTACTGCTCATAAAAGTAGATTCCAAGCTTCTTTCCATTTTTTTAGGCCATCTTTTCCTTCTTTGTTATTCAAAGAAATTGCTTCGATTGCGTCATCTATTCTTTTTCAAAATTCTCAGTCATCTTGGCTACATTGATTTCTTGCATCTACTCCATAATTTTTTATTAATGCTTGAGTAAAACTTGATGAATCAATCGGTAATAATTTAACCTGTGTAGAAAAATCTGTGTTTTCAGAAACTAGAATTTCTTTTAAATAATTTGTCAGTTGAATATTATTTACTATAACATCTCAAATAATACTTCCAGCTGATCAAGAATAATCACAATTTTCTACTCATTGACAGACTGATTCTTTTGGAATATCAATCTGAGAATATCCAGATTTTGTAATAGTTTTTAAATATTTCCTGAGTCAATTTGTTTCTCATTCTAATAATTCTACATCTCTTTTCATTTTACTTGGAAGTTCATTAAAAAGAGGGGAAATAATATAATAATCAAAATCTAAGAAATACCCATCCCAGGTAACTGCTTGATAAAAAATCCTCGAAATATCGCTTGTTGTATTTTCAAATTTTGAATTACTAGGAGAATTTTCACTTAAATAATTATTTACATTTGTAACTAAGGTTCTGATGTTTTTAATATAATCAGTAAATACTTGAGCGCTTGAATCAGTAATTGGACAACTTGAAGAACCCTCGTTAGCAGCAAAACTACTAAAAGGGAAGAGTAAATAAATTCAGAGTATGAAAAATAATAATATTTTTTTCATGTTTAACCGTTAGTTTTAATTTTATCCATAGCTTGTATTAACTCTCAGAGTGTATTTGTATATTCAGTAATAGATTTAGTAAAATTATTTACTTCTATGAGTTGATTGTGAAATTCTTGTAAATTTTCTTGTGTAAATTTTTCTGAAATATCTTTTTTCATAATTTCTACTTCATCATCTTTTTCTGCCAAGAGTAATTCGAGTTGATTAATTCTTTGTTGAGCATCAGTTATTTGTGAGTCTGTTGATTGTATAATCGAAGCTAATTCTTCTTTATTTTTTGTAAAATTATCTAAATCATTTCTTCTTTTATAATCCAGTCAGTATGCTTTGTAGTATTTTTCTAATAATGAATTTGAAGAATATTTATCTTCTTGAGGATTATTTTTGCCTTTCGATTTGTTCAGAGATAAAATCGGTACTGGTTTTGTTTGAATTTGAAAACTCATATGAAATAAATCTCAGAGATTTAAATTTGATAGTCATAATTCAAAATTATTTGTTGTCATTTTTGCAGGTATTAAACTCGCATTTGCAAAGCGTGATAGGTGTTGATTTGATCTATCTATAATATATTCGATAGTAATATTATCTCATCAGCCTAAAAGTTGATGGTTGTATGTTTTGAAATCTACAGTAATACAATAAAAGCTATCACAAGGCCACATAGCATTATCATTTACTTTTTGATAATTTCCAGATAGATCAACAGCTGTATTATTATTCTGACTTCAGCTAAATATTTCTTGATTTTGAGCGTCTTCTAAATCTTTTATCAGTTCAATATTTCATGAATTATCTCAAAGTTCAAAATCATTTAAAAAGCTGATATCTAATCAATGATTTCATGTACTTGGATCAATACAAATATTTGTATTATGTTGATCAGCCTGAAGTAAATTCTCTAAAAAATTTCAACTACTTTCTGGTGAATATGCTTTTTGTCAATCATTTAATTCTTTAAAAACACTTATATCGGTAGTATTTTGTAAAACTTCTCTTTTTTTATCATCATTTATTTTATCAAAATAATCTTGAAAATTTCCAGATTCACTTCCGTTATAAGTAAATTTACTCGCAAAAATTATATCATTTATTTTTCCTAAATCATCAATAATATCAAATGTTGAATTATCTAAATTTCCATCTGAGTAAATTCATAAAGATGAAATATCTCAAATAATTTCTATTTTTTGTTGAGCACGTTCAAAAGAATTTTCGTAATGTTTTTTAATTACGTTTTGAATAAAAGTGAGAGTTGAATTTTCTATAACTCCAGATGAATTTTTGCAAGTATCACTGATTCTATCATATAATATTGAAATATTTCATTGATAAATTGCTTCAATCTGACTTGGAGCAATATCTTTACTGATACAATTTTCATATGAAAATCATTTTATTTCTCATTCTAAATTTATGAGACTATTGAGTTTATCTTTTATACTTGAATATGTTCATACAAGCTCAGTTTGAAAACTTGATCAGACATTTGATTGAAAATTTTTATCTAATTGTTTATATAAATCTAATCATGCGTCTTCACCAAAAAAAGCATGAGTATTGCTACACAAGTATAAAAATCAGAGGATGAAAAATAAATATTTTACGATGATATTTTTCATAAATTTGACTCAATAATAAGGCTGTTTAGAGTTATTTTTAGTATACCATTTTTTCTACACATTTCAAAAAAAAAACACTCAATTTTATTTTAAATTGAGTGTTTTTTTTTATAAAAATATTTTTTATTATGAAATGATTAATGTATTTTTTTCAACAGTGATAGAAAAATCTTTTTTATTTGCATTTCAAATAACTTTTTCAGCGATGAGATCTTCTATATTGTCAGTAATATATCTTCTAATTTCTCTTGCTCAAAAGTCAGGGTTATAAACGGTTTTTGCAATAAAGTTAATTGTTTTGTTGTCATATGAAAATGTATAAGACATTGTTTCTAATCTTTTGCTGAAAATTTCAAGTTGTAATTTTACAATTTTTTTAATAGCAGCTTTATCAAGAGGATTAAATACGATAGTTTTATCAATTCTATTTACAAATTCTGGTGAAAAATAATCAGTAAGATTTTCTTTTATTTTTTCACTCGCTCTTTTGTAATCTTCTAAAATATCTTCTTCTTTATCATCAGTTACATCAAAACCAATACTATTGGCTTTTTCCATAAATTCTTCTTGTCAGATATTTGAAGTCATAATTATAACGGTATTTTTGAAGTTGATTTTTCTTCATTTATTGTCCGTTAAAACTCAGTCTTCTAAAATTTGGAGTAAAAGATTATAGACTTCAAAATCTCATTTTTCAATTTCATCAAACAATACGATACTGTATGGTTTTTTTCTTACTTTTTCTGTAAGCATTCCACCTTCTTCGTATCAAACGTATCATGCAGATGAACCAATAAGTTTATTTACAGATGTTTTATCTGAAAATTCGCTCATATCAAATTTTATTAGCGCATCTTTATCATCATAAAATTGTTGTGCTAACACTTTTACGAGTTCAGTTTTTCAAACACCAGTAGGTCCGAGAAATAAGAAGCTTCCAAGAGGTCTATTTGGATTTGAAATACCAGTTTTACTTCTCATGATTGATTTTGTAATATTATCAACTGCTTCATCTTGGCCGATAATATGTTTTTTCATTTCACGAGAGAGATTTTTAATTCTAGAAATTTCATCTTTATTAAGATTTGAAATTGGTATTCCTGTAGAAATATGAAGAACTTTTTGTACATCTTGTTGAGTAACTTCGAGTCTTTCTTCTTTAGGAATGGTGAATTTTTGTTTGAGATCTTGAATTTGTTGTTCGAGTTCTGCTTGTTGTTGTTTTAGTTTTGTAGCTTTTTTATATGATTGAGCAATGACAGCTTGTTCGATATTTTTACTTAATGATGCTATTTTTTCTTTTAATTTTTTAGTGGCAGTTTCATCAAAATTATATTTCATAGATTTGATACTACAAGCTTCATCGATTAAATCAATCGCTTTATCTGGTAAATATCTATCTGTAACATAACGAATTGATAATTCTACTGCAGCTTTTACCGCATCTTCTGAAATATTTAAATTGTGATATTCTTCAAATGAATCTTTTATTCCAGAGATTATTTGCATAGAAATTTCTTTATTTGGTTCATCAACCGTGATTTTTTGAAATCTTCTTTCTAATGCAGAATCTTTTTCTATATATTTTTGGTATTCGTTATGAGTTGTAGCTCAGATTACTCTAATTTTTCCTCTTCACATTGCAGGTTTTAAAATATTTGAAGCGTCCAAAGTTCCTTCTCAACCTCATGCTCAAATAATAGTATGAATTTCATCGATAAATAAAACAATTTCATTTTCAACTTTTGAAGCTTCGTCAATTACTTGTTTGATTCTTGATTCAAATTCACCTCTATATTTTGTCCCAGCAATTAGTGTCGACATATCAAGAGATAAAATTCTTTTATCTTTCATAGAAAATGGAACATTTCCTTCTACAATTCTCAGTGCTAATCATTCTGCAATGGCTGTTTTCCCAACACCAGGTTCACCTACAAGAGCAGGATTATTTTTTGTTTTTCTATTTAAAATAGCAATAAGTCTTTCGATTTGTGTTTCTCTTCCTAAAACTTTATCTATTTTTCATTCACGTGCTTCTGCTGTTAAATCTGTAGAAAAAAAATCCAAAGCAGGAGTAGTAGAATCATCTTTTTTCTTTTCTTGTTTTTTATTTGCATCAAATGGTGTTGCCATTTCAAGATTTCCATTTTGTGAATCTCAACCCATTAAATTTTGAGTTAAAGCTCACAAGAGTTGGTCAATTGCTTCATCTCCAGTCGGTTCTATTCATATATTTGCACTGTTTGATGGATTATCTGTTTGTTTTTCTATATCACCAAAATTTGGATTTTGAGAAACTCCGTCAACAGCTCAAAGAGTATTAAGATCATTTAAATTTTTTTCTATATCCGTTGCTGTAATTCCGATATAATCAAAGAAACTAATGAGCCAAGAATCATTTTTAATCATTGAAAGTAAAAAATCTTCAATACTCGCTCTTTGTTTTGAATAACTTGCTGCAACTTTTACACTTCAAAGAATAATATTTTTTAAACGAGAATTCATTCCAGAATACACTCATTTTCTATTTTCTGGATTTTCATTAAATAATCCTTTATTAATTATCTCTAGTGTAAGTTTTTCATTTATTCCATAGAGACTAAAAATTTCTTTTATTCCTCCGGTAGAATTTTTTACTATTTCTATAAATACATCTTCAACTCAAAGTTCTTTGAATCAGATTTCTTTTATTTTTGTTTCAGAATTTATCAGTGCTTTTTTATATCAGTCAGAAAAATTGTTGTACGACATTTCCTTTTATTTTTAAGAATAATAATATGGCTCTAGTTTAGAGACTTTCGTAATCTTGTAAAGCAATTTTTTTTTTTGATGTTAAAAAATATTTGTAAATCTGCAGATAAATGTATAATATTTTATGTATAGAATTTTTTTATCAGTTATTGACGAAAAAAATCTTTATTTTACAATTAAAGTTTAAAAATATGTTTAATAAAAAATTTTTTCTAGTTGCTGCTGGATATATTGCAGGAAATGTTATTGGGTCACTTTATAATAAAAAAACTCCAAGTGCTTTACAAAAAGAGCTCGAAGAATCAAAACAATCAGGTCAAGGTGAAGTAAAAGTGCTTTTAGCAAATTTTGTAGAAACACATAAAAATGTTTTAGCTGAACTAGAAAACACAATTATGTCAGATAAAAATAAAGCACTTTTTGCAGAAAAAAAAGGTCAACTTTTAGAAATCGCTGAAGGGTATAAAATCGAAGGATTAAAATTATTACTCGAAGTTCAAGAAAAAGGGAAGTCTCATTTTGTTGAAGTTTCAGATAAATTAGAAAAACTCTATTTAGAAAAAAAAGATGAACTTAACGAGCTAAAAGAAATTTCTCCAGAAAAAGTAAAAGAATTAAAAAATAATTTACTGGCAACATTTGAAGAACTTCAATCAAAAATCAAAGAATCAGTTCAAGAAGTTAGAGGTGAAGCAAAAGAAGAAATTAAAAAATCAAAACTTTCAAAAGTGAAAAAAATGAAATAAAAAAAAGTTCCCGGGAATTTCTCCCGGGAACTTTTTTTTATTATTTATTAGATTAAAGACAATCATTGACATAAGTAAATTTTTATATATATTTTTACTGATACGTTTTTCAAATTGGAGGAAACTATCATGTTAGAATTATTTTTAGACCTTTATCAGTCTATTTTAAGTTTATTTCCAGCTGTTTTATATTTATTCTCATTATTTATTATTGGTGGGGTTTTAATTTCTATTCTTGAAGAATTAACATATAATAATGTGTTAAATACTCAATTAAACAAAGATAAGTTAGAAGGTTTAGAATTAAAACCTACTAAAATGCAAAAATATTTTGTATTACGTAAAATGGAGAAAAAATAACTCTTTGGACCTGCGCTTTGCGCAGGTGCTTTTTTTATTTAAAAATATTTATTTCAAAAAAAAATATTTTTTGTATTATATTTACAATACATTCTAAAATATTTCTATGGAAGTAAGAGTTTGAGTTGGTGTAATTATTGTGAAAAATGAAAAAGTTTTATTGCTTAAAAGGATAAATTCTCATTGAGATTCGACTTGGTGTTTTCCTGGATGACATTTAGAATTTTGAGAATCTTGGGAAGATTGTGCTCTAAGAGAAACAAAAGAAGAAACAAATTTAGAGCTTAAAAATATTAAATTTGCTTGAGTGACAAATGATATTTTTACTCTGGAAAACAAACATTATAATACAATTTTTATGACTTGAGAATATTTTTCTTGAGAATTAAAAAATTTAGAACCTCATAAATGTGAAACTTTAGACTGGTTTCATCTTAATAATTTACCAAAACCTTTATTTTTACCGATTGAAAATTTATTACAACAAGATAAAAATATTTTAAAAAAATAAAAAGTTCCCGGGAAATTTTCTCGGGAACTTTTTATAACATTACTAAAATAATAATCTTTTCTTGAATTATTCATAAATTAAATTACAATTACATTAATGCTATAAAAAATATAGTATTTTAGAAAAAATAAAATTATTTCATAAAATTAAAATTATGACATTTCAATTACCAAAACTTCCATATGAAATGGATGCACTAGAACCTCATATTTCAAAAGAAACTTTAGAATTCCACTATGGAAAACATCACCAAACATATGTTACAAAACTAAATGGTTTAGTTTCTGGAACTGAATTTGAAGGGAAAGATTTAGAAGAAGTAGTAAAAACTTCAACTGGAGGTGTCTTTAATAACGCAGCTCAAATCTGGAATCATACTTTTTACTGGAATGGGTTTGCGCCAAATGCTGGTGGAAAACCAACTGGAGCATTACTTGAAAAAATCGAAGAAGATTTTGGATCATTTGAAGATTTTGTAGCAAAATTTACAGATTCTTGTGTTAATAACTTTGGGTCAGGATGGACTTGGTTAGTAAAAACGCCTGAGGGAAAACTTGATATAGTAAATACTTCAAACGCAAACACTCCACTTACAACTGACAATACTGCATTATTAACGTGTGATGTTTGGGAACATGCATATTATATCGATTATAGAAATGTAAGACCTGAATATTTAAAAGCATATTGGGAATTAATTAACTGGGATTTTGTTGCTAAAAATGCTGGATTATAAAAAATATAAAAATATTCCCGGGAAATATTCCCGGGAATATTTTTTTATATGAAAAAAAATAATTTCTTACTTTGCTTTTACTCTATTTTTTTTTAATATAAGAATAAAGTATTTTATAAATTTATAAAAATATGGAAATAAGAGAAAAAATAAAATTATTAGAAGCAGAAATGTCTAAAAAAGTAATTGGTCAAAAAAATCTTATCAGAGATATTCTGATATGATTATTTTCTGGAGGACATATTTTGTTAGAATGAGTTCCAGGTTTAGCAAAAACTTTGAGTGTAGAAACACTTTCAAAAGTTATAGATCTTGATTATAAAAGAATCCAATTTACTCCAGATTTACTTCCAAGTGATTTAATCTGAGCGAGAATTTATGAAAATCAAAAATTTGTTGTAAAAAAATGACCAATTTTTTCAAATCTTGTTTTAGCAGATGAAATAAACAGAGCTCCATCAAAAGTTCAATCAGCTTTACTCGAAGCCATGGCTGAAAAACAAGTTACAATTTGAGATGAAACATTTATTTTACCAGAACCATTTATGGTTTTAGCTACACAAAATCCTCTCGAACAATCAGGAACATATTCACTTCCAGAAGCGCAACTTGATAGATTTTTACTCAAAACTATTGTTGATTATCCAAGTAAAGATGAAGAATTACAAATAATGAAACAATACTCTCAAAATATTTCTTCTACTTTAGAAAAAATATTTAATGGATCAGAAGTCTTAGAAATAAGAAAATCAATCCAAGAAGTTTCAGTGAGCGAAAGTATTTACGATTATGTGGCTGATATTGTATTTTTAACTCGTCAGAGTGAATTTACAAAAAAATATCTTGCTATTTGAGCTTCACCAAGAGCTTCTATTTCACTGATTAAATCTGCAAAAGCATTTGCTTTTTTACAAGGGAGAGATTTTGTTATCCCTGAAGATATTCAAGAAATGATATTTCCAGTGCTCAGACATAGAATTATTCTATCATATGAGCAAATAGCAGAATGAATGACGACAGATGAAGTTATTAGAGAAATTTTAGAACATGTTGAAATAAAATAATATGCTTTCAAAAAAACACAAATGAGTTTTAGAATTACAAACAAATACTTTTGTAGATTCGCTTTTAGTAGGGGATTATAAAACGCATTTCAAAAATAACGGGATTGAATTTGCTGATTTTAGAGAATATCAAAGCTGAGATGATGCAAAAAATATAGATTTTTTATCATCAGCTAAAGTTTGAAAAACGCTTATAAAACTCTATGAAGAACAAAGACAATTGGATGTCTATTTTCTTCCTTTTTTTGATGAATCTATCGATTTTAAATTAGATAGATTTTATGATAAAAATATTTTTTCAGAATTTTTTTTCAAAGATAAAAAAGATAATTCTGATATAATTCAAATAAATAAAAGAGATATTTTTGAAGAAATTTTATATATTTTATGAATTTCTACACTCAAGCAACAAAATAAATTTTGAAGTATTTTTTATAATAATGATAAAAAAATATTTTTTCCGCTTTGAAAATCAAAATCTCATTTTTTTGATTTTTTTACACAAATAGAAAAAAATAATTTTAATAGTTTTTCATGAAATATTTCAGAAAAATTAAAATATTTTAATAGTCTAAAGATAAAAAATTCTCTTGTTTTTTTATTTACTTCGCAATTAGAAATAGATGAAAAAGAGCTAAAAATAGCAGCCTTAAAAAATGATTTAGTTATTTGTAATATATTTCATAGTTTTGAAAATTCTCTTGATGATACCGGAATTATTTGATTATGAAATATAAATAATCAATTATTTATTGATCTTACAGATGAAAAAAAGAAACAAGAATATAGGAAATTGAGAAAACAAAAAGTAATAGATTTTAGAAAAAAAATTAGGCAGTCAGGTGCAAGTTATTTATATTTTGATGAAAAAATAAATATTTTTTCTCAGTTATTTAGTTTTTTTAAAAATAGATAAAAAATGAAAAAAATTATACTATTTATACTGCTGCAAATAGTTTGTATTTCACAACTTTTTGCTTTAGATATTGAAATAAATACACAAAAAAAACAATATGATTTGAATGAAAATATTATAGTAAATATTGAAGTTTCTAGCCAAGAAAACTGAAATATTTCTATTGAGAATATTGCTTGATTAGAAAATTTTTCTCAATATGGTTCAAGTCAAAAACAAGAAACAACGATTATTAATGGAGAAGTGAGTACAAAAAGTTTTGTAGAACTTATTTTACGTGCAAATGAGGAGTGAATATATAGTATTTGACCAGTTGAAGTAAAGAATACTGAAGAAATAATTGAATCAAATCAAGTTGAAATAACTGTCTGAGAATCTCAAAAAATACAACAAAATAATGATACTATTTCTCCAGATAATTTTTGAGAAAATAATAATTCTCAAGAAAATAATAATACTCAAGAAAATATTTCAGAAAAAAATAATATTTCAGAAGATACTTCAGAAAATACAAAAATATGAGAAAATAATTCTGATGAAAAAAAATTATTAGAAAATTTTATTGAATCTAAAAAATTAGAAATTAATTATAAAAAATTTTCATATTACAGTATTTGAGTAATTTTATTTTTTATTTTATTTTATCTATTTATAATAAAATATTTAGAAAATAAACCTAAAATAGAAATTAAAAAAATAATTGTAGAAAAACCAGAATTTTCACAAGATGATTTTAAAAAACAATTAATAAATAAATTATCTGATTTAGAAAACAAGTCAGAATGACTTTCAAAAAATGAATTTTATGCTCAACTCAATCTTATTTTTAGAGAATATTTTGAATATTTATGAATTCAAAATTGTTATATTAAATCATACTGAGACTTTAAAAAAGATGTTATCGAGCAAAAATTATTTTGAATGTTTGAAAAAAGTTATTTTGAAGAATTTTCAGCAACACAAGATTCTCTAGTCCAAAGAAAACAAATGATTATGAATTTTATGATTTATTTAAAATAAAAAAATGTTTGAATTTTTACAACCAAATTTCTTGTATTTACTGATTCCAATTGTGATTTTGGTTGTTTTTTTATATTTTAAAAAATCAAATGTAAAACATTTTTGAGCATTTAATGATTTAGAAAATATTTATAAAAATAATTCATTTTCATATAAATTATATTACGTAAATATTTTGTTAATTTTTATTTTTTCAATTTTAATTATTGCTCAACCAATTATAAAAAATTCTCAAGAAAAAATAGAAAAAAATGGTATTGATATTATGATAGCATTGGACGTTTCTCTTTCTATGCAAGCCGAAGATTTACAACCAAATAGAATAGAAGCTGCTAAAAATATTATTGTAAATTTTCTAGATACATTAGTTTCTGATAGAGTGTGACTCGTCGTTTTTTCTTGAAAACCATTTACCTCTATTCCACTGAATTTTGATTACGAAGTTTCTAAAAATATGGTAGAAAAAGTTACTACAAAAATTCTTGATCAAAGTGTTGATGGATTAAATGGAACAGCTATTTGAGATGCGTTAATATTTGCTTGAGATAGTTTTAGTGAGAGTGATAGAAATAAAGTTTTGATATTGGTTACTGATTGATCAGCAAATGTTTGAATTGATCCTGAAATTTCAGCTAAATTTATCCAAAAACAAAATCAAAATAATCCTATAAAAATTTATACTATTGGGATTTGATGAAAAAATAATGCTTATATAAATTATAAACATCCTCTTGGTTTTACTCAACGTATGCAAGTAGAGTGAGTAGACGAAGAGTCTCTCAAAAATATTGCTAAAATATGAGAATGAAAATATTATAAAGCAGAAAATACACAATCATTAGAATCTATTTTTCAAGAAATTTCTGAGATTGAAAAAACTCCATTAGAAACACAAAATTATGAAACTATTGAATCTCTTTCAAGACAATTTGTATATTTATTAGTTGTTTTATTTGGTTTATTTTTGGTAGTACGTTTAAGAAAAAAAATCTAACTTTTTTAAAATTATGATCTTTGCAAATACAGAAATTTTTTGATGGTACCTCGCTGGAATAATATTTTTTATGACTCTTATTTTTTGTTATTTTTTATATTTAAAAAGAAAAATTTTTTTAGAAATATTTACAATATTCATCTGATTATTATTTTTAATTATTTCTATTTTTTCTCCTAGAATAGGTGATTATGATAAATCAATAGATGTACTTTGATGAAATGTTTTATTTATTAGTGATGTAAGCACTTCTATGAATGTAGAAGATATCAGTGCAAATAAAAATAAAACTACTCGTTTACAAGCAACAAAACAAATAATACAATCATATGTAAATACACACCAAAATAATAAATATGGTCTATATGCTTTTGCTTGAGATGCTCTTGAAATACTTCCTTTTACATCAGATTATTGACTCTTTAAAACTATATTAAATGGTGTAGATGAGAAAAATATTCCTGTAAAATGATCAAATTTTACAAAATTATTTTCTTGATTACAAAGTTATATTTCATATATTGATGAACCAACTACGTTTGTAATATTTTCAGATGCTGGAGAAATAGAAAATATAAAAATACCTTCAACGTTACAAAAAAAACTCGAAGAAAAATCAATTCAAATTGTTTTTGTCGCAGTATGAACTAATAAATGATGAATGATCTTAGATGGAGTTGATTTTTATGGAAGAGCTACGTTTAAAATGTATAATTGAGAACCAGTTGTTTCACAATTAAATAAAAGTGAAGTCAAAAAAATATGTGATGAATATAATTGGGATTATGTGTTTTTTGAAAGTTTAGATGATGAAAGTAAAATTCATGATATAATAAATGATAATTTAATACAATCTAATTTGCAATTGAATATTTCTCAAGCAAAAGATATAAGTTATATTTTTGTAGGGTTATTTTTATTGTTTTTTACTCTGTTTTTATTTTTAGAAAAAAGAAAATTTTAATTTTAATATATTTTTATGAACAAAATCACCTTTCTCATATTTATATTTTTTATATTTATTTCTATTTTTATTTTTGAAAATAGAACTTTTATGAAACAATATTTTCAAAACAATACAGCTTTAGAAAAATATAATTCAGAAGATTTTCAAGCAGCTGAAAAAATATTTTCTTGAGCTTTAAGTAAAAATCCAGATGAAATAATTGCATTTAATCTTGGGAATACTTTTTTAAAACAAGCTCTTGAAGAGAAAAGTTTAGAAAAAAAAATATCACTATTAAATAAATCGATAGAAACATATAAGCAAGCACAGGAAATTAAAAATAAAAATTTTATCGAAAATAATTTAGAAATAGCAACGAAATTATTAGAAAACTATAAACAAAAGAAAAAATCTTGAGAAAATAATCAACAAAATAATCAAGACGAAAATCAAAATAATTCACAAGAAAATACTTGAGAAAATAATGATACTCAAGAGCAAAATTGAGATACTCAGGAAAATTCACAAGAACAAGACGAAGAAAATCAACAAAATACTCAAACAAGTCCCTGAAAAAATGGAGATACAAGCGAGCAATTTAATCAACTATCAAATGAGCAAACGCAAGAAATTGAAAATTATTTAGAGGAACTCAAACAAATTGAAAAAAATAATCAACAATTTTTTAATAAGCAACCAAATAATGAAAATTTTTTCGAGAAATTTTCAAATGATCCATTCTTACAAAATGAATTTAATAGATGATGAGAAAAAGATTGGTAAAAAAACAACATATTTTTAAAATATGTTGTTTTTTAATTTTTTTTATTTTACATACCTGGAAGACCACCATTTGGCATATTCATACCCATTGATGACATTACACCTTGCATTTTATCAGCTGCAACTTTTTGTGAGTTTGAAACTCCTTTGTTGATAGATTCTAAAATTGCTTTTTCTAAAGCTGCTTTATCAGAAATACCTTTAATTAAATTATCGTTTTCAAATTCAACTTTTTCAGCTTTCATTTCACCGTTAAATGTAATTACTAGACCATTTACTTCAGATTCAATATAAGTATTTTCTAATTCTTTTTTAACTTTCATTGCTTCTTGTTGAAGTTTCATCATTTCTCATGCTTTTGAAAAATCCATAACAATTTTTTTATATATTAATTTAAAATTTTGTGTGGAAATTATATATTTTAAGTCAAAAAAAGCAAATTTATATACATATTTATTCTGTAAAATATCATTTTTTTGACGGAGTATTTATTTTATGATATTATAAGTGTATATTTAAAAATAAAAAATAACTTATGGCTGATACAAAACAAAATCAAGATGATTTAATTATTTTATCGGATGATGTTCAAACAGATGATTCAGAAATGGTGATTAATCTTGATGATGAAGAAAAATCTTCAGATGATATGGTTTTAACATTTGATGAAGAAGATAATTCTAATGATTCGAACAAAGAGGATACTCTTACTCAAACTACTTGAGAAAATAATCAATCAGATACGGATGATATTTTTAGTTTTGATACACCTCAAGAAGAAACAGTTGAACAAAATGATATAGTCCTAAATGAAACTCCTCAAGTAATCTCTAACGAGGTATCTGAAAATGACGATGATTTCAATTTTGATCTAAGTGACCATGAAGATGAATCAACTCAACAAGAAAAAACGTTAAACTTACAAGACCCTGCAGTAGGAGTTTTAGATGATTCAAATGAGGATGTATTATCTTTGGATATGGAAACATCAGATGATGTAAGATTAGAAGATGAATCTTTAGATTTATCTCAAGCTGTAGAAGCTCAACCTCATGAAAATCCAGCTCTAGATACTTCAAACCCAACTCCAATGGCAAGTGTAGGAACAATGGAATCTATTTTAGATGAAACAATTTTAAAATTAGAAAATAGACAAGATGTTATTGCTTCTCAAGAAGAAAAAGAATCAGAACATATTGAAACACTTGAAGAAAGAATTGCAGCACTTGAAAAAGAAAAACAAAATGCTTTAGATAAAAAAGCTGAGTTAGAAAAAGAAAATAAACAAATAAAAGAAAATATTACAGCATTAGAAAAAATGAAAAAAGCTGATGATGTAAAAAAATCTACAAAAAAATAAAACCTCAAAGAGGTTTTATTTTTTTCTTTTATTTCTGTATTTTTTTGTTTCTATAACCAAATTTTTATACAAGTCATACCAAGATTTTTCTAAATTATGTTTGAGATTGAAAGGATTAGAATGTAAAAATGAATTTTTTAGATGTCAGATTTGTTTTGTATCATAATTACATTTTTCTAAGCTTTGATAAAAAACTTCCAAATCACAATCAAACTGATCTAAAATTTCATTAATAGTAAATATATATTTATCAGTACTTTCAACATTTAATAATTCTGCAATTTTATCTTTTAATTCATCGTTTGTTCTTTTGTTTAACAATCATTGAGTCATATTTTTTATTTCTTCTATATCTTTTACAATAGGTTCTGCTATTGGAAAAAATACATCATCTAATAATTCATCAATATCTTCAATAGAAACATCATTTTTTTCAACAAATATGTTTTTTAAATCTTTATCTTTTTTTAATTGAAAAATAAAAGCAAGTGTTTTATATCAATGCTGAGAACAAACTTTATCTATTTTTTCATAGGTTACTTTGTTGTATTCATCTAAGTAATCTACCCATTTATGTTGCGTAATTTGTATATTTTCTAATTCTCATAATCTTAAGTTATCTGTAGAAATTCCCATAAAAAAAAGAGGTCACAAAAATAATGTTTTGTCCCCTTTTTTTTTAAACAAGATTATTATAAGTAAAAATAAATATTGTCAATAGAATTTTCTCTATACTTCTGAAATATCTGGAGAATTATTATTTCCATTCATTACAACTTTTTTAATTATAATTTTTGTCTCTAAAATATCTTCTAATAGATCTCTATATTCTATAAAAAAATGAGGTCTATCTTCAAAAACAGTTATAGTTTTAGGAATGAAACCTAAGTCAAAAATCACATAACGAATTGTTGCAATTATTTTATCCTCACCAGTTGGAACCACAATCGTTTTTATATTTTCTAGCCCACAAGCTTTTATTTTTTCCATTTGATTTTCATAAATTCCAGCTGTGAGAATAATATCAGTTTCTTGATTGAGTAGGGAAGTAATATCTATTGGATATTCTTTATTTTCTACAAAATCACAAATATATTTTTGAACTCAAATTTCATTAAAAATCATCTGAGTTCCAGCATCTCATCTATTTTCCCTGAGTAGTTGAGATTGTTCTAATTGATCTTTTCTACAAAAAATACAATCATCAAAATCTGAAATAATTATATTGATATCTTTTTTTTCTAAAGAATTTACTTTTTGTTTCCAGTAATCATAAAGTCAAAAGTTCGGTGTAAGATTTTTTAATTTTTCTTTCATTTTTTATTTTCAATTATATTAGATTTATAGTAATTTTTTTCAAAGAATAAGCAAATAAAAAAGAGCTTTTACGCTCTTTTTTCTTGTATCCATCCTGATTTTTTAATAAATAATGAATCAGTATAATTTATTCCTCCTATATAAATTTCATTAATTTCATGCGTAAGTAACTTTTCTAAAAAATCGATATATTCAGTCGAAAAGAAAAAGACGCTTATGAAATCTATTAATTGCTCTTTATTATATTGTTTAACGGCACAGTAGAGTAATGCTAATGAAAATTCAGATGCTTTGTAAGCAGAAAAATAATTTTCAACATCATCTACTTTATGACCAAACTTTATAAAAAGCGGTTTCCAATTGTATTTATCCTTTAGTGTTTCTAAAGGATTAACTTTTAAAATCTCTTCAGAAATACTCATTTTATTCTCCTATAATTTGTATGACTATTGTGTGTTTGATTTTAATTTATTCATAAATTTAAAAAAGTTATTTTCTGAATTTAATACAATAATAAAACCACAATCAGCACTTTTTATAATCAAATTATATAAACCAATATATCTATCTTTTAATAATTTTATATCTTCATGTTTATGAAAATCATGTTTTATTAAAATGCGATTATCTTTACTTTCGTGATTAATTAAATATTTTTTTTCTATGAAAAAATATATAAGTAAACATATTTCGATAAGACTTACTGGTTGTTCTAATAACTGATTACTTCCATACGGAAGATGAACAGCTTTGATATATTCTTCAATTTCTTGATAATATTCAAAACCTAAGAATTGTAATAAATCATTATTTTGCTGATTCATATTCTCTCCTGTTTTTTTTGTTTTTGTTATATATTTGTGTTGTGTATTATGAATTATAGAGAAATATTTTTAAAGTCAACAAAAAGCGCGATAAATCGCGCTTTTTTATAAAAATTTTGGTAAAATAAAACAGATTGCAAAAATTATAATATTAATAATTGAAATAATTATTTTATTTTGTTCGAGTATATTACAAACTGCAGTCCAAAATATCCAACTTTTATCTTCTAGTTTTTCATTTGCCCATTTTTGTGTATCGTGAGTATTGCTTGGAATTTCTTGAGAAAAAAATGTTCCTCTTTCTACTCTTATACAACCTCGCATTAATTCAAATAAATTTTGTTTCACTCTATCTGTATCACTTCGAAAACTTACAAAAAATAAACCGTTGAAAAATAAAAATAAAATTAAATACAAAATAACCTGTAGTTGCATAATATTTCTCCCTTTTTAAACTTCTGTAATATTATTATGATAAAATTATTTTTAATGTCAAAAAAAACTCAAGAAAATTATTTTCTTGAGTTTTAAAAAATTATTTTTTTAATGAAATTTTTACTTCTACATCATCCATTTGAATATTTTTTTCTACATCAGCAGATTCAATATTTTGAGTGATTTTTGAAAGTGTTTCAGATTCAATATTTTGAGTAAATTTTTCAACTACTTCATTGGCTCCAGAAATTTCTACAGAAATTCTATCATCCACATTGTATCCAGCTTCTTTTCTTGCTTCTTGAATATGTCTTACGATATCTCTGTAATACCCTTCGATTTTTAATTCATCAGTAATTGTATCATCCATTGCAATAACCATACCAAATCCAGCTTCGATTAATTCACCAGAATCACCAGATTCAAATACAAGTTCAAAATCACTTGGAGAAAGTTCGAAATGACCTACTCTTGCATCTCAATTTTCTAAAATTTTAAAATTCCCAGCTTTTGCTTCACTCATAATAAATTTTACATCTTTTCCAAATTTTGGTCCGATTGCTCTCCCATTTGGTTTACAAATTTGTTTTGCCAGAGAATTTCCATCTACAACTTTTACTTCTTTTACATTGAGTTCTTCTTTAAGAATTTCTACAAAGAAATCATCAAATTTTTCTGTAACACTAATAGATTGTAGAGGTTGTCTTACTCTAATTTTATTGTTTGCTCTCCATGCTAAACCAAGAGTAATAATTTTTTGAATTGTATCAGTATTAGAGTTTAATTTTTCATCAATTTTTGATCCATCAAATACAGGGAAGTCAGTTAAATGTACCGATTCATCTTTTGTAAGATTTTTATACATATATTCTGAAATAAATGGCATAAATGGAGCAAGTACTTTTGTTGTTTCAACTAAAACATAATTGAGCGTTTCATATGCTTGAAGTTTATCTCCATCATTTTCAGATTTCCAGAATCTTTTTCTCGATCTTCTGATATACCAGTTTGTAAGATTATCCATAAATTTTACAATTGGTTTTGTAGCTCTTGCTAGTTTATATTCATCAAATCCTTGAGAAACTTCACGAGTGAGAGTATTTAGTTCTGAAATGAGCCATTTATCTAAATTATTTTCTAGATTTTGCGGTAATCATTTCGGTTCAAAATTATCAATATTTGCATATGTTGTGAAGAAATAATATGTATTCCAAAGTGGTAAAATAACTTTTTTGACTACTTCTTCTACTCATA
The DNA here is from genome assembly GCA_963926055.1 of uncultured Patescibacteria group bacterium. Classification (GTDB taxonomy): domain Bacteria; phylum Patescibacteriota; class Gracilibacteria; order BD1-5; family UBA6164; genus CAJXJP01. Next base: position 259,508 of record CAWUVK010000001.1, on the reverse strand, counting down.
CTTCACTAAATCTGAAATCTTGTGCTTCAACTACAGGTGAATTCATAAGATAAAACCTCATTGCATCAGCTCCATATTTATCAAAAACTAATTTTGGATCTGGATAATTTTGTTTAGATTTTGACATTTTATGTCCATCTTCTGCTAAAACGATCCCATTTACGATTACATTTTTCATTGGAGCTTTATCAAATAGTGCCGTTCCAAGAATAAGTAATGTATAGAACCAACCTCTTGTTTGATCAAGACCTTCTGCGATAAAATCAGCAGGAAATTTAAAACTATCTTCTTGTTTAAAAGGATATCCTTTTGATGCATATGGCATAGAACCAGATTCAAACCAACAGTCTAAAACTTCAGGAACTCTTTTTAATTTTTGACCAGTTTTTGGACATTCTAAGAAAATTTCATCTACAAAATGTTTATGAATATCAACTTCTTTATTTGTATCAGTATAGAAATATTTTACTTCACCATTTTCTTCTTTTTTTTCTATTTGACCATATGGTTTATTGTATTGATACATTTCTTCAATAGAACCGATACATAATTCAGCTGTTTTATCTTCATTTTGCCAAACAGGAATAGCAGATCACCAATATCTATTTCTAGAAATATTCCAATCTTTTGCATTTGCAACCCATTTCCCAAATCTACCATCTTTTATTTCGTTTGGAGTCCAATTGATTTCTTGATTATTATCAACCATTTTGTCTTTGATCTTTTCAACAGCTACATACCAAGCAGAAATAGCTCTATAAATCAGTGGAGATTCACATCTCCAACAATGAGGATATGAATGGTCATAAGTATTTATTTGAAGTGTGAGACCTCTTTGTTTTACATCTTGAAGTGCTATTTCGTTGTATTCAAATACTTGAACTCCATTATGTTCTAATAAATTTTGCGTATTTCCGTTATCAGCAATATGAATAACAAAACCTAAATTTTGATTTTTTCCGATTTGGTAATCGTCTTCACCATAAGCTGGAGCAATATGTACAATCCCAGTCCCAGATTCAGTTGTTACATGATGACCAATTACTACACTATGAACATTTTTTCCTTTTTTAAATCCTTGAGTTTCATAAACTTCTGGATTTATTTCAGGATTAAAATCTGCAAACAATGGTTCGTATTTAATACCTTTTAAGCAAGAACCTTTATATTCTCTCATGATAACGTAATCGTCTTCATTTTTGAAATAATTTTTAACCAAATCTCTCGCTAAAACATATGTTTCTTCTGTTTTATGATCAAGTAATTCTACATAATCAATATCCTCACCAACAGCTAAACCAAGGTTCGCTACAAGTGTCCAAGGAGTAGTAGTCCAAGCTAAGATATATTTTGATTCGTTTCCTTTTACTTTAAATTTTACCGTTGTAGTTTTATCTTGTTTATCTTTATATCCTTGATTTACTTCAAAGTTTGAAAGAGGAGTAGAACATCTCGGACAATATGGAACAACTCTGTATCCTTCGTAAATAAGACCTTTTTTATACAGTTCTGAATATACCCACCATACAGATTGCATGAAGTCTACATCCATAGTTTTGTAGTCATTTTCCATATCAACCCAACGACCCATTCTATTTACTGTTTTTTCCCATTCATGAGCATAAGTAAATACATTTTCTCTACATGTTTCATTGAATTTATGTACTCAAATTTTTCCTTCGATATCGTCTTTTCCTGAGATTTCTAATTTTTTCTCAACGATATTTTCAATCGGTAAACCATGACAATCCCAACCAAACTTTCTATGAACTTGTTTTCCGTTCATCGTTTGATATCTCGGGATTACATCTTTGATTGTACCAGCTAAGATATGTCCGTAGTGAGGAGTCCCAGTTGCAAACGGAGGTCCATCATAAAAATTAAATTCTTCAGAACCTTCTCTGTTTTCTACAGATTTTTCAAAGGTTTTATGTTCTTTCCAAAACGCTAACATTGCTTCCTCCATTTCTGGAAAGCTTTGTTTCGGATTTACTTTCTCAAATTGAGCCATAGTAAAAGTTTATTATGTTTTAAAAGTATTTTTAGTAGCAGTTTATTGTCTTGGTGGACGAGGGGTTACATAGTATTAGTTATAGAATTCAAATCATTAATTTTTTTTCTAATTAATTTGAATTTTTTTAATCTATTTTGATCTATATATTCTTCTTTTGTCATAGAATATATATTAATTTGTCATTCATAAAATAGGTCTATTTTTTCAATAAGACTTATAAAATATTTTCTATTTCAAATAGGTATAAGTAGTTTTATTAAATCAGTTAGAATTGTTAATTCTGAATCTGAATTACTTAATATTTCTTGATAGTTTTGCATATATTGATTTTCTAAATCTAACCAAATATCTTTTTTAATATATTCTTTTTGATATAAATCATATAATCTTGACCAGTTAAAAATTAATACACTGGCCTCATCTATTTTTGGAGGATTTGAAATATTGTGTCATAAAAATTCAATTTCTTTATCTCTTTCATATTTTTTATATCAATACCAAAATACAAAAATTGCTCATATGAAAGTAAGTGTATTTGTTGTAGATAATAAATTAATATTTAATCAAAAAACAAGAGGAATTAAATCTAATAATAGTACAAGAATAATTAAAGTTATACTAATTCATGTAATATTTTTTAGTCAGAATTTTTCAATTTTTTCAATTTTTTCTATAAATTTCATAAATTTATATTATTAATAAATTGCAGTTCAAGTCGCAACCCCGGGATTGTGTGCTTGAATTTAGGAATTTAATCCCGGGGTTAAATATTCAATTTGACTTTTTTAGTATTTTAGAATATACTTTAAGTACAAATTTCCTTCGGGACTCCCTGAAAAGGGTAACAATTGCTTAGAACCATAAGGTTTTGAGCTTTTTTTGTATTTCTAAAAATTCATCTTTTGAAACAGTTCAAACCTTGTAGTGAAATCTTTTTATATCAAATAATTTTGGTTGTGATAAAATCAGATATGAATTTTTACGTGAAATATCTTCAGGTAACTTATAATAAAAATCATTATTTTTCCCGTGTGTTGTTAATGCCACACATAAATACATGATTCAAATTTTCTTTAATACAAGAATTGGTCTATTAAATTCTTCTCACTTACCATCTTCTTCAAATCATACATTTATTCACATGTAACAATTCCATATTTGTCTTTGTTTTACATGAAAATTTACGTTATTTCCATCTATTTTCTGTTTGAGATTATTCCACTCATTAAAATTATTATTCATATTCCTCCTTTTTATTTATTATTTCCAGGTTGAACTATTTTTTTATCATTTTTATTGCATATTCATTTCAAATGAGTTTTTTTTCTCATGTTTCAATGAATCAAAATTTTTTGTAGTACTCAACTCTATTTTTATCTGCTGTTAAATGAAAATCTCAAGAATATTTTTTCAATACATAATTTAGTAATTTACTTCATAATCATTTTCATTGATGACTACTTAATGTTCCAAATCTCCAAATATAATTAAAATTATCTTTTTTTGCATAAATGATTGCAGAAATTATTTCTCAATTTTCTTCAAAATAATAAATATCACATTTTTTATAATATTGTATTTGATTTTCTAAATGAATATTAAATAACTCTCACCACATTTTTGTGAAAAATTTATCTATTTTTATAAATGAAATATTACTTTTAATATGTTTGATTTCCATAATATTATTTTTTACATTCTTTTAAATATAAATACAGAGGAAGCCCAAATGAAACTCAAACTATAAGTGTCCCGATTATCGGAAAATATTTTTTATTTCAGAGTGATTTTCCATCTGATAAAATAAATATAATTAACACAATTGCAGATATAATTACATCAAGAGTCCAAAATATAGAAATATAATTTTGAAATGTAAGTGTAAAAAATTCTTTTACATCCAATCAGTTATTTCAAATAAATGAAAATAAAAAATAATAGGGAATTATAAATCAGACGATTGCCATAAATAAATAGATATTTTTCATAGGTATATTTAAAATATTACTTTTAAAACTCAAATAATCATTAATATAGGACCAATAATCAGTCACATTAATCTTGGTGACATAAAGAGCATTAAGCCATTAAATCCATGTCATTTAAGTAATTCTTGATATTGAATAAATGCAAAAATATACCAAACTAAACCAAGTAAAATCAGAAGTACATCAGTAGAAAAATCAAACATTTTTTAATAATTTAGATAATATTAGTTACTTGAATAATTTTTGCAGCGCTAATAGCTCATAAAATTATATAACAAATGAGATTTACAAAGGAAAAAGGGAATTTTAACCATTTTTTTTCTATTTTTAAACTTTTGTAAAATAAAATAGATGAAATATTTATTAAAATAATAAATACTATAAACGCTATTAACATAGAAATTGAACTGTGAGCATTTACAATTGTAAGTGAAATAATACTCGAAACAAATGCTAAAATTGCAGCAATTAAGTAATGGATTGAATGTTTTTTCATAAATTATTTATTATTTTCTAAATTAGTTTGTTCTTCCAATAATTTTACTTTTTGAACTTTTTTTATATCATTCCACTTTTTTCATTCTTCTAATCAATATACTCTTTGAGAGTATTTTTTAATAACTCTATCAAAGATTCTAGATTTATCGACTGAATTATCTCTGTCTAATATTTCAATAATTCTAAATATCGTCCAAACTACATCACAGAGTTCATCTTCTAGATATACTTTCTTCTTTGCTACAAGTTCTTCTTTTGCTTCTTCTATTTCATCTAATAACCAATCGAAAGCAGCTTCCACGGAAGAATCTGATCAACTTCTTCATTCTAAATCCATTGTAACTTTATGTTCTACAATCTTTAATATTTCATTAAGTTTTTCTGTTTTCATGATTTGTAATTATTAAAAAATAAAAAAGCATAAAATACTTCTCAAAATTTGAGTTATATTTTATGCTTTCGGTTCAAAATTATTTTGAAAGGTACCACCTAAAGCGATTCTTGATTTTATTTTTGATAACGAAGATTTTCGACTTCGAGAGGTTCTAGTAAAAAATATAGTCTTCCCTTATTTTAAGGGGAGTGTCCGATAGGACGAGGGGATATTTCTTATTCTTCCTCCAGCTCATCTGTTGATAGCAGACTCAAACGCTTTTATTTACTTAAAAAGTATATTTTTTTTTATATGTTTTGCAAATCAAAATTATTTACTAGCAGTATTCTTTTTTTTAATTTTTTTATACATTGTAAAAATGATATCAAATACAATTATTCATGCATATGCATATAAAATATAATACCAATTATAAAAATATCATCAATTTTTTGAAGTAATCAAAATCATCGATCAGATAAATCATATTATTGAAAATAATTTTATATCTTTTTTAAATATATTATTTGTTTTAATAATATAGAGTAATAATAAAATAAATAAAATATGGTACATAACTAGATCAATATATCAAAGAATAGACATATCTACTTCAGGTAATTTTCTTGTTGAAAATCGACCTCAAAATGTTTCACTTGCCATTGCAAATACTCAATTGATTTGTGTAATATATAATAGGGGAATATATAGAAGAGTTTTAACTATTGTTTTCATCAAAATCCTAGTGTTATGTTATATGGAAAAATATAGAAAATATAAGCGCAAATAAAATAATACACAAATTTAAAATTTTTCCCTACTTTCATATCTTCATCACTTGTATCTATTCAATCCGAACAGAAATATTTATAACTAAATAATATATTTTTATCAATAAAATTCATAAAAAAATATAACATTCAAATAATAATAAATAAAGATATTATTATTTGTATTTTTTTTCTTACGCGAAGATTTTTTATTTCTTGTTTATTCGCATTATAAATAATTTTATTAGTTCAATATATAATTATTAAGGCTATAATAATGTATTTAAATACAAGTTCTCAATAAAACCAACTTATATAATAAAAATAATCTATAAAATACAGTCATAAAATTATTATAACTGCAGTTATTTTTAAATTTATAATTTTTCAAAAATTATAAATAAATTTCGATATATTATTTCAAGATTTATAATCTATATTGTCTTGTCTTACTAACCAAAATATATAACAAAAAAAATAAAATATGATTATGAAAATTACAAAAAATAAAAATAATATACTTTCATTTATAGAAATTACTTTGTCATAATATCCTGAAATGTATAATAGAAGCGACAATCCCAGTATTAAATTTATTATAATTGTTTTTAAAATATTCATTTTCTAAAATTATTATTTAGTTTCTTCGATTCCATACATCGCTTCAATAGTATATTTTTCAGGATTATTTTCGAGATATAAGCCAGAAGTATATTTTTGAGTATCATAATCAACATTATGAAAATAATTTCTTCCTAAAAATGTTGTGTCTCAGTGACCACAAATTACGATAGTTTCTCCTGCATGTTTTTCAAGAAGATATTGAATTTTATTTCTTACTCTCGCATCAACTTCTACGATTTTTTCTCCATCACCGTATCCATTTGCCCATTTAAATTTTTTACAGTCAAATATTTGATCTTGCAGCATCATTGCTCTGATTTCCATAAATGCTTGATCTTGAGTAATCATTATTCCTTTTGATTCTCATAGTGGTCTTAGAGTATCTACACATCTTTGAAATGGAGAAGAGTAGATAGCTGAAATATTTTCATCTTTGAAAATTTCAGCTAATTGATTAGCTTGATTTTTTCCATCTTGCGTAAGGCTTGCTACTCAAATACAGTCAAATTTTCCAGCTTCGTTATAATCAGTTCTTCCATGTCTGATAAAAATTATTTTTGTCATTGGTTTTATTTTAAAATTATTAATATTTTTAGTATAAGTAAAATTATTTATTTATAAACTTTTTCTTATGTTTTCTTTAAGGTGAATGAGTATTATAATTATATTAATCATTAAATATTAAATATGATAAAAACCATAAAATATATAATTTATTTTATCGCATGAGTAATAATTACGATTTGAATTTGGTTAATATGAATACATTTTAATACGCAAAATATGGAAGATACAAATGAAAATACAACAATAAATAATGATGAATTTACGAGTGCTTTTAAAGAGTATCAAAAAGAAAATCAAACACCCAAAAATATAGATTTAAAAAATACAAAAAAAATAATTTTAGCAGGATGATGTTTTTGGTGTATAGAATGAGCTTTTGACGAATTTCCGTGAGTGGCAACGGCAATAAGTTGATATATTTGATGAGAGAGTGAAACTGCTAATTACACAGATGTTTCCACAGGAACTACTGAACATAGAGAAGCTGTAGAAGTTACATATGATCCAAATATAACTGACTTAACAACTATTTTAGATAGGTTTTTTAGTTATATTGACCCATATGATGAAGGATGACAATTTGCAGATAGATGATTTCAATATACAACAGCTATTTATTATTCAGATGAAGTCGAATTACAAAAAATTGACGAGTATATAGAAAATAAAGATTTTGAAAAAACAATTGCTACAAGTGTAGAAGAAGTCAGTGATTTTTATGAAGCGGAAGAATATCACCAAGATTATGCGAGAAAAAGTTCATTTCGTTATAATATTTATTTTAAATGATCATGAAGAAAAGATTATGTCGAAAATAATAAATAAAAATTATTTGTGAGAATATTTGTCACAAATACAAAGTGACGTTTGTTATGCAAACGCTACGGAAAGACCGTATTCTCATCCATATCATGACTTTGACGAAGCAGGTATTTATGTAGATATCACTAATAAACAACCTTTATTTTTATCAATTCATAAGTTTGAAAGTCATTGTGGTTGGCCAAGTTTCACTCAACCAATTACTGAAGATGTAATAGAATATTTGGATGATGATTCACTATTTTCTAGGAGAATAGAAGTAAGAACACAAAAATCAGATATTCATCTTGGTCACGTGTTTCCAGATGGACCAAAAGAATCAGGATGAAGAAGATTTTGTATAAATGGAGTAACTCTAGATTTTATAGAATACGATAGTTTAGAAGATGAAGGTTTGGCAGAATATAAAAAATATTTTGAATAAAAAAAAAGAACTGTTTTTATAGTTCTTTTTTTTGTGCATTTTTTAAAATATATAAAAATAATATAATATTAAGTATTCATCAAATTATTACATTAATATATGGATAAACTACAACATATGTATTATTATAATTTATGTAATTTAGATTACTTAACAATACTAAAAATATAAATAATACATACATATATGTGAGTATTTTTATATAAGGAGTAACGAGATTTGATTGAAAATATTTTTGATTAAAAAGATAAAAAATACCAGTGATTACTAAATGTATTAAAATCATAAAATCAAAATTAATTATTTTTAACCAATAAGGTAAAGATATTATAGTTATTAAGTATAATACAAATAATCCTATAAAATAAATTTTTGTCCTATTTTGTGAAAACATTAATCATAATATTATCACATAAAACAATATAGGAGTAACAATAATAATAATTTTACTATTTTTTTCTTTTTGAATCTTATGATGATATATTTGATAATCATTTTCTAATTCTTTTAGATTATCATACTGTTTTATACCATAAACATCACTTGATAATATATTGTTATCTTTATCTAAAAAAAATAAAGTATATTTTCAATATTTGCTACTTTCTTTATTATTTTCAAGTGTAATAAACTCTCAAATTTGTGTATTATATAATCCTCTTTGCACTACAAATGTAAGATTTTCTGATGTAGAAGATTCTAAACTTCCTATAAAAATTTTATTTGAATTATTAAAAATTTTTCAAAAACATTTTTCTCAAGGATAAACGGTATTTGTATTAGTAGAAGTACTTTTTTCTTCATTAAGGTCTTTATCTATAATACCAATAGCTGCTGTTGATACTCAGCTAAAACTAAATAGAAATAAAAAAACTCCGAGCAATATTTTTTTCATAATTTTATTTAAAAATATATCGAAGTTATGTTTTGTTTTGTTGAAAATGATTGTAAGAAAATAAAAATAAAAGTAAAACTTTATTTAAATTTTTCTATCATTTCTAGTGCTTCTTTTTTGTATTCAGCTTCTTTTAATTCTATAAATAAAGTAGCTTCGTCGATTATATCAGAAATTTCATTATATACGTCTTCTTCAATATTCGGAAAATTTAAAAATTCTATAATATAATCTAGATTATCAAAATTTTCTTCGCTGAGAGCTTCTTCTAATTTTGATAAATAATTTTTGTAAATATCTGCTTTTTTCATGTTATTATTATTTAATTATTATTACTAATTTATAGTGATTTTTTAAGTCCGGACTTAAAATCTAAAAAATATTTTTAATAATTACTAATCACTTCATAGTATCAAATATTTTGATGCATTGCACAAGTTTCAACTTTCATTGAATTTCTTCCTCATAAAGAATCTAATCAAATCATTTTTCTAAAAGATTCTATTTTTTCTTCTCCATTTATTTCTTGGTCTAAATCTATAATGAGTTCTATTTCATATCTCGCATCATATTGATAACGGTCGATATCTATGCTAAATTTTAAGCCATTAAAATTATATTCGTATTTTTCTCTTTGTGTATGTACAAAAATCACACCAGAAGTATCATCAATATTTATTTTAAATTTTGAAAGTTTTTCATTAATAAGATCTTCGTCTTCATATTCTTCTGATTCATGAACTTCTCACACAACTTTTAAGATTTTAAGTTCATATTTTCCATTTCTTAGTCTGAGGAAATAATTATTTTTTCCTAGAATAAAATCAGCAGTATCAAGATAATAATCTTTGAGTTCTTCATCTTTTATGAAATTACATTTATCTTTTATGATTTCATAATCATGATTCGTAAGTTCGTATTTTTTTTCTATTTCTTTTTGCATTTTTTATTGCTAAAAATTAATTAAATATATTTTATTGATTTTTTATATTTTTCAAAGAATATTTTTATTCACTACAATAGTGGGTTGTAATATAATATTGATTATAGTCATCATATTTTCCAGCAGAGAGTGTATATCAAAATCATAAACTTTTTAAATCTTTTGAAACTATTGCGAGATAATGAGCATTTTCTGGATACGACAAATTTTTCTCAGCATAATATAGGTCAAAAATAACTTTGAGTGAATCTTTGAATTCGTCACTACATTCTCAATCATTACAATAAAATCAGTATTTTGCTATACTTTCACTTGTAGTTGTGCTTCCAGAGACGGGACAAACTACTCATCTTTCTTCAAACCAATTATTTATTTTTTTTGAATCATACCAAGAATCTCACGAATTTCTTTTATGATCCATTGATTGCTTAAAATAATTATTATAACTCCATTCTATTGCTGTATTTTGTAAATTTTGAGAATAAATATAGTTATTTAATCAGAGGTTTTGTCTTTTTGAATTATGTAAACTGAGCCAATAATTTTTTATTTCATTTTGATTTATTAGATATTTTTTATTATGATTTTTAAAATATGTTTCATAGTTTGAAATAAGAATATTTTGTTTGATTTGTTCAAAAATAAATTTTATTTCTAGAGAATTCTTATATTTATTTATATATTTTTCTAGTAATAATATTGAAATTATTTTTTCTCAAGGTCATTTTATTGAAATATTTTTCTGAAAACTTTGAGAAGATTTTTCAATAATTTTTCATATTTTTGAATTATCCGCGAAAGTTATATTTACATTCAGAGAAATAATTGAAAATATTAGAATACATATAAATAATTTCATAATAAAAAAACAATATAATTTAAATTTGTCAAATTATATTGTTTTTTATCTGTAATTCAAATATTTAGAAAAAAATATTGAGTATATTATCGATTTGATTCACACTTTTAATTTGAAATTTATTTTCAGTAAATGGTGAAATATGAATAAAATCCATCCCATAAAATTTAGCAATTGCTTCGTCAACTTGTCCATCTCAAATAAAAATAGCTTCATCAATAAAATTTTCATTTCCACTATATTTTATAAATTGTTGAATATGTTCTGGTGATTTTGGAATAAAACTACTTCATAAAATTTTTGAAAAACAAGTATCAATTCCTCATTTTTTTAACATTTTTTCAGCGAATTCATCGCTATTACCAGTGGATAGAAATAATGTATAACTTTGTGAGAGTTGTTTTATTTTTTCAGGAATCCCATCAAAAAAATTAATTTCACCAGTTACTTTATTTATTTGAGAATAAATTTTATCACCATGGTATTTTGCTGTTTGTTTATCACAGTTGAGCAAAATTTCTACTCATTCATAAATACTCATTCATTGATTATTTTTAATCAAATAACGAGCGTGTTCCACAAGTTCTGGATCTAGATGATCTATAATATATTGATAAATAATATTATCAATTTGATGAGCTGATTGTACGAGAGTTCAATCAAGGTCAAAAATTAAATATTTTTTCATTTACTTAAGCTTAGTAATTATCTCGTTGATGTTTGAAAATTTTGGACTGGTTACATTTTGTTCATTTATTATATACTTTCCTATGAAATTATTCAAATATTTATTATTTTTTGTAAAAATATCAGGAAATTTTTCCAGTCATTTTTCATAATAATTTCTTGCTTTTTCAAATCAATATTTATTTTCTATCTTTTCTCAGCAATAAAAATAATTTTCAACTGTTGGATATTTATTCACTAAATTTTCACACTCTGGAATAATATTTGTTGAAAAATATATTTTAAATAATAAATATTTTTCAGAAGTAAAATTATTTTGCATTTTTAATCATTTTTCTAATTCTAAATTTCTAAAATAATATTCTGAAAAATACGGAAATATTTCTTGAGATTTTTTATATTCTTTTGAATATGCAAACCTTTCAGCTTGGTAAAAATTATAACTAAAATAACTTCACAATATTCAGATTAATAAACATAAAATAATAAAAATTTTTACTATTTTTCCTGAAATATATTGAAATGATTTTTTTAAATTATCAAAATAAAATAAACAAAAAATAAATATTAAAAATATATAATTTATGAGATTAGGAAAATGAAAAAAGTAAAATATAAATCCAAATAAACACGAATATTCATACCATTTTTTCCCATTAAATAGCACTAAAAATTTTCAAAAAATATAACTGATAAATAAAAATCAAAATACTCAAAAATGTATGAAGAAATCTAAAAGAATATTATGAGATCTTGAAGCTGAAAATCAAATTCTTTCATATAAATAAAGTTCAGGAGATTTAAAATTATCAAAGAAATATACTAAATTCTCGTTTCAAATTCAAAAGAAAAATATTTTTATATCAGAAAATATTATTTTCAAACTTGTTTGCCAAATATAATATCTGGAAATAAAACTAGAAAATTTTTCTGGAGAAAAGTAAAATAATATTACTGCTGAAAATAGAGAAATAAATAATAATAAAAATAATTTTTTATACATATTTATTTTAGGAATTTGAAATATCAAAAATGTTGCTATTAATCAAATTGCAATCGCAGATTGAGTAAATAATATTCATAAAATTATAAATATTAATAAAAATATATAAAAATATTTTTCTAAAATATTTTTTTTAAAACAATATTTTTTTTCTTGAAAATATATATAAGGAAATAATAAAACTAAATATCCAGCAACATAGTTTGGGTGGCCAAACGTTGATAAAAGTCTTGATCATAAAGCTCAATATTCAAAACTTGGGAAATATAATTCTTTGAATCAAAAAATCAGTAAAATAATTCCTCACAAAAGAAATATTTTTTCAAATAGTTCTTTTCAAAACTTTTGTATTCAAAAATAAAAAAATAAAAATATTAATACTAAATTATTCCAAAAGAAAAATCAATGTCATCTATCATTTCCTCAAAATAGGGAAGTATAAAATACTTCTGAGAATACAGTTGAGAGAAATAATAAAACATAAAATAATATTACAGCAAAAAAAATATTTTTATTAATTTTTATATCTCTAAAAAATAAAAAATAATATATTATAAAAATTATTGGAAAAATAGAATTAAATAAACTCACTTTTGTAAATTCATAATTTCAACTCACCGTTAAAATATCTCATCAAAATAACCTTGAGTGAAATATTATTACTAATAAGTAGGCTAAAATTATTATAAGATGTAAAAAGTAGCTGAGTTTCATTGACATAATAATTTAAAATGATATTATTAGATAAATTAATTATATAAGTTTTTTCAAAATGGGAAATATAAATGGAGGAAATAATCCGTATGAAAATCTTACTAAATCTTCTTTTCAAAATGCTACAGTTATCTCAAATGAATCTGAAGCAAATAATATAGATTTATCACAACCTATTTATAGAGTTGTAACATGAAATTTTACATATAATTCTGGGGAACAAAAAAACTTTCAAAGGGTTTTAGATACAAGATATTTATTTAAACCATCAGAATTTTGAAATATAAATATTCAGTTAAATATTGATGAGAATATTTTTATTGATGATGTAATGTACGGCAACGAAGTAAGTGAGAAAGAATATTTACTTGATCAGTCATTAGAATATAAAAATAAAATAACAACAATTTTATATCCATCTAATACACTTCACTAAAAAACAATCTTTACAGATTGTTTTTTTTATTTATATTATGCAGGTTACTTTTTGTAACAAGGATATTTACAGCTTCCTATGATAAAATGCTGTATTTATAATAAAAAGGGAGTGAGTCGTTGAATTCTAATAAATTTATGCGAACTCACGCACAAGTGGAGTCTATTGAAGAACTTAATGCTATGTTTCACATTCAGCGATCTTTAGGAGATGTTTCTCCTGAAATTGCTTGTTTGTATTTTAACTATGCGGGAAGTTTAGATATTGATCTAAGAAATCCAATTGTGCTACTGACGTACTACATTCATGATTTTGATATACACTTAGCGGTATGTAATAAATATGGGTGCGAAGACACTGTTTTAGCAGTAGCTTTTAATAGTATCGGTCAGAAGATTTACTTTCCTAAAGCTCAAACTCAAGGTATTTTCTCATTGATAAACCTTAAGAAATTAGCAGAAGTAGTCAATCTTAACGAAAGATCTGATTTGTGCGATATGCGTATGGCACAGTTAGAGAAGAAGCTTTATACTCAACATTTGCAAGAATCTTTGCTAGAGTATAAGTCTCAGAAACTTTCGTAATTTAAAACCCCTCGCATTTGCGAGGGGTTTTTTTTAGTCTTCTAAATGTTTAATCATATATTCTCATTCGAGGTGATATCATCTTTTTTCATAATATTGTCTTACTCAAACTCCAGCAATAACAGCCATTTTTTTAAATCCAGCATTTTTTGCGAGTCTTTCTGATTCTGCTATAAGTTTTTTCCCAAAACCTACATGTTGTCAAAATGTTGAACCTTTTTCTCAAACTCATAGTTGGTCACCAAATGTATGAATTTCTCTGATGAGAGCAGCTCATTTGAGTTCTGGCATTAAATCTAAAATTCATCCAGCAGAAGGTTTTTTTGTTAAAGGTGAAATAGGATTTAAGTCATTACTATTTTTTCCAGGTAAACGAAGTCTTAAAAGTGAAAAAATTGTTCTATCTTTTGGATCTTCAAAAGTGAGAAAATGTTCATACCCATCTGAAGCTTCGTATGAAAAATCATGTAAAACAGCATCTTTTGGATCATTTTTACCAAATTTAATTTCTCTGTGACGTACATCATTCATTTTAATTCCTTTCTCATCCATTCTTTTTTCTACGATTTGTCTGAGATTTGCGAGTTTACTTCATTCTAATATTTCTGTTGCAGGTATATCTCTATAAGTTCTATTGAGTCTGATATATTCAGGAATCATTGCTTCTAAATCAACAGTGAGATCTATAAGTGTTTCATCATCATAGGCTTTAAATCAACCATCTTTCCAAATTTGAGTCAGTTCTGATTTATCAGTTACCATCATCGGGTAAATTTTTAATTCATCCGGTCTAAAGTCTGGATTATCAATCATTTCTTTGAGTGATTGTCTGTCCATTTCTGGTGTAGAACCAAGTAAATTTGGCATCATGTGTGCGACTACTTTAAAACCAGCATCTTTAAGCATTTTTGTAGCTTCTATAGATTCTTTGTTTCCATGACCTCTTTTATTGAGTTCATTAATATCGTCAAATGTTGTTTGATACCCGATTTCTACTCTTGTAACTCAATATCTTCTTAATCTTTTAATTTCATCAGGAGTAATCCAATCAGGTCTTGTTTCAATTGCAGCTCAAATAATTCTACATCTTGAAGATTCATTGAGTTTTTTTGCTTCTTCTAAACTTGATGAAATATTTGCTCTATAGTGTTGTGAAAGTTTGAAAGCAGCAAATCTATCTGTTGATAGATCTGTTTTTTCGATATGTTTTTTCATTTCATCATAGGTATTAAATGCATCATATATTCATTTAATAAAATCTTCTTGATACGCTTCTGGGTAAAAAGACCAAGTTCCTCAAATAATTCTTATATCATTTTTTTCAATTTTATGACCAGTTATTTCTAGCGCATGAAGTCTATTATGGATTTGCATAATAGGGTCAAATTTATTGAGTTCTGCCCTCATTACTGCAGGCTCATTTGGAATATATGATTTTGGCAATCATTCGAATGTTGGACAATATACACACAATCATGGACATCCCCAAAATTTTGTCAACAATGAAATAACCGTTACTCACGATTGGCTTCTTACTCATCTTTTCCTTAGAATTTTTTTGAATCTTAGATCTTCTTCTAATTCACCAGTAGCTATTAATTCGTTATATCTTTCGATTAATTCAATACTTGGAATAGGTTTAGGAAGTTTATATTTCCCATAAATTTTATTTTTGAATTTATGAAAATTATCTCTATCTAATTTTTCAATTTCTTTTAATCAAACAGCTAAAACTTCATCAATTATTTGAGTTCTATCTTCTGATTTTTCTCTTTTTGTATGTACGTGATGTTCTCACATATTTTGATAATTAGGATTTATATTTAAATACTGCAGTATTATATGAAAAATATATAATTTGCAAGTAAGATTACAAAATTTTTTCTATTATTTTATTTTTATTTTTAACTATTTTTTTACTTAAATGAACTATTATTTACCTTATTATTTAAGAATATTATTTTTATCATATTTTAATTTTACAAATATACTTTTTTTTATATCATAATGACTAATTATATTATTTTAGTCATTAACGTTCTTAAATGCCTATAGCAAATAAAAAAAAGTTGATATATAAAGTAGCTAAAAAATTATTTGAAAAACAAGGGATAAAAAAAGTTTCTATTGACATGATTGTGCAAAAAGCTGAAATAGCAAAATGAACTTTTTACTTATATTATAAAAATAAACACGAATTATATGAAGAAATACTTCAGTGAATTTCTTTTAAAATCAAACAAAAAATATGACAATGTAATTCATATCATAAAGATATAAAGCAAAGATTATTATATGATTTTGTCTGAAGTTATGAATTTTTTCAATCCCAAGTTATATTTAAACAAATAGCATTATGAAATCAAAATTATTTCTCTTGAAATATAGATGCGAAGTTTATGCAAAAAAAACATATCGATTTTTTAAAATCAATTTTTGATACTCATCTTTGAGAAGATATAAATTTTGAATTATTAGCAAAATTAATGTCATTTTATAAAAATCTAGATATCATACGTATAAATTGTGATTCAGATGAAGAATTTAATAAATATAAACTAGATTTTGCTGCAATATTAGTAGAGTGATTTTTTAGCGATTATTCATCTTTAGTTAGTACCTTTGATAAAAATAAAATTAATAAATTAATAAAATAAATATTATGAAAAAAATACTATTACTGTTAAGTTTTTTACTCTTAGCAAGTTGTTGAGAAGTTGAAGACCAATTAACACAAGAAAAACAAGATTTTATTGTGGAAATACAAAGTTATTCTGGTTTCACTAATCAAACTTATTTAGATAAATCATGAAAAATTGATTCATCTCAAAATATTTCTCTTACTTCTCAAGCTACAGGAAGAGTTTCAAATATTTCAGTAGAACAATGAGATCCTGTCATGAAATGACAAGTTTTAGCAGTATTAGAAGATTCTATTGCAAACTATTCTTTATCTCTTCAACAAGCAAATAATGCATTAGATAGAGCAAGAATTAATTATGATTCCAATAAAATAAACCTAGATAAATCAGTATTTGATGCTCAACAGAATGTTGATAAATTAACAAAAAATCTAGAATCTTTAAAGCTTGAAAATAAACAATCGCTTCAACAAGCACAATCAGATTTAGAAAATACAGATTTAAATCAATGAGATTCTAAATGAGCACTTGATGTTCAAAAACTACAAAATTCTATTGAAAAAAGTAAATTAGATTATGAAAATAAATTAATTACTGATAATGAAACGTTAGAATGATTCTATTCTTCAGTAAAAAAAGAATATAACTCTATGACTATATTTTTAGGGGATATTGTAGAATTTTCTGATACTTTGTATGGAGTAACTGAATTAAATAAAGATGAAAATGAAGATATTGATCAATTTTTATGAGCTAAAAATGTATGACAAAAAAATGAAGCAAAAATTCTTTTAAAAGAAATTATTGCATATAATAATGATATTTTTTCTCAAATTGACGTTGAATGAATTAATTCTCAAGATAAATTATTAGATACATTAGAAAAAATTAATTCTGCATATAATAAATCTAAAAAGTTATTAAGTGAAGTAGAAAAAACTCTAAACTTCTCTATTTCAAGTGTGAATAGTTTATCAAATTTAGATATTTCAAATTATAATGCAAGTGTAAATGGGTATCAAGCTTCGTTACAATGAAATTATAGTGGATTTTTAGCATTTGATAATAATGTAAAATCTTTCTTAAGAACATACATAAATAATCAAATATCAACACTTCAATCAATTGAACTTATGGAAAAAGATTTAGAAATATTAAAAAAATCTTATTGAGTAAATCAACAACAAGCTGAAACAAATCTTAATAAATTAATAATTAATACAGATGAAAATATTTCTAACTTAGAAATTCAACTTGAAAGTGCTAAAAATAGTTTAGAAAATGCAAAAAAATCTAGAGATGTGACTTTAAGAAGTTTACAAAATGCAATTAATGAAGCAAATATTTGATATCAAACTTCATTAAAAGAATATAATAAACTTACAATCACTTCTCCAATTAATGGAATAGTTTCATCTGTAGATATTGATTTAGGTCAAGAATTATCAACATGATCGAGTGTATTTTCGCTAGTTAATAATTCTGAAAACCAAGTTGATATATCATTTACAAAAGAAGAATTAACATATATTGATACACAAAAACCAGTGTTTGTAGAATATGACTGAAAAAGTTATACTTGAGCTATACAAGGAGTTTCTCAAACAGCAGATGTAAACTTAAAATATCCAGCTACTATCACAATCAATGAGAATGTAAATCTCATTTGAAATATAGTAAACGTAGATATACCAGTCCAAGTGAAAAATCCACTTTTTCCAATTAATATGGTAAAAGTCTTAGATGCTGGTAAATGAGAAATAAATATTTTAGACGAAGAAAATAAAATTAAATCTAAAGTTGTAGCAACATGAAATATTTATGGTAAATTTATAGAAGTATTAGACGAAATACCACAAGATACTAAAATTATTACAAATTTTGTAGATAACTATTCACCTGAAAAATTTAATTTAAAAATCAAAACTACTTATGAATAATAACGTTGAAAAAACTTTTTCCGATCTGCTGAAATGATTTTTTTGATTTTGGGTGGCTCGTTATAAAGTATCATTTTTATTAATATTTCTGATCGTATTTTCATGACTCTTTTCTCTATATTCTATTCCAAAAGAGTCTAGTCCAGATATTGAATTTGGTATTATTTGAATTACAACTTCATATGTTTGAGTAAATCCAAGTGATATAGATTCTCTTATTACTGAAAAAATTGAAGATGAGATTAAAAATATTGATGGGATTAAAAAAATCACCTCTACGTCAAGTGTTTGAGTTTCTTCAGTAAATGTAGAACTTAATAATGATGCAAATACAAGAGATGTATTAACTGATATTAAAGATTCTGTTGATAAAGTTGATTTACCTGCAGATGCGGAAGATCCAATTATTATTGAACTTTCTACTTCAAATGAACTCATGTATGAAGTATTAATGTACGGAAGTGAGTCTAGATATACTCAATTTGAAATGAATCAAAAAGCACAACTTTTAAAATCAAAACTTGAATGAGTTTCATGAATTGACTCCATTGATATATGATGAGGTTCAAATGAATATGAAATAAAAGTTTTATTAGATAAGCAAAAAGTTGAATTACTTGGTTTAAGTGTAAGACAAGTTGCTCAAAAAATAGAATCGTATAATAAAAATACTCCAATTTGAAATTATAAAATAGGAGATTTAAAATATGATTTTCGTTTTGATGGAGAACTCACGGATCAAACAGAATTAGCAAATATTGTTCTAAAATGAGAAAATGGATCATTTGTTTATTTAAAAGATGTCGCTGAAATTACAAATGAGTATAAAACTGATGAGATAAAAAAATTAGGATTTGAAAATAATATTTGATATAATTATGTGTCATTATCATTTAATAAAACTGATGGTTCAAATATTTTTCAAGTTTCTAAAACATCAAAAAAAGCATTAGAAGAATATTTAAAAGATAATAAAAGTTTTGAATGAATTGATACTTTTTTCACAAAAGATTTATCAGAATTGATTATTGAAGATTATGCTACATTATGAAATACAGCAATTCAAACATTACTATTAGTATTTGTGACTATTTTATTATTTGTATGATTACGTGAATCTATTATTGCTTCTTTATTAATACCACTATCATTTTTAGTTACATTTTTGGTACTTAATATGATGGGGTTATCTTTAAATTTCCTTACAAATTTCTCACTTGTATTAACTCTTTGAATCGCTATTGATACAGTTATTGTAATTATTGAAGCTGCGAGTGAAAAACTCAAACTTGGATATAACAAAAGATCAGCTGTTTTATTGGCTGTAAAAGAATTTAAATCACCTCTTATTGCTGGTACTCTCACTACACTTGTGGCATTTCTACCACTAATGTTTTTACCAGGAGTTATGGGGAAATTCCTCTGATATATTCCTACTACTGTATTTTCTACGCTCGTAGCAGCTTTGTTTTTATCTCTTACAATTAGTTCAACTTTATTTATAAAGTTAGTAAAAAATGGTAAAACATATCACAAAGAAAAAAAATTGGAAGAAACATTTTCTGAGGAACAAAAAGAATTTCTTGAATATCAAAGAAGATGAAAAATTGAAATTCATCACGATAAAATGACAAAAAGAGAAAAAGTACTGTCTAATATGTGAAATAAATACTATAATATTTTAGAAAAAGTTATTTCTTCAGCTAAAAGTAGATTTATTGCAATTATTTCTCCAGTAGTATTATTAGTATTGACATTTATATTTTTAGCTCCAAATATTTGATTTATTTTATTCCCAGCAACGGATGAATGAGTTATTAATATGAGTATTGAAACAAGACAATGAGCAAGTGAAGATTCTCTTGAAAAATTTATACCACTTATTGATCAGGTTATTTCGATACATCCAGAATTAAAAGTATATAATAATACTATTTCTGGAAATACTATTTCAACATATATTGAATTAACAAACTCAGTTACACGTCAAGCTTTATGACAAAAAACTGCATTTGAAATTGAGGAAATAATTTCTCAATGACTTTCAAAATTGGAATCATATGGTTTAAGTGTTTCAGTAAAAACCCAAGCATGAGGTCCACCATCTGGTAAGCCAGTAGGTATTAAACTTATTGCTAATAATTCTAATAAAATTGATGAACTTAAAGATGTCTCATTAGATTTTAAAAGATTTTTATCTACGACTCAATGAGCAAAAAATGTAACAACATCAAGTTCTGAAAGTCCAGGACAATTTATATTTCAATTTGATAAAAATAAATTATATCAATTTGGTTTGATTCCAGATGATATTTTATGAGAACTTTATTTTTATACTAATGGAGTAAAAGCTGGTTCAATTAAATCTGAATTTGAAGATAATGATATAGTTGTAAAAATTAAAGAATTTGATGAAAACCTTTCTCCAGACGATATAAAAAATATTATCATTAATACTCCAGCAGGAGAAATTAGAGTTTGAGACGTTGCTGATTATAATTTTGTAAAAGCTGTATCTGCTATAACAAGAGAAAATAATAAAATTACGATTTCTGTAGAATCAGATATTTTACCAGATTATGTTCCAACTGATATTCAACCTTTACTTGTTGATTTTGCTCAAACATACTCATTTCCAGCATGAATTACTTTTGCTGCATGAGGTGAAAATGAAGAAAATATGGATCTAATTGTTTCAACTTTTGTATCTCTATTTATTGCTTTATTTTTGATTTTTTCAATATTAGTATTTCAGTTTAATTCATTTAGGCAACCAGCTATTGTATTATATTCAGTTATACTGGCCTTATTATGAGTAAATATTGGATTATTTGTTACTGGAAATCCATATTCTATGCCATTTATGATATGATTTATTGCTCTAACTTGAGTTGTTGTAAATGACGCTATTATTCTGATTGATAGAATGAATAAAAATGTTGATAAATGAATTGATGGTTTACATGCAGTTGTTTCTGCTTGAAAATCTCGTTTACAACCAATTATTGTTACCACTCTTACAACAGTATTTTGAGTATTGCCTCTAGCTTTACAAGATGAATTTTGGGCTTGATTATGATTTACAATAGTTTTTGGTTTATTTGCATGATCTTCTATGACACTTTTTGTAATTCCAAGTTTATATTATCAAGCTGTTATATTAAGGGAAAATAAATATACTCCACCATTTTTTCCAATGGTAAATAAACTAATAAGAAATAATTTGTATTATAAAATATTTTTTATAGCAATTTTATTTATTTTTGTTCTCGCTATTATTTTAAAAATAATTCCACTTATCTTTATAGATATTTTATTGTTTATTATAATTACGAAAATATTTATTAAAAAGAATATAAATTTAATTCCTCAAAAACAAGAAGATTAATCTTCTTGTTTTTTTTATTGCAATAATTTCAAAAATATTTATAGTTAGAAATCAAAGGGAGGAGAATAGTTTTTAAATATAAAAAATATGTCTCTAGAAAAAGTAATTTCATTTGATGATGAAATAAGAAACCAACGTGCTAGTTTACCAGATATTACTGAAAAATCAGAAGCAGAAAGATTGTATGAAGAAGAATTAAAGACTTTAATTCGAATTGGTAGAATTTCTGTATCAGATCATGTATCATCAATTATGGATAAATAATTAAAAAATTAAAAAAATCTCGAAATTTTATTTCGAGATTTTTTTTATAATAATTTTTTTAATTTTTCTAATAATAGTTGAGATATTTCTTCCATTGGTAAATCAGTTGAAAATCATGCAGCAAGTTTATGTCCTCATCATCAAAAATCTCAACAAACTGATGAAACATCGATTGATTTACTTCTGAGAGATCATTTTATTTTTCCATCTCAAATAGGGTAGAGCATAAAACAAACTTCGCTTCCATCCATATTTGCTAAAAATTCATTTGTGATCCCAGTTGTATCTCAATTATTTGTATCAGTTTTTTTAAAAATTTCTTTGTTTACTAGTGCATATGTTATTTTTCATTCACAATCTTGTTGAATATCTTTGAGTATTTCTCACCAAAGTTTTGTTCTTTTAAATGTTTTCTTTTTATAAAATTCAAACATTGGAGCTCTGAAATCTGCTCAAAACTCCATCAATTTTGCTGCGACTCTGAGAGTTGTAGGAGTTGTATTCTCATTATAAAAAATATTTGTGTCTGTATGGATTCAAGCTGTTAATAATGTAGCAATATGAGTATTTATATGTTTTTCTAATCAAAGATGTTCTAAGGCTCTAAAAACAAGCTCACAAGTAGACGAACTTTCGATATCTATGATATTGAGTGATCAAAAACCAGGATTAGTTTTATGGTGATCAAATACTACAAAATCTGTAGTATCAAATATTTCTTTATTTTTAAGATAGGTTTCTCATAATTGTCACACAGATGCTGCATCAAGAGAAATAATTAAGTCAGGATTAAATTTTTTAATATCAAGGTCTGGTTGGATAATGTCATTCGCTCATAAAAATCAAAATTCTTTTGGTGTGAGATCATCATTTATAGCAGCTAGGTTGTATCACATATCTTTTAATACAAAATAGAGTCCTGCTAAACTTCCAAACGCATCTGGATCCATTCTAACGTGATTTATTAAAAGGATATTTTTAGAAGATTTTAAAAGTTTTCAAAACTGATTAAATTTTTTGTTCATATTATTTTTTATATAAATATATTTATAATTACTAAGAGTATAAAATAAATACAAAAAAAATCTAGAAAAATATATTATTTCTAGATTTTTTATTTTTTATCTCAAAATTTAGGCAAGAAAAAAACTTAAGCATATTGGGTAATAGGGGCTTAAGTCGATATTTGTCTTTCCTCACTTCCAAGACAAATAATAATTTGTTTTGATATGTCTAGGGGAGAAGAGATCAGTTTTGAGGAACTAACCATTGTTCTTCAGTGAATGTCTTTAAACATTCTAATTTATACCTTACTTGGGTAATTTTTTGAAAGCTATTCACCGTGCTTTTTTGTTTTTATTTTGTGACCGAAGTCTTTGTTTTTTTGTTGTTTTTTCTGATGGCAATATGTTGTATTCACTCAATCATCAAATCTTTTGATAACTCAGTGAATACAAATATTAACCATATTTTTGTTTTTATTTTTGTTGTTTTTTTGTATGAGGTAAGTTCACTAGGTTTTTGTGAACACCATTCTGGTAAAGTACAAATTATTTTAATGAGCTGTAAGTTGTCTTCGCTTGGAATTAACTTACACAAGTAGTATATCAATTTTTCAGAAAACTGGCTAATTATTAACCTTGACAAATTTTAAATATTTATTTTGTGAGAATTTTTTATCTTAAATTTTCCTTAAGGTAAGCTAAAATTAAAAATAAGAAAAAAGTAAGAAAAAAGTAAGAAAAATTTATAAAATAATCAATATTTTAGGGTGATTTTTTACAAAAAAATGGTGTTTTGTTTCAAAAATGTATACAATGTATTTTAAAAGTATTTCCTAACTTGGATTGTTAATAAGTTTTTAACAAGACTTTTATAAAAAGCTTTCTTAATTATTTTTTTTGTTTAAAATATTTACATATGTTAAAAACTAATTGCAAAAAATCGATGTTGGAGCTATCAAAAGAATATATTCAAAAAAATCTTGAGAAATTTACACTTGAAAATGTAATAAAACTTCAAGAATTAATACAATATCACAGTGATTTGTATTATAATAAAGAACAACCAATTATTTCAGATTATGAATATGATGTTTTATTTGAAAAATTACAGATTTTAGAAGATAAATTTCAGCTTGAATCAAAACAATCCGATCAAGTCGGAGCGCAAGTATGAGAATCTACATTTCAAAAAGTAAAACATTCTCGTCCAATGATTTCTTTAGGAAATACGTATAACCCTCAGGATTTATGAGACTTTGATGAAAGAGTGAAGAAAAATATTGTAAATAACCAAGAATTTGATTTAAATTCTAAAATAGAATATATTTTAGAATTTAAATTTGATGGATTATGAGTAGAACTTATTTATAAAAATGGAGAACTGGTTCAAGCAATTACCAGATGAAATGGAATTGAATGAGAAGATGTGACGATAAACGCAATGCAAATTGATAATATCCCTAAAAAAATTGCTTATAAAAATCATTTAGAAGTTAGAGGGGAAGTAGTAATGCCAATTTCTTCATTTAATAATTTAAATGAAGAAGCGAAAAAAACATGAGGAAAAATATTTTCAAACCCGAGAAATGCAGCTTCTGGAAGTATGAGAATGAAAGATTCTCGTGTAACAAAAAAAAGAAATCTAAAATTTTTTGCTTATGATTTAGCAAATTTTGATGATTTTAGAAATGCTGAAAATATTTCTGAATATTACGAAGTTATAAAAGATTTAGAAAAATATAATTTTGAAATTTCGAGTTATTTTAAAAAATTATCTGGGATTCAAGAAGTAATTTCAGCGATTGAAAATTTTTGAGACGTAAAAAAACAAATAGATTTTGAAATAGATGGTTTAGTATTAAAAGTAAACGATATTTCACTTTGGGAAACAATCGGTTGGACACAACATCATCCTCGTTATGCAATTTCATATAAATTTCCAGCTGAAATACTAACAACAAAAATCAACTCAGTTGAACATCAAGTTGGAAGAACTGGAACAATTACTCCAGTGGCTAATTTAGAACCAATTATTATTGGATGAGTAACGGTGAGAAGAGCAACGCTTCATAATTATGAAGAAGTGGAAAATCTCTGAGTACATATTTGAGATAGTGTTTTTATAAAAAGAGCTGGAGAAGTTATTCCTAAAATTATTTCTGTTGTGGAAACTATTCGTGATAATAGTGCTGTGAAAATAACTCCACCGGAACTTTGTCCAAGCTGTAAAACTCCAGTTATAAAAGATGGTGAAAAAGTACGTTTTTTCTGTCCAAATACTATCGATTGTCCAGCTCAACATTCAGAAAAATTGGTATTTGCTGTCGGGAAACAATGATTTAATGTCGATGGATTTTGAGTCAGACAAGTGGAATTATTTTTAGAACTTGGAATTATAAAAAATCTCGTAGATATTTTTACTATAGAAAATAAAAAAGAAGATATTTTAGTTTTAGAAGGTTTTAAAGAAAAATCGGTAAATAATTTAATTTCTGGAGTTCAAAAAGCAAAATCAGTAGAAATCTCTACATTTCTAACGGCTTTAGCTATTGCTGGAGTTGGGAAAAAAACAGCAAAAACTCTTTGAAAATTATTCCATTCAAAAGAATCTTTATTAGAATTTCCATATAACATGGAAGATTTAGTAGCTCTAGACGATATTTGACCTGAAATTGCTCAAAATATGATTAACTATTTCAGTAATGATGCACATAAAATTATTCTAGAACAATTAGATGATATTTTAGATATTAAATATTTTGAAAAACTAGAAATATCAACAGAACTTCAAGAAAATCCCTATTTTTGAAAAAAAATGTGTATTACCGGAAGTTTTGTCTGAGATGATGGAAATAAAATTTCTCGTGATGATTTAGTGAAAAAACTAGAATCAGTTTGATGAGAATTCACTGGAAGTGTCAGTAAAAATACAGATTTTTTATTGGCTTGAGAAAAAGCTGGTTCGAAATTAAAAAAAGCAGAAGAATTAGAAATTTCAATTATCAATTTGCAAGATTTTCTAAATCAAGTAAACTAATCTTAATAAAATAAGTCCAAAAATATTTATTTGGACTTATTTTTTATATAAAATATTCTCTATTCTCTAAAATATCAGATATGAAAAAAATATTGATTTTTTTACTTATTAGTATATCTATATTTTCTAATACTTTCGCTCTAAATATAGATGATTTATCAGAAAAATTATTTCAATCTCATCAAAATGAAAATATTTTCAATCAAGCAGACATTTATGAAAAATATATTTCTCAGCTACAAAAAATTATAAAAAATAATCAAAAATCATTATTTTTAAATAATATTATAGAATTAGAAAAAAATATTTCTATAAAACACGATGAAATTATTTCTGAAATTTTACAAAATAAAGCAGAAATAAAAACAGGGAATTCATTGATTTTAAAATTTTCAAATACTACAAACATTTCTCAATATATTCAAAATAATTCTCAAAAAATAAAAGATTCTAACAGTATATTTATTTTTAGAGAATCAGAAAATATCTCAAGTGAAAATATGAAAAAAATTACTTGAGAAATCAAAAATATTTCTGCTGATATTTTAATATTTACTGATCAAGAATGAGGTCAAATAAATAGATTTATAAGCTTTGAAAATGGATTTTCTCTCGAAGAATATACAAATTATTTATATGTTTATTTCCGTTATAATTCACTAGATTCACAAGAAAAAGAGAGTGTAAAAAAGTTATTTTGAAACTCTCAATATTTTCCATCGATGTGAAATATTTGAAAGTTTTATAAAAATATTTCACAAGAAAATAAACAAAATTTCCTAGAAATTATTACATTTATACAACTAAAAAATTTACAAATCCATGGGATTAATACACACGGATTTATCGCAGATTTGGATCTATGAAATCCAATTATTTCTGGATTAAATAGAAGTTTTAGTGATAATGTTTTAGATTATTTTAGTCTGATAGATGCTTATATCGAAGCCTCAAAAGTTACTGGAGTTGTCTTGTATGCAAAACATTTTCCTGGACACGGAGCAGGGAAAGTTGATTCACATAATGATATTTTAGATTATTCTCAAAACTCTCAATATGTAGAAAATAATTTGTTAGTTTTTGAATATTTTTTAGAAAATACAAAATTATTATGAAAATGAATTATGGTTGGACATATGTATTTAAACAAAAATATTTCAGAAAAATTTCATAATATAATTGATAATTCAGACTTTATCATTACGGATGATTTAGCAATGGAATGATTTAAAAAAATAAAAAATATTCCAGAAAATAAAATTTTTTCTACTCAAGAAATATTACAAAAAAATAATCTCATCAAAGTAAATACACAAGAAAATATTTGAATAAAATAAAAAACTTCCCGGGAAATTCCCGGGAAGTTTTTTATTTTATTTTGTTTGATATGTGTGAACATCTCTTTGTGGAAAAGGGAAGTTCAAACCTTTTTTATCAAATGTCTTTTTAATTTTTTCAGTCATTTCCCATTTTGTTGGCCAATAATCTGATGATTTTAAGAAAAATCTAAAGTTTATAATTACCGCACTATCTCAAAGTGAATCAACTACAATAGTGATATCTTTATCTTGCATCACTCTAGAGTCTGCTTTTGCCAATTCTAAAAGTGTATCTTTTGCGAGATCAATATCGTCAGAATAACTGATTCCAACTTGCATATCGAGTCTTCTGACTGGTTCACTCGAGTAATTTGTCATTGCAGAATTACTTATATCAGAGTTAGGAATAATAATAGTTTTTTTATCTGGAGTTAATAAAATTGTATTAAAAATATGAATTTGTGAAACACTTCCTGAATATCATCCTGCTTCAATATAATCTCAAATTTTATATGGTTTAAACATCAAAATCATTACTCATCCAGCAAAATTTTGAAGTGTCCCTGAAAGTGCCATACCAATAGCTAAACCTGCTGCAGCAAGCATTGCAACAAACGAACTTGTTTGAACTCAGATTATACCTGCTGCTGAAATTACCACCATTACTTTAAGTAATATTGAAATGAGACTTGAAAGAAAACTCTCTAACATTGGATCCCAATGGTTTTTATCCATGATTTTATGGACACCACGGTTTATCATATTTACTATTTTAAAACCAATCCATAATACCAATAATGCTCATACTACTTTTGGTACTATCACAGCAGAATAATCGACTAATTTTTGAAAAAGAATATTCATTTGTTCACTATTAAGAGAATCAAAATTCATAATAATATATTTTAAATTATAATTATATAAATAGTATAAATAAAATTTTTAAATAACCTAAAATTATTTTAATATTTTTATTTTTTATTTTTTTTAAATAATAATACTAACTATTTTTTTCCCTTTCTATTCAAATTTTTTATTATATATTTAGATATATCATAAAAATATAAAAACTCTAAAAAACTATTTGCATTTTATAAATATATGGATATAGTTTAAACGAAATAAGAATTCATATGTCAATTGATCAAGTGTACTCATGTCATTTTTTACCATGTTTCTCATAAATCAAAGTCAAAGGTATTATTTCATATATTATATTTTATAACATTTTGTTATATGGAAACTAGTAAAGTTTTTGTAGGAGGTATTTCTTGGAATATCGACTCTAACCAATTAAGAGATATTTTTGCTGAAGTTGCAGAAGTAAAATACGCTAAAATCGTTACTGATAGAGAAACTAACAAATCTAGAGGTTTTGGATTTGTTGAATTCAACTCAGTTGAAGACGCAGTTAAAGCTAAAGAAGAATTTGACGGAGCTGAAATCGATGGAAGAGCTGTTAAAGTTGACTTCGCTGAAGATAGAAGAAACGGGTAATTCCAACTTCGAAAAAAGAAAGATTGAAAAATCTTTCTTTTTTTTGTGATTTTTTTAAAATATGAGAATAAAAATAAATAATCCCATCGCCTTTCAGGCACTTCCCTTTGGAAAAGGGAAGACTAAAGCTGTATAATTAATTATAAAAAAAAGAATAATATTTTTTTAAATATTATTCTTTTATGAGTTCAATGTAGCAAACTTTTTTTTCGCTGAAGATGACTTCAAATTCTGTCATATTTTGTTTATCGAAAAATTGTGATAATTCTTTTTCGTAATCAAAACTTTTATGTTCTTGTTTGAAGAGATTTATTTCTTCGAGTACTTCCAGAGTATCTTTGAAATAATCTTCGTGATCAGTTTTGAAGATGATTTTTCATCCTTTTTCTAGTTTTTCATGAATCAGAGTCAGAAATTCTGCTTGGAGAACTCTATGTTTTTTTTGTCTATCTTTTTTTCCCCAAGGATCTGGAAAAAAAATATATACTTGTTGGAGTTCTCCATCAGCTATAAATTCATCTAGTTTTTGCGCAAATTCTTTTACAATGAAGAAGTTTTTCCCTCATTTTTTTAATGTTTTTTCTGCAGTAGTAAAACATCTTTTAAATTTTATTTCCATTCCTAAGAAATTTATTTCAGGATTACTCGCTACTTCTCAACTAAAGAAATTCCCTAATCCAGTTCAAATTTCCAGTCTTACCGGATTTGTATTTCAGAAAAATTCTTTCCATTTTCCTTTGTTTTGAGCTATTTTTGTTATGTCAGTTTCTATATTTTTATGTTCCTCAACTGGAGCAATATATGGATTTATGTATGGCATGAAAGCAATTAATTTAAAAGTATTTATCTGATTATAGTGAGATTTGAGCAGTTGCAAGATTAATTTCATATAATTTCAGACTTTTCTGAAATTATCTCTAAAATAAGAATAAAATTTGCAATTTTGTCTAATTTCTTTAGACTGTTTTCACATTTTATATGGATCCATAGCTCAGTTGGTAGAGCACTCGCCTCTTAAGCGATAGGTCCCGGGATCGTAGCCCGGTGGGTCCACCAAAATTGAATTACAAAGAAATGTATATAATTAGCTTGAATTTAGTAGAAAACTAGTTCAAGCTTTATTTTTTTAAAAAAAATATTATGAGAAAAATTATTTGTTTAATTTTATTAGTTTTTGCTCTAGTTTCTTGCAATAGTCAAGAAAAAAGTAATATAGAAAATAATAATAAAAATATTAATGCTATTAAAAATGATAAAAATAACATTAATGTAAATAAGGATAATTTATGAAAATTACATAATGAGCAAGATTCTGTTAGAATTGAATGGATAGAATTGACTCATGATAATTTCTGGAATAATAAAGACTACTTTCCTAACTGAAGTTACCATTTTCCTAATATAAAGTTTTCATATCCAAAAAAATGGGAGAAAAATGTAGCATTGGATACTGATAGTTTTTCATGACATAATTTTTATGATAAAGATAAAAATATAAGCTTTTCTATAAAAAACCATTTTATTTCATGATGTCCTGTATTATATACTTGGTGTAACGAAGATGAACTTATAGATAGACAATGAAATGAAAAATTAAACTTACTTATTGATTATTATAGATCAAAGTCATATATTTTTGAGAATAATTATTTTTTGAAATGATTAAATAATTATGCTTTTGTATCTAATGATAGAACTAGATATATATTTGAAGTAGATTGATGAGTTATAGAATTCTGATTTAATTTTAAAAATAGGGAATTAGATACTAATTTTATCGATTCAGTTATGAGTAGAATTTCGAGAGATACTTAATTTCTTATATAATTTTTAATATATTAAATTGATTTTAATGTGTTTAAAATTATTATACAATCATTACTTTGTATAAATGCTCAATAATGATGCTTTCAAAACTTATTTTCACGTTTAAAATAATATTTTTGCTTTTAATTCAATATTTTTGCTTCATAGCAATTTTAATATTATTTTCTATGATATTAAAATTATCATGACTAGGTTTACTAGATTGAAATAGTATTTTGGAAAATATCATTTCATTTGTAATTATTTTAATATCCCTTTATTTAACAACATATTTTGTCACTAAATTATTAAAAAATTATCTAAAAATAGATAAAAAATATTTCAAGATTACTAAAAATACCTTTCTTTTATGCTTATTTTTCTGATTATCTTATTTCGTTTTTAATTGATATATAAATATTTATTATGAATATTCAATGGATGATAATGTAAATTTTATTCTATATTTAGCAAATCAGATTATATTTTTTCTTGTTTATTTTCTATTTTTGAAAATAAATTTTAATAAAGTATTCTCAGTATAAATTAGTTAGATAAATATTTTTATATTATATTTTGCATAAAATCATAAGATTATAGTATAATAATGATAATATACTTTAATAATTATTATAAATATGTGAAAAAATATAGAACTTGTTTCTTACGATTTAACATTATGAACTTTAGTGAATCAGTATAATGAAATTGAAAAAAAATTCTGAGAGGTTATTTGGTCAAAAATATGAGATTATTTCCCAGCTGATTTCGATAAATCGTTATTAAATCTTGACGATATGATTGCTAATATTACAAAAAGTTCAAATGAATCAAGAGAATGAATTCATATAGCTAAAATTAAAAGTGATAATTATGGTTGATTGATTAGCGATCTTTATGATAATATTAAAGGAATTGATGGATTGCAATTAGATGATTTTCACCTAGAAGTAGAAGGGTTTAATTTTAGAAATGATAAAAAGGATTTTCATGTTGAAGATAATAATATGCATCAAATCAATATTAGAATTAAAAGAGAATCTAAACTTATTGATGGTCAAGTTATAGGTGAAGTGAAAGATACAAAATCAAAAACGGTAAATCTTTTAGATAATTAAAAATTTATATTTATTATTAATTTAATACTATATTAATTTACAAGAAAAAAATCAGCCTATGGCTGATTTTTTTTACAATTTTTCATTTTTTTCAACATATTCATGTTGACCTCCAATTTTTGTAAATATTTTTTATATAAAAAAAGTAATATGTCAAATATGTTTTTAATACAATCATCAAAGTAAATTATTTTCTTCTTGTTTGGTGATAAAATCCCATTTTCAGCTTTCGAGTGATAGCTCTAGACTTCAAATACTTACTCTGGTTAGGTATAAAACTTTGAGGGAAGTTCCATGTTTTGGATCTTTCATGGCTCAAAATAAACGACGAATATGTCTATTTTTTCCTTCGTCGAGTTGGACTCTGAGTTTGGTTTTTGCTCAACCATTTCAAATTTTTTCGACAAATTTTGCTTTGAGAATTCCGTGAGGACTTTCTACTCAATCGAGAGCCATTTGAATATGCTCGGGTGTTACAAATCATCTTACCCAGATTTCATAGATTTTTTTACAGTTTCCAGGAGTTGTGAGTACATTGCTGATTTTTCCATTTTTAGTGAACAGTAATAATCCTTTTGATTCTAAATCGAGCCTTCAAATTGGCATCCAACCATCATCAAAAACCCATTGTGGTAAGAGTTGGTATACAGTTTTTCTCCCCAGTTCGTCTGATTTTGTTACTACGTATCCTTTTGGTTTGTTGAGTGCTATGAGATTTGTTGATTTAATTTCTGAATTCATTCGTGTAAAAAATTATGTAATTATTTATATTTTACGAATAAAATAAGTTTCTCAAAAAAGTAATATTTTATAATTTATATTTTTATAAAATTATTACTTCATTCTTAATCGTACTGATTAATGTATATCTCGTAATCTCGCGAATTACTTATTTATTTACTGGTTATACTATATTTAACTATAAACAAACTATTATGAAAACAAATAAATTAATTGCTGCAGCTGCTTTAATCGCTGTATCTGCTACTGGTCTCTCTTATTCTTATGCTGATGAAGAATTATCTACAACTACTACAAACACTGTAAAAGAATTTCAAAAAGGTAAATTCGAAAGAGTTGAATTAACAGATGAACAAAAAGTTGAAATGCAAGTACAAAGAGAAGAAAAGCAAGCTGAAAGAAAATCTCATAATGAAGTAATTGATGCATTATTAGCTGGAGAAACTCTTACAGCTCAACAAGAGATTATTAGAGCAGAAATCATTGAAAAAAAATCTGAAATGCAAGCTAAAAAATTAGAAATGGAAGAAAAGAAAGCTGAAATTCAAGCGATTTTAGAAAAAGTAAAAGCTTGAGAAACAATTTCCGATGATGAACAAACTATGCTCAATACTTTTAAAGCTGAACATATTGGGAAAAAATGAAGTCATAAATATAGAGGAAATTTTAAAAAATCACATGGTACTGAAAAAAGATTAATGAATAAAGTCTTACAAACAGAGTCTTTATAAAATAAAAAAAAGGAAAATATTTTCCTTTTTTATTTTGAAATTAATTTTATTGGATTAAAATATTAAAAATTTTATATTCAAAATTAGTATATATGCAAAAAATTACACAAGAAAAAATCGATGAAATAATGCAATTAGATGAAATATCAGATTTTTCTTTTTATTGAATTAATTTTTCTAATTATAATTTTTCTCAGAAAAGATTCCATGATTGTGAATTCCACAAGTGTAATTTATCAAATATTCAACTAAAAAATACAACTTTTGATACAATCTGATTTAAAGATTGTAAAATAATGTGATTGAAATTTGTAGATCTAGAAAGTCTATTATTACAAATAAATTTTTATGATTGTGATATTTCACTGTGTAGTTTTTATTGATTAGAAATGAAAAATACTATTTTTGCAGACTGTGAATTAAAAGAGTGTGATTTCACTCAAACACATCTACAAAACTCAAAATTTGAATATTGTAATCTAGAAAAATCCATATTTTTTCAAACGAAACTAGAAAAAGTAGATTTTTCAGGAAGTCATAGCTTCGTAATTGATCCAAATCATAATACACTAAAGTGAACTATTTTTAATAGAGAAAATGTATTCTGATTATTACAACATTTAGATATAAAAATAAAATAAAAAGTATTTATTATTTGATATAGGAAATAAATATAGTATTATATTGACTATAATATTTTAAAAATAAATACAAAATATGGATTATAGCAAATATTTAAGTTCGATTTGAAAAGTATTTACTCAATTAATTTTATTGTTTCTTATAACAACTCTTGTAAATATAATTTTTTCAATATTTTCACCAAAAACAATATATATTTTTTCACTATTTAGTGAATATTTAATACTATTAAATATTTTAATTCTTATTATTACATCAATTTCTTTATTTATTTCAACATTTTTTTCATTAAAAATACTTTTATTATTTTTTAAAATTGAATCTATAGATATAAAAAAATATTTAATGTTTTTACTTATTTTATTATCTGGAATAAATTTTATAAAATTAATTTGAGAGTTAAGCTATAGATTAGATTATAATATTATATCTATATTAACTACAATGATAACTATTTGAGTAATATATTTTACAACAAAATTATTTTTACAACCAAAAAAAGTAGAAGTTTTATAAAACTTCTACTTTTTATTTTTTAACTAAAGAATTTTTTATCTTCAATTTGTCCAAGATGAACACTACAAGTATATTTAACATCTTCTGTGAAATCAGCATCAATAATCCATTGTAAATAGTTTGAATCCATTTTTGCAACATCTTCAAAAGTTCTCCCTCTGTATTTTCCAAAAGCCATAGTTGAGATAAGTAAAAATTCTTTTTGAGACATTTCGATCATTGTTTCTAATGTTTCATCATCAGAAATATTTAATTGTGTTTTGATAATATTAAACATTGATTCAAATACTTTTTGTAAAACTACTACATCACCAAAAGCATCATGAGCCGTTGTAACTTCAGCGTTTCCATTTGCATCTAAAATTTCATAATGTTTGAAATAATATCTGAGATATTGCATGTTGACATATTCTGGATTATTATCGTAGAATTTTTCAAATATTCCCTCTGATAATAGGATTTTAGCTACTTTTAAAGTGTCTACAACTTGTCTACTACAAGTGAATCCAGCTACTTCTAAAACAGAAACATCAAAATCAGAATTATGTGCGATTAAAACGTCACTCGCAAAAGTATTTCTATCAAGAGTAATATCTGATATATATGTTCCACCAGATTTTTCTGCTAATAATTTAGGATAAATCCCATGAGTTGCCATAGCTCAAATTTCTATTTTTGTATCAGTATTTACGAAAATATTTTTATCAGTTTGATTTTCATTTTCGATTTTTCTATAAGCAAGTTGGATTAAATCACCATTAGATTGAATAGTATTTGAATTATCTTTGATAATTCCTGTTGTTTCTGTATCGAGAAATATTAGTGTTTTTGTACAATTCATTATTCGTATTTATGCGTTAATATTTCTTATTATATAGAGCAATAGAAAAATAAAAAATTTTTTTTATATTCTATTTTGTATTTTTGTGTATTTATTTTATTATAATTAAAAATTTATTTATAAATAAGTTCAATGAGTCTAATTATTTCACTGGTTGTGAGCTTTTTTTTAAGTTTAAAATGAATCACAAATAAAAAATTATTAATTTCACAAAATAATAGCTGAGATCAAATAGTAGGATTTCGTTATCTAATAGCTTTGTGAGTTAGCTTAGTTTTATATTATTTTTTTCCGGGTGAAAATAATTTAAATTCAACACTGATTATTTTAATGTTTTTAATTGCTTGATTTGATTTTTTATGAAGTTATTTAACGCAAAAATACACAAAATCTCATCCAAGTAGTAGTTTTCAAAATTTTTTATGAAGCTTTATTCCTGTTGCGTATATTCCGATTTGAGTGCTATTACTTTGAGAAAACTTCACATTTTGAGATTTTGTAGGTCTGGTATTTATCATCTTTTGATTGGTATGCATGAAACTCTATTAGAATAAAAGTTGAGACTTTTATTCTTTTTTATTTTTAAATATTATTTTTCTTAATTAAGTCTTACTTAAGGTTTGTATATTTTGTGAGTTATTATTTACTTATTATATATGAAGCCTCCTTTTTTCGCTTTTTTTATAAAGCACAAATTTATTAGTTTTATTATTATCACTTGATTTGTTTTAGGTTGATATTTTTTTATTGCAAATAATACAGATGATATTAATTCATGATATGAAACTTTTGCTCAAAATAGGGAATTAACTGTTTCAACTGGTTCGCTAGAAAACTCTATTTTTGTTGTTTGAGAAGCTTCATTAGAAGATGAGCAATC
Organism: uncultured Patescibacteria group bacterium; assembly: GCA_963926055.1. GTDB lineage: Bacteria > Patescibacteriota > Gracilibacteria > BD1-5 > UBA6164 > CAJXJP01. Next base: position 222,941 of record CAWUVK010000001.1, on the reverse strand, counting down.
ATTGAGTTTTAATAAAGCTTGAAGTATTACGCAAGTTTTTTTTGATGTTTGAGACTCTGTAAAACAATGAGATATAATCGCGCAAATTGACGATCAAGATGCCTATGATTCAATTGAAACTGCTAGAATTTCTCTCACAAATGCAAATCTAGATTATCAAGAACTGTACGAAGACAAAGATGAAAGTGATTTAACTTCTGCAAAAAATAGTATTATTCAATCTGAAAATGCATATAAAATTGCACAAAAAGAATTAGAAAATTTAAAAATTTCACAAAATAATAAAATAGAGCAATCACTGCAAAATATACAAAATTTACAAACAGATATTAGCTCTGATGAAGTAAATTTAGAAATTGCAGAAAAAAATCTTGAAATTTTTATAAAACAAAATTCACAATCACTCAATAATTCTCAAAGTTCAAAATCTACGACTATTTTAAATATGGAAAATGATTTTCTCAGTTATCTTTGAGATATTAAAATAATTATTGATCAAGCTGATCAGATTTTATGAATTACTGATAAAAATAAAGATCTAAATGATGATTATGATCAATATTTATCTGCAAAAAATACTGGATTAAAATATGATGCAAAACAATCTTTAAGAGAAAATTTACAAGAGCTAGAAACGCTAAAAGTTCTTATAAACAATTATGATTATTCATGAGAGAAAGAAAAAATTTCTGAAATTCTTACAAATATCTTAAATATTTATTCTCATAGTTATGAAACTCTAGATTCACTGTATGAAGCTGTTGATTCAAGTATTGTAAGTGTGGGAAGTTTATCACAAAGTGAAATTAATTCTATGAAATCTTCTACACTTTCAAATAGAAATAATACTTTGAATAAAATTTCTCAAATTAGAAGTGAAATTCATACTTTGGAAAACTTAACGGATTTAGATCTTTTATCTGATTCTCAACAAACAGAATTATTATCAAAACAAGAATCTATTAACAATCAAAAATTTTCTTTAGAAAAAGCAAAACAATCACTAGAAACTGCGCAAGATGATTTCAATGAAATGTTAGCAAATCAAAAAGTAGAACTAGAAAATAAACAAAATAATCTCGATGATAAGAAAAAATCGTATGATTTAGCTCTTATCAAACAAGAGGAACTTTTAGAATGACCAACACAAAAAAATATTTTGCGTGCGACAAATTCTATAAAACAATCTGAAATTAAGTTACAATCCGCTTATGATTCACTTGAAGATTATCAAATTATTGCCCCTTTTGACGGAATAATTACAAATAATGATTATCAAGTGTGAGATAAAATTACCAATGATACTGATAAAACTATTTACATAGAAAACCCAAATCAATTACAAATTACTGTGATGATTGATCAAGTTGACATTGTAAATGTAGAAAAAGACGATAGTGCTATAGTTACATTTGATGCCTATCCAAACTTAGATGTACAGGCTGAAGTATCACGTGTAGATACTACTCCAGTAAATAATTCAGGTGTTGTCTCATATCAAGTATATATTTCAATTCGCGATGAAAATTTCGATAAAAAAATATTGTCTTGAATGACAGCGGATATAGAAATATTTACTGATAAATTAGATAATATTATTGCCATAGATTCAAATTTTATTTCACAAAATAACGATGGTAATAGTATCGTAAATATAAAAAAAGGTACAAAAATAGAAAAATCAGTTGTTGAAATTTGAGCTACTTTAGATGGTAAAACTCAAATTATTTCTGGTCTAGAAGTTTGAGATATAATTATTTCTCAAAATACCAGACAAAGGCAGGTTACTTGAAAAGAAGAATCTACTACTTTATTTTGACCTACAGGTTGAGGTGTAAAACCAGCATGAAATTTTCAGACAGGAGGAAGGCAAAGATAATTATTAAATAAAAATATGATTACATTAAAAAATATTACAAAAAATTATATTATGTGAGACAATCTTCTCAAAGTATTAAAATGAATTGATGTTGAGATTTTAGAGTGAGACTTTGTTTCTATTATGTGACCTAGTGGTTCATGAAAATCAACTTTAATGAATATAATTTGAATGCTTGATATACCAACTTCCGGGAGTTATATATTTGATTGACAAGAATTATTTTGAAAATCTGAGGATGAATTATGAGCTATTCGTGGTAAAAATATATGATTTATATTCCAAAGTTATAATTTAATTTCTCGTATGAGTGTTATAAAACAAGTTATGCTCCCACTTTCATATCAAGGAATCGATAAACTCACGAGAGAAAAAATGGCATTAGAAGCTTTAAGAAAAGTTTGATTGGAAGACAAAAAAAATCATCTTCCAAATGAACTTTCTTGATGACAACAACAAAGAGTTTCTATAGCGCGAGCTTTAGCTATAAATCCTAAATTTATTTTAGCCGATGAACCAACAGGAGCACTTGATTCTAAAACTTGAGATGAAATAATGCATTTATTACAAGAACTCAATAATCAAGCAACTACAATTATTTTAATCACGCATGAAGATGAGATTGATGCATATGCTTCAAAACATATTCATATTAAGGACTGATTATTAACATAAAATTATGAATAAATTTTTAGAAAATTTTATAAATTCACTCGAATCAATTTGGTCAAATAAACTCCGTGCGAGTTTATCTATGCTTTGAATTATTATTTGAGTAGCTTCGGTAATTATCTTATCTGCAATTTGAAATGGAAGTACAAAACAAATAATAGATCAAATAGAAGAAATGTGAACAAATGTACTCACTCTTTCACCAGGATGAGGATGGTGATCTACACGTGATAAATCTACATCAACTAATTTTTTAAATAAACCTCTTGTGGAATCAATACAAAATAATATTGATTGATTACAAGCTGTATTACCTATTATTTCTTCAAATGGACAACTTGTATATAACTGAGTTGATATGTCTGTAAGTATAAATGGTGTAGATAAACAATTTTTATCTGCTACTAATCTAGAATTAGTAGAATGAAGAAATATTTCATCTTATGATTTAGATAAACTCCAAAAAGTAGCTGTAGTTTGAAATACAGTTGCTACAGAGTTATTTTGATCACAGCAAGCAGTTTGAAATAGAGTAAAAATGTGATCACATGTTTTAGAAATAATATGAGTAATTGATGAAAATTCTCAATATGACAGTGTTATTTTTATGCCAATTACAACAGTTTGAATACGTATTGCTGGACAAAAACATTATTCTCAAGTAACTATTAGAGTTGAGAATTCAGATTTAGTTGAACAAAAGCAAGCGCAATTAAATGAATTTTTACAAGATTATTTAGAGGTTGATAATCCAAATTCACTGCCCTATAATATAAGAAATCAAGCTGAAATGCTTGAGAGAATAACTTCTATTACTGGTACTTTAACTATGCTTTTAAGTGGTATTGCTGCCATCTCATTATTAGTTTGAGGGATTGGAATTATGAATATTATGCTCGTTTGAGTAACCGAAAGAACAAAAGAAATAGGTATTCGTAAAGCTATTTGAGCTTCTAAAAAAGATATTTTATTACAATTTTTAACCGAAGCTTTGAGTTTAAGTGTGATTTGAGGAATTATTTGAGTAATTTTTTCATATGCTGTTGTATTTTGACTTAATTTCTTTTCAATAGCAGCAATAATCTCTATTAATTCTATTATTATTAGTGTTTGATTTTCTCTTTTCATTGGGATATTTTTCTGATTATTACCAGCATATAAGGCAGCAAAACTTCGTCCAATTGACGCACTTCGTTTTGAATAAAACAAGTATTTAATTTTTAATTAAGGTTAATAGCTATATTTTTTATAGTTATTATATAATTTATATTTTTATGAAAATAATACATACTGGTTCTTCAAGATGAATTTTTGATTTTGGTTGGCTTCAAGCAGCACATAGTTTTAGTTTTTGAGAATATTTTAATCCATCAAAAATGGGTTTTTGAACTCTCAGAGTAATAAATGATGATATTATTGCAGCAGGACAATGATTTTGAACTCATCCACATAACAACATGGAAATAATCACAATCGTACTTTCAGGAGCCTTAGAGCACAAAGATTCAATGGGGAATAGTTGAGTGATTCAAGCAGGAGAAGTTCAAGCAATGTCAGCTGGAACATGAGTCTTACATTCTGAATTTAATCCATCTCATATTCAAGAAACAAATTCATTTCAAATTTGGATACAAACGAAAAAAAATGATATTCAACCTCAATATAACCAAAAGAAATTTTTACCTGAAAATAGAAAAAATAATTTTCAATTACTTGTTTCACCTAATAAATCAGATAAAAATGTTTTTATCAATCAAGACGCATATATTTCTCGTGTAGATTTAGAAAAATGAAGATCAATTTTTTATAAAAAACATTTGGAGAGTAACGGAATATATATGATGAGTATTTATTGAAATGGTACTATTGATGAAGAAATTGTACACGCAAAAGATGCTATTGGATTCACCGATGAAAATAATATCGAAATCAAATCTGAAAGTGATAATTTTGATGTTTTAATTTTAGAAGTTCCAATGCAATAAAAAAACTCTTTTTTTAAAAAGAGTTTTTTTTATTTATAAAATATTTTATAAAACCTTCAATGTTAAAAAAATAATTTATTATACAAAAATTAAATCATTTATATACTTAAATATATAATATTATTAATACAAAACATATTATGAATTTTTTTAAATCTTATATTAAATCTGTATCTATTTTTTTGCTTGCATGATTTAGTGTTTTATGAGTTTATGCAGCACTTTCAACGGTAAATTCAGGTGATCCACTAACGGCATCTGGTTGGAATGAAATAGTTTGAAAACTTACTTCAGTGAACATAAATAGTGATGACTTAGTTACAAAATCATACGTAGATTCTCAAATCTCTGCTAACGGTGGTTGAGTAAGTTTTGCTGGATATACTACAGCTACTTATAATGGTAATATGTGAGGATTTGGTGGACCAACTAAAAAGTGTCAATTGGAATTTCCTTGATCTAGAATATGTTCTACTCAAGATTTAGTTAAGTCATGAGCCGATAATCCATCAGCTAAATCTTGGGTTATGGATTATACACGTTATGAAGCATACAATTGTACTTATTGGATCACTAATACAAATAATTCAGGTTGAGCATTTAGGTGAACAGTAATTTCAACTTCATGAAATACATCAATAGATTATTGTAATGAATCTTATTCAATTGCGTGTTGTAACGGATAAAAAATAAAAAAACTCTTTTTTTAAAAAGAGTTTTTTTATTTTTTTATTATTTTTGAAATTCATTCAAGGATTTTATTTTTTAGTTGTGAAAAAGTATTTTTATCGATTTGACCTTCTTGATTTAATGCAATTGAAATAACGTTTAGAGTTTTGCGAAGATTTCAAATACTTTCATATTGTACTTCTATAAATAAATCTGTTAATGAATCTCCAGGTTGATTTAATCAACAAGATATTTCTTCATAATCTGCATATTTAAAAGCCTGTAATAAAATTTGTATTTCAGATTTTTTCATTTTAAATTCATTTGAATATTCAAGGTAATTTTCCAAATATTCTCAGATTCTATATTCTAATATTTCATATTCTTCATATTCATCTTTTCAAAATTGTTTTTCAAGTTTTACTAAATCAACTCAAGAATATTCTTGTTTTATTTCAATATTTTCTTCTAAAAATGGATTTATTTGTGTTAATAAATCATTTAATTCTCAGAAATCATATTTTTCTAAATATTTTTTTTCTAATGTAGAAATAATTTCATATTTCATGAGCATTTCGATTAATATATTTTTTCAATTTTGAGTCAATTCATATGTTTCATCGACTTGTTGAATATGTGAATCAAAGCAAAAATCAGAAGAATCAAGTATTTTTAAAATTTCTTTTGTTTCCATTTGTTCTCCATTTTTTGAGAAATTTTTATATGAATTTTCTACATGTAAAAGAAGTAGATTTTGTAATTTTTTAATCACAAAATCTGGAGTACTAGTATTATTTACTTCTCTTTGCTGGCATTTATTTATATATGTTACATTTCCCATTGGAGTGATTTATTACATGTAATTAAATTAAATATAAATAATATATTAAATATGTCAAAATATTCGATATTTTATATTTTGAATATATTTAAAAATTTATATTATATGACAAATATTTATTAAATAAATAATATGAAAAGATATAACAACAAATTTATGAATATTGTATTTTTTATTCTGGGAATAATTTTATCTCTGTATAATTTCTATGCGATAAACATATTTATAAATCTTTTTACAGGTGGAATTTTTACCGAAAGTTACATGGAAAACTATATTATCTTTATGTTTTATATTCCATTTTTACTTTGGATTTTAATTTTATGAATTTTTACGAAAAATATTATTTCAAAAAATATTTCTATAAAATATTTATACAGTTTTTGAGTTTTTCTATTTTTGTGAATTTCTTACTACATATTTATTTTTAATAATGCGGATGTAGAAAAAATAATAGATGAAAATTTTAAAACAATTCAATCTGAAAATTCATTCAACGATTCTCAAAATGCCTATACTCTCATAGATAATTTCACATCTCAATTTCAAGCTGATATTCAAAACTTTAATCTTCGTTGCTTTGATAAGAATACTACATGTGATGAAGAAAAAATAAATAAAACACTTCAAGATTCTCTAGAATATCTCGAAAATAGTCCGGAAAAATATGAAAATCATATTTCAATTTTAACAGAAATTTCAAACAAAAAATTTCTAAAAAATAGTGAAGAATTTTGAAAATATCTTTCTCTGACTGGTTTTGTGTCAGTATTAAAATTTCAAAAAATAGTTGATCAAAAATTATATAATCAAAATAATTTTGATAAAATTATTTCTATTTATCAAAAATATTTCACTCTTTCAAAATTATTAAGAGAAAGTGATTTAGGTTTAATTTCTTTTCTAGTTTCAAATACTTTATGAGAACAAATTATAGAAAATTTCGAATATTTATCAGAAAATAATTCTCTGACTCTTTCTCAAAAAAATAAAATTTCTGAACTTTTCTCTCAAAATACTATAAAAAATCCAGATAAAATTTTTCAAAATATTATAATTTCAGAATATTCTTTATTTATTGATGAAAAAGAAAAAATAAATAATTCATTGATTTTTAATCTCGAAGAATTTAAAAATTATTCTCGTTTTGTATGATATAAAAATTATATTGAACTCAATTCTTTACATATTTCTCAAAATAAAAATATTTTCACTCAATCTGGAATTTATAATTTTTTTATTCCAAATATTAATTTTATAGATTATAAAAAAGATTTATCAGAACTTATTAAAAAACAAGAAAATTTTATTTCTGAAATAAATAAATAAATAAATAAATAAATATGATAATTACGATTTTATTTTTACTGTGAATTTTATGACTGATAAAAAGATATTTAAACAAAAATATCTTTTTATTGTTTTGAGTAATTTCAGTATTAATATTTAATATTTTTTGTGTTTTCATCGAATTTATATATAGATTTATTCCAGATGTTCAAAAAGTTTTAATATGACTTTCTTTGATTTGATTATCACTGATTTGAATAATTATTGTTTCATTTGTCTGATTATTTTATAATAATTCACGTGATTACAAAAAATATATTTCACCTTTTGCTCTTTTTTGAACGGTATTTTTACTCTATTACTGGGAATTTCAATACGAAACTCATTTTTGAAATTATAATTACAATTTTATAGATTCAATTACTGGAGAATATATATTTTCTTGAATTTGGTTTGTAGTTATTGCTGTGATATTTATTTTATCTTTTTTATATTTTTTTGTAACTGATTCATATTTCATAAAAGAATCTTCTTCTAAAAAATTCTTTTATTTTCTCAGAGATATTTTCGTATCTATTTTAGTTATCTGTTTATCTTTATTTATAAACGATATTTTAAAAATGTATTCTCATTATCATAATTGGTATAAAAATCCAGATTTTTTCACAGATCAAACGTATATTTGCGAAGATAAAACGAAATTAATATTAGATATTAGAAGTCCTCATCATCCAGTGAAAAATCCTCATAATAATTTCTTCGATTTTTATGATAATTATTGAAAGCCACTATGAGATTTAGAATATGAAATCAATCAACTTCATCCAGATAAAATGAATCAAAATTATTTACAAAACTGTATTTCGCAAAATGGAAATAATTACTTCGATGAATATTTGAGAATTCATTGAGAAAAACCAAGAGATTTATTACATAAATTAAAATAAAAAATGTTTCTAACTTTACTTATAGCAATAATATTTGTTTATATTATTTCAAAATATTTTAAAAATAATAAAATATTATTATTAAATTTTATATTTTACTGAATTTTTATACTTATATATTTTTTACTTAAATTTATCTTTCTAAAATCTTGATTTATTTCTGAAAATCTAAGGATAGATAAATCAAAAGCTATAGCTTTGGTAGTAATTGTATTTAGTTGATTATCGTTGATTTATTCACTTTTTTTATATAAATTTAAAATCAAAAAATATTTTTTCGAACAATTTCTTATAAATATATATTTAGCAATTAGTTTTTATTTATTTATGTGGATTTGAATCTATGATGAATTTTTAAGAACTGAGACATCTACTATTTTCTTGAAAAACTATTCAGGTTTTGATTTTGATATTGTAATATTTATATTTTGAATATTTATTATTTATCTGTGAATATTGTATCTTTTAGGAAGTTTTATTAATTATATTTTTTATTTAAAAAAGAATAAACCAAAAATAAATTTTTCGAAACAATTTTTCATAAAAATATTTGATAAATTTGCTTATTTATATAGAGATATTTTTGTAATAGGATTTTTTATAGTTTTTTCTGTCATAGCTTCTGATATGACAAATTTATATACTAAATATTACAATTGGTATAAAAATCCAGATAATTTTACTAATCAGACCTATATCTGTGAAGATAATACGAAGTTAATATTAGAGCAAAAATATAGACATCATCCGATTATTAATCCCTATAATTCATTCATAGATTTTTATAAACAATACTGAAAAGAAGGTCCACACGGTTGATATGAAATCAACCAACTTCATCCAGATACAATCAATCAGAATTATTTACAAAACTGTATTTCACAAAATGGAAATAATTACTTCGATGAATATTTGAGAATTCATTGAGAAAAACCAAAAGATTTATTACATAAATTAAAATAAAAAATATTTTTTCTGATGAAAAAATATTTTTTTTAATAATTTTTTATATTATTTACAGTGAAACTTAATTGAATTTCTTCTCAATTAATTGTATTAATAAAAGTTACATCTACTTTTGTAGTTTTCGAATCAATATAATCGTAATTTACCTGAGTATTATAATTTTGATAACTATTATAAGTCGCTTCTTCGATTATAAATCAGAAATTAGAAACAAGTTCATCCATTAAGTCTTTTAAATTATTATGATTGTTTGCTATATTATTTAAATTTTCATTTAATATATGTACAGCTCTTTTGCTTTGTTGTTCTAAACTTAAAGGACTTTTTATTATAGGGTAATTAAATGTATAATTATATGTTTCAGATAACATAAATTCATTTTGAATTTTTACATTAATAGTATTTCCTTTTACTAGCGAGTCTGATTTATAATTTCTTTTAATAGATTTTATTTGTCAACCGTGACGTTTTAATAAAACTCAAAACATTTCGATAACTTCTAATCAAAGAATATTTTTAGCTTCATATATATTAACATTTTTTTGAATAAGTGAGTTAATTTTATTTTGCAGCATTTTTTCTAACTGCTTATTAAATAATTCTACTCTTTGATTTTCACTCATTATAATCTGTGTTTGAATATTCTTTATTTCAACAGATTCTTTTTTTTGTCAGACTGTAAAAAATCATGCTGCTAAACTTATTCCTGCAGCAGCAAATAAATATTTTATATTTTTATAAAATGGTTTTTTTATTTTTTCATACTTTTCTCATTCAATTGTTTTTGTATCTTGAATATTATGAAGAATTTTATCCTGTTTATATTCTGGATTTATTTGAGTTGTAGAAATTCTAATAGTTTCATATCTATCATTCACTTCTGTTTTTGCATGATTTAAAATTTTGTTATATATTGGAAATATATGATTTTCTGCTTTTGTAGAGCTATTATTATTTAAGTCAGATTGTTGATCTAAAAATTTTTCTACATTTAATAATGCAATTATTTCACTTATTTTTTGTTTATAAATTCATTGTTTATCCAATCAAGAAATATCTTGATTTATTTGTTGATTTACATCTGGATTTTTTTTCACATCAGAAATTCAAGCTAACATTTTCAATTCTTCTTGAGAATAACTATCTTTCGTCAGAGTTTTTATGTTATGATATGATATTTTTTTATTCAGAGAAGAGAAATTATAATCTTTATGTAATTCTTTATCTAATAATTGAATAACTTTGAGAAATGTTAAAATATTTTTTAGAATTTTTTCTCACTGCGTTGAAACCACAAATTTTTCAATAATTTTTTCATTATCTGTGATAGATTCTTCTAATTCTAAATATTTATCGATTTCGAAACCAAATGACTTCAATAGTAATTCTATGTATTGTTGTGTTTCAGAATCTTCTTCATTGATTTCTTTAGAAATTACCGCTTGTACCAGTTCTAAAGTTGCTTGTTTTAAATCATCAGTCGGTTTTTCTACAACCGAAATACCTTTTGCTTCAATATTTTCTATTTCCTTATATTTTGAATTTTTATCGTTCACTTTTTTAGTAAATTAATTATATTTTATTTATTTTATAACATATAAATTAAATGTCAATAATAATATTTGCAGTTATGTTTGAATATTAAATTGTATAACACAAATATTATTTTTTAACATAGAAAAATATTATTTTTTGATTTTTTATGTTTGGTGATTAGGATTTTAAGAGAGGGAAATTTTTAGAGTTTAAGGAAAAAGGAACAATGAAAATAAAACAACTAATGATAAAAAATTTCAGACACTTTGAAAACTTTGAATTAAATTTGTTAGATGATAATCTAAATTTAATAGTTTGAGAAAATTGAATATGAAAAACTACTATTTTTGATAGTTTAAGGATATTATTTGATTCAAATATTTTTTTATCAAAATTTTTTAATGAAAATGATTTTAATAAACAAGAATGAAATCTACTTATTGAATGTATTCTCGAATTAGAAAAAGAAGAAGATAATCTATATTTATTTAAAGACTGTATTAATAAAATAAATGATGATAATATAGAAGTCTTAATTTGATTTTATCAGCCTAAATTAGATTCTGAATGAGTGTACTATTGAAAAAAAACGTTTATAAATGAACCAGTTTTAGATAAAATAAAAGATTTTAAAATTAATCTTTATGATATAAAAAAATATATCCAAATTGTTTATATTGATGGAGCAAGAACTGAGCAAAATTTTTATTCTAACAATTGATTTTATAATAAAGTTTGAAAATATTTATTTGATTTAAATAAAAGTGATCCAAAATTAATAAAGCTAAATAAGGATGAATTAAATGAAAATGATATAATGAAAAAAATCATAGATTCTTCTGAAAGTGAAAATTTATTTAAATATTTAAATGAAATAAAATTAACACAAGATTGAATAAAAGCAGTTACTTTAGACCCGGATGAAAACCCTCCACAGTCTACATTTTTAAATTTATTAAAATTAAACTTAGATGATAAACATTTAAGTAAAAATAGTACAGGATGGCAATATATAATTTTTACAGTTTTTGCTATTTTTTATATAAAAGAACTAGAAACATTAACAAAAACAGATGATGAATGAGAAAAATATCATTTAATTTTAATGGAAGAACCAGAAGCTCATCTACATCCTCAAATGCAAAGAAACTTATTAAATTTTATTAAAAATAAATTCTCTGATATTAGTAATTCAAGTTTATTAGTTTCAACCCATTCTCCTAATATTATTAGAGCTGTTAAAGATATTAAAAAAACTATTTTTATAAATAAAGAATCAGAAAAAAGTTTACCAATAAGTTTAGAATGAGATATTTCCAAATTCAAAAATAAATTAAATATTTTTATTGATGTAAATAAAGCAGAATTACTTTTTTCAAGATGAATTATTTTTGTTGAATGAATTGCAGAAGAAATATTAATGCCTAAATTTTTTGAAATACACACTTGAGAAACTTTAGATAATTACTGAATTAGTGTAATAAATGTGAATTCAACAGATTTTTATTGTTATGCATTATACTCAGAAATTTTACAAATACCTTGGGTCGTCATTACTGATGGAGATATTACAAAAGAGGAAGTATATCATTGAAAAAAAAGAATGGAAAATTCTAAAAATAATGGAATTTTTAATGAAACTAATTTCTTTACATGATTTGATACATTAGAGATAGATTTAGCAATAGATAACTTAGAATTATTGAAGAAAAGCTTTTCTTCGGAAACTTGAAAGTCACAGTTAGAAGATATTATATGAGAAATAAATGCAGATAAAACTAATTATAACAATCAAAAAGATGAAAAATTTAACCATAATTATAAAAACTTTTTTAATAACATAGGTTGAAAATCGGACTTAGCTTATAATTTATTTGAAAATATTGGTGAGTCTTTTGAAATTCCAAAATATATTAAAGATGCTTTAAATTCGATAAAATGAAAATTGAAAGGTGTTGAAGAAACAAAAGAAACTCAAGATAAAACAGAGGAGTCAAAAAAAATAAATTTATGAATACCTAAAGCAACTTCTAGTATACAAAAAAAACAAGACGATATTTCTGTAGAAGATATACCTTTTTAATAAATATTAATTATGTCAGATAAAAATCCTGATGAATCAAAACAAAAAATTATAGATTACTTTTTTGAGAAAAAAGACGATGAAAGTTTCAAATGACTTCAAATTCAAGCTTGACCTTGAACTTGAAAAACATATTTATTAAGTCATATAATATCAAAATATATTGAAGAATGACATGATGATAATTTTTATATTTTAAGTCATTCAAATTCATCAATTGATAGTATTTCAAATAAAATATGAAATAAAGATAATGTAGAAATTAAAACAGTTGCTTCTTTTTTTATTGAAAATTTTATAATTCCATTTAGTTATACTATTTTAGAAAATGAAAATCCTGATTATAAAGAAAAAAGTATTTTAAATAAAATAACAAATAATTTTTCAGAAAATAACTTAGAAACTTCTTCACAATGGAATATATTAGATTGATTAAATAAAAAATATTTATTACAAGAAAAATATTTTGATATTTTTTATAAGATTTTAATACAAAAATGAATTAAATATATATTTATTGATGAATATCAAGACACTAAAGACTGTTATTTGAAAATTTTTAATAAGATTATTGAAAAATGAGATATTACATTTATTTGCGTATGAGATAAAAATCAACAAATAAATTTCGAGGATTTCAATGAGATTAATTTTGTTTGACTTGAATGAGATTGGGAATTAACGAATACTTATAGATTCTGAAATACTATCTTAAAAGAAGTGAATAAAATTAGACTATCTTGAATTAAAGAACCTAGTGAATTGATTACTATAGATTGAAATATAAAAAACCTTAATTGTGAAATAGATTTTAATTCTTTTATGTTATGAAACAATGATTCAGCTAGAAGAAATAGATGTGATACGTATAAAGAAATATTAAATAATATAATTTCAACAATAAATTCTAATAAAGATATATTTAAGTGAAAAAACAATGTAATACTATTTCAACCTACTAGTGATAAAAAAGATTATTGACCTAATCTTTGAGAAGAATTTAATAAAACACTTAAACAACTACTTGATGGTAATTCTGAAATATTCTTTCCATATACAGAAAAACCTATTTACAATATTCATTTAAAACTATTTTTTCAAAAATTAATTTCATTTGTAAATTGAAATATTATCTATTCAGATCTTGAAAAAGAATTAAAATTTTTCTATGAAAAATGAGATAATAATTATCAAGAAATATTTTGAAGAATTATAAAGCTAAAAAATACTGATAATATAAGTTGTATTTGAAAAATATTACAAGAAGATTGATTTAAAAAATGATGAAATTATAAAGAGTATTTTAAAATAATTATTGATTGTTTTCAGAATAAGGAAGTTAAATTTAATGAAGCTGATTGAAAAACGTTAATTGATATTCTAAATCTAAATCGAGATGATAAAATTTATATTTCTACAAGTACCATAACTTCAGCAAAATGAAAAGAGTATGATAATGTTTTTATTTTGAATACATATAATGTTCGTTGAGAAATTGAATCATTTTCACAGAAATTAAAAGATAATAATGAAGAAGCTAAAAGACATTACTATGTAGCAGTAAGTAGAGCAAAAGAAAATGTATTTACTTTTGTAAATTATTAATTCACTTTTCCTCTTCCATTTTTCGATTCCACAAGTATACTCAAAACAATTATATAAAACTAAACGAATAAACTATGAAAACTGACGATCTAAGACCTTTGGTGTTTAAATATATCCAAGATATGCCAAAATGAAAAGTAACTACATACAAGGCTATTGGAGATGTGTTTGAAGTTCACCCGAGAAAGATAGGGAAGATTGTGAAAGATAATCGTGAGTTAGAAAAAGTTCCGTGTTATAAAGTGTTAGAAAATGAGAATAAAATATGATATTACAACGGAAAAGATGGAATCCACGGAAAAGTGAATCTTATCAAAGCTGATGGAGTAGAAGTTATTGATGGAAAAATAGATAAAAAATATTTTATATAAAAGAAAAATCCAGCAAAAGCTGGATTTTTTTCTTAATTTATTTCGATTATTCTTTTTTCTTTTTGAATTCGTATATAAATTTCTTCACGTTGTACTTTTATATCTTTTGGAACACTTACTCCGATTTTTACTTGGGTTCCTTTGATATCAAGTATTGTAACGGTAACTTTATTACCAATTATAAGAGTTTCATTAATATTGCTATTAAAAGTAAACATAAAACCTCCTTTGTCTGTGTTATATTGATAAAAAAATAATATTTAAACTCCTAAGTTTGTCAAATATAAATATTAATTTATAATATATTTTTATATCAAATTTGTTCAAATTATTTATTATAGTTTTTAACATTATTTTTATATTTGGCTTGAAATCCATGATTTTTATATTATTCTAGTTCTAGATGTTCAAAAAGGGAGAGTGCTATGTCTGCGCACAATTGTAATAAATGTGATAGGTTGCACTTAATAAAATGGAAAAATGATACAAATGTTATCAAAAAACTAGTTTTTCTTAAGTGTGAAGTATTTGGTTGTGGAGGTTTGGTTATAGATCAAATGTCAAACAAAGAAATAGAAAGTGTTGATGTGCAATCATTAATGTTGAAAGAAGAAAATGGAGTAAATGAAGAAGTGAAAACTTTTGAATTAGCTTTAGAAAAATAGCATATGTATATTTATTACAAAAAAACTCGCTTGTGAGTTTTTTTATTGAATTATTTTATAAATTGTTTATTATAAAAATTCTTATAAATACAAAAGGTCAACAAGAACAAGGATACTAAAAAAAAGCCCGAAAGGGCTTTTTTATTTGTTGAAAAATTTATTTTTTATAAATGCTGCGATAAATAAAACTCACCAAATTCACATTGACCAATAGTAACTATTTGATCACCAAACTGCTGCGACTATTCATCATGACAAAAAATATAAATATGAACTTCTTTGAATTCTTTTCCACCAAATTCATAATTTTCTTTGAGAAAAATTATTTGAAGTAAGGAGTAAAATAATTGCTGTTAATTCAGAAATTCTTGATAAAATTGAATAAAATCCATGCCAATTTTCAATTCTAAAATAACTGAGAAAATTTTGATAATTTAAAATGTATTTTTGAAAAAATATTAAAAATATTACCATTGCAGAAATAATTCATAAACTTTTTCTCTGTGTTGCTAAAGTTTTAAGAATTCAAATTTTTGGAAATAATTGTGATAACGGACGAATGTACATCACAAATATCACAGCCCACCAACTAAGAGTATATAAAAATGCTGAGATGCTTCATCAAATTACAAATCCTGATTTATATAAACTGTTAGTTCAAATTCAATAAAAATATAAAGCTGGAATTGCGATAATTCAGATAAATAATAGTATTTTTTCTATAATTTTCATATATGGAATCACTCATTTAAGGAAAATAAGTTTGAAAATATTTCTTTCTTCTTTTCCTGCTACAAATCATTCCGAAAATATTTGATTTTCATTATGTCATTGCATTTTGAGTTCATGAGTTACTTGATCAGTCATTTTTGGATTTCCACACATATACACTTCTGATTCTTGAGAAATAGACTCTATTTCTTGGTTTACTCTTCCGTAATGATAATCTGGATGATCTTGTTGAGAGAGAAATATTTTATATTCAAAATTTTTATATTTTTTAAATTTTTCTTCATAAAATACTTCAGATTCATCTCTCACTCAAAAATATAATTTTTTTTCTACATCATCTCACAACGCATCAAACATAGCAATTGCTGGAGATAATCCAGTACCAGTTGCAAAAAATACTTTTGGTTTTTTATTTTCTTGTAAGACAAAACCTCATAAAGCTCAAATATAATTTAGAGATTTATTTATTTTTAATTTTTTTAAAAATTTCCCACCTCTACCATCTTCTAAAATTTTTATTGAGAGTACAAAGTGATTTTGCGAAAATTCAGTAATAGAATAATTTCTATAAAACGTTCCTTTCCAGTCTTGCATTTGCATTGAAACATATTGACCTGGTTTTGCTGAGAAATTTTCTACACTTAGGCGTAATTCTATAACATCATCTGTGAGATATTTTTTTTCTACTACTTTTGCTGACTGCAGAGAAATCATACTTTTTCCTGTTTTTTCGACTTTTATCACATTTACTGGACACAGTAATTCTGCGGTAATTATTTCAGCTTCTTTTCCATCATATTTATCTGAAATAACTTTAGACGTTGGTGAAACCTTAAAAGTATCAGGAGCAACATTTTCACAGTTTCTGCAACTAATACATCATTTAATTACTTCAACATTTTTTATTTTCATAGTGTATTTTATATAAAATTAAATCATTTTGTTTTATGGATTTTACCATTTTTTAATATAATCATAGCTTCAAGTCATTTCATTTTTTTGAGAATATTTATAGATACATCAATTGGTGAGACAAATAATGCTGTCGAAAAACTATCTGCAAATACACATGAATTATGCTGTACGAAAACTCAAATTATATCATTTTGTGAATCTCACGAGTGAGCGTTTATTAAATGATGATGTTCTCAAAATTTTCTTTTTAATCCGCTACTTGAAGCAAGAGAATTATTTTTTAAGTCTATACTTCAGATTATTTTATTTTCATTACTTGGATCTTCGAGTAAAATATTTTTTTCTCATTTAATTCTAATATCTCATCAAAAATTAAGAGTAAAATTATTTATCTCTTTGTCTAGAATATGATAAATTTTGTCTACAATAAATCATTTTCATAATGCTCAAATATCAATAGAAATATTATTTCTTAATTCTAAAGAGTTTTTTTCTAATATAATATTTTTATATCAAATATTTTCTTCTATTTTTTCCTGAGATTTTCAATATCATTTATTTTCTAAAAAGGGAAGTACGGTAATATCAAAATATCATTCACTTATTTTTGAAATATTTTGTGCTAGAGAAATTATATTATAAAAGTCTGTATCTATATTTTCAGAAAATTTATTTTTATTTAAGGTATCTAAAAAATTATTTTCTATAAATCGTGAATATTTTTTTTCAAAATATTCTCAATATTCAAAAGATTTTTGAATCAAATCAGAAAATTCTCATTCATCGTGAATGAGAATTTCAAGTTGTGATCCACATAATTTTTTTGTGAATTTCATAGATTTTATAATTGAGATTTAAGAGCTTCTTTAAATGCTTCACTTGTAATAGATGCCCCAGAAACTGTAGACATTTCGCTTGCTTCTTCTAATGTTAAACCAATTACATTTGATTTAACTGCAGTATCAAAATCTCCTAATTTATCCCAGTTTGTAGCTGAAACATTGATAGAATCAATTTTTCCTTCGCTATCAAGAGAATAATCAATAACCATATTTACTTCTTGAGCAGGATTTGTATAAGAATATTCGATTGTTTCCATTTTATTTTCATCCATTTCTTCATTATCAAATTCTGACATATTGTTATCCATTTCACTAGCTTGGTCTTCAACTACTGGTGGAGCTTGTTCAGGTGTAGTTGTTGTACCACAAGAAGCTAAAAGAGTTATTAAAAATAGTATAGATAATATTTTCATAAAAAATATTTAAGAGTATAAGTATAAGAAATATATTTCTTAATCTTAAGAAAATCTTAAGATCATCAAATTTTATGAATAAATTAAAAAAAAGAAAGATATAATTATATCTTTCTTTTTTTATTATATAGTCACTAAATTTGATTCCTCAGATGGTTTTTCAACAGAAAATTCTACTTTTAAAGTTCTTCATTGTAATTCACCTCCATTCATCTGTTCTCTTGCTTTTACAGCACCTTCAATTTCAGCGAATTCTACAAATCCGTATCCTTTTGATCTTCCTGTTTCACGGTCTTTGATGATTTTTACATGACTTACTTCACCGTGTACTTTAAATGCATCTTTTACATCTTGCCATTCTAATGCCCAAGGAATTCCACCTACATAGAGTTTATTTGTTTCCATATTATATCGATTTTCGAATAATTAAAATAACCCTGATAGCACTAGTATCATAAAGTATAATATTTTATGATAAAAATCAAAATTTTTTTAAAAAAAAATTTGGTTTATAAAACATTTTTTTAACAAGCTATAAAATATATAGTGAAATAATAAATAAAACAAAGATGACTTTTAGTCATCTTTTTTTATTTATTATCAAAAAATTTTGTTAAATCCGGCACCACTTGTTTTTTTCTAGAAAGTCTATTTTTTAGGTCTGCTAAATTATTTTCAACTGTTGTATTAAATACTTTTTCAACGACTTGAGAATCATTTCATTCTAAAACAATAGATGTATTTTTTTCTCAAATAATGTCTACTACTGATAATAAAATAAAGTCTAAATTATCATCTTTTTTAATTTTTTCAAGCCCCTCTAAAATTTCCTGTTTTCTTCCAAGTGCATAATTTGGATTTGTTGTTTCTAATGTACCAATACCAGCTTTAGTTCCATTGAAATCAAATTCTTTATAATCATATTTGATTACTTTTTCAATTTCCATATCACCTAAATCTGATTTTGCATTAAACATAGGCATTGCAAATGCATCTAAATCATTTATTCCTGTTATTTCTTTTAATTCTTCAGCTAAAATAATATCTTCTTTTGTAGTTGTAGCAGATCTAAATAAAAGTGAATCTGATAAAATACATGCAAGCATCATTGTTCAAATTTCCTTCGTAACTTCAAATCCAGCTTCTTTATACATTTTATAGAGAATAGAAGCAGTCGAACAAATAGGTTCAACTCTTGCATTGAGCGGAGCAGCTGTTTTAAAATTTATTTTATGATGATCTATAACCCAAGCAATATCAAGTTCTCAAATATTATCTGGAGCTTGAAAGTCTTCATTATGATCAACTAAACACATTCTTGTACCAACTTCAAAACTAGTTTTTATTTCAGGTTTTTCAATATTGAGTTCTTCAAGTAAATATTCAGTTTCTTTATTTAATTCTCCTTGCATATACACGCTTGGATTATAACCTTTTTTTGATAAGTAATCAGCTGCAATAATCGCAGATAAAACACAATCCGTATCTGGAACTTTATGTCCAACAACACTAATATCAATCATTTTTAATCTATTAATAAATAATAATTTAATAGAATTTTATTGAAAAAAATTATTTTCTCAAGTTAGAAAAATAATTTATAACAATTATTTTAATTATTATTTGCTATAGCATATAATATACTATATAATAATATTATATTATTAATTAATTATTTTTTATGGATAAAGTAAAAACAAAAATTGAAATATATTTAAAAATATATTTTCAAATACGGTTTTATTTATTTCTCGCATCTTTTCATTATCTTGTTTTTAATAATTTTTTTACATTTCAAATAAATACTGATAATTTAGTATTTTTAGTCATGTATATTTTCGCTATTATTTTGATGGTATTTAGTTGAATCTATTGTTTTTTACTTTCAAGAATTATCACAAAGGATATTTCTAAAAAATCAGTTTTTTATGTAAATTCTACATTAATGATTCTAAGCCTATCTATTTTTATTTATGCTGGTTTTTTGTCAGAAAATAATTCTATACAAACTATAGTTTTCGTTTTATTACCATTTTTAAGTTTTAATATTGTTTCGTGGTTGATTACTAAACGTGCGGTAAATAAAAATATAATTATAAGTAAAAATTTCCTTAGAAATACGTTTATTTGATGGATTATTTTTTCTATTATATTTTTCTTAATAGGTTCTCTTCAACCATATAATAGAATAATTATACCGGAAAAATTTACTGAAATAAATCTTAACGACTATTCTAAGGGTTTCGAAAATTTAACAGAATTTCAAAATAAATATAAAGAAAATTATTTTTTCAAAGATTATTTATATTGTATGAAATCTCCAGATAATAAGAATTGTTTTGAAAATGAAATTTTCTGAGAAAAATTATTAATTAAAAAAAGAGAATATCAAAATTCTTGAGAAAATATCCCAAGTGATGTGAAAATAAACGATTATACAAATATTATTTATAATTCAATTGATGAAAACAAATTAGATGAATTACTTGCTATTGAATCTGATTTACAAGAAGTTATTAAATATTGATTTTACAAAACACCTCTTGAGTATAATAGATATAACCTTAAACCGATTACATTTTCAAAACTAAATGTTTTTTACCAAAATACTATAAATTATTTAATTGATACAAAAAAATATTCGCAAGCCAATACAATTATAAATAATTATATAAAGTTTATGAGTGTGTATAATATATTAGATCCGTTTTCTTACAATCTTAATGACTATATAATACTATATTATAAACGTTTAGAAGAAAATAATTATACTTCAATTATTTATCCTGAAAATATAAATTTTTACATAGACACAATGTTATGAAACTTTAGTAGGAGTTATATAGATGATTATAAATGAGAATTATATTATTCACTTCCTGATTTTTTATTTATTTTAAATAAAACACAACTTATTAAACATAGGTATTATCATACTAGCTTGATTTCTCATAATGAGTATACATTTACATATCAACCTCCAATAATACATTATCCACTTGGAAGTTTTCTTATAAAATTCCATTGAGGTTTTAATAATATAAATAGTGCAAAAAGTCGTATATTAGAGCTAAAAAATTATATATTAGAAAGAAAATAAAAAAAATATTTCCAAACTGGAAATATTTTTTTTTATTTTCTTCTTCTTCATTTTCTGTCATTTTTTTTGTTGAATTTATTTTTGAGTTTTTTAAATTCAGCTTCTCAAAGTTTTTCTTCGAGCACAAGATTGAGCTGAGCTTCTTCGTCGAATAAACTCATATCCATTTCTATATTATGGTCTTTTTTGTATTGATAATCTTCATAATTTCAGTATGAAATCGAAAGTTCATTATTTTCAATAAACCAAATATTTGTAGCCAATTTATTTACAAAATATCTATCATGAGAAATAAATAATAAAGATCATTTATAATCCATGAGTGATGATTCTAAAGCTTCTCTAGTATCATAATCAAGATGATTAGTTGGTTCATCAAGAATCAGTAAACTACAAGGTTTTTGTCACAAAATTGCAAAAAGTAATTTCGAAGTTTGTCCTCCTGATAATTCTCAAACTTTTTTATCTATATCTGTGTGTTCGAATAAATAATGAGTGAGAATAGAAATCAAATGTTGATCAGGATACGCGAGACCGTGTTTAATAAAATTTTCACGAATAGTAAGATTTCTATCGAGTTCCTCATGCATTTGAGAATAATAACTTATTTCTACTCATTTTCATTTCGAATAAAACCCATCAAGCATTTCTATTTGTCAGATAATTGATTTTAAAAGGGTAGATTTTCATGCTCCATTTTCTCAAACTATTCAAATTCTTTGTCCAGCATGTAAAATAGCTTCTTGAATAAAAAATAGAGGTTCTTTTCTCCCAATAAATAATTCTTTAAATGATAATACTTTTTCAGGAGATTCTCCAGTATATTCAAATAAAAATCTTGGTTTTTTAGGAATAAATGGTTTTTCTAATTTTTCCATTTTATCTATTTGTTTTTCTCTAGACTTAGCCCAACCAGCACGAGATCATGCACGAAATCTATTTATGAGGGTTTCTTGTTTATCTATGTATTCTTGTTCACGTTTCCAGTTTTCCATTTTTTTCTTCTCTGTTTTTTGTCTTTCGTAAACATAATCTGTATAGTTTGTATGATAAAACGTTAGTCCACGAGCCGGTTGAACTTCATATGTTTTACTACAAGTTTTATCGAGAAATTCTCTATCATGAGAAATAATCACATATCATCCAGCCCATTTATTTTGTAAAAAACTTTCGAGCCACTCTACTGATTTCATATCAATAAAATTGGTAGGTTCATCGAGAAATAATATATCTGGAGATTCCAAAAGTACTTTTGCTAAGGCAACTTTTGTTCTTTGTCATCCACTTATTTCATTGAGTTTTTTATCCAGTAATTCTAAGATTCACATTCCATTTGCGACTCCGTGGATTTTATTTTCATATTCACTTCATCACATATTATGTAATTGTTCGAGAGCTGTTGTATATTCCTCGATTATTTCCATATCTTCTGGAAAATCATGCATTCTTTTTTCGATTTCTGCAATATTTTTTTCAAATTCTTTTATATCTCAAAAACCGTCACGAAGTTCTTCTCTGACGCTTTGGGTTTCATTTTCTCAATAGACTTGGTGTAGATATCACAGTGTAAGATTTCAAACATTATCAATTGCTCATTCAAAATCTTTTATTTCTCATGTTAATACTTTTAAAAGAGTAGTTTTTCAAGCTCAATTTGGTCAAACTATTGAGATTCTATCAGTTTTATTGAGTGTAAAATTTATATTTTTAAGTACGGTATCTCATTTGAATTCTAATTTATCTATTTTTATATTTAAATGTTTCACAATCTAGTTATATTATTCATTAATTTTTCTATTTTTTCTTTTGTAGAGTATATTTATTTTTTATTTTTTTTAAAGCAAGAGTTTGTATAAATAAATAATATTTTATTTTTTATTTGATTTATTTGAATTTTTAATACCATAGGTGTAGGTATAATACTTAAAATATATATAATGAAAGAATGAAAAAAACAAGCACTTATTGGTTTAAAAAAAGCTAAAACATCTCTTGAAAACACTATTAATATGATTGAAGATGAAAAATATTGTATTGATGTAATACAGCAAAATCTCGCTGTTATTTGATTATTAAAATCTGCAAATTTAAAATTACTTGAGAATCATTTATGAACGTGTTTTTTAACTGCTGCGAAAAACAATGATGAAGAAAAAATTTGAGATATGATAGGTGAGGTGCTTAAAATTGTGAAAACTGCTCAGAATAAATAAAAAAATTAATTATTTAAGATTATTTAAAGAATCATAATCAATATGGAAATATTAATTATTAATAAAACTGGATGAAAAAGATACTATATATTAAATGAATGCACTGTGTGAGTTGTGAGATAATTCTATCAAAAGAATTAAAAAAGCTAGAATGATTTCATTTAGAACATATTAGTTACAAAAAATGATATTTAGAAGCTGAATATAAAGATGAAAAACAATTACAAAAAGCTATTAAACTTATAGAAAAACATAATTTTCAAGTGGTTGAAGAGAAAAAAGATTTTCAATCAAATTTTTCTATGGAAACATTTCTTATGAAAATAATTTTTCTCTTGTTTATTGGAATTATATTTTATCTAATGCATATTTTTGTAGATTTAAATAGTTTAATTCCACAAAATCAAAATGGAAGTTATATTACTACTTTTATAATCTGACTCATTGCATCAGTTTCAACATGTTTAGCTGTTACGGGTTGAATAGTTATATGATTTTCAAAAGCATTTTCAAAAAAAATATCAGGAATAAAGGGGTCGTTGTTAATTCAAAGTTCTTTTCAAGCATGAAGGTTAATAGGTTTTTTCATATTATGAGGACTTTTATGACTATTGTGAGAATTTTTTAGTATTAGTTTGCAATTTTCAACTATTTTAACGCTATTAATTTCCTTTGTTTTAATTTATATTTGATTACAAATTTTAGAATTTGTACCAAATATTTCGAAATTCTGATTTCATCTTCCAAAATCCTTTTCATCAAAAATAGAGAAGCTACAAAATACTAAAATGGCTCCAATAGTTTGAGCATTAACATTTTTCATTCCATGTTGATTTACTCAAACAGCACAATTATTAGCTATTTGAAGTTCAGATTTCCTAACTTGAGGTCTTATTATGCTTGCTTTTGCAGTAGGAACTTTTCCAGTTTTATTTCTCGTGTGAGTTTGAAGTAGTTATTTTTCAGGTAAAAAATTTCCATTTATTGAAATGATTTTATGAATAATAATTTTATTATTTTGAATAAATACATTTATTAATGCACAAAATCTATTACCGAGTTTATTTTGAAATACTCAATGAGTACAAGTAGAAAATACACAAAATATAGAATTTGAAACTATTTTTGCAAATCATAATGGTTCCGCAATAGATGGATATAATATTTATTTAAAAGCGTGATGAAATTATAAAATAATAATCATGCCAGAAAGAGATGGTCAAGGCTGTATGGGATCTCTTACTATTCCTACAATTAGTGATAAAATTCATAATGTATTACAGGGAAGACCTATTGTTTATGAAATCGTAAATGCGCAGCCTTGAGTTCATAAAATAGTCTGTTCTTCTATGTGAATGACTCAGTGATCTATAATTATTGAATAAAAAAAAATGAAAAAAACGATAATAATAAAAAATATGACTTGTGGAAGTTGTGTATCGCTGAATACTTCTACTATTGAAAGTCTCGATTATGTAAAATCAGTACAAATTAATCTTTCCAACGGGCAAGCTATTATTGATTTTGATGAAAATAATATTTCGTTACATGA
The DNA here is from genome assembly GCA_963926055.1 of uncultured Patescibacteria group bacterium. Lineage (GTDB taxonomy): Bacteria > Patescibacteriota > Gracilibacteria > BD1-5 > UBA6164 > CAJXJP01. Next base: position 197,665 of record CAWUVK010000001.1, on the reverse strand, counting down.
AATAATTTCGGAAATAGAAAAAAATGGATTTCCAGTTGATGAAAATACTGATTCTCAAACATGAAAAAATGATCAGTCAAAAAAATATTTTAAAAATTTTATATTTTCTGCAATTTTTTCACTTCCAGTATTTTCTATGATGTTTTTTAGTATAAATACTTGAAATTTCTTTTTATGAGTAGATTTTTCTATGTGGCTTTATGCTGTATTGAGTTTTATTGTTGTATATATTTTATGAATAAATTTTCATATTAATTTTTTCAAATCATTAAAATCTCTCCATTTTAATATGGATAGTTTAGTGTCTCTTTGAACACAGGCAGCATTTTGGTATTCTTTTGTTGCAATGTTTTACCAAATGCATGTTTATTTTGAAGCAGCTGTTGCTATTATTACTCTTATTAACTTGGGGAAATATTTAGAAGAAAAATCAAAACAAAAAGCCGGAGATGCTATATGAAAACTTTTAGAATTGTGAGCAAAACAAGCGCATATTGTTACTAAAAATTGAACCATTCAGAAAGATATTTGAGATATTGAAAAATGAGAAATAATGAAAATATTTCCATGAGAAAAAATCCCACTGGATGGAATTATTCTTAAATGAGAATCAAATATTGATGAATCTATGATTACTTGAGAAAGTCTTCCTGTAGAAAAAAAAATATGAGATAAAGTTTTATGAGCAACAATTAATTGCGATAATTATATAGAAGTAAAAGTAGAAAATGTTTCCGGAGATGGAATGCTCAATAAAATCATTGAAATGGTTAATCAAGCTCAATCTTCGCGTGCTCCAATTCAAAAATTAGTTGATAAAATTTCTCAAATTTTTGTACCGATTATTATTTGAATTTCATTTGTTACTTTTATTGCTTGGTATATTCTCACTGGAGAAATTTCGCAATCTATTATTCCTGCAGTGAGTGTTTTAGTTATAGCTTGTCCTTGTGCACTATGACTTGCTACACCAGCAGCCATTATGGTTGCAACTTGATCTTGAGCAAAACAATGAATTTTAATTAAAAATGCTCAAAGTTTAGAAAAAACTAAACATATCGATGTGATTGTTTTTGATAAAACTTGAACTATTACTCAATGAAAACCTCAAGTACAAAATACTCATTTATTTACAAATCAAGATAATATATTCTTAGCTCAAAATCTCGCATATAATTCTCATCATCCACTTTCTCAGTCAATACATAAGTATAAAGATTTTCCTGTAAATGATACACTTAAAAATACTCAAGAATTAAAATGAAAATGAGTTTCTGCCCAAATAAAAAATAAAAAATATTTTTTATGAAATAAAAAATTATTTTCAGAAGAATTATTTACTACTCAAATACAAGATATTATTTTAGAAATTTCTTCAAAATGAGCTACTCCAGTTATTTTTTGAAATTCTGAAAGTATTTTATGAATATTTGAAATTATTGATCTTCCAAAAGATGAATCAAAAAAAGTTATTTCACAATTAATTTCTAGATGAATAGAACCAATTATTCTCACTGGTGACAATAGTCTTACAGCTGAATATATAGCTAAACAGGTATGAGTAAATAAATGTATTAGTGAGGTGTTACCACAAGATAAATTAAGTGAAATAAAAAAAATACAATCTACTGGAAAAAAAGTAGCATTTGTCTGAGATGGTATAAATGATGCTCCAGCATTAGTTCAAGCAGACTTATCTATCGCCATGTGAACGTGAAGTGATGTAGCAATTGATAGTGCAGATATAGTAATTACTTCAGGAAATCTTGAGAAAGTTATTACAAGTTTAGATATTTCTATTGGAACTCTTAGAAATATAAAACAAAATTTATTTTGGGCATTTTTATATAATTCTATTTGAATTCCCTTAGCTGCATTTTGACTTCTTAGTCCAATATTTGCTTCTCTGGCAATGAGTTTTAGTAGTGTAAGTGTAGTTTTAAATGCTCTTCGCTTAAATAAAATAAAAAAACAAAAAAAATAAGAAATTATATATTTCTTATTTTTTTATTTTATCAATATATTCTAACATATGTTTATATCAAAATTGCACTTCTTCAAACATACTGTCCCATTTATTTGCTTTAATTGTATAACTATAGTGAGAAATTTCTTTTGCTTCACGAATATTTTTATCCATTTGCTCAGTTCTGAGTTGTAACTCTACAAAAACTTCATTATTTGCATAGGGAGTCATAAAAGTATAATGCAGACTTTGATATCAATTTTCTTTGGGTTGATTGATATAATCTTTTTTCTTTGTATAAATAAACTTTGTTTCGAAAACTTCTTCAAATTTTTCTAGTTCTTCCAAATTTTTAAATATCATTCTTACTCAAATAGAATCAAGAAACTCAGCATTATGTTTTCTTTTTATTTTATTGAAGATACTGAAGTAAGATTTTTTACGCATTTGAATTCTTGCAGAAAGATTCGCTTCGAATAATCATTCATTGAGATTATTTACAATACTAATAATATATCATCAAGTGGTTCATGATTTTTTCATTTTTTCTAAATAAATCATTTTTGTTTTTATAAACTGTTGTGGATAGAGTTTTTTAAAATACGTATCTTGAAAAAATGATAATAATTTTGATTCTTTGAGTGTCAAATAAGGGATAATATGACCTACAGATTTGAAATAATTATTTCTTGCGTTTGGTACAATAATATTTTGTCATTTATTTTCATATAAAATAACGGTATATTTTATAATCATTTTTAAATATAACATTTCATCATCTAGTTTGTATATTTCGTTGAGAAACTCTTCTTTTTGTCATTTTATCTCATACATTAAGAGTTCTTTTAGTTTTAGAATCTTTAATCTACTTTTACTACATATATGTTCATTATCGATATCTATTTTACTAAAATAAATTAAACCATAAAGTAAAACCAAAATAATTAATTCTTCATTTGAAGAATTTTTTTTGAAATTTATAATAACCATTTTCGCAAAATTGACTTGTTCTTCTGGCATCGAATTATAATAGGTTTCTACTAGGAAATTATATTGTTTTCTTAGTTGTTCATCTTTTATTTTTATATTATCCATATTTTTTCATTATCTATATTTACCTAATTATAACGATAAATAAGAAAATTCAATAGATTTATTTGATATAAGATATAAATATTTCAAAAGAAAAATATTTATATGAGAATATTTCTTATATTGAGAGATTTATTATGAGTTTTTAACATTAAATAAAAAATAATTTTGAAAAATTTTCTAGAATTATTATTCTAAAATTACAAATTAAAGGAGAAATAAAAGGTATTTTTTTATGGCAATTTCTAAATCAAGAAAACGTCAAGTGAAACAAAACAATTTTGGAATTATGCTAGCTGATAATGTGAGGCAAACCCCCATTTGGCCTAAACCCAAAACTGAAGATTCTAATAAAAAATAACTGATTTTAAAAACGCAGCTTTGCTGCGTTTTTTTGCTTCTCAAAAAAATAGAAATAAATATTTATTTTGCGTTTTTATTTGAAATTATTATAGTTATAAAAATATATATACATTTAATATACATTTATGGATTATAACGAAATTTTTCAGTCAGAATACAAGAAATTAAACCAAGCACAAAAACAAGCCGTAGAGACTATTTACGGTCCCGTTATGGTTGTTGCATGACCAGGAACTGGTAAAACCCAAATAATAGGTCTTAGAACAGCAAATATAATACTAAAAGCATGAGTAAATCCAGAAAATATTCTTATTACTACTTTTACCGAAGCTTGAGTTGTTGCCATTCGTGAAAGATTAGCACGTTTTTTATGAAATGAGGCCTATAAGGTAAACGTTTCTACTATTCATTCATTTTCTCAGGAAGTTATAAAAACTTTTCCAGAAAAATTTATAGAATATAAAGCATGAACTCCAATCGATGAAGTTGAATGACTTGAAATATTAAAAAATATCATTGATGAATTATTTGAAAAACAAAAATTAGAAGCTCTGGTTACAAGTTATGACAGATATTTTTATCTTCGTGATATTTCAATGCGTATAAATAATCTCAAACAAGAATGAGTTTCTCTTGCAAGACTTAAAATTATGACGCAAAAACAAGCTGAAATTTATGTAGAAGAATTGGCTGAAATCAAACCAACACTGAAAAAATATGAAACAACAAAAGAAAAACAGCAAAAACATATTCAAAAACTAGAAGAATTACATGAAATATTTTCTCAGTATAATGCAACTCTGAGATATTTAAATAAATATGATTTTTCTGATATGATTAATTTTGTATTGGAAAAAATTACAGATGATAATGAATTAAAATCACATTATGCTGAAGCATTTCAATTTATAATGCTTGACGAATATCAGGATACAAATAATGCTCAAAATATGATAATAGACCAGATATTATCTGTAAATGATGAATTACCAAATATCATGACAGTTTGAGATGATGACCAATCTATTTATCGTTTTCAATGAGCAAATATAGAAAATATGTTAGATTTTTCTACAAAATATCCTGAAACGCAATTTGTTGTTTTAGAAAATAATTATCGTTCTACTCAACCGATATTAGATTTATCATCTCAACTCATTGATAATAATGATGAAAGATTATCGAAAAAAATAGATTCTATCGACAAGAAATTAATTTCATCAGGTGCATATAAAGATGAAAAAGATCTTCCAAAGTTATTTCAAGCAGCTTCAGATATCGAAGAAAGACAATTTGTATTAGAAAATATAAAAGCACTATTATCTCAAGAAATTTCACCAAATGAGATTTCTATAATTGTAAGATGAAATAGGGAAGTAAAAGAGTGGACAAAATTATTACTTCAAAATAATATAGAAGCAGAATCAAAACTAAAAACTGATATTTTAAAATCTCAATATATAGATTTTATTTTAAAATATTTAGAACTTATAAATAATCCTTATGCAAATGAAAATGCATTAATAGATATCATGAGAAGTAAATTAGTTGATATTCATCCAATAGATATTCTTGCTATTAACAGAGCTTTGTACATAGAAAACTATAATAAAAAAATCAAAACAACGATGATTGATTTTTTACTTGATGAAGAAAAACTAGAATCTACTGCTTTGAGAAATAAACCAGAACTTATAAAATTTAGAGATTTTATAATTGAATCTTCTGCATGATTATGAACGATGAGTTTCGTAGAATTTTTTAATAATTTTATAGAAACAACTAAAATTATAGAATTTGTCGAAATAAATGGAAATTTTGATGATATAGAAGATATTTATACACTTTTCAATAAAATTAAAGACTGGAATACGGTTGATAATGAATTTAATATTGAAAAATTATTATCAAAAATCACGCTGTATAAAGAATATAATTTTGCTATAGCGAGACAAATACTAAAAAAACATAATAATTGAGTACAAGTTTTAACGGCTCATGGTTCAAAAGGTTTAGAATATGACTATGTTTTTATACCTGGATTATATACAGGAAATTGGGAAGGGAAAAGAGTTATGGATAGATTAAAACTGCCAGTTTGAATTGCGTGAGATGGATTACAAGCCAGTAACTTCGCGCAAATAGAAGAAGATAGAAGATTGTTTTTTGTAGCTGCAACACGTGCAAGAAAATCTTTAACTTTATCTTATCCAGCAGGAATTGGTACTAAACCACTTTTACAATCAAGTTTTATCGAAGAAATAGCAGGGAAATATGAAATTATTTCTTTTGGATGAAGTGATATAGATTGTGCTATAATGATTGAAAATGATATAAAGTGAAATATAATAGAATATTCTCAGTTAGAATTTGATTATATAGAAGAATTTTTAGAAAAATATAAACTTTCTCCGAGTGATCTAAATGTATTTTTAGAAGATCCTTTTGCTTTCTTACAAAGAGTGATTTATAAATATCCATTTTTAGATAATAAATTTACTATTTTTGGGAAAGTGTATCATAGAACACTAGAATTATTTTATTTGAAATATAAGCACGAACAAAAACTTCCAGATAAAGATTATTTAACAGCGACATTTTCTATGTTGTTGAAATCTGAGATACTTACTCCTGATGAAGAAGTAGAATTATATAATAAATGAATCGAAGGTCTAGAATGATATTATGATTTATATAAGGCTTCGTCTCGTGAACCAGTACTGCTAGAATATTCACTCAGAAGAAAAAATATTATTTGGGAAACTGTTCCTCTTACTGGTACAATTGATAAAATTGAAAAAGTTTGAATTTCTCAAAAAAGTTCATCAAACTCTGAATGACAAATGGCATTTTTTAAAGATAGTGTTGCTTTAGTTGATTACAAAACTGGTTCAGCTAAATCTATCGGTCAAATAAAATGAGTCGATAGATATGGAAATAAAAAAGAAGATCCAAGTGAATGAAAATATTTCAGACAACTTATGTTTTATAAACTTTTATGTGAAAATGATGCTGAGTTTATGAATAGTTTTGAGATAGGATCTCTTGCTTTAGATTTTGTAGAATGAAAAAAATGAAACTATAAATTTGTAGAAGTAGATATTTCAGACGAAGAATTTGAAGATTTTAAAAATACTTTAGCAAATGCTTGGTCACAAATATCAGATATTAATTTCTGGAAAGAACTATTAAAAAAAGAATCATAATACTATGATTCTTTTTTTATAATATAATAATTTTATTTAATAAATTATTTTTATTTAAATAAATATTTTAAAATATTTATTTATTTGAATTATTTTCTATTTTTGTAAATAATTCTTGATTATCTTTATTTTTAAATTCAGATTTTATAAATGTTTTTATAATATTATTTAACTCTAAATATTCTTCTTCCCAAGCTGCGATACATAATACATTTACATTATTTTCTTCTCTTGCCCATCTGGCTTGATTAAAATTACTACACAAAGTAGCTCTAACTCAGTTTGTTTTATTTGCTCAAATATTCATATCTATCCCATTTCCTGAAACAAATATTCAAAATGTTTTTTCATCTACAACTTCTTGAGCAGCTTGATGTAAAAATACATCGAGCTGAACGCTATCTTTGCTATTGGAAGCTCCGTTATAATAATATCAAATATCATCTTTTTCTAATATTTTGATAATTTGCTGAGTTAAATCGTATCACTGTGCATCGCAAGCTAATATTATTTTCATACTTTTTTCTTAAAAATTATTTACCTGATTATATTTAAAATATTTATTTATTATAATTTTATTTATATATTATTTTTTATGTGAATATTAATTATTCTAATTTTGACATTATATCTAAAAATTATATGATAATACTAATTTAATTATTTATATTTTTGAATATGTGAGATGTAGTTCATTATCCATTCAAAAAAGGAGGAAATAATTTAGATGAAAAACAAAAATGACCTGAAATAATAGAAGAAAAACATTGAAAATATTTATATAGACCTGATACAGATTTTACGCAAGATGATGATAACTGAGAAACTTATGAATCTTTCATGCATTATAGTAATATTGTTGATGATAGTTATGAAAAATTAAAAATAGAAGTTGAATCTTTGTTTTGAGATATTACTCCTGATAAGGATAAAGATATTCTCATAGAAAATGAAATTAAAGAATTGAGACAATGTTTATTAAATATAGTTGATTCTTTTTCAAACAATACAGATGAATTTTGACTTGTGAGTGAAAGTTGTATATGGGAACTATTAAAACCAGAATTAGCGAAAACTAAACATAATGTTCATAAAATTATTTGAAATTTACATGTAGTGCAATAATATTTTTTATTTTAAAATTATGAAAATATTTATCTCATATAAACAGACTTGAGTTGATGATACTCAACTTACTGAGTCACTTTGAAAATTAAGAGAAATTTTAAAAAATCTCTGACACGAAAGTTTTATTTATTATTTTGATTCAGATTTTAGTGATAAAAATCACAAAGAAATTATAAATATTTCGCGTGAAGAAATAAATAAATCAGATATTGTTCTGGCTTTTGTGAACCATGAAAAAAAATCTGAATGAATGTTATTAGAACTTTGAATTGCATTTTGAATGAATAAAAAGACGATGATTTTAATGAATACTCAAATGCAGGATGAATATTATTTATCATATTGAGTATCCAATAATACTATTTTATTTGATGATTTTTCAGAAATTTCAGAAATATTACATAATCAATTACCAAATTTAGACGAATGAAAAAAATAGTTTTAGTTTGAGCTTCAAATAATCCAGATAAATTTTGATACAAAATATTAAAAAATTTATTAGAAAAAAATCATAGAGTTTTACCCGTAAATCCAAAATGAGAAGAAATATTATCATTACGCTCATATAAAAATATTTGAGAAATAGATCAAGAATTTGAGATTGTAAATTTTGTAACTCAACCAAATATTACAAAAGATATTTTAGAAAATAATTTAGATCTCATTAAAAATAAAATACTTTGGTTTCAACCATGAAGTACAGATGAAATTTGAGAAAAATTTATACAAGAAAATTTTAAAAATTTTATATTAAATTCTTGTATTATGATAGAAAAAATATAAAATTATAAACAATATTTATTAAAGAAAAATAATTATGTCAAATATCGCGTTTAACGAAAAAACATTTGAAAATATTTCAACAGGTCTTGCTGGAGATACAATGAGTGTAGAATGATCGGTAAAAAAATCATTTTTACTTATTGCTATAACTATTCTATCAGCAGTTGCTGTTTGGATGTATCAACCACTTACAAATATTGTTGTTCCATATTTTTGGATTTTAGCTATTTTAGGATTTATTCTCGCTTTAATTATAATCTTCAAACCAAAAACTGCACCAGTTCTAGCTCCTGTATATGCTATTGCAGAAGGAGGATTTCTTGCTGCGATTTCATTATTTTACGCAAGTATGTATAATGGAATCATAGTTCAAGCTGTTGGTTTAACTTTTGCAATATTTTTAATAATGCTTGGTTTATATACTTCAAGAATCATTAAAGTAACTCAAAAATTTAGAATGTGAGTAGTGGCTTGTACTTGAGCAATCATGCTGATGTATATCGTAGCAATCATTGGATCACTTACTGGTTTATATGATTTAGCTTTCATACATTCTTCAGGTCCTTTATGAATAGGAGTTTCAGTATTTATCGTCGGTATTGCTGCATTTAACTTAGCTCTTGATTTTGATACTATTGAATCATGAGTCGCAAATAACGCTCCAAAATATTATGAATGGTTTGCTGCATTTGGTTTATTAGTAACACTTGTTTGGTTATATTTAGAAGTACTAAGATTACTTGCAAAAATCAGATGAAACGATTAATTAAAAAAATAATAAAAAATTTAAAACCGGTAGAAAAAAAATTATTTTCTACCGGTTTTTTTTAAAATTTAATTTTAATATCTTAATTTTAATAATAATTGTTTATATTCATACTTTGGATTTCAGGTTCTAAATCATTCTAAAGATGCATTTGATTTGATTAAATTATGTGTTTTTCCTCCACCAATCTCCTTACTAGAAAATTTCATAAAAAATACATTGTAATCGTCTTTGTTGTAAAATGAAACTCAATTTTGATATACTTCTTGAATAAGTGAATAATATAAACTATTTATTTTTCTAAGCTCTATAAATAATTGAGAATTATTAGGAAGCAGAGTAAAAATTTTGTATAAATTTTTGAGTCATTGAGAAATAATTTTTTTATCAAAATTGGAAAATATTAATAAATTTTTTGCAATATTTTCACAAGAAATATTTTTATATTCATCCTGAAAATTTTGGGATAATTTTTTTGCTAAAATTAATATTTTATTCTCATCTTTTTGTCCATAAAATTCATCAAAAATTTCTCTATAAATTTTTCAGTTTAATAAATTATTGTAGTGAGTTATTTCACGTTTAGAGACAAAATAATTTTCCAAATAATCATCATGTTGTATAGAATCTATCTGCAGTTTTCTATTTTCAATAATATCATTTTCCAAATCTTGAATAAATCATAAAACAGTTTGTGTATATTTACAGTTTTCATCATTGAGTTGAGACTTGTATTCTCAAAATTTCTTTAGAATTTTAGTTTTATCTTCTTGAGAATAATTACTGTATTTCGCACAAAGATAAATAACTTCTTTTCCGATTTGAATAATTTTATTTTTCATAAATATTTTTAATTTATTATTATATTTATTTTATCAGAAAATATTATTTAAAACAAAAAAATAAATATAATAAATTTATTTTCTTTTATATATTTGAAAACTAAAATCTATTTCATTTTCAAAAAATTCTGGGGATTCTTTTTCTAAATTAAATTCTAGAGGAATTGGATCAAGAAATACATCGCAATCAAAATCTTGTTTTATTTTTGTGAGATAAATTACATCTAATCTTTCGTCTTCTAAAACTTGATTATACAATTGTGATCATCATATGATAAATGTATTTTCAATAGATTCGTCTTGTGAAATTCTTTCTAAAATTTCTTCTAAGTCATTTCAAATTTCACAACCTTCATCACAATAATTTTCATCACGAGTGAGAATGAAATTTTTTCTACCTGGAAGTGGACGAAATTTCTTAGGGATTGATTCCCATGTTTTTCTTCCCATTATAACAGCATTTTGTTTATTTTCTTGCTGTATTTGAGTAGTGATTTTCTTGAAATACTGCATATCACTTTTAAGTTCCCAAGCTAAATCATTATTTTTTCCGATTCAATTATTTGAATCTATCGCGAGAATTATTGAAAATTTCATAGGTAATTATATTTTTAAAAGTAAAATTAATTTGACTTTTTTACATACTTAATATATACTTTATTTACTAAGATCTTCCAAGCCTCTATATTTATATGCTCACTGGGGAGGATTTCTTTAGAAGAGAAGAGTTTTTTAAAAACGCTTCTCTTTTTATTTACGATAATATCCTCTTTAATATTTGATAATCAAATAATATTTAACGAAATATTATAATGATTAATTTTGTTTATAATTTTATTTTCCCATTTATAGTTTGGAATTAATATTTCTTTAAATACGCAAAGTATTACAAAAATACTAGAATATAAATTATTTTCACTTATTTTTAACTGTTTTGTAATCTCTCTTCATTTAACACTTATTACCATTTTTTTATTAAATATATTTCATCAATGACTAGATACATTTCTTAAATAAAGTAATCATTCAAGCCAACTATCTAATATCGTTAAATTTATTCAATAATAATCAGTAAATAATAATTTATATTCAGTCTTTAAGTCTAAATAACATTTTATTATTTCTCAAAACTGAAGTTTATCTATAAATAATGAATTAAGTTCAATATTATCATTATAACATTCTGTTATTTCTGAAAATTGAAACTCAACTGTAGATTGTGAATTTCTTTCAATATTACGATAAAGATATTTTTTTATTTCATCATCTGAATTAGATAATTTGCGGAGTTTCTTATTGAGATATTTTATTCTTTCTACTACAAACTCATCTGAATAAATACTTTGATCAATAATTTTTCATATTTTTAATATAAAAATATTTTTGAATGATTTTTCAATAGATTCTAATACTATCAAATTTATATTTCTTATACTTTTATCAAAAATATAAGCATTTATAATTTCTTGAAAATTTGTTCACTCATATTTATCAACAGTATTAAAATACCTTTTTAATCTATGTAATCAAACTTTTTCCAGATATCAACGTACTTTTTCTTCATCAATAATTATAAATCACTTCGACTTTATATACTTTATTTGATTATTAATTTTTTCCTCCATTATAATTATTAATAAATATTATACAGCTACCGGTGCTTTGATTACTTCGTGAGATGTGTAATTTAATAGTTCGAAATCTTCCCATTCTAAAGTTTCCAAATCTTTGAGATTTTTTATATCTTTTAGAATATTTAATGTTGGAAGTTGGTGTGGTTCGTTTCAAAGTTGCTGATTTACTTGATCAATATGATTATTGTAAATATGAGCATCTCAAAGTGTATGAGTAAAAGTTCCAGGTTTTAATCCTGTAATTTTTGCAACCATCATTAATAATGCTGAATATGAAGCAATATTAAACGGTACTCATAAAAACATATCGGCACTTCTTTGGTAGAGTTGAAGATTGAGTTTATTATTGGTTGTATCGACATTAAATTGAAAAAATGCATGACAAGGTGGTAAAAGCATTTCGTGTATTTGTGCTGGATTCCAAGCAGATACAATTATCCTTCTATTTGTTGGATTTGTTTTTATTTGTTCAATTGCATTTGTAATTTGATCGACTCATTGACCATTGAAATTTCTCCATTGATGTCAGTAAACTGGTCACAAATCTCACCATTTTTTTACAAAATCATCGTTAGCTGGTAAAATTTTAATTTTTTCTATGAAATTCTTTTTTTCTTCCATCCATTCATTTGAATATTTTGGAAATTTTTCTGATAAATTATTTGAATCAATATAGTTTTGAAATGGCCATTCATCCCAAATATGACAATTTCTATCTACGAGATATTTTATATTTGTTTCTCATCTAAGTAACCAAATGAGCTCTACAATAATAATTCTTAAAAAAGTTTTTTTAGTAGTTACAAGAGGGAAGCCATCTTCTAGATTGTATTTCGCTTGCATTCAAAAAATTCATCTTACTCATGTACCTGTTCTATCGTCTTTTCAGATACCATTATCTCTAATATCTTGCAATAATTCTAAATATTGTTTCATAGCAAAAAATAAAATTTTAATACTTTAAATATATTTTTATTTTCATTTTTATCAAATTGGTTAAATATTTTATGTTAAAAACTTATTCTTTATTTTATATTAAGGTTTTAGTATATATTTCTAATAGACAAAGAAATTTAAATTAATCAAGATTTATTTACAATTTCTTTTGCATATACAAAGCTTTTTCATACAATGCTATGTAATTATTTTAACGAATTAAAGTTTGACGAAATGAACGAAAAAAAACCAAATTTACCAAAACCGAGTAATAATAAATGAAATTATAAACCTTTTGCAATTTTAATAATAATTTCAATTATTATTGCATTAGTTTTACCATCTGTAAGAGATGCGCAAAAATATGAAGATAAAGAAGTTGCTCTAAATGTATTAGAACAAAATTTTATTAATGAAAAATATTCTGAAGTAGTAATTGATTGAAATAAGGCTATTGCTACGCTATCTGGTTCAAAAACTGTAGAAAATGGAATAGAAAAAGTAAATAGAGAAATAGTAATTCTCCCTACGAATGATTCTCTAAATGATTTAGGGTTAAGAAATCCTGAAGTCGGGACTCAAATTAAAGTAAAAGATAATACCTCGAGCTTATTCTGGTCAGGACTACTTCCAACTATTATTGGATTTGCATTATTTTTTATAATCGCGATGCTTATTTTAGGAAAAATGGGAGGAATGAGTAATAATGCTATGACTTTTGGTAAATCTAGAGCAAAACTCTATGATAAAGATAAAGAAAAAGTTTTATTCAAAGATGTAGCCGGTGCTGATGAAGAAAAAGAAGAACTTGCTGAAGTGGTTCAATTTTTAAAAAATCCGAAAAAATTTAAAAATCTTGGAGCAAAAATACCAAAAGGTGTACTTATGGTTGGTCCTCCTGGGACAGGGAAAACTATGTTAGCTAGAGCAGTTGCATGAGAATCAAATGTGCCATTTTTGAGTATTTCGGGTTCTGAATTTGTAGAAATGTTTGTATGAGTTGGTGCATCAAGAGTGAGAGATCTTTTCGAAAATGCTAAAAAAATGTCTCCAGCAATAATTTTTATAGATGAAATTGATGCAATTGGAAAAAAAAGATGACCAGGAACTGGTGGTGGACACGATGAAAGAGAGCAAACACTTAATCAAATTCTAACTGAAATGGATGGTTTTAGTAATGATACAAATATAATTGTAATCGGGGCTACAAATAGAGCTGATGTTTTAGATAAGGCTTTATTAAGGCCGGGAAGATTTGATAGAAAAATTACAGTAAATTTACCAAATTTATCTGATAGGGAACAAATTTTGAAAATTCACTCAAGAAATAAAAAAGTAGAAGAAGATGTAAATTATAGATCACTTGCTTCAAAAACAGTTGGTTTCTCATGAGCTGATTTATGAAACCTTTTAAATGAAGCTGCAATTATAACAGCCAGAAATGATGAAAAAATTATTTCTAATAATAGAATTACAGAAGCTTTTGAAAGATTAGTTATGGGATTAAGAAAAAAATCTCAAGTTATGAATGATCATGAAAGAGAATTAACAGCCTATCATGAAGTTGGTCACGCACTTGTTGGAAAATTATTACCAAATACTGATCCAGTTCATAAAATCTCTATTGTATCAAGAGGTTGAGCACTTGGTGTAACTTGGTTTTTACCAGAAAGAGATGCTTTATTAGTTTCGAAAGCTAAATATTTAGACGAATTAGCTACGTTATTTTGAGGAAGAGCTGCAGAAGAAATTTTCTATGGAAAAGAATTCATTACAACTTGAGCTTCGAATGATATTGAAAAAGCAACTCAAATTGCAAGAAATATGGTTATGAGATATGGTATGTTTGAAGATATCGGAACTGAAAACTTTGCTTGAGAAAGAGTTTCTGGAAATCATTTAGGTTCAAATGGTGAACAAGGAACATTTTCTGATAAAACAATGGAAGCTATCGATGCTAAAGTAAAAGTTATTTTACAAGATGCCTACAAAGTTGCTATTAAATTAATCCAAGAAAATAAAACTTTACACGAAAAAATCACAAAAGATTTACTCGAAAAAGAAGAAATTTCAGAAGAAGAATTCAAAGCTTACTTTGCTTAATAAAAACAAAAAAATCCAGATTTTTATCTGGATTTTTTTGTTTTTATGATTAGTATATACATAATATTTTTTATCAATTTTTATGCACGAAATCATAGATTATATAGTCACTATAGTGTGAGATTTAGGGTACACAGGAATATTTATAATGATGACATTGGAATCAAGTTTTTTTCCATTTCCTAGTGAAGTTGCTATGTTGCCAGCTGGATATTTATCTGCAACATGAGAAATGAATTTTGCACTAGCCATGTTTTTTTGAACACTATGAGCCTTATTGTGAGCGAGTATAAATTATTTCTTAGGATATAAACTTTGAGGACCAATAATTAAATCATTGATTCATAAATACTGAAAATATTTCCTTATAAAAGATGAACACTACCAAAAAACAGAAGTATATTTTTTAAAACACGGAGTTATTACCACTTTTTTAGCTCGTTTTATTACAGTTATTCGTCAATTAATTTCTCTTCCAGCAGGTGTATTTAAAATGAATATCTGAAAATTTTTATTTTATACTGGATTATGAGCATGACTTTGGAATTTAATACTGATGCTTATTTGATATCTCGTGTGAAATAATCAAGAACTATTAGCTCAATATACAAAACAATTATTAATCGGATGAATTATTTTTGTTGTATTTATAGCTCTGGGATATATTCTAAAAAATAAAGTAATTAAATCTAAAAAATAAGATATATAAATAATGAAAAAAAGAACAATATTTATTTGAGATATCCATTGATGTTTTGATGAGTTTGAATTATTATTAGAAAAATTAAAGATTACAGATCAAGATACTATTTATATCGTTTGAGATATGATAAATAAATGACCAAAATCATGGAAAGTTATAAAGTTTTTATATAATAATCAGAATCAATTTAAAGCTATTAAATGAAATCATGAAATTTATTTTCTCAAATGGTTACAATGAAATGACTATTGAAATGAAAGTTTTGAAAAATTAAAAAATAAACTAGTAAAAAATCCAAATATTTATGAATATTTTAAGGATTTACCATTATATATTCAAGAAGAAGATTTTTTAATGATTCATGGTTGATTAGATCCAAATAAAAAATTAGAAGATCATAATGAAAATCAACTTACTTTAATAAGAGAAATTAACTCCCAACCTTGGTATGAACAATATTCTTGAGATAAAAAAGTAATTTACGGTCATTGGGCTATGAATTGATTAAATATATATTGAAATACTATTTGATTAGATTGAGGATGTGTATATTGAAAAGCATTACACGCTTATATACTCGAAAGTTGAGATATCGTAACACAATGAGCTTTGAAATGTTATAAAGATGTATTTATTAAAGAGGATTAATGTATTTATATGAAATAAAAGAGGTAAAAAATATCGCGATCTTATGATTTTGAAAAGAAGGGAAGTCTACTTTGAATTTTTTATTACGTTTGTGAATATGTTTATCTGAAATAACTATCTTGGATAAAAATGAGATAAATATTAGTAATAGTGATATAAAAATTATTACTTGAGAAAAATATTTAGATAATTTATGAGATTATAATTTAATATTCAAATCCCCTGGAATATCACCTTATCATGATAAAATACTTCCTTTTAAAGATAAATTAACATCTCAAACACAGATATTTTTTGATAATTATGAATGAAGAACTATTTGAATCACAGCAACTAAAGGGAAATCAACAGTCTCAACACTTATATATGAAACATTAAAAAATGCTCAATATAATGTTAAATTAGTAGGGAATATAGGTTCACCTGTTTTTGATGAAATTGACTTACTTGATCCGGATAATTATAATTATGTAATTTATGAATTATCAAGTTATATGCTTGAAACTTGTAAACCAAAATGTAGTATTGCAGTTTTGTGAAATATTTATACCTGTCATTTAGATTGGCATAATAACAGTTTCAAAGTTTATGAACAAGCAAAATTGAATATTTTAAAAAATTCTGAAAATAAAATAATTTCAAATGAATTCAGTCAATATGGACAAAATATAGACAATGTCTACTATTTTTGACTAGAATCAAATTATTCTTATGATGACAATTTTTTTTACAAAAATGATGATCAATTATTTTCGAGCAAAAATCTACTTTTATTATGAGATCATAATAAAAAGAATATTTCTTGTGTAATTTGAATTTTGGATATCATTGTAGAAAAATACAATTTTAATTCTCAGTGGATTTTTTCTAAACTAATAAAATCATTAAATGAAACTCTTGAAAATTTTTCATGACTCCCTCATAGAATGGAAATTGTAGCAAATGAAAAAAATATAACCTTCATAGATGATTGAATTTCTACAACACCAGAAAGTACAATAGAAGCTATTAAAACATTTTGAGACAAAATAAATACGTTATTTCTATGAGGATGAGATTACTGATTTACTCAAGATTCTTATATATTATTAAGAAATGCTATCAATAATTATAAAATAAAAAATATAGTTTTATTTCCAGATACAGGATTAGATATTTTTAATTTCCCAAGAGATACTTATAAATATTGAGATATGTTTAATTATTCTTTAGATGATCTAAATCTAAATATTTTATTTACAAATTCTATGTCTGAAGCAATAAATTTTTCTTATAAAAATACTTGAGAAAATAATATTTGTCTTATGTCTTGTGCTGCACCAAGTTACTCGCTATGGAGTTGATATGAACAAAAATGAAAAGAATTTATTGATGAAATAAATAAGCAAAAAAACTAGAACAATTTTATTGTTCTAGTTTTTTATATACTGGAAGCACAAAGTCTCAACTTGTTTTTCAGTTATTTGCTTGTTCGAAATGATACGCATACTTATTATATAATAAATCATTGTTTATATAATTTGATCATAAACATGTCCATAATCTATAGGCTTTTTTACTATCTAGTGTATGATGAAAATTAGAATATAATTCTTGTTTTCATTCTAAATAATCATCTAAATCATTTCCCCAATATTCTTCATCTATTTTTTGATTCACATAAGGAGTTTTTATAAATTTAGTTTGAGAGAAATTATATTGAAAAACTACATTTTTATAATCTTGAGAAGTTCAAAATTTTACTAAAATGTTATAATTCCTATCTTGAGAGTGGAGTATAACTGATTTTATACAGTCTTGCTTATTAGCAAACCGGTAAGGTAAAAAGCGATTATTAATAATGTAAAATACTTTTTCTTCTATATTTTTATTATTTCTTGAATCATTATTCATCGGTTCTTTTAGTGTTTTTCTTGTGATATTTAAAGAAAAATCATTTTTTTGTTTACAAAAATCTACATTATTTAAATAGGGAATATCTCAATTGTATTTAATTGAATTATTTTCGATTACAAAGCTTTTACTTGCTTCTAAGAAATCTATATGAAGATTTTTTCCATACATCACAGAAAATCTTTTTTCTATTTCAACTTCTTCAGGAAGTGTCATAACCTGAAATTTTAAGAAATTAGAGTCAAGAGATTTAGGATATGTGATTCATTGACCAATAAATATTTTATTCATATTTGGCAAAGAGAATATATCAGGATATTCTACATATTCTTCGATATGTTTCATATAATCAAATTCTATTTCTTGAGACCTTTTATTTTTATATTCTTTTGCATAAGATTTTCTCTTATTCGGCTCTATATCTAGTATTTGTAAATTTCACTCTAATTCATTCCTTGTTGCAATATAGACACGTTGTTGAAACTTGTGTCTAGTAAATATTTTAAATAAATATTCATGCACCTCTTCTAATTCTGGTGGTACTAAATCAACTTCATTAAATAGGATTTCTGTTTCATTATAGACAAAAAGTCACATTACATCGTCTTCATTTGTGATAAAATTTGTATCAAATACAAATCATAAAATCTTAATTCACAAAAATTCAATCTCTTGTTTATTTTTTAGAATAATTATTTCAGGATTTTGGAGATATTTTTCAAACAAAGGCACTAAAAACTCAATTGTTTCAGGGATAAGTAAAACAGGTTTATGTTCAAGTTTTTTATATAAATCAATTAATGTATAAGGATCTACATGATCTGTGTGAGAATGACTTAAAAAAACAGCATCAATTTTTCAGATTGTACTGTAATCTATTTTAAACGTAGGATTTCTTCACATCATATCTCAACACGCATAATCAGAAAGCCAAGCATCACATAATATTCTAACTTTTTGAGAATCTTTATTTTCTAACTCCATTAAAAATTCAGAATGTCACAAGTAATCAATTTTCATAATTTTAATTTATTTTTAAATTTCCATAAGTATAAAGATTTTACTTAAAATAAAAAGTTTAATTTTTTATAAAAATATATAAAAATAGGAGATTATATAACAAAGTTACACTACTTAACATAATGTAACTTATGTTAAGTAATAGGATAAGTAATTTAATGATTACTATATCATACGTTTTTTAGCACTTTTACATTTGTATACGTATTTTTTAATTTTTTTAGCTAAAAAATTAATTTAAAATATATGTATAAATTTTAAATTAATTTAATTATAATAATTCATTATTTATTTTTTTTGTTTAGTTTTTATTTAATGATTAATAATATATTTTTTAAATTATAATTAAATATTACTAAAATTTAAAAATAGATTAAAAAAACACTCAATATATTATTATGTTAAGTGTTTTTTGTTTAGAAGATTTAGTTAATTAAATTAAATCTTCTTCTTTTAATTTTTGTAAACATTTATCCATTGTTATCATTCCGTCATTTGCTCATGTTTCCATTGCTCATTGAATCAAATGATTTAAATCTTTTCTAATCATGTTAGAAATCCCCGTGTTATTTACTAATAATTCTGAAGCTAAAACTCTTGATTTTCCATCTTTTGTTTTAAGTAAGTCTTGCCAGATGACTCCAATTAAAGAATCAGATAATTGACTTCTGATTTGATCTCTTTCATCTCATGGAAACATATCAATGATACGCGCTATTGTTCTCGCTGCTCAAGAAGTATGAAGTGTAGCAAATACTAAATTCCCTGTTTCTGCTGCTCTTAAAGCCAACCTAAATGTTTCTAAATCCCTCATTTCACCAATCATAATTACGTCAGATGCTTGTCTTAATGCATATTTTAAACCATTTTCAAAGCTATTTGTATGTACTCAGACTTCCCTTTGTTCTACGAGCGAATTTTTATTTTCAAACACAAATTCTATAGGGTCTTCAACTGTAATAATATGCTTTGCTGAGTTTTCATTAATCATATTTATTAAACTCGACATTGTAGTTGATTTTCATGATCAAACTGCACCGGTAACTAAGACAAGACCATTTTTCTTTTTAGTGAATTCTTTTAATTTTTCAGGTAAATGCAGTTCTGCGAAAGTCGGTAGTTGTGTTTTAATTGGTCTAAATACTGCTCAAATACCTTTTTTCTCTTTAAAAATATTTACTCTAAAACGAGCATGATCTTTTAATTCTACTGATAAATCTAATTCTAAATGAGTTTTAAATTGATTTTTTTGAGATTCAGAAAGAAGCTTCATTAATTCTTCATGTAAATCACTCGAACTAAAAGCTAAATAATCTACGAGATATTTAACTTCTCAGTTAATTTTTAGGCATGGTTGAGCTCATGATGATAATAATACATCAGATGCTTTTTCTTCTAGTGCTAATTTTAAGATCTTAGGAATAATCATAATATATCTATTTATAAAGTATTTATAAGTATTATATAGGAAAAAATAAGATTTGACAAATATTAATTCATATTATTAATATTTTTTATAATATCTCAATATTGAAATCATTTTTGCAATAATTTCTGTATTAATTTGGGTTGTTCTAAATTTTTATACTTTAATTTATCTATTTCAGCAGATATTTCATTTTCTTCTCATTGATCGGAATATATTTCTGAAAGTATATTTTCCACCTTTTGTTTATCTTCAGGTTGTTCAATTAATTTATTTTTAATGTAATTTTTTGATTTATTTTTATTTTTTAACTGCAATATTTTTTTATAAATAAATTCCTCTGATAAGACACTTTTTCACTCAGTTGTAAATTTCTCTAATAGAGTTAATACTTCTTCCCTTTTGAATTGTTTCGAAATTAATTGAGAGATGATATAGTTTTTATTTTTATTTCTAAATAAATAACTTTGGATTTTCGATTCTATTACTGGTTTATCATCAAATAAATGTCATATATCTTGAAATAGTTGTTCAATCATTTCTTCATTTTTAAGTGTTTTTTGCATTAACTTAAATTTCATCTTTCAAATTGATGGATAATATCTGAAATAATACCATAGTGTGTAATCTTTGAGTCTCTGATATTTTGTAATTACTTCCGGTTTTTTCATAAAATATCATAATATATATCTAAACTTTACTTTTATTGTACTTATATGTTATAATATTAAAAATTATTTTTTATATTCGATTATGTTTTGAGAAAAATCATATCAAGATCTTGATTTAGAAATTAATGAAACTAAGAAAATATCGGAAATTTCCGACGCTTCTTTTGTGTATTTAAATGAAACTCTAGATAAATTACATAAAAGTGATTGAGAATTAGAAGATTATGAATCAAATATAATTTCTAAACAATTAGAATATCATAAAGAATTACAAGATTTATCAGATGTATATGATGAAAAAATAGATGAGTTAACGAGTAGAAATAAGAATAAATTATTATCGCTGTTTGTACAATTAGAAAATTCCGAGATTCCAGATACTAAATTACTCGAGATAGATTGAATATTAGAAAATAAAAAATTTGAACAGACGAAAAATTATATTTCAGACAACATGGATATTCAATGATGAATAAGATGAATGCTTGATTGAATAACTTCATTAAGCGAAGATAATAAATTATTTTTAGATACTTTAACTCTGTTTTTATTAAACAATTCTGTAGATATTTCTGTAACACAAGATAATTTATTGGATATTTCTCAAGAAGAATTTAGTAAAATATTAGATCGATTTGTAAAAGTACATTTTGAAAACAAATTACTACCAAAACAAGCCGCATTTAATTTATCAGAATGAAAATATGTATATAATTTTGAAGAAAAAATAAAATATTATGAATTATTATTAGATAAAACTAAATTAGAACAATCAATTATTGCTTCTATTTCTTGAAAAACTAATAATGAAGATATAAATATTATTTCTGAAAACTTATCTATAAATATTAATTGATTCACTCAGTTAAATTTGATTAATTACTATATATCTCAAAATATTTTAACTCAAGATGACATTTTTATATTTCATGAAAATAATGATATTTCTACCGGGTTACTGTTAAAATATTTAGAACAAGATAAAAATTTTAATTTATTAGAATATTTAGAAAACTATCCTCTTCCTGAAAAAATTAGAGATTTAGGTTTAGAATATGCTAGAAATACTTTAAAATTAGAAGAAAATGTAATTTCAGATAGTGAAATTTTAGCAAATATCCACACCTTTATAATAACATTTTTGCATATTGAGTCTTCGGGTAGAAATATTGCAAATGTAGCATGAGCGAGTAGTGCAAAATGATATTATCAATTTTTAACTGATAATTGAAAGAATGATGAAAAATGAAACCGGTTAGGTTCATCTTTTCAAACTGCAGTGAAAAGAACAAAAAGAAATTTAGATACTCGAGAATTTAACAATCTTTTTTGAAATATTGATTTAAATAAACCTACAAATGTTGATCCAAGAAATCTATCATCAGAATCACAAACATTATTATTTTTGAATGATATTATTGAAAATTGAAAAAAGATAAATGGTAATTGAGTGGATGAATTTATGAAATTAATATTGAAAGAATGAAACACATGGGCTTTGTGAAAAATTTATAAGGTTTTACATCATACAAATCCTGATAAAGCCACTAAAGAAGTTTTTACAAAAGTAAAAAATAATTATTTTTACTGAGAATGAAAATTATTAGCAAAAAATCATTATTAAACTAGTAATAATGATTTTTTTTTATACAATTAAATAAAATATATTTTTATAAAAAAATATGAAAAATATTTCTAAAAAAGCGTTTACTTTAATTGAGATTATTGTAGCAACAAGTATTTTAACAATTGCTGTTTTTTGAGTATTTAAACTTATTTGAGAAAATAATAAAATAATGTCTACTTCTCAAAATATAAAAAACAGTCATTTTTTACTGCAACCAATGAGTGAGTGTTTAGAGTCTATTGGTATTTCGCAATTACAATCTGAGTGAAATCAAATATATATTGATTTATGAGTTCATAAAAACAAATGTAGTATATGAAATTCAAATACCTTTGTAGAATTAAATAATTTAGACTATCAACTTTTAGCAGAAAAGAAATCTTATAATTGAGATTCTATTGTTTGGGATCTAAAAATATCAGATTGAGTAAATAAAGATATTATAGTAGAATTTTTCCAAAAATAAAAACTGTATAAACACAGTTTTTAAACGAGACTAACAAGTTCTTTTTTTTCAGAATTAGTCATATATCCTACTATTCTTAATAGTTCAATTTTTTCAGAATTTGAAATTTTTGTAGAATTAGAAATAGCTTCTAATATATTTGGTTCGATTGTAAAGTTTAGTTTTTGCATTTTTATTTTATTATTTCGTAATTGCACTGTTTTAAATCTCTTCTTGATTTCGTGTACTTATATATTAAACTACAAAAAATGTACTTTGTCAAAATATTAATAATAAAAAAATAAAATTATGAGAATTTTGTGAATAGATCCTTGAACTACTACTATTGGTTTCGCGATAATAGACAAAGATTGAATGAATAATCACATTGTCGACTATGGTGTTTTTTCTACTACTCCAAAAATGGAGTTAAGTGTAAAATTATTAGAAATATGAATGGATATGAAGCAAATTATTCAAACATATAAGCCCGATATAGTTTCAATTGAAAAATTATTTTTCCAAACAAATGTTAAAACTTGAATTGATGTTTCTCATGCTCGAGGAGTGATAATGTATGAATGTATAAAAGCTGACATAAAAATTGTGGAATATACTCCCCTTCAGGTAAAAAAAGCCATCACATGACATGGAAACTGTAATAAACTCCAACTACAAAATGCAATAAAAATGTTATTTAAAATGGATACAATACCAAAACCTGACGATGCTGCTGATGCTATATGACTTGCTTATATGGGATTACTTAACGCAAATTTCATAAATAATAGATGATTATTATAAAAACAAAAAAATAATATTTTAAAAATATTATTTTTTTTGTTTTTAATTATTAATAATTAAATTATCTTAAAAAAACTTTTTTTTCGTCTAGAATTAAGTTTTTAATTAAGTTTTCATCTGGATTTATATCTTCAAATTCTACTTTTCTGTTATATTCTTTTAATATATCTTGCTTTGTATATTCTTTGTTGAGATTATAACTTACCGAAATATTTTCTCAATCTATTTTATTTTCTAAAAATGAAATAAAATACTCTCAAAAAGTATCAACTAATTTTCTATGGATGAGAATATATTTCTTTTTTCTTTCTTGATCAATTATATCGTGAGATTTTAAATAAAAATTAGCATAATTTATAGAAAATACTCATGATGAATAAAGTAATTTTCATAAATCTGAAAATAAATCATCTACAATTATATGTTTAGGAATTTCTCCTGTTGAACCATAAATATCAAATAATATGAGATCAAATTTTTCTCATTTTTTAATTAATTTTTTTGTGAATTTTAAGACGTCATCAGTAAAAATATTTTTTGTTTCTATTTTTAATTCTTTTTTTGCTATTTCAATCATCGCAGGGTCCACATCAACAGCAGTTATTTCTGCATATATGAAATTATCTTCTATATATTTTATATATGTTCCTCATCCTGATCATAAAATTAAAACTTTATTAATGCTTTCTTGCATTAAACCTCATAAAATTCATTTATTTATATAATTTAGAGGTGTGTTTTTATTTTTCAAATCATACCAACCATAGACTGATTCCCTTTCTAGATTATCCAGTATAGAAACACAAACTTCATCATCTATATTTTCAACTATTATTGGTTCATTGTAAAAATTTGATTCATATTCTCTTATCATTTTTGATTTTTATTTAGTATATAAAAATTTATATTTTTTTGATTATATTAATAAAAACTAGATTGTATAGTCTTGAAGTATTAATAATTGATATTTTCGTTTTATTGCGTACTATCTATGAAATTTATTTTAATACTACATTTATGAAATTTACTGATTTAGATTTAATTTGACCTATTCAAAAAGCCCTTGTAAGAAAAGAATTTATAGAACCAACGGAGATTCAACAATGAATTATTCCTGCAATTTTAGAAAAAAAAGATGTTTTAGGTCTTGCACAAACTTGAAGTGGTAAAACACTTGCTTTCATCCTACCTATTTTGCAAAATCTCTATAATAAACGCGCTGATACTTGATATACAGAATGAAAAATTGATAGAAAAATAATATCTCTTATTTTAGCTCCAACTCGTGAATTAGCTATTCAAATCTGAGAAGAGTCAAAAACATTTTGTACAAATACAAATATTAAACATACAGTTATTTACTGAGGAGTAAATCAATTTCATCAAGAAAAAGTTATTAATAAGTGAATAGATATGCTTATAGCAACTCCTGGAAGACTCTTAGACCTAGTTGAACAAAAAATAGTAGACTTATCTGATGTGGAAATTTTCACTCTCGATGAAGCTGATAAAATGCTAAATATGGGTTTTATAGATGATGTATATAAAATACTTGATTATATTCCAAATAGAAAACAAAATCTATTCTTCTCAGCAACAATGCCTGAAAAAATAGAAACTCTTGCAGGAAAAATACTTTCTAATCCAGTAAAAGTAGAAGTTCATACAAATTCTAGTACCGTTGATACTATTTCTCAAGAAATATTTTGCGTAGAAGATGAATTAAAACCTCAATTACTTATTTATACTCTTCAAAATAATGCTTTTGATTCAGTGATAATTTTTGTAAAAACAAAAGATAGAACCGAAGAAGTACTGGAAATATTACAAAGAGAAAATATTTCATGTGATCATATTCACAGAAATAGAAGTCAAAATGCAAGACAAAGAGCTATTAAAAACTTAAAGAACTGAGAAATTCAAGTTTTGGTGGCAACAGATATTTTATCTCGTGGGATTGATGTAAAAGATGTAACATGTGTTATAAACTACGATTTACCTCAAGAAAATGAAACATTCGTTCATAGAATCGGAAGAACGGCTCGTGCTGGTAAAAATTGATTAGCTTTGAGTTTTTATGTACCTGCACAAAAAGAAAAAATGTCGAGTATTGAAGAATTAATAAATACAAAAATCCCAGAAAATACAAATAAAGATTATATAAATCTAAAACTTTCTACTAAAAGAAGTCTCTGAAACTTCGAAGTTACAGAAAGTTATGTTTCTAAAAAACCAAGAAGAAAAAAACGTTAAAAAAAAAGAGCCCATGGCTCTTTTTTTAATAGTAAGTTTTATTAATGATGATAATTTTCTAAACAACCTTCACATAAGTTAGTGCCAACTATGTTTCTCACAGCAGGCCTATCACAATGATCACATTCTTCAGATGTAGGTGTTGGATCTAGCTCATGACAAGTATCACATTTTCCTTTATGTAATTCATCTTTATTAAATTTTTCACCACAATCACCTTCACAAAGTTCTCTTTCATCACAATCATCGCATGTTCCGTTAGAATTGATTTCATCTTTCTCAAATCTATCTCTACATTCACAACAAATTTTAGTAGATGAGTGACAATTATTACATATATCACCAATCATTAATTTTTTATCGAAAGAGCCTAAACAAAAACTACACTTACATTTTTCTACTTCAGACATATTTATACCCCTTTTTTGTATGTCTATTTTAAAGTGTTTGAGTTATAGTAGATTAATATATTATGTCAATTCTTAATAAAAACAAAAAACTACTAAATATTATTTTAGTAGTTTTTTGTTTTTATTTCATTTTATTTTGGCAAGGACCCCAGGAATTGCACCTAGGCCTTTCGGGGTCGGAATCCGAACACTCTTCTAATTAAGCTAGGTCCTTATAAATGTGAGTAAATAATAAAAAAAAACAATAAAATAGCAAGTTTTATTGTTTTTTTAATAATTTTTTTGTCATCATAGGGTTACGTAATAATTCCATAATTGATATCATAAAACTTTTATTCTGCTCTCTTTGATATTTCTAGTAATTTTTTTTACTATTTCTATAGCGTCATCCAAGTCTTTAATTGTATAATTTCTTTCTATTAGTTTTTGAGCTGCATTTCTAAGCTTATTATTTGTATTATTAGAAATATTTCTAGCTTCTAATATTGTATCAATTTCTAGTTTTGTTATATATTGTACAAAATTTAAGCTTCAAAGTTTTACTTCATTGTTTGATCTTTCAAAAAATGCTTCGTGAGAGATATTACGCTGTTTACAATATCTAGTAACTCTTAGAGATAATCATTTATAATAATGGGCATCTCTTTTAGAATTTTTATTTAAATAGAGATCATTAAGCATAAAGTGTAATACTTTTTCATATAAAGTATCAGAAATTTTTAGAGCTGGAGTATATATATTATCCTGTAAATCTAATGCACCCATAGTAATTTATTAGTAATATTTAAATTATTATACTAATAGGATATTAAATGGACATTAAATTTTTGAACTTTTTTCAAAAAAAAAGCTTTTGATTAAACATCAAAAGCTGTGTAATTATCTACAGGAACTATTTCACATATGAATCCGAAGTCTCTATTTAACTTCCAACCAGATGGTAATAATTGCTCAATGAGTGCTAGATTCTCCCTTATTTCTACTTTGTTTCGTGTTTGTTTTTTGTTCGTTAAGAATTTTTTTTGAAAATAATTCGGTATACTATTATTCTTAAAACTATCTATTGTATAAATATTATTTAATGGAATAGTCTCTTGATTAATGTAGGTTGCAATTATTTTTTTTAAAACACTTGGATGTACTACTATATTAGAGTCGATCAATAACATATTATGTCACTCACTTATTTTTGATAATTAATTTAAAAATACTTAAAAATATATTTTTGTAAATATTTTTAAGTATTTTTATCTAGATGTCTTACTAATTCAATTTTTTTTATAAATAGTTCTGCTATATCTTCAGTTATATCATTATTTGTTAAATATTTTTCATTATCCTGACCTGTATTATAAGAAAAATATCTTAATCATTTAGTATTAACATTATCTGGTTTATTTTCATGTAAAAATTGTTGTATAAAAACAATTGCTGCTTGTATATTTGTGGAAGCATGTCATAAAGTTTTATATCTTGAATCCTCTACTTTTTTTCAATCAATAAATACATTTTCTCATCAATTTAGAGAAATTTTAATGAGTCAATTAAATTGTATAATGAAATCATTATATAATTTAATTCATAATTGATTTCAAATATTGAATTCTAGAATTTTTATTTTATTTTCTATTCTTCTTAATATTTTTTGATGTTTCAATAATTCAGAAGATTTAATATTATTACTCTCTTCAATAATACCTTTATTTTTTTTATCTTCTTTTTTAGGTGTAACTTCTACTGGTTTATTTTGAATAATATTTTCTAGTTGTCTTTGTTCTTGTCTTTGTTTTGTATTATTTTGAAATTCATTTTTAGTAACTTCCTGAAGAACTTGAGTATTTATTTCTCAATTATTTTCTATATAAATTTTAAATGCTTCTTGTATAGTTGAATCTCTGTTTATAATTTTTCTAAACTTTAATTTTGTTTTATTTATTTCGTTTGCGATTGATTTTATTTGTCTGTAACAGACTATATCTTTATTTCTTCAGCCAAGTATTTTTTTTACAACTTCATGAGAAATTTCATCGTAAGTTTGTTTTTCTAGTGTTTTAAGTGATTGAATCATTGATTGATAATCAATATCTGTATCGTTTGAAAAAAAATGATTATATACAAAACGAACTTTTGAATTTATGGCCTTTATATTTGATTGATTATATATATTAATACCATGGATATACTTGTAAACAATTTGAAAATAACCATAAATAGTATTTATAGAGTTATAATCATTAAGCGTCAGTAATTCTTTACTTCGAGTATCAATTTCTTGATTATTAGGAATATACATGGAAAATAGAGTTATGTTTTGTTTTTCTAAATAAATTATAAATATTTAATAAAATAAATCAATACTAAAAAAACAGCATAAATATGCTGTTTTTTAATTTATTATAATGTTAAATCAGATTCTATATATTATTTCTCAATCTTCGTTAATCCATTTTAATAATGTATAATCCTTAAAATTATAATTAATTTGTTTTAAAATATTATCAATATTTTTATCTGTAATATCATAATATTGTAGATTTTTAATATATTGATTGCTTCATTTAATTTTAAATTTTTCTACTTGTGTATAATCTATAGAATTATAAATATCTGTCAATCAGAATTTTTTATAATAATCTAGACTATATTTTTCCCTAAATTGAAGTTCTGCGAGTATATTATAGTTACTATTTTTATATTTTTGAAATACTCAAACAAGTTGTTTTTGAACATATTGTTCTCTAAAATTTAATGGAGATTTTTCTAACACTTCATTTGAATCCATATATTCATATCTATTTGTATAAAATAGATCTTTTGGTAATCAAAAATAGAAGTAATCATCAAATTCTTTATCGTTGTTTGTTCATAGTGGATCATCAAATGTAGGATCATAATATTTATTACCAATTCTAACCCAAGCATGTCATATTTTTGGGTAATCTTGTGCATCAATAACATATCCCCTAATAGTTTCTACATCATTTACATCTGCAAAATATAATAAATACTGAAATAATTTTGCATATCATTCACATACTCCAGAATTATTTTTAAATGTTTCTATTCCTGAAAATATTTTTTTATCTTCAAGATTTATGTTTTGAGTATATTTTGTGTTTTTGAGAACATAGTCATATAAAATTTTTATTTTTTCTTCTTTATTTTTTGCATTTTTAGTAAGATTCTCAGAAAGAGTTTTTAATTTTATAATATTTATATCAATATTATCATTTTGAAGATATATTTTATCGTCACGAATTTCCTTTAAAAATTCTTGCTTATTTGGTATTCAATAAATTAAACTATCACTTAAAAGTCTTACTTTTTGAGGATTAGTTACATATCATGGTTTATTTTCTTTTGTAATAAAAAACAAATCTTTTTTTGTATTAATTTTATTAAATTCTAAATCTTTTAAACTAGGAGTTATTGTAGATTTAAATGTTAAGTGATTTTGAAAAATATAAGTGTACCAAACTCAATTCTCTCTAAAAATTGTTTCGCTATCTTTTACTTTATGTTGAAAATATTTGCTCGAAGAGAAATTATTTATAAGTTTTTGAGAGTTTATTTGTTCTTTTTTATAATTATTTTCAAAAATATAATGATTTGATAATTTAATTAAACTATCAATAATTATTTCTTTATTTCAGTTAGATTGAGATTTATTTTTAGCGCTATAGAGTTGATCTAATAAAATGCTTATTTTTTTCTGTGCTATATTGTCTCAATATTTCTTTTCTAAATTTAAAGCATATTTTTCAAAAATATTTTCTACTTTAATCGATACTTTTTTATTATTAAGTTCTCAAATATCCGCAAATACTTGAGAACTTAATAAATATATTCAGAGTAAAATTGAAATAATTATTTTTTTCATCTTTTTTATCTTAAGTTTATAGCTTTGTTATATTGATTGTCGATATCATACTCTTTATATTGTTCCATATCAAGTTCTAATTCAATATCTGGAGTCAAACCAATTCAATCGATTCATCTTTCTTTTCAACCAGTATACCATCTAGCAACAGTATATTTTAATAATGATCCATCTTTATATTCTTTTATTTGTTGAACAGAGCCTTTTCCGTAACTTTGTTCTCAAATACTCACAGAATCTGGATAATAATCTTTAATAGTTCCTGCTAATATTTCTGAAGCAGATGCTGTACCAGAATTTTGTAAAACGACTATTTTATAATCATTAAAATCAACAATAGAATACCCACTTGATGCAAGCACTTTATCTCCATTTAAGTATCTAATAACTGCTGTAGGTTCTCATTTTGGAACCATATATGATAACATTTCAGCTACTTGATCTAAGTATCCTCCACCGTTATTTCTTACATCAATAATAATTTTATTTACATTATTATGAGTTTCTAATTCATTAAGAGCAGCAATAAATTCTTTAGAAACATTTTGACCAAAGTTTTTTATATTTATATAAAATGTATTTGAATCAACTAGTTCATATTCAACATCTTTTATAATTATTTGATCTCTAGTTACTTTTATATCAAAAGTATCTCAATCTCTAGAAATAGTTAATGAAACTTGAGAACCTTTAGGTCATTTTATCCATGAAACAACTTCATCGCTTGAATTTTCTTTTTTTACTTCCTTGCCATCTACATGAGTAACTCTATCTCAACCTTTTAATCCAGCTTTGTAGGCAGGAGATCATTTTATCGGTGAAATAATTTTAAAAACTCCAGGTTCTTGCATTTCAACATACGCTCAAATTCATTCAAATTCTCCATTAAGGTTTTCCTTGAAATCTTTTGTTTCTACTGGTGGAAAATAAGTAGTATGTTTATCATTAGTTCATTTTGTTAATCCTATAATAGCATTATCTAATAAGTCTGACTTTGAGTTTATATCTTTATCATAATGTTGAGTTGAAAGTGTATTAAAAACATCTTCAAATATTATTTTTTTTGTTTCTAATTCATTATTACCAGAAATATTTTTAAGTGTTTCTAATTCTTTTTCAAATTTTTTGGTAATAATAAACATATCGTTGATATTTGCATCTCTTTTTGAAAGTTTTTCATAATCATTTGGTTCTAAGAGCTCTATTCCTAAAATTTTTTCACTTAAAGCATAAAAATTATACGCAGATAAATTTTTATTTGGATGAACTTTACCAGGTTTATTATCTAGTAATCCAAAAAATACAAGTACTTGAAGCGAATCATATAATTTTGATCCAAATGGTACATCTTTATATTGAAGTGTGATAAATTTATATGAATCTAATACTTCATCTTTAAAAAATTTTGCATAATAGTTAAAGATTTCTTCTCTATTAACAGTATTTTGATTAATATCAATATTTTCTCAAGAAACTTTAATATTAATTGTTGTTTGAGCCATTACTTGAGCTCCTAGTATTGGACTTGTTATTAAAAGTACAACAAGTAATTTCGCTATATAATTTTTTATCATTTTATTTTGTTTTTATATAAATAAATCAATTCCACCAAATGGATATAAAACTCATAAAAATATGAGTCATAGTCATATAATAATAAGTACGAAATATGTTCCTCAACTTCCTAAATGCTTTTCAGCCCAGTAAAAGTTTCCAGTCCATGATTTCACTATTTTTCTGTATTTAAGGATACTTGATCATGCAGCTATAAGTAAAATAGCATAAATTATTTTTATTATCATTGTTATAATTGTTGTTGGTATTTTTGTTGTAAATCTTCATTGGTCTTTTCTAAAAGATTTTCAATAATTGGATATACAAATTCGCTAAATTTATCTTGCAAAGATTCTATCATATTTTGACTGTCTAAACTTTGATAAACATTATTAAGTAGTACAACAATAAAAATTATAATTATAAGTTTAAAAATAACCTTAAATATTTCATATCTTTTTTGTTTTCTTAATTGATTATATATATAATCAATTTTTTCATCTTGAGTAAGGGGTAATTTCATTTTAATTTTTTAATTTTTATTTTGCTTCTCTCCATGTTTCTCAAAAAACGGTATCTGTTTTAAGCTCTATAGGAGTATCTTTAAGAATATTTTCCATTATAGAAGTTACTTTTTCTCATAGAATTTTTTCTTCTCCTGGATAAACATCGAAAACTAATTCATCGTGTACTTGCATAATGAGTTGAGATTTGAGTTTTTCCTCTGATAAATATTTGTGAATTTTCACCATTGAGAGTTTAATAATATCAGCACTCGTTCATTGTATTGGCATATTCATGGCTTCCCTTCTGGCAGCATTTTTAATAATTGCATTTTTGTCATTAATTCCTGGCATATATCTTCTCCTACCATAAAGCGTTTGAACGTATCAATTTTGTTCACAAAATGAAATTTGTTCATCAAAAAATTCTTTTACCTTTGGATATGAATTATAGAAAGTATCAATATATATTTTTGCGTCTTTCATATTAATACCAATCATTTTACTTAGACCAAATGCACTGATTCAATAAATAACTCAAAAATTTACAGCTTTTGCAATTTTTCTATGATCAGAAGTAAGGGTTTGATTTGGGAATAAAAATTCTGCTGTAGTGTGATGAATATCTTTATTTTGCTTAAATGCTTTGAGTAAATTATCATCTTTTGACATAATTGCTAAAAGTCTTACTTCTACTTGAGAATAATCCGAAGCCATTATTTTTCATCATTCGAAACGTGATACAAATCAATCTCTTATTTCTCCAGCGATTCAAGCAGAAGAAGGAATATTTTGTAAGTTTGGTGATGTACTTGATAGTCTCCCGGTTGTTGTAACTGCAGAATTGTACGAAGTATGAATTATATCATCATCATCTGCTATTTCTAGTAATCAATCAATATATGTCGATTGAAGTTTTGAATAATGTCTGAAATCTACGATTTTTTGAGCAATTGGAAACTCGTGAGATAATTCTCATAAAACGTCAGCTGAAACACTGTAACCAGTTTTAGTCTTTTTTCATTTTGGAAGAGCAAGTTTTTCAAAAAGAATGACTCCGACTTGTTTTGGGGAATTTATATTAAACTCTTCTCAAACTTCATCAAAAATACTTTTTTGTAAATGTTCTAACTCTTGAGATAATAATAATCAAATTCATTTTAATTTATTTCTATCTATTTTTACTCACGTCATTTCCATGTCTTTTAAAACTGATAAAAGAGGAATTTCAATATCGTGGAGTAATCAGATTTGAGTAGTTTTATTTTTTACTTGTTTTTCATAAAGTTTATTCGTCATGTAAACATCTTCACACGAATAATCTGCAGCTGCTAATAGATCTACTTCATCAAAACGTAATTTCTTTTTTTGTGAAATTTCATCATATGAAATCATTTCATAATTAAAATCTCTGAGTGATAATTTATCGAGACTTAAGCCTCTGGTACCTGGTGCTTGTATATACTCACCTAATAATGTATCGTAAAATTGAGCCAAAACAAAAAGGTTAATATTTAATGCCAAAATATTAACCTTTTTTTGCTTTGAGTCAAAATATTATTTACGATATTTAAGTGAAAATAAATAGATTATAAAAAAGAAAAGTAAAATATAAAAATATCATGTAGTGCTGAGATAAATATTATATAAATTCCCATTGATGAAATTATTGAAATCTACTTTATTTATAATAACAAATAAGCTATCAAACTCTATTTTGTGAGTTGTTTCTAATATTTGTGGCAATGATTGAATCATCGCTAGAGATAAAAATATAGCTAAGAGATTTTGTATAAATGTATGAAATCTATAGAAAATATTTTTACAAGTTTGAAATATTAATAAAAATATACACATCGCTAACATAAAAATTCATATAAAAACTCTATCAATTCATGATATTGCAGATATGAAAATAAGTGTCACAGCAATGAGTAAAATATTTATAATGTAGCTATTATTTATTTTTTTTGAATAGTTTTTTGTTTTAAGGAAAAATAATTGGATGATAAATAATCCAAATAAACTATAAATTACATCAGTTAATGTAATATTTTCAAAATAATAAAATACAAACATATTTATAATAAATAATATTGCTGCATATATTGGAAACAAACTTGTTTTTTGTGTTCTGCTATTTTTTATTTCTTGAATACTTAAAATAAATAATACCAAAGATATCCCCGAAATAAAAAATAATATTTCAAAAAATAATGTATTAAAATGAGCTAAATTATCATAATCTGCTATATAATCAATACTTGAACTGAATAAAAATCAATTTACAATCAAAAATAGTATAAATAACGCTGATCATAAAATATATCAAAATCTTGATGTTTTAGTAAGAGTTCAGATATATATTCACGCAATAACTACATAAATTATCACTGCAAATATTACTAAGTAACTTGCAATTATATTTTCTAAAGTAACTCATCATAAAAATATACTCACTCAACTAAATATAAGTGTGGAAATCAAAAATATAGATAAATACAAGCTGTGAGAAATCCATTTTCAGAGTATATATTTTGTATCACTTATTGAAGAAACTTTTATTAATTCAAAGGTTTTTTGAGAATTTTCACTGGTGATAGAGTATATTCACCTAAAAAATCAAATACAAATAAATAATAATAGAGAAATTATTAATCAACCTTGTATTAATTCTTTTCAATGGAGAAAATTACCAGAACTATCTTTAAGAGAATTGATTACATCGAGTTGATATGTAATAAATAAATAACTCAAAATTCAAACAAATACAATGAGCGTTATCTTCCCTATTAAAGAATTAAATCAAATGAGAATATCTTTTAAAATAATAGGATTTTTCATGTTATTTTATTGTGTTAAAGATATATAAGCTGATTGAATATTTTTATATTCATTATGAAAATCTAGGAGTGAAATATTATTTTGAAATATTAATTCAATTATTTCTTTTGAACTATTTATGTTTGAGAGTAAAAGTCAATTTTCAACTTCTTTTATCTCTATATTTTTATAATTTTGTTGTAATAAATTTTGAGTTTTTTTATTGTTATTTGTATGTATGAAAATCGGAGAAGAATTATTTTTATACAAATTATTTACCACATCATTAAATGTAATTTCTCATTGATGTATGATTATAATATTATCAACCAGATTTTCTAATTCACTTAAAATATGAGAAGAAATAATTACAGTTACTCATTTATTTTTACAATCTAATAAAATATTACTTAAAACCACTCTGAGTCTTGGATCAAGTCAAGAAGCAGGTTCATCTAATATTAATATTTTTGGATCATTTATAAGTGCCTGAGCGAGTAAAACTCTTTGAGTCATACCACGAGAAAGTTTATTTATATTTTTATAAAAATAATCTCATAGTTCTACTTTTTTCAATATTTCTAGTATTTGAAAATCTTCCAAATAATTATTATTTAATTGAGAAATAAAGTGGAGATATTCTCACACATTCATATCCTGATACAGTCAATATTGATCAGGCATATATCAAATTGTATTTCTGAAATATGAAATATCTCGAGATAATTTTTTGTTATCAATATTTATTTCTCCGTCGTAATCTATTATACTTGTTGCAAGTATTTTCATAAATGTAGATTTCCCCGCACCATTTTCTCAAATTATTCCAGTTATTTTCCCAGTTTCAATTTTTGCATTTATATTTTTTAGTGCATATTTTTTTCAAAATGTTTTTGAAATATTTTTACATTCTATCATATTAATATTTTGCTTCTATAAGGAAATAATTTATTTTATCACTTGGTTTATATACATCATAAAATACATCATTTTTTTGATTTGTGTGAAATATTTTATCAGCTGAATAATTTTGTGATTGATTATAATAATACTTAAAATAATCTTGATTTATAACAATTTTCGAATTGTCATTTACTGTAAATTCTAAATTATCTGAAAATTTTATTACATTAAATTTTAATACAGTTGCGTTCATAGGAACTTGAGAATAGTTTATATCTATGTTTTTAGGTTTTGATTGATATTGAGTATATCCGAGAGATTTTTTTCATAACACTTGAAATATTCCATCCATTTTATTTTCAAAATCTATATCGTCATTACTTAATGAAAAATCGTAAATATTATGAGTTTGTATTTCGAAATTATTATAAATCTGTCTTTCAATTACATAATTTATATTATCATTATTCCCGATGGTAATGAGATATAAAATCCAGTAAATCATTAAGTAAATCACACTTAATCAGCTAATAATATAAATATTTTTAAATCTATTTTTCCAAGAATTAAAGAAGAAAAAAATACTTCAAAATAAAATAAATAAATATGAAATAATCATATACGCAAATGTTTTTGAAAGAAACGAGTATTTTTCACGAATTTTTTCTGATAAATTTATACCAAGGTTATTTTTATAAAAATAACCTGTGTTTTGATTATAAATATCTGTTTTTTTATAATACATCACAGAAGTATTTCCAAAATAATGATGAAGTTTTTCATCGAATTTATTTATAATTATATCTCATTTTTTATACCAAGTTACTGGTATTTTTACATATTTTTTATCTTCATTTGTAAAAACTGGGAGATTATAAATATTTGTTATATTTTGATTTAAATATTTATTATAATAGGTGATATTTTCATATTTTTTATAATTTTCTCAAAATAAATATATCATGAGTTCTTGATTAATTTGAGTATCAAGAATAATTCTGTTTTCTCATCAGTATAATAATTTTACAAATTTTTCTTTCTGAGAATTTTTTATATTATTAAGAATAAAAATATTTTTTTTATCCAGATTATTTAATGTTCTAAAATTATTAATAATATTATCTAGAGGTAAATTTTTTATAGAATCACTTTGTGATTCAAAATCATTCGTAAAAATAAGATTTTTATTGTTACTATTAGAAAAATAAAATTTATCTAAAGAAATTGTATTTTTATTTTTATCAATCAGAGAAATATTTATATCAGAAATATGTTTGTAATAATATTTCTTTAATATGTTATCCAAATCGAGATTAAATTCTTTTGTATTTTTGATTGAATATAAAAAAGTTTCGATAACCCATTTATCCGTAACTTCTCTATTGGCTATATATTTTTCATTATTATGCCTTTGTATAAACTCCCTTGGAGTGGAATAGTCATTATTATATCAAGAGTTTTTATTTAAAGTGACACTTATTTCTATGTTTCCTCTAAAGTTTTCATCAAATATAAGATTTACATTTGTATTATCAGAAATATTTCCATTGGTTCAAAAAACATAGCTTCATGAATTATCTCAGATTTCAAAAGAAGTTGTGAAATTTTTTCAGAAAAAATCTTTTTTTGCTAAATATTTATTATCAAACAATTCTTGAGAATAATTATTTGCAAAAACTCATCAAGTCAGTAAAAAAAATAACGTAATGATTAAAAAAAATATTTTTTTCATAAATGTAAACTATTTATTATATATTGACGATATTATATAAAATAATTCTATATAGCAAATAAATTATTTAAAAAACAAAAAAAAGTGAATACAATTTGTATTCACTTTTTTTTTGTAGGATAATACTATGAAATAACTTCGTCAATAACTCTGTTATAATCAAAAACACCTTCACCTTTGAAAAATCTTTTTAATTCAACTTCAGCTGTTTCAGGAGCATCAGAAGCATGAATGATATTTGCATCAATAGTTAATCCAAAATCACCTCTAATTGAACCTGGTAAAGCTTCAGTAGGGTTTGTAGCACCAGTTAACATTCTAACTGTAGCAATAGCGTTTACACCTGTAGCAGCAATAGCAACAACTGGAGTTCTTTTCATGTATTTTTGAATTCCTGGGAAGAATGGTTTATCAGCAAGGAAATCATAGTGTTCAGCAATAATTTCGTCGTCTAATTGGATCATTTGTAGTCCAGAAATTTTAAGACCTTTGTTTTCTAATCTAGAAATAACTTCACCGATAAGTCCTCTTTCAACTGTATCTGGTTTTAGTAAGATTAATGTAGTTTCCATGGTACAATAATTTATAAATATAAAAATTACGCGCGTATTATATCGAAAAAAAATTAAATGCAATACTAAAAATAAAAAAAAGCCGACATTTGTCGGCAGTTTGTTGTAAAATAATATCTTCTGTCACCATGCAATTTGGGATTTTACGACAGAAAATATTATTTTTTATTTTCGACATTTAGAGTAATAAATGCAGGAGTTTTATAATTATATTTATTTTTTTGTCAACTAGAATTTTTAGCAGTTAAAAACCCCAGCATAAGCTGGGGTTTTATAGTATTTTTATTCTGAGCTAGGTAACTTAAAGTCGAAAGTCATTTCATCTTATAATTAGAACTTGAACGCATCGAGTGCATGTCTGCCTATAAGTGATTTATTTCTTATTTTTGTATTCTGGTCAGTAATTAAACACTATTTAGTTTATTTCGTTTCCAATTTAGGAATAGTCTTGTTTTAGACTCAAATTTGAAACAAACTGTTTTTTCTCTCTTTTTTAATTTGTATATTTTAAGTTTTACCAAACTTATTTTATCTTGTAAGATAAAATATTTTACCGAACTTAATCGGTTTTTTTGTTTTTTCAAGAATTGGTACGTGCGTATGACTCGTTGACAAGACTTGAACCAAATTGTAAATGAGCATCATTCAAATGAGTGGTATGAACGATAGAACTATTTATTTATAATGTTTTTATCTGTGAAGTCAAATATTTTTTAAAAAAAAGTCGAAAAAAAAAGAGCCGAGTTATTACTCGGCTACTTTACAAGCTAAAAGAACCAATACTATAAATTCAAAAAGGTTAATCAAAAAATATATAGTACGACTCAATTACGTCCTTCTGCAGAAACGTTGTAGATTTATATTCAGAAATTTTATTCTGTCAATAAAAAAAATATTACCTAAATTTTAAGTAATATTTTTTGTTATTAATCCATTATGAAATCTTCTTTTTGAGAATCTTTATGATTAAATTCTACTCATTTTAAGTTTTCTTCTATGTGATTTTTTATTTTTGTCATGATTTCTTCTTCTAGCTCTGGCTTTACTTTGATTTTTGCTCTTTCCATTTTATATTGCATTGGATCAAAATCTACGTGTTTTACGTGACCAGTATTTTTTCCTTTTTCAGCACATTCTTCACTACAGAAACCGAAATGTTTTTTATATTCTTTTGGATCAGCAATTAATCTTGCATTACAGTGAGAATATCTACAGTTTTCACAATTATCAGTTTTTTCTCAAGTATAATTACATTCTCCAATAGTTGTATGAGTTTCTTCGTCTCCTACATGATCTGATACTCTATCATCAAATACGTATAAGTTCCCTTCCCAGTTTCCATCATTAAATGTATTGATATATTTCACTACTCAACCATCTAATTGATACGTATTTTTTAGTCCTGCTTTTTGGAGCATAACGGTAGATTTTTCACATCTAATACCACCAGTACAATATGAAATAATTTTTTTATCTCAGAAATCTTTTTTATAATCTTCGATTACTTTATCAAGTTCTCTAAAACTCATTGTATTTGCTGGAATTGCATTTTTGAAATGCCCGAGTCTATATTCATGATTATTTCTCATATCTAAGATAACGTAATCATCAGGATTCCCATTATCTATTAAGTCTTTAAATTCTTCTATTTCCATTCTATTCCCTGCTTCTTCTATTTCTTCACGAGAGAATTTTTTCCCTAATGCTACGATTTCTTCTCTATGTTTTACAGCCATTCTTGGGAATTTATGTCCATCAACTTTTGTGGCTTTTATGTCAAAATCATCTGGATTATTAAATAATTCATGATTATCTAAATATAATTTATATGCTTTAAGTTGACCTTCATTACATGTTACAGTTGAAGAAATACCTTCTGTCCCAATATAAATTCTCCCTTTCATTCCTATATCTCTACAGAAAAGTAAATGGTCTTCTACTTCTTTCTTTGGATCTGCTACGTCTACAAATTTATAAAACGTTAGCAGTGTAAATTTTTCAGTGTGAATCATAATTGTATTATTAGTGATAACTTGCCTTGTTATCGATAAAATTAATTCTTATTATTTGCTGTAATAAGTGCTCAAAATTATATATTTATTTTTTATTTTGCAAGTAAAAATTGACATTTAAGAGTATTTTATTAAAAATAATGCTAGTTAAATATATAAAAATAAATAACTGAATAAAAAGGGGATTTTTTATGAACAGTTTAATGAAAAAATATTTACTTACTTTATTAGTTTGTTGCATTATCGCAAATCTACTATTAGTAATAAAAGATGTAACTCTTAGTTTGAATATTATTCTTGGAATAAATTTATTTTATTTCATTCCGGTAACATTTGGATTCCTTATATTCGTTCTTGGTAGAATTGCATTTGGTAAAAACCCGAGTTGATCTCGGGTTTTTTATTTTATTAAATAATTTAATAAAATTGTAAATTTGAATTCATTAAAATATCAATATAATATATTAAATATTTTTTAATTCCTTTTATGCAAAAAGAAATAAAATTACTAAAAAGTTATATCTATATTTTACTCGGAACTATATATTTCGGTTTTTATTTTACATTTCCAAATCATGATTTATTTCTCTATATTAAAGAAATAATGCTATATTGAGATATTGTTTTATCTTACTTTAATGCTATTTTTGGTTTTTTTACTTTTATTTGAGTATCAAATATAATTATAAAATTTATTCACGAAATCTGAGAAAAAATTACAAAAAAGACTTCGAGTGAATTGGATGACATTTTAGCTGAATTTTTAGTAAGATTCCTGAGTTTATCAAAATATATTTGAGCTATATATTTAGCATTTTATTTAGCTATTGTACCCAAATATATTTCGACAATAGTTGATCAAGCAAGTTCAGTATTGATTATTATTATATTTCTATGTCTCATGACGAGTCTTATAAATATAGTTTTCAAAAAAGAATTAATTTTTAAATCGAAACTCAAAGCAGTAAGTAAAACTCTCTTACCATTTGTGAATAAGATAATTATTATTTTCCTTTGGATAATTTGATCAATTACTATTATTGCAAATCTTTGATATGATGTTTCAGCACTTATAGCTTGAGCTTGAATCTGAGGTTTAGCAGTTGCGCTTGCAGCTCAAAAATCTATTACAAATGTATTTGGTGCGATAACTATTTTACTTAATAAACCGTTTAAAATTTGAGATTATGTAAAAGTAAATAGTACTATTTGAACGGTTAAGGAAATTTGATTATCTTATCTCACTATTATCGATCAACAAGGTCATCAAGTTATGATTCCAAATGAAAATATCATCTCTACTTCAGTAGAAAATTTTTCTGTCAGACAGAACAGAAGAACGGATTTTGGTATCTGAGTTGTTTATGGGACAAGTTTAGAAAAAATGAAAACATGAGTGAAAATTATAGAAGATATACTTCAATGATATGTTGATGAAGGTACGCTTTGAGAATTTAGAGTAAACTTTGATATGTTTTGAGATTTTTCACTAAACATAAAAGTTACATATTTTTCTCTAGTAAACAAAGACTATGAATTATATTTAAAACAAAAAGAAGAAATAAATTTAAAAATTAAAGATGAATTTGCAAAAGCAGGTCTATCTATGGCTTTCCCTACTCAAGAATTAATATTAAAAAAAGAAGACTAAAATCTTCTTTTTTTTAGTTCTTGATT
The DNA here is from genome assembly GCA_963926055.1 of uncultured Patescibacteria group bacterium. Lineage (GTDB taxonomy): Bacteria > Patescibacteriota > Gracilibacteria > BD1-5 > UBA6164 > CAJXJP01. The sequence goes on along the minus strand of CAWUVK010000001.1, from coordinate 155,290 downwards.
AATTTAATTTAACAAAATTAAATAATATACTATTCTAAAAAAAGAGAATATTATGGATAATTATCCATTTTTAGTAGAAAAATTATTATCGAGTATAACCGATACTATATTTTACACTCAAGTGAAAAAAGATATAGATATTCAAGATGACTATATTTATATTCATTTAGAAAAATCTGTGTTACGAATGCATGAAACACCTACTCATCGAATTTTTGAATTTAATATTAAAGCAAGTAATAAAAAACTTTATTTCAAAATTACTTTTGAGTTTAAAAATAGTTTTTCACAGTTATATACTGCGCAAAATTCAAAACTCGTTATATTAGTGATTATGTAAATCAAAATTTATTAAATTTATTAGTGAGTAACACGCATAACATTTTTTACGACAAAAAAGCTCTATGGTTTCATAGAGCTTTTATTTTGCTAAAAATATTTTTCATTCTTTAATTTCGGGGATATCTCAGATTTTTTTAGAAATATTATAGAGTTCATTTAAAACATATTTTGCCATTGCTTCATTAGAAATAACAGTATTTCCGTATGATTGTGTATATGTTGGGATTATTTCAGCTGCGATAATTTTTTTATTTTCAATTATTATATTTGCCATAATTCCCTCTTGAGTTCTTCTGCCTCTAAATATATCAAATATTGTATCTCAGAGTGAATAAAAAATAAATGAATCATTATATATTTCTATTGGTTGATACCGATGAGGATGATGTCAGATGACGAGATTTGCTCAACTATCAATAGCAAAACGAGCAAAATCAGTTTGCGTTGCATTTGGTCCATTTGAATATTCTTTCCCACAGTGCATATTGTACACTATAATATCTACATTTTGATTTTTTGCTGATTGTATTTCTTGGAGAATTATTTCTTTATCAAATCGACTATTTCCGGCAAGATTTTCTCATGCTGCAAATGAAACTGGATTGACGCATGTTTGTCAGATAAGTCAAAGTTTCACTCACTCAATTTCCATTATTTTTACACTATCAGCTTGAGATTTATTTTTTCATGCTCAAAAATATTTTATATCATATTCATCAAGATAATTCATCGTATCAAGCACTCCACTGGCTGTAAAATCTCAAATATGATTATTTGCTAGATTGGTATACAAATTTTTATTAAATCATTTTAATCAACTTAAATACTCAGGTTTTGCTTTAAATGTATAGGATTTATTTATTTTTTCTTCACGAGTTGTAACCGTAGTTTCGAGATTTAAAACCACTCAATCTTTTTGAGATAAATATTCAGTTAATCAACCATATACATAATCTTGTCATTTCTCATCTATCGCCTCTCATACCCTCGAACCAATCATAACATCTCATAAAAACGTTATTTCAATTTTTTGTTTATATTTTTTATTCTCAGGAATTGGAATATTTACGAGTTTATTTTCTTCTAAAATTATTTCTTGAAAATCTTCATTTATTATGGGTTCATCTTTTTGTTGCGAAATAATAGGTGTAATTTTTTCAATATTTTTTGCATAAAAATCTTGAGAATTTCCTGAAGTATCGATTAATTCTTGATTATTTACTTCGTTAGAATCTGTATTATTTGAATACAAAAGCTCTTTGTAGTGATATATTCACACGAATAAGCTCAAAACAAAAAATGTAATTAATCATGTGTGAAATATTTTTCTCATAAAAATTTTTATTAATAAATTTTTCCTGGTTTTTTCTGATGAATTTTATTTAACCTATGTTGAAAATTATCTTTTGTCTGACAGAGTTCTAAATATCAAATATTATTATCATCGATTCTTGTGATTGCTTTTGCATTAAATTCTTCAATCGCAGCTGCAACACTGACTCGAGAAATACTGCTTCAAATTACAAGTATTTTTTTATTCATAGATAATTATTTTATGTGAAATATTATTTAAAATATTTTTTCCTTTTATAAATAATAGTAATTGTAGAGATAAAATCAAATTTTACGGATATTTATAGAATCTCGATTGTTTTTTAGAAATTTTTACTATACTTGTAACTAATATTTTAAACTAATACATATGGATTACTCAGAACTATTTAGAATATTTATACACTACGGTTTACATTTTTTATTCCCTTTTTTTGTTGCATATATTTTTTTTAGAAAAAACTGGAAAACTGCATGACTTATTATATTAGCAAGTATTATAATTGATATTGACCATTTACTCGCAACTCCGATTTTTGATCCAAATCGCTGTAGTATATGATTTCATCCTCTGCATACTTTTTGGGCATTAATTATATATTTTATACTCCTTATTCCATCTCACTGGAAACTCAGAGCATTTGCTCTTTGATGTATTCTCCATCTTGCAACCGATTGACTCGACTGTTTTCTTGGTGGAACTTGGTAGTTTTTTTAGTAATTATTGACATTTTAATTAATTACATTATAAATAGTATACGTTAACTAATTAAGGAATCTTATGTTAGCTTCGTATAAATCACAGGGGTTATTTTTAGAAAGTATTTTAAATATAATTTACTTTAAAAGGCCAGATGAAAATGTTATTAAAAAGATAGATGATTCTAAAATTAGTATAAAAAATAGAATTATTGATATTACTTTTTCTAATAATAAATATTTTTCATTAATGGATATTGTCATAAATTTACCTGATAAAGTTATAAACTTTATCATAATTTATAATGATATAGAAGAAACATTTGAATGTTATTTTTCATTAAATAATAAGCCCAAAAAAAGAATTCGTTATATGCTTAATTACGATTATAAGTTGCAATTTATTCAAAGCAGAAATAGACAATTCTTTTTAAATAAATAAAGCTCTTCACAATTGTGAAGAGCTTTTGTTTTTTATTATTTACGTTTATCTCCTCGTAGTTCTTTTGAGTGCAATGATGAGTTGGTAAACTAAAACTGCATAAATTATTTTATAAACAACAAAACCAAAATATATTATTTTTGTTTCCTTTAAATTTTCATATATTCATTTATTGAAACCAAAGAAAGGATTTAATAAATTGATAAAGTTTAACTTCCAGTCGATAAGTATATTATAACAATAGTGCATTATTCAGAAGTTTATAACATTTGAAATAATAATTAGTATTAATAAAGAAATTAGGCTACGAATAATTGAATTTCAAAATCTCGAGGTATAATATTGAAATTCATGAATTAATTTATTTACAAAATCTTTCTTATCCCATTTTAAAGTTTTTCCATAATATTCCATTTCTAAAGCAAAAAACTTATTCGCTTCAGTATGATTTCAATTTTTATCCATTACATGTTTTAATTGCCTGTAATTATCTTTTTGTTCTTTAGTTTCAATATTAATTGTTCGTAATAGATTATTTTCTAATTTCATAGGAAATACTGTATTATTAAAAATACAATTATTAAAAGTTGTGTTATAAAATCAGAGTTGAATAAATGTAACTCAATTAAATTGGGTTTCTCAAAAATGAACATGATTAAATCATGCAACTGTTATTTCGGTATTATTAATTGAAAATTGTTTTCACTCAAAAAATGAATGTTCAATATTTAAATCAACAATTTTTTGTACATTTATATTAAATGAATTAATATTTTTTAAATTTTCAATTGTTAATGATTGTATTTTTTCAATAAGTAAAACTGATATGCTGTTAATATTTTGAATATCTGATAAGTCTAATTCTCAATTTATATTTCATTTCTTTATTAATAAACTCACATCTTTGTTATTTGACTTTATTTTTAAATTATTAAAAGTACAATCTATAAATGTTGTATTTTTAATTAAATTAACTTCTATTTCATTATTAAAAATAACATTAATAAGTTTCTTTTCACCAATTCAATTATTTAAATATTTAAAAACATTATCATCATTAATCAATTTTATTAGTTTTTCTAATTCAAATATTCCCATAATATTCTCTCTATCTAAACTAACTGGAAAAAATCATTCTTCAAAAATAATTTTTTTTCAAGCTAAAAAATTAGACATTCATTCTGAAATAGTATTTGATGAATATATTATTCAATTATCATCAAATATTTTTTGAAAATTTGATAACTCTTTAATTTTAAACACTCTTTTTCTAGAATAAGTCATTAATCTATAATAAAAAATAAATCTTAGCATTATACTAAGATTTATTTTTTATATATCAAATAATTTTTAATCAACATACACTTCCCTTGGTTTCGAACCATTTGCTGGTCAAACCACTCAAAGTTCTTCGAGGATATCGAGTACTTTTGCAGCACGCGCGTATCCTAAACCGAGTTTTCTTTGGATGAGTGAAGTTGATCATTTTTTCGATTCTTTTACAACTTGAATTGCTTTTTCTATGATTGCAGGGTCCTCTTCTTGGTCACCTTTGTAATTTTCGAGGATTGAACCTTCGAGTTTAGATTTCCCTTCTGAGATCGTAGTGTCTTGCATATTTTTGAGCATATCTGGATCAATAGTGAGTTTAAGTTGATTTACAACAGCCTCTACTTCTGCTGTATCTACGAATACTCATTGAACTCTTTCTGGTTCTTTTTGACCAGTTGGATAATAGAGCATATCTCATCTACCGAGTAAATCTTCGGCACCTTTTTGTGATAAGATAGTTTGACTATCGATTTGAGAAGCAACAGTAAACGCTACTCTTGATGGTACGTTGGCTTTAATTAAACCGGTAATAACATCAACTGAAGGTCTTTGAGTTGCGATGATTAAATGAATCCCAACGGCTCTGGCCATTTGTGCGATTCTGGCAATAGAAGTTTCAACTTCTTTTTTATTCCCGCTCATCATCAAATCAGCTAACTCATCGATGACAAATACAATATATGGAAGTCTTTCTTCTTTTGAAACTTTTTCGTTATATTCTTTTATGTTTCTGGCTTTCATTTGAGTTTCGAGATCATATCTTCTCAGCATTTCTGCTACACACCATTTAAGAGAATTTAAAGCTTTATCTGGATTAGTAATAACTGGAGTAAGTAAATGAGGAATCCCATTATAAACTGATAACTCAACTCTCTTTGGGTCAACCATGATAAGTTTTAATTCGCTTGGTGAAAATTTATATAAAAGTGAAATAAGAAATCCATTCATCCCAACTGATTTACCAGAACCAGTTTGTCATGCAATAAGTAAATGTGGCATGGTAGCCATATCTCAAACCATCATATTTCCACTTACATCTTTTCCGAGTGCAATTGGTATTTCGTATTTTGATGAGTTAAATTCACTACTTTCGAGTACATCTTTGAGTCAGATTGCTTCTCTTTGTGGGTTTGGAACTTCGATACCAACTACTCCTAAACCTGGAATTGGAGCTTGGATTCTGATAGATTTTGCGTGAAGTGCTAGAGCGAGATCACTTTGTAGGTTTACTATTTTTTGAAGTTTTACACCAGATTTTGGTTTGAGTCTGTATTGGATTACAGTTGGTCAAACTTTGTATCCAACCATTTCAACTTCGATTTTAAATTGGAGGAGTTTTTCTTGTATTTCTATTTCTTTTTCTCTTATTTGATTATCATCAACTTTTGTTTTATTTACTCTTGTTTTTAATAGAGATAGTTTTGGAAATTCCCATTTTGAAAAGTCTTGATTTCAGATAACTTCAGGTGCATTTTCTTCTTGTTTAGTTTCATCTTTTTTTGAAAAGATAGATCATATTTTTGATTTTTCTTTTACTTCGATTTTTTTTGGCATATCAGATATTTTTAACTGAGCTGCTTTTTGTTTTTGTTTTGCAATTTCTTCTTTTTCTTTTTGAAGTTCTGCTAACATTTTTTCATATTCAGCTTGTTTTTTATCGACTTGTTTATTTGAAATTTCTTTTTTAAGAGGTTTTGATGTTTTAATACTTTCTTTTTCTTTTTGGAGAGTTTGTTTAAATTCTCATAGTACTGAAGTCCCCGAAGCAACTTTTTTTGTAAATCATACTGGTGAAAAACGAAATAATATCATCAGAGAAACAATAAATAATGCAAAAAATATTAATCCTACAGCTGATTTTCAAACTATTGGTTCTATTTGTAAATAAATATTAAATAATGCCGTATAATCATATTTAAATAATCAGATTAATGTACATACACTAAAAAAATGTATTAATAATCAGAAAAATCTGTACATATTAAATTCTAAATCTTTTTCTTTTATGAGAAAAATACTCATCAAAATCATTACTGGAGAAAAAATCCATTTATAATATTCTCAAAATAAATTTCAAAGTACAAAATTAAATCCATTATCAAGAGCTGTTTGTCTTTCAACTATTAAAACTAAGATTCATATAAATCAAAAAAGAGCTGATAGGATATAGTTCTTATGAGCTTGTAAAACATTTTGATTTTTTTTTGTGGTTGTTTTTTTTCTAGGTCTTGGCACTATCTTCAATATAAATAAGTATTTACTTCATTATACAAAAAAAATATTTTTTTCAAAACAAAAAACGCTGAGAAATTATTCAGCGTTTGAGAGTTGTTTAGCAAGTTGTTGTATGTGTAATTTATTTTCATCAGAAATATATAATTTTTTTAGTGTACCGGGCAATCACATTGGATTTTTTATTTCTTTTATTTCATACCAAGAATTAAAATGAATTATATTTATTGCTTTATAAATATTTTCTCAAAAATCTACTCAAACTTCGTCTATTAAAGTATTTTGAGTTAATGGGTTAAATTTCATATATTTTTCTACTAAATCTTTGCTTATATGAAATCTTCAATCTTGAGAAAAATGAAGTTTTTGTACTAATAGTTCTGGTTTTAATTCTACCATTTTTAATAAATAATTGAGAACATTTTCTTTTGAAAGTGGTAAACTTTTTCCATCTAGATTGATTTTATATTCAATATCAGTTATTTTTTTTAATCTTGCTACAATTCCATTATCTAAATAAAAATTTTCTTTTAAATATTTCAATTGATTTATGAGTTGTTGAGAAGAGAGTTCTTTAGAATTATTACTTTCATTTTCTGTTTCTGTTTCTGTTTCTTCAGGATAATCTACTTTAAAAGTATATTCTGTTTCGTCTAATTCTTCTAAGGATAATAATTTCTGTTCTAATTCTTGTTGTTTTTGAGATAATAGTTCCGTTTTTGTAAACAGGTTAGCAACTTTTTCTTTTGATTGTTTTATGAATTCAGATACTTTTGGAGGAGTATTATTTGGAATAGAATCAATACGATTTTTTAAGTTTTTTAGTGTATTTATTTCTTCTGGATCAAATGAATGTTTAAGAAATTTATCATAGTTAAGTTGTATTAATTCTTTAAAATATGATAGTTTCTCTATAGATAATGTTGATACAAGCTTAATAAAATTTTCGTAATTATATTGATGAATTTGATTATCTACAGATTTTCTGATTTTTTGTGCAATGTATTTAAAATTGTCATTTGTTAATTTTTCAAAATCCTCATTTTTTAATCGCTCTAAAAATTCTCAAAAATCTAAATTCATTAAACTACTCTCTTTTATTTGTTTTAAACTCAGTTTATCTACGACTAAAGTTTTTAAAATTTCACTATTTACCATTTTTTATTTTAATTTCTAATGTATAAAATGTTTTAACTATTCATAAAATATTTTTTGTATCTTTTTTTATTATATTTTCATTTCTTATATAACTACTTAATAAATAATCTTCTAATGTGGAGTTATTTTTATGTAAATAAATATCTATTTCTTCCTGATTTATAAATAATAATTCGTCTCTGAGTAATTTATAAATCACTGTAATAAATTCTAGTAAATTTGGAGAAATTAAATAGGTACCATTTGATGATACTTGAGTATTTTTATAAACGTAATCTTGATTAAAATCAAATATCAATTGAATAGATCTATTGATATATTCTTGTGAATTTAATCAATCAATATTTCACCTTATTTTGCTTTGAGTTATCCAATTATCTTGAGAAATTCAATATGAATGTTCAATAATTAACTGAAATAAAGTTTTTCAATCTGTAATTTTACTTGTCTGTTTTTTTACAATTGATTGTTGTCGATTTATTTCGAATTTTTCTTGTTCATTTTTTCTTACTTCGTGAGATTTTTTAATTATTTCTTGAGCTAATTGTATTTCATCTTGTGAAATACAAAATTTTTCGCAAATATTATTAAATAATTTTTCATCACTTAAATAATGATTTACACACCTTGGTATTAATATTTCTCTATAAATATTAAATATTTCCACTGGTATAGCTTCTAAAATTTTCTCAAAAGATTTCATTTTATCAAATCTTTTATTGTAATTAGTTGTTCAAATTCTTGATTCTAGAGCTGAATAAAACTTTGATTTTTTATATTCTTGTAAATTTTGATATTCACTAAGGATAGCTTGAAACAAATCAAAGTATGGCATATATTCTATTTTACTCAAATTTAATCAATTTGAATTACTTTTTATTCAATATTTATATTGATAATTTTGCATATATTTTCATCTATTTTTAAAATATAAAATTATTATAAATTAAATTTTAAATTTAGCAAGAAAGTTTATATGAAATATAATATTATAAAAAAAATATACAAAATAATTTTGTATATTTTTTTATGCAACTTCATCAAGATATTTATGAAGTTGATTGTGTACTCAAGCTAATTTGATTACATTTGCATTTGCACTTGCCTCTCGTAATTCGCAATTTTCCATGATTTCTTTTAATTTTGCACGTTCATGTATACCGTTTTCAAGTGTTTGATTTATTTTTCCACTATACGATTCTTTTAAAGATTGAAATGTTTTACTGATTTCATGATTTTCATCTAGTCAAAACATTTTACAAACATCAGTTTGAGTATCTGAAAATGAATCACTTTGAGGTACTTCTACATAATTTTTTTCAAAGTTACTCATATTTTTTATTTTTATTTTTGTAAATTTTGTATAAAAAATTTATATAAATTACTCAGAATTAATTTGATTCTGAGTAATTTACTATTTCAATGTTAAATATACATGTTTATTTTGATTGAGAATATTATTGAGAATAAAAGCTGTTTCTCATCTAGTAACATTCTTTTTTGGTTGAAAATAATTTTCTCCAAATTTATCTTTCCAAGTTTTGTTGTTTAAAACATAACTTGCAAGTAGATTTTGATCATCACTTAAATCTCTATAGTTTTTCACATGAATATTTGTAGAATCTTCAAAAACTAAATATTTATATGTATATTCTAAAAGATCTTTTCTTGTAACCGTATCAAATCTTCAAACTTTAGATTTAGCAACTTCTATGTCAGAAATATTTTTAGCAATTTTATAAGCTGTGTTAGCTGTTGTAGCTTGATCTTGATATTCATATAATGCATTTTGAATCCACGTAAGAGAATCAATTTTTGTAATATCTCTGTCATCTAGAAAGTATCATTTATTAATTCATCAGATTACTCATTTTGAAAGTAAATGCATTATTTCATTCATATAGATATTAGATGTATCAATATCCAATGGTGTTTTAGTTTTTAAATTAGCAGTAGCTAAAACTTGATTATTTTGAATATTAACTACTTTAATTGTATTTGAACTTTCGAGTGCTTTATAATCAAAAACTACGATTCAACCTACTGTATCATTGTAAGTAAAAGTTACATCATTTTTAAATTCATTATCATCGCAAGGAAGTTTGATAATTTTTGATAAATCATCAATATTCCCTTGTTTTAAACATACTTTAACTCCTTCTCAGGTTGCTAATTTATATGTTCAATTATATTGTAAATTTAAAAGTTTTGCTCATGAATTATCATTAAATATAGCTACTGCATTATTTACTTCTCCTAAAATAGGATTATTGTCTGCAACAATTACCGCATCTTTTGGAAGTATTATTTTCCCATCTTCATAAACTTTTATTGGTATTCTTTTGATTGTAACACCACCAACTTTAACTGAAATAGTTATATTACCTGGTTTTAGTCATTTAATAAAAATATCTCTTTTCCCATCTGTAAAATAAAATAGTTTTTCAGGGAAAATTTGAACAGTAGATGTATCAGCTAAAAATGTCATACCTCCTGGCATATTTCATCTAAATGCTCTTCCTTTTTTATTTGTAATACTTAAATTTAATTCTACTGTTTTTCAAACTTTTACATTTCATCCAGCATCTTTTAAATTTAATTCTATATTGAAATCTTTCAAAAATTCTTCCACTTCTCTTGACTCAATTTCTTCTCTGGTCATAAGAGTATTTTTGTCAATTTTATCTGTTTTTGGTTTATCAGTAATAACTACTACAGTATCGCTGTCATCTGTGTGATTTGCATCTCCACTTGCTAAATATTTATTATAATCAACTTTTGCTTGTGCTCTTGTACCTGGCCCAAACCAACCAGCTCAATAAGAATTTTTATCATCAATAACTCCTTTATCAACTTGATAAGAAATTACTTCATCTAGAACATCTTCATAATTACCAGAAATAGAACCATTATAATATCCTAAGTCTCTAAATAGTTTTTGAACTTCTTTAATATCATTTTTTGAATATCAAATATATACTGTTTTTGTAAAAATGCTAAAATCATCTCTTGATACACTATTATCTGTAGAAGGATTTGTTGTCGTTGTAGATGTAACTTTATATTCATCTAATACAGCACCATTTGTTTCTAAAAACAATAATGGGTCAATAGTATGTTTTTCTAATTCTGAGAAACATTTTCCAGTTTCTGAAATAGTATAATAACTATATGGACAAGCGTTATAATCATAGTAGTAAGGATAAAATGGTGCAGCAAGATCAATTTGAAGATGTAAATGGTTACCAGTAGAATTACCAGTAGAACCTACTTCTCAAATTTTTTCTCATGCTCTTACACTGTCTCATTTTTTAGCTATGATTTTTGACATATGAGCGTAGCTTGATATAACTTTTTTCCCATTTAAATAATGTTCCACTGAAACCATTTTTCATAGAGCGGGATCTGTTTTTGAATGAATTACTTTTCAGTCTGCAATTGAATATATTGGTGTACCTTGAGCAGTTGCAATATCTGTACCGATATGTCATCCATGTCATACATCCCAACCATATTTGTAACTTGCTCACCATAAAACTGTATATAATCTAGTGTAGTCATTATACCCATCATTTAATTTAGCATATTTTCTATAATCTTTTGTATTTAATACTGGTAAAGATTGCTTACAATTACTACTTAAATCACCAAAATTTTGAAATCTACATTCTAATTTTGAGATTTCTTTAAGTGGATATACAATTTTATCACCTGAAGCATCTGCATAATCTACTCAACTAAGCATATTACTAACTGTAAATGCTCAAATAAGTCATATTGCTACTACTTTTTTTACTAAATTTATATTCATAATAATTTTTGTTTTATAATAATTTATATAAAAAGTAATTTTCTTTTTTTTTAATCTCAAATATACTATATTTACAACTAATGAAAAAAGAAATTTATCTTTGAATATTTTGTATACATAAATTTCATCTGTAAAAACATTATGACATATTTTAATAAAAATGTCAAATAGTTTATTGCAAAATTGTATATTTATTTTATAAAATACTTTATATAAAATCTCTTCTTCTCTATTTTAATATATTTACTAGTAAATAATGGAGTTATTTTGATTACATATTAATGTATACGGATTTATGTATGCATTATCATTTATAATATGATTATATATTTTAAAAAAAAGAAATGTATTTACAAAGATACAGCTCGATAATTTTTTTATGTATATATTTTTATGAGTAATATTAGGAGGAAGATTTTGATATGTTTTATTTTATAATATTGATTATTACTTACAAAATTTACATAAAATTTTTTATGTTTGGGAATGATGAATGAGTTTCCATTGATGAGTCATATGAGTAATAATTGTCATGTTACTATTTTCATATAAAAATAACCTTAAATTTTCAAGAGTTGCAGACGAGTTAACTTCTATTCTTCCAATAGGCTTATTTTTGTGACGTATTGGTAATTACTTCAATAAAGAACTCCTATGATTTAGTGGTTACACTTGATGGTTTAATGTAGAAAAAAATTGAACAACTTTCTTCCCTTCACCTTTGTTAGAAGCTTTGTTAGAATGAATTCTTTTATATATTATATTATGTTATGTTTATAATAATAAAAAATTTGATGGTCAAGTAGCAAGTTTATTCTTAGTGTTTTATTGAATATTTAGATTGTTCGTTGAATTTTTCTTTCGCCAACCAGATTCTCATTTATGATATGTTATCTGAAATTTATCTATGTGATCACTACTAAGTATACCAATGATTTTATTTGGTATTTGATTTTATATATATTATTCTAAAAATGATTCAAAATAATTCAAAAATAATTTTTATTCTATTAAGTATAAGTTTCCTAGCAACACTTGTTACACAAATACGGCCTGAGTTAATTATTTCATTCTCAATGAATAATTATTATTTATTGCAATGAAATTATATACATACTGTTATTCAATTTTTCACATCACAATTCATACATTGAGATTACTTACATTTATTATTTAATAGTGTATTTATATTTATTTTTTGAAATTACATAGCAAAAATAATTTCTGATAAAATTCTTACTTTATTTTTTATTTATTCGAGTACATTTATTTGAATATCTTTAATAATTTTTAGTAATGCAATAACTATATGAATGAGTTGATTTGCTTTAGCTTTATTAAGTTATTATGGTTTAGAATTATTTACTCAAAAAAATAATGAATATAAATGAGCTCTTTTTGCAATTTTTTTAAATATTATTATTTGATTGACTCCTTGAATTAGTTTATTAGGTCATTTATTTTGAGCAATTTCATGAATTACATTTTTCATATTGTATAAATTATTCAAGTTAATTTCAAGTAAAAAAATAGATTAGGTAAATATAGATGAATCAGTAAAATAATTTTTATTTGTCATATAAAACTTTGTATTATTTTTGTTTGTAAAATATGTATTTTTCAATAAAGTATCTCAGTAAAAAATTTTAAATTTAAATATAAAAAATTAAATGTCTTTTAAAAAGCAAAGTATTAAAAAACAGAGTGTAAAAAAGCAACCTAAAGTAGCCGGAAAATTTTTTGGAATTATTTGAGTATGTTTTATATTTATTCTTTGAATTATAGTCGTAAAAAATATTTCTATTTTAGAATTTGATATTACATCAAATCAACTAACTGAAAAAGAGATTCAACTTACACCAGAAGAAATAGAGTTAATAGATGATGAAGAGAAAAAACAAGAAATTATCACAAAGCTAGAAAAAAATAAAATAAATATATTATTAATTTGAAGATGATGAGCACAAAATGATGCTCCAGAGTTGACAGATACTATTATATTAGCAAGTTTAGATAGACATAAAAAACTTATTTCTATGCTTTCTCTTCCAAGAGATTTATATGTTGAGTATAATCAATATAGTCAGTGAAAACTCAATGGTTTATTTTCAACTTATTATTATCAAAAAAATGAAACGAGACAAACTGCAATGAAAAAATTGTCTGATAAAATAACTCAACTCACAGGTGAAAAAATCGATCATTATATAGATGTAGATTTTAGCTGATTTACAAAAGTAATAGATGCTCTTTGATGAGTAGAAATTCAAATCCCAGAAAATTTTTCAGATGATAGATATCCAGATAATAATTGGTGATATAAAACATTAGTATTTAGAAAATGAACTTGGAATATGACTGGTGAGAGAGCATTACAATATGCTAGAAGTAGACATTCTACAAGTGATTTTGATAGAAGTTTGAGACAACAACAGGTTATAGAAGCAATAAAAAGAAAAGTTTTCGAAGCTGATTACATTACTTCACCGAAAAAAATTAAAGAATTTTATGATATTTATACATCATATGTATCTACAGATATTTGAATTTCGGATATGCTAGATTTTTATCCAATATTGAAAAATTTAGATGAATTAAAGATGTTATCATATAATATAAATGACTCATGTTTTTATGGAAGTAATACATGTGAAAAATGAGGATTTTTATATATTCCAGAAAGAGCTTTATTTAATGGATTATCAGTATTATTATTATACGGTACTGATATTACAAAATTATCAGCATACGATGATTTTAAAAGATATGCACAAATAATATTTAATAGACAAGAATTTTTTATTGAAAATGCTCAAGTAAATATTTTCAATTCTACTAGAACTGCTAATTTAGCTTGAGTGTTAAGTAATGATATGGTTTCATATGGATTTAATATCCCAAAAATAAATTCTATCGGTAATACACCTGTAGCATATGCAAATTCAGTTATTTATTATAACTCATTAGAAGAAAATTCTGCTACTATAAAATTATTAAAAACATTTTTTGATTGAGAATTTATAAAAGTGGATACACCAAAATATTCAAAAGATCCTAAAACTCGTATCGAAGTAGTTATTTGAAATGATTACTTACAATCTGGTAAAGAAATTTTTACGTTTTAAAACTAAATAATTTTCATGTTTGAAAAAAAACCTATAAAAAAAAGTTCTCCTTGAAGACCTCAAACACCTCAAAAAAGAGTGGTAAAAAGCACTTGAGTTAAGAAAAGATGAATAAAAAGAACTTATACAAGAAAGAAGCTTTCTAAGTTCAAAAAAAATCCAGGTAAATATGCTCTCAGAGCTGCAATTTATCTATTTTTATTATTCATTGCTATTTCATTTGTGGTTTGAGTTGTTTTATATAATAAATATATAAAAGATTTACCTTCTGTTGATGAATTACAAAGTTATGAATTTGCTGAAGCTTCAACAATTTATGATAGAAATTGAGTCGAATTATATAAATTTTTTGATGAAAAAAGAACATATGTAGAGTTTGATGAAATAAATACTAATATGATAAATGCACTTGTTGCATGAGAAGATAAACGTTTTTGGGATAATCCATGAATAGATTTGATAGGTATTTCAAGAGCTGCATTATATTATATTACAGGTATTACTGAAAAACCTGAATGAACTTCTACACTTACTCAACAGCTTATTAGAAATACAATTATTTCCAATGAAACTACAATTGAAAGAAAAATAAAAGAAATATATTTAGCAATTCAATTGACTAACTGAGTAAAAAAAGAAAAAATTCTTGAATTATATTTAAATAAAATAGAATTTTGAAGTAATGCATTTGGTATTGAACAAGCAGCAAAAACATTTTTTGATACATCAGCAAAAGATTTAACAATTTTAGAATCTTCAATGTTAGCTTCTTTACCTAAAACACCAACTGGTTTATCTCCATATAATTATCCAGATAGATTAGTAGGTTATCCATTAATTTATCCTAATGGAGAAGTGGAAAACGAAATCCAAGTATTAACATCATGAGTTAAAGATGAAAATTTGGAAATGGTGAATGCATTATGAGATTTTATATTATCTGTTAAAGGTCATAGTTTTGATCAAAGTGATAACATTTTATTATGTAATTTAGATGATTCTAAATTTAAAAATAATGTAAGAATTGACGCTCAATGATGTTCAAATAAAAATTATTCTGACTTAATGTGATTTCTTAATTCTATTCAATTAAATATTGATGGAAACATAATAGAATATCAAACAGGGAGAAAAGATTTTATACTTGGTAGAATGTTAGAAGATTGATATATTACTTTTGAAGAATATAAACAAGCAATTGTAGATTCTTTTTGATATAAATTTAATAAAGCAAAAGAAAATATTAAAGCTCCTCATTTTGTCTTTTATGTAAAAGAATATCTAGAATGATTGTATGGTGCTGAAATTGTTAGTAGATGAGGACTTCAAATCTACACAACCCTAGATTATGAATTACAAAAACAAGCAGAAGAAATTGTTGCAAATCAAACTGAAATAAATGCTTGAAAATACAATGCAAAAAATGGTTCAGTATTGACACTTGATAATCAAAAATGACAAATCATCATAATGGTTTGATCAAGCGATTATTTTGATGAAGGTAATAAATGAAATGTTAATATTACCACTTCATTATTACAACCAGGTTCAACGTTTAAACCGTTTGTGTATTCGTTAGCAACATATAAAAATGCAATCGGTACAAAAACTCCTATATATGATTTAGAAACACAATTCCCAAATTACAAACCTCAAAATTTTGATGGAAAATTTAGAGGAAAAATGAATTTTTCAACTGCATTAAATGAAAGTAGAAATATTCCAGCTATTAAAATGTACTATTTAGCTGGTTGAGAAAAACCAATTGTTAATTTTATGAAAACACTTTGAGTAGATTCATTAAATGAAAAATGACAATATTGAGCACCTCTAGCATTATGAACATGAGAAATGACACCATTTGAGTTAGCTAGAGCATATTCAGTTTTTGCAAATAATGGTCAATTAAAAGAATTTACACCTATACTAAAAATCATTGATAATCAATGAAATGAAGTACAAAATAATGAAAATATTGAAAATATTTGAAAACAAATCATTTCTAAATGACAAGCATATTTGATAAATTCAGTTTTAAGTGATACATCTACAAGGCCTACATTTTGGAATACTTATTTATCTTTAAGTGATAGAACTGTAGCCGCTAAAACAGGGACTTCAACAAAACAATTTGAAGAGTATTGAAATAAAATAATCTATCCTTCAAATCTTTGGACTGTATGATATACTCCAAATTATACAACTGTAGCATGGTCATGAAATACTGATTGAGAAAAATTAAATTTTAGATGAAGTGGTTTAGAATGAGCTTGACCAATCTTCAAAAGAGTTATGGAAAAAGTTCATGTATGAGAAAAAGTTTTAAATTGGACGAAACCTTCAGAGATTAAAGATATAAAAATTTCATCTGTATCAGGTCTATTACCAAGTAGTTGAGCAAGTGAAAATTTTACAACTAATTCACTATTTCTTACAACTCCAACAGCATATGATAGAAGTTTTGAAACTATACAAGTAGATGCTTTATGTTATGGTAAAGTTACTTCTAAAACACCAAAAGCAGCAATTAAGGATGTTACTCTTGTTGAATTTAATTCACTTAATCCAAATAATCCTGCTTGGCAAGACCCAGTACTACAGTGGGCAAGATCATGAAAAGCAGCAGAAATTTATGGAAATATAAATAACTTAGTCACTACTATTTCAAATGAAGAATGTGAAAGGTCATCGGTTGAATCTAAAATAGATATTACAACTCAAATAAAGAAATGAGATATATTTATTTCTTGATTAAATAATATTACTATAAATTATAAAAGTTCAAATCCAGTAAAATCTATAGATATTATGATTAACAATACTGTTATTCAATCTTTCCCTATTGATTCAATATTTAGTGGTACATATGATTGAGTTATAAATATACCGATTGATTATCAAAATTCTCAAGTAGATTTTTGAGTAAGAATTGTAGATAACCAATACGTATCTGAAACTCAAACATCACGTATATATATAGTTTCTAAAGATCAAATTGATCCAGAATTAACTATTACAAATCCATCTTCATGAATAATAACTCTTTACAAATGAACATCTTTTAACTTAAGATGAAACGTAAAAGATAGGTCTCCAATAAGAACTATAAATATTTATATTGATGAAAAAACATATTTAATTTGATTAAAATGACCTGAATTTGTAGCAGAAATAAATTCTGATGATTTAGATTTATGATTACATACAATACGTGTGGAAGCTGTTGATTACGGGTTTAATAAAGTAAGTAAAAATATTAAATTGCGTATTTTAGAACAATAAAAAAAGAGATTTGAAATCTCTTTTTTTATTGTTCTATTTATTTTGGAAGTTTCAAAATATTTTTACATCAATATTATCTAATTGAAAATTTTCTGGTAATTTTTTAATATCAATTGCGTCAATTGGTAAATCAATTATTTCTCCAGTATTTTGATCTATTAGATGAATATGGTTTCAAATATTTGCTTCAAAATAAGATTTTTTTCAAATTCAAACAACTTTTTTTAGTTTTCAAATTTCACTCATTTGCTCAACATTTCTGTATACAGATGATTTTCAAATTTCTGGATATTTATTTTGTAAATACTTAAAAATTTCATCTACCGTGAGATGTTTATCTGTACAAATATCAATAATATCTTGAGTATAATAATGAGTTTTCATTGGAGAAAAAATAATGTTAATATAATTATATAATATTGAAAAAATTAAAAAGTCAAATTAAAATGAGAATTATTCTCATTTTAATTTGACTTTCATTCATTTATCTATAATCTTAAATAGTACATAAGAAATGTACATTAAAGAATAATTTATATTTAATAAAAAATATTATGGAAAATTTTGAATTACCACAACAAGTAAAAATTGATACTCAAGCTCCAGCTTGGGAATTACCTTATTATGATCCAGAAACTGATACAGATTCAAAAATGTCATCGGAAGATTTAGCTGGTAAATGGCATGTAGTATTCTTCTACCCTGCTGATTTTACTTTTGTTTGTCCTACTGAATTAAAAGATATGGCTGATGCTAAAGAAAAATTCGATGCTATGGGAGTTGAAGTACTAGCTGCTTCTACTGATACAGTTTTTTCACATAGAGCCTGGACAAAATCAGAAAGATTAATGGAAAACTTTAAATATAAAATGTTAGCGGACCATGCATTAGAATTATCTGAATTATATAATATTCTAGATGAAGAAACTGGTATTGCTGGTAGAGGTACATTTATTATCGATCCAGATGGATTTTGTAGAGGTATAGAAGTTACTTCTGGTCCACTAGGAAGAAATTCTGATGAATTAGTAAGAAAAATGGAAGCTCTACAATTTATGAGAGAAAATCCAGGTACTGCTTGTCCAGCAAAATGGGCTGTTGGATCTAAAACATTAAATCCAAATATCAAAATTTCAGGTAGTGTTTATGAAGCATTAAATGACTAATTTTAAATTATAAAAGAAACTGATAAATTGTCAGTTTCTTTTATTTTGTTTTAGATGATATTTATATATATTTGTATTACTATTATTAAATACAAA
This sequence comes from uncultured Patescibacteria group bacterium, assembly GCA_963926055.1. Taxonomy (GTDB): domain Bacteria; phylum Patescibacteriota; class Gracilibacteria; order BD1-5; family UBA6164; genus CAJXJP01. The sequence continues at coordinate 136,273 of CAWUVK010000001.1, read as the reverse complement.
ACATGAAACAAAATAAATTTGCTTTTACACTTGTTGAATTAATTGTTGTAATAACTATTTTAGCAGTATTAGCTACAGTAGCATTTATATCGTTTCAGTGATATACAGCTGAAAGTAAAAATACAACAAATCTTACAAATTTAAAAATTATTGATAATTCACTTTGATATTTTCATATTAAGAATAATTTTTATCCAGAAGTAACAGGTTGATTTAATATTACAAGTTCATGAACTACCTATGCAACTCAATGATATATGTGAAAAAAGACGCTTGGTTTACTTTGAGTTTCTCAAGATACACAAGATATTAATATTTGAGAATATTTCTTTTATACACTTGGTTTAAACAAACAAAAATATGGTTTAGTCTGATTTCAAACTTCACAAACAAGTTATTTAAGTGATGTATATGCAAATGATTATCAAACAAAATATATTTGAAATTGAGCTCCAGTTGTTATTTGAGATGATAATCAAAATATAACACAAGATATAGATGTATTAAATGTTCCTGAAACGTTTAAAGTAAAATTTGATGACGAAAAATATTGAGAAGATTCTAATAAATTATTAAAATATTATTATCATCCAAATGCAATTTCTGTAGTCAACTTCAATGATAATAAATTTGAAGATATATTATGAAATCTCACAACAGTGAATAAAAAACCAAATATTACTGAGTGAAAAGTATGAAATGGTATGTTGATAAATGGAGATTGAGGTTGATTGCAAGTATATATAAATCCTGATAAATTTACAGATAAGTTAACAATGTCCGCATGGGTGAAACAAAAATCTTATAATATAGAAGACACTTATGATATAGCAACACAGTGTTGAGATAACTGAATTATAATGAGGTTTTGAAGTAATTGATGAGCGTATATGGTATCAGATTATCAATGAACACTATGTTGATATCATCATCGGTATTCACCAAGATGATATCACAGCTCTGATTATACAATCCAACTAGATACTTGGACACATGTGGTTCAAGTTTGGAATTGACAAGATTTAAAATTCTATGTAAATGGTAATCAAGTATGAAATACAATAATTTCACAATATGTGGAAAATTATGATGATACATATAATACATCAGATTTTTACTTAATCTGAATTGAAGCAATGGATGATTACGTATGATGATTAAAAAGATACTTTGATGGAATTATTGATGAAGTAAGTATGTATAATACTGATTTATCTGCTGCTGAAGTTGCAGAATTATACGATATTACAAAATAGTAAAAAAAGAGAACTAAATTACATTTAGTTCTCTTTTTTATTGTGATAAATATTTTAATAAAACACTTTCTAATTCTGATTTGAAATCTTTTTCTTCTGTTCAAATAAGTTTTCATGATTTCATTTTTTTATCCAATCATACTAAATCAATATACATATTTTTAAATACTTTTGGAGAAATATGAATATTTTTATTTATGAGAAATTTTTTATTTCATAAATGTAAAATATTTCATATTTCAGTTTGATTTAGCTTGAGTGATTTAAGCTTTAAAATATAAATATTCGTTCTTAAATTAGCAATTAATCAGTTGTAGAGAGAATAAATATTTGTATCTTGAAGAATAAAATTCATTTTAATTCTCGCAGATATAAATTTTTTATTGAGTATATCATCAATAAATTGAAAAATATTTTCTTCTAATTCTGGAAATATATTCTCTTGTATAATTTTATCATCAATGTGATCATATAATATATTTAATTTATGAATCTCACTACTTACTTTTTCAATATTATTTGATTTATATCGAATTAATAAATTCAAAGCACTATAAGTGATTTTATCTTGATATCTTGATTTAATTATCTCAAATGTATCATTTGAGTCTTTGCTTGAGAATTCTTTAGTTTCACTAATAGAATTAATAGATTTAAACTGTTTTGAACGCTTATCTGGTGAAATAGAATAAAATAATAAAATATTTTCTTCTGGTAAATTTTTTGCTATTTTAACAATAAAATCAATTTTTTCTGAAATCTTAGTATCTTTTGAAGATAAATCACATTCAACTATAATTAATTTTTTATTTTGAAAAAAACTTAAAGCTGTAATATTTTCTACTAAAAAATTATTATCAACATCAGATAAATTTGTAATATTTACTAAGTTAAATTCTCAATATTTTTCGATAAATTTATTTTTCCAAGAATTAACTTGATTCATAACTAAATAACGAGAATTTCATGTAAAATGGTAAATCATATGTATTATTTAATAATATTTTTAAGTTTTTGACTTCCCTTTTCATTTATAATTTTAATTACTTCTAAAACACTTTGAAGTGATTTTTTTAGGTTTATAAGATCTCTTGGATTTGTTCTATTTAAAGCAATTCTATTTAGAATAGAATCTATATCAGCGACATAAACAAGGTTTTGCCTTACTTCATCGAGTAGAATTTTATTATCATAAAATTCTTGAATAAAATTATGTCTTAATTTTATTTCATCTATATTTTGGAGAGGTTTAATTATTTGTTCACGTAAAAATCTATTTCATGCTGCTGTTTTAGACTTATTTAAAACTCATAATAATGTTCAAATAGATGATGATTTAGTTGATAGATTATATATTAAATCTAAACTGAAGATTGTTGAATCATCTAGATTCATAAACGAATCAAAATTCATATAACTTAGAGTCTGTAAAAACTTTAAGTCTTCTTTTTGATTGTGAGATAAATATTCTAATAATAAATTAGCCGATCAAACAGCTACTTGTTTATTTTGTAATCAAAAACCATCTAGATTTTTTACTCAAAAGTGATTCTGTAATTGTTTTTGTGGATTGTTTTGAGAAGAAAAATAATATATATTTAGCCCAAATTTTTTTTCTAATACTTCTTTAATTTGATTATCTCAAAATAATTTTTTCTCTAAGATCACTTCTTTAGGAGATATTTTATATAATTGATTTTTTAAAGATTCAAAATCTTTAAATTCACAAGTATACCATTTATTAGAATTCATTTCTAAAAAACTCATTCAATAAATATCATTTTCTTTAACAATTGAAAGAAGTATATTAGTATTTTCTACTTGAGAATATTCTTCTCATTCTAACTCTAAAGTAGCGGGAGTTACAATTCTAACTATTTCTCTTTGAACTATTCATTTGAGTTTTGGATCTGAAACTTGTTCTGCTATTGCAACTTTATATCAAGCTGATACTAGCTGTGGTAAATATTTAGATTTTGCATGGTATGGAATACCAGCTAGAGGTATTGGATCTGCTGCATTTTTATTTCTTGAAGTGACCGAAATTCATAAAACTCGATGTGCAATATGAGCATCTTCTCAGAATAATTCATAAAAATCTCACATACGAAAAAACAAGAGACAATCGTCTACTTGTTCTTTTAAATCGTAAAATTGTTTCATTGCTGGTGTAATATTCATAAGTGTACTTTAAAACATTAATTTTTTTCTTGATAGACGTGAATATTTAGGCTTATCTTCAATAAAACGTGAAATATTGAGTAATATTCATAATCACATTAATAATGATAGTAACGAACTTCATCAGTAACTAACTAACGGTAGTGTAATACCCGTTAAAGGCATTATATTTAGGTTTACACCTATATTTACAAAAGCTTGAAATAATAACCGTGAAGCGAAACCTAATGCAAAGTATTTTCAAAATAAATCTTTTGAATGTCTAGAAATATATAATGCTCTATATCAAATATACATGTATATTAACATAAGAGTTAATCATCAAAGAAATCACAGTTCCTCTATAATAACGGAGAAAATAAAATCTCATTGTACTTCTGGTAAATATCAATATTTTTGTATAGATTGGCCAAATCATAATCAAGTAAATCAACCACTTCAAATTGTAATTAGTGCTTGTCTAATTTGATCTTTTCTCTGATCTTTATAGGCAGCTTTTGTATATAAGTCTTGATTGTCTCATAAAAAAGTATCTAGTCTTTGAGTTATATATCATAATCACTTTGTAGTCTTCCCCGTTTCTTTATCATAATCTCAGGTAAAATAGACTGTAAAAATAAGTAAAAAACCTAATATAGCGGTTAATCATAAATGTTTTATATTTCATCCTGCAACGTAAAACATTATAGCTGAAACAGGAACCACTACTAAAATAGTTCAAAAATCTGGTTGTAATCAAACGAGTAAAACAATCATTCAAATTATTCATATATATGGTAAATATCCATATTCTAAACTTTTTAGATATCACTTATATTTTTTAAATACTGTTGCTAACATTACAATAAGTGAGAGTTTCATAAATTCAGTTGGTTGTATTAAAAATGGCAATCAAGGTATATCAATCCATCATTTTGCTCATCAGAATACACTTCACAACACCAATACAACAAATAGCAATCAAATAGCTAATCCGAAAAAATAGTTTGCAAATTTCTCAAAGAAATTATAACGAATTTTTGAAAAAATAGCTACCATAGTTAATCCAATAATCACGTGAGCAATATTTCTGATTACATAAAAATGATTATACGCTTCTGATATATATCAATTTGCTACTTGGCCAGAAGTAACTCTAAATGATGAAAATACAGAAACAGATGAAATCATAATCATTCAAAAAATAATCAGAGCTAATGCTGCAAAAAAAAGTTTATAGTCTACGTTTTTTTTTATCATCAATACAAATTAGTAAAATTAAAAATACGCTTTATATATTTCATAACTCCCAGGAAAAGCCATATTTATAGCTCAAATCAAAAAGAAAATTATCAACAATATTACAATTGGTGTAAAATCAAGTGGTCCAATAGAAGTTGGAAGATATTTTCTTACAAATCAATAAATGGGTTCTATAATATCTGCTAAAAACTTAGGACGAATATTTAATCCAAATAGTATTAACCATGATAAAATAACATCTGCAAAAATAATATATTGCATCAATTCCAGTAAAACATAAATTGTAAAAAGTGCTTCCATTATTCTTTATTTATAGTTATAAATCATTGCTCAGCAGCTGCTTCTTGGGCTTTTTTCTTGCTAGATCAAATTCCTGTACCAATCATTTTTTCTTCTAAAAAAACTCAAACTTCGAAAGTTTTATTATGATCTGGACCATGTTCATCAAGTATTCTATACGTAGGAGTTATTTCATATTCAGCTTGAGCATATTCTTGAATAATTGTTTTATGATCTTTTGTTTTATTATTTTTTAATATATCATCTAAAGTTGTATAAATATATTTATTAACAAATTCTGATGCAACATCCATTCATAGGTCTAAATAAATAGCTCCCAAAAGTGCTTCAACAACATTTGCTAATAAATAATCATTTGTTCTTCATCCTGATAACTCTTCTCATTTTCAAAGTAATAAAAACTCAGGAAGACCATTTGCTTTAGCAACAAGTGCTAAATTTGTACCTCTTACTAATGCACTTCTAATATCAGTAAGCTCTCCTTCTGGCTTATTTGGAAAATCTAAATATAAATTTCTAGTAATAGCTAATTCTAAAACAGCATCTCATAGAAATTCTAATCTTTCATTATGTTGTGGTGCAAAATCTGGTTTTTCATTTACAATTGATCTATGTATAAATGCTAAAACATAATGAGAAATATTAATATATTTAATATCTAAAACTTCTAATAATTTAGAAATTTTATCCTGAATTAGTGTGTTATTTACGGCTTTTTGTGTAACTACCAAAATAATCAAAATTAATAATAAAAATATGTGAATAGATTACTTTTTTTCGAAAAAAAGTAAAGAAAAAATCTCTAATTAAAGAGATTTTTTTAAAATTGAATATGTATCTAATCAAACTGGATTTTTAGCCAAATCTTTTAAAGATTCAAAATCTTTATAAACACTGTTTAAAACTCAGTTTACAATTTTTTTAGCAGAATCATCTCAGAATGCTTTAGCAACTTCAACAGATTCATTTATAGAAACCTTTCAAGGTATTTCTTCAGTAAGGTAAAACATTTCTGCTAAACCAATATACATAGGAAGAATATACATTATATTCATATTTTGTGGATCAAATCTTGGAGAGTATTTCTCAACGATTTGTATAAAAAATGATTCATTTTTCATAATAATATCTAACATTTCGTTATAATATGTTTTATCGATATTAAATTCAAATACTCATTCATAAAAAGATTCTTCAAATTCTTGATTATCTTTACTTCCATAGGCCATAGCATATAATCTTTGGAAGAGTAATTTTCTCGTTTTTTTACGATTAAAGTTCATTTTTTTTTATAAAAAGATATTTCTAAATCTCGAAAAAAAATAGCATGATGTAAAATCAATGCTATTTTTATACTCTAGTAACTTTTTTAGATTTTACTTTAAGTACTTGTCTACCATTGTAAGTACCATCTTCTGCAACGTAGTGTGCTAAACCATTACCTTCTTTGTTTAACATTACTCTATTTTTTAATTTTTTTGCAGTTAATTGAATCCAGTTTGTTGTTCTAGTTCTAGATCTTGATTTAGAATGTTTCTTTTTTGGACCAAAAGCCATAATTCTAATATTTAGTATATAAAGAGCGAAATTTCACCGCGCTATTGTATTACCTTTTCTATAAAATGCAAATTTAATTTGAAAAAAAGATTACTTAATGTATTATAAAGAAATAGAAGGAATAATATTAATACAAAAACTATGCAAAAAATCTTGATTATAGAAGATGATAGAGGTATTTCAACATCATTAAAATTATATTTAGAAAATAGTGATTTTGAAGTTTTACTACACGATGATGGTACGGATGCATTAGAAAAAATTAATGAAATTGCACCAGATATTGTTATCTTAGATATAAATTTACCAGGAAAAAATGGTATAGAAATTTGTGAACAACTCAGAGTTTATTCTCAAACACCTGTTGTCATGCTTACTGCACGCGGAGCAGAATCTGATAGAGTTAATTGATTAGAAGTTTGAGCAGATGATTATATTGCTAAGCCATTTTCACCAAGAGAATTACTAGCTAGAATTAAAACAATTTTAAGAAGATTTTGAGCAGATTCAAATAAATCTGATAATATTATTATTTTTAATAATATTAGTATTGATACAAATAAAAAAATTGTAAAAAGATCTTGAGAAACAGTCACTCTAACTGCAAATGAATTTAATATAATGGCGAAGATATTTTGAGAAAATTGAAATATTGTTAGTAGAGAAACTCTTATGACAGAGGTAATTTGATACGATAAATATATTTATGATAGAACTATAGATACGCATATTAAAAATCTCAGAAGAAAGTTAGAAGATAAAAATATTGTCTTAACAGTTAGATGAGAATGATATAGATTAAATAAATAAAAATGAAAATATCAACAAAATTTATATGAGCACTTGCTGGAAGTATATTTTTTATTGCACTTATAAATATTGTAGCATTTTACTTTTTTTATACTGTGTACTTAAAAATATATTTTACAGAAAAAGTAAATTCAAGAGAGAAAATTACTTTAGAATATATTAATAATATCAAAGAACAACAAGCTATTGATGAAATTTGAAGTATTTTTTATGATGTAGAAATAGAAATATTTGAATTATTTGAAGAAAATAATTGAGAAATAATACTTGATGATGAAAGAAAAATAAATCTGGTAGTTGATTATTTAATTAAAAATTGAGTAGGTACAAAATATATTGAAGAAATTGTACCTGCAAATAATTTCAAAAAAGTAATTGATGCAATATCTCAAGAAGATTCACCAGAAAGTAAGTTTATTAATAATCTAACTTTCTCAATATTAATCACTAATATAGTTGCAATTACCTTAACTATTTTAGTAGTTTTATGGTTTGTAAGAAGTACTATCTCTCCTATAAAAAAAGTAGCTGAGAGAATTAAAATTTCTAAACCCTGAAAAGATTACAAAATAATTGAGTATAAAAATCCTTATGATGAAGTTTGATTATTGATATGATCAATCAATACTCTTAATACAAAATTAAATCTACAAGAAGAAATACGTTGAAGACTTTTAGCTGATATTTCACATGAGCTCAAAACTCCTATCACATCAATACAATGTTATTTAGAATGAATTACAGATGGAGTTATAAAATTAGATCAAAAAAACCTTAATTCCATAACTGATGAGATGAAACGTCTAATTATTATGGTAAATAAAATCATGGAGTATGAGAAATTAGAAAGAGAAAGACTAGAAATACATAAAGAACCAGAAAATATTTATGATACTATTACCCAAATAGTAGAAACACATAAAAAAAGACTCAAAGAAAATAAACAAAGAATCAAAGTAAATGGTGATATAAATCAAATACTAGATGTCGATAAAGATTTATTTATGCAATTAATTCATAATTTAATTGGAAATTTTTTAAAATATTCTTGAAAAAAAACTATTTTGAGAATAAATATCACAAAATCTTATATAGAGTTTGCTGATGATGGTAACGGAATAAAATCTTCTGAAGTACCTTTTCTTACTGAAAAATTTTATCAATGAAAAATTGAAAAAACTGGTGATATAGAAAAAAGAGGAATTTGAGTTTGATTAAGTATTACGAAAAAAATTATTGAATCTCATGACTGGAGATATGACATTAAATCAGATTTATGAAAATGATTTCATTTCAAAATTTATATATAGTCTTCACAAAACATTCACATTAAACTCTTGTAATACAAAATATGTCAGTATAATGATTATGAATTAGGGAATCTTCTTAAAATGGTTAAAGCCAATTACTATTTAATTGATTCTCTAGTTTTTTACGTATAAATTTATAACCATATGAAAAAATTATTAATATGAGTTATAAGTCTACTTTCTATATTACACTCTGGTGAAATATATGCTCAAACTTGAGATATACTAGAAGATAAATCGATAAAAGAAATAAAACAAAACATTGAAAAACTTAATAGTGATAAAAATCTGATTTCAAATGAATATTCAGAATTTAAACTATGATCTGACTTGAGCTCATACTTTAAACCATTATTATCAAAAGAAGAATTACAAAGTATAGAAATACTTATAACAAAATATAACAAACAATTTAACGAACTAAACTCACTTTTACTTTCTCAAGCAAAAAATTTAGAAGATACAAGTGAAGTTAAAAATCAATTATTACAAATTAAAAAAGACTTGTATATAAATCTTTTATGATTTGTTGATGCACAAAAATATCAAGAATATCTTTGATTTATAAGATGAGATGCTACAATTTCTAAAAAACAAGTAGAAGTTAAATCGCAAATCGCTTCAACAAAAGAAATTTATGATAAAAAAGTTACTAGAATCGAATCAAAAATAATTGAAAATAGAAAAAAAATGGCTCTAAGACTTGAAAAAGTTATTTCTGATAAAATTGATGAGAAAATAAATTCAATAAAAAATAGTCCTAATTTTCAAAAATTACCAAATCACTTACAAGTAGAAATATTAGAAAAAACCATTGAAAAAGTGAATATTAATATTTCATCTCTTGAAACTCTAGAAGATAATGAATCAAATGTTGAGCAAAAAATTGATTTATATTATCTATTAAATGATAAATTATTAATTTTTAAAAATTCAATTCACGCACAAAAAAAACAATGAGAATAATCTCATTGTTTTTTTTAAATATTCCAATTAAAATATTTTTCTAAATCTAGTCTTTCATCATCATATTTAAACAATTTTCCATCTTTTTTAATCATAGCTAATACTTCATCAACTATTTTTTCAGAAACATTATTCCCATATAAATGTTCTTTATTTATCATTTTTTTATTTGCAATCGCTCATTTTACAATATCAGCAATTAAATTTGAATTTATTGGAGGAGCTATAATATTTGTACCTGCTAGAATTGTTTCAGTTCTATCTGAACCAAATCTCACAGTTACACATGGTACTCATACGATGTTAGCTTCTTCTTGCATTGAACCACTATCAGTAACAACAGCTCATGCTTGAGATATCATATCAATTACTTCACTATGATGTGCTAAAGCTGGTCCATATGCAAAATTCTTAGAATATTTATTTTTTAATTCTTCTATATCTTCTCTGAGTCAGTAATTATCAATAGCAAATTCAGATGCATATAAACCTAAAAAACAGACATAAACTCAATCTTGAATTAATTTTTTTATAGCATTATAAATTGCTAAAAATCTTTCTTTTTTTTCTGTATTTTCTCTTCTATGAATTGTGATAAATATGAAATCTTTTCATTTCATATTTGGATATGTTTTAAATGCTTTGGAATTTGATATTTTAAGTTTAGAAATAGCAATAGCATCTGCTATAGTATTTCCTACAACTTTAATATGTTCTTTAGGGAAACCTTCATCTTGAAGAGTTTTTTTATATAGTTCAACTGGGGCTGCAAATAAACCAGTTGATCATTCTATAGCTCTTGTATCAAATTGTTCTGGATAAGGTTCAATAGATCATCTTTCATAAATTTCAAATTCCTTTAGAGATTTATAATATTTTTTCCAATCAAAATTTCCTTTCGCATATTCTTGAAATAGATTATGGTAAAAATTTTTATTTGGAGTAAATGTTCTAATACCTGCTTCCACATGAACCACTGCAAATTTATTTAGAAATGCTGCTTTATCAGCAGTTGTAGCAGTGAGAGTATCTCAATGTACATAAGGAACAGGGATTTTTTTATAAATATCATTTAACTCAACCAATATTTCTCACAATCTTTCGATAATTAGAGAATATTTTTTATGAATTCTTCCAAAAATATTTAAATTGATGTCCACTTCCATTCAAAATTCTTCTAATACTCAAGAACTCAAGTTATAATCATAATGCTGTCCTGTATGGATTAATACAACTAATTCTCCCCTTTTTTTTAATTCTTGATATAGTGGAGCTTGTTTGATAATATCTGGTTTTGTTGCAATCATAATAATATGTGCATATTTTTTCTCTGATGCTTGAATATCTTGCCAAAAATTCTCTCTAATAAATACTTTTTTATCTTCCATAAAAGTGTGTAATAAATATATTTTACATTAGTATAATGATGAATAAATAATTTCAAATAATAAATAAAAAACGGTATAATCACGTTTTTTATTTATTTAAAAATAATTTTTGAAAAGAATAGCATTTAAAATTTTAGAGTTAATGATAATAACTCAAATTACCAATAAAATATTCCTAATAAAATATAAGAAATATAATCTCATAATAAAAAACTCAAAATAAAATAATATTTAATTTGTATAAATCCAAAAAAAATATTATAATAAAAAATGTTTATATTTAATTAAAAAATTATGATTAGATTTATTGTTCCAATATTATTGGTATTAGTTCCTGTAATTGCTATTTTATCAGGAGATATCACAATGTTAGCTATTGCTGCTATTTTTGATGTAATTTTAATTGCACTTTCAATAAAAATTGTTACTCCAAATACAGTAAGAGCTGTAGAATTTATGGGGAAATTTAACAGAATTTTAAGACCTGGTTTCCATTTCATTATTCCATTTTTAGAATGGACAAAAAATCAAGTTTTATACAGAAGAAACTTCCCTGTTGAAGTTGAAGGTATTACAGGAGATAATGTAACAGGTTATATCGGTTTAAATGTTATTTATTATGTAAGTGATGATAAAAACTGAACTGAAGAATGAAATATTTATAAATCTCTCTACAATATTGATGATCCTAAAACAATGATGAGAGCGACTATTGATGAACAATTAAGAGCAATGATGGTTACTTTTACACATAAAAATATCTTTGCAAAAAGAGAAGAAATCGGTGAAGTTATTGAATCTAGACTAAGAATTAAATTAGCTACTTTTGGTTATACACTGGACTCAATTCAAGTCAGAGATGTAAAATTAGAAGGAACAGTTATGCAAGCGATGAATAAAATTGTAGAAACTGAAAAGTTAAAAGAAGCTGCATTAAATGAAGCTGAAGCTAAAAAAATCATGCAAGTAAAAGAAGCTGAAGCTGAAAAAGAATCAAAAATCTTACTTGGTGAAGGTATGGCTGGACAAAGAATGAAAATTGCTGAAGGGTTTAAAGAATCTGTGGATATGATCAAAATGAGTGATAATACACTTAATGCTGAAAAAGTATTACAATTTTTACTTGATTCTTCAAGAATTGAAACTTTAGGAAATATTGGTTCTCAAGAAAATTCTAAACTTATTTATTTAAATGAAGATTTAGAAGGGAGAACTGGAGAAAGAGCCAGTAAACTTGTTTCAGGAAGCGATATTATGTAAAAACAAAAAACTCACTAAAATTAGTGAGTTTTTTTGACATTTAATTTTTATATATTATAATAATTTTACATTCATTCATAAAAAAAGGATAAAAGTTATGAATATTTTTTTTATAGCTTTAATGGCATTTATATTTTCAACTTTATATATTTTGGTTAAAAAATATACAGTTAAAGGTAAAATGAACCAAAAATTAATAAATGATAATATTTTTATAATCGAAACAATCGACAAAATTTTACTAAAAAATAATCTTAATGCTTCAAAAGAAGCAGATTTTCAAGTAAATAATGCTCTACATAGACATATATATAAAACAATATATCCGTCCATTAATCTCTCATTTATATTAGATAATACAAAAAAAACTGTATTTGTAATTGATGAGAAAAAAATAACTATTCCAATAGATAATAATTTTGAAGAATCTATTAGGAAATTTATTTTACAACAAAAAAGTCTACCACAGTAGACTTTTTTTATCATAAACGTAATCAATTATCAATTTTTTTATCTGGAACTGCGAGTACAACAGTTGAATCTTTTTGTATAAATCATACAAGTAAAAATTCTGACATAAACTTCCCTATTTGCTTTTTTGGGAAATTTATTACTGCTGTGATTTGCTTTCAAATTAAATCTTCTATCGAATATAAATCAGTGACTTGTGCACTGGTTTTTTTAATTCAAATTTTTTCTCAAAAGTCTACTGTTATTTTATAGGATGGATTTCTTACTTCTGGATAATTTTCTACTTCAATAATTGTTCCCGATCTGAGTTCTACCATTTGAAATTGATCCCATGTTAATTCTCACATAATGAAAAAATTATTAATTAATATATTTTTGTAACTTTTTCTACTAATTCTTCAAAACTTCTCCCAGTCAATTTCCACGATTTTGGTAAAATACTTCCTTCGGTCATACCAGGAATAGTATTTATTTCAAGAAAATATACTTCATCATCTTTGATTAAATAATCAATTCTAGACATTCATTTAATTGAAAAATAATTATATATTTTTTGTGTATTTTTTTCTAAAATACTTTTTAAATTTTCATCAATTTCAGGAAAAGTTTCTTTCATTTTATCTTCAGATTCATATTTTGAATTATAATCAAAAAGTTGAGAATTATCTTGTTTTTCTACTTTCATAATTGGTAATATTTCTCAATCTACTACTGGAACACTATATTCATCTCAAATAATAAATTCTTGTATTAAAATTTCATCTTTTAGATCTTTTCTTGTTTTTTCAAAACAATCATAAAATTCTTGAGAATCATTTATTTTATACGTATGAAACGAACTTCAACCATTATTTGGTTTCATAATAACTGGATATTTTTCTGGGAATTCTTGATTATGTTGTGCAATATATTGAAAAGGTATTTTTATACCTAGTTGATAGACTAAAATATTTGTTTTTTCTTTATCCAAACACAGCGCATGAGTTTTATAATCAGAAAAACTATGAGGTATATTTAAAGTATTTAGCAATGAAAATACTTGACCATCTTCTCAATATTCTCAATGAAAAACAGGAATAGCTAAATTATACTTATCTTTATTATTTATAAATTCTTCTAATTGATCTGGTAAAATATATTTATCAAAATCACATCATAAATTTTCTTCAAAAAATTTTGCACTTTTGATAGCTATATCTCTTTCTAAACCTGGTCATCAAGTTAAAATAACAGTTTTTTTCATAAGTATTTTTCTAAAAAATAATTGAATAATTATATATGAAATAATTGGTGTAAATAATAATATTCATAATAAATAAAAGTAAATATAACTTTTAAATCATAAAAATAAAAGTAAATATAATTCTATAATTATAAAAAATAATATTATAAAATTATATAAATGTAATTTATTTATGTTTTTTTTCTCTAATGGAAAAATTATTTTTTTTCTTAATATTTTTCACAAAATAAAAATATTAGAAATAATTCCAAAATAAAATACTAAATTAAATATAATTATTTCAAATGCACTTTGTAATAAAATTAAAAAACTCATCAATAATAAGAATATTTCAATAATACTAAATAAATGAAAAATATTTCTATAATCTTTTTTAAATTGAAACTGTTTTTTATTTTCAAAAAACTTAAAAAAGAACTGAAATCGATAACAAATTGGTAATAAAAATACCAAAATTAGAAGAATATATTCAAACATATTTGCACGAAAAAATTAATATTTTTCATAATACTGAAAAAATATTTGAAACAAAAAGAAAAACTGATAAAAATCAGTTTTTCTTTATAAAATTAGTAATGAATATTACAATTCACAATCCATATAAGTGAATTAATTTTACCAACTTGTGATGGATTAGAAAAATAATATAGATAAAAATATTTGGTGTTCTTATAAATTATATTTTTCTCACTGGGGCAATTTTAATATTCATTTTTTTAATTCATGCAGACGAAAATGCTATTTCAGCAAGTTCTCAATTTAATGAAGTAATAATTCATGATCCGAATTTTGGATGTGAAACTTTATCTCATCTTGAAAAATCTTCTACATTGTTATTTGCCACTGCTTTAATTTTAGGTTTTGTATCTACTCAAAGTGTTGAAAAACTAAAGTCTGATCATCAAGAACTTGATCAAAATGAGTTAAAAAATCAACTAGATGATTTAACAAAATCTGAAATATCATAATTTTCCATTGTTTCTGGAATAATTTCATTAAGGAAACGTGAAGGTCAATTATGTGAATAGTCACCAAAGACAAAACGTTCTTTTGCGCGAGAAATAAATAATTCTTCGCGAGCTCTTGTCATTGCAACATACATAAGTCTACGTTCTTCTTCAAGTGCATGAGTATCACTTGCGCTTCTAAAGCTTGGGAAAATATTTTCTTCTACTCATGTGAGAAATACTCTTTTTTCTTCGAGTCATTTAGAAGTATGGATTGTCATGAGAGTTACATATTCTTCCCTATCATCTTTTGTATCCATATCAGTTATTAACGCAACTTCTTCAAGGAATTGTCCCAAAGATTCTCTTGGCTCCATACCATTGTATTGTGATGCTACAGTAATAAGTTCATCCATATTTTCTTTTTTTGCTGTTGCTTCTTCATTTGATAAACCATTGGTGATATATTCATCATAATCAATATGTTTTCTGATACTTAAAATTAATTCTGAAACTACTAATTGTGTACTTGCGTGTACGAGTCCAGAAAATAATTCTCCAAATCACATAATTGCTTTTCTTGCAGCTGGTTTTATCTCTTCTATTTCATCTAAATTTTCAATTAAATCAGGATAATTTAATTCAAATGATTCTTTATATTTATCAAGCGTTTGAATAGATTTCGCTCAAATTTTTCTTGGTGGAGTATTTATAACTCTTTTCATACTTACTACGTCATTTTGATTAAAAATCACACGTAAATATCAAAGTAAATCTTTTATTTCTTTTCTATCATAAAATTTTTGACCTCACACTACTCTGTACGGAATTCCCTTTATCATAAGAGCTTCTTCCAATTGACGAGATTGAGCATTAGTTCTATATAAAATAAGATTTTGAGAATAATTTTCTCACTTATCTTTTATTATTTTTGCAATAATACTTGCTTCTGTTTTATCATCTGGAGCTTCAATATATTGTATTTTTTCACCCTGAATATTATCAGTCCAAAGTTCTTTTTTTATTCAAGAATTATTTTTAGCAATAACTCAATTAGCACCTGCAATAATATTTTTTGTTGAACGATAATTTTGTTCTAGTTTTACAATCAAAGCATCTGGATAATCTTTTCTGAAATTTATAATATTTGTCATATCAGCTCCTCTCCAAGAATAAATTGATTGTGCATCATCTCAAACAACAGCCAAATTTCTATATCTATGTGCTAATAACTTAACAATTTCATATTGAGGAGCATTTGTATCTTGATATTCATCAACCATCAAATATTTATATCTTTCTTGATATTGATCAAGAATTTTAGGAATCCTTAATACTCATAATGCTTTTACTAAAATATCGTCAAAATCAATAGCATTATTATTTGTCAAATTTTTTTCATAACGTAAGTATGCTTTGAAAACTACTTCTTTTAACGCACTATCGACTTCTTTTTCATATCATGTAGCAGTAATAAGAGCATTTTTTGCATTTGAAATATAAAATGCAATTTGCCTAGCTGGATATTCTTTTTCATCTAATAATAATTCATTTTTTAGAATTCATTTTAAAACTGATAATTTATCAGTTTCATCATAAATAACAAAATCTTTTCTTAATCAGATATTTAATTCGTCTGCTGAAAAATTATTTAAAACTTCTTTTAAAATAAATATTCAAATCGAATGAAATGTCCCAATAAGTGGAAAATTTCATCTTTGATACATTCATCTTGGAGCTTCAACTCAGATTCTATCACTAACTCTTTGTTTCATCTCACGTGCAGCTTTATTGGTAAAAGTCACCATCATAATAGAGTTTGCAGGGATATTTTTTTCAGCAATCATATAATTAACTCTTTGAGTCAAAGTTGCTGTTTTCCCAGATCAGGCTCACGCAATAATCAAAAGGGGTCATTCAACTTTATTTTTTGCTTCTTCTTGTTTCGGATTTAGTTGCACTATTCTTCTCATTAAAAATTATTTTAATAAGTGTATATATTTTTTGAAAAATAGGAAGATAAATTTTATAATAAAATAATTATTAACATGAATTATATATTCAAGAATATAACATATTTAGGTATTTATAAAAAAGATAAACTATTAATGAGTCTTTTTTTTATTTCTTGAAATAAAAAAATATTTTTCTATAATTAATAAAATATAAAAATAAATAACAAAAAGTGGCAAAAGAAATAAAGAAAATACAAGTATTATTACAACATAACAGAATGTGAAGAAGATTTTTTTGTATATTTCAATTAATTATTCTAATATCTATTATTACAATTTATTACTTAAGTCACTTGTGATATATAAATAATAATTTCGCATTTGCTATATTTATGTATTTAGTTATTACATCTATAAGTGCAATGACTTCTAGATTGCATGATATCTGACATAGTTGATGGTTGTTATTATTGCAAATACTTATCCCTTGATTTATATTTTATTTATTTATAAAAAAATGAAATAAATGAAAAAATATTTATGGGAAACATCCAACAAAAATAATTAAAAAAATAGAAAAAAAATGAGATTAGATCAATATGTAGCTGAAAATACACAATTAAGTAGAAATAAATCACAAGCCATGATAAAAGCTTGAGCAATTATAGTAAATAACCAAGAAATAACTAAAACTGGATTTATAATAAAAGAAACTGATGTAGTAGAAATTTCTCAAACACAAGAATCAAAATATGTAGCTAGAAGTGCCATGAAATTAAAATGATTTCTTGAACATTTTCCTCAAAATATGGAAAATAAAATTGCATTAGATATCGGAAGTAGTACAGGGTGATTTTGTCAGATTTTACTCGAAGAAAATATAGCAAAAATTTATGCAGTAGATGTTTGAACATCTCAGCTTCATAAAATACTCAGAAATAATGAAAAAATAGTTTCACTGGAAAATACAGATATAAGAGATTTAAAATTTCTACCAGAACAAATAAACATTATCACTTGTGACGTAAGTTTTATTAAATTAGATTTGATTTTAGATTCTGTAATAAATTTTATTTGAGAAAGTACTTTATGTTATTTATTATTTAAACCACAATTTGAAGTCTGACAAAACCATGTTACAAGAAAATGAGTTGTAAAAGATGAGAAATATACTATCAGAGAACTTAATAATTTTCTAGATATTTGTAGAGCTAAATGATTACAAATACTCGCTGTTGAAAAATCTCAACTCAAATGAGAATCATGAAACGAAGAAATATTTATTCAATTGAAAAAAAAGTAAAAAAATCGTATTTGATTTTTTTACTTTTTTAGTTATAAATAAATTACATTTTTGAAATGAGGAAAGATTATGAGCGTATTTAGACTCTCTAGATCTGAAAAAATATTTGCTGTAAAAGCTGGTGTTTTTTGTGTAATAGCTATTATTTCTATAATAGTATTATACGAATTTGTGATGAATGATAGTAAATCGGCAGAAACAAAAAAAGCCCAGCTTAATTTATCTCAAAAGCTAGAACAAAGCGAAGTGCCATTATATTATGATTTTAAGTGTATCGGAGGAATACCTAAAATTCAGCAATGTAATGGGAAATATTTCGAGAGTTTAATTGAATTACTCGAAAGTAAAAATATTCACCCAAATACTAGTGGAAGATTTATGAAGCAAGATGTTTCTTTTACTCTACATTATTATGCTGGACCTCCAACAAAATGCATAGAAAATATTTGTCCAAAATATATCTATTATGTACAAATGGATATACAACATAATAATGAGCTCTTGCATGAGTTTGGCATTAAACATGAATATCATATCGAACATGGAAAAAATGGTGTTCATGGCAATATTCAACTTGAAAAAATTGAAGAGATTGGTCCTTTGAATTTTAAGCAAACTGAAAAGTTTCTTAAATTTTTAAGTGAACTCTCTGAAGAAAAACAAAAAGCGCTAGTAAAATAGGGCTTTTTTTATTTCCTATTGAATTATTTTATTTTTTCATAAAATAGTTTGGTAGATTAATTTTAAAAAAGAAATTATAAATGAAAAAGTTTTTAACTCTATTATTCGTATGTATTTTTATAAGTTCATGTGGAAATCAAAATATTCAAAATAATCAAACAACTTCAAGTTGAGAAATTCAAGTGCAATGAGATACAAATTCTGGTTCAATCCAAGCAGCTGAAGACACATTAGACGAAATAAAAAATACTTCTCAAGACGATATTTCAAAAGCACTTCAAGCATTTTTAGCACAAGAGTCTATTGATTATAAATGAGAAATCCAAAAAACACTTGAAAGGTACAACGATAACTACGGTCCAGTACTTGAATATAAACATGCTATAAAACCACAAGAAGAAGAAGAAGAAGAAGAAGAAGAAGAAGAAGAAGAAGAAGAAACTTCTACATGAGACACTGCAGATGAACAAGTTGATAAAGAAAATAATGATGAAAATAATGACAAGAAAGAAGAGGAAGATAATCAAAATGAAGAAATAGAAGATAAACAAAATTATTCATGAGAAACTCAAACAGAAGATAATTGAGACAAAACAGAGGAGCAAAAAATAGATCCAGAATTTACAACTATTACAAAAACTGGGAATTCATGAAGCTATACTAGCTATGAGCCAAATTGAGATGCGTGTAATGGTTGATTAAAAATGACAGATAATCAATGAGAAGAAAAATGGTTATTTTACAATACTTGTGATAAAATAATTTATGATTTTGAACTAGATTTTGGATGAATAAATGTATTTTATACAGGGAAAAATTGAACTAAAAATGAAACGTTTGTAACAATAGAATAAAGTTGCTATTTTTCACTTTTTGTATACACTCTCTTAGATTTAAAAACTAAGAGAGTATTTTTATGAAAAAATGAGATATTATTGAAAATGTCTTAGTCGAAAAACTTGTTTTCGGGTGAAAATGATTTGCAAGACTTCAAAGTGAAAACCCAGACATTGATGGGAGAGTTTTAATGATTACTGGTGGGCCAGTTCCTGGAGCTGTTGTAAACTTAAGACTATTAAAAAAGAGAAAATCTTATTTCGAAACTCAGATTGTCGAAACAATCAAAAAATCACCAATCGAAGTTCAACATCCTACAAATAAATATGGTTTATCTGGAGGTTGGAAATGGATTAATATTCCGTATGAAGAACAATTAAAAATAAAACAAGAACAAGTAGAAGATTCTCTTCGTAACCTTAAAAAACTTCAAGAAGAAATTACGTTCTTACCAATTGAAGGATCTCCAACAATTGATGGATATAGAAATAAAGTAGAATTTTCTTATGGAAAATATTTATCAAAAAAATATGATGTAGAACAACATTTTAATGTTGGATTTCATAAACAAGGTGAATTTTCAAAAATCGAAGATATGGAAGGTTGCGCCTTAATTGATGAGGTACAAAATGAAATATTTAGAGAAATTAAAAAATTCTCTAAAACTATGGGATTACCAGTTTACGATCAAATGAGAAATGAAGGATTTTTCCGTCATATTATGATTAGAAGAACACATTTTGCAGATGAATTAATGCTTTTGATAAGTTTTAATCCAGAATATTTTGAAACAAATAATAATGTAAATAAAGAAGAAAAATTAGAAATTTTAAAAGATTTCCTCGTTTCACTTACACAAAAATACGATATCATTAAATCAATTTATTTTTCACATAATCCAAATAAGGCTGACGTTTGTATTTGAGATTTAGAATTAATTTATGGGAAAGAAACTATTACAGAAAAATTACTAGATTTAGAATTTCAAATCTCGCCTACAAGTTTTTTTCAAACAAACTCTACAGGTGCTGAAAAACTCTATTCTCTCGTATTAGATTTTGCACATAAAGATGATTTAAAAAATCAAACAGTATTAGATCTCTATGGTGGAACTGGTACTATTGGTATGATTTTTGCAAAACATGGAGCAAAACAAGTAACATCGGTTGAATTAGTTACATCTGCATCAAAAGATGGTGAAAAAAATGCAAAAAACAACTGAATTTCAAATATGAATTTTGTGAATGCAAAAGTAGAAGACTTTCTTGAAAAATATATTGCTGAATGAAAAAAAGCTGATTTATTAGTAATTGATCCTCCCAGAGCTGGGATGCATCCAAGTGCTCTACCAAATATTCTAAAATTTGCTACAAAACAAATGATTTATGTTTCTTGTAATCCATCAACTCTTGCAAGAGATTTAGAATATATTTTACAAAATAGTGAATATAAAATAGAAAAAGTTCAAGCAAAAGATATGTTTCCACATACAAATCATATTGAAACTATTGTAAGTTTAGTAAAATAAAATATAGATGAAAATCTATATTTTTTTTGGTTATTTTTGAAAATATGTTACACTATTTATAAATAATAATAATTTATATATATGGCTCCAAAAGAATTACTAGAAAGCATTTTACATCATTGTTCTCAAATGAAGTATCCAGATATTCACTTGAATTCTTGATTTCAACCAAAAGTGAGAAATGCAGATGGTGATATTATGTGACTTGAGACAATACAAATAGATGAAAATCAAATAAAACTACCAATTTTAACGAGAGATCAAATCGTAGAAATTATTATAGTTATCGCCTGAAAGGTCTGACTAGAAAAATTTGAATATGAAATGGAGTTAGATACAAGTTATGCGTTAGTACATGGAGATAGGTATAGAGTAAATTGCTATAAAGATACAGCGTGATATTCAATAGCAATGAGAATAATACCTTCTGATATACCAACTATGCAATGACTTTGATTATGAGATCAAATAAAAGAAATGTGTCAAAAGTCAAAAGGTTTAGTTCTTGTTACATGACCTACAGGTTCTGGGAAATCTACAAACTTAGCAGGAATGATTGATTATATAAATAAAAATTATAAAAAACATATAATCACTATAGAAGATCCAGTAGAGTTTGCATTTCAATCTGAAAAGTCACTTATAAATCAAAGAGAAGTTTGAAACCATACAAAATGATTTGATAAAGCAATTAGAAGTGCTCTGAGAGAAGATCCTGATGTAATTATGATTTGAGAAATGAGAGATCCTGAAACTATAAAAGCTGCTATTACATTAGCTGAAACTGGTCACTTAGTTTTTTCTACACTTCATACAAACGATTCAGTTCAAACAATAGATAGAATAGTAGATGTATTCCCTGGAACACAACAAAAACAAATTAGAATGCAATTAGCAATGAGTTTAGTATGAGTTATCTCTCAAAGACTTGTACCAAGAGCTGATAAAGAATGAAGAATTGCATGTAGAGAAATATTAGTAGCTAATGATGCAGTAAGAAATTTAATAATTTCTGGTAAAACTCATCAACTTTACTCAGTATTAGAAGTTTGAAAGAAGTTTTGAATGATTCTCATGGA
The DNA here is from genome assembly GCA_963926055.1 of uncultured Patescibacteria group bacterium. Taxonomy (GTDB): domain Bacteria; phylum Patescibacteriota; class Gracilibacteria; order BD1-5; family UBA6164; genus CAJXJP01. Next base: position 113,959 of record CAWUVK010000001.1, on the reverse strand, counting down.
TAAATATTTACTGATTTTATATCAAAAATGAGTTATTTCTAAAGAAAATTTACTCGCATATGCTCGTGATAAAGAATGAATAGAAATGATGCTTAACGATTAATCAACAACTATGTTACAATTAAAATTTTTACAAAACTCCGGATTCTTTAAAGAATTTCATTTACAAAAAAATGAAGTTCTGTTTGAACAATGAGAAAAAAATCAAAATATTTATATAGTAATTTCTTGAGAAGTAGAAGTTCAGAGATACACTACCGTTCATAAAAACGAAGTTAAAACACTTGCAAATTTATGAGTAGATGAAGTATTTTGAGAAGCTTCTTTAAATTCAGACAAACCAAAAGAGGTGAAAATTGTAGCAAGTAAAAAAACTACACTAATATGAATTAATGCTCAAGAATGATTAGATGATTTTACCCAAAAGCATCCAAGAGAAGCTATGAATTTATTAAAATATATTATTCATACATCAAACAAAAGAATAAATCAATCTAATTCTCTTATTACATCAAACTATAAAGTAACACAAGAAATATTAAAAATTAAACAAGTAAATAATAGAAATATTTTTTGACTTATTGATAAATTAGAAGAAATAGTTCATATTGATTATATATTTTTCTTAGAAAAAAACCCAGTACTAGAAAATTATTTAGTTCTCAAATACGACTCTAGGAATAAATGAAAAATGCTTGATAAAATTATTGAAATAACTGATAATAAATTAGAATTGTTAGAATTAAAAACAAAAAATACATTTAATGAAATTCAAGAACTTACTATTTGAGAAACATCTTTATGATATCTTATATATTTTAGAAATAATGTAGATTTTAAAGATAATGACAGAAAAGTTCTCACAACTATATCTACAGCAATAGCATGATTGATAAAAGAAAAAATAATAATACAAGAACAAAGAGATAAAGATTTCATGGAAAACTAAAAAACACCAGATTATTCATCTGGTGTTTTATATTTTTCTAAAAGTGTAACTAATTGATATTTTCCTTTTATACTATCATACATACTACTAATACTTGGAGTTCAAGAAGCCAATACTAATTTCACATTTAAAGCATCACTTATTTTATTTACAATATCCAAACCGTGGTACCTTGGAGCTTGATCAGATACAAAACTTCCATCGTGTTGTTCATCTACAATAATAATTCACAAGTCTTTATATGGATAAAATAATGCACTTCTTGTCCCTACAATTATTTTAGCTTTTGAATTGTAAATATCACTAAAATATTGTGTTCTCCTCGCAGCGGAAACAGTAGAATTTATTATCAAAACATCTTCTCAAAAAGTATTTTTGATAGTTTGAGAAATTTGATTTGATAAAATAATTTCAGGAATTAATAATAAAGATTGTTTATTATTTTTAAGTTGATCTTTAATAAGTTGAATATATATTTGAGTTTTTCCACTTCAAGTTATTCAATAAAGCAAAAATTTATTTTTTTCACTTTGAGAAATAATATCATATGCTGTTTTTTGTGCTGGTGAAAATTCAATAGATATATTATCGTGATATTTATAAATATTTTTTGTTTGAAAATCTATAAAAGTGTCTTTTTTTATTTTTTCTAAAAGATTTTTAGGAAAAAATAAACTCGCCGAATTTGCTATAGGTGTAAAATAATAACTGGAAATAAATTGAAGTATTTCAATTTGGTAATCCCATAAAAAATTATGATGATATTTTATTGAAATAAGTGATTTTATTTTATCTTCAGGTGTATTTCAAAGAGAACTATTAATTCAAATAACTACTGCTATTTGTATTTCATCTCTCAAAGGTATTTCTACGATTTGTCATAATATAATATCTCAAACTAAAAAATCTGGCACATAATAAATGAGTCAGATTGTATCAAATGTATTAGAAAATGGTGAAACTAGACAATACATTAATATTTTAGTAAAGAATTAATTGTATAATTTTTTAGTTTTTCTTTTCATTTTAGAAATTCTAATTCGACTATAAATTCAATAGAATTAATTTCTCAACCAAGTTTTTGAATTAATTCACAAGAAGCCAAAGCTGTTCATCCAGTTGCAAGTAAATCATCTATCACTACAACTTTATCTCAACGCTTTATAGAATTTTTATGAATTTCGAATGAATTAGAACCATACTCTAAATGATAATCAATACTAATAGATTCATCTGGAAGTTTCCCTGCTTTTCTTACCAAAACAAGAGGTTTATTAAGTTTATAAGCTAATGCACCAGCAAATAAAAATCCTCTTGCATCTAATCAAACAATTACATCACAATCAATAATATTTTTTGATAATGAATCAATAGCAAAATTAAATGCTTCCGGAGTAGCCAACAGAGGTGAAATATCTTTAAAAATAATTCATTGTTTTGGAAAGTCAGGGATATCTTTTATAAAATTTTCTAAGTTCATATTTTTAATTTGGTTTAATTTCAGGATTAATAACTCACATATCTTGAAGAACTTTTGACATCAAAGCAATATTATCAATATTCGTAACTTGAGTTGACGCAATTTTAGTTTTTGTTCTAATAATTAAACTATTTCAGATTAATTCTACTCATGATCATCTTAGTGCCATAGTTAAACCTCATTTTGCACCATTATTTTTTAAGAGTAAGATAAAATTTTTCAAGTCAAAATCTTTTGCAAACTCTTGTGAATTATTTTCAATAGTTTGAGTATTTTTTTGTTCACTTACATCTCAAAAGACATCTGAAATATCATCATGTGATAATTCTTGTTTATTTTCAACTTGAGCATGTGTTTTAATCTCTTGTACAACTGGTTGTGTTTCAATAGATTTAATATTTAGTGAATCATTATTTTGAGAAATTTTTACACTAGATACATGATTTTGTGATTGAGAAGATGAATATTGAGAAACTATTTTTAAAATTCAGATGACAAAAGTAGTATTTTCATCAAGAGAATTTTTAGTTTTACCATACACATCATCTAAAATATCAAGTACTCAAATGTAATCAGAAATTGGATTATTATATTTTAATTCTCAAATTGCTTTATTTTTTATGAAATAAATTAATTCTTTAAAAAAAACTTTCATATTTTTCCCGTCTGATACAAGAATATCAAAATCTCAAATAATAGTAGTATCTTTATGTAATAATTTATTCATAAAATTTTCTAAAATATCATCGTCCACAATTCATAATTTTTCAACAACACTATCAAAAGCAATTATATTATCTACAATAAGCTGTTCGAATAATGAAATAGCATTTCTTAGTCAACCTCAACTATTTTTTACAATATATTCAAGTGATTTTTCGTCGATATTTACTTTTTCTTCTTTGGCTATATAGAGTAATCTTTGAGTTATATCTTGAGCTGAAATTCTTTTAAAATCATATCTTTGACAACGAGAAATTATTGTATCAGGAACTTTATGTGTTTCAGTAGTAGCTAAAATAAATTTTACATGTTTTGGTGGTTCTTCTAAAATTTTCAAAAGTGCGTTAAATGCTCATTTTGAAAGCATGTGCACTTCATCAATAATATAAATTTTATATTTACAGAAATTTGGAGCAAACTGCGCTCTTTCAATAATATCACGAATATTATCTACTCACGTATGACTCGCTGCATCAATTTCAATAATATCTACTAATCTATCATCAGAAAAATCTTGGCAGACTTTACATTTACCACAAGGGTTTCCATTACTCGTATCGAGGCAATTAATAGCTTTTGCAAATATTCTCGCACTAGAAGTTTTCCCAGTTCATCTTGGTCCACAAAATAAGTATGCTCAAACAGTTTTATCTTGATCAATAGCTTTTTGGAGTGTTTGTTTTGTAAATTCTTGTCCGACTAGAGATGAAAAATCACTTGGTCTGTATTTCAAATATAAGCTCACGTTTTGTTGAATTATAAAAAATATATTTTTCTGTATTTAGTATATTGAAAATATTGAAAACAAAAAGAATTTTTAATAATTTATGTTAAAAAAATTATTTTGGTTATAAAAAAACTTCTTAATAAATAAGAAGTTTTTTTATATTTTAATCTATGATTTTATAATTATCTAAATCTGTAAGAATTTCTTCAACAACAGATTTATCATGCCATTTTTTAGGTCACTGATTCGTTATCATAACATGTTCGTCTCACTTCCCTGCTATAACTACAATATCATCTCTTTCGGCTGTAATTAAAGCAGTTCTAATAGCTTCATATCTATCAGAAATTACCCAAAAATTTTCTGACTGTTTTCTTCAAATACCTGGAAGTACATCTTTTATAATTTCTTGAGTATCTTCACTATAATCATCATCTTGTGTTAAAATTACAACATCAGAATATTTTGATACTGTTTCTCACATCATTGGTCTTTTTGTTTTATCTCTATCTCAAGTAGCTCAAAAAACAGTTATAATCCTACGAACTCAATTAAGAGATTTAATAGTGGTTAGGACATTTTCTAAAGCATCTTGTGTATGAGCATAATCAACAATAACTTTAAATCATTCATCATTATCAATCATCTGCATTCTTCCTGGGACTCATGAAACTCATTCAAGAGATTTTTTAATTTCACTTTGAGACAATCATACAGAAATAAATACTCAAATAGCAGCGAGAATATTTTGAACATTAAAATCTCAAATAAGAGGTGTTTCAACTTTTATATCCACACCAGCAGCAGAAACATCGAATTTCATACCATTAATATTTTGCTGAATATTTTTTGCATGTAAATTGGATTTATCACCATCTCAATAAACAAATAATGAATCATATGTTTCATCTAAAAATAATTCTTTATATTGAGATTGTGTATTAATAATCCCGGTTTTTTTAATTCATTTTTTTCTTTTATTTCTAATAAGATTAGAAAATAATAATAATTTTGTATGAACATAATCATCCATAGTTTTATGTAAATCAAGATGATCTTGTGTTATATTTGTCAGTACTGCAATATCATACTCAATCCCCCAAACTCTATGCATTTTTATACCATGACTTGCTGTTTCAATAATAGCAATTTCACATCATTTTTGTTTTGCAATTTTTAATAATCTTTGTAATTCAAAAGGATCCGGTGAGGTCATTTTTGTATTATTTGTATATTCTTCATCATCAATAATAACGTTTACAGTAGTAAACATAAATATTTTTTTTCATGATGCTTTTAATCATTTTCAAATAATATTACAGGTTGTAGTTTTTCCATTTGTACCTGTTACTCAAATAATCGTCATATTTTTTGATGGAAAACCATACATAAAATTAGCAATTATTGCTTTTATTTTGTGATATAAAAGTCTAAATGGATTATCTAGTGCTATTAATTTTTTAATATTCATAATTATTTATTCTAAAAAATATTTATCATTACCGTTATAATACAAAAAAAAATCTTGTTGTAAAAAGTATATAAAAAAAACTCTAAAATATAATTTTAGAGTTTTTAAACAAAATATTTATTATGTTATCTATTTATGATAAAATCTTTTTTAACATCTCTTGCAAATATTTTTTCTCACATAATATCTAAAGACATTTTATATTTTTTTATTCAAGGCTGTTTATATAATTTATAAGAATATCCATTACAATTAGGTTTATTTAGATAATATTCTATTTGATATTCTGTTGTTTCATATAAACGTGTTTTCATATAAAATGATATTTCTTTATATCTTGGATACTGAACTATTGTCATTCATGGTTTCGGAGTAACTGTAGCATATTTTGGTAATAACACTCTCATAAATTGGTAATTATCTCATTTTCATTGAATGAAACGAATATGATTTTTATCTTTAATATCAAATTTATTTAAAAGGTTGTTTACTTTATCTTCCTCAATTTGGTTATACGTATGTTTACGAATGATATTAAAATTTGTATAATAATTACATTCTCAGAATTCATAAACATTTTTTTCATACTCTGTTTCAATATATCTTCAAGATTTATTTCAAGAAATAGATGTATAAACAGGATAAGTAAAATCGAGTGTTTTATAAAATGGCAGTTCTCCATTGAGTCATAATTTCCATAAAAGACTATTTTGGGACGTGTTAAATGAGTACATCATTATATCTCTAGACTGAAGATGATTAAACAGTACTTTTGCGTAAGGAATATAATCATTGTCTTGTTTCATCTTTTCATAAAACGTTTCTGCAAAATCAAATAATACTTGTTTTGGAGTTCATAAAGTTCCTTGTTTAGAAACTTTTGCTTCAACTAAAGTTGAAATAACTCTAGAAAAATTTTCATCAGTAAGTTTTTCTCAGATAGCTTCAAATTCTATTCAACCACTTACTTTTAAGATTTCTTCAATAGTTGATTTATTAATAAAAATTATTCAATCAATTTTTTCGTTAATCCTATCTAAGAATCCTTTAATTTCATGAGCTGATCTTTTTACTTCTGGGTAGTAATTTGAATCACGTAATCCCCAAGTTCAAGTGATTTTATTTAATCATTCCGGAGCAATTGTTTTTTGAGCTATTGATTCGTATGTTTTATTTATTTCCCATTCATAAGCATAAACATCAGATTTTTTTATTTCTAATATTTTTCATTTATAAATAGAAATTATTCACATTGATCACATAAATCATCCAGTTGGACGAATTTCATCATTATTTTGAAAAACAATTAAATAATCTTTTTGTTCATAGTGTCATAAAATTCACAAAAATTCTTCGAAATTTATATTCACTGTTTTAAGTAAACCTACGGATTCATTTAATTTAGAAATTGTATCATCAAATACTTTTTGTAATTTTGTATCTCATACACTCGTAACTTGATTATAGTGAAGAATTGCTTGAGAAAGACTCTTTTCAAAGTTATAAAATGAGCTTCTATTTGCATATAAAAAATCGGAAATATATACATTTTCAATTCATTGATTTTCAATTTTATGTTTTAAATCATCATAGAATGATAAAAAATATTTTCAGAAATATCCTATTTGTTTTCATCACTTTATAACATGATATCCATTATCAATAGTTTGATTTGGAAAAATAGAAACTGGTTTATATAAAATATCAGCAATTTTAAAAGAATCATATATTTCATCAAAATTTTGTTCGATCGTTTTGCCAGATAATTCTCAATTTTTTATTTGTATTAGCTTATTATAACCATTATTTACATTTTCTTGAATTGAAAATTTTAATCAAAACATTCAAAATATTAAAAATAATCAAACAACTCATAATTTTTTATAATTATTTTTATTCGTAAAAATAATTTTTAGATTAATATTTTTTAATGTATTTAAATAATCAAAATATTTTTGAGAAAAATAATTTTTTATAAAAGCTCTATTAAAAATATTTTTAATTTCTCAATCAGATATAATTTTATGATTAATATTTTCATTTTCTGTAATATTATTTTTATTTATATCGTTTTGCTCATTATGAATAGAATTATTGTGAAAATTTTCAGAAATCATAATATTTTCAGAATTATTATTCCAAAAATATTCTACTGGAGAATATTTTTTATTAAATAATTCTTTTCTAATAAAGTTATGAGATTTTTGTTGAATTGTTGAATTTAAAGGGATTTTAGTGTAAAAATTTTTAAATCATTCTTGAACTTTTCTGTTTTCAAAATTATATTTATATTCTTGAAATTTTGTTTTATAAAAATCAAATTGAAAATATCTATTTTTTCGCAAATGTATATTTTTCTTAAAACGAGATTTAAATACAGGATCAAAATAATGTTTTGATTTACGTGAAAAAAATCTATATTTTTGTGAAATTTTTAGAGAATCATTTCATGGTAAAAAGATATCTTTTCTTAAATTTTGATATACATCATTGAGTGTATTTTTATGATCAATTTTTTTTTGGGAAACTCAAAAATCTCTACTTGAATCATCAAGTGAGATTTCTTGCTCCAAATCATTTCTAATATCATTTAATGTCATAAATGTTTTATTTATTTATCTGTATTATAATACAAAAAATGGCTTAAAAAACAAATAATTTTCAAAATAAAAAAACTCAGATTAATCTGAGTTTTTTTATTTTTTTTATAGCCCCATAGTTTCTCTAATGATATTTAATTCATTTAAGAGAGTTTTATCAGCTTTGATTAATTTTTCTAGTTTATTACAAGAATATAATACAGCAGCATGATTTCTACCAGAAAATATATTTCCAATTCTTTCATATGTGTAATGCATTTTTGTTTTTAATAAATACATTGAAACTTGTCTAGGAATCATAAATTCTTTTTTTCTATTTCCACCAAGAATTCATTCTTTTTCGATACCAAAATGAGATGAAACAGCATCTAAAATATCTTCGTAAGATTTAATAGTCGTAGTTCTAATATCTTGTTTTGGTGCACCAAGTAAATCAGTAGTGAAAGACAATTTTTTTAGTTGAGATGAAACTCTAGATAAACTTGGAGTTTTTCCAGTAAGTTCGTATTCAGCAATAAGTTGATTTAAAACTCATTCTAACTCTCTTACATTTTGATTTACGTTTGCTGCGATAAATTCGGCAATATCTTGAGGAATCATAAATTCTCTTTCTCTTGCTTTTTCTTGAAGAATTGCAAGTCTTGTTTCAAAATCTGGTTTCCCTATATCAACAGTAATTCCCCATTCAAATCTTGATCTTAATCTTGGTTCTAATTCTGTTAATTCTTTTGGAGCTCTATCACCAGAAATAATTATTTGTTTATTTTGTTCATATAATAAATTGAAAATATTATATAATTCATTTTGAGTTTGTTCTTTTTTCGCAAGGAATTGAACATCATCAATAACTAAAACATCAATTTCTCTATATTTTAATCTGAGTTTTTCTACTGATCTTTTTTTCACTGAAGAAACATATTCAGTAATAAATTTATCGGCAGTAGTATAAACAATGTTTTTATCTTTAAATTTGCTGTAAATTTCGTTTCCAGCAGCTTGAAGTAAATGAGTTTTACCTAAACCAACATCTCCATAAATATATAGTGGATTGTATGATTTTCCTGGGTTTTTACAAACAGCTTCACAAGCAGAATATGCTAATTGATTATCAGCACCAACAACAAAGTTTTTTAACTTATATCTTTGATTTATAAGCATACTTGCAGCACTTTGAGATTGTTTATATTGAGTTGTTTGTTTTGTTCCTGTAACATTAGAAACAGTTGAAACACCACCTTTTTTTGTTTTTGATGCAGTTTTATAAAATGCTGTACAATCTACAACAGCGGTATTTGAAGGATTATCTATTTCTTGATCGACCACAAATTCAATTTCAGTAATAGTTTCAATTTCCTTTTGAACAGCTTCAAGAATTTTAGAATAAAATTTTGCTTGCAAGTTATCTTTCATAAATGTTGATACAACACCAAGAACTAATTTTTTTTCTGTAATTTCTACTGCAGAAATTTTTCTAAAATACACAAGAAAATCTTGTTTTTTTACTTCATCTATTAAGTTTGTGACGATATTTTTAAGTTTGTAATGTTTTTCCATATTTACTATATTGTTTTAACTCTATTATAAAATAGTTTTCTTCGTTGTCATCCTCCGTTTTCTAGCAACTAATTTAATAAAAAAATAACTTAGGTCAAAGTTATATTTCATGTTGACAGAATAAGTTGTTTCACAATTTTGTACGAACAGCCCAGTTTCCCTCAATGGAGAGACGAAACTACTGTAGGTTCAAATATAGCACTTTTCTTTTTTTTATACAAATTTATTATACGGTTTTTTTAGAAAAAATAAAATAATTTTTACTTTTTCATGTTAATAAATATACTCTTTTCGCAAGAGCAGGTACCTACTGTTATTTTTTAATAAGAGAGGAAAGTCTGGACATCATCAAAGCAGCATAGAAGATAACTACTTCGGCTAAAATATATAATAAATAAAATTTTAGTACCACCAGTGCCACAGAGACTATACTATTCAATTTATTGAAGAAAGGTGAAAAGTCATTAGATGTGAAAGCTACTAATGATGCTATAGTGTGAGCTATAGTTTTGGTAAACTGTATGTGATGCAATGGGAATGGTAGATTTGAGAGTTATTGCTTTGTATTGCTCAAAAAATCTATACCCAGCTCGAGCTTGTGGGTGACTGCAAGCCTAGATAGATTGGTACCGAGATACAGAATCCGGCTTATTACTCTTGCGATTTTTGAAAAATTCATATAATTCCTTTGTTAAAAAACATAGGAATTATTTTTTTTATTCAAAATAATTCAAATTATAAAATATAATAAAATATTATGAAATTAGTATTTACAGGAATCCAAGGGTGTGGAAAATGAACTCAAGCAAGAATTTTAGTAGAAAACCATGGTTTTACACTTGTTGAAATGGGACAAGAATTTAGAAATTTAGTTTCAAGTGGAACTGAATTATGAAATACTATTAAGGCTATTTTAGATGCAGGAGAACAAGTAAACGCACAACTTGGTATTGAAATAATGGAAACAGTTATTAAAAAACAAACAGCAGATAAAATAATATTTGATGGATTTATTAGAAATGACTGGAATAAAGAAATTTTTGATAGAATTCTTCCAGATTATACAGCGATATTTTTCAAACTATCAGAAGAAAAAGCAAAACAAAGATTATTAGGAAGAATGTTTAATCAAACAACTTGAGAAACATTTCCATACGGAACAACTCATGATCCAAAAACAAATGAAGAATTAATTCAAAGAAAAGATGATAACGAAGAATCAATTCTAAAAAGAATTGATGAGTATGTCACAAAAACTCTTCCTATTATTGAAATTCAAAAAAGTGAAGGAAAAGTAATCGAAATTGATGCTGATCAAGCAATTGATAAAGTTGCGTGTGATTTAGCTGAAAAATTAGGGTTATAGTATACTTCAGGTCGAGACTTGAATAGTTAATTAATTATTAAAAAAATAATATGTACGGATTTTTACTCGGAAGAGAATTTAGAATATCGGTTGCTGAAATTATCAGCGTATTTCCGAACATTCAAACAATATATCAAGATAAACAAATATTTATTTGAGATAATATTTCTAGCGAAGAAATATTAGAAAAAGCAAACCACTTAGGTGGTACAATTAAAATTATTTCTTTAGAAACAACAAATAAAGAAATACCTGATTTAATTTACGACAAAGCACCAGAAGAATGAAAATATCACTATGCATTATCTGTATTTGGTGAAAAACAATCATTAAAAGATATTTTACTTAAAGTAAAGAAAAAACTTAGAGCAGATAGTATATCTTCTCGTTTTACTAATAAAGATTTTAAAAATCTTACTTCAGCACAAATTATAGGAGAAAATTTAGTAAGAAAAAATACAGATTTTAATTATATAAATACTGGTGAAAATATTTATTTTGGAGCAAGTATTTGGGTTCAAGATATTTATGCATATTCTAAACGTGATTATTCAAAAGACAGAGATATGCAAGTGGGTATGTTACCACCAAAATTATCACAAATGATGATTAATTTATCTGGAGGAAAAACTATTTATGATCCTTTTGTATGACTTGGAACTGTGTTAATAGAATCTCTACACATGGGAAATAAAAAAGTTTTTGGTTCAGATTTAAGCGATCAAATGGTAGAAACTTCTAAGAAAAACTGTGAAAGCGTTTCAGAAAGTTTATTTCTCAATGCAATTATTTGAATCGAAAAATTAAATGCAAAATTTATTTATGAATCAGAATATTTTTCTCATTGAGTTGACGCAATTGTCACTGAATGATATCTTGGTGAAGTTATGACGAAGAAAAATATTTCAGCTGAAAGAATTGAAAAACAAAGAGAAAGTTTAGTAAAAATTTATGAAGCATTTTTTGCTTGATTAGCGAAAACTAAATTTTCTTGAAATATTATTATTTGTTTTCCATTCTGGGAAATAAGAGGAAAATATAGTTTTTTCAATGAAATCTATTCAATCATAGAAAAAAATTGTGAAATACTTCCATTCTTCCCTACTGATTACGAAATTCAAGCTACAAAAGCATGATCTCTATTATATAAAAGAGATTCGCAATTAGTATGAAGAGAAATTTTCAAATTAAAAATTAAATAATCATTATGTATTAAAAAAAGCTATTTTATAGCTTTTTTTGATTCTAAAATAAACATGTGATATAATAAATATAAGAAAAAAGGAGAGTTTCTTATAGGTAAAAAATAAAAATGTACGATACTTTAGAAAAACAAGCACCAAGTCAATATGAAAAACCTAGTTTAGCTGGTATATTAGATGGAAATATTGAAACTTTTCAACAAAAAGTTTGAGATATTTTATGATGATTTAAAACTCCTGAAGAAGATGATGTTAATAAACAGCAAATTCATAGAAAAAATAAAGAGAATTCTTTTTATGCTCATATAGTTCAAGATTTATATTTTCAAGATTTAGAAACTGTTCCAAACGATAGAAAAAATTATGTATATAAATATTTACGTAGATTTTTGATTCCAATTATTAAACAAGGTACAAAAGATATTTATCATGGAAGAGAAGAAAAAACTCAAGTTGAAATAGATGAGTTCTGAATTTCTGAAAATAAAATGAATAATGATGGAATAGTTAAAAATGAAGCATATGCAGCTGATTATATAGATAAAAAAACTTGAGAATTAAATGAAAAATTTAATCGAAAATTAAAAGAGTATTATGGTATTTACGAAACAGTAATAGTTAAAAGAATACAATATGAACTCCATTCTGATAGTATAGAGAATTTAGATGAAAAAAATTTAAAAAACTTATTAATAAATATAGCCAATGAATTTACATTTATTCTCAAAGCGTTTAGTGATAAATTAACCGTTTGAGAATTTGAAAAAATATTTTTAAGAAAAGATTCAAATAATGATGCAGAATGAGTAATTGGTATTAGTAAATCTATTAATGCTATTTATGATGATTTTAGATATACAAAAAAACATGTAGAAAAACTTAATAGTCTTACAGATATACAAGAAAAAAAACTAACATCTCAACAAAGAATAAAAAGAAATGAACTAGAAAAACAAATAGAAACAAAACAAAAAATAGAGGATGAAGAAGAAAGAAGACATAATGATTTATTAGAAATGTATAAAAGTTTTGTTCCAACAGCATTAGTATTGGATAAATCTACTGTTCATTTTAATCATGCAAAATTAGCAGAAAACATAGAAAAACATTTTGAAGAATCATTTTTAGATATTGCTGATATATTTAAGCATTGGCTTTATTCTGAAGATATGACTCTAGATTGATTAGAAAAAATAAGAGTTATGCTCTATAGATTTTATGATAATTTTAAAACACTTAAACAAAAAGATAAAGCCTTTTCTCATATAAGTTTAAAAGACTTTAGAATACATTTGTTAACAAAAAAGAAAACAGATAACGTGCAGATAACTGATATTTTGTCTCAAGAATATGAATATGAGAGTTTTCAAAAACTCTGTTATTTAATGGATTGAGTTGAGTTAAACAGTTGATTATCTATAGAAGAAAAAAAAGTAATATATAAACAAGAAAGAAATAATAGACTTGATTTACTCTGCTCAGAAATTCAAATACAAAAACAGGAACAAAATAAACATATAGAATTTATCGATATTTCCGAAACTCCATTAGAAGATTTAGATTTTGACTTATTTAATCAAGCCTGACCAATAAATAGGAAAAAATATTTCCTAGATAAAATATATATACGTGATAAAGAAAAAAATATAATCTGACATAATTTTGATGAAGCTATAGATGAAACTTGAGAAGAGAGTGAAGAATTAATAAATTTTGCCATTTATTATTCAGAAAAACATAAATCGTATAGAACTCAAGAAGATAAAGTGATTTCAGATTTAAAATTAGTTTTAAGTCAATTAAAATCATCTAAAATAAACACTTATAAATTTCAAGAGAATAATATATATTATGAACAACTATTGGTTAGTTGGTTTAGATATAATCTTGCATTGAAAAAATATGGCAAAAGTAATGAAAAAATATCAAAAATACTCAACGAAGAAATGTATGGACCAAAGGAATTATTATTAAATGATTTTTGACAAGAAATATCTTCTTCAAATATATCGTTTAGAAATGGTTGAAGTGAAAATAAACTTCATAACACTTCTATTTGGAATATTGATGAGTTAATAGAAAAGTATGAGCTCAGATTTAATAAAAGACCTATTAATCTGAATGATGAAGAAAATTTTTCAATCAAAAATAACCAAGAAAGATGAGTAAAAAATATTCTGATGAAAGATATTTCTAGTTTATATTTACCAAATAAAAAATCTTGATGAGCTTTAGAATATGAAGATATTAAATATTATCTAGATTCAATAGAGGAATATAGCGTTTGATTATTACAAAGAAAAAATTTAACTGATGAAAAATACAACATTTATTCAGAAGTATTTGAAAGATATTGAATTAATCCAAATGATTTTGATCAAATAGGAAAAATAAGGAAATTCTTAAAATATACACAATATATTCTCCCTATCGCTCATGAATTGAGTAAAAAAAGTTTAGCAGAACAAGAAGCTATAGATGAATTACATAGTATAGTTTGAAATGATATGATTACAGATGATGAATCAAAATTTCAAGTCTGAAAACCAAAAGATCTCAAAAGGATATTTGAAAAGATTATTTGTTCGTATTCATGAGATATACGTGAAATGTGAGATCTCGCTAGAATGCGTTATATTTGAAAAGATATGGATGATTGTTATGAAAAAATGAATACAATGATTCGTTCTATAAAAACAAATCCAAAACTCAATGACTACATAGTTCAATGAATTGTTGAAGATAGTGTTTGAAATAATTCTGAAAGATGACCGAAAAAAACGCAATATAGAGACTTAAAACTACAATTCAAAAATGATAAATGAATACTCATAGAAGTACAATTTATTGTAAAAGAAATGTTTGAATGGAAAGAAGAATGACTCACAGAAGATAAACTTTACGAAATAATGATGCATCAAAACTTAGATTTATGACAAGATTTTGTTGATGAATTAGAAAGAAGAGCTGATGCAGAATGAATCTTGATACCTAAATTTTTATATAAAATTATTAATAGTGAAACAAATAAAAATGAAGAAAAATATGTGAGATATAATGAAAAAATAAATTCTGATTTGTTTTATAAACTCCATAGATGATCTTGAAATAAACATTTTAAAATGATTATGGCACATTTAGAATCAGTAGTTTACGATAGACAACGGTGAAAAGTGATTGCGAAACAAAGTAGGAAACTCGATAATCAAGAAGAAATGGCCGCATAAAAAAAAGAACTTTTTAAAAAGTTCTTTTTTTATTTATAAAATTCACGTCCATTTTGATTTTTCATTGAAATGAGTTTATTTCATTTATAAGTAACAGTAATCATATCTCATTTTATTAACACAATATCATTTACAATTGATGCATCAAAATCTGAAATACCTTTATTTTGTAAAATTGTTAATGCTCATAATCAAGATATAACTGGAATATCCGTAGAACTATTTTCACTACTTTTTAAACTATCTGAAACTTTATTTTTAGTTTCAGCTGCAAAATCTCTAAATGAAGATGATCATGAATCAATATCATTTGAATCTAAGTTTTGTGCTCAATACATGATTCATGCTCATAAAATAGCTCAGATAATTCATTTTATATTTCATGACGTTTTTGATGCAGATTCAGTTATTTCTTCATTTATTCAGTAAGAAGATGAAAATCAATTTAAATCTAAATTTCATAGATTAATATTATCAGTATGAAAATTTAGCTCTTGAAAAGATAATGTTCTATTAAATTTAGATATATTTTCCTGTGTAACAACAACAGTTTTATTTTTAAGATCTCTAACTGAATCTCAAACATTAACTATATCTGATTGAGAATTAAGAGTATATCCAACTATTTTTTCATTATTTTTACCTTTGTACACTGGTGAAATTTCTCCATTAAATGACAAACCATTTACAGTACAATTAATTTCTAAAGTTTCCGGGTTAAATGAATTGATAGTTATAACACAATCTTTTAAATCATTTTTTAATAAACTTATTACCACGTTTTCTCATTCTGGCTTACTAAATGAATATATATATCATTTAGGAGTATTTGCTTCACAGTTTTGTAAAATTGGTTCTCAATCAATATTACCAAATTCATCTATAGTTGCAGAATTATATTTCATTACAATTTTAGCTTCGTTTGGTTCTTGTTTATTTAACGACATAAAAACAACATAAATATATAAAAATCAAAGTGATTATAAAAATAAGTTTATTATTGTCAAGAAGTATATTTTTTGCTTTAATAAAAGCAATATGATAAAATATATAAAATAAATAAAAAACTAAAAGGAAAATATATGTGAGAATGATTTTTTGACGCAATTTTAGATAAACCAAAAGAAATTATAGATAAAATAAGTTGAGAAAAAATAGAGTATTTTTGTGATAATCAAAAATATGATTTATATTTCTTAAAAAATTGAGATTTAATAGCAGAATACTGAAATACAAAAACATTATTTCAACTTACAAAAACCTCTAAAAGTGAATTTAATGAATCTGTTACTCTTACACTTGATTATATCACAGGAAATAAAATTCCTAATAGACCTACAATAGGATCAGAAGTAAATGCTATATATGAAGAATTTTTCTGAGAAGAAAAACAAAAAATTACCAGTACGGCTAAAAGTGAAAAATTTTCGTTACTAGCAGAAATAGAAGAAAGTTGAGAAGAAATTATCAATGATATAGAATGATTAATTGATGATTGATATTTTATATTAAGATTATTATTTAAAGAATTTTATGAAAGTTTTTTTTGAGAAGATATAAAAACAATTGATTTAAGATGAATGGATTTACTCAACAATAAAGAATTTATGAATTCTCTACAAGAATTATCTGGAGAAATCTGATGTAATCCTGAGGATTTGATCTTTGTAATGTACTGTGAATCAAAGCTTGACCCAACTGCAGTAAATAAATATTCAAATGCAAGTTGATTACTTCAATGGCTGCCATCTACAGCGAAATGACTTTGAACTACAACACAAAAGTTATTACAACTTCCAGCTAAAGATCAATTAATTTACGTCTATAAATTTTTAGATCAAAATAATAGATGACAAACGCTCGACACTCCTCAAAAACTCTATGCTAGTGTATTTTATCCTAAATATTTAGAACATATAAATGAACCTGAATATATTTTTTGAAGTCATGTTTCAGAGAGAAATGCACTCAAAATAGGAAAACAAAATCCGGCTATTATTAAATATTCAAGAAGAGAATTAAATGGAAATAAAGTAATTGACTGATATGCATTTAACAGATATGTTGAAGCGCAAAAAAGAGAATTTGATAGAAAAATCGATTCTATTTCATAAATAAATATTGATAAAAATAAATTTTTATAGTAGAATAAATATAATAAAAATAAATACAGAAACAATGACAATAAATTTTACAGATGTACCTGAAAAAAGAGAAAAAGCAATAGAAAGTCAAACGTTTGCTCTCAATAGAGTTTTATCAAATAAAACTTTAGTATCTACTTTTAAAGAACATCATATTCATATAGAAAGCTTTTTAGAATCATTTAATAAAGCATTTTATGAGAATAAATATGAAGAATTATTAACACTTTGAGCAAAAAATTATTGAAGAAATAATCAAACTCAAAAAGAATTAAATTGATTTATTGTAATCTCAGAATTACTAAAACTCGCTAAAATTGATTTAAGTCCTCAATTTTTATTTGAAGAAGCAAGTAGATTAAATCTATTCCCTATTCATATTGATTTATTTAATCAAGTACAACAAACAAAATCTCAAGCATTAAATATTTTAAAAATAAAAAACCAATAATTTAAAAATTATTGGTTTTTTATTTTTATTTTACTAATTCTCATTGTAAAACATATCTATCAAGATCTGTAATTTTTACGTTTACCAAATCCCCTACTTGTACTGTGTGTGATTCATCTTTAAAAAATACTTCTTTGAAATTTCTAGTTCTTCCAAAATATGAACCATCTTTATTTCAAGCTACCATTATTTCAAATGTTTTATCAAGCATTAACTTATTTCTTTCGAGTAAATTTTCGAGTAATAAATCATTGAGGATATGCCATCTTTGTGCTTTTACTTCATCAGGAACATCATCAGGCAATACTTTTGATGCAATTGTACCCGGACGAACCGAATAACGTGCAATAAAAGCAAAATCAAATTTACATTCTTTAAATGCTTTTACCGTATTTTGAAACATTTCTTCTGTTTCTCATGAATATCCTACAATAATATCAGTTGAAATAGAAAATAAAGGATCTTTACTTCTCAAATATTCAACCATATTTTTAAAGTCTTCATAATTATGTCTTCTATTCATTTTTTTGAGCATTTTATCATCTCAAGATTGAAGAGCAAAATGGAGATAATTACACGTAGCATCTAAATCAAAATGTGCATCAAGAATATCCTGAGTCATATCATGAGGATTCGATGAAGTGAAACGAATTCTATCAATTCATTCAACAGCATTAATATCATCTAAAATTTTTCTAAATGGAGAAATTCATACACCTTCGTTCCAAGCTGATTTTTCTTCGTTCCAAAGTTTTATATTTTTTTGTTTTCAGTATGAATTAACATTTTGACCAACGAGTGAAATTTCTTTTGTCCCATTTGCAGCTAATTCTTTTACTTCTTGTATAATATCATCATGTTCACGAGAAATTTCTTTTCATCTTGTATATGGAACAATACAAAAAGTACAGTAGTTATCACATCCTGTTTGAATAATAACAGAAGCAGATTTAGAATTTTCACGTAATTGTCTCGCTTTTAAATAATCATCAAATTTATCATCAGATCAAATTTTTTCTCATAAAATATGCGTTAAAATAAAAGTAATATATTTTACTTCTTCTATTCTAAATGTAAAATCAAGAGTTGGTAAACGGGGAAATAATTTATCATCGTTATTAAAAATACCTTCTTTTGAATCAATATATTCTATTACTTTTGCTTTTTTTCTTTTATTTTCTTCTGGTAAATATTTTGCATTTATTCATGATTTTCTCACCATACATCCTGTTATTGCTGTGAGAATATATCTATCAATACCATTTTCCTTTCTTTTATTATTTTCTTTTTTGATTTCTTCGCTCATCCCAAAAACTCTATCTTCTCATTTTTGTCTTACTGAGCAAGTGTTATACACTACTAAATCTGCGTCTCTCCAGTCATTTGTTTTCATCATTCATGATTGTAAAAGTATCATATTTACTTTTTCACTATCAGCTTGATTCATTTCACAACCAAACGTTTTGATATAATATTTTCTCATTTTTTTATTTTTTAATATTTTGAATTATTTTTTATGTACACAGTTTATTGAAAAATAAAATTTGTAAACAAAAAAATCCTTTCAAAAAGGATTTTTAGTGAAGATCATTTGAAATTCTAGATTCTTCAGGAATAACTTGGTGCATATATTTACTTCCAACTCTTTTATCATATGTATTTTCTACCGTTCCATGAATAGTTTCAAATGCAAATTGTCAGATTCTCATACCTGGATATAAAACAACAGGAACTTCATTTATATTTGTCATTTCTAAGGTAATTGTTCCCTCAAATCATGGATCAATAAACCCTGCAGTTGAATGAATAATTACTCCAAGTCTTCCAATAGAACTTCTTCATTCACATCTTGCTACTAAATCATAAGGAATTTTTATTTTTTCTAGAGTTACTCAAAGGACAAAATCTCCTGGATGAAGTACAAATTTATCACCATATTCAACAGAAATAACTTCGACATGAGATGGTTCAACTCAGATTTTAGAATCAATAACCGTTTGTTTTGATTTTCTATAAATTTTAAACGTATTTCAAAGTCTAAAATCTAAACTTGCTGGTCAAATTTGTTTCATAATATCATGTTCACCAAAAGTTTCCATTCAAATATCTCAATTTTCAATTCTTTGTTTTATAGACGTATCTGATAAAATCATATATTTTTATTATTAATTATTATTTCAAATATTTTGTACTTCTTCTATAACTTTAGAAGTATCTTCGATTGTTTGTTTTACTTTATCAATTTTTTTGCCTGTTTCATCTATAAACTCAACTGTTTTATCATAGGCATCTTTTGCATCTTGAATTGTTTGTTCCGCTCATGAAAGAGTCTGACGAACATTATCTACTTTATCTTTTGTTGATTCAACTCAAGTAATAATTCCATCTTTTATTTTTAATGCTCAGGATTTTGTTTCTGCTAACTTTTCTTGAATTTCTTGCTGAGATGGTATATGAGTAACCGCATCATCAAATCATGATTTAAAATCTCTTATAAGAGTAGTAAGATTTGGAAAACCAAATGTATTACCAATACTATCTGCTAATTCCGGAGCTTTAAATACAGAAATTCAAAATAGAGTTATTGATAATATAAATCACCAAAAAATTTTTTGTAATATCATAAGAAAAATTTTTAATAAAAAAACTATATATAAAATATAGTTTTTTTCTCTTATTTATCAAGTTTATTTTCATTATCATCAAATAAATCTGATACATTGAGTTCTTCAGATTTTAATTGATTATTTAAATCAACTATTTCTTCATCTTTAATAGCATCAATATTTTTTTGTTTAATTTCTTCTTCAGATTGAACGATTTCTGCACGAATATTTGGGTTGAGTTTTGAAAGTCTTTGCTGTAAAGCTTGTAATTGTTGAGTAGAAATATTAGACTTAGATAGGTCTAAAGACATAACTTCAGATTTTATCATCGAATGTTTCCCACAGTTTGGACACTCAATGTCTATATTAATAGTTGTTCAAGCTGCTCAAATTACATCAACATTATTATCATTTACTTCAGCTGCACATTCTGGACATTTATATGTTTTCACGAGAGATTCGATCATTCATTTGAGTGCTTTAAAATTCATATGTATTTTATAAGTTATAATCTATAATTAGTATAGCATTTTCTTAAATAATCAACAAACAAATATATACATTTGTCATTGACGTAAAGATTTTTTTACACTTAGATAGTTTCTAACACTTTATTAATTCTTTTAAGAGATTCTTGTTTTCATAGAATATATATTAATTCCAATGTACCTGGAGAAAATTTTTCTCAAGATAAAGCTACTCTTGCTGGCCATAAAACTTGACCATTTTTCATTTCTGCTTCTTTTATTTTTTCTACAAAAATATTTTTTATATCTCAAATGTTATCTAAAGCAGCATCTGATTCTAAAATATTTTTTGTTAATTCAAGAGATATTTTTACATCTTCCATAGATTCAATTTTCATTTTTGGATTTATGAATAAATCATCTTGTGCAATTTTTGCATCATTGTAGAAAAAAGAAGTTACTTCTTGATATTCATCAAATTTATTTATTCTAGATTTTAATTCATCAAGAACTTTAATATTATATTCTTTCGGAAATTTTTGTAAAGTAGCAAAAAAATCTGAATTATATTCTTCTAAATATTTTAATAATTTTTCATATACAACTTCTATATCTAAAGATTTTAGATAATGAGAATTGAAAAAATTTAATCTTTCAACATCAAAAATTGCACCTGATTTATTTACATGATCTAAATTAAATCTTTCAATTAATTCATCCATAGTAAAAAATTCTTCTGTTGTTTTTGGATTCCAACCTAAAAGCGCAATATAGTTAATTAATGCATCAACCATATATCATTTTTCTAAGAAAATTTCAGCAGAAACGTCTCCAGTTCTTTTTGATAATTTTTTCCCTCCAGTAGCTAAAAGTAATGGAATATGAGAAAAAACCGGTGGAGTCCAACCAAGTGATTCATATAATAAAACATGTTTTGGAGCTGATGGAGTCCATTCGTCTCATCTAATAACATGTGTTACTCCCATTAAATGATCATCAACAATATTTGCTAAATGATAGGTAGGAAAACCATCAGATTTTAATAAAACTTGTTCATCAATATCTTTAGAATCAACTTCGATTTTACCTTTTACTGTATCTTGAAGTACTATTTTTTTCCCTTCTGGTACTTTTAATCTTACTGTATAAGAACATCCTGAATCTAACTTTTCTTTGATTTCTTCGTCTGATAAATATCTACAATGTTTATCATACTTTGTTGCTAAACCTAATTCTTTTTGTTCAGCTCTGAGTTCGTCTAATCTTTGAGAACTACAAAAACAATAATATGCTTTATCATTTTCAATAAGTTGATCAACGTATTTTCTATATATATCTAATCTTTCAGATTGATAATACGGTCCAACATTTCCTGGTTTATTTGGTCCTTCATCCGGAGTTAATCATACTTTAGCAAGTACACTAATCATATTTTCAACACTTCCATCGACTAATCTTGTTCTATCTGTATCCTCTACTCTAAGTAAAAATTTCCCACCATTTTGTTTTGCATATAAATAATTATATAAAACGGTTCTTAAACTCCCAATATGTAAATATCCAGTAGGACTTGGTGCAAATCTTGTTACTACGCTCATCTGATTTTTTTGAATTATGAATATATTTTTTATAAAAAGTGACATTATTTTATTAACATTTTTGCTTTTGTAAAGAGAAAATATCAGAATAATAAATATATAAAAATAAAAAAAGAAGAAAAATATTTTCTTCTTTTTTTATTATCTACAATAAATTTCTTTTTTAATCTCATAATTTCCACTCCCCTCACTACGTATATGAAAATATCATGAATATTCATAAACAAACATTCCATTTGTTCATGTAAATAAGTCTATATCATCAAAATAGGAAGTTTCTATATCAGCATAACTTCTTCATAAAGATAACTTATCTTTACATATATAGTTTCATAAGAATGTCTTATTATTATGACCTGTATAACCAGTTTTTATAAATTGAGGATAAGATCAACATTCTATACAACTATCGCTTCTTGGAAGTTCAGAAAAACTATCTGTTTCAATTAAATCGAGAAGTTGTAGTCTATATGTGTTATTTGGTATTTCAGCTGATATTTTTGTCCATCCACCTCAGTCAGTTTTCATATTACAATATACTTTAAATTCTTCTCAATCAATTCATGTTGGGTTTATTATATAAAAGCCATTTCAAGTAGAATTTCAATTGTATAAAATAGCTCTACAATCTTTTATTTTATTAAATCTAAAATCAATTTCTCAAGAAATAATTTCTTTATTTCAACTTATGACTTTATTTTTTGTTACAATAGAATAATTACTCGTTGTATTTTTTATATCTATATTACCTAAACTTCCACTTTGAGTTATTATTTCATTATTTGATTCATTTAATAAAATTCACAATATATCTCATGAAGCTTTTACAAATTTATCAGTATTATCAGCAAAAGTTGTATTTACTGAAATATTTGCAACATTTTGATTATTTTCTAAAAATCAAATTACTTGAAATTTATTTTTTGCTAGGTTTACAGCGTAACCATATGGTTTTTTTGTAACTGGATCAACTCCTCCATCAAAAATATTGAGATCTTTTTCTAAAATATTTTGTGACAATTCTCATTGATATTGAAAAATAGTTCCACTAGAAGAAATATCTACTTTTTTATCTGGAAGTGGAAAATCTATTCATTTCGTTCTATTTATTTCAAATGATTTTGAAATATTTTTTAAATCAGCGAGTCTTACAGAATCTCTCGAAGAGCTAGTATAACCTTGAAAAGAGATAAAGGCAACTGTTGCTAAAACAGCTAAAATTGTAATTACGACTATAAGTTCTACAAGTGTAAACGCTTTATTAAGATTTTTTTTCATATTTTGTAATTTTTATCGTATAGAAAATATTGCTCTTTTTATAGTATTTTCATGCTGAAGCATAATATCTTGTGAAGTTCTACATACCTCATCAGACCACGAAGAGTTACAATCAATATCACTCATATCAATCCATCATAAATCTGAATTATTATGAGCAGTTCTGAATAATTCAGTATTGATTATTTTTCATAAAAATGTTCTTTGTCAGTAGTAGTAATATGTATTATTATATTGTCAAAAGACTTTGTAACCTAGATAATGTTCTCTATTATCTGAGTCTTGCCAATCATCAAACATTTCATCGCTACATTTTCCATTTTGATAATCAATTGAATTATTTTCATGAGAAATTACAAATGATAATAAATCACATCAAATATATCTAAAATCTCATGTATTACTTATCCGCTGGTTTGATGCAAAACCATTTGAATATTTTGTTTGCATTTTAAATTCACTATATTTTGGCCAATTTCATATAATTCTATGATCTCAACTATTTAACTCTCAAGTTGGAATTCATATACTTACATTCATAATTTGATCTTCCAATTTTAATACACCAGTAGATGTTTTTAAATCATCCGATAACACAACTGTCCAACCTCCTCAATCTGTTTTCATATCACAATAAACTTTAAATTCATTTCATAAAATTCATGTTGGATTTATAATATATACTCCGTCTCATTTTGAATTTCAATTTAATAATATTGACCTACAGCTTTCTATATTATTTATTCTAAAACTTAAAATATTTTTTATAAACTCACTATCTCATGTTTCAATTTCATCTAATACTAAAGCGAAATTATTTGAGTTATTTTCAATATCAATTTCAGTAATATTTCAATTATTATTAATAATAATTTCTTTCGTAATTTCATCTAATAAAATTCATAACTCATCTCAATGAGATTTAATATATTTATCAGTATTATCTGCAAAAATTTTAGAGTTTGAAATATTTGCAGTATTTTCATTGTTTTCTAAAAATCAGATTATTTGAAATTTATTTCTTGCAAAATTTACTGCGTAACCATATGGTTTTTTTGTAACTGGATCAACTCCTCCATCAAAAATATTGAGATCTTTTTCTAAAATATTTTGTGACAATTCTCATTGATATTGAAAAATTGTTCCACTGTAAGAAATATCTACTTTTTTATCCGGAAGTGGAAAATCTATTCATTTCGTTCTATTTATTTCAAATGATTTTGAAATATTTTTTAAATCAGCGAGTCTTACAGAATCTCTCGAAGAGCTAGTATATCCTTGAAAAGAGATAAAGGCAACTGTTGCTAAAACAGCTAAAATTGTAATTACGACTATAAGTTCTACGAGTGTAAATGCTTTGTTAATATTTTTTTTCATATTTATTTTTTATTTAACATATCAATTATAAATAGCTTTAATTTGATTTTCATCTAAGGCTATTTCATATACTTTTAATTCATCGATAATTCATTCAAATGATCAAGTTGTACATAATTCTAAAGGACAGGTTTTACCAATTAACATAAAATCATCTTCATAATAAATAGATGATCATGAAGCTGTTGATTCTTCTATAAATTCTCAATTTACATATGTTTTTATACTATTTCCATCGTACGAAGAAGTAAACATTTGATAATTATCACTAATATCAAAATCTGTAATAACATGCTGAATACTAACATCTTCTAATTGTGAATCTTCTTTATACATAAAAAATGTTCTAATCTTTGATGTAAAACGAGTTGTCATAGCAAATCCAGAATAATTACATGCACTCGATGGACATCATTTTTGGAATATATAATCATGTTCTCAGGATAATTTAGGTTTTATGAGAGTGTTTATTGTAAAATTTTGAGGTTCAAAAACTGAGGAATCTAGAGTATAGAAATAATCATCTTTTCCATCAAAATAAGTTGCTTGTCCTGAAATACTACCAATTCCTCAAGTTTTAATTCAACCTGATGCAGTTAAATTTAATCAATATTTACCAAAATCTTTTAACTTCCCATCTACTAAAGTTTCCATATCATAATATACTCAAAGATTTTCATCTAAATATGAAAAATTTTTATTATTTGAGACTGATAAACTAATTAAATCAGATTTATCTAAATTTTTTATTACTGATTTTTCAAAAGCGAATGAATATTCTCAATCGTTTGTAGTTGAAATATCAAGATTAGTTGTCACAAAATCTCATTGTGCATCTAAAACAGCACCTATACCATTTCAAAATCATTTTATATTTACATCATTTGCGTACGTAGTATTTTGAAACAAACTTCATAGTTCTCATTCTAATTTTGTTAAAATAGAAAATTTAGTTCCGTTTGTATTAGTCGTATACGTATAATAATTATTTGAAACCGGATCTTTTGCTTCTCAAAATACGCTGATAGATTCTTGAGTTTTTTTATCCATTACTCACTGATAAAATAAGATATTTGATGCTCAACTCATTGTTATATCAACCTTTTTTCCAGGAAGAGGATATGTGTCAGATTTAGAAATTTTATAATAATTTAAGGCAGAATATATAGATTTAATATCTGTTAACCTTTTTGTATCTCTACTTGAACTCGTATATCCTTGAAACGAGATAAATGCAACTGTTGCTAAAACTGCTAAAATCGTAATTACCACGATAAGTTCTACAAGTGTAAACGCTTTGTTAAATTTATTTTTCATGTTTTGTTTTTTTAAATAACTCTCTTAATATATCTAAAAATATGTTAATTTGAAATTAATATATATTGACAAAAAATATATATTTATCATAAGATTTTATTTATTTTTTAACATAAAATAAATAAGTTTATTGAAAAATAAAATATCTTCTTATAATGAGAAAAATAATTTTTAAATTACAAAAAATGTTTTGAGCTAAAAAAAGAAAAATAAATCCTATTACATCGACTCTAATCCCAACAGTAATTGATAAATGACCAAGTTGAGAAAGAGCATATGATATTTATTCAAGATTACTTGAAGATAGAGTTATATTTTTAGGAGAATGAATTGATAGCGCTGTTGCAAATACAGTTATCGCACAATTATTATTCTTAGAAAAACAAGATTCAAAAAGTCCAATTACAATGTATGTAAATTCTCCAGGTGGTCACGTAACTGCAGGTTTAGCAATTTATGATACTATGCAATATATTTCATGTCCAGTACACACTGTTTCTATGGGATTATCAGCTTCTATGGGTTCTATAATTTTAGCTGGTTGAGAAGCTGGAAAAAGATTTGCACTTCCTCATAGCGAAATTATGATTCACCAACCTCTCGGTGGAGCTGAAGGTCAAGCTACAGATATAAGATTAGCAGCAGAACATATTATTAAAACTGGTGATACACTGTATAAAATATTAGCAAAACATACAGGTCAAGATATTAAAACTATCGAAAGAGATTGTGATAGAGATAATTTTATGACAGCAGAACAAGCTTTGAAATATGGATTAATTGATAAAATTATTAAAAATAAATAATTTTAGGATTCCTTAAGACCTTGAGAATAAAATCTCAAGGTTTTTTAATACAAAATAATTATTCAAAATGCACGCAGAGAAAAATATTCAAAATCATACTATTATTTACAATGAATATAAATATGAAAGTAAGCAACATAACATAGAAATGCTTTTAGAATCTAAAGAATTTCATGATTTTTTATCAAAGCTAGATGAAAAATATAATATTGTAATTTGATGAGACGGTACAATGTTGTATGCATTAAAAAATTATAATAAAAATGGGAAAAAATATATTTGATTAAATTTTTGAAATAAATGATTTTTATTACAGAATAAAAAAATACTATTAGAAAAAAATACATTTATAGAAAAAAAATATAGTATTTTTGATATTCAAATAAATAATAATTATTTTGATAGTTTTATAAATGAAGTTTCTATTTCAGCAAAAAATGGAAAAATGTGAGCATTTGAAATACAATTGTGAACAAAAGATTCGTTTGAACTTCATTGAGATGGTTTTGTAGTTTCAACACCTATTTGATCAACTGCATATAATTCCTCACTTTGAGGACCAATTCTATCACATAATTCTCAAACTATCGTACTTACGCCAAAAGCAGCATGGAAACCAAGATATTTTCCAAGCATAGTATTTAATGAAAATGAAGAAATAATTATTAAAAATATAGGTAGATTCCATTGACTAGAAATACATTGTGATGGACAATCAAAAGATATTGAAGAAAAAAATAACGAAATTAAAATAATTAAAGCACAGACCAAAATAACTATAGCTGTAGCAAAAAGTCAGTTAAAAGATTGGGAAAATAAAATATTTGAATTTTAAAAAATAAAAAAATAAGAAATTAATTTCTTATTTTTTTTATTTTTTTCTCTCTGCAATATATCAAACTAAAAATTCAAGTTTTTCAGATTTAAGTGTCGTTGCAACATTTTTACAATCTATAATTAATGATTCTAATTCCATTTTTGTTTTTTCAATTCACATAAAATATACAAATCATTTTTGTTCAAATTTTCAACCATCACGTATTCAAACACTTTTTCAGGTTTCAGCAAAAGTTCACTCTACATCTAAAAGATCATCTTTAATCTGAAATGCTAATCAAATTTTTTCTCAAAAACGAAGAAAATCATCAGTTTTATATGATTTTCCAGCTAAAATTATTCCAGATAAAACAGAAGCTTTTATAAGTTTTCAAGTTTTACAATTATGAAGATTTATTAAATCGCTATATGAAATTCTATTTATATCTTCTTCAAAATACATATCAGATATTTGACCTCAAATCATACCATTAAAGCCAGTATTTGAAGTAAATAATTTTATAATTTCAATAGCATGCTCACTATTTTCCATATCAGCAATGATTTCATATGCGAGAGTATTCATTAAATCTCATCATAAAATAGCATTATATTCTCAGTATTTTTTCCAAACTGTTTGTAATCATCTTCTATATTCATCATTATCCATACATGGCATATCATCATGAACCAATGAATAAGAATGAATCAGTTCTAAGGCGACAATTAACTTAATAATATCATCATTTTCAGTGATAGTGTTAATATCTTTTTTACTTATTGCAAGATAAAATTCTAAAGCCAACATAGCTCGTATCTTTTTACCTCATTGATTCGCATAATAAATTGATTCTTTAAAAGTTTCTAATCCATAATTAGTAACATGTCTAGGTAAATATTTATCCAAATAAATACAAATCATTTTTTCTATGTATTCTCTGTATTCTGATAACCAACTCGGAGCCATAAGATGTAATATTATAAATTATTTTCAAAATTTTCTTTTTGATTGATTATATTGATTTATCACAAAATCTAAATGTTTTTTGCTAAAATCTGGCCAATTTATATCTAAAAAACAAGATTCTGCGTATTCACTATCATAGAGTAAAAAACCACTCAATCTATTATGTCATCCAGTTCTTACAATCATATCAACTACCGGAAGTTTTCATAAATCTAAATATCTACGAAACTCATCTCGAGATAAATCATCTATATTGAGTCAAAGTTGTGTGATTTTTTTAATTCATCTAATTATTTCATCTTGTCAGCCATAAGCTAGGGCAAGTGTTATAATTATTTTTTTATTATTTTTTGTTTCTTCCACAAGTCAATAAAGAGTATTTTGAGATTCAAGTGGTAATTTTTTAATATCTCAAATTAATTGTATTCTCCCTCAATTTTTTATGATATTTTTTAAATATTTTTTTGCACTATTAATTATTTTGACAATATCTTTTACTTCAGATTTTTCTCTCTTGTGTAAATTATCAGTTGATAATCACCAAAGTGTGACGTATTTAATATTATTTTCTAAGCAAGAAAGTACTATTTTTTCTACATTTTCAGCTCAGGCTTTGTGTCATAAAACTTTTGGGAGTTTTTTTTCTTTTGCCCAAGTTCTATTTCAATCCATGATTATTCAGAGGTGATTTATCATAATTTATGTTATGTTAGGTTTTGTTGTATTATATCTTTCATTTTAATATATTTTTCTTTTGGTATTTCAACTCGCTCTGGAATATTTTCATATTCTCAAACAAGATTTCTCAAGTATCATTTACTTGGAAAAACATGAAAATGTAAATGAGCTTGTGTGATATGTTTTCCATTATTTTTTAAAATAACAGCTGAATCTTCTCAAAGATTTTCAACAACTTCTTGAATATCATTGAGTAAACAAAATAAATCGTGTGATTCTTCTAGAGTTAATTCATTCATAGTCGTTTGAGTAACATGTCTTTTTGGCATAACCATCAAATGTCCAAATTTCAAAGGACACTGACAAATAATACAAAAACTATATTTAGTTTCTTTTATCAATCTATAAGTATCATTTATAGAATTACATAATTCACACATAATTTTTTAGTTAATCATTAAATGATTTGAACTAGCAAGTTCACTGAATTTTGATTTTTTATTCATAAGTTCATGATAATTTCATGATTCTACTATTTTCCCATTTTCTAAGTAAAAAATTTCATCTGCATCCATAATAGTTGTTAATCTATGGGCAATAATTATCGACGTTCTTCCCTTCATAAGGATATTGAGAGCTTTTTGTATTGATTTTTCTGTTTTGTTATCTAATGCACTCGTTGCTTCATCTAAAATAAGAATTTCTGGATTTTTTAGAAATAAACGTGCAATAGAAAGTCTTTGTTTTTCTCATCAAGATAATTTTAATCATCTTTCTCAAATAATTGTATCGAGTCAATTATCTAAATCAAATACAAAATCGGCTTGAGCTTGTGTAAGAGCATTTTTTATTTTTTTATCACTTGCTTTTGGATCTGCAAATAATAGATTTTCACGAATAGTCATATTAAATAAACTATTATCTTGTGCAACAATTCATATATGTTTTCTGAGCGTTTTTAATCAAATATTTTTAATATCAATATTATCAATACTAATATTTCCAGAATAATTATCCCAAAGACGAAGGAGTAAATTTATTACCGTAGATTTCCCTGCTCATGTACTTCAGACTAAAGCAATTTTTTTTCAAGATTTAATTTTTAAATTAATATTTTTTAATATTTTTCTTTCTGAAGTATATCAAAATCAGACATTTTTAAACTCAATATTTCATTTAAAACTATCAATTTTTTTTCATTTTTTATCAGTATTTTCTTTTTCAATATTATCAAAGGTTTCATAAAGTTTTCAAATAGCTGTAATCCATTGAGAAACATTTCTTAAACGTGAAAAAAGCATTCAAAGTGGAAAATAGATCCATCAAATATATGAAAAATATAAAAATAGAGTTGCTAAACTTATTTCTCAAATTGATAAATAATAGACTCAAAAACCAAGCACAAATATGCGTGAAATCATCACAAAAGCTGCTGTATAAATATCAGAAATACTCCATCATTTATCAATGTAAAGTTGCTGATTGTAACCATATTCTAAATCTTTGTTAAATTTTTTCATAAAATTTTTTTCGAGTCAGAGAGATTTTACTAAGAAAAAATTTGATAAAACATTTCACAATTTTCAAAATAATTCATCCCAAGTATCATTGAGTTTTTGTTGACGTGGAAATAATTTTTTATAGAAAAATATTCACATAAAAAACATAATTGGAAAAACAGCAAGCGTCACCAAAGCCATTTTTACGTTTACATAGAATAAAATAAATATTACAAATATAATTCCACTTAAAGATTTCAACAAATCTAAGAAGAAATAAAAAATAAATAATACTTGAGTATCAACTCATCTATCATAAATTTTATATAAACTTCAAGTTTTGTTTTTTAAGTATTCTCAATATTCCATAGAAATCATTTTGTGAGCATATTCACTTGCTAATTCTTTATGATTTTTTAATACAATATGTGAGACAAAAATATATCTATAAATATATTGCATTAATATCGAAAAACCTATAAAAGCTCACCAAAATCCTAGAAAAAAAAGAAAATCTTGTAATATAAATACTCAAGTATTATAAAAATTTTCTATTTTTGATATTATCTGAGTGAAAATAATTGGTTCGATAATAATAAT
The DNA here is from genome assembly GCA_963926055.1 of uncultured Patescibacteria group bacterium. GTDB lineage: Bacteria > Patescibacteriota > Gracilibacteria > BD1-5 > UBA6164 > CAJXJP01. The sequence continues at coordinate 82,056 of CAWUVK010000001.1, read as the reverse complement.
AGCAGAAACCAATAAACCAAACAAAACCGTAAAAATTGTTTTCACAATTCCTGCGGTTTTAGTAAAGTTTCATATAATTTTTTTTAAAATTTCAGAGGTGCTCATAATTATTATTTCCAATTTTTAAAATATTCTGGATCAAATTCAGCAAAATCTTTTCTATCTTCAGCTGGTAAATGAATAATTTTATCAATATAATGCGTAAGCATTTTTCCATTTTCAATATGATACACGCGAATATCTCATTCTCAACCATGTGAACTTTGAATTTCTAAACTTCCATATTTAAATATTTTTCAGAAAAAAGTATCAGTAAAATAATTTACATTACGAATATTTTCGTAACTAATTTTTTTTACATAATCTTTAAACAATCATTCCATACCATGAAATAATATTCTTTTTGATGTAATATATAAATAATTATTTGAAGCTCTATGGAGTTTATATCAAATAGTTAATCCTAAACTCGTTGTTAATATTATAAAAATTAATATTAAAACAAATAAACTTATCCATCATTGAACGGCCATAAATGTAAAAATCATTTCAATTACAATGATTGGAAAAATTATTTTTATAATTTCAATAATAGTTTGTTTTTTACATGGTTTACAAAAATGTAAAACCACTTCATCGATGTGTTTTCATTCAAAATTATGGTTTTCCCATTTTTTTTCTGACATTTTATTTTTATTATACAACTATTTTATCTTCTGGTTTTACAACTTTCTTTTTATATGCTGAGAGTTTTTTATTTTTATTCACTATATAAAACAATGGTGAAGCTATGAAAATAGATGAATATGTCCCGACAATAGTACCAAAAATCATTACAAGAACAAATCCTGAAATGGTATCTGGACCAAAGAAGAAAATAGTAATAAGTACAAATAATAAAGTAGCACTTGTATAAATACTTCTTACAATAGTTTCCGTAATAGACATATTTACAATTTCATAAAGATTTTTTTCATTTTTATCTTTTTTCCCAGCAAATTTTCTTAGGTTTTCTCTAATTCTATCAAATACTACAATTGTATCATTAATAGAATATCCTAAAATAGTCAATAATGCTGTAATAAAAAATGTATCAATTTGGAATTGAGAATAAAAATTTGATGTAAAAATATATAATCAAGTAGATATTATCACATCATGAAATAATGTAACAATTGTAATGATAGCAAATGAATATACATTTATTCCACTTACAGCTCCTGAAAATGCATGCATTACATAAATAGCAATTGCTAAAATAGCAATCCCTAATGTTAAAAATGCTGTATTTTTAATATAATCTCAAAAACTTTTTCATATATTTTGATATTTACTTTCTGCAATAGTTTCATCTTGAGATTGTAAAATTTCTAACGTTTTAGTTCTTATTTGATTTTTATATCATTCAAGAAGTTTTTCAGTTTCTCTAATTTCGTCCTGATTAGAAATTCCATCAGTAATATCATAAAATCAAATAACAGCTGAAAGAGCATTTTCTCCAGTTATTTTATACACTGAAGTATCATTTATAACTTGAGATTCATTGTGTAAAATTTCTTTAGAAGCTTCTGCTACCAATTGATTTACTTCATCAAGATTAACTCATTTATCATATGAGTAATCCATTTGAATTCATCATGTCATATCAATACCAAGATTTAATTTACCAAACAATAATATCGCTAAAGAAGCAACGATCATTATCACAGAAATACTAATATATTTCGCACTATGTTTCACTATATCCATAAAAAAAAATTATTTTATATATAAAATCTCATTAATTGTAAACAAATTCAGGAAAAATCAAGAAAATAACTTGTAAAATACACTTTTCTTTATAATATTTGTTCACAAAAAATATATAAAAAATTTGTTAATCAAAATAAAATGATAAAAAAAATATTTCAAAAAATATTTCATCTATTAAATATCTTATTAATAGTTGCGAGTTTAGCTCTAGCAATTATTTCAATTTTCAAAAAAGAGTGGATTGAAAATTTTATTGAATGGATGAAAGTATTAGTAGAATCGCTTTGATTTTGGAATTATCTCATTGCAGCAATCAGTAGTTTCATAGAAGCATTTCCGGTACTTTGAGTCGTAGTTCCATGACAAAATATTTTACTGATAGTCGGTTGATTTTTTTGAGAAATATCACAAACTAATTTAATTTATGTAATGTTAGTCGCTTGTATTTGAGCTATTTTATGAAATTTTGTATGATTTTTACTTGGAAAATATTTCTGAGATTCATTTTTTAGAAAATATGGAATGTGGTTTTGAATAGGACTTACAGAAGTAAAATATTTAAAAAAATGAATTCATAAATGGTGAGCTCCTGGAATAATATTTTGAAAATTTCATCCAATGACGAGAGCATTTCTTCCTTTTATTGCTGGAAGTATGTGAATGAATAGTGTAAAATTCATGATATATAATGTTATTTGATCAATAATCCGGGCAATTACTATTGTATGACTTTGAGTAGTATTTGTAGAATATTATGATATATTACTCGAACATATTGGGAAAATAATGATAGTAATATTTGTAGCAGTTTGAATATATATTTTCAAATTTAAGAGAGAAGCATTTAAAAAATATATGCTGGAAAAAAACCAAGAAATGGAAGAACTCTATTGAGAAAAACAAAAAAAATAATTAATAATAAAAAAATATGCATAATAATTTACCAAAAGAATTTTGGGATAGAATTGAAAAAATTTATTCAAAAGAAGATATCGAAATAATAAAAGCTGGATATTCAAAAGAAAAAAGAAATCCAACGTTTAGAGTAAATACACTCAAAGAATCAGAAAAAAAAGTAATTGATTTACTCACAAAAAAAGGTTTAGAAATAGAAAAAATTCCGTACCTAAGTAATGGATATGAACTAAAAAATGGTACAGAAAAAGATCTTTGGGATACTGAATTTAATGAAAAAGGTAAAATTTATATCCAACAAACCGCAAGTCAAATCCCAGTAGAATTTATGGATTTAAAATCTGGTGATAAAGTACTTGATACAACAGCTGCTCCAGGAAGTAAAACAAGCCAAATTGCTACAAAATTAGGAAATACTGGTGAAATAATAGCAGTAGATAATAATGCTATTCGTATAGATAAACTAAATTTTACACTTGCAAAACAATGAGTTGAAAATACAAAAGTATTTAAAACTGATGCCAGAGATATTTCAACTCCTCTTGGTGAACATTTAGAAAAAATTGGTTGGGATAAAGAAGCCTCAAAAGAATATTTTGATCATATTTTACTTGATGCTCCATGTACTGCAGAATGAAGATTTAATCTCCATCGTGAAAAATCATATGGTTTTTGGAATCCAACAATTTTTAAAAAAGCATATAAACTTTCAAAATCAATTTTAGAAGAAACAATTCCAATGTTAAAAGTATGAGGATCACTAGTATTTTCAACGTGTACAATCGCTCCAGAAGAAAACGAAGCAATAGTTCATTTCATACTTTCAAACTATCCAGACATGAAATTAGTACCAATTTCACTTAATTGCAAATACGCAAGACCTGGAATAAAATCATTTGGAAAACAAATCTATAGATCAGACGTAGTTGATACAATCAGATGTCTTCCATCTGAAGAAACTGAAGGATTTTATATCGCAAAATTTGAAAAAATTTCAGCATAAAAATATACTAAATAAAAAAAAATCAGAAAATTATTTTTCTGATTTTTTATTTTCTAAAATTAATTTAAATCTTGCTTCTATAATTAAATACTCATTTTCACAAAAATACTCTAGTCTATCAAAAATTTCTTTCACATCATTAAAATTTTCAGCATTATTTATTATATTAATATCTTCATCATCACATTTAGATAAAACCCATATTATTTTATCACTAATTATTTGTGTTAAATCTAGTAAGGCAATATTAATATCACCATTATAATCAGCAGATAATTTCAACATTGATTCATGTGAAATTCATTCATATCAAAAATACTTATCTTGAGGTTTATTCTTAGACATACTTATATAAAAAATATATTATTATTAATTCTATTTTACAATATTAAGTGAAAATAAACAAAAAAAATCAGAAAAGTAATTTTCTGATTTTTTTTTTAATTGTTACACATTGAATTTAAATAAAATTACATCTCCATCTTGTACGATGTAATCTTTTCCTTGAAGTGAAACTTTTCCGTTGACTCTTGATTGTGACCAACCTCCATTTTCAACTAAATCATCCCATCTTACCACATCAGCTTTGATAAAACCTTTTTCAAAATCAGTATGGATTACTCCAGCTGCTTGAGGTGCAGTTGAAGATTTTTTTACAGTCCAAGCTCTTACTTCTTGTTCACCAGCTGTAAAGTAATACTCTAATCCAAGTGCATCGTATGAAGCTTTAATTAAATCGTCTAAACCAGTAGAGATTAATCCCATTTCAGATAAAAATTCATGTTTTTCTTCGTCTGACATTTCAACCATATCAGATTCTAATTTTGCACAAACTGGTACAACTCTTGTTTGATTTGAAGTTATTCAGATTAATTTTTTTAAATCTTCTTCAGAAGTATCCATCATATCTTCTGAAACATTACAAGCATAAACAAACTTTTTATTTGTTAATAAATGTAAATCTTTAATATCTTCTAATTCTTCTTCTGATAAATCCATATCGTTTACAATAATTCCTTGTTCTAAAAGTCATTTAACTTTTTCACAAACAACTAATGATCTCGCTACATCTTTATCTGATCTTGCTTTTTTTGCATCTTTAACAACTCTTTTTTCAATTGTTTCTATATCAGCTAAAATTAATTCTGAATTAATAACTTCAATATCACCTTTTGGATCAACCTGACCATGAACATGGATAATATCTCCGTCTTCAAAAACTCTAACTACTTGTAAAATTGCATCTGCTTCTCTAATATTTGCTAAGAACTTATTCCCTAAACCTTCGCCTGCAGAAGCTCATTTTACAATCCCCGCGATATCAATAAATTCACAATTAGCAGGAATTACTTTTGCTCCATTTACTGCAACTCTTATTTTTTCTAGTCTTGCATCATTTACATTTACAATTCCTGTATTTGGTTCGATTGTACAAAATGGAAAATTTTGTGCATCAGCAGAATAATTTTTAGTTAACGCATTAAATAATGTAGATTTCCCTACATTTGGTAATCCAACAATACCAATTTTCATAATATTTTATTTAAAATTTAATTTTGCATAGTATAGCCAAAGATTCAAAATAAGCAAAGAAAAGAAAAAAGTAGAATAAATTCTACTTTTTTTATCTCATAAATACTTGACCATTAGATGTCGTAGTTCATTTATTGATTCAACAAATAGATCAATTTATAGCATCTAGTCAACGTCTTGATGAATAACCGTAACGACTATCGTTTGGAAAGTATAAGTTGTAACTATCTGGATTATAGCGAATAAATGTAGAAGCCCATCAATCTAAGTAAGAGTTTTGAGTATATACCCAAAATTCTCAAGAAGCTAAACAATGAATTCATTTTGCGCCTAGATGATATAAATGAATAGATCAATTCCCCATACTATCCCAAGTCCATGAATCAATATTATTTACCACAAATTGTGTATTTAATTTATAATCAAATAAAATATCAACTCAGTCATAAATAATTTTATTAATTTTTTCATCAGAAAGTTTCCCTGTACCAGTAACTCAACCAGTTTCACCTTGAGTATTTATAGTCGCTTCTTGATTATCAGCATAAATAATTCTCGTCCATCCTCATCAATCAGTATTCATATCACAATATACTTCAAAATCATCTCAATCTAAACCCGTTGGATTAATAGTATAGACCCCATTCCCTTTTGATAAACCACTTCTAAGAATAGTTAAACAATTCTTATTATTTCAGGTATTTGATTCAAATTGTTTTTTTAGTCAGATTCATTCTCAAATAATTATATTTTCTCAAAATGCTAATTTATAATTATCAGTGTTATTTTCAATATCAATTTCAGAAATGCTTCCACTTTGAACTATGACTTCATTTGTCGTTTCATTTAGTAAAATCCCTAGAGAATCTCCTGAAGATTTTACATATTTGTCTGAATTATCTGCAAATATTTTATTAAGAGAAATATTTGCTACAGATTCTTGATTTTCTAAAAATCAGATTATTTGAAATTTATTTCTCGCAATATTTACCGCGTAACCATATGGTTTTTTCGTAACTGGATCTAATCATCCATCAAAAATATTTAAGTCTTTTTCTAAAATATCTTGTGATAATTTTCATTGATATTGAAAAATAGTTCCACTTGATGAAATATCAATTTTTTTATCTGGAAGTGGAAAATCTATATCTCTGGTTCTGTTGATTTCAAATGATTTTGAAATATTTTTTAAATCTGCCAGACGAACTGAATCTCTTGAAGAACTTGTATATCCTTGAAACGAGATAAATGCAACCGTTGCTAAAACTGCTAAAATCGTGATTACGACTATGAGTTCTACAAGTGTGAATGCTGTATTATTTTGTTTTGTCATATTTTGTATTTTTTCCTAAAAATAATGCTGCTATTATATAAATTATTAATGTATTTGAAAATATTTTTTATTTACAATATATTAAAATATTTTATAAAAATAGAGAACTTTTTAATTAAAAAGTTCTCTATTATTTAACATATATGTTTTATATGCAATTTCCTCTTGATTTTTTAGTTCAAAGTAATCCCTACATACACTTAATTCTTCAGATGTATAATCTCTTCTTCTTGTTGCTTCTAAATAAACTTCAGCACAATATTGTAAATTTTCATCATCTGATAAATATGGAATATCTACTAAGTCTGCAGATAATATAAAACTATATACTTCTTCCATAAAAATTGGATCATTTACAAGTGTTTCATCAAAATCTGCAAATGTCATATGAGATGTGAACAATAAATGAAAAACTACAAGAAAACTTATTAATTTTTTCATAAAAAATTGTTATTAAATAATTACATATATGATAATCAATAATAATGATTTATCAAACAAAAAAGTAAAAAAAGTCCCCAGGGACTTTTTTTACTTTTTATTTTCTTCTACAAATGTTTTAAATATTTTTATATAAGAATCATTTACAGATTTTTGTAGATAAATAATTATTTTTTTATCTTTGTGATAATCTGGAATATCTTCAATTGCTCTAGATAATTTTATATTTAAATTTTTAAAATAAATTAATCATTCGTATGTAGAATTTTTTGTTTTTCTTTTATATAAATTATCAATAATTGCATCTATTTTGATTTGATTTTTTGTTTTTAATGTAACACTATTATCATTTCAAGATTTATCTTTATTATTAATATTTTCTTCTTCATCATTAATAATTTCTTCTTCATTAATAATTTCTTCTTGTTTATTTTTATCATTATTGTTATCATCAATAATAATAACTTCATCTTTTCAAATTTCTTCACAATCAATATTTGTAGATTTTGAATTATAACAATTTTTAGCTCATTTAATTCATACAATAAAATATGGTGAGTTTAAAATTTTTTTACTGATAAATGTTTGCTGAGTAGATTTTTGTGTTATAGTTTTATGTCATAGATATGAAATTCTAAATTTTCATTGTGCATAAAATTTTCAAGATTTTTTTAACTCAACAAGTATATTTTTATTTGATTTTTCTAAAAATATTTCTTCTATAAATGAAATTTTTCAGTCATTTTGAACCATTGTGTGAGAAACTTTTTTACCATCAATAAATAGTTCAATTTCTCAAAAATTCTCTATATTTTTTCATCATTCAAGAAAAAACTCTAATTGAGATAATTTAATATTTTCAATACCATTATTAATATTCATTGAAAAAATTGCATTACTAGATGCTTGATTGTAATAATATTCAGCAACTTTATCATTAGATTTAACACTAAAAGTTATTTCTGGATTACTTGATTGAGAAATATATTTTTCTATTTTATTTGATATTTTTTTATTATCTGACTGAATATAAAAATTATAAAAACCTGTTTGAATATTATCATCTAGAATAATTTTTGGATAATCATTTCAATCAGAAAAATCTAAATTATACGATTTTTCTCCTATAAATACGATATCTGATTTACTAAATCAATATCATCTCATATATGCTATATTTCCAGATTGCAGAAAAGAATTATTTTCTGGTATTATATCTAAAATCAAAGGAGCATTATTCACAGATTTGTTAGAAATTTCATCAAATCAAAAAGTTAATGAAGATTTCATAGAATACTTAGAAACATTTATACTTGAACTTGACTCTTTATAATCTCTAGGAAGTCTAGATTTAATAGTATTATTCGTTATATCAATATCAGGTTTTTTATTGTCTAGAGTGAAAATATTAGAACCTGTAATATCACTTCATACAAAATTATTACCATAAATAGTAAATTTTGTTAATCACTTTGGTTCTTCTTGAAATGTAATTTTACGTACATATGGATGTTGATCTGTTGAATAATCAAAATCTACAAAATTATTATGTTGAAGATTTAATCTTTTTATAGTAATTCTCCCTGTTAATTTAGATTTATTTATAGAAATTCTACATACATTTGAGTAGCAACTTAATATATTAGATGCAGAATTATCAACATAAAACTTATCGGTTTCTTCATTAAAATCTACGGTAGATACTGTTAAAATTCTTTGTGTATCATCAAAAGAAACATCTGATATACTTGTAGGATAAGGAAGTTTTGATTCTTCAAATTTATATAAAGTATTTGATTGGAAATCATTTACAACTGCATAAATATAATTATCTCAATCATTAAATTTAAAATCAGTTATTGTAATAGAATCTTTTGATACATTTGAAATTTTTTGTTCTTTTGCATTTAAATAAACAGATATATCTTTTTCATGAAAAGGAAAATTTTTACCGTAAATTTCTAATTCTCTTTTTGTTGAAGATTCACTATTAGATTTTTCATAATATTTTTCTAAATATGGTATATCTCATTGAACTTGAATTTCTATTTTATTTGATGAAATATTATATTTTTTGAATTCTATACTAATATCTTCTATCTTTTCATCCAACGTATATTGAATAACTCAATCATCTTGAATAACAAAATCATTAGTTTTTTTATTCTCTATATATAAATCAAATTTTTCTAAATTTTTACCAAATATATATATTTTAGTACCAGCTAAAAAATTATCTTTTGATTCAATTTTTTCAATAAATGGATAGTTAAATTCTAATAAAACAGTATTAGAATCATTTTTCTGAGAAGTAACAGAGAGATCTAATTTTTTTACTTCTCAAATTATTTTTCAGTAAATTTTAGTTTGAGAATTGTAGATTTTTTCAAATTTTAATCATTCTAATTCAACTTTAGTATCATCGGAAAAATTTTTTCCATTAATTTCTAAATAATAAAAATTATCTTCTTGTTTCACTTTTGTTGTTTCAATTAATGGAAAACTATATTCATAATTACTATTCACTCAATCACAAAAAATACTAACAATTCAATTATAATTTCATTTAGTATAAGCAAATTTTGGAGATGTAATATCTAATTTTTGATTATTATGAGAAATGTAATCACAATCTTTTAAGTTTTCACCTGAAATTTTTACTTCAACTCAATCTTTTAATTCTCCATCATAAGTTATAGAATTTATTTTATATTTTTTTGTTTCTTCTTCATATGCTGTAATAGCAAAAGTTTGTTGCAAAGTAAGAAGAAAAATAACTAAAAAGCTTAAAAATGATATAATTTTCATAATAAATTGGTAAAAAATATTTTTATAATACTAGTGTACAAAAAATATAAATAATTCAAAAAAATATAAATATTTTTATTGTACATACAAAATATTTATATTTTAATACAAATTATAAATAAAAAAAACTAAATATTTCATAGAAATATTTAGTTTTTTTTATTTTTGAAATTTAGAAATTTTTTCTTCTAATTTTTGAAGTTTTTGTTTTGCTTGTTCTTTTTTTTCCATTTCAGCTCTTACAAGTTTTTCTGGTGCTTTTGAGACAAATGCTTCATTTAATAATTTTTTATCTAAAATAGCGATGTATTGTTTTGTATCTACTATTTGTTCAGACAATCTTTCAATTTCTTTATTAAGATCTAAAGCATTAGCCGTATCAATAAACACTTCAACTCCAGCTTTTATAATACCATAAGCTAAATTATCATCTTTTGGTTTTTTATCAACCAATTCAAATTTTTCAGCTTTTACAATACCAGCAATTAATTCTAAAACTTCATCGATTACTTCTGCATTTTTATTTTTAGCATATACTTGTAATCCAATCGTTTTATTTGGCATAATATTATTATCAGCTCTTAGAGATCTAATTTCCTTAATAATATCGATAATTAATTTTTTATCTTTTTCAATTTCTTCATTTCTAGGTATAGAAATATTTGGCCAAGATGCTATTATAAGCTCTCCTGAGAATCCTAATTTAGAATAAATTTCTTCTGTTACAAAAGGCATATATGGATGCCATAATCTCAAGAGGTTATTTAAAACAAAAGTAATAACTTTTTCACCATATTTAGATTTTTCTTTTGTTAGTTTAAATTCTTCTATGTAATAATCACAGAATTCATTTTTTGTAAATGCTTGTAATTCTTCACCAACTTCTGAAAAAACATATTCATCCATAGAACTTGTAGCAACATCGCTCAAATGTTTTATTCTACTTAAAATCCATTTTTCATGAAATAGTAAATCATTGTAATTATTTTTTAATTCATTTTCAATATCACTCATATTCATTGAGCGAACTTCTTGAGATAAATTAACACTTACAAAACGTGAGGCATTCCATAATTTATTTACAAAAAGCATATTATTTTCTACATTTGATTCATCAAATTTTAAATCATTCCCAGGAGTATTTCAGATACTTAATGTAAGTCTTAACGCATCAGTTCAATATTTTTCAATCATATCTAGTGGATCAATACCATTTCATTTTGATTTACTCATTTTTGCTCCATGTTTATCTTTTACCATTCCATGGAGGTAAATTTTTTCAAATGGAGTTTGATCCGTGAATTCATAACCAAATAACATCATTCTAATTACCCAAAAGAAAATGATATCATGCCCTGTTTCTAATACACTTGCAGGATAAAATTTTTGAAACATTTCAGATTGTTCTCAACCCCACATATCAAAATCTAAAATAGAAAATGGCCATAAACCAGATGAAAACCAAGTATCTAAAACATCTGCGTCTTGTGTTAATTCAACATCTTTTCCATAAAAATCTTTTGCTAATTTACCTGCATCTTTAGCATTTTCAGCACAAAATACTTTTTCATCTGGTCCATACCAAACTGGTATTTGATGTCCCCAAAGTAATTGTCTAGAAATACACCAATCTCTTAAATTAAAAATCCAATCTTCAAATGTTTTATTAAATCTTTTTGGAATAATTTCAAAGTCTTTATTTTTGTATCATTTAATAACTTTTTTAGCCATAGATTCTACTGAAACAAACCATTGAGTCGAAATAATTGTTTCAATTTTACATCCTGATCTTTCACAATATCAAACTTTAGAAGTGTGGTCTTCAATTTTAATTAAATTTCCTTTTGCTTTAAGTAATTCTACTACATTACTTCTGGCAGTATGATAATCTTGACCTTCGAAAATACCTGTTCTAGATGTCATTTTACCATCTTTTGAAATAACTATATTATCCAGTGGTAAATCATGTCTTTTTGCTACTTCAAAATCATTAGCATCATGAGCTGGAGTAATTTTTACTGCACCAGTTCCAAATTCCATATCAACCATTTCATCAGCAATAATTGGAATTTCTTTATTTACAATCGGTAAAACTAATTTTTTACCAGCTTTTAATAATTTTTTATATCTTTTATCTTTAGGATGTACAGCAACAGCAACATCTCACAGAAGTGTTTCTGGTCTTGTTGTAGCAATAATTACTTCATTATCACTTCCAGCAACAAAATAAGTAATATGATAAAGTTTTGCTTTTTCTTCTTTGTGAATTACTTCTTGATCAGAAACAACCGTTTGAAGTTCTGGAGAATAATTTACCATGTATTCACCTTTGTAAATTAGACCTTTATTATATAAATCTACAAATGCTTTATTTACTCTTTTATTTAATCCGTCATCAAGTGTAAATCTTTCTTTCGTCCAATCACAACTTGCTCACATTTGTCTGAATTGATCAGTAATAACACCTGAATGTTTATCTTTCCATTTCCAACATTCATCTAAAAATTCTTCTCTTGAAAGAGAATGTTTAGACTTTCATTCTTGGGCTAATTTAGCTTCAACTTTTGCTTGAGTTGCAATACCAGCATGATCTGTACCAGGAATCCAGATAGTTTCATCTCATTTCATTCTATGATACCTTACCATGATATCTTGAAGAGTTGAAGTTAACGCATGACCAAGATGAAGGATACCAGTAACATTTGGTGGTGGAATTGGTATATAAAATTGTTCTCCAGTCGTAGATTCTCTTGGTTTAAATAAACCATTAGATTCCCACGTTTTATATATATTTTTTTCAAATTCTTTTGGTGAATATTTTTTTGGAAATTCTGACATATTTTCTTTTTTTCTAATTAAAATAAAATAATAATAAACTATAAATAAATCATTTTATTTTTTGACTCGTAGATTCAACCATTCCATGACTTTTTCACATTAAAAAAATAACCTTGTTCACATTATATAAACAAGGTTTAAAAATCAAAATTTTATTTCTATAAAAAGTTCCCGGGAGTTTTCCCGGGAACTTTTTTATTTTTTGCAATTACAATTTTATTTTATTAAAATGGTAAATAACCAGATTTTACTAAAATTGAATTTTGAGCAATTTCAGGATTTAACATAATAATCTCCATAGTTTGTCTCGCAGAAACATCAGCAATAGTAGCTCCAACAGCAAAAGTAGCAGATAAGAAGATAAGCCAATGCATAGTTTTTCTATATTTATTAGAATGTTTTATTAGATGTTTTTTCATAATAATTTTATTTATATTTAAATTCATAAATATTATCTCACAAATATAGTATTTAATCAAATAAATAGCTATTTTAATTATGAAACATTATAACAAAAAGAATAAAATTAACTTTTATTCTTTTTTAATATAATTCATCACTGTTGATTAAATATCCATTTTCTACTTCTTTTATAATCCCTGACATCATAATTTTATTAAAACATTCTTCAAATTCTTCTGCTCTTGTTATTTTATTACTTGGAAAATCTTTTCATAGTCAATTTGCATTAAGATCAGATTCTATAAAATTATGGAGCTTATTTTTTTGAAATAAAACATTTTTTTTGTCAGTAGAAAAAACAAAACTCATTTCTAAGTCATTTTTTCTATTTAAAATAGTGACTCAATTATTAATAGAAAAATACGTATATTTTTTTCTATTCAAACTTACTTCTCATGAAAGTTTCTTTTTAGATAATTTTTGTAATTCATCTGAAAATTCAAAAATAGTATTTGTATAAGTTAATAGATAATCAAAATATCTATCTTGCATTTTATCGTTATTTTTCTTAGCCATTTGTATAATAATTATAATAAGTGAAAATAATTTTTTAGATTATATAGAGAAATATAAATTTTAAAACTTATTTATTAATAATATTAATAAATAAAAATATTTAATAAAAAAATAGAAACTTTAGGTTTCTATTTTTCTGATTCTTCATCATTGTCTTTATTTTCTTCAGCCATTTGAGCATTTAATTCTTCCCAAACATCTTTAGGAATATTTTTCGCTATTTTTACAGCTGGATAATTTTTAGCAGCGAGAAATGGTCATCTTCTAGAATTTTTAACCACCATTTCTTCACCAGTTTCTTCGTCTACTAATAATCATTTTTTTGATAAAATTTCCTCTAATTTTTCTTCTTTTTCATCTTTAATTTTTCCAATCCATTTTACATTTGGATACTCACTTGAAGCTAAAAAAGGTCCATATCTTCCCGTTTTAACTACTATAGTTCATTCAACTCCATCTGGGCACGGTTTTCATTCGTATTTTGCTTTGATTGCATCAAGTGCATTTTTTTCTTCTTCAGGTTGATCAATATAATCACACTCAGGATATCCAGAACATCCTATAAACTTCCCTGCTTTTGAAAACCTATAAATAAGTTCTTCACTACATTTTGGACATTTTTTTCCAACTTTTTCGATTACTTTTTCAGAATTTTCATCTGCGTTAAGTAAATCTTTTTTTAGAGTTCCATTCCAAAATTCATTGAGCATAGAAACATAGGTAAGGTTTCATTCTGCAATTTTATCGAAATCTTCTTCTACATCTTTTGTAAATTTATATTCCATCATTTCAGAGAAATATTTTTGGAGAAAATCAGTTACAGTAAATGCAATTTCTGTAGGTCATAAATATTTTTTATCTGTTTTTTCTACATATCATCTATCGATAATAGTCGAAATAGTTGGAGCATAGGTAGAAGGTCTTCAAATTCATTCTCATTCTAGTTTTTTTACTAGTGACGCTTCCGTATAACGAGCTGGTGGGCGAGAAAATACTTGATTTGATTCAATGTGCTTTGCTTCTAATAATTCTCAAATTTCAATAGCTGGCAATACCCCTGAATCCTCTTCATCATCTGATTCATCATCAGTTCACTCAATATATAATTTCATAAAACCATCAAATTTTATCACTTCCCCTTTTGTTTGCCATTGTTGATTGAGAGCTTTGGTTGGTGAAAATTGAAATGTAGTTACTTCAACAATAGCATCAGCCATTTGTGATGCAACCGTTCTTTTCCAAATAAGTGTATAGAGTTTAAGTTGTTGAGGCTCTAATATTCCAGTAAGTGATTCAGGTTTTCTCGTTAAATCAGATGGACGAATAGCTTCATGTGCTTCTTGCGCTCATGAAGATTTTGTTTTAAATGATCTTGATTGATGATACTTATCTCATAATTCTCAAACTATCATATCTTTTGCTTGATTCCTAGCTTGATCTGAAAGATTTACACTATCGGTTCTCATATACGTAATCAAACCTGTTCTTTCTCCATTTCATAGATCAACTCATTCGTACAGTCTTTGAGCCACCATCATAGTTTGTTTTACACCAAAACCAAATTTTCTTGCAGCTTCTTGCTGAAGCGTAGAAGTGGTAAATGGAGCTCAAGGTTTTCTTTTTGAATCTTTTTTTACAGAATCTACTAAAGTAAAATCTACAGGTGAGTCAACTTGTAAAGCAATAGCATCTTTTTTTGTTTTTGATTCTTTAATTAAATTAAGTGTATCATATAAAGTAGCAAGAATTTTTTCGACATCAGCTCTTGATTTTAATTTTTTTACTTTTCCACCGAGTTTATGAAATTCAGCTTTAAATTTTGAAGTTCCATATGATAGTTCTACAAAAATTTTCCATGATTCTTCTGGTACAAAGTTTTTTATTTCTCTTTCTTTTTCAACGATTAACTTAACAGCAACTGATTGAACTCTTCAAGCAGATAAGCCTTTTCTAATTTTTTTCCAAAGAATTGGACTCACTTTATATCAAACAAGTCTATCTAATATTCTTCTAGCTTGTTGAGCATCAACTAAACTTAGATCTATAGTTCTAGGATTTTTTACAGCTTTTTGTATTGCTGTTTTAGTAATTTCATGAAAAACAATTCTTTTTGTTGTAGCAGGATCCACATTTAAAGTATGACACAAATGCCATCCAATTGCTTCTCACTCACGATCCTCATCGGTAGCTATCCAAACTTCATTTGCTTCTTTTGCAAGTTTTTTTAATGAAGTTACTGTTTTTTTCTTATCATCATTTATTCCATATTCTGGAGTAAAATTATTTTCAATATCTATTCAAAGTGATTTCACCGGAAGATCTCTAATATGTCACATAGAAGCAACAACTTTAAAGTCAGGTCATAAAAATTTTTCTATTGTTTTTCATTTTGCTGGGGATTCGACTATCACAAGATTTTTTGCCATAATTTTTTCTTAAAATCTATTTTTTATCTAATCCATATATACCAAGATTCTTTTTGAAGTCAAAAAAAAATATTTTTTGCACGAAAAAATTGACATCAATAATTATTATGTATTATTAAATATATTTATTTTTTCTTCCTTCTAAATGAATAAAATAGAATTAACAAATTGAACTCAAACTATAGATTCAATTGAACTTTTAAAAACAAATTATAAAACGGTATTTTTATCTATTCAATGAGAAAATGAAAATAGAATAATTTGAGTTATTGTTGAAAATCCTTTAGATCAACAGCCATTAGATGATTTAGAAAACTCAAAAGATTTTAAAGTTCCAAATTGATTCTCTCTTATAGGAATTATATGAAAATGAAGTTTTAATTTTGGTGATTTTTCATCAGCAGAACATTATTATAAAAAAGTAAATGAAAATTTCAGATGATTATGAATTTGAAGTTTATTATTTAATGTAAAAGAAGCAATAAATGGAATAATTAATGAAGAATATTCTAGAAAAATATCTAGTATAAATTTTTTATTAAGAAATGGATTTCAAATTGAACAAAGAATAGATAAAAAATGAAACGAAGAAGAAGTTACTCGTGATTTTGAATCTGAAATATATGAAGAAATCAGTAAATATATAGAAACATCTAAAGATAATAAAATTAAAGATTATGCTTTGAAGTTTTCAAGAAAATTAACAAAAATAACAAAATAAAAAATCGCATCCTTGCGATTTTTTTACTATAAATTTTGTACTACATTATCACCACGAAATTTTAAAAGTTTATCTCGGAATAATGTTTTTACAAAATCAGTGATTTTAGTATTTTTTTGGGAATCTAATTCACCATCTTTGTCAAAATAATAAATAGTCTTCCCTTGTTTTTTAATTAATAAGTCAGAAAAAAATAATTTTCCAGAAATAAATAATTTTCCATTTTTTATTTCTAATAAAATATCATGTCCAGAAATTTTTACATTTCTGTTGAAATTATTCATTAGTTTCAACATTCAACAACTCCTTAATTTAAAAAATCAAAAAAGCCCGTAAATTTATTCTACAGACTTTTAAAATAATTCAAGAAATTATTACACAGATAATACATTTTTTATTAAATTTTTGTTATCATATGGAAATTTATAATTTTCCATATATCTCACAATAGTATAAAAAATACTCCAAGGATTTTCATTGTCATAATAAAATGAATTTCCTTCGTTTTTTAATGGATTAAATTCTTTTAAAACAGATGTTAAATGATTATTTTTATTAATAATCGGAGTTACTCCAGCTTGCGTATATTGGTGAATATTTCCAATAGTAGAATCAGCTACAATAAAGTCAAAACCAAGTAGTGAAGTTGCATCAATTTTATCAGTTATGATAATATTATCTGCAATTTGGTCTTGAGTTGCATTTTCAATAATCACTACAAATCCTGCGTTTAATACTTTTAAACCTTCTAAAAGTTCTTGATTAACTTCCATATCAGAAATATGAATAAGTCCTAGAGGTTTGAATTTTTGGAATAAACCATAATTTTTTTTCAATGTAGAATTAAGTGTCTTTTTTTCACTTAAAGTTGCTGAAACATTCATAAAGAATATGTTATAAAACTAAATCTATAATAATCATATCATACTCTAAATAATTTTTACAAATATTATGTATTGACAAATAGAAAGTTATTTATAAAGTTATGAAAATTTTTATATACATTTGTAGTATTTCAATGAAAGATTTCTGGAAAAAACAAGTAGAAAAGTGACCATTATGCCTTTTAGCTCCAATGGATTGATATGGAGATAGCGCATACAGGCAAGCTATGAAAAGAGTTGCTCCGAATGTAATTTGTATTTCGGAGTTTTATAGTGCGGATGGATTAGTACACTCAAAATTTTTAGCTGATGCAGTTTTACCACACCAAACTCTTGAAGATCCTGTTATTATTCAAATATTTTGAAAAGATCCTGAAATGTTTGCACGTGCTGCAAAAATCATTTCTCAAGAAAAATATAATATTGCCGGAATAGATATAAATATGTGATGTCCCGCAAAAAAAGTTGTAAGAAGTTGACATGGTTCAAGTCTTTTAATTAATGAAGATACAGCTTTTCAAATTGTAGATTCACTCAATCAAGCAACTCATTTACCAATTTCTGTAAAAACTCGTCTAAGTTTTGATGGGAATCAAGATCTATTAAAATTTTGAAAAGGTCTTGAAAACGCATGAGCAACTCTGTTAACAATTCACGGAAGAACAGCAAAACAAGCATATACTTGAAATGCAGATTGGACAAATATTTATGAGTTAAAAAAACATCTAAATATTCCAGTTGTTGGAAATGGAGACGTGTTAAATTACACAGATGGTATTGCAAGAATGAAATCAACAAATCCGCTCGGAGAAGACTTAAGTGGTTTTATGATTGGAAGACATAGTTTTTGAAACCCTTGGACATTTTTAGATCCACAAGCAGATCATAGTGAAAATAAACTTATCGATCCAACAAATTTTATAGATAATACATATTATCCAACCTTAGCAGAAATGCTTGACGCAATGGAGTTTCATGCAAAACAACTCGTCGAAACAAAATGAGAAAGAAAATGATCACTAGAAATTAGAAAACATTTGGTACAATATATAAAATCTTTTCCTGGAGTAAAACAATACAGAAAAAGGTTAGTTACAACTGAGAGTTTTGAAAATTCTCAAAATGTTATCAATGAGATAAGAGATGTATTTAAACAAGATCTTCAAAAAAGACCAAGTTTAGACGAAATAGAAAAAGATGATTACGATATGTAATCATCTTTTTCTATTAAATATAAATAAAACTTTACAAATGTTATTTTTCATTACCATGAGGAGCACGTGAAAAAACGTTGAAGAGAAGAATAATTCTCCTTTAAAATTTTCCGTCTTAAAAAGCGAATAAAAGCTGATTGTAAAACAATCAGCTTTTATTTTTTTGACAATTATTATAAAAAGAATACATTTAAAAATACCAATTAATTTGGAGTAATATTATGATTATTACTTTAATCATTATAGTTACTATAATTTTTATTTGTTATATTTTTAAAACATTTAAAGATTTAAATAAAATAATGTGCCCAAAATGCCGTAAAAATGAATTGGATCAAGCGAGCTATAATTCAATTGGTAAATGCAGTTGTGGTTATAGCGAAGACATAGAAATATTAAATAAACGCTTAAAGGAGAAAAACTATTATGCGTAACACAAAATAAAACCACCTATTTCTAGGTGGTTTTTTACATATCTTCAAAGTGTTGTGTAGAAGCATGAGCTTTATCAATTTCTACAAATTTTTGATTATTTTTATTAAACATAAGTTCAATATTCCCTATTGGACCATTTCTGTTTTTTCTCATCAAAATATCTGTAACTCATTTTTTTTCAGTAAATTCATCATAATACTCTTCTCTATACATCATCATAATAATATCCGCATCTTGTTCTATCGAACCAGATTCTCTTAAATCTGACATAATAGGACGCTTATCAGGTCTTTGTTCCACTGTTCTTGATAATTGAGAAAGTGCAATAATTGGCACATTCAATTCTCTGGCAAGTGATTTAATACCACGAGAAATTTCAGATACTTCTTGTACTCTATTCATAGAATTTCAATTCGACATCAATTGTAGATAATCAATTACAATTAGATCTAATCCAGATTCAATTTTTAATCTTCTACATTTTGATTTTAAATCCATTAAATTACCTCATGCAGTATCATCAATATAAATATTTGCTTCTGATAATTTTTCCATTGCTTCTCAAATTTTCGCAAATTCATGATCTTCGAGCTCTCATTTAGCAAGTTTCCAAGAATCTATTTCCATTGCACTGGCAATCATTCTATCAGTAAGTTGTTCTTTTGACATTTCTAATGAAAAAACAGCAACATTCTTCCCTCCATATCAAACATTTTGTGCAATATTTAAAGCAAATGCTGTTTTCCCCATTGATGGTCTAGCAGCTAAAATAACCATATCTCAACCTTTTAAACCACCACATTTATGATCAAAATCATTAAAACCAATTTGTAATCTATGTTGAGTTATGAGTTCAGGATTTTCATGAATTTCAGCAAATTCTTCATATCTTTGTGTTAAGATATCATTAATATGAACTAATTTATTTTTTATAAATGTTTGTGTGATTCCAAATAATGATTTCTCAGCTTTTTCTAATAATTCATTAATTTTTCCATCTTCATCATATCCGTGAGAAATAATTTGATTCCCCGCTTTTATAAGATTTCTTAAAACGGCTTTATTTTTCACAATTTGCGCGTATTCAAAAACATTTGCAGTTGTAGGTACAATTTCAGTTAACTCAATTAAATATGTCATTCAACCTATTTTATCTAAGAGTTTTTTATCTTCTAATTTTTCTTTAACCGTTACAAGATCAATTGGTTTATTATTCTTATACAGATCAAACATAACTTCATAAATTTTTGCATTTGACTCATTATAAAAATCTTCATGAGTTAATACATCTCAAACAGTTAGAAAACAATCTTTATCAATCAATAAACTCCCTAAAACTGATTGTTCAGACTCTAGAGCGTGTGGAGGTATTTTTAACATCTCTGGCTACATATTTAAAAAATATATTTTATATAAATGTATAAAAAAAAAGCTAAAAGTAAACTTACTTTTAGCTTTTTATGTTAATAACTATTGCTTAAAATCACATTATTGTCAAAAACTAATTTTTAACTGCAAATAATTCATTGAGTTTATTTCTTGCAAGAGTATTATATGGTTGTAATTCGACAATTTTTTTATACGTTTCAAAAGCATCTTCTCATTGATCTAAAGACTCAAAACATACTGCTAACATTAGAAGTCTATCTACATTTCTTGGTTTATCTTTTAAAATTAATTTTAAATAAATCATTGCTTGTTGATAATTTTGAAGTTCAAAAGTTATATCTGCTAGCATATTTATAACTTCAGCATCTTCTTTTCTTCTTTTATGAACTTTTTCATACATATTTTGAGCTTCAACAAGTTTATTTTGTAATGCATAAATCATACCTAATTTTTTCATTACATCACAATCTTTTCAAATAGCGTCAATAAGATCTTTATAAATGAACTCTGCATTTTTATAATTATGTTCTTTTTCATAAATACCAGCCAGCTCTATATTGAGGTCTTTATTAAATTTATCAATAGAAAGTCATTCTACTATAATGTGTCTTGCAGTATCAAAATAACCTTTTGATGCATTTATTTTTACTCTTTTTACTATATCAATAAGTTTTTGTTTATCTTGATCTGAAAGCTTAACAGCTTCAATTGACTGTTTATTATTTTCTTGAGAAATTTTTAATTTTTTTGATTTCTTTTTTCTTGGAATTGATTTTTTTGGTTCTACGATTTTTTTCACGTGAAAGTATGCTTTATATACTTTTTCTAACATAAAATAGATAGCATACAAAAAAGACAAAAAGAATATGATTATCTCTATTTTCACAAATATACTCGTTTCCATAGGAAATTTTTATAAATAAATCTGACCTAACTATATGAATAAATCGCACTTTGTAAAGATTTTATTGAATTTCATAATCTCAACTTAGTGATTTTTTTACATATCAAGAAATTTCTAACATACTCATTTTAAATCCAAGTGTCATAACATCTAATGATAATTTTTTGGCAATTTGATTGATATTTAGTTTTTCTACTAATAATAAGTTATAAATTTTTTCTTCTATATCATCCTGAAAAGATATTTTTTGTATATT
Source organism: uncultured Patescibacteria group bacterium (assembly GCA_963926055.1). Lineage (GTDB taxonomy): Bacteria > Patescibacteriota > Gracilibacteria > BD1-5 > UBA6164 > CAJXJP01. The sequence goes on along the minus strand of CAWUVK010000001.1, from coordinate 60,226 downwards.
TCAAATTCAGATTTTTTTATCACTTTGAGAAATAATATTAAATTGTTCTAATATATTTTCAGCTTGGATAACAGGATATGCTGAAGAATTCTGTATTAAAATATTCGATCATTCACATTGAGAAGAAAAAATATCTCATGGTATAGCAAAAACTTCTTTTCATAATTCTAAAGCTAAACGGGCCGTAATAAGTGTACCTGATTTTTGTTTTGCTTCGACAATAAGAGTACCAGCAGAAATACCAGCAACTAATTGATTTCTAATTGGGAAATTATACGGATTTCAAATTTCTCCTATGGCAAACATAGACATAATTCATCCTCATTTTTCTACTATTTCATCATATATTTTTTTATTACTCACTGGATAATCTTGATCAATTCAAGTACCAATGATACTAATGGTATTTACATTATTTTCTAAAGAAATCATATGTGCCAAAGTATCACACCCCGCAGCTCAACCTGAAACGATAGTAAAATATTTTCATAAAATTGGGATAAAATTTTCTATAATTTTTTTTCAATAAGAAGATATTTTACGAGATCAGACAATAGAAATTTTTTGTCATATTGTTATTTTTCAACGAACATAAATAACAAAAGGAATTTGAGCTAAGTTATAAAATTCTTCAGGAAAATCATCATCAAAAACTGTAATAATTTTCACATTTCTTTGAATAATATTATTTTTAATAAATTCAATCGAAAATTTATTTTTTCTTTCTAAAATAATATTAATTTGTTTATCTTTTAATCAAAATTTTAATAAATAATTTTCAGAAATATTTTCATAAAATTCTTGATAATTTTGATTTTCTTTAAAAATAAAATGTAATTTATTATGAGTAAATCACAAAGTATGTAAAAGTGCTAAATATATTTTTTCCTCCATAAAAAATAAAATTAATTTAATATATATACAAAATATATACAAATATTTTTATTTAGCAAATAAATATCAAAAAAACTTCGCTATAGCGAAGTTTTTTATAATTCTCAATTAGTATTTTCAAGTACTAGTTCATTAGAATTATTTTCATTTTCATCCTTTAAACGAAGCATAAATACATAACTAAACATTAAAATAAATACAATTCAAATTACTTGTAAAATATTTTTAATAATATTATTTATAATATGTATAAATGGGTTAAATGTTTCTAAAACCGAAATAACTTTATCAAAATTAATCGAAGCTACATCACCTTGTAATAATAAACTAAAATTAAAACTACTTGGTAATATTAACATAAAAATACCCAATATAAATTTAATTCCAAAGCTAATTATTAATCAAATTAAAAATAAGTTTCAAAAAATTCTCCACCAATTATTTTGAGTAATATCTATTGATTTTTTAAAATTTTCTTTATCAAAAGACTCTTTATCTACTGCATAAATTAGAGAAAAACTTGTTTTTGTTCATCTATAAATAGCAAAGAATAAAAATAGTAAAAATGATAAAATCATGAATATTATTCAAAAATTTATCAATCATTGAATTTTATTTTCTCACATTCAACTAATAAACATTATTCCTCAAACAATAAATATTAGTGCTGGAATCAAGTAAATATAAGCAAAAATATACCAATAAGTCTTAAAAGATAGGAATATATTTTTAATTCACCATTTTATATTTTCAAATGGAGTAATATTTTGTTTGTTTAGACATTGCTTAATTGACTTAAGTGTGGCTAGAATTATAGGAATATTACTCAGAGCAAAAAATATAAATAACACAAATCCAAAAAATATAAAATATATAATCATAGGATTATATAAAACATCTCAAAAATTTCATCCATTAGATTTTAATATTCATAATATTCAAACTCATATATAAAATACAAATACACTTCATAAAATAGCTATAAATAAAATTTGATATAATAAATATGGAAGAGTTAATCTGAGTATATTTTTTAGAAAAATTGGAAATATTTGCTCAATTCTATCAAATATTGTTTCTTTGGCTTGAAAAATTTTCATATTTTTAAATTAATAAATATTTTTATTACTATAATATAAATATACAAAAAACAAAATATTATTTTTAGCATATTAATTTGACTTTAATATCAAAAAATAATATATTTAATATACTTTATAAAAATAATACATGACATATGAAAGATTTTTTACACGCTTGTAATACTCCCTATGGGAGATGGAATAGAAAAAAAATTTGGTTATATCCTTTAGGATTATCTCTATTATTATTTATTCCAATTGGAGCTATTAGTGGTATTTTTCCAGAATTAGGAGCAGTTTTAGCTATAGTTGCTTATCTATACCTTTTATATGTTTCAGTAGTTGCTACAATAAAAAGAGTTCGTGATTTAGATAAAAATCCATGGATGACACTACTAATGTTTGTTCCAATTGCAAATATTTACTTAGCTATTATTTGTTATTTCTTCAAAGGTACAACAGGTCCAAATCAATATGGTCCAGATCCATTAGCTGGAGAAAATACTCCAAAAGAAAAACAAGAAACTGTTGAATTATAATTTTTCAAATAAAAAAACTCTCAAATTAATTTGAGAGTTTTTTTATTTTTTTATTTTTTTATTTCATATGTTTTCTAATGAAATCATTGAGTTCAGTTATTGAAACAACTTCTTGTTCCATAGAATCTCTAAATCTCACGGTAACATTTCCTTCATCATAATTTGTAGAATCTACTGATATACAGAAAGGAGTTCAAATTTCATCCATTCTTGCGTATCTTTTTCAGATAGAACCAACTTCATCATATTCACAGATGAAATCTTCTGCTAATTGAGCATAAATTTCTTTCGCTAAATGACCAATTTTTTTCACTACTGGAAGAACTCATACTTTGATTGGAGCAACTTTTGGATTTAATTTTAAATATGTTCTGTTATATTCTTCATCAACCGTATAAGCATCACACATAACTGCTAATACAATTCTTCATAATCCCATTGCTGGTTCAATAACGTATGGTAAGAATTTTTTATTATTTACAGCATCAAAATATGATAAATTTTGTTTTGAAGCTTCCATATGAGCTTTTAAATCATAATCTGTTCTATTTGCGAGAGTTTCAATTTCTCACCATCCAAATGGATATTTATAATCAAAATCACCTGCTTCTTTTGAATAATGAGGAAGTTCTTCTTGTTTAATTGGAGTAAATCTAATATTTTCTTCTTTTAGACCAAGAATTTCAGTAAAATATTTATGAGACTGATTTTTCCATTCGGCAAAAGCTGCATCATCTTCTCATGGAGTTACGAAATATTCGATTTCCATTTGTTCGAATTCTCTTGTTCTGAAAATAAAATTCCCTGGAGTAATTTCATTTCTAAAAGATTTCCCTACTTGAGCAATCCCAAATGGTAATTTTCTTCTCGAACTTCTCGCAACATGAGTAAAATCTACAAATTGTCCTTGAGCTGTTTCTGGTCTGAGATATGCTTGAGAAGCAGAATCATCAGTTACACCAAGAAATGTTTTTAACATCAAGTTAAATTTTTTAATTGGAGTGAAAGCTTTTGCTTTACAATTTGGACATTCAATACCTAAATCTACTAATATTTGATCTAGTTCTACTGAATCTGTTTTATCACCAGCATAGTTATCAGGAGCAACTAGGTCTGTAGTTTCTAATAAATTATCAACTAATTTATCAGCTCTATGTCTTGTGTTACATTCTCTACAATCAGTTAAAGGATCAGCAAAACCTCCTACATGTCCTGAAGCTTCCCAAACTTTTGGATTCATAATTAAAGAACAATCTATTTGCATCACATCAGTTCTTTTTTGAATAAATTCTTTTTGCCAAAGAAATTTGATATTATCTTTCATAATAGAACCATATGGACCATAATCCCAAGAATTTGCTAAACCTCCATAAATTTCTGATCATGGATATACAAAACCTCTATTTTGAGCTAAATTAACAATATCTTTCATTTCTACTTGTGTCATAGTTTGAAAAAATTAAAAAGTAATAATTTTTTCATAAAAAAAGTCCCTGTGGACATTTTTTATAAAAAATGCCTACAGGGTCCTTTTTGAGGACGGTTCCACCTGAAGATTTACTTTTGTAAAAATATTTTCAGAAAACACGGATTCCATCCCGGTTTTTTTATCTGTAAATATTTCTTACTTGAAAGTATTATATTACAATTTTAAAAATATCAATAGTAATTTTAAAAAATAAATTAAAAAAATATTTTTTAATTTATTTCATTTATTTTTCTTGATATTTTTTAGATTCTTCGTGAATTAAATTCCAAATATTTTTTACAAAATCTTCGTCTAAAAATCTTTCTTTTCATTCTTCTAAAATATCTGCTAATAAATTATTCCAAATATCTTCTTGATGAACTCCTAAATTTAATTCTTTTTTCAAAGCTCAGATTTGTTTTACATTTTCAAATCTTCTTGAAAGTAAATAAATTATTTCTAAATCAATAGTTTTTACTTGATCTCTAAATTGTTGTAATAGTTCTTTTTCCATAATTTTTATAAAAAAATAAGAAAAACTAAAATTAGTTTTTCTTATTCTAAATATTTTTTAATTAAAATCTAGGAAATATTCTAAAGTTTTTAAAACTTCATCAGAATAATCACAATCTTCATCACTCATTTCTTTTCCACATTTACTATCTTTTTCTTCCTCTTGAGCTTCTTCTTTTTGTTTTACTTCGATAGTATGAGCTGCAATCACAAATACCCAACCTCTAGAAGCATTCACATTATAATCACTAAATTCATCAGTAATTCCTTTTTCAACAGCAAAATCTACATATTGTTCTTGCCAAGAAACACTAGAATTTGTATCATATTCAAAATCATATCCAATGGCTTTTATTAACATTTTTAATGATTCAGCTTTGGTAATATTATCTTCTGGTCTGAAATATTCATTTGAAGAAATTAAATTGTTATCAACTAATGCTTCAATATGAGCACAAGCCCAGTCATTTGGTGAAGTTGCTGAAATATCTTTAAATAAACCTGAACAAGATGATTTTTTTTCTAATTTTGCAACTCTCATAGCAATTAAACCAATTTCTTGTCTGAGAACATTTGCGTTTAAATTATAATCTGATGGATTTTGTGATTTATCAGAAATCACTTCTCTTTGTGCTAAATCATTTGCAGATTCTAACATTTCATCAAAATCGTAGCTCGCGAAACTTTTCAGACTTATCGAAAATAATGCAATTACTGCTAATATTTTTTTCATGTTTTGTTCCTTAAGAATTATTTTAGGTTGAGGTTTTGTATTCTCAAAAGTATTATACTCAAAATAGAAATTATAAAAAAAGTTTTTTTATAAAAAAAATCTAGATGTAATCTAGATTTTTTATTAAATATTTGCATTTTCTAAAGCTGTAATTCTATCTGATAAATCTGGGTGAGATGAAAATAAACTTAAAATTCATGATTTTTTATTTTTTGTAGAAATTTTCATCGTTGCCATTTTAGAATCATCAGTTGATAACATTCTATTTTGCATTGATTGTAGAGCTTTTAATGCTGCAATCATTTTTCTTTTTCATACAAATTGAGCACTTCCATAATCAGCTCTAAATTCTCTATAACGACTAAATTTCATCGCAACAAGTGAAGCAAAAATACCAAAAATAATATCTAAGACAATAGAAGAAACATAATATACCCAACTTGGACCACTAGATTCTTCTTCCCCTTGCATAAAATTATCAATTATATTTGCAATAATTCTAGAGAAAAATACAACAAATGTATTTAATACTCATTGAACTAATGCCATTGTAACCATATCTCCATTTAATATATGAGCCATTTCATGTGCTACAACTCATTCTATTTCATCAGTATTCATCATATCAAGTAAACCTGAAGAAACGGCAACGAGTGATGAATTTTTTGAAGCACCAGTTGCAAATGCATTTGGTTCCGGTGAAATATAAAAACCTATTTCTGGAGTTTTAATATTATTTCTTTCGGCTAAATCTTCTACAGTTCTAAATACTAATTTTTGTTTTTCGTCTAACGCATCAAAATTTTGTTTTGTTGCTAGATTAATTTTATATGCCATTTTTGCCATATATTTTGATAGAGCCAGAGAAATGAAACTCCCAGCAAATCAAACAACTAAAGCAAAAATAAATATTCCAATATAACTTCATCCATATCCAGTAACATTAATCCCAAATACAGCTTGAATAACTGATAAAGAAATCATGATAGTAGCAAGTACGGCGATATTTGTCAGTAAAAATAGAACAATTCTTTTAAACATTTTTTATATATAAATAATAAATTTTTTAATAATTTCTGGGTTTTTAATATTTATTTTCTATCTTAGAAAATAAATAAGAAATTATTTTTTATAAAAATGACATTTGTCATTGAGTATTTTCTTCTTGAGAATTTTCATCTCAAGAATGATTATTATGATGTTTCATAAATAATTCTAAAATTTGTAGATCATATTTAATATTATGACCAATTATAAGAATATCTCTTGAAAGTAAGAAATCAATAAAATTATGCAAAGTTTTATCATCTACTGCCGGTCATCTATGTTTTCTATTTATGTAATAAATTTCTTTATCATCAATATAAATAGAGATTCAAACCAGTTGTGCATCAATAATAGATAAAGAAGTTGTTTCAGTATCTAAAATAATTTTATCTTGTTTTTTAATTAATGATTTTAATTTTTGTAATTCTTGTTCATCTCATATAATTTTTGGAGAAATATTTGTATCTTTCCAAGTTTTTTTTGCCTCTTGTGATCATTGAGGTATTAAAGATGTAAATTCAAAATCTTTGAAAATTTCTACTACTTTTTGAGAAATTAAATCTTTTGGAAAAAATTTATAATTTTCTAAATCAAAATTATCTCAAATCGGTGTATCTAAACAGACTGTTGCAAGTTTTTTTGATAAAAATGCATTTTCTCTATTTTCTGTTAGTTTTTCTAAAGCCTTTCATTTATAGATTTTTTTTGCATCATCTGATAAATCTTCAAAATTTCCAGAATCTAAAATTTCATATACTTTTTCTACGTTTCAAATTTCATTTAACATTGTCACAGCTTTTTTCGGTCAAAATCCTGCAATTCCCGGAATATTATCAGCTGTATCTCAAACAATCGCTAAATAATCAATAATCATTTCCGGATCAATTCAAAATTTCTCACGAGTTTCATCTGGTCCAGAAATTTTTTTCTTCATAGTGTCATAAATTTTGACATTATTTTTTACGAGAGAATATAAATCTTTATCTCACGTTAAAATAAAAATATCATTGTCTTGATCTTCTCAAAGTTTTGTAGCAAGCGTTCCAATAACGTCATCTGCTTCAAATCATTCAGCTCAAATAGTTGGAACTCACATTTCATCAATAATAGTATCAATATCAGCAATTTGACTTCTTAAATTATCCGGCATTCTTTCACGAGTCGCTTTATAATCTTGAAATATTTCGCTACGAAATGTTGGTCATTTTGAATCTTTTACAAAAAATACATAATCAGGATTTTCTTTTACTAATTGGCTTGTAAAAAATTTTGCCATCCCAAAAACAGCATTTACTATTTTCCCATCTTTTGTTGCAAATTCTGGAAGTCAGAAAAACATTCTGTAAATAAAATTATTTCCATCGATTAAATAAATTTTTCTTTTCATTTTTATTTTTCAAAAATTATTTTTTATATTTTATTTTAATACTCACAAAAGGCAAGAAATAATTTTTATTGACAAAATATTTTTTTAGGCTAAATTAATAATCCAAATTAAGTCAGCTTTTATAAAAAGGGAGTAAAAATGTCTGATGAAATATTGACAATGAATCAAGCGAGAAAAAAATTATCTCGAGAGATATTGAAACCATTAAATAAAGTTTCTAAAAAAAATGTCCTTACATCTGGTCGCTTTAAAATAATACAAGCAGCTGATTCAAATAAAGGACATAAATGGAAACTTACACTAAAAAGAAAAGCCTGATCTATCAGGCTTTTAAATTACAAAAAAATATTCTTGACAATCTCTATATTTTGAGTAAATTTCTAATACAAAAATGGAGGGATTATCAATGACAGTAGAAAAATACGGTTCTCGTAAATTTGCGACGATGAGTGCTAGAAATATTTTCAAAGCATTAAGATTAGCGCAAAGAAAAAAAATTATTTCTAAAATACCTGAATACGAAGAAGAAAGAATTAATTTATTAAGAGAAATTGCCGTTGTTTCAAATAACTCACAAGGTTATTGTTTTTTAGAAAAACAATCTGCTTAAAATCATTGAAAAAAGAAGCTTTTAATAAGCTTCTTTTTTATTTATCAAATATATTTTTAATTAGACAAACATAAAAACTTGATAATTTTATTATTTGAGTATACTAAATAGTATTCACCTGTTTCGGAGAAGGAGACGAGAATGTGAATATGTACAATTATACTATTTATTAAAAAAGGTTATTTTTTCAAATAACCTTTTTTTTTATTTTTTTATAATACTAATTCTAAAACTAATACCGAATTATTCATTGCAAAGTCTAAATTATCCATGTGTGCTTCTTTTGCTTCATTATCAGCTCAATCAGAAACAGCTTTTATCACAACACATTTATCTAAAGCATCATAATCACGAGCTACCGATAAAATTGCAAATGCCTCCATTTCACATACATCAGCCCCATAATCAGCAGAGAATTTCGCTACTTTTTCTGGATCATCTATAAATTGATCTCCTGTAACACAAACCCCGTTCATTACTAAACCAAATTTAGTCAGATCAATATTTTCTCAAATTGCATATTCTAAAAATATAGGTTTTTTAGCATAATCTAAATGATCTCATTCAAATGGTAAATATAAATCATGTTGAATAAATGTATTTGGTAAAAATACATCTCAAATTTTAGTATCTAGAGGATTTACACTTCCAGCAATTCAAATGTTCACTAATTTAAAAATATCATAATTTTCAAATAAATATGTCGTAGCCATAGCTGCTGAGATTTTCCCAATTCCTGCAAGTGCTAAAACAATTTTATCTTTTCCATCTGTAGTTTCGTATTCTCATTCAAAAATTGTCAGATTCCCCTTTTTTGTAGTTTCTACAAGATTAAACTTTTTAATGATAATATCTGCTTCTTCTTTCATCGCGGTAACAATTGCTTTTGTAACTTGCATATTTTTAGTTGTATTAAAAATAAATAATTGGAAAGAAATATAAGAAAAAATTCAAAAAAATCAACAACAAACTTTACAAATATTTATATTTTGGTACTCTAGAGGTGAAATATTTGGGCAATTGCAAAATATTTTTTATTATTTTTTTTAAGAAAAATAAATGGAATCAAATCTCATTTTAATATTTTCATTTTGAATCGCGACATTTCTTGTTTGATTCATTTTAATTCCAAGTTTTATTAATTTTCTCATAGAATTTAAATTTGGAAAACAAATTCGTAGTGATGCAACTATTTGAAAGGCAACAATATTTGAAAAAATGCATAAAGCAAAGGCCTGAACTCCTACAATGTGAGGTGCAATCATCTTATTTACCGTGTTTCTCATGGTACTCATAAGTATCGTTTTACAAGGATTTGGTTTTACTAACAATTCCTTATTCAATCAAAAAGAAACCTATTTATCACTTTTTACACTTTTAACTGTTTGAGGTTTGGGTTTATTAGATGACGTTTTAAATATAAAGTGAATATGAAGAACAAAATGACTTTCGGCTAAAATGAAAATGTTTTGACTGATGTTTTTTGCAACTCTCTGAGCAGCTTGGTTTTACTATAAATTAGGTTGGAACGTGGTTGACGAAATGGGGAATTTTGTCAGAACACTCAATAATCCATTTTGAAATGATATTCAATTATGATTTTTATTTATTCCACTGTTTGTATTTATGATATTAGCAACGTCTAATAGTGTAAATGTAACTGATGGATTAGATTGACTTGCAGGTGGGTTATTATTATTCAACTATTGAGTATATACCTATATAACCTACGATCAATGAATGTTTTTACTTTCTGCACTTTGTATGAGTATAGTTTGAGCACTCGTAGCATTTTTATGGTTTAACGTAAAACCAGCAAAATTTTATATGTGAGATGTCTGAAGTTTAGCACTTTGAGCTAATTTATGAATTATCGCGATGATTACAAATACGGTTTTTATACTTATAATCATCTGAGCAATATTTATTTTTGAAACATTAAGTGTAATTATTCAACTCACAAGTAAGAAATTAAGAAAATGAAAGAAAGTTTTTCTGGTTGCTCCCTTTCATCATCATCTTGAAGCAAAAGGTTGGAGTGAAGAAAATGTAGTTTTTAGACTTTGGCTTGTATGAATGATGACTTCAATTGTCGGAATTATATTTTATATATTACAATCATAAAAAATAAAATATGTGATTTAAAATGTTAAATGAGAATTTTACTTGTGAAAATTGTTGATTCGAAGTAGAAAAACATCCTGAATGATCTGCAAGAAATCATTGTCCAAATTGTTTATCTTCAAAACATTTAGATGATGAATTTCCTTGAGATAGAGCGAGTGAATGTCATGGGATAATGGTCCCAATTGGTATAGATTTCAAAAAAAATAAATGAAATATGATAAAACATAAATGTAAAAAATGTTGAAAAGTAATTTTAAACAAAGTTGCTCCAGACGATAATTTTTTAGATTTCGTAAAAAAAATAAATAAAACTTTTTAGTTTTATTTATTTTTTTATTTTTTGTATTTGATAATTTTATATTTTTAAATATATTTTTCATGCAAATATAAATGTATCAAAATACAAAAAAAAGAGCAACCCGCATAGCGAGTTGTTCTTTTACTTTAAAACTTAAACATTATTTTCTTTTTTTCTAAAATATGGCATTCCAGCATAAATAATCAAAAGTGCAACTCAGAAAAATCCAAATAAAATATTTATTTCAAGTGAATGAACAGTAAAATTAAATACCACTTCCATAATCAGAGCAATAATAGCAATTTCTACTAAATCAACTATTTCAATATGATAATATTTAGCATATGATTCTAAAATTCTATATGCTTTTACTAAAATTAAAATAAAGGTAAAATTACTTAAAAAGTTTTCTATTAAATCTATTCATACTCAAGTTTTTCCATCCATGAAATCTGTTTTTCATTGTCAAATCAATGTAAGTTCATCTCAAATATTTATTCATAAATAATAAACAAGTGATCAAACTTTATAAAAAATAAACGTCGCTATTAACATCATTAAAAGATACATTGAAAATGACACAAATTGTGAAATAAATTTAAAATACTTTTTTTTATATTTTATTTTTTCTGGCATAAAAAATCATTAATAATATTAAAAATATTATACAGAAAAAAAATAAAAAAATAAATTTTTTATTTTTTTATTTTAAGAACTACATGAAAGCATTTTTGAAGAGGTTTCAGATTTTTTATAATAATTATTATATTTAATGTTTTCTCAGTAAGGATTTTTAATCATTTCAAATATTTGTAACACTCAGTGATAATTCCCTTTTTCAGCTTGAGAAATAATTTCATCGAGTTGAGAATTCCTCAAAATAAATTTTGGATTTATTTTATCCATATTTATTTTTTTATTTTTATCAGAAATATTTTCAGCATGTAAGAAAAAAATATAATTTTCGATCCATGTAATAATTTTTGATTTTATTTCTTCAGGAAAATTATCTGATAAATAACTCGAGAATAAAAATGTATTATTAAAGATATTTTCAAAATTTTTTTCCATTTTATTAATATTTGATAATTCTCTAAAAAATATTGTGAAATCACAATTGCTTAAAAATAATAATTCTTCTAAATCTTCTATAAAAAAATTATTTTGATTTTTTTCTTCATAGATTCATATTTTTTCAAACATCATTGAAAAATATTTTTTTTCTAAAATATTTTTATTTTTTTCTATGATTTCTCAAAATTTATTTTTATCATCTACTAAAACATTTAAACTGTCAGCTAGACGTCATAAATTCCAGATAATAATATTTTTTTGATTTCCAAAACAGTATCTTTTATATTCACTATCCGTTAAATTTGGAGTCCACGATGGATCAAAATTTTCTAAAAATCAATATGGTCAATAATCTATTGTTTCTCATAAAATACTCATATTGTCCGTATTTAACACTCCATGAACAAATCAAACTCTTTGCCATCAAATAACTAAATCTATAGTTTTTTCTGCAATTTTTTCAAATAAGTTCACATAATAATTATTATGATTTTGGGTATTTATTTCAGGATAATGATTTTCTATAACATACTCAGCTAATCATTTTAAATTTTTTGTATCTTGTCTACTCGCAAATAATTCAAAATTTCAAAAACGCAAAAAACTATCACTCACTCTTGTAACCAAAGCTCATTTTTCATATTTTTGATTCCCATTATAATACATGTCACGTAAAACTAATTCTCAAGTTTCACAATAATTTAAGGCTCTGGTTGTTGGGATTCATAAATAAAACATAGCTTCACTTGTCAAAAATTCACGAATAGAACTTCTCAAAACTGCATATCAATCTCAAAAACGAGAATATGGAGTTACTCCAGATCATTTTAATTGAAAAAATTTATTTCATATTTTTGTTTCAAATTCTCACAGACAGATGGCTCTTCCATCTCAAAGTTGCCCTGCCCAATTTCAAAATTGATGTCCTGCATATGCTAAAGAGAAACTTTTAGTATTTTCAATAATTTTTTGACCAGAAAAATATTCTAAAAACTCTGGAGATTTAATAAATTTTTCATCAAATCATAATTCTTTAGCAAAATTTTCAGAAATAATTATATTCTTTGGATTTTCAAAATATTTTGGCAAAACAAAACTATACAAAGCATCCTCTACCCTTCTTGGAAAATTTTCAGTTATTATATCAGCTGGAAAATATTCTAGAAAGTTATTTGATTTTTTTAATGGAAACATAGATATTTTTATAAATTATTTCTCATAAGTATATAAACAATTGATTATATTCAATTGTTTTTTTTGTTTATCTTTTTAACCAAGTAAATAGAATAAGAAATAATCAAAAATGACAAAAAATAATGAAAATAAAAATTCTCTACTCACCAGTAGAAATCAAGAAAAAAGAAAAAACTTCATCATAATATATTATGAAGCTTTATAATAAGATAAGTTAAAACTCATCTACTTACATCTACTTGTAAAATAAATGTTTGCACATAATATAAAATAAGTAATGATAATGAACTGAGTGAAAAAATTAAAAATAGTATAAAATCTATATTTCTAATTTTTTTATAAATATAGGGAAATTCAAAATTATTATCTTTATATCAAATAAATAGTTTTATTTTAAAAATAAAATGAAATAAAAATAATCCTCATAAAAATAATAATATTTTCCAATTGTAAATCAAAAATGTTCCTCCAAAATCAGATAAAAATTCATATAATGGATCTATAAAAGATCTTTCTGTGAAGTGATTAAATAAAAATCCTCATAAATTAAAAACAAGATGACAAAAAAATGTATAAAACAAAAGAGCTAATAAATTATATACAATCAATAAAACAATTATTTTTGTATTATTATTAAAAATTTGAGCGATTAATTTTTCCATTAACATTCTTATTAAAAATAAAAAAAGTTTCATTTTAAAGTTATTTTGTATAAATTATTTAGACTTTTAAGTAAAATATAAATATTATTTATAATAATGATACTTAATTTCAGTATACAAAAAAACCATTTGCAAAGCAAATGGTTTTTCCTGTAAAATATAGATTAGCTACTGGCGATCTTAATGGGTATTTCAGGGCCACAGGTTCTAATCTCCTACTCCAAACCCTTTTTCGGTTTTACAGAGATAAATTATAATTAATATATTTATTTTTCAAAATCAAATTTGAGTTGATTATTATTTTTTTTTAATTTTCTGCATAATAGAATTCATATTCATGTATAAATTATTTTTCTAATAAACTCAACGAAATTAGCCCGTCTAGTAATTTATCAGATTTTGCAATTTTATGATTTGCTAAAATATTATTTTTTTGATTTTCCAATAATTCTTTGAAATCTTTTGCTGATAATTTTAATTCATTTCTCACAAAACTATTTGAAAGTTCTAAAATATTAACATTATTTTGATTTCCAAATAAGTGTAACAACGATCAATAAACATATCATTCTTCATCTTTTATTACTCACCTATATTTCATCGGAGATTGAAATGCAAAATATTCTGGAGAAAAATTATTTTTTATTTCTGTGAATATTTCTAATATTTTTGAGTATTTATTTCATCTAATATTTTCAGATATTTGTATTTTTTTCTTTTCTCAAAAAAAAATATTTTCTCCATTTTTTTCTAATTCTAAAACATGGATTAGTTCTGCTTCAAATCTAAATAATACTATTTTCATAATTATTTTATTAATAATATTTTTATAATAATATAAAATAATCTTAAATAAAAAAATTTAATATAAACTATTGATTGAATTTTTAGAAAAAATAACTATAAATAAGCCATAAATTAAAAATAATTATTTTTTATCCATGCAAGATTTAGAAAAAATTTTAGAAAAATATTATTGAGAAGACGATCCTATAATTTTAGGATGTTCCACAGGTCCAGATTCTATGTATTTGCTCCATAAAATTCTTGAAACAAAATATGCAAAAAATTTAATTGCATGTTATTTTAATCATCAACTCAGACTACAATCTGATAGAGAAGAAGCTTTTTTAGAAAATTTAGCGCAAGAAAAATGATTTCAAGTAGAAGTTGCGAGTGCGGATATAAAAAAAATAAGAGATAATTATTACCCAAGTAAATGAATCGAAGAAGTTGCACGTGACAAAAGATATGCTTTTTTTAACGCAGTTTGTAATATTTATGAAACAAATAAAGTTTTAACAGCGCATCATTTAGACGATAAAATCGAAACATTTTTCTTCAATCTTGCAAGATGATCAAAGCTTACTGGATTAATTAACATGACCGAAGAATCTGGTGGAATTATTCGTCCACTTTTAAATATTTCTAAAGATAAAATTTTAGAATATTTAGACGATAATAATTTAGAATATTCTATAGATGAAACAAATGCCGACACAACTATAACGAGAAATTATCTTCGTCATGAAATTATCCCAAAACTCGATAAAGTAAACGAGAATTATAAAGAAAATATTTCAAATATGATGAATTATTTACAAGAAGTTAAGTCACATTTAGACCAAGAAATAAAAAATTTTCTCGACGAACAAGCTATGCAAATATTTAATTCTAAAAAGTTTACAATAAATACTTTAGAAATTTACTGATATTTTTATATCTCAGATTTTCAAAATTTATCGAGTTTATTACAAAAAGAAATTATTAGGCACTGTTTTTATATTTCAAATAATAACTCTACGATTTGATTATCAAGCGCAAATATCGATGAAATAATTAGATTTATAAATGGGAAAAATAATAAAACTGAAAAAAATATTAAAAATTTAAAAATGAAAAAAGAAAATACAATAATTATTTTCTAATAATTATTTATAAAAAAAATATAATCTATATATTATAATAATTAAAAGTATTTAAAATTATTATTTTGAATTTAGTATATAAACTATACAGTATAATTAATATTATTATATATAAATATAAATCATGAATATTAAAATTTTTATTCTGTCATTATTCATACTAACTTCATGTAGTATAGATAATAATAACATTACTAAAGAAAATATAGAAGCAGAGAAAATAAATACTGAAACATTTTCATGAAAAATTAATCAAGATAATAATCAAAAAGCATCTATAATTAATGAAGGATCTGGAAGTGTTGAAGGATCTGAAGAGAGTAAAATAGTTTTAACAAAAGAAGAAATTTATTTTGAAATAATAAAAAATTATTATTCACAACTTAGTAAGAATAATTTTCAATCAGCATATGATCTCAGATATAATCCATCTTTTGATTATGAAACATTTTTAGGTTGGTTTGAGTGATTAAAATCTGCAAAAATACTTAAATATGAATATAAAGAAACACTTGATGATAATTTTATTTTAGATATTAAATTAGAATTTTCTGATGGGGATTATTATTACACAGTTAATTGAAATGTAAAAGATCAAAAATTTTCAATAAAAAACTCAAAAAAATATAAAACAGTATTATCTGATAATCAATGTAATGTATTACTTGAAAAGTTTCAAATTAGAAACAATAATTACAAAAATAAAGAATATAATTATCAAGATTTTATAAAAAAAATGAAGATAAAAAAATTATGTTTTAATGAAAATACCTGAAAACCTTTTGTTTGAGTAAATTGGGATAATTTAGCTTCTGATTATTGAGAAAAATTTGTAATATGATTATGGGGATTTAATTCAGGACCTTGGTGAGATGCTTATTTAGAATATTCTACATATGATTTTGAAATCTGAAGTGAGTATCCTACTCATGCTACTAAAGATGATTATTTAGAATTAGAAAATAAAAAAAAGAAAATCACAGTGGGTAATGTCACATGATATATTTTATATGAATATGGATCTGGGAGAGCTTCTAGGTTTCAGAAAAAATATATTTTTCCATTTAATGATTATTATATTGCCTTTGTTTACAGTCTAAATCAAAATGAGTTAAAGTTATTTAATATCTATAATTCAATAGATGAAGTAATAAAAGAATTAAATAACTCAGAAGAAACTGAAATATTTACTAAAAAATGAAATTTTAAAATTATTGAAGATTTTGTAAATAAAATTGAATTTCTAGAAAAACAATAATAATAAAAAATAAAAAATTATTTACAAAACGAGAATAAAAGATAAAATTTCACAAATTATATACAAAATAAAATAAAAATGATAGAAAGAAATTTTATACTTGCGCATTGAGAAACATTTGCAGAAGACTGAGTTGAATTAACACTAAAAAATTTAGAAAAAAAAGTTATTCAAGCTGATAATTTTGATGAAACTCTACCAGAATGAGAATGATTATTTATGGATTTTTTAATCAAAAATGAAGCATTAAAACATAAAAAAACATTTCAACTTTGTGTTTTAACTGAACCGTATCAATCTATTTTAGAACATAAATGGAAACTCTATACAATTCAAATAAAAAAAGTAAAAGAGCATACTTTGAAAATAAAATTGTATATAAATAATGAAAAATAAAAAAGCCCGTAAACGGGCTTTTTTTATGAAAAAATTTCCATAGCGCAATATGCAATAATCCAACCATTAAACCGATCACAAAATCCACCAATTGGACCAAGTAAACGGGAAAAATCGGAAACTCCTACACATCGCTTATAGTATGAAAATAACGCATCTCCAAATGCAACACTCACACTAATAATTAACAAAGGCAAAACACTTAACTCTAATAATTCAGAGAACAAAAAGTAATTTGCGCTTAAAGCTAAAACAACAGCTAAAAATGTTTTATTTGGTGAGATTTGTTTTGGGTATTTCATTTTTATGAAACTATCTGGAAGTTTTGCAACAACAAATCTCCCAAAAATACTCATAAAACTATCCATACAAATAGCAATCACACTAATAATTAAATATTTTTCTATAATATTATTATTACTAGAAATATTTGGAATAATAATAAATGCTATGAATGTAAAACAAATCAAAACAAGTGCAAAATATCCTTGATTTTTTGTTTTGTATGACATGTTTAACTCGAGTAAAACTCCTATAAAAACAGTAATACAAAATATATCAAAAATAAATTGTTTATCCATTCCAATAACAACATATAGAAACATTAAGCTAAAAAGTAGTCTTGCGGAAAAATAAAATTTTTCTTTAAAACTTCCTTTTACATGCCTGTGTGAAATTTTCATATATTTCTGATCGACAAATCCAAAAAATACCATCATTATCACAGAAATAATTATTACCATCGACCAATAAAGCATAATTTTTTCTTCCGTAGTTTGTGTGTGTAAAGTATTTATAAAATAAAATTAAAAAAAATCAAGTATTTTATAAAATACCTGATTTTTTTAAGTCTTGAATAAGATTTTCATCATAAACAGAAATATTAAATTGTTTATCAAAATAATATTTATAAAGTTCATCCATAAGCATAGATTTAGTTTTTGGTCCAAACATTCCAGATCCTGGTTCATCTAAAGATTCTATAACTCATGTTTTAATTTGCATTTGAGCAATAGATTGTGCTGTTAATGTTCCAAAAATAGCAGTATCTTTATATTCAAAGTATCATAATTTTTTTAGAATAAGTTGTAATTCTCTCACTTGTGGAGAAACTTGTGATTGTGATAAATTTCCAAGTGAGATGATTTCTTTTTCTGAATTTTTACGAATATCATCTTGAATTTTCAAAATATCATGTTTTGTTTCATCAAGTATTTTTAAATAATTTTTATGTTCTAAATATTCTTCATATAAAGCTTGTCTTGTTTGTGGTCAATAATACCCTGCTGCTAGAGATTCTTTATTTTCTATTAAATTATTCTCAATTTGAAAATTTACAATTACATCAATAACATCATCATAATTTCCATTAATTTCTCATTTATACAATTCTAACTCTTGTAAAATATTTTGAAGTGTAGAAATTTCTTGCTGTGTTGAAATGGATTGAGAAAAAATATTATCTGGATTATATTCTAACTGAATTTCTTGTTTTTTTGATTGTAAAACAATATTATTTGTAGAAGCAAGTAAAACTGGCTCTTGTTCTTTTTCTTCTAATTTTCCAGTTCTATAATGTTTTAAAAATAAACTACGGGTTTGATTTCCCCAATACCCGGCTCATAAATACTCTCATTCTTCTAGAATTAAATTATCAAGTTGAAATTTATGAATTGTTTCAATTAAATCGGGTGAATATTCTCTATCAACTGCACCATTATATACTCAGTTTTCAGATAAGAATGATTTTAAAGCAAAAATATCATCTCAATTAGTATTTTTTCCAATAGATTTGTAAAATATACTTGGAGTCACTTCTAGTCCATTAGTAGCCCAAGAAGGAGCAGGAATTGTATTATAATTAAGTGTTACTTGAGAATTATTTGCTACAAAACTTCATTTCACGGTTCTTTTTCCCCAATAGAGTGCTCTTGCTAATCATTCATCTCCATACCCCATCCAAACGTCTATTCTATCATATGAATATCATCTATTTCCAGCGTTCACAATAGCTCAACCTCTATCTTCTACAGAACCTACACCAAGTCATTCTAAATAAATTTTTGTACCAAAAGAGTAATTTTTAGGTGCAGCCAGCATACCAGAGAATACTCATTTCCCAGAAGCTCACGCAATACCTCTTCCATTGAGACGGATTTCAGCTTGATAATTTCCTTTTAAATAGTGTTTTTGATTAGGTAAAGGTGAATAATATGCAGTTACTACGAAGTATTGATCATTTGATTTTGCAAATAATTTTTCTGGGATAAAACCTAGAAATACACAAAATAATATGAAAATGGAGAATAATTTTTTCATTTTTATAAATACAGGAAATAATTTAAAATCAAATATATTGTATCATATAAAAAAACATTCTACCAAATATTGATAGAATGTTTCAATGAAAATAATTTGACTATTTTATTATTTATTTTTATATATATTTATAAAACTACTTTTAAATATGTCACAATTGCTTTATCTTTCTTACTTCTAGATTTTTTAATGATTTTATCTAATTTTGATTGTAAATGCGTTTTAGCATTTTTTATTTTGATTTTATTTCAAGAATATTTTTTTTCTAAAATTTCATCGATTTTATTTTTCACAATAACAATATCTTGTTTTTGTTTTCTTGTGAGTACATAATCATTATCATAAACAACTTTGATTGGTTCTTCAAAAATTTCATCTCCTGTCCCATGAATTGTTTCTAGAGCGGCAATAGTTCTTTTTCAGAAATACCCTGCTTGATCATCATATTTTGATGATATAATTTTATGTTGTAGTTGAAAATCTATAATTTCATCTTGAACAGAAATATATTTTCCATCAATTGAATCGTTATATAAATCTAAATCAGTAAAAAGTTGTTGTAATTTTTTAACGTTCACACTACTTGATTCAGGAGTCACATATAAGTTTGAGTATGCTGCAATTGGTGAAGTATTAAATTTTACATTTATTATCCTATCATCACTTACTATTTTTCATTTTACTTTTCTTTTTCACCATTTTAAAGCACGTGCTAATCATTCATCTCCATATCACATCCAAATATCAATTCTATCATAGTCATGATCTCTTTCACCAGCATTTACGATTGCTCATCCTCTATCTTCTACAGAACCTACTCAAATTCATTCTAGCTCAATTTTTGTTCCAAAGTCGTAATTTCTTGGAGCTGCTAATAAACCAGAAAAAACTCATTTTCCTGATGCTGTATATTTCCCTTCTCAATTGAGTCTAATATCACCCCAATAACTCCCCGTTGTATATCTAGATTGGCCTGGAAGTGGTGAATAATATGCCGTTACATAAAAATATGTATCTCAAGTAATTGGCTCATCTTCTTTTAATATAGCTCTATAAAAAGCAAATTTTTCTGGATAATCTTCTTGAAGTGATGTGAGCGTTTGTACTCAGAAATATCCAGCACCCCAATCAGTATTAGAATTAATTAATCCAGTTTGTTTTTGATACGCTAATAAAGATGGAAGTACAGAATCGTATTTTCCATCAATTTTTCAAGAATAAAGATCTAATTTTTGAAAAAATGTTTGAAGTTTTTTTATTTTTTTCTCACTTGATTCAGCAATGATTTGTGTTTCCAAATCATTGAAATCATTTGAAAACGTTTGTGAGACTCAAAAAATAATAAATATTGAAATAATTGTTATGCTCGCGATTAAAATTCGCTTGAGAGTTTCCATAATTTTTTATTACTAAAAATAAGCGCAAATTATTATATGTATATTTCATATAAATCAAGTGCACTTTTATTCTCTCATATTATTTGTGAATTTACAAATTTATACTCCCGATCAAACAACTACTTTAGCGTGTCTGAGAACTTTTTCTCCAAGCATATATCATTTTTCAAATTCATCAAAAATGATTCATTCTTCTTGTCCTGGAACCGTTGTCATTACGTCATGTTTATCAGGATTCACTTCTTCACCTTTTGAATTAAATGCAACAACTCACATTTTTTCTAAATCAGCTATAAGTTTTGATTGCATAGAAACAATTCCTTCATATAATGCACCATTTTGCATTTCTTCTGGAGTATTTTGAATCATTCTTTGTAGATCGTCTAATCTTGGAAGAATTTTTTTTAAAATATCTGATTTTAAGAAAAAAATCATATCATCTTTATCTCTCGCAACTCTATTTTGATAATTTACATAATCTGCTTGTGTTCTAGAAAGTAAATCTTTTAATTTATCTACTTCACTATCTCATCCAGATTGCGCTTCTTCTAATTTTTCTTCATCAATATTTCCTTCATTATCTTGGATATCTTCGATTTCTTGTTCCATTTCTTCTACGATATCATGTTCTTCTAAATTGTTTTTTTCATCTCTAGACATAATCTATTCTTTAAAAAATAAATAAATTTCGTGATTATTATATTAAGATTTTTTAATTTTCAAGATAAATTATATTCAAAAAATAATTTTACAATTTATAAGTATTAAATAAAGTATGAATATAAATTTTAATATTTGAAAAAATAAAAAATGAAAATAATTTCATGGAATGTAAACGGTATTAGAGCTGTAGCAAAAAAATGATTTAAAGAATTCGTAGAAGAAGAAAATCCTGATATTTTATGTATTCAAGAAACTAAAGCATTTGAACCTCAATTTTTAAAAGATGTTTGAGAACTCGAATGATATAAATATGTTTGGCATACAGGGACAAGAGCCGGATACGCATGAACAGCTATTTTTTATAAAGAAAGTCTCAATTTACTTTCAAGTGAAAATAGTTTTTGAGAAATCTGACATTTTCATGATGATGGAAGAGTTACTCAAGCAGAGTTTGAAGATTTTGTAATCATAAACTGATATTATCCAAATGGTGGAACCAGAGCTGATGGAACTGAAATGGTTGAATATAAACTTGAATTTTATGATCATATTATCAAACATGCAAATGAACTAATTTCTCAAGGGAAAAATGTAATTTTAACATGAGATCTCAATATTGTTCATACAGAAATTGATATTGCTCGTCCAAAAGAAAATCAAAAAACTATTGGGTTTTTACCAATTGAAAGAGCAAAAGTTACAGAATTATTAGAAAATGGGTACATTGATACATTTAGACATTTTTATCCAGAACAAATAAATACATATTCTTGGTGGAGTTACAGAGCTTGAGCAAGGCCGAGAAACGTGGGCTGGAGAATAGATTATTTTGTAGTAAACAAAGATTTTATTGAAAAAGTAGAAGATATAAAATATATGAATGATATAATGGGTTCAGATCATTGTCCTGTAATGCTTTTAACAAAATAAAAAGAAATCGAAAAGATTTCTTTTTATTTTGTTATTTTTTTGTATAATTTATAAAATACTTTTTTCAAAAAAATTTATGAATTCATTTGATCTAAAATTTTTTCAAAAATACACTCCAGAATGACAACATATTCAACATATTGTTCATGCTCATCCAATAATTATTCTAGGAAGATTAATATTATGGTTATTTTTATGAGTATTTATTCCTGTATTTTTTTATTATTACTCGTTTCGTTTAAAGTGATTTATTCCTTTTTATTTTTTAGAATGATGGTTACTGATTATTTATACTAAAATAATCTATGATATTTTTGACTGGTATAATGATGTTTGGATTATTACTGATGCTGGAGTAATTGATTTAGATTGGTCACTATTAAGGACGAATATGTCTACGATTGATTTTGAAAATATGGAATGAATGGAAGTTGAGCAAAATAGCATATTTGATAAAATTTTGAGTAAATGAGATCTCATAATTCATAAAATTTGAGATGATGGTTTTGTGCTTCCAAACTGTATAAACCCATACGCAGCACTCAATCAAGTTGAATGAATTAAAAATCATATTGAAGATCTAGAGGAACATGAAGATGAAGGTCAAATAGATAGATTTGATATGATTATGGATTCTCTTGGATGAGTGGTAGAAAATTATTTAAAAACAAATAATAATTCTGAAGTTAAAATAGATCCAGAAGAACTTGCAAAAGCAGAAAAACTCAAAAAATATCAAAAATCTAAAAATTCCATAGATCTCAGATAAATATTCAAAAAAGAAAAAAGGCCTCAAAATTAGGCCTTTTTAAATCAGTAACTTCATATCTCCAATTATCCAAATAGTTTATCTAGAATTGAATTAATCCATTTCGCAAAACTTCCTGTAGATAATGGAGCAGAGTTTGCTTCTTCTAACAATGTTTTGTTATTTTCTGCAGTAATATTGTTCATTGATGTCTCCTTTTGTTTATGAACTAAAAAATTATAATTAATTTAAAAATATGTCAAATCTTGATTTGAAACATATACCGAAAGCACCTGGGATTTACAAGTATTTTGATAAAAAATGAGAAATTATTTATGTCGGAAAAAGTGTAAATCTATTTTCTCGTGTTCATAGTTATTTTAATGGGAAATCAAAGCTTAATTTTGCAAAGGCAAAAATGGTAGATCAAATCGTTAAAATAGAAACAATTATCGTTGAAAATGAAACAGAAAGTTTGATTCTAGAAACCAATCTCATAAAACAACTCAAACCAAAATATAACATCTTGATGAAAGATGATAAAAATTATATGTACATTAAAATTACTAATGAGCTTTTCCCTAAAATTATGAGAACGCGTCAATCTCCAAGTAACTTTTCAGTGATTCGTGGAAAGAAAAATGGAACATATTTTTGACCATATATTTCTACTAATCATGTAATAAATATTTTAAAAATAATTAAAAAATATTTTTGATATGGATGCTACTGACATCATTTTTTTAAAGATTGAAATGGATATAATTTAGATAAATATTTATTTAAAAATAATATTTCAGATACAAAAAAAATTATTTCACAGCATGAAATTAATAAAATTTATGTTGAACAAATAGAAAATATTAAACATTTTTTAAGAGGAAATTATAAAGAAGTTATAGAAAAACTCAGAGAAAAAATGCAAGACTTTGCAAAAAATCTCCAATTCGAAGAAGCACAAAAAATAAAAATACAAATAGAAAGTCTCGAGTCACTTGATATTTCACAAAATATTCGTGATAAAATTACTGGAAATCATGATGTAATTCATTATTTAGAAAAATATGAACATATTTATATTTGAGTAATAGAAATCAGAGATGGAAAGATTTTATGATACCAAACATTTGAAATAGAAAATAAACTCGAAGAAAATAAACAACAAATCGTAAAAGAATTTATTGAAAAAAAATATGTTGAGCACTTAGAAGAAAAAGAAAAAATAAATTTTATTCTCCCATTTGAAATAAAAAATCTACTTGCTGAAATATCTTTTGAACTTCCACAAGTTTGACCAAAAAAAGAGATTTTACAAATGGTCTATAAAAATGTTTATGAACATGCTCATAAAAAATATATAAATTCTCTTTCTACTAAATGATTTACCAAATCAACGATGGTAAATTTACTCAAAGTTTTATCATATAAACATGTAAACAAAAGTTTAATTTTTGAGTGTAATGATATTTCTCATTTTTCTTGAACCCATACAGTTGCCAGTAGAAGTGTCATAGAAAATGGAAAACCAAATACAAAAAAATATAAAAAATTTAATATAAAAACCCTCGAAGAAGCAAAAATCGATGATTTCTGATCGATGAAAGAAGTCATGACGAGAAGACTCAAAGAGATAGAAAAAACTTGAGAACTTCCTGATTTAATAATAATTGATGGTTGAAAATGACAACTTTGAAGTGTAGTAAAAATTTTAAATAATTTTATAAAAAATACTTTATGAGAAATAAGTATTTTAGAAAAAAATAATTTTGAAAATGAAAAATGAGAAGAAAATATTTTAGAAAATAAAAAAAATTATTTACAAAAATTACAGAAATTACAATTAGTCTGAATAGCTAAACGTGAAGAAGAATTATTTTTACCATGAGAATCAACATCAATTTTATTACAAAAAGATTCTCTTGAGCTCAGACTTGTTCAAAAAATCCGTGATGAAGCGCATAGATTTGCAATTACATTTAATAGGGATAAAAGGATCAAAGCTATGAAAACAAATATCTTAGAATCTCTCCCTGGTTTTTGACCTGTTGCAAGAAAAAAAATATTAAGACAATTTTGAAGTGTAGAAAATATTAAAAATTTTCCAAAAGCTGAAATCGAAAAATATCTCAATAAAAACCAAGTTCAAACACTTGATGATCATGGATTTTTAACACAATAAGCATAATATATTCGTTATGCTTATTTTTTTGACATAAACAAGAAACAGTGTAAAATAAAAGTATTAATTTTAAATAATCGCGATGAAAAAAATTATATCTTTTTGTGCATTGTTAAGTTTACTTATAACAACAAATTTTTGATTTTATCAAACATTTGCTGTAGATACAAACCAACAAAACACTCCATGGACTATGCAAAAAGCTAGACATCTAGCAAAAAAAACACTTATGTGAGCGACATTAAATGATATTCAGAATATTTATGATATCTGAAGCGCACAAGCAGCTGTAAACTATTTGTTTCCATCAAGAAATGGTCCAAATAGAAGCGATTATGAAACAAAACTTTCTGAGTTAACTCAAGATCCAGATTTTGATGCAAATAATAGAAATGATATGTACGAATATTATTTAGCAAAAAAACTCTATGACCCCTATGAAGCAAAAGCAAAATTATTTCTGATATTTGAAGATATTTTTTCTGTGAACGTTTCATGAAGTAAGAATATCACCTATTTAGATATTGAAAACACTCATGATTTACTCTACTCAGAAATGTTTTGAGATTATAAAACATTAGTAAAAAAGAGTTTGTATGATTTAGAATCGAATTGAGAATATAGTGTTTCTCAATTTTTAGATTTATTTAATCAATCAAACCCTGCTAGACCAAATGAAAACTATGCTAGAGAGTTATTACAACTATTACTCATGTGAGAATATCTCCCATTTGAGTCTGCAGAAACACAATCTAATAGAAATTATGAAGAAACTGATGTTGCAGCTCTCGCAAAAATACTTGTTTGATTTGAAACAAATGAAAATACACATGATGTAACATATAATAATCAATCAAATACAAATGAAAAAATAGTATTTTTAGAATGAGATTTTCAAAATAGTTATACACCAAATTATTATAATAATGAAACTTGAGAAATAGACATACAGCTTCTAAAAACTCCAATAGCTATGAATAACTGACTACCTGACAATATAGTTGATTATATTTTTGCAAAAAAACAAAATGAGATTTCACAATTTTTAGCAAAAAAACTATATAATTTTTATGTATGAGAAAATCCATTAGAAATTGAATTAAATGAAATTTCTCAACAATTATTACAAAATAATTTTGATATTTATACTACTACTAAATGGTTATTATCAAATGACATGATGTATTCTCAAAGATCAATGAACGCAATTATTTACAAAACTCCAGTTGACTTAATTGTTGGGACAAAAAAAATACTATGAGTTGATAATCTATCAACCTTTAGATATTCTCTCTCTAATTTAAGCTGGGAACCCTATATGCCTGGGAGTATATTTTGAAGAGATGGTTTTGATGAAAATAAAGAATTTTTCAATGCAACAAGTGTAATAAAATGGTCTTACGAAGCTTCAAAAATAATAGATGAAATTGATACAAGTATTTTTATAGATTCTACTTTAAGTTTAGAGGAAAACATTACATTAATTGAACAACGTCTACTTTGAGAGGAAATATTATCAAATACTACTCGTGATCAATTATTATCTTTTATGCTCAAAGATCAGCAATGAGATCCTATAGAATTTCAACCAGAATCACAAGAATATAATAAATATTATACTTCAAGTTTAATTTATTTTATTCTTTCTCAACCAGAATATATTTTACAATCTTGAGTTGATATTCCTCAAGATACTCAAACAGAAAATACACAGTTTTATTGAAATGATAATAAATTAGTGATAATAAAATACAGATGATGATTAGATTGGCTGCATTGAGTAATACCAAAAGATGAGTATTGAAAATATTTAGAAAATAGAGAATCTTGAGCCTTACAATTAGATGAATTAGTAGAAGTATGAGACTATTATCTCAATAAAAAAATGTCAGATTTTAAATCATTATATGACAATTGAGACTTAAAAATATTCAACAGAGTTGGAACACCTGAACATTCTAGAGCACATGATACTGCATCTAGGAAAATGGCATCTGCATTTTCTCAATGAAGTTTAGAAGCCCCTTGAATATTATGAGAATTCATCAAAACTGAAGATCCTCTTAAAACTGTACAACTATGATGAGACAAATGATTAGTTTTTAGATGATGACAGTACTTACAAATATGAAATGACTGATTATTTAGAGTTGACGATAAGACAAATAATGATTTTAGAATTCATAAATTAACTACTCTTAAAAATATCTACAATCAAAGAAACTATCCGGAAAAACTTGATTATGTTTTTAAAAATGGTGCATATATCTGAAACGTAGCAGAAAGTTCTGTAGCAAATGGTGGAAGAAGTTGAGCATGATATAACATGTGAGATAATTTACACTTTGCTGAAACTCTATTTGATGCATGAATTACAAATGTAGTGAGAATTGCAGCAGATGGATGATATGATACACATGGGAATCAAAAAGAAAATTTGAGCAATAATTTACAAAAAGTTGCTGAAAAAACAACTGAATTTTTTAATAGTGTAAAAGAAAAACACAATGTAACTGTTGTATTATATTCTGAATTCTGAAGAACATTAAAAATTAATAGTTCTCTAGGAACAGATCATTGAAAATGATGAGGAATGTTTATCCTATCAAATAATCAAGAATGGAAAAATCAGTTACCAAACAAAGTCTATGGAAATAATTCTTTTATAAATGCTCAAGCAAACCGGTTATGAGTTTGAATTGATTACAGATCTATATATAAAAAAATTTATGAAACATTATATAATAAGGACATTACACAATCTTTAGGGTGAGAATTTGAAATAAACACATATATAGATGATAAAACTCCTGATCCAAAATTATTTAGAATAGAATATCAAAGAGAGTGAAGTCGACTTAGAGCAAATTTAAAATTTTCAATTGATGATCAAAACTATTTTCATACACAATGATCACATATTAGATTTTCATATTGAAGTGATATAAATAATATGAGAAACGAAAGTAGATATACTATAGATAGATATATGGTTGAAGATGATAAAAATCTTAAATTATATATGAGAAACTTATCAGAAAATAGATTGTATCACTATAAAATAGAAATTTTTGATAATCAGTATAACTCGAAAATTATAGAAAGTAGTTTTACTACACCTGAATATAAATCATGACAAGACTTAAGTATAAATTTGAATAAAAATACATTTTTATCACAGTACGATAATACAAATATTCAAAATAATTTATTATTAGAGAATCCATTAGTATTATCAAGTACTGGATCAATGCAATATTTTATAAATGAAAATATAAAATTAGAAGCTACTTGAGAAACTCTGATTAATAAATTAGAATCTAACTCATGAAGCATATGGAATGGTTGATTTATGCTACCAAATGAAATTGATAAAGATATTTTTATTAAAAATTCATCACACTTAAATAATATAAAATTATCAAATATTAAAAATATAGAAAAAATTATTCATGTTTGAAGTGATGTATTATGAGTATGAATGAATTTAAATAAACCAGTTGATTTAAAAATTAATTGAATAAATAGTAATATTAAATATTGAGTTATTCACTCAATAGATTGAATTGATTGGGAAAAAATGAATCAAACAAATATTACACAATGAAATAATCAATTAATTATACAAACGAATCATTTTTCATATTTTGCAGTAGTTGAATTAGATGAAAATTTAAATATTAAAACTAATGAGAATCAAAACAACGACCAAACGAATGAAAATGATACTGGGAATTCTACTGGATGATCAAGTAGTTGATCTCATACACCTAAAAAAGATAATTGTCCGTACTGAGATTATTCTAAAAGTTATTATGATAGAACATGTGGAAAGGATTATACAGCCAAAGAAATATATAGACTCGCAAATTCATATGAAATAAGAAATAACCTTTCTTATAATATTGAAAATGATCAAATAAATAATGCATTAGAAGAATTAGAACTCTACGACAGCTGAAAATTTGATATATTCAATGAAATTTTTTCACAAATAAATATTAATAGTTCTGATCAAAAAAATCTGTTAAAATTTTTAAGACAAGATGTAACGCATATGCAAGTGAAAGAATATAATATTTACTATGTTCAATCATCTAACAGAAATAAATCTTTTAAATCAATAGCTCAAATTCTTACTCAACAATGATACAAAAAAGAATATGAAAAAAATCTTATTGATAGCTTTAATTCTCTTTGGTTAACACTCGCAATAAAAGAAAATCTTGAATTAACAAATTCAACTCAATGAAATATTAAAACACTTCTTGTAGAAAAAATAAACAGTTTTAAATATAATTTTAAACAAGCAGAAAAGAATAAAAAAACATATAATTATATTATTCCAAAAAAAGTTCAAAATACACAAGATTCTGAAAAAACTCCAGCGTATTATAGAACAAGAAAAGAAGAAATAATTAAAAAACATAAACAAAAATAAAAAAATCTGGGAAACCAGATTTTTTTTATTATAATCTGAATATATATTATTAAATGAGTCAAAATGAAAATTTTCATTTACATATTGTTAAGTATACAAATATTCCTATTTAGTGGAGCTCAAAGTTTTGCTCATCCATTAGATATATCTATTTCAACAGCTTCAATAAAAAATAATACAATAGATATTACAACCTATTTCCATTCTTTTGAAATAGAATATTTATTAAAGCAAAATAATATTGAGTTTGATTCAGCTGCTGATTATTATAAAAATGCAAATATTATTACAGATTATGTTATAAAAAATATTTCAATAACTCAAAATTTTAATACCTGTAATATTGAAAAAATTAATATTAAGCAAGATGAAACATATAAGATTCTTACAGATTGACTTGGTGTATATTATACATTAATTTGTCCTAAAAATATTAGTACATTTGATTTTAAAGTAACATTTTTTAAGCAATTCCCTTTACAGACAAATAGATTTACTTTTTATGATTTTAATAATTGAATAAAATGAGTTTCTCCATTTTATTTCAAAGTATTTACCAGTAAAGTTTTTACACAAAATATCAATGTAAATAATCCAGAATTACGTATTTCAAAAGATAGTGATTGAGATGGCTTATCAGATGAAGAAGAGAAAATATACTATACAGATATAAATTTATATGATACTGATGGAGATTTTTACACAGATAAAGAAGAAATCGAATGATGATGGAATCCCCTTAATCCAGAACTTGGTCCTGGTCAAGAATATAGAACAAAAGATGAACTAGATCTCTCATTTTTAGATAAAAAAAATAATTATTCTAATCAACAAGAAAATTCTATTCAAACACTCAGTGACTATTGATATGCCAGTGATTATTTAAAAAATGTAATGAAATATGTTGATGGATTTTTTAGTAACCATCAATGAAATATAGTTTGAATATTTTTACTTGTATTTTGACTTTGATTTATACATGCAATTTGACCGGGACATTCAAAATCACTACTAATTGCTTATACATTAGAAAAAGATAACTGATATTTAAAATGATTTTTATTTGCAGTAATATTTACTATTACACATATTTTAGATATTTTACTCTTATTTCTTGTCACAAAAATACTTATATGATTTATAGATATTACAAAATTTAATTATATCGTACAGCTTATAAGTAGTATATTTTTATTTTTACTGTGAATATATTTATTTATAAAAGCTCTCAAGAAAAATAAAAATATAAACGAATCTAAAGAGAATAAAAGTTTATGGATAGCATTTTTTGCATGACTGGCTCCTTGTAGCTTTGCTTGGAGTATATTTTTATTATTAATTGCATTATGAAAGTCGCAACGGATATTTTTACTCGTTTGAGCACTTTGAGCTGGTATTTTTACTACATTAATATTAATTGTGATAATTAGTGTATATATAAAGTGAAAATCATACAAAAAATTTGAACAACTTGAAAAGTACTCTAATGTGCTTTCTAGTGCGATAATTTTAATAATTAGTGTCGTATTAATATCTAAAGTGTTGTAATTTTGCAAATAGCTAAAAATAGTGTAGACTAGAAGAGTAATTATAAATTAAACAAAACTATGACAGATATATTAAAAAAATACAACAAACAAAAGAAATTTTCTAACATTAGCATAGTAGCTACAAGTTTAGTATTTGCTGTTGGTATAAATATTTTCTTATTCGATGATTCAAATTTAGTAAAAAATTTAAAAGTTAATGCTATTGAATCAGAAATTCAAATGAATAAATCAGACCTTTATTTACAACAAGAAGCTGTATATTTTTCATTATTTTCATCAAAAAATATGACGAATGTAAAAAATGTGACTTTTTCAGTTGTTTATAATCCTGAAAACATTAATATTCTCAAAGCAAATGGACTCCAACATGTTTCAACAAACAATGGAATATCGACTTTTCTATTACAATTTGATGAACCAAAAAATATTATCAAATGAGAAAAAGTAGCACTATTAGAAATCAATAAAAACAAAAATAAAACAGAACACATAAATATCGTTGAAGCAAACTTCACTGATACTTCTGGAAACAGCTATGAACTTTCTACTTCATGAGTAACATTTTAATATGTTTATTGATACACACTGCCATCCATACTTAGCAAAAAATAAAAATACTTCAGAAATTTTGGAAAATTTTAAAAATTCTGGATGAAAATATCTCGTATCCATTGGGACAAATCTTGAGACCTCAAAAAAATCTCTAGAATTATCTCAAAAATACGAGTTTATTTTTGCGACTGTTTGAATTCATCCAAGCGATGTTTTAGATTCAAAAAATACACTTCAAAAAGATATCGAATTATTAGAAAAATATATTATCGAAAATAGACAAAATATTGTTTGAATATGAGAAACTGGTTTAGATTATTATTGGGTGAGTGAAAATCCTGAAGAATTAAAAAAACAAAAAAATAAACAAAAGCAATATTTTCTCGCTCATATTTCTTTAGCTGAAAAATATAATCTTCCTATAATTATACATAATAGAAATTCTTGAGAAGATATTTTGGAAGTTTTAAAAGAAAAAAAATTTCAAAACTTTATTATTCATTGTTTTTCAGAAAATTTAGATTTTGCAAACAGATGTTTTGAAATTTCTCCAAATGCAATGATGAGTTTTAGTGGGATTGTTACGTTTAAAAATGCAAAAGAAATAGCTGAAACTGCAGCAAGTATTCCTTTAAAAAATATTTTAATAGAAACGGATTCTCCTTTTCTTACTCCAGCTCCATATAGATGAAAACAAGAAAATGAACCTGCTTTTGCACAATTTGTTTTGGAAAAAATCATAGAATTACGTAGTGAGTCTCCAGAAGAAATAGAAAAAACTATTTTAGAAAATTCTCAAAATATTTATAAAA
The DNA here is from genome assembly GCA_963926055.1 of uncultured Patescibacteria group bacterium. Lineage (GTDB taxonomy): Bacteria > Patescibacteriota > Gracilibacteria > BD1-5 > UBA6164 > CAJXJP01. Next base: position 27,425 of record CAWUVK010000001.1, on the reverse strand, counting down.
TAAAAAAATAAGAAATTAAAATTTCTTATTTTTTTATTTTTCTTCATAATATTCTTTATTTGAATTAAAACAGTTTTTAAATCATTTTGCATCTCCATAATCAGAAAAATGATCTTGCCAATTATGAAACGTTTTATTTTTTCTTGCGTGTTTAATTGGACACCAATATTTTTCTGTTCTTCCACCAATTTCAACTGCATATGAGAATATACCGTTTACATATGAGCAATATAAACAATTTATTTTTTGAATCCAATTGAGGTAATCTAAATGTTTTCTTTCAGCTGTAATGTATTCTTTTCTTTTTACTAAAGGTATTCTATATAAACGGAAACAGGTTTGTTGATATACAAATAAAAATATATCTAAAAATAAAGCTGGTACAATCATACCATAAATAAATGGCATAGAAATAATATGTCGAATTTGAGCTCCAAGCATATAACGATATGTTGGAAGTCTTTCTTTTTTATTTTCTTCTTTTTGTTTTTTTGAAAAAACAATCTTTCCTTTTATATAATCAAAGTTGTATTTATCTTTCATCTTTTCCATTTCTTGGAATAACTCATCTCTTTTTTCTCTAATTTCTTTATATAGTTTTGATAATTTAGATTTCATTTTTTAGAAATAAATATTAAATTTTTCCCTATTTTAAAGAAATAAAAAAAATGTGCAAGAAAAAAAGAGAGTTTCCTCTCTTTTTAGTGATTACCAAGATTTAGCATATGTTTCTAATTTTAAAGTATTTAACATTAAATACATTCTTGAATCTGATTTACTCATAGCTGAATCAGCTGGATATTTCATTACTAATTTAAAAACTTCTTGTTCTAAACCAGCAACTAAATTATCTAATACTCTTTTAGTTTTTGTATTATTTTTTTCAAAAACGTAATCATCTATGAAAAAATTAATCTTTTCTAATGTTTTCACATCATCTTGACTTAAAGTATCATATGCGTGATCTATAAAGTTTTTATCATTTTGAGATAATTCATTTCTAAGCTCTACAGAAGTAGTAACAATATCAATTGATCTAGAAGTTCCAATAACTTTTCATTGATCATCTTTAATTTCTACAGAACCATTTAAGTCAGCAAATGCACCAGTAGTTAATAATGCAGATAATAAACCTGCAGCAATAATTTTTTTCATAATATATAATTTTATATTTTTTAAATAAATAGAATGCTATTTTTCATTCTCATAGTGTATAACGAAAGAATATACATTATGTGACAATAAAATTATTTTTTTTGATATAATCATAGTAAATTCCCTTCTGAATCCTCAAAATGTGCAACATAACCAAATTTTCAAATCTGAGTTTTTGGCATTTTTATTTTTCCTCCAGCCGGAATGATTCTATTTATAATAGCGTCTAAATTATTTCAAGCATCTAAATATATAATAACTCCTGCTATAGAAGGATCATATAAAGGATTTTCAGAAATACATCAAATTACATCTTCTTCACTTTTTATCAAAGCAATTCTATTTCATTTATAATCTTGATCTAATTCTAAATTTGTATCAAATAAAATATTATAAAAGTCATTTGCTCTATCAAATATTTTTGTTGGCACCATAAACCAGTTCATTTTATTAATCATAATTTGTCTATTAAAATATATTAAATATATAATAATCACGCAACTTAAATATATCTTAAGAAAAATATGATTTTTTAACCATATTTTAAATAATTGTCAATACTTTTCATTAAAAAAAGTTCAAAAATTTAATGTCCATTTAATATCCAGTGAGTATAGTTATACGTGCCGAAAGGAAAATACATAAAGGAGGTGTGTATTGGAAAAAGGCAGTTATGTTTTGTTTTACCTATAGATATGAAAGAAACTTCGGTTTCTTTCGTAGAAAAGGTAATGTTATATGTTTTGTGTAAAAAAGATCTTATATCATAATAAGGTCTTTTTTATTGACTTTTTTTTAAAATAGATAAAATTGCAAATGATTTGCATTTATTTATTAAAAATCAAATATGAAAAAATACTTATTAATCCTGTTAACTGCGATATTTTTAGTTTCTTGCGGACAAGATAATTCAAGTAATCTAAAAAAACAAAATACAATGAATACTATTCAAATAGTTTCCACAATTACACCATTTGCATCAATTGCCAATTATATAGGTGGAGAAAATGTAGAAGTAAATAACATTATACAACCAGGTTATTCTCCGCATAGTTTTGAATTAAAACCATCAGATATAAAAAAACTTCAAAATAGTGATATAATTTTATCTACAGGTTTACAACTCGATAATTTTTTAATAAAAAATATTACCGAAAAAAATATTATTACACTTAAAGATAATATTGCATTATTAAAATGACATGATCATCATAATCATAGTGAAGATGAGCATCACGAAGATGAGCATCACGAAGATGAACATCACGAAGATGAAGAAATATTTTTTGATCCACATTTCTGGTTATCTCTAGAAAATGGAAAAGTTATTGCTACAAGTATTTCAACTGAATTATCTCGTATAGATCCAAAAAATAAACAATATTATGAAAATAATTTAAAAGAATTTATTACTCAAGCTGATGAAATAAAAAATAATTATTCAATGGCAGAATCAACTCAAGATTTTATTATTTTCCATGAAGCTTTTAATTATTTATTTAAAGAATTCAATATTTTAGATGAAAATGCTTTAGTTTTAGAAGAAACAGCTGGTCGTGAACCAAGTGTATGAGAAATGAAAATAATTATTGATGAAATTATACAAAGAAATGTAAAAACAATATTTAAAGAACCTCAATTTGAATCAAAACTTATTGAGACACTTACATCAGATTATCAACTTAACCTATATATTTTAGATCCATTATGAAATTCTATTGAAAAAATTTGATATTTTGATAATATAGAGTCAAACTTAAATAACTTGAAACACATTTATGAATAATAAAATTCTTGAACTCAAAAATATTTCTGTAACTTTTTGAGAAAATAAAGTGTTACACAATATCTCCTTTGAAATATTCAAAGGAGATATTGTTTCGCTTATTGGAAAAAATGGAACTGGAAAATCAACATTATTAAAAACCATAGTATGAATAAATAAAAACTATAGTTGAGAGATACATAAAAATTATAACAAAATCTGATACGTTCCTCAAAAAATAAATTTCGATCCAACTGTTCCACTCACAGTAATAGAATTTTTAGAAATTTATAATAAAAAAAATATTATAAAAATGAAAAAACTATTTAAAATTTTTGATAGTGAAAACTTAATAAACAAACAAGTTTCTAAGCTTTCATGATGAGAATTACAAAAGGTATTAATAGTTAATTCTCTCATGAGTGAACCTGAATTTTTAATTTTAGATGAACCTACAGCTTGAATTGATAGTATTTGAGAAGAAAATTTTTATGGAATGATTCATGATATTCAAGTAGAATTCCAAAATCTAGCCATATTAATTGTTTCTCATAATATGAAAATGGTCTACTCACATTCAAAAAAAATAATTTGTTTACATAAAAATTGTTTCTGTACATGAACACCGGAAGAAATTAAAAATAATAAAGAGTTTTGAAATGTTTTCGGAGATTATGTAATCCCTTATAAACATACTCACGATCATACTCATAACCACAAATAAAATGGAAATATTACAATATAGTTTTATGCAAAATGCGTTGATTGCATGAACCATAATTGCATTATCAAGCTCAATAATCTGAAATTATATCGTTATTAGAAGAGAAGTTCAAATCGGTCATACAATTGCAAATGCCAGTTTTTTATGAATTATAGTCTGACTTATTTTACAAATATCAAATAGTCTTACTGCAATAATATTTGCTGTTATTGCTGCAATTTGAATATATTTTTTAGAAAAAAGTAAAAAAATTACGAGTGATTCAATCATGGAATATATTTCTCAAATTTCAATGGCAGGATGAATTTTTTTACTCAGTTTTTTACCAGGATTAAAAATCGATGTATTTAGCTTTTTATTTTGAAATATTTTATCTATTACAAAAACTGATATATATATTTCTATAGGTTTACTCATAATCATTTTATTATATTTTATGAAATTTAATAAAATATTACTATGAAACTCTCTGAGTTATGAAATTTCAAAAGCGACTCAAAAAAACAATGAAATGGCAAATATATTATTTCTAATTATCACTAGTATACTTATTGCTATTTCGATAAAAATATTTTGAATTCTCTTAATTTGAGCATTTTTAATCCTTCCAGCTAATATTTGAAAACTTGCTTGAAACTCATTTTTTCAAATGAAAATTATATCTGCTTGTATCGCTATAATCAGTGTAATTTGATGATTATTTATATCATATTATTTAGATTCATCAGCTGGCTCTACAATTGTATTATTACTTTGATTTTCTTTAATTATTGCATCTATTTATGGAAAAATATTAAAAAAATAAAAACCACGTAATTACGTGGTTTTTTCTTTTTAGAAAAACATAATTAGAAATTTAATATATGGTTTTCTAAAACATCCTGAGTTTGTTCAGAACGAAATTTTTTAATTCGTTTTGTTATTTCAGGATCAGTAATTGCTAACATTTGAGCCGCAAGTAATCCTGCATTTGCAGCACCAGCTTCTCCTATTGCTAATGTACCGACAGCTACACCTTTTGGCATCTGTACAATTGAATAAAGCGAATCTACTCCACTCAATTTACTAGATTTAACTGGAACCCCCAAAACTGGTAAATGAGTAAATGCTGCTGCCATACCAGGTAGGTGAGCTGCTCCACCAGCACCTGCAATAATAATTTTAAAACCATTATCTGCTGCAGAGCTAACAAATTCTTTTAATAAATCAGGTGTTCTATGAGCAGAAATTACTTTAGCTTCATATTCTACACCTAATTTGTTAAGCATAATTGCAGTATTTTGCATAGTAGGACCATCTGACTTCGAACCCATAATAATAGCTACTTTTGCCATTATAATCTCCTTTTTAAATTTATGATTAACAGTTTAATCTAATTATTTATAATAAAATAAAATAATTTGTCAAATTTAGAAATAATATGGTAAAATAAGAGTAATTAATTATTACTCTTTTTTTATGTATAAAATTTTACACATTAAAGTTCAAAACTATAAAAGTCTGAAAAATACTCAGATGGAATTTTGACCGAATAAAAATGTTTTTGTTGGGAAAAATGATAGTGGAAAAACAAATATATTAAAAGCCATTAGAGTAATATTTCAAGATAAACAAATAAAAAAATCTGATTTTTTTGATCTCGAGAAAAAGATATATATTTCTTTAACCTTAGAAATTTGAACTGAAATTTTTGTTTTAGAAACTCAAGCTCAAAATATAAAGTGAGAAATAAAAATAGAATATATTATTCCGAAAAAAATAGAAGAATTTTATAAAAAAATTCAGGTTATCTATATACCTGCTGACAGAAAATACAAAAATAAAGACCCTAAAAGTTGATATCATCGATTAATAAATCTTATTCTTGAAAACAAAGAAAATACACACTTTAAAAATATTTATATCCATAAAATCTTAGAATTATGACAACTAGGAAAATTAAGTGCCTCAAAAAATACAACGCTGCTTATTTCACTGCTGGAATTGTATCTACGTACCATAAAACACGCAAAAAGTGAATGATTTAAATTATTTTTACTCGATCAACCTGAAAATTTCCTACATCCACACGCAACAAAACATATAGATAATATTTTATCAAAAATTGCAGAATTACAAAATACTCAAATATTTTATGCAACTCACTCACCTGAATTAGTAACAAATTTTAAAAAATGAGTCTATGAAATATCTGATATAATTTTTGTGAAAAAATATGAAAACGAGACTCAAATAAAAAAAATTGATAATTCTCATGGAAGATACAATAAAATAATGATAAATTTATTGTTTAAAAATGCATCAATATTTTTCTCAGATTCTGTGATTTTAGTTGAATGAGAAACCGAAAAAATAGCTGTTCCAAATATTTTTGAAAACTGGAAGTGGAAAAACTCAAGTTATTTTTGAGAACAATGAGAGGATAAATATGATTTAGAATCAAAAAATATAAATGTTATCGATGTTTGATGAAAGTGAGCATTATCAGATTGGTATACATTTTGCTCAGATATATTTTGACCAGAAAATGTATTTGCTATGATTGATCGTGATCCTGATTATTTTCATGATGAAGAAATGATTTCACGCGCAATAACAAAAGTGTACGGAAAGAAAAATATTGAATCAAAAGATTTTTTAAAATACCATTGGATTGTCTTAGATGGAGAATTTGAATATTACTATAAAGAAAAAATAATATTCGAATACTTATCCAAAGTAATACAAAAAAGAAGCGAAAAATTTTGAGAAAATAAGGATCCTAAAAAAGTTGAAAGAAGTTTAGAAATATTAGACTTGAGAATGAAAAAAGTAGTTCAAGCAAAAAAAATATCAAAAGCTTATGCAAAACTCTTTTGAAGATATTTCAGACATTATGGAAAACCTACGATTGCTTTCAATCTTTCAACCTATCTCTCAAAAAATAATTGATACAAAAAATGAATCATCGAAAAATTTGAATATATCGTGAATAAATTAGAAAAATAAAAATTAATTAATAATAATAAAATATGACATTAGCAATAAATAACTTAGTAGAATTATTAGAAGAAACTGAAAAATCATTTTCACAAGATCATAAATTATCGATGGATGAAAGATATGAACAAAACGAAACATTATGAGTAGAATGAAATATAAATCGTGTCAAATGAGGAGTTTTATTAATAATGAATTTACATGAAAAATTAAAATTTCTAGAATCAACACAAGAGTTATCATGAATTGATGAAGATATACTATGAGACTTATTATACGAAACAGAACAAATGTATAATGCTGCAGAAAATGCCATTAATACATGAAAATTTAGTAGTATGAATTCTTTATTATATTCTCATTGATATGAAAAAAATTATTTAAGAGAAACTATTGATGATATAAAAAATAAATTAGAAAAAAATAAAAACCAAAACTAAGTTTTGGTTTTTTATTTTTCTTCTCACTTATAATATTCTCTTGCTCTTTTCCCAGATTCTTTTTGTGGAACCATTGGAGTAAAATATCATTCAAGAGTGTATTTCATTGGATCGTGAATTTCCTCAGCAGGAAAATTTTCGAGCTCAGGAATATATTTTTTTATATACTCTGCTTTTGAATCAAATTTTTGTGATTGTAAAATAGGATTAAAAACACGCAGAGGTTTTGGATCTGGACCAACAGAAGCAGACCATTGCCAATTTCAAATATTTATAGTTTCGTCATAATCTAGCAAATGTTGTGAGAAAAATTCTTCTCATTTTTTCCAATCTATTAATAAATTTTTTGTTAGAAAACTTGCCGTAACCATACGAACTCTCCCGTTCATAAAATTTGTTTCCGTCAATTGCTTCAAAGCTGCATCGACAATCGGGTATCAAGTTTTTGCTTCACAGTATTTATTAAAATCTTTTTCATCATTGAGCCGAGAAATATTTCTCCTTTTTTCTTGAAATTCTAGGTTTTCAAATTCAGGAAAATTATATCTCACATGATGCCAAAATTCTCTCCATGCTAATTCTTTTACAAAAGTTTCATTTATATTTTCCACTCTTTTAAATAACCAACGTGGTGAAATTTTTCAAAATCTTAAATATGGAGAAAGTTTTGATGTTCCATATTTTTCTGCTGGAAAATCTTTTTTTTCTTCATATTTTTCAAAATTAAAATGAGCCAGTGAATCTTTTGCACTCTCTAAATCAAAATATTCATGTTTTGATTCTGGGATATTTATAGTTTCCTCACAACTAAAATCAGTATGAATAATTTTAATAGTTTTTAATTCTAAATCTAAACTATCCACCACTGGTCTCCATTTTTTGTAAAATGGAGTAAATACTTTTCTGTATTCAATTTTCTTTGGTGGTAGAATCAGATAATCTGTGAAACTTTTAAATGCAAGATTATTTTTTTCACAATAATCATTAATTATTTTATCTCTTTTTGTTCAATATTTACTGTATGAAGTATTCGTAAATATTGAATCAATATTATATTTTTCAATAATTTCTGGAATAATTTTTTCTGGTCTATCCTCGAATACAAATAAATCACTTTCTTTTTGTTGTAATTCTTTTTTTAGATCTCTTAATAATTCATAAATAAATGAAAATCTCTTATCATTTTTTCAAAATTTTTCTTGAATATTTTTATCTATTATAAAAATTGGAATAATATTTTCAGATTCTAAAACAGCATTATACAATCAAATATTATCGAAAGTTCTTAAATCCTGACGAAACCAAAAAATAGTTTTTTTATACATGTTTTTTGATTAAATTTTAATTTTTTTTCATGAATCTGATAATTCTATCAAATCTTCTGGATATGGGAAAAATATACTTTGTTGTAAAATATAGTCTATTTTATGAGCAATAGCCCATCATTTTAACATATGAATAACAACTGATGTAGGAATTCTTTCCTCTTTATATAACTCAATTGTATCAAGAAAAAATTGTTTTTCGTCTGATGAAATACATTTTTTAAAATATCAAAAAATATGAAAAATTGCATTGAGAAAATTTTTCTGAGTTTTGTTTTCTAAAAATAATTCTTGTAAATATCTTTCGTACGCAGCTTCTATTTCATCATAATTTGTTTTATCATGACACGCTAAAACATTTCCAAGTCTATTTAGATCTGATTGTGAATATGACATAAATAAATATTTATGTTTTGTGTGAAATTTAATAAGTGCTCAAATATTTTTTTGCTCTTTTAATTCTCTAAATTCTGCGAGAGTAAAAATTTTAGTGAGAAATTCTTCACGAATTCTATAATTTAAAATTCTTCCTTCGTCTTGTTTTGGTACAAGAGGAAATTTTTTATGAAGAAATTTTGCAAAAAAACCAGCTTTTAAATTTTCTATTTTTTCTAAACCTGAATCTCAATTATGAATTTTAGCATCACTTAGACCACATGATGGACTACGAGATTTTAAAATAGCTCAATCTATGACATCCAATGAATCAAAAAATTCAGATGAAAAATTATTCATTTTATCTGTTAGGTCTCTAGAAGTTCAAACTTCATGAAGACGTAAGTTTTTTTCAACATTTATCATACGAATAGGTGTACGAGGAGTTCCAAGTCCAATCGCAACTTCAGGGCAAACAGGGATAAAATCCACATGTTTTTTTAATTTGTATACAAGTGGTGCATTGAGCCTCATACCGTTATAACGACACGCATCAAACTCAAGACATTTACTCACTAGCACAATTGGTTTCGCAAATTTCATATTTTTATAAATAAACAAATATGCTTCCAAATACAGAGGGTTACCAAAAGTATATAATAATTATTTATTTTTTCAAGAAATAAAGTTTATCTAAAAAATAAAAAAATAAATATTGCTAATAAATATTTTCAAGTAAAATATTTAAAATAAAATATTATATAAATAATTAATTATGAAAAATATTATTTTTGTATTACTTGTATCAGTATTTTTATTAATTATTTCATTGATGATTCCAGTTGAAGTAAAAAATTCTACTGATGCTCAAAATGTAGAATTTTGATTCCCTATCAAATTTATAAATCAGGATATTACTGCAATACATTATCAATATCCATTACAAACGAGTCTACTAAGTATTAGAGAAAATCCAACAAAAATTAATTTTATTCAATGAATAATATCATTTATAGTTTATTTTATATTAATATTTTGAGTTAGCTTATTTTTAAGAAAAATAAAAAAGTAAAATAATTTTATTTATTTTACTTTTTTTGATTAATTTGTAATAATTATAAAATATCAAATTCTAATGTATCTACTGAAAAATCTTTTTCTGATAATTTATATGGAAAATCATTAGAAAATTTAGTCATAAAATCCTCTATATCATTTTTATTAATATCAGAAGATTCTACTTCTTTAATATTAATAGTATATTTTGAATCAGAGTATTCAGCTAATTTTAATTCAATATTTGTATTAAAATATCTTTTTTTCATTATATTATCATCTAATTTCTCCATTCATTTTAAATTAAAATTAAATTTTAATTCTATTTCATATTTAGAAAACTTAAAAAAATCTTGGTAATTTTTATTAGAACTTAATGAGTGAAGTTTATTTACATCATTCATAGTAATAATAACTTCTTTTTCGTTTCATATTACATAATCTATATGAGGGAAATTATTTTTCATAAAATCATTAACCAATAAATTAACTTTATTAGTATAACTTGTTCATGTACAACTAGCATATCTATTTAAAATAAATTTTATTTCTTTCTCAACTTCATAATAAGTATTATTTTCTAACCAGTTAATAACTAAAGGAAAAACATCTTTAAATTTTCTTTTTTTTAGAGTATTTTCTAATTTACCTCATACATATAAAATATGATGTTTTTCTTTACCTGGTGGGGTAATTTTTTTATTATTATCAATAATATCAATACATCTAGCTATTATCTTTTTAGTTTTTTCTATATATTCACTATTTTTGGAAGATGCTTGAATTTCAGATAAGAAATTACTAAACATTTTTTTTCATTCTAAACTATTTTCCTTTAATAAAGGTATGAGTAAATAGATTAATCTATTTCATAATCAATATGAATTATGATTTTTAAATAAATCAACATACATTAAATAAAGATCTAAAGAAGATAATTCAAAATATTTTTTAATTAATAAATTCATATCTTCTTCTATTTTTTTTGAAAATTCTTCGAAAGTAGAATTATAATCAAGTCTATAACTTTGTCATCAAATAATTTCTTGAGCTCTAAAATTCCAAGTCGGTTCTTTTATTGGTAATTCTTTTCATGTAAATTGATATAAATATTTACTTTCAGAATCAATATTTATATAGAAAGAAACTGATTCTGAATGATTCCAAGAACTATTTTGAATCGTTAATCTTTGATAGAGGTCTTTAGTTTCTCTCCTAAAGGTATTTCAAGATATTTTAAATCAAGCATTTTTAAAAATTGGTTTTAATACATTTTTTATTATTTTATCTCTTTCATTAAATAGATCTCTATCCTTTAATGATTTGTTTATCTCAATCATGTTTATTTATTAAGAATATAACTAAATTAATTTATCAATATCTAAAATCCTAATAATTATTATCAATCATATTAAACACTCTATAATCAAACTCTGCATCAAAATAATCATCTTCTATGATAAATCTTGTACCACGTTCGAGTCATAAAAATTTATTTAATTCTTTGCTGTAATTATCTATTTCACTTAGAGGAACTTTTTTGAATGCATCATTGTTTTTAGGATTTTCTCCAGACCAGATATACCAACCTGAAAAATCATCTTCTTGTGCATATCTTTTCCCTTCTATCGGGAAATTATTTTCGTTGAAATCTGGAGTAATATAAAAATATTGTTCCATATCACATGGATCATAACTTAATCCAAATTTTTTACAGATTTTTTTTTGATGATTTAATGTAGACATTTTTTATTTATTTAATTTTTAATAACAACTTATATCACAAATTTATCTTCACTAAATACGAGAATATCATCAAAAAATATTTCTTTTACGTCTGGAAATACATCAATATGAAATCTTTGATTTACTTTTCTATGAAGTTTTTTTCTATAAATCCCGTGTTTTTTTCACATAGAAATATGAAAACCTGCTTTTCTTTCGAATGCATTTACATCGTTGAGTGGAGTTTTATTTGAAATAGCTGGATTGAGACCAAATCATAATTCTCTCATCATTACTTCCCCATCTTCATTTCTAGCAATTCTTTCTAAAAATTCTCTAAAAATTTCTGGACACTTTTCATCATCGCAAGTTATCATAGATTTATTTATATCTATAGTAAACGGTTCGCAAAAGTGAATATTCATATCACTATCTGGATAACACGTAATTGATAATTTTCCATTTACGTTATCAAACTCTTTAGATTCAGAAAAATTTTCTCCACACGGAAGTGTTGAACCTCTATTTCTGTCTGTGTAATCTCAAATATTTTGTTTCATATCTTCGAATCATCCTGAAATTTCTAGAGTATCTCAGTTATGACAAACTATTTTTGCTGTTTGGGCATTATCTGAAATATTTTTAAACTTTGTTGAAAGTCTATCGTACTCTTCTCATCTATAAGAAATAGCATCAATATAGGTACTTTCTTCTCCTTTCCTGAGATAAATAAGATGATTATGTTCCATACAACCAACTCATTTATTGTGAAGATTTAAACGGATTCTAAACTCATCGAGTCTGAAATCTCTTGATTGAACTAATACAACAGTAGAATATTCTGGTAAATTCATAAGTTTTTCTTTGAGAACTTCCGCTTGGATTTCTTCAAAAATAATGACTTCACTATTTTTTCTATTTTCTAAATTTTTTTTATATGCTTCTCAAATATTTTTTGTTAATTCACATTCTAAATCATATACAACTATAACTGGAAAATCACAATATGGAGGTAAATTAATCTCTAAATTTTTCTCAAGAATATTTTTTGTAGCTTCTAAAATTATCTGATTCATTTTTTTATAAAATTTTAATAAATTATTTTTTTATAATTGTAAAAATAAAAAAAAATAAAGCAACAAAAAACGGCAGTACTACAGCCGATTTTATTAACAAAAGAACAATAATCTACGCACTTGCTTAAAATATCTTTGCGTTTGTGCTTGTAGAATATTTACGAAATGTAATCCGAATAAAATGTTAAATAAAGAAATTAACAATATTAAATAAACATCTAAATTATCAAAATATAAATACAGTAAAAAATTTATACTTAAGATGATTATAATAAAAGTAATTAATAACTTATAAAAATTATTCATCATATTATTTTTCCTTTTTTCCAGGTTGAACTTTTTTAAATATATGTAAATGTTTAACTTTGTCAATTATCTATCTTTTTATAAAATAAAAAATAATAAATAAATCCTATAGTTATAATTCAACTTATAAAAAACGAAACTGATTCTGCTGCTAAAATTCATTTATAACCAAACTTATTTTCTAGTAAAAATATTAAAGGAAATAAGAAAATAATAGATTTTAAAATATTTATTATAGTAGATAAATAGGCTTTTGAAATAACATTGAACAAAGCATTTCATATAAAAATAATTCCATTAAATATAAAAAATATTATAAGAAAATGAGAATAAAAAATAAATAATTCTTTTCACTGATTTTGTAAATCAAATATATTAATTATAAAACTTTTTGTAAAAAATAATAAAATTGTGACTCAAACAACATAATAAATAATAAATTTTATAGAAGTTACTATCGTTTCTTTGACTCTTGATATCAAATTTGCTCATAAGTTTTGTCAGATAATTCATCACACAGCTCAACTCATTGCAAAAATATACACAAATAAAACTGGCACTAAACGACCAATTACAGCCATTGCAGCAACTACATCATCTCAATATTCAGAAAGTGATTTTAATATAAATGAAGTTCAAATTGGAGTAGAGATATTTGTAACAACAGCTGGGATAAAAATAGCTAAAATAACTTTTAAGTTTTTAAATAATGAAGAAAATTTTCAAATAGTTAAAAATCCATATTTATGTAATCAATATAATCCAACTCAAAATAGTGTTATTCTAGAAATAGCTGTAGCAATTGCTGCTCATGAAATTCACATATCTAATCAAAAAATTAAAATTGGATCCAGTACTATATTTACAATCCCTGCTACTAAAGTTGGCATCATACTCATTTTTGCATCTCAAATAGCACGAAGTAAGCCATTAATAGCCATTCATGAGAGTAAAAATGGGACTACAAATACAACTATATTAAAATATTGCATTGCAAAGATCAGAGTCTCGCCACTGGCTCACATAAAACTCAAAATATCTTTCGCGAAAATATATCATAAAACAGTTAAAGGAATTGATAGAATCAATGTAAAATAAAATATAGAACTCGCAATATTGAGAGCTTTATATTGTTGACGTGATCATAAAAATTTTGATGTAAGTGAAGCCATGGTGATCATCAAAGCAATTCAAATTGAAGTCAGCATAAAAACTAAAATACCTGCAAATCAGATAGCAGCTACTAATTGTGATTGTCATAATTGACTCAAAAAATACATATCAACAAAATCTACTAAAAATATTGAAAGTATTCCAATAGCTCCAGCAAAAGTCATTTTATTAATATGTCATGAAATACTTCCTGTAATAAATTTAGCCATCAATAAAATTAAAAAAATAAGTTACTATAAAAAATATAGTAACTTATTCTAAAAAAGCAATTATTTTGAAATATTTCTCATAACATTATCTAAAATTACAGCTGTAGCAACACCTGCATTAAGAGATTCTGCTTGTCAAAATTGAGGAATAGTTATTTTTTGAGTCACAAATTTTTCTATTTCAGGAGAAATTCCGTGAGATTCATTTCATATAACTATATGTCATGATAATTCAAATTGTTTATTATGCACATTTTCACCTTCTAAAAATGCTCAGTAAACTGGTAATTTTGTTTGAGATAGAAATTCTTCTAAATCACAAACTAAAACTTTTACCCTTGTAAATGATCACATAGTTGAAATTATTACTTTAGGATTATAGAGTTCAACCGTTTTTGTACTACAAATAACCTGATTAATTCCATACCAATCTGCTATTCTTAAAATTGTTCCTAAATTTCCAGGATCGTTAATAGTATCTAAAACTAAACTATATTTATTTGTATCAATATTATCAAGAGTAAATAATTTTTGTTCTACGATTGCAATTCATCCATCATTTGCAGGCAGAGTTGAAACTTTTTCTATATCTGTTTGACCACAAATAATATATTCAAATTTTTGAAGAATATCATAATTTTTTTCTAAAAACTTTTTCGTTATATATAAGAATTTTATAGAAAAATTACTTTTTAATAATTCTTCGAGACTTTTAATCCCTTCTACAAGAAATAATTTTTCATTTTGTCTTATTTTTTTTGCATGAAGAGCTCTAATAAATTTTTGTTTTTCTTTAGAAATCATATTTTTTACATATTTTTTATAATTTTATTTTCCTTATTTTATGCAGTTTTTTTACGAATACAAGAAAAAAGTGTTTTTTTTATTGACTAATATTTTTTTTCTATATAATGCGTCTCTGTTAGGGCTCAACAACGTGGCATAAAATTACAATACCAGTTATACAGAGTCCCTAACATTTTTGGTACCTAAAGGAGGAAAAGGTACACTTTTAATAGGTTAAGGAGGAAAGGACAGCCTATTAAAATTAAGAAAAACCGATGCTTGCATCGGTTTTTTTGATTCTATAATTTTTTAATTAAATTTTGATATAACTCAAATCTTTCTGGTAAAATCATACCATCTTCATGTGCTTGAATAATCGCACAATCTGGTTCGATTGTATGAGTACATTTTTTATATTTACAGAAATTATTTAACTCTAAAAAATCTCTAAATAAATATTTTAAATTTTCACGATTTGCTTCAAATAAATTTAAATTCATGATTCCTGGAGTATCGATAACAAAACTATCATTTTTCCATTCATACACTCTTGATGAAGTCGTAGTATGTTGGCCATATCAAGTTTTTTCACTTGTATTTCATTCTTTACCAATTTCTTCTCCGTAGACTTTATTGGTCAAAGAAGTCTTCCCTACTCAAGAATTTCATACAAATACCACCGTTTTTTGTGAAATAAAATCTTTTAATCTTGTTAATTCTTCATCTTCTTGATTGGTAATAAAAAAGATTGGAAGTCATAAAAGTTCAAAAATTTCATATTCAAATGGATCCAAATCAAATAAATCAGTTTTTGTAATACATAAAATCGGTCTAATATCATGATATTCAAATAATAATAAATATCTTTCTATCATTCCAGGATTAAATTTTGGTTGCGTAGCAGAAACTACGATAATCCCCATATCGATATTCACAGCAAATATTTGTTCTTTTTTTTCACCAAGTGAAAGTCTATTGGCATCTCATTTTATCCTTGATAATTTATTTTTTCTCGGTTCTCTTCAAATTATTTCAAAATCTTCTCAAATTTCTTGATAATATAAAAAATCTCAAACAACTATAAATTTTGATAATTCTTTTGGCAATGATTTAGAAAATTTTGCCTGAATATGTTCTCTATTTTCTTGATCAAATAAATAAAATGTTTTTCCACTGTGATCTGCTGTGACTCTCATTAAAAGTGCTTTTTTTCATTTTGAGTTATCTTTATATTGAGGCTCATCCCAAGGATCAACATTAAAATCGATTTTCCCAGATTCTATTTCTGATTTTTTATTTCTATTTTGAAGTTTTTTTCTCTCTTTTTTTTCGTGCTTGTTATTGTAACGAACCATAAATTTTTTTATATTTAAAAATATTTTTTTATATTTTATAGAAAAAGCTATTTTTAGCAAAAAAAATAAAACCTTTGAATATTCAAAGGTCTTATTTTTTACATCATCCCTGGCATCATTCATGCTCACATTCCTGGATGTGACATTTGAGGATTTTGATTATTATTTTGAGGTTTTGTTTTTGATACTATAGCAGCTTGAGTTGTTAAAAACATTGCAGCAAGTGAAACTGATTCTTCAAGTGCCACTCTTTCAACTTTTTTTGGATCAATAATACCTGCATGAATCATATTTGTAAATACATCATTTGCAGCATCATATCAATAATTTACATCATCTTGAGAGATAATAATTTGAGAAATTTCATCTCAATTTTTTCAGGCATTATCTGCAATTTGCATTAGTGGATAACGTAGAGCATTTTTTACAATTTGTGCTCATATATTTTGGTCTTTATTTCAAAAATCAATATTTTCTAATACCTTGGAAGCTTGAAGTAATGCTACTCAACCTCATGCAACAATACCTTCTTCTACAGCAGCACGAGTAGCATTAAGTGCATCTTCTATACGAAGTTTCTTTTCTTGTGTTTCTACCTCTGAGGCTGCTGCTACTTTTATCATAGCAACTCAACCATCAAGTTTAGCAATTCTTTGTGCTAGTTTTTCACGAGCAAAATTTCCATCTACTTTTTCGAGATGATTTTTTAAATCTGCAATTCTATTTTGGATTTCAATATTTTCTCATTTTCATCCAATAATAGTAGTTTTTTCCATTGTTGAAATAAGACTTTCACATTCTCAAAGATTTTCTAGAGAAGCTTCTGATAATTTCATAGAAAGCTCATGAGTAATTATTTTTGCACCAGTGAGAATAGAAATATCTTTTAAAATTTCTTTTTTCATATCTCAAAAACCAGGATTTTTAACAGCGACAACATTAAATACTCATTTTAAATTATTTAAAACAATCGCACTTAATGCTTCTGATTCTATGTCTTCAGCTAAAATTAATAATTCTTTTTTCCCAGAAGAAACGAGTTTTTCTAAAATTGGTAAAATATCTTTTACAGCTGAAATTTTTTGATCCGTGATTAAAATACTTGGATTTTTTAAATTTGCAGTTAATTTTTGTTCATCCGTCACCATGTATGGACTAATATAACCATTGGTAAATTCCATTCATTGAGTGATTTCAACTTGCATCCCAAATGATTCTCATTGAGTTACACTTATAACTCAATTATTTCCTACTTCTTGCATCGCTTGAGCAATGATATCACCAACTTGTGAATCTTGAGCTGAAATGGTAGCAACTTGAGCAACTGATTCGTGTGAATCAATTTCTTGAGTATTTTCGTCAAGTTTTTGAATAACTTTTCTTGCAGCTAAAATCATACCATTTTTTAATTCAACAGCATTAATTCAAGATTGTATTTGTTTAAGTCATTCTTTTGCAAATGCGTGAGTTAAAACTGTTGCTGTCGTTGTCCCATCACCAGCAAGTGAATTAGTTCTATCAGCTGCATCAATAATCAATTGCGCTCACATATCTTGAAACTTATCTTCAAGCACAATTTCTTTTGCAATAGTAACTCAATCATTTGTTACCAGAGGAACTCAATATTCTTTTTCTAAAATTACATTTCTCCCTTTAGGTCACATTGTCACACTTACCGTATCACTTACAATTTGCATTCACTCAAGCATTAAAGCTCTTGCTTCTTCACCAAATTTGATAATTTTTGACATAATATTTTTTTAATAAATAATTCCTCTTAGTCTTCTACAACTGCTAAAATATATTCTTGAGCGACGATTTTATATTCTTTGTCATCGTGTTTTATTTCGTCTCATGCATATTGTCCGCATAAAACTTTTTGACCGACTTGTATATTCATTTTATTTTTTTCATTTCCTGGTCAAACAGCAACTACTTCATAAATAAATGGTCTTTGTTGTTTATTTGATTCTGGGATAAAAATTCCTGAATCAGTTTGAGTTTGAGTTTCAACTCATTGAAGAACAACTCTGTCAGCTAGTGGTTTTATTTTCATAAAAAATAAATTATAAAATATTTACTAAGTATTATAGTATACAAAGCGAAATATCAAAAGTTTTCACAAAAAAAAGTCTAGACAAAATTGTAAGACTTTCTTTAAAAAATAATTTCTGCATAAAAAATATTATTTTTTGATGAAATTTGTAACTCAAAACCAAGCACTTTAAGGATTTCTGCAATCATTGGAATTCCTAAACCGTTTCATTGATTTTTCCCATAACTACGTGAATAATTTTTCTCTAAAATTTTTAATAATTCATCTGATTCCAGTGTTACAAAAATATTATTTTTAAATATTATTTTTTCCTTTTTAATAATTATTTCTACTTGTTTATCAAGAGAATATTTTAAGGCGTTTTCTAATAAATTTTTTATAACTCGTGAAAATAAAACTTCATCAGTAGAAATACTCATATTAAATTCTTGATTGATAATATGGATTGATTTTTTCTTTTTTTCATCTAAAAAATAAATATTTTTTCTTATAAAGTTTTCAATATTTATATCTGTTTTATTTGAAATTTGGATAGATTGTGAAAATTTTAATAATCCATTGATAATATTTGTCATATTTTTCAGCTGAAGTTTTGACTTTTCAATATTTTCTTGAGAATATTCATATTTTAAAATATCTAAATTTGAACTCATAATAGAAATCGGAGTTTTTAATTCATGCGCTAAATAATGATTATAATCTTTCAATTTTTTGTTATATTTTTCTATATGTTCTAAATATTTTCTCACGAAAAAATATATAATAAAATATATTCAAAATAACATAAAAAATGTTTTTGAGAATAAATATATATAAAAATATTCTACTGATTTTCAAAAAATTATTTTTTGATCAAATAATTTAGAAAATAAATCTTTTATACTCACAGAATCTGAAAATATAAATAAAAATATTATTCCAAAAATAATAAAAAATAAAAAAATAACTCATGTGATTTGTAGTGAAATTTTATGTTTAAAATTCATAATTTTTTAATTATTTACATTATTTGTACTAAATAGAGATTGTAAGAAAAATTATTCTTCGATTATATATCAAATTCCTTTTACTGTTTTGATAAAATCTTTTCCAAGTTTTTTACGAATACAATAAATATGTGATTCTAAAGTAGTAGAATTAAATTCTAGATTTTCTTCTTGTTCTCACCAAACATATTCCATGAGTTTTGATTTATTTTGAGGATATCAGATATTTTTCATTAAAAATTCTACTATTAAATACATTTTATTTGAAAAAATAATTTCATTATTATCAAAATATAATTTTTTTTTGGTAAAATTTATTTCTACATTTTTATGTATTTTTTTTGTATCTATTTTTATTTCTCCACGTTTTAAAATACTTCTCAGACGCATAACTAATTCTTCCACTTCAAAAGGTTTTGTAAGGTAATCATCAACTCAGAGTTCAAACATTTCTATTTTATCTTCAAGCATCCCATCTGATGTAAGAGCAATAGTTGGAATATTTTTTCAGATTTCATTAAGTTTTTGAAGTAATTGTTTTCCATTTAAAACTGGCATATTTATATCCAAAACGATTGCATCATATTTTTGAGTGGTAATTTTATCAAAAGCAATTTGTCCATTTGCTGCGCTTTCAGGTACAAATTGAAATTTTTTAAGAAGAAATTCCAAATTTTCTCTCAACAATGGATTATCTTCTACTATTAATATTTTCATAACTAAGAATTAAAGAATATATATTTTTTAACAAAATGATATAAAAATAATTAAAATCTAGTTGAAATAACATCATTTCAAAATAGATTAAAATTTCAAGTGAATTTTATAAAATAGATTATACTAAATGAGTAATTTGTATAAAATATACAAATGCCTTTTATATATTTACCATTATACATATGAAAAATATTTTCTCAATGTTGAGTTTTCAAAAACTCTCATGTGAACTCAAAAAAGTACTGTATCGTTTCCCTGTAGCTAGTATTTCAGTCATCATTATTTCAATACTATTTTTTAATTTATTACATGGAAATTTCTCACAAATATTAGAAGAAAATTTTATGCGTGGTATATTTAGTGCGGTAACTTTATTTTTCTTTTCGATTTGATTTACTCTGTATTGAGAATCAACTCAAGCTTCAAAAACAAAATGTATTGCATTACAAATTTGAGCACTTATTTATTCGAGCTTATATTTTGTATTTTTTCAACAAACATGAATAAATGATATTGAAGAAATTGTCTTTTTCTTTTTATCTCTCACGGGAATAATTTGAATGTTGTATTTCGCTCCATATATTAAAAATATTTTACAATCAAACGGAAAACAATCTGTGTATTATACATATTTTTATAGTTTGAGTGTTGTATTTTTACTCAGTTTTATATTTGGTGGAATTTTGATGATTTTATGATTTATTTGAATCACAGCTGTTCACACACTTTTTGATTTAAGTGGATATTTTAGTAATGAAATTTATTGAGATTGGGCAATAATAGCAGGAAGTATTATCACTCCTATATTTGCTATGAGCATGATTCCGAATAAAAAAGATTTTACCAATAATTATTTTAATGAAAATGCGTTTTTCTCATTTTTAGTAAAATATATTGCTATTCCGTTTATATATATTTATTTCATTATTTTATACGCATATTCAGCAAAAGTTCTTTCTAATTTTGGTGATTGGCCAAAAGGTGAAGTCAGTTGGATGGTAATCGCGTTTACCATTTTTGGATATATTACTTATGTTTTTTCTTATATTTTTGAAGAAAAAAATAAATATATTTCTGTTTTTAGAAAATATTTTCCATACGTAGTGATACCTCAAATATTTATGCTATTTTATGCAATCTATTTAAGAATTTCACAATACGATGTTACGATTAATAGATATTTTGTCGTTATATTTGGTTTATGGTTATTATGTATTTCTGTGTATTATGCACTGAGCAAGAAAAAATATTTAGGTCATCTATTTACGAGTTTAACACTCTTTACAATAATTGTTTCTATTTGACCTTGGGGTGTTTATTCACTACCAGAATCAAGACAATATGATAGATTAGTTCAAAATTTACAACAAGCAAATATTTTACAAGAAAATGGAGAAATAATTCCTTTGAAAAATGAAAATGAAATTTCACAAGAACTTTCAAAAAATATTTATAGTGGAATAGATTATTTATGTGATTTTGATAATTGTGAAAAAATAAAAGAATTATTTCCAAAAATTTATCAAAAAACACTTTGAGAACATCTTACTCAACAAGAACAAAATAAAAAAAATAATCCCGAATATAAATATTATAATCCTGAACCAAGTTCTTGGGAAATAGTCAATGATATAACTCAAACTATTAATGTAGAAAGATATTATTCAGAAAGAAATTTTGAATCTCAATCAACATTTTACATACATACAAACGATAGTATTTTCCCTTTAAATACAACTTGAGTTCAAACAGTTTACGAAATTAATTCATATAATTCTCAAGATGCAAAAACAAATACTGATTTCCAAAGAGAAACTGGTATGATGAAAATTACAAACAATAATACTATTATTACAAATATTGATTACAGAGAAATCAAAGGAAATATTCTTAAAAAAGTATTAGAGCAAAAATCTGAAAAATTAGATATTACAGATTTACAATATGATATTTCAAATGATTACGGAGATTTTATTCTCATTATAACTTCTATAACTATAGAAAATCCAAATATTGATACTCAAAAAAATACAGTTGATATGTTTAGATTCAATGGATATTTATTAGAAAAATAGTTTTAATTTATTACTTATTACATGAAAAAAAGAAATAAAATAATACTCACAATAATAATTTTTGTGAGTATTTGATATTTTGCTTATGCAAAATTCTTCTCAAATTCTTGAAATACACAACAAGAATTCACATTAGAACCTACCATTGTAACGGTAGAAGAAAAAGATTTTAATTCAGGTATTCAAATCACTTGAAAAACAAAAATTAAAAACGAACAAAGTATTAAATTTAATAAAACTTGAAGAGTTGAAGAAGTAAATTTTAATGCTTGAGAAACCGTATTAAAATGACAAACAATTGCTAAAATTGATGATTCAAAAGCAAGAAGTGAGATTCAAAAAGCTATATTAGATCTCGAAAATGCACAACTAAAACTCAATCAATATGAAGAAAATTTAAAAAATGTTTCTCTCAAAAACATAAATTTAGATATTCAATCTTTAGAATCTCAAATACAACAAGCAAAGACAAAAAAAGAGTACCAAGATAAAAATAAAGATGAAGAAATCCAACAAAAATATTTATCACTGTTAGAATTAAAAAATAATTACAAAATTTTAGAACAGGAAGTGAAAAAAAATATCTCTTCTTATAATCTCACTGATGAGCAAAAAGAAAATATTATTGCTTCGAAAAAATTGGAAATTAAATCTCTACAAGAAAAATATAATACCCTAAATGAAAATTTTGAAGAACAATTACAAAAAAATATAAATGCATATATTTCTCAACTCGAAAATAGTTATTATTCACTAGAATCTGATAAAATATCAATTGATAATATTCTCACACAAGTTAATAAAATCTATGGACTCAATGATGAAGATAAAATGGATCATTTTGATTTATTTTCAGCAAAAAATACTCAATATAAAAGTGAGGCAATAAATTATGCCTACAGTGTAAATCAATTGTACTGAGAATATGAACAAGCATTTGAGAAAATAGAAAATACTACCGATTCAAAAAATATTATTTTGACATTACAAGCAAATAAACATTTACAAACTCAACTGGCAAAATTAGCTAATTCATTAGCGTCTGCATTTGAAAATAGTGTTGAAAGTATAGATTTTTCATCATGAGAAATTTCATGATATTCATCTACCTATTTATGAATTTATTCAAGTGCTACAAGTAAAATTACTTCTTTAAAAAATACTATCGATGAATTAAAAACAACCGATAGTGTAGAAAAAATTACCCAAGATTTAGAAAATGAAAAACAATCATTACAAAACTCAATTGCACAAAGCAAAATTGATATTCAACAAGTAAATGATAATCAAGATTTTTTAACTCAAACGGCACAATTTAATATTGAAAATGAAAAAATTAGATTACAAAAATCTCTCAGTCAGATTCAGCAAGAAGAAATTGCATTTGAAGAATTTTCAAAAAATCAACAAGAAGAATTACTCCAAGCAAATATTTCATTAGAAAGATTGGAAATACAATACAAAGAAAAAATAAAAGAAAAAAATGAATTATTAGAAAAGCAAAAAAACCAAGAATATTTATTTCTTGTGAATGATGTAAAACAAAAAAAAGTTGAATTAGAAGATACCTATAATACTCTTGAAGATTATTATATACAAGCTCCATTTGATTGAATAATTACAAAAAATGATATCAAACCTGGTGATAGACTTACTCCAGATTCTCAAAATAGTATTTCGATTGTTGATCCAAATACAATTGAAATAAATACGCAAGTTTCTCAAAGTGATATTGTAAAAATTTCTATTTGAGATTCAGCAAATATACAATTAGATGCATATGAAGATACTACTTTTACAGGAGCGATTACCCAAATAGAAACTACTCCAACACAAGAAAGTGGAATATCAAAATTTAGCACAAAAATTTCACTCAATAATCCAGAAAAATTAAAATTATTTTCTGGAATGCAAGCAAATATTACTATAGAATTAGAAAAAATTCCAACTGGTGTAGTTGTGCCATTTATTTCTGTAAATACAGATTTAGATGGGAAAAAATATGTAAATAAAATTTCACAAAGTTGAGAAAAAATAAAAACATATATTGAGGTTTGATATACTGATGGAAAATATTATCAAGTATTAGAATGAATTGAAGCCTGAGAACAAATAGAGCAAATAGATTTAGATATGAGCCAATTTAGTAATAACTATGAATTTTAAGATGATTCAATTAAAAAATATTAAAAAATCCTACTATATCGCTTCGCAAGAATATTGTGTTTTAAATAATATTAATTTAGATATTTCACAGTGAGAATATGTTTCAATTATGTGACCATCTGGATCATGAAAATCTACTTTAATGAATATTATTTGATTACTCGATACAGCTGATAGTTGAGAATATATTTTAGAAAATTTACGTTTAGACGACAAAAAAGAATCTATTCGTGGTGGAATTCGTAGAGAAAAAATATGATTTATATTTCAAAATTATTCTCTCATCCCAAGAATGAATGTCTTAGAACAGGTAAAACTTCCGCTAATATATCAATGAATATCTAATAAAACAGCAACACAGAGAGCTAATGAAGCACTCAAACAAGTTGGATTAGATGGAAAACAGGAAAATATGCCCAATGAAATTTCCGGATGACAAAAACAAAGAGTCGCAATAGCTCGTGCCCTTGTTATTTCACCTAAGATAATGCTCGCAGATGAACCAACTGGTGCACTAGATACAAAAACTTCTGACGAAATAATGGATTTATTTGAACAATTAAATAAAGATGGTAAAACCATTATAATAGTAACTCATGAAAATGAAATTGCTCAAAGAACAAAAAGAACTATCACCGTTCGTGATGGAAATATAATTAACGCATAAAAAAATGAATATATTTTTATTTATCAAACAAGCATTTTGATCAGTTGTTGCCAATAAACTGCGTTCATTTTTATCTACTTTATGAATTATTATTGGGATTTCTTCATTTGTAATTATGTTATCTTTATGAGAATGAGCCAAACAAGCTATTTTAAAAGATTTTTCCAGTGATGCAAAAATCGTTACATTGATGAAATCCTATGAATCTGAATCTTGAAATAATAAAAATCTATTAACCGTTGAGAATATAGATAATTTAAAAAAAATTTCATCAAATATAAAAAATATTTATATAAATTATAGTTGATATAATGGAGAAACTATTTATAAAGATAAAAATTTACATGGAGAAATAAAATGAATATCAAAAGATTATCTTCAAAATAAAGAAATATCTGTGATATATTGACAATATTTTGATGAAAATGATTTCTGAGAAAATAAAAAGATGATTATTTTATGAAATAAACTTGTTTGAGATTACTTTTGAGAAGAAAATCCAGTTTGAAAAAAGCTAAGTGTTTGATGAGAAATATTTATAGTCAGTGGTATTTTAGAAGAAAAAAATTGGAACTTTGATTACAATATGTTTGTTCCTCTAAGCACTCTACAAAAAATCTTATGACAAGATACAATTCAAAATGTTGAAATAGATGTTAATGAAGAAGAAAATGTTGAAGGAGTAAAAAAAATCACGGAAATTTATTTTTCTAAATTAGCAGAAGAAAAAGATTTTTCACTTACATGATTACAAACCAGGACAAATAAAGAACAAGCTGAAATGATGCAATGATTTATAACAAAATTTACTTTATTACTTGGGTGAATTTGAGCTATAGCACTCATAGTATGATGAATTTGAATCATGAATATTATGCTGGTTTCGGTTACAGAAAGAACCAGAGAAATATGAATTAGAAAAGCAATTTGAGCTACAAATTTTAATATTTTATTACAATTTTTGATTGAATCTGTTATTCTGACTTTGATCTGATCAGCAATTGCACTTTTATTTTCCATGTGAGTGGTAAAAGTAATAGATCATTTTATTCCTGATTTTAGTCCAGTAATAAATATGAATGTATTAATAATAGCAACCAGTGTCTCAATAGTTATGTGAATTTTATCAGGTTTAATACCTGCCTACAAAGCAGCCAAGCTCAAACCAATTGATGCTTTGCATTATGAATAAAAAAAAGAACTTTTTAAAAAGTTCTTTTTTTTATTTTACCCAAAATGTTCCATTTCTATGATTTGCTCATTCACTTGTTGTATTGGTTCCCCATCTGTTGGCACAACTTGCAGCTCTTCAAAATCATGTTTGACATAATCATGGGTAGTACCATAAAGTATAACAAACAGATGCTCCAGAAAAAGGCGATACTCCTGAACTACATCAACTTGAAGCTGTAATAGTCCTATTTAGATAATTCTCTGAATATCAGGTTTTCATTGATTCTTGAGTTGAATTACCACTTGAAATAATTCTATTTTCATATTCTCAAGAAAATCCATTATTCCATTGATGGAAATATTTTTCATCAAATGAATCAAATAAAAATCTTGTTTCGTATATATTTCAAGTTACTTTTCATATTTGAATTATATCAACTGTGGATAATCTTGCTTTTGTATTTTGTTTCGGAGAAGATACTATTCCATCAGATTCCGACAAAAGGTTAGCTTGACCTGCGATACCTCTTGCAACTAATGTCCAACCACCTCAATGAGTTTTCATGTCACAATACACTTCAAATTCCTCTCAATCTATTCATGTTGGATTTATCGTATAAACTCAATCTCAATTAGAATTTCCATTTAATAAAATAGAATAACAACTTCATTCTTGATTCATTCTATATCATAAAAGTGATTTTATTTCATCAGAATCTCAAGTATTTATTTCTTTATCGATTATTATAGAATAATTTTCAGTATTATTTTCAATATCGATTTGTGTTAAACTTCCACTTTGAACAATTATATCATTTGTATTTTCGTCTAATAAAATTCCTAGTGAATCTCCTGAAGATTTCACATATTTATCTGTATTTTCAGCAAATGATTTATTTGCTGAAATATTTCCAATATTTTCACTGTTTTCTAAAAATCAGATTATTTGAAATTTATTTCTTGCTGTATTTACTGCGTAACCATATGGTTTTTTTGTAACTGGATCTAATCCTCAGTCAAAAATATTTAAGTTTTTTTCTAAAATATTTTGTGATAATTCTCATTGATATTGAAAAATAGTTCCACTCGATGAAATATCTACTTTTTTATCCGGAAGTGGAAAATCTATATCTTTT